>NZ_CP043450.1:0-1272133 GCF_003286415.2 Mucilaginibacter rubeus | reverse complement strand
CCATATACCTGTTTATAACCTCGGGCTATACCCGGGCCATGCTGTTGAAGCCCGCAGATATCGGTTACCTGGTACTGCTTGGAACGGTGTGCACATCGCTCGCTTACGTTGCGGGTGTATCCGTAATGCGCGAACTGTCGGCCTTTCGGGTGGCGCTCATCACCAACCTTGAACCGGTGTACGGTATCATCATGTCGTTCATTTTTTTTGGAGACATCAATAAAATGACCCTGGGATTTTGGGGTGGCGCAGTCCTTATTTTATCTACAATTTTTTTATACCCCGTAGCGCAGAAGCAAATTACCAGGAGTAAAAACCGCGTCTGATTTTTTCATTTTCCACATCCTCACTTCATAAAATCGGTTACCAAAAAAGTACTTCCGCCGGCTATCGGACAGCTGTTTTAAAATTCAAATCTTTCCTGTATTTATAATTTCCAGCCCCAAATAGGGGCAAATTCCCCATACCAGTTTTGGCCATTTTTAGCCCCTCAGAGCGATTCTAATTTTTTTGGGTATTCCGGGCTCAATCAACACTTCAGCGCAAAATAGCGACAAAATCCATTTTTTACTTAGTGTATCAAATTAAAATCACAAAATCATACAGTCAATTTCATAAAATTGGATTTCATTCGATTATTTTAAACTTTAAAAGTTAAAATATACATTTAATTAACAAAAATATAAAACTAAAAATGAGATATTTATATTGTTTATATAAACAATAAATCAACAATAAGCAAGCTAAGTAAAATCATAAAAAACTAAAAATATTAGTAATTAAAATTATCGCTTTTTAAAACAACTATATAATTTTAATAATCAAATAATTAAATCATATTACATAAGGTAAAAGTTTCAATCAAGGTAAATACAGCAATGGTTTTACAAAGTGTAGTGAAGTAATTATTCAGGAATCAAAAAAAATCAGCGCATCTCTCCTGCTTGTATACAGAGCTCGCCTTCGTATTGATTTTTTTTCACTCTCGTACGATTGTGCCGGAGAAATTTCAGGCATCAAAATTTGCCAAAACCACAAGCTGCGGGAAAGTTGGGTGCACAAATCTTAGCCCTGAAAAAATAAGGCGCAACGTTTTATGCGGCTCGACCTACTTCTGTTTTGGGAGCGTTATCATTGGCCAAACGAAATGCCGAAATCTTAAAAGCAACGAGAATACCCCACACTGTAGGCAGCAGTAAATAAGTGGAGGTAAAAAGACAAAGATTCCTACCGCTCCGGCTCAATCAGATTTCGGGACATCAATTTACCGGAGATCAATTTTTATTAAACATTTAAAAAGCGGATATTGTATTACTCTAAAACCAACATTCATCATGAGCATTAAAACTATAGTCATTGTAGCCATCGCAGTTTTGCTTACCATCGTCCTGATGCAAAACACAGATGAGGTTTACTTCAAATTTCTGTTCGCCACTTTCAGGGTATCTAAACTAATGATGATGCTTGTAGTTGCCATAACGGGTTTTGTGCTCGGCCTGATTGTCGCCTGGCCCAAAAAACAGAAGTATGATATTGAAGGGTATCATGACGCCCTACACAAAAAAGACAACACCGATACACTAAGCGACGAAGACAGGGAATACATCAGCTAACATATGAAAACAAGAATTGGATTTATAGGCCTTGGCCACATGGGTATCAACATGGCCAAAAACCTGATCGACTCGGGGTACCACCTACAGGTTTACAATCGTACACTTTCAAAGATTGACGAGCTTGGCACCGACAACGTAACCAGGTGCCTGAGCCCTGCCGAAGCGGCCGCCGACGTGCCATTTTTAATCACAATGGTGTCGGATGATGAAGTGTTGCGAGAATCGGCTGTAGGCGACGGCGGAATTTTAAAAACGCTACAGCCAAATGCTGTGCACATCTCCATGAGCACAATTTCGCCCCAAACTTCGGAGGAACTGGCTAAATTACACGAGCAGGCCGGTAGCCGTTATCTCGCCGCTCCGGTGTTCGGCAGGCCCGAAGCAGCCGGGGCACGTAAGCTTTGGATCTGTGTTTCGGGCGACGAAAGAACCAAGACCGACGCCCGCCCTATCCTTGATTTATTAGGTCAGGCGGTAATAGATTTTGGCACCTCAGCAGGTGGCGCAAACGTGGTTAAAATAGCCGGCAATTTCATGATCATGGCATCCATGGAAATGATGGCCGAAGCATTTACCCTCGCCGAAAAAAATGGACTGAGCAGAACTCAGGTTTCCGAGTTTTTTGGCTCCACACTTTTCAACGCTCCTATCTTTCAAAACTACGGTAAGCTTATAGCCGGTAAACAGTATGAGCCGGTAGGCTTCAAGTCAAAATTGGGCTATAAAGACGCGCGTCTTGCATTCAAATTATCGCAGACAAGCGAGATGCCTATGCCAATCGCAAACGCCGTACACGGCCGCTTATTAACCGCCGTAGCCAAAGGCTGGGGCGAGAGCGACTGGGTAGAAGGAATAGCACGCGGAGTAAGTGAAGACGCGGGGCTTTGATTTATTTTCGATTTCGGATTTCGGATGTTCAATTTCGGATTTTTTGATTGACGGATTTCGAGATTGATGCCCGATATAAAATTAAGATGCCGGATGAGGTATTGATCGTTCTATTGATCAATATACCATCCGGCATTTTTGTGTGTAATGGAGCAAACAAAATTGCTTATCTGATAACCTCATTTTAAGACTTACGAAGTTTTAAAAACTTCGCAAGTCTGTTTAACAGCACCACGTCATTGCGAGGCACGAAGCAATCCCAAACTGTACAGAGTCGCTCTGTAAATCGGAGATTGCTTCGTTCCTCGCAATGACGCTTTTTTTACCTCAAGGCAGCTTCTAAAATCCAGCTAATTCCGAAATTGAACATCCGAAATCCGACATCAACAATGATATCATAAATAGAACACTTCGTTCTCCGTTTCTAAAAATTTCAGGTCGGGTGTATCTGCAAAAATCCCGAATACAGACGCGCCGGTTCCGCTCATGCTGGAGTAGATGGCGCCGGCTTCATAAAGGGTAGCTTTGATACCTCGGATCTCCACGTGATTTTTAAACACGGTTTGTTCAAAATCATTTTTGATAAACTTCTTCCAGTCGGCTATTGGCTCGTTGATAAGATCAAATAACGACTCCTTTGCAGGAGCAGGTTGTATGCCCCTGAAAGCCTCGCCGGTTGATACGTGAACAGGTGGCATTACCAGCACTATTTTATAAGCCGACAGATCCAGTTTAATGCTCTCAAATTCGTCGCCACGCTCAAAGGCAAACACCGGTTTATTCTCAATAAAGAAAGCACAGTCAGCACCGAGACGGCGGGCGTAATCTGTCATCTCATCAACAGATAAATCAAGCTTAAATTCGTCGTTCATCAGCCTGATAAAAAAAGCAGCGTCGGATGAGCCTCCGCCCAACCCAGCGCCTATCGGGATATGTTTATGCAAGTGGATGCTAACCGGCGGCAAATCGAAATCTTGCTTCAGCATGTGGTAGCCTTTAACGCACAGGTTATCCTCCATTAGTCCGGGAATATCAAGACCAGTTGAGGTAAAGCTGAGCTTGTCGCTTTTTACTACTTCAAGGGCGTCTTTAATATCAATAGGATAAAAAATGGTTTCGAGATTATGATAACCATCCGGCCGGCGTTCGGTAATATTGAGGCCGATGTTTATTTTTGCATTCGGAAATAAAATCATACAAAGTAATTAACACGTGATGTATTTGCTAACATCCGTAGGAAACCAAAGGTAGATTATTTTTCTTTGCCCTTTGAAAATGTTCATTAGTTCATTGGTTCAATAGTTCATTGGTGTCCTATCCAATAAACCTGTATACCACTCACCTAATCAACAACTCACCTAATCAACTAAAAAAATGAAACAGTATCTCGACCTGATGAGGCATGTGATGGAAACCGGCGCGCAAAAGCATGACAGAACCGGCACCGGTACGGTAAGTGTGTTTGGCTACCAGATGCGTTTCAACCTTAAGGATGGTTTCCCGATGGTGACCACCAAAAAGCTCCACCTCAAATCTATTATTCACGAGCTCATCTGGTTTTTGAGCGGCGACAGCAATATCCGTTACCTGAAAGAAAACGGCGTACGCATCTGGGATGAATGGGCCGACGAGAACGGCGATCTTGGCCCGGTGTACGGCAAACAGTGGCGCTCATGGCCAACGCCAGATGGCGGTCATATCGACCAGATTAAACAAGTGGTAAACCAGCTTAAAAATAACCCCGACTCGCGCCGCATCATTGTATCGGCATGGAACGTTGCCGAGGTTAACCAGATGGCCCTGCCGCCGTGCCATAGCTTGTTCCAGTTTTACGTAGCTCCGCCCGATACTACAAAGGGCGAAACTAAAGGAAAGCTCTCTTGTCAGCTATACCAAAGGAGTGCTGATATATTTCTGGGAGTTCCGTTCAACATTGCGTCTTATGCCCTGCTCACCATGATGATGGCGCAGGTATGCGATCTTGACCTTGGCGACTTTGTACACACCTTTGGCGATGCCCATTTGTACAACAACCATATGGAGCAGGCACGTCTGCAACTAAGCCGCGATCCGCGTCCGTTGCCAACCATGAAAATCAACCCGGAGGTTAAAGATATCTTCTCGTTCAAGTTTGAAGATTTCACGCTCGAGAACTATGATCCATGGCCACACATTAAGGCGGAAGTGGCGGTGTAATCATTTGTTCATTGGTTCATTGGTGCTTACCTATGGCCAGACTTAAGAATTAATAGAATTTCACTATCCTTACAAAAATAAACTAAACGTCATTGCGAGGCACGAAGCAATCCCTGATTAGCAGAGCAACTCTGTATAGTTTGGGATTGCTTCGTGCCTCGCAATGACGCTTTGAAAAACATAGCTAAAAAAAACACACGGGTTCATCTGCTTAGCACCAATGAACCAATGAACTAATGAACTAATGATACTAAGCATCATCGTAGCCATAGCCAAAAACCATGCTATTGGCAAAGACAATAAACTACTCTGGTACCTGCCTAACGATCTGAAACATTTCAAGGATGTTACTTCCGGGCATACCGTGATCATGGGCCGCAAAACTTTTGATTCTGTTGGTAAGCCTTTGCCTAAGCGCCGCAATATTGTTGTTACCCGTCAGGCCATCAGTATTGAGGGTTGCGAGGTAGTGCCATCTATTGAGGCAGCCATTGAGCTTTGCAAAACCGAGGAAGAAGTTTTTGTTGTTGGCGGGGCCGAGATCTACCGGCAGTCTATTCCGCTTACAAACCGCATATATCTCACCATAATAGACCAGGATTTTGAAGGGGACACATTTTTCCCGGAGTTAAATCCTGATGAGTGGCAGGAAAAAGATCGTGAAGATTTTGAGCCCGACGAAAAAAACAAGTATAAATATTCGTTTATCACACTTGAACGTCGGTAACATTTTTTGTCATCATTTTGTTTTAATTTAAAATTTTGTCCTTACGAAATTTTATTAGATTTGCTGCCTTATTAAAAAAGCTTATAAACTAATTTATTACATATTACAAATTCAATGCAAGGCAAAGGGGTTATTAAATTTTTCGCCATACTACTGGCAGTGGTGTGCTTATACCAGCTATCATTTACGTGGGTGGCCCATAAAGTTGAGAGTGATGCCAGGGAATACTCCAAAGGAGATTCTACAAAAGAGAAAACTTATTTAGATTCGATCTCTAACCAGCCGGTATATCCGCTGTTAAAACATGACTATGCTTATGTAAAGCAAAGGGAAATTGCATTAGGTTTGGACCTTAAGGGTGGTATGAACGTTACCATGCAGATCCAGCTTGATGAACTTGTTAGGAAAATCGCCAATAACAATCCTGATGCTACTTTTAACCAGGCTTTGGCTAATGCCGATAAATTACAGGCTAACGCTCAAACCAACCAGAAAGATTACATCGCGTTATTTGTAAGCGAATACGAAAAGCTAAACCCTAACGGTAAGCTTGCCGCCATCTTTTCAACAAAAGATAACCAGGACCACCTGAAGTTTAATGCTTCAAACAGCGAGGTTAAAACTTACCTTGAGGATCTGGCTTCAACAGCGGTTAAACAATCATTTACTGTTTTGAACACCCGTATCAACCAGTTTGGTGTAACCCAGCCTAACATTCAGTTGCAACAAGGTTCAAACAGGATTTTGGTTGAGTTGCCAGGTGTTAAAGAGCCGGAGCGTGTTCGTAAATTGCTTTCAGGTTCGGCAAAATTGGAGTTTTACGAAACTTTTGACAACGCTGAGGCTTACCAATACCTGATCAACGTTGATAACCTGCTTGCAGCTAAAAGCAAAACAGCTAAAGCCGATACAGGTAAATCAGCAAAAGCTGATACTACTGCTAAACTTGCTGCCGGAAAAGCAGATACTGCTAAAGGTAGTTCATTGTTAAGCAAGGTTCAGAAAAACGCTGCTAAAAACGATACTTCAGCTGCTTCATTAAGCAAAACAAAATTGGCTTCACAGCACCCGCTGTTTGCTGTAATGTCATTAAATGTTGGCCAGGGTGCAAACGGTCAGCAGCAATTAGGCCCTGGCCCGGTTGTTGGTTATGCTCCATTACAAGATACTGCTAAAGTTAACTCATACCTGCACAGCGCGGATGTTTTGGCGGTTATCCCACGTAACATCAAATTTTTGTGGGAAGTAAAACCGGTTAAAAACACTAAAACTTTCGCCTTATACGCTATTAAACTTACCGGTGCTGATAATGGCCCTGTACTGTCAGGCGACGTAATTAACGATGCCCGTGCTGATAACGACCAGAAAGGCAGCCCCGAGGTTGTGATGATCATGAACTCAGAAGGTGCTCAAAAATGGCGTGCCGTTACTGCCGAAGCATCATCTGGTACTAACAAAAAAGCTATCGCCATCGTATTGGACGATAACGTATACTCTGCTCCTACTGTACAAAACGAAATTTCAGGTGGTGTATCGTCAATCTCTGGTAACTTCACCATTGATGACACCCGCGACTTAGCCAACGTATTAAAAGCTGGCCGTTTACCTGCTCCTGCTCACATCGTATCTGAGTCAATTGTAGGTCCGTCATTAGGTCAGGAAGCTATTACTGCAGGTATCACTTCAAGTGTTTTAGGTTTGGTGGTAGTGTTGATCTTCATGATTGCTTACTACAACCGTGCAGGTACTGTAGCGGTAGTTGCGGTAGTTATCAACATCTTCTTCCTGATGGGTGTATTAACCAGCTTAGGCGCGGTATTAACTGTACCGGGTGTTGCAGGTATCGTATTAACCTTGGGTATTGCGGTAGATGCTAACGTATTGGTTTACGAACGTGTACGTGAAGAGCTCGGCTTAGGCAAATCATTAAGGGTTGCTGTTTCTGACGGTTTCAAACACGCTTTACCTTCAATCCTTGACTCACAGATCAGTACATTCCTTACCGGTTTAATCCTGTTTGTGTTCGGTTCAGGTCCTATCCAGGGCTTTGCAACTACTTTGATGATCGGTATCGCTACTTCATTGTTCTGTTCATTATTGATTTCAAGGGTTATATTTGAGTGGATGCTTGATAAAGGCATGGATATCAAATTCTCTAACCCATGGAGCTCACATACCTTTAAAAATGCAAACTTCGCGTTCGTAAAAAACCGCGGTAAGTTCTACATTTTCTCAGGCTTGTTCATTGCTGCTGGTTTGGTATCTATCTTCACCCGCGGCTTTACCTACGGTGTTGACTTTGAAGGAGGCCGTAACTACATCGTTAGCTTCCCTAACAAAACTGTTACTACCGAGCAGATCCACGAGGCCATTGATGCTACTTTAGGTCGCAGTACCGAGGTTAAAACCATGGGTACCGATAAATTCAGTATCACAACCAACTACCTGTTTAATGATAACTCAACCGCTGCAGATGCTAAAGTACGCGCTACATTGGTGAGCACATTAGCTAATAAAGCCGAAACCAAAATCAGCGACAGCAACATTTTGGGTGGTTCAAAAGTAAGTGCTACCATTGCCGATGAGTTAAAAACATCAGCTATTTATACTGTATTGTTTGCCATCTTCGTGATCTCGGCTTACATCCTGATCCGTTTCCGTAAATGGCAGTTCAGCTTAGGCGCGATGATCGCTACAGCTCACGATGCGCTGTTGGTATTATCGTTCTTCTCATTGTTCAATGGTTTCCTTCCATTCTCATTGGATATTGACCAGGCGTTTATCGCGGCTATCCTTACAGTTATCGGTTACTCGATTAACGATACCGTGGTAGTATTTGACAGGATCCGTGAATTCCTTGAGCACTCTAACAAAAACGAAAAACCAGAAGAGGTTATCAACAAAGCCATCAACAGTACATTAAGCCGTACCATTATCACTGCTTTAACCGTGGTATTCGTATTGTTAGTATTGTTCATCTTTGGTGGTGATGTGATCAAAGGCTTCTCATTCGCGTTATTAATTGGTGTTCTTTTCGGTACATACTCGTCGATCTGTGTGGCAACACCGGTAATCGTTGACTTTGGAAAGAAAGACCTTAAATAAAATAAAGTTTAAATAACTGAAAGGCTCCAAAGTAATTTGGGGCCTTTTTTGTTATAGCCCAATCGCAACAAAAAATATAAAAACAGCCGACAGTGGGTGTTGCATATCGTAAACAATGAGGTATAATTGCACTGTACTTCAGTATGCATCAGCATTGGCGGCACGGTGATTGTGCAACACCTGTATAATAGATCGCAAGTGTCTGTAAAAGAATAATTTTTTAATAATAACCTGCTCATGAATACATCCAATAATTCCAAATTTCCTTTAGTAGTGATAGTGGGCGGCGGCTTCGGCGGTCTGCAGGTGGCAAAGCAACTAAAGGACAAACCGGTTGACGTTTTGATGCTTGATAAGCACAACTACCATACATTTCAGCCCCTGTTATACCAGGTGGCTATGGGCAGCCTTGAATCGGAGTCGATAGCTTTTTCATTAAGGAAGAATTTTGCCAGTCAGAAAAACTTCCGGTTTAGGATTGCTGAGGTAACCAGGGTTGATGCGGATAGCAACATGCTCGAAACAACCATAGGCAATATAGCTTATGATTACCTGGTAATAGCAACCGGCTCAACCACCAACTTTTTTGGCAATAAGGACATCGAGCATTATGCTATGCCGATGAAATCAATCCCTGAGGCGCTGAACCTCCGGTATTCTATTTTGCAGAACATTGAGGAGGCCCTGCTTAAAGTTGGCAAGGCCGAGCGCGATCCTTACCTTACCTTTGTGCTGGTAGGAGCCGGACCAACCGGTGTTGAGCTAGCAGGCTCGCTTGCCGAGCTCCGAAACCACGTTTTAACCAAAGATTATCCAGAACTCAAGAAAGAGGATATGAAGGTTTACCTGGTCGACTTTTTGCCGAAAGTACTTGGGCCTTTTTCCGAGCAGGCATCAAACGCCGCACGCACTTTCCTCTCCAATATGGGCGTTGAGGTGCTAACCGGCGTAAAGGTGGAAAGCTATAATGGCGAAGAGATTAAATTTGAAGGCGGTAAAACCATCCGTACCAAAAACGTGATCTGGAGTGCCGGAGTTATGGGTGTTATTCCCGAAGGTTTTGATAAGGACGCTATTGAACGTGGCAATAGAATAAAGGTAGATAGCATTGGTCGCGTAGCTGGCTTTAACAATGTGTTTGCAATTGGCGACGTAGCAGCAATGATCACCGACGAAACGCCTAAAGGACACCCCGGTGTGGCACAGGTAGCGATACAGATGGGGCAGCATGTAGCTAAAAACATCATTCATATCATCAACGGCGAACAAACCTCACCTTTTAAATACAATGATAAAGGCTCGTTGGCAACCATTGGCCGCAATAAAGCGGTGGCCGATTTGGGTAAAGTAAAGTTCCAGGGATTTTTTGCATGGCTGGTGTGGATGTTTGTGCACCTGATATCGCTTTTAGGAGGCCGTAACAAGGTGATCGTATTCATTAACTGGGTATCGAGCTATGTGACCTATAATGGCGGTACAAGGCTTATAATCCGCAAATTTGAGCGCGAAGGCTTAACGGAAGATCAGCATTTGCCTAATACGGTTGATTAGTTTAAGCTGCAAGTTCTAAGTCCTAAATCAGAAGTTTTAAGTTGGACGTTTTATGTTTTGTAAACTAAATTGATGAGATTTGACTTAAGACTCAAGACTTCAGACTTGCGACTTAAAACCTAAGACTTCCAAAAAATGGCAATCAAAATAACCGAGTGCCCCCGCGATGCCATGCAGGGTATTCATGATTTTATTACTACCGATGTAAAGGCCGAATATATTAACCTGCTTTTACAAGTGGGTTTTGATACGATTGACTTCGGCAGTTTTGTATCTCCTAAAGCTATCCCCCAGTTACAGGATACGGCAGAGGTATTAAAGAAACTCGATCTGAGTAGTACCAGCTCGAAGCTACTGGCTATCATTGCCAATTACCGGGGCGCCGAAGACGCGGTTAAACATGAGGAGATCACCTATCTCGGTTATCCTTTTTCCATATCCGAAACTTTTCAGCTCCGAAATACAAACTCTACCATTGAGCAGGCCTTTGAAACTGTGCAGCGGATAAATGAATTGAGTAATGAAAACGGTAAGCAATTACTGGTTTATCTGTCTATGGGCTTCGGGAACCCTTATGGCGATGAATGGAATACCGGCATCATTGAACACTGGGCAGAAAAGCTTGTTGCTGAAGGAATAAAAAATATAGCCCTTGCCGATACCATAGGTATTGCGAATGCAGAACAGATCAGCAGTATTTACCCAAACCTTTGCCATTTATTCCCGGATACCGAATTTGGCATCCACCTGCATTCTACGCCTGATACCTGGCAGCCTAAAATAGCCGCAGCCTACCAAAGCGGTTGTAAACGTTTTGATACTGCCCTTAAAGGCTACGGAGGCTGTCCAATGGCCAAAGATGACCTTACAGGCAATATCGCCACCGAAAACCTGATAGCTTATCTTAACACGCAAGACGAGCCAACAGGGCTTAATATGGATAAATTTAAGGAAGCGATGGATTATTCGGGGAGGGTGTTTGGAGATGTTTTATAAACGTGTCATTGAGCGAAGCGCGGCAATCGCATGCTATGCAGGTCCGCCCTGTATAGTATGCGATTGCTTCGTCGTTCCTCCTCGCAATGACATTTTTGTTGCATTACGCCGCCGCGCTCTTGGCTGCTTTAACGGCTTTAGTTTTTACCACACGGTCAAAGTTTTCCATTACCAGTACGGCTGCACCGATGAGTTCGGCATCAAAACCAAGTTCGGATACCAGCAGTTCGGTACCGGCGGCAAGGCGCGGGATACAGTATTTATGTAATGCCTGCTGCATAGGTGCTGTTAGGATCTTAGCCACTTTAGCGCCGCGACCACTCAAAACAATGATAGCCGGATTCATGATGTGGATAAGGATTGCAATGGCCTTCCCTATTTTATAACCTGCGTCAGAAAGCAACTCGATCGCAAACTGATCACCATTGTTCGCTGCATCCAAAAGGGCATCACCTATTAGCTTAGAATGATCCTCCTCATTATATTTTAAACTGGTTACACGACCTTTTTTAATACCTTCAATGGCTTTTCGGGCCACAACAAGTAATGAAGCCTCGGCTTCAAGACAACCGCGTTTACCGCACTCACAAAGGGAGCCATCTTCCGACAGTGGGATATGGCTTAGTTCACCTGCAAAGCCATTATGTCCGCGGAAGAGTTTGCCGTTTACAATCATCCCCAAACCAATACCCCAACCCAGGTTTATCACCATAACTTCCTGCTGTGCTTTGGCAATACCAAACTTTTGCTCGGCAAGCGCTATAAGACTCGAGTCGTTATCGATATAAGTAGCGATACCTGTTTTTGAAGTGAGATAGGCGGTTAAGCTTTGTCCGCCGGCATCCAGATAAGTGTAGTTGATACCTTCGGTGATATTTATAAATCCGGGCATACCAATGCCAATGCCTGCGATTTTATCTTTAGAAATGCCACTATGCGCGATGTAACTATTGATCTCTTCAACCAGTTTAGGTAAAGCATCCGGGTTATTAAGCAGTTTAAGCTCAAAGGTGAGCATATCTGCAACCGGATTGTTCAATAAATCAAACATCTGTATGCGGGCCGTGAGCTGATCAAGCGCGATAGCCAAGATATGCATGGCACTTGATTTTACCGAGTACATTAACGGCCGGCGCCCACCGCTTGACGGGGCATAACCCTGCTCAACCACAAAGCCCTCATGCATTAATTCATTTATAGCTTTAGCTATAGAAGGGATACTTTTATCAAATAACTCACTTAATCCAGCACACGACATGGCCTTATTAAAATAAAGCCTTTTAATGATCATATTTTTTAACTGGCTGCCTTTTACCCCTTTAGTCGTAACTTCCATTAACAAAATTTATAGTTTGGTTTATAACAGGCCAAGCCCCTTAGTGTATTGCATTTATAAAATTATAAATAAAGTAATAAAGTACAACTGTATTTATTACAGTATTAACCTGCTGTTAGTACATGGACATTATTAATGTACCTTTTGCCTACAAGGCACAAAAATATCTATAATATCCGTGTACGATAACAATCTGTAAAGGTTTTGGTTAAAAATTAGCTATTCAAAGCCAATTACATCAATTTAAAGTTAAAATCTGCTACGGCAACAGCCAAAACCGCCATCCGTTCCAGTACTCGTCATATTGAGGCCTGAAGCCCCGCAACTGGAGCGACAAAGGTAAGCCGTACGAAAAAGCAAAGGCATCATACATTTGCCCTTCGCTGAAGTTAACAACGCCCTTAGTCTTTAAATTGTATACTTTGTATCCCGAATCAACTGCCATACAAAGGTTATCCCCTTTCAAGGCAAATACTTTTACATGAATCTGTTCACTTTTATCTTTAGGTTCAAAATAAGCGGACTGATCGTTTTCCAGTATTGCTTCACCATGCCCTAATGGAATACGTGAGCTGTCGCCAAGACCGTGATCGCCATAATAGGTGAATGAAAAAACGATGAGTAAAAGGGCGACAACAGTATAAACTTTAAATACTCTTGACCATTTAAAACCGGTATACTTTTTCCGGGCTTTCAGGATCAGTACCCATAAAAACCAAACGATGGGCGCATAAATAAGGGCAAGTAGATATGATTTGAGTACTACAAATAAAAAGTGAAACAGTGCAGTCATAAGGTGGTTTAATTTTTTTCAATTTGCATAAACATCCAGCGTTGCCCTTCAAGATCAGCAGCGCGATAACGGGTACCTGGAAAGCCATATTCAAGCTCGCTTAGTATGATCGCGCCTTTGCTTTTCGCAATATTATAATGAGCTACAACGTCATCTACATAAACTAAAACGCCGTTTATAATGTAAGGCACTGTGCCCCATTTGGCAGCAGTTTCACAATTTTGAGCATGATGCGCCGGCCCCTGATAATTAGGTGAAGGCTCGGCCAGCATCACCAGGCTATCGCCCATTTTTAGCTCACCGTGAGCAAGGCGACCAGCGTCATCCGTCATCCGCATGTTTTCGGTAAACCCAAATACATCACATAACCAGCCCATAGCCGCAAGGCCATCTTCATAGGCAAGCATCGGAATTATTTGCTGGTTATTGCTCATCGGTTTACCACTGGTTGTTATCTGCAACTAAGGTAAACTATTGAAACATAATTATCAAAGCAGCTTACTTTTCTTCCAGCTGTTTTTTAAGCCTGGCTATTTCGTATTCCAGCTTTAATACATACTCATTTTGCGGGGCGAAGGCTTCTTTGATCTCTTCAACAGTGTAACGTGGCGTAATATGCTGCGGGCAATTCCAATCAAACGCTTTTACATCAAAAATGAGCATCCGTTCGGCGGTGTGTTTATATTCTGACGGATCAATCAAATCAAACAATTCGGGATTATCGGCAAGTTCAACAATCCGGGCGTCGGCGTAGATTTTGAGCCTTGTTTTATGCGGATAATCCATCAAAAACAAAGATACCTGCGGGTGCGCCATCACATTGCCAACAGAAATATATTGCTTGTTTCCCCTAAAATCAACTACACCAAGCGTATGGCTATCTATCACCTTGATAAAACCAGCGGGACCTCCCCTGTGCTGAATATACGGGTAACCGTTTTCGCCTATGCTGGACATGTAAAAACTATCCCGGCTTTCAATAAACATTTGTTCGGCCTCGGTGATCCCCTCCTTATCGGCCAGCATATTTTCCATACGGGCGTAAGCCGGGCGGCTGCCATATTTTTCCTGGAGTTTTTTTACCCCATCGGTAAATGCAAAACGTGCAAAGTTCATGATATAGGTTTTTTATAAAAATAAACAGTTATGCCCGCCTTACAGAAGCAAGGCGGGCATAAAAGCGTAAACTAAATTATAAATCGACAATTATTTGACTTCCGGGATAGCTGGCCAGTCAACTGGAACCTGGGTTAAAGCGTATACATAGTTGGTGATGGTTTTATCGCCAACGGCCACAACTACGTCAATCAGGTTGGCTTGTGTATAACCGGCAGCGTAAAAGTTTTCAACCACTTGATGATCGGCATGACCTTTATTCTCGGTAATTGATTTGGCTACTTTAACCAAAGCATCAATTTTAGGATCAAATGAAGCTGAACCACCACGAATTTCAAGGATCTGGTCATCGGTAAAACCGTTCATTTTAGCGATAGCAGTGTGGGCGGCAGAACAGTAAGCACAATCATTTACCTGGCTTACTATAAGGTTTACGGCTTCTTTTTCTTTAGCACGCAATGATGTTTTACCGTTTGAAAGTGTTATATAGTTAGCAAGCGCATGGTCTGAAGTTGCAAAAACTGCAAACAGGTTTGGCACGCGGCCCACTACTTTGGTTAATGTATCAAATATGGCTTGGTTTTCTGGAGTTACTTGTTCTCTTGTTGGAATTGCGAAAGTTTTCATTTTATATAGTGTTAATTTTTGTTGTTTTGAATTAACACTACAAAGGTGGCAACTTTAACAGCCCTGCGGAATGGGCAAATTTCCCGGCTTCTTGTAATTATTTCCCTTCGGCAACTAAAAGCTTGTTATTTCTGAAATCGGTGGGTGAAAACGAGGTATGTTTTTTAAAGAAATTACTGAAATAAGCCGCGTCATCAAAGCCAAGTTCATAGGTAATTTCCTTTGCCGACTTGTCGGTATAGTATAGCAACCGTTTAGCTTCAATAATAAGCCGCTCCTGTATCACCTGCAAAGGTGTTTTATGGTTATACAAAGCGAAAAGGTTTGACAGCGTTTTAGGCGATTTATTTAACTGCTGCGCGTAATAGGCTACCGTATGGTGCTCGCGGTAATTATTCTCCACCATCAGGTTAAATTTGCGGATGGTGCCAAATTTTTCATCGGCTATTGCCTCGCTTTGCCCACGATGAGCCTTGGCCAGGCGGGTTACAAGAATAATGAGGCGTTTCAGCAACATCCGGAGCATATCTATCTGAATATTGTCTGTCGTTTCAAACTCTTCAATAAAAATATCAAGCAGGCGCTGCAACTTAAACTTCATGGTTTCATCAAGGCTTACAAATACTTGCTCCGAGCTGCCGTAAAACAGGAAACCCACACAGCTTACCTCTTCATCATGGTCAACAATGCAATAAAAATCACGGTTAAACTGCCAGGCCACAATATCCTCGGGCCGTTCAAAACGGAAGGACTGGTTAACCATTAAAGGCAAAATGGTATTGGGCAAAAAATCATAATCCACCTCATCAATGGTAACGGTTTGCTTTTCGCCCCTGTTCCAGGCTATGGTGAGGTATTTATGCTGACGATCGCGCGTGTAAAACATCCTGTCGAAATGTTTTTCATTGATAAGCAACAGCAAATCGCCGCCTGTAGATTGTTCTGTAACCGATAGTTTCATTTTTTGCGCAAACACGAAGATATTTAAAAGCGGTAACTAAACATTAATTACTACTGGTTTATCACATCCCGATGACCAAACCTGCTGAACATCGGTCATGAGCAAAGCATTATCAAATCACACTGTTTTAACAACTGCTTAACACACTTCATCAAACATTCATTCAAAAAAAAGAAATTGCACTCAAATTGCTTTTTAATACTTAAAGGCAATTACTCCTACTAATTTAAAGAATGACTGTTACCCAATTCCTCGACCAGCATCAGGATGCTGTGCAAGTTGCTTTATATGCTCTAATCATATGCTCATTATGGCTGATGGAAGTTTGTTTTTCATCAGGTATTTCGGTAAAAAAGCGCTGGCAGCATAACAAAACCAATCTGCTGTTCATTTTTACCGCTCTTCCTATCCAGCTATTACTTACTACTATTGTTATAATTATAGTAAGCTGGACCAATTTACATCATTGGGGATTAGTTAATTACATACCCGGGCATCACAACAAATGGATTTACTATATCAGTCTTTTTATGCTGCTTGACCTTTGTGAGTATATTTATCATGTAGTGATGCACAAAATAGATCCGCTCTGGAAATTTCACCTCGTACATCACAGCGATCAACATGTTGATGTATCGACAACCGTTCGTGAACATCCCGGCGAAACCTGTGTGCGCACCTGCTGCTTAATGCTTTGGGTGTTTATTTGCGGTCCGGGAATTGGTGTTTTAGTATTACGACAAACATTCCAGTCATTATTTAACATACTGGCGCATACCGAGTTCAGGTTACCACAACGCGTTAACAAAATTGTTGGTTTAATTTTTATAACACCTAACCTGCACCATGTACACCACCATTATCAACTACCCCACACCGACCGCAATTACGGCGATGTACTAAGCATCTGGGACAGACTTTTTGGCACTTTTGGCGAACTGGAGCAAGAAAATACCCGCTTTGGCATTGATACCCACATGGATAAGAACGTTACCGGCAGGTTTGCAAATATTCTTAAAATACCTTTTCAGAAATTGGAAAGACCGAAAGGACATCAGAACTAAAAATCAAAGGTGCCAGAGGTACATAACACCAAAGTTGTGTACCTCTGGCATACCAAAAATCTGTTATATCTTATTTCTACAGACCTTTTGCACCTCTGGTGCAGTCCTTCAATCTCTACCTTAACATATCAGAACTACCCTACATCCTCTCCAAAATCCTCCATTACACCAAAATATTCTTCCCAGTCCGGGTCGTCAATAACGGTGATGTTGATGGGGAGTTCATCAAACTCGGATAAGGCATCGTTTAACCTGTCGCCTGCAACTTCTATATCTGTGGTATACCAGGCCCACCACCGTTCGTTTTCACCGGTAAACACAAAGGCAAGGATACTTTGATGGTCATCCTCAAGCAGATCCACCAATGCATCTTCTACTTGCTCCATTAAAAGCATTTCATCTGCGGGGGGTAATAACGAGGGATCGAACGTATCATACCTCCAGGTCACGTCCATGCGCTGAAAGTAAGCGCCACTTTCAAAAAAATTTGTGAGATTGGGTCTGTAACGTACCAACAGGGGAATATCTTCGTCAGATACAGCCTCTACCGATACCCAGGTATCATCTAAGATCATAGGTTTAATTTTACGCTGAAGTTATGAAAAATAGCGCTATCAGCATAAAAAAAGAGCAATTTGAATTATAATCAAATTGCTCTTTTTCATTAACGCTAATGTTTTATTTTGGTCGATTTTATTCTACCTCAAACTCTTTTTTCAGTTTAATATCAACTGATGAGCTTCCTATCATCACTTCAAACTTGCCTGGTTCAACTGTCCAGTTCATGTTTTTGTCCAGCAGTGCCAGGTCATCAGGATGAAGGGTGAATTGTACCGTTTTCTTTTCGCCCGGATTAAGGGTAACACGATCAAAGCCGCGCAGGTCGTACTCATAAGTGGTAACACTGCTCACCTCATCCTTCAGGTAAAGCTGTACTACATCGTCGCCTTTGCGCTGACCAGTATTGGTTACATCAACACTAACCTGTATAAGCCCTTGAGAGTTTCCTTTTTCGGGCGATACTTGCAGATTGCTATACTCAAACGTGGTATAGCTTAACCCATAGCCATAAGGATACAAAGCGCCTTTTACACTGGTTTTACCCCAACTGTTTTGGCCGCCCTGTTCGGCCTGTGATGATGGCTTGAAAGGGAAATTATATTCCAGCTGACCAGTTGTTTTAGGAAATGTGATCGGCAGCCTACCACCAGGATTATTATCGCCGAACAGCGTTTCGGCAATTACCTGCCCGCTTTGTACGCTCGGGAACCAGGCCTCTAAAATGGCTGGCACATATTTGTTTTCCCAATTGATGGTTAGCGGTTGCCCGTTAATCATAACCATTACTACAGGTTTACCTGTAGCTTGTAAAGCCTGGATCAGCTTCAGCTGCCTGCCCGGCAGGTTTAAGCCTGTACGTGATAAACTCTCGCCTACACGGTCAACATCCTCACCTACCACAGCTATTACAATATCCGACTGCTTAGCCTGTGCCACTGCCGAATCAATGCCGGCCTGCTCCTGAGCGGTTAATGGCGTTTCGATGATCTCACTTTCTGGCCAGGTGGCATCAATCATATTGCAGCCTTTAACATAACTTACTTTAGCATCATTGCCGACGTAATTTTTAACCCCGTCAAACACAGTAGTGACCGGGTTGTGTGACGGGCCGTACCTGCTCACAGCGTAATTGGTTTCCTTAGCCAGCGGACCGGTAATTAGAATATTAGGGTATTTCTTTTTGTCCAACGGTAACAAGTTGTTAGCGTTTTTAAGCAATACCATCGATTCGCGGTTCATTTTAAGGCTCATCGCCTTATCAGCCTCGGTGTGTACTATTTTATCAGCAGCTTTAGGGTCTTTAACGTAAGGACTATCAAATAAACCTAACCTGAATTTCACTTTCAACACCTCGCCAACACGGGTATCAATGATCTTCATCGAGATGCGGTTCTCTTTAATCAGCTCGCGCAAGGGCATAATAAATGTTTGCGGCATTGTGAAGTTAGTACGCACGTTAAGACCTGCTTCAACAGCCTGCCTTACGGCTTCCTTATAATCAGCTGCTACGTGGTGTTTAGAGTACAGGAACTCAACAGCCTCACTATCGCTCACTACATAACCGTTAAAGCCAAATTGCTGACGTAAAAGCTGCGTAAGGAAATAGTAGCTACCAGTTATCGGCACACCATCCCAATCGTTGTAACTGCTCATTACACCCATTGGATGTGCTTCCTGGATTACCCTACGGAAGGGGTATAAATACAACTGATGCATTTCCCGTGGGGCCACGTGCGGATCGGTACGGGCACTCCCATCGCGGCCGCCTTTAGGTACGCTATATACAGCAAAGTGTTTAAGCGTTGAAGCTACGCCACCTTCCTGGATCCCCAGTACCATTTGCTTGCCCATTTCGGCAATATGAAATGGATCTTCACCATAACATTCAACCACACGGCCCCAGCGCTGATCACGGGCTGGGTCAAGTATCGGCGCGTAAACGTTGGTATATCCCAAAGCTTTAGCTTCGCGGCCAACCGTTTTACCGGCCTCATAAACCAGCTCTTTATCAAAGGTACTGCCTATAGATATCGGTGCAGGCAACGGTGTAGCCCGGTCATGATTAAGACCGTGGATACCTTCGTTGGTAAAGTCAACAGGGATGCCTAAACGGGTTTCTTCAACAAACCATTTTTGAATGGTATTAATGGCCGACGCGTGCTTGCTGAACGGATATGAATACTGCGTAGGCGCATCATCGGTATGCGATGTAAGGTTGTTCAGTTCTTCATCAATATTGGCTATACCATCTTTCCAAACTTCGTTTTTCCAGTTGGGCACCGGCATTTCATCTTTCAATACGCGTTTGTACCCGTAAAGAGTAGCCATCTGGCAGGTTTTCTCTTCAACGGTCATCTGGCTTACCAGGTCGGCCACGCGTTTGTCAATGGGTTGGGATGGATCTTCAAACACGTCCATCTTACCGTTCTTGTTAAAATCTATCCAGCCTTTGTGGTAGATATTTTTTTCCTGTGCCGATGCACTGAGGCTAAAGCTAAGAGATAAAGCGGATGCCACGAAAACCCGGGGCAGGCAGTATTTATTTCTCATGAGGTTGTTTTAGGGTTGGTTTTTCCAAATATATAGCTTTAGGCTTAACCTGTGCGGTTACAGCCATGTTCGTAACAGTATATTTTAACTATATCGTTTGAGTTGACAGCGTTTAATCAACCACTTGCATTATTCAGAAACTTTCTGTTACTTTTATGCTTTCGATGAGCTTAAAACAACCAGTAACCCTAATTTCACAAGCGCTTATCCAGGCCGGTATTTGCGTCCCTTTCCTGATAATTGCACTTATTATTTACGGCATTACCCGCGAAGGAAGTGAGATAGCCGCAGCGGTAATGTATGCCTTGTTTGCTATCCCAGGCTATGTGATTGCTGTTTGCAGCTACCTGGTATATAACATTTTCGATACTAAGGCAAAAGCCAACTGGAGCACACTTAAATATGCAGCACCCTTGTTTCTACTGGTTATTGGTTTATTGGCGATAAGCAGCTATAAAGAAAGCGACCGGCAGATATTTTTCATCATTATTGCCACTATTTTTTTCATCGAACCGGTTAAGATTGTATATCAACGGGTATTAAAGACTTTATAAACAATCCACTACCGGGCATCGGCCCAATCAGCATCGGTAAATGATGGGTTTATCTTATAATCGTTATAGGTAATACTACTTTTTTGTGCCCCTTCACTTTGTAATTCAGCAGCTGGTAAAACAATACCATCTACCGTTTTAAAACCTGTAAAAGCCGATGCCTGAATCACTGAACCTGTTTTAGTGCCTTCGCCAACCAACTGATTGTTACTGTTTAAAGCCGCAAAACTGGTTACGCCATCATAGTTATAGCTTACGATCACGATATTGTTTTTACCCTCCTGCACTTTAACATTTTGGATGTGATCGAGATTCTCTTTCCTGAATAACAATGGCCCGGAGCGGAAACCTTGTTTTAACTGCGCGATGCGTGAGGCCGAAAGCGGCTGTTTATTGCCATTACGCCATTGCCAGCCGTTATCTCCCTCCATTTGCTCAACCTGTAGCAACTTCCCTCCTTTTCGGAGTTCAGAACGTACACGATGAGCGGCGAGGTCAACCTTCAGGGTAATATCAATACCCATCATTATGGCTGATACCTGCATGGTTTTAATGGCATCAAGCTTTGCCCCGCCATGAGCTTCGGCAGCTTTGCTTAGTAAACTTGCGGCGTCATTGGTACTGCTTGTTTCAGAATCAGCAGTCGGCTTGGTATTATTACGGGGAGCCCCAGATGTAGTTTTTGCTGTAGATGAAGCACTTTTAGGTGCTTTATCTTTCATAAAATAAATATTGCCATCTATAGCGGCCATAATCGGTTTTTCGCCGGGGCGACAAAAAAAGCTGTGGGTTTCGGTTTTACCGGTGTTATAAGCTAAGGTAAGTATGCCGTCTTTTATGGTATAAGTACCAGCACCGCTATCTTTATGACTCCCGCCGCCACCAATACCATCACCTGATACCATGGTAGCCGATAAATTGTTTTGACTAAAATTGCCCTTCCCATCAAAATAAAGCCCTTTTTCGCCGGAGGTACCAACAAATACCTGCCCGGTGTTCATACCGCCCATACTGCTTGCATGCGTAAATTCATAGTAACCGGCAGGCACCCTGTCAGATGTATTAAGTTTCAGTATATTAAAGCTGCCTGCATCTATATCACCATCGGCTTCCAACTTGTACTCTTGTTTGGAGCCTTTTAGATACTGCATTTTGAGCGTATTGCCCTGTACCTGATAATGACCGGCAACGTGGGTTTTCCAATCAGGCTTTTCAAGCAGATCGTTGAACGTTCCATCGGGCCTTAGCATGTATACCACATCGTTACGCCCCATCCCGGCCCCCATGGTAACGGGCAGTGTTAATTCAATACCGGCGTAAACACCACTTACATTTTTTGTTTGTGCCCCGGCATCAACACCGGCAAAAAATAGGATAAGGAAACAAAACACAATAGCTTTCATAGTATCAGCAGAAATAATTTAATACCAAGAGTTAAATTATCAACTCCTGCACGGTAAAAATGTTTTTAGCTGAATAATTAGCTTTTGTTAAAAGCCAATTAATACTATATAATATCAGTGTAAATAATAAGCTACAATTAAACCAAAGGCTTTATACTTCAGTTTAATAATTTGTACATTCACTTATTAAACTAAACCGCCATGAAATCAATAAAAACCTTGTGTCTTTTTGCAGCTATTGCAGGATTAAGCTACAATCCCGTATCTGCCCAATCTACTTCTGTACCAACAGTAACTTTTCAAAATGTAAGTAATCTCCCCTATCCGCTTACCTGGACCAGCAGTGTTACCGATGGCAACAATATTTACACCGTTGCCGGTTATAAAGGAGGGCGCGGCGGCTATTCGTCGGATGTATTGAAATACAGTCCTGAAACAAACAGCTGGACTAAAATTGCCGACATGGGCGGCAACAAAGTTCAATCGGCCACGGCTTATGTGCCAGCTACCGGTAAAATATATGTTTTTGGGGGTATTGGCGGCGTTAGCAATGATATACGCACCAGCCAGATTTTTCAGGGCGTACAAAGTGTTGATATTAAAACCGGGGAAGTAAAAAATCTTGATGTATTAAACCCGATGGCCAGCACCTACGGCAGCGCGATTGAATGGCAAAACAAAATTTACTTATTCGGCGGCAGTCGCGAAGGCAAACGCAGCATCAATTCGGTGTATGAATTTGATCCGCTAACACTAAAATTCACTCAATTAGCCAATATGCCCGAATACCTACAGGCTGCCGGAGCGGTTGTAAACGGCGTTATTTACACTTTTGGTGGTTACGATACTTTTCTTAAACACCAAGGTACTAATATTTACGCTTATGACATCAAGGCCAATACCTGGAAAACTGTTGGCAAACTACCGGAGTTTATGTCGGCTAACAGCGTAGCCGCAAGCGGTAACGTGATATTTGTTGCAGGTAGCTATGATGATGAAGACCTGTTAGGTTATTTTGATACCGATAGTGGCAAATTCACCAAACTGAAGTCAAATATGGAGCCTCGTCGCGCTGCATCATCAGCTATAGTAAATAATATGTTGTTTGTTTTTGGCGGCAGTACACGCTTCAAAGCATTTAATGTTTCAACTTTGGCAACTGTACAGGCTACCAATATTACGCCATTCCTTAAAAACTCTACAAGCAGGTAAAAGCCTGATATTATACAAAGAAGCCGGTTAAAGTTTATTTTTAACCGGCTTCTTTATTTAATGTGATAAGCTTACTTTAATTCCTTTCTGAAAAAACCCACAGCCATACTATCTACCTGTAAATGGATAGCATGCCTGTTAACCGAAGGATCGTCGGTAAAATATATTGGTGCCTCTTTCTTCACTGCGTCAATAGCTTCTCCAAGCATCACATAATGGCCTATCTTGCCCGGTAGTTCGGTATAGATTGATTTACTGATTAACTGATGATAGTGCCTCGCATTGGTTTTTACCGGGGCGATGCTATCACTTTGAGAGCCTACAATATACAAAGGGCTTTTAATATCGGCCACTTGCTCTTTGCGGATAAAGCCGAAGCCCAGCGCGGGCGATATGGAAAAGAAAGCTTTGATCCGTTTATCCTTTAGTGGTGGCACATGTTTAGACCCGGCGATAAGCGAACTATCATCCAGTAATTTTACCAGACCCGGAAATTCGGGAATCTCCAACTCTTTATGACCAATAGTTTTGTAATAGTTACGCGCCTGTTCAAAATCAAGCCTTGCACCGGCAAGGGCAATTACGGTATAACCACCGAAAGAAAAGCCTATAGCCCCGATCTTCTGCTGGTCGATAAGCGGACCAACATCCGGGTTATTCAGCAGCGAGGTAAGCGCGAAGCTGAGATCCAGAGGCCGCTCCCAGGGTTTAACAAATTCAAGCGGGATTTTATGATCATAAGTATTGCCGTAATGATCTACGGCAGCAACTATGCAGCCGCTGTTTGCCAGGGCCTGGGCAAGCCACTCTAAAGTCAGCCTGCCACCACCGGTGCCATGTGAGAGCAGGATCAGCGGTAGCTTATTCACCGGGAGTTTACCATCACGAACGGTTGGTTGTCGTAAAAAGGGTGAGAAATGTTTATCTGATGGTTTTAGCGTATCTACCGTCGGATACCAGATTTCTGTAACCACTGGGCGGTTATTACGGCTGCGATCTTTAAAATTAAACGTACGTTCGCCTAAATTTTGAGCCATAGCTACGCCACCTGATAGCAGTATTGTAAGAGCGATAAGTATTTGCTTGTACATCATTGTTTAGTGTTTACACCACAAAACAAGGCATTTACGACTTCAAAAAGATTGACAATAGTCAATAAATCATTTTTTTGATTTGAGGCGACTGAGGGTTTCCTGCGAAATGCCAAGATAGTCGGCAACTATTTTATTGGGGAGTCGCTTGATAATCTCGGGCTGGGTCTGCATCAGGATATTATAGCGGGCTTTTGAATCCATGGTGATCAGGCTTTCTATCCGCTGTATGGATGCGATATAATCCAATTCAAGCCCTAAACGGTACATAGTTTCAAACCCTGGGATTTCCTTCAGCAAGAGATCACGATCAGCATAACTCAATACCAATAACTCGGATGGTTCGGGACTTTGGATAGATGCTACAGATGGTTCTTTCAGTATAAAACTGGGGAAGGCGGTTCCCATGCGTCCTTCAAATATCAGGAAGCGGGTTGATTCATTACCATCATCATCGGTTAAAAACACACGGAGGCAGCCTTTCACTACAAAATACAAATGCCTTGCGATACTTCCTTTTTCAACCAGGATTTCGTTGCGTTTGGTTAGTCGGGTTTTAAAACAGTTGGTTACCAGTAGCTCATGCTCCGGCGAGAGTGTTAGCTTATCTCCAATATGTTGTTTTAAAGCCGGGTGCATAGCTGCAATTTATGCACTTAGCTTGGAGTTGACAAGTCCGCATCAATTTTGAGCGAGTAGATTTTGATATAAATTATAGTTTTCATCATCAAAGCAAACAAATATCACTTTCTGCACCACATTGTTATCAGCCAAGAAATCCTGAACTGTTTTAACAGCGATAGCAGCTGCTTTATCTTTAGGGAAGTGATAAATACCAGTGCTGATGTTTGGGAAAGCTATAGTATGTATATCATTTTCGGCAGCAAGCTTCAAACTATTTAAATAAGCGGCATGCAGCAGCTCGTCCTCTCCTTTTTTACCACTGTTGTAAACGGGGCCAACCGTATGAATTACATATTTGGCGGGCAAGTTGCCTCCTGTGGTAATTACAGCCTGCCCGGTTTTGCAGCCACCTTGCCGGGCTACTATTTTACGGCAATCTTCCAAGATTTCCGGTCCACCGGCACGGTGTATGGCACCATCAACGCCACCTCCGCCCATTAGCGAGCTGTTCGCGGCGTTTACGATGGCATCAGCTTTAATTTTTGTGATATCGCCCTGTATCAACTCGATAGTGCCCATAATAATTAAGATTTACAGCTGATATAACAAACAGGAAAATGTTTTGCTTTTAGAAATATAGCTGCACCATTTTGCGCCAGTAACGCGCGCGGTGAGCTTCTTCATGCCAGATATACAGGCTATTTTGAATGCCTTTGCTTGCTAAAACAGTGCTCAGGTATTTATTATCTTCCAAAAACGCGTCTTCCTCGCCTACGGCCAGGATAATTTGAAGGCGCTTGATCTGGTCAATAATTTCGGGACTGTGCAAGTTATTTAAAAACTGGTTAGGCATGTTGAAATACACATTCTCATCACGGTAGCCATCCAGCAGGTCGCGGAAGTTACCCATGGCCTGGGTAATATCATAGCGGCCACTCATGCCCACAACTTTAACAAATACCGAGGGGTGTTTAAACCCGATATTAACAGCATGGTAAGCGCCCATGCTGCAACCTGCCGAAATGATTGGCCCATCAGCATTAAGTGTTTTCATCAGAGGCACCACTTCCTGCAAAATGTATTGTTCATAATGCAGGTGACGTTCCATACGATGGTAAGGGTGGCTGTACTCGTTGTAAAAACTTTCGCGGTCGATGCTGTCAACGCAGTAAATTTGCAGGTGGCCTGCTTCAATTTTGCTGCGTAGGGCTTCGATTACCCGCCAGTCTTCATAATCATAAAACCGGGCGGTACGTGTGGGGAAAAATAAAACAGAGGCACCGGCATGGCCAAAAACCAGCAATTCCATATTACGCTGAAGCGACGGACTGAACCACTTGTGGTACTCTCTTTTCATCTTTAAACCGCTGAAAGATGGCAAATGCGTGTAAACCCTATATTAAGCTAATTTGATGCTTTGTGGCATTCGCTGCAAAACTGCATTTTTCCACAAAGTGTAACCGGCGGTGCTTAAATGCAAACCATCTTTATCATAATATTCGCGTATTGGTTTACCGGAAGCATCTATCATCTGATTAAATATGTTGATGAACTGCCAGTTTTTATGGCGGTGAATTATTTCGTTTTCAATTAAGCTGTTAGTGTACCTGTACTTTTCAACAATAGGCCAGCGCGCAAGGCTTGGCTTAAGTGATATGTAATAGCAGGGGATATTTCCAAAAAGCCGCTCAACCTCAACGGTTAGCTGCTTAAAAAATATAAAAACCTCTTCGGGATTGCGGCCATCGCCAAGATCATTATCGCCCGCATACACCACAATGGCTTCGGGATTGTAAGAATGCATTATCCGCTCAAAAAACCATACGCACGCCGCCAGTGTTGAACCTCCAAAACCGAGGTTAACAGGCTGCATATCATCAAAATCATTATCAAGCGTATTCCATAAACGAATGGATGAGCTTCCGTAAAATATTACCCGCGGCACGTAATCAAGCTTTGTTCGCCTGATTTCCAGCTGCTTCACATCCTCTTCGTACCAGATCATATTCTTCTATAGTAGGGCCGTATTAAATTAAGCGCTAAAGATAATACAATAGCCCAAACTTAATGTAACGTTGATAAAACAATGGTGTTAAAATTGTAAAAATGACTATTCTTCTGCCGCTTCCTCGCCTTTGGTTCCCAATTCCACAATATCGCCCTTTTTGAAGAGTATGGCCTGCAAAGTGGTACGCCATACCGGTTTTTTACGTAGCAAAAACTCAAGGTCCATACCAAAATGCTTAAACTCTTCCTGCTGGGCGTTTTGCATAATGGCTTTTGCCTGTTTATCTTTTTCAACCGAAATGCGCTGCTCATACCAGTTTATAGCCTCAGCTTCTTCGGTTAACGAAACTATCATACGGGCAAATGTGCGGGTTTCGTCCGATAGCTCATTTGCAGGTTCGTGATATTGATCAAATGACATATTACTCCTTTTTTAAAGGAGATAAGCATGATTTAAACATTTTTGTTTTAAGCTTTGCAGTATTTAGAATGGTTATCAAGCCAGGTGTTTTCTAATTTTGATGGTGACCAGTTTTGATGTGGGCGTATTACTTTGCGCCGCCACGCTGTTAATTGGCACCAGTACATTAGCTTCGGGATAGTAGGTAGCTGTGTTGCCCTCAGGTATATTGTAGGGCACTACTACAAACAGTCTTGCGGCCCGTTCTACACCATCATCATAATTGAACAGGTCAACCTTTTCTTGCGGACTAAAACCGGCTTTCTTCATGTCGTTTTCGTTCATCAGAATCACCCGGCGCTCGTTATGAATGCCGCGATAGCGATCATTAAGGCCATATATGGTAGTATTGAACTGATCATGACTGCGAATGGTGGTCATGTGGTACTCATCAGCTGCCAGTTCGTGTTTTGGTAGCGGAGCAATATTAAAAGGTACAACACTGCCATTCTTTTCGGTAATAAATTTACCCTCCCGGGCAGGATTGGGCAGGTAAAAACCACCAGGCAAGCGCACCTTTTGATTATAATCCTCAAAACCGGGGATCACTTTGGCTATCACATCGCGTACAGCATCGTAGCTTTTAGCGTATTTATCCCAATCTACAACCGAGCGGCTACCCAATGTAGCTTTGGCCATATTGCACACAATCTGGTTCTCGTTCATCAGATGCTCAGATACCGGCGTCAGCATCCCTTTTGACATCTGAATAACGCCCATGGAGTTTTCACAGCTGATAAACTGGTCTTCGCCATTTACAACATCCTTATCACTCCGGGATAATGTTGGCAGGATCAATGCCTCCTCGCCATGTACCAAATGGCTCCGGTTTAACTTAGTTGATACATGTACTGATAGTTTAAGTTTACGCAAAGCCTGCGCTGTAAACAAGGTATCCGGCGTAGCCGAAAGAAAGTTGCCACCCATAGCGAAAAACACTTTCAGTTTACCCTCATCCATCGCCTTGATGGATTCCACAACATCATACCCATGCCCCCTCGGCGGCTCAAAACCGAAAACTTCCTTCAGCTTATCCAACTGTTTGGGCTTCGGTTTATCCCATATGATCATGGTACGGTTTCCCTGCACATTGCTGTGGCCGCGAACCGGGCATAAACCGGCCCCCGGCTTGCCTATAGCGCCTTTAAGCATAGCCAGGTTTACAATTTCCTTTACCGTAGCCACACCGTTTTTATGCTGGGTAACACCCATGGCCCAGCAAATGATAATGCGGTTTGTATTTTTAATCAGTTCAACGGCCTGCTCAATTTCCTTTACCGTTAAGCCTGCAGCTTTGGCCAGGTCATCAACCTCGTACTGATTCAGACTATCTAAAAAAGCAACATAGCCTGTAGTGTTCTTTTTGATAAACTCATGATCAAAAACACTTCCGGGGTTTCCGAGCTCGGCTTTATAGAGCAATTTTTCTATGGCTTTAAGGAGTGCCATATCGCCGTTTATCCTCACTTGCAGGTACAGATCGGCAAGCTGGGTTTTGATGCCTAAAATGCCTTTTACTTTCTGCGGATTTTTAAAGCCCATTAAACCAGCCTCATGCAATGGATTTACGGCTATAATCTTCGAGCCTTTATCCTTGGCTTTTTCGAGCGCGCTGAGCATCCTCGGGTGATTGGTACCAGGGTTTTGCCCCATGATGATGATCACATCTGTATCGTAAAAATCATTGAGGGTAACGGTGCCTTTGCCTATCCCAATAGCATCGGCAAGGCCAACACTGGTGCTTTCATGGCACATATTAGAGCAATCGGGCATGTTGTTGGTACCAAACTCACGTACAAATAATTGGTACATAAACGAGGCCTCGTTACTGGTACGGCCAGATGTATAAAACGCAGCCTCATCCGGCGATGCCAAAGCATTTAACTCATCGGCTATTTTTTTAAAGGCGAAGTCCCAGCTTACAGGGGCGTAATGCGTGGCATCTTTGGCAAGATACATTGGTTGGGTTATCCGCCCTTTTTTACCTATGTCGTAATCATTGAGCTTGGCAAGGTCAGCCACCGAATTTTCGGCAAAAAACTCCCCGGTAAGCTTTTTGGTAGTAGCCTCTTCGGCGAGGGCTTTAGCACCGTTTTCACAATATTCGGCTATTGGTGAGCGGTCGTCATCCGGATCTGGCCAGGCGCAGCCCGAGCAATCAAAACCGCCTTTTTTGTTCATATGAAAAAGGCCTTCCATCCCCCTCACAAAGCCTGTTTCCTTGAGTATATCAACCATGGCAACTGTTACTGCAGGAATGCCCGCCGCCCAGTCTTTGGGTTCTGTTATTTTCAGGTCGAGCAGTTCTTCGGGGTTTTCAGCTGCCGGATCCTGTTCTGGTTCCTTGCTCATATCTTTTTAGCTGCTAATGGATTAGGATAATTATCGCTTTGATCTTCGGCAACTTCATCTAAACAGGTAAAATCTTTTTCGACCAGTAAATGCAAATTGCCATGATTGCCCTCGTAACCAATTTTATTTTCATCGGCAAAACCGGCAACCATTACTTTAGGCGCGTAAAGCGTTATGGCGTTTTCTTTATAGGTTGCCGAAAGGTGCTCGTCATCAACCAACCTTAAAGCATAAACAAGTTGCTGGCTGCCAAAATCAACCGTTTCCTGCACATAACCCTCTTCGGCCAATTTAGCTACATCGGTTTTAGTAAGCCTGTATCTCAGCGAATTACCTTTTATTCTTATTTTCATTTGGTATTAAACGGTTTATATTGATGGGGCTGTAAAGACAGCCTCATCGGCTGGAATCATTACCCGGTGCGCGCCGGTATAAATATTAAAGCGCTCATCGCGCAAAAAGCCTATCAATGTTATATTAAATTCGTTTGCCAGCTCTACAGCCAGGCTTGATGGGGCCCCTACAGCAGCGATGATGCTGATGCCTGCCATGGCCGCTTTCTGTACAAGTTCAAAACTGGCCCTGCCACTTAACAACAATACGGTTTGCTGTAAAGGCAGCCAGTTATACATCATAGCTGCGCCTATAAGCTTATCTAAAGCATTGTGCCGGCCAACATCTTCCCGAAGCAACAACAGTTCGCCAACAGGGGTAAACAATGCGGATGCATGTAAGCCCCCGGTATCATCAAAAACCCGCTGATGCCTGCGCAAAACCTTCGGCAGCTGATTAAGTATAACACTGTGAATCATGTTACCATCATCTGGCCCGGCGGCATAACTGCTCACTGTACGAATGGCACTGATAGAACCCTTACCGCATACGCCGCAGCTGCTTGTAGTATAAAAATTACGCTCCGTATTTTGGAGATTGGGCACAGCGTTGTGCTCAAGTGTTACCAGAATAGTGTTCTCCTTATTTTCGGCACAGGCTATAAAGCTATGTTTGGCAGATTTTACCTCGTCGGCGTTTTTAATGATGCCTTCGGTGAAAAGAAAACCGGTAGCCAATTCGGCATCGTGGCCAGGCGTACGCATGGTTACGGAAATATTGCGCACCTCCTTACGGTCGGCAGGCCCATATTCCAGCTTAATTTCCAATGGTTCTTCAATCGCTATACTATCCTCTTCCCTTGCACTTTGGTTGGCGTTAACTTTTACAACGGGGATATGTATAATTGATGGCGTAGACATACTCAAATATACAACTTAAAGGGTGGCTTTGTTTATGCAATTCACGTAGCAAGTTCAAGCGTCCGCGCTTGAGCATATTGAGTTTTTAAATTCCCCTCTCGAGAGGGACGCGAAAGGTATGAGCTGTAGCAGGGGTGTGTTTGTGCCACTGGCTTATCAAAGCAGAAACACACCCCTCCACCCCTCTCAAGAGGGGAATCGCACAATTCCCTGCTTTTGCTCTTAAGTAAAGGATGCTTAAACCTGCAAATGTTAAATTTAAACCCAGTACTCGTTTTATAAGCTAAATTGAATAATTTTGAGATATGAAGATCAATATACTGGCTTTTGGAGTGACCAGGGAAATATTTGGAAGCGGTGAAATTAGCCTGGAAATGACCAACGATGCTACCATCTCCAATCTGAAATACCTGCTCGAACAGCAATATCCGCGTTTAAAGCAGCTATCATCATATATGCTGGCTGTTAATAACGAATATGCCTTACCTGGCGATACCATTCATGAACGCGATGAAATAGCCATCATTCCACCGGTAAGCGGGGGGTAGTCAGTTGGCAGTTGGCAGCAGTTATTAGTGGCAGCGGCAGTCCTTATAGTTTGCAGTTTTTTCCGGCGGTTTACGGTACCTCTAAAACGATATTTTATTACAAATTCATTCAACCTAAATAAAACAATGGCTATCAGAAGCGCTACGCTTGCCGATCATTCTGCAATATCAAACCTGTTAACCCAGTTGGGATATCCTGGTACTCAGGATTTTTTGCCGGAGAACCTTGAAAAGATGCTAAGCCAGGCTTCATCGCAGGTTTTGGTTTATGACGACGAAGGTGAGGTTGCAGGATTTATAGCTATCGACTTTTTAACCCAACTGGTTGTTAAAGGCGATTTTATCCGCATCAGTTGTTTTTCTGTTGATGAGAATACCCGCGGCAAAGGCATAGGTAAAGCCCTCGAAGATTATATTACCGAACTTGGCAAAAAAGGCTATTGCGACCGGATAGAGGTTCATTGCCACTCGCGCCGGGTGGATGCACACCGGTTTTACTACAGGCAGGGTTATTCCGAATCGCCCAAATACCTGATGAAATCATTAGTTGAATAATATTAAAATTACATCATCTTGAATACACAGATCCTCCTATCGGCCCAAACACTGGATATCCAATCGTGTATCGACTGGATCATGTCGCCCGAATCTGGAGGGATAGATGTGTTTATTGGCACCGTCCGCAATGCCACCAAAGGCAAAAAAGTATTAAAGCTTGATTTTGAAGCTTATGAGCCCATGGCCATCAGCGAGATGAACAAGATAGCGGCGCAAGCCTTTGAGCGCTGGCCGGTTCAAAAAATACTGATCCATCACCGTACCGGTTTGCTACAGGTTGGCGAGGTACCTGTGGTAATAGCTGTTTCAGCAGCCCATCGTGATGCTGCTTTTGACGCATGCAGATATATCATAGATACGCTAAAACAAACCGTCCCTATCTGGAAAAAGGAAAGCTTTGAAGATGGCGATGTTTGGGTGGCAGCACATCCTTAGGATTTCGGATTTGGGATGTTCGATTTCGGACTTTTCAATTTAAAATTAAAAATCTCAACTTCTAAATCCGACATCGAAATTCCGAAATCCGAAATCATACTAACTAACCTTATACCCTTCCAATCCACCTTCCAGCGAAAACACATCAGCCTCGGGGATCATTTTGATAATAAGCTTTACGGCCTCATCACTTCGCTTGCCTGATGAGCAGTAAAGGACTTTAGTATTCGGACTGGTAAAATAGGCCAGGTATTCTTCAACTTCGTCTAAGGGAATATGGGTGCCGCCAATGTCATAAGCCTCCCGCTCCTGTAATGTACGTACATCTACAAGCTCAACCGTATCATCAACCAGGATCCTTTTTTTCAGATCATCGGCGTTAATAGTAGGAATAGTAATAGTTGTTTTTAGCCTGCGGATATGCGTTTTAGTAACCGGGCCTATCTTAAAGATGCGGCTTTGCATGCTTTGCGCGTCAAATATCAGCACTTTTCCCGCCAGTAGCTCGCCTGTTTTAGTAATGTATTTAATAACCTCATTGGCCTGCATACAACCAATAATACCGGCCAGCGTTGGGATCACCCCGCCTTCGGTACAGTTGGGGATTTGAGTGGCATCTACTTCCGGGAATAAATCGCGGTAATTGGGCGAATTTGCACCCTTTCCATTATTTACGTTCCAAACGGCAACCTGCCCCTCAAACTGGTATATAGCACCGTATACCAATGGCTTACCGGCCAAAACACAGGCATCATTAAGCAGGTAACGCGTTTCAAAATTATCGGTACCATCCAGCACAATGTCATAATTACTAATAACATCCATCACATTATCGGAAGTTATTTTGGCAGGATGCGAAACAAGCTTAATACCGGGATTTTGGGCTTGCAAACGTGCGCAGGCTACTTCAGCCTTATTTTTTCCTTCATCGGCCGGGGTATACAAAACCTGGCGGTGAAGGTTGCTAACCGATACCATATCAAAATCGGCAATACCTAAGGTGCCTATTCCCGTTGACGCCAGGTATTGCGCGGCCGGACAGCCCAGGCCGCCTGCCCCTACTACCAGTACGCGGGCTTGCTGTAATAATTGCTGAGCTTGTTCGCCAAAACCAGGCAGCGCTATCTGACAGTTATATCGTTGTAAATCCTCATTCATTAGTAGCAACTATTTTATTATGGATCATTGATTTTACTTTCTCCAATTCCTCAGGCGTATTCACATTGGTGAGCGCTTCCTCATGCGGGGCGTTTAGTAAGGTGATATCGCTATTGATCAAAACCTTGCGTGGGCATGAATACCCCTGAGCCAAAAACGATAACAGTACCGGATAGCTTTTGGGCTCCCATATCGTAATCAAAGGTTCTGGAAAATTGGTTACCGGGCTATGATAAGCCGTTGCCACCGAAGAACTGTTTCTCCAGGCTGCTAAATTGCGGAGCGTGCTATCATCCATCAAAGGCAGATCGCAGGCTATTACCAACCATGCCGCGTCCGGCTGTTCACGAAACGCCGAAAGAATAGCACCATACGGGCCCAAACCTGTAAATGTATCTTCTATAACAGGATAAGCCGGGTCAATTTCCTGCTGTTGGCCCGGGCGGCCGGATATATAAACTTCCTTGCAAAAACTTTTAAGCAAATCGGCCATATAATACCGCTGTTGTTTGCCATGCCAGTTGGCCGCGCCTTTATCAAAACCCATCCGGGTGCTTTTACCGCCTGCTAAAACCAGTCCGTTTAAAACAGGCCTGGTTTGCTTTAAAGCTGCTTCAAAAAAAGCTACGATCTTTTCACCGTCGTCTACCTTTATGACCGGGATCTGCTGCCAGTGCGGGATTGCCTCCTGTATAAAATCAGGAATTTCGCCCGCGTTATCGGCCAGCAGAAAAAGCTGTACGTTATCAAGCTGATCTGTTCTTTTTTGCAGCGAGGCTTTTTTATTAATGTCGATGATCACCACCTGGGCTTTGGCCTGCTGATGGTTACCGTTAACCAAGACCAGATCGGCAGATGAAAATTGCTGTTTAAGCTGGTAAGGGAATACCGGGTTTTGATAGTTAAACTGCTGATAGTTTACCTGGTCGGTAAACTCAAGCGAGGCGCCGCATACCAGCCTTCCGGGTAGTAACGTGATATCATCATTATGCGACATATCCACATAAGCGCATTTATAAACCGGCGAAAGCGAGCGGATCACATCATCCGCCAATAGTTTGATCACGGTGCATGGACCACCTACAATAGCCCATTCATTTCGCCCAAAATTGCCGGTTGAAGGCCTGGCCAGCTTAGCATGTTTGCGGTGTGAGCCTGATGGCTGGTTATGATCTTTTAAAGTCACGTTTACCTCCTGTTTTTGATATCAGTTTGGTTTCTTTTATCACTATATCGTGGCTCATGGCCTTGCACATATCATAAATGGTAAGTGCCGCTATTGAAGCGCCAACTAATGCTTCCATTTCCACCCCGGTTTTAGCGGTTATACTTGCGGTACAATCAACTTCAACCTCTTGCTGTTCGTTTATGCGGATAGTAACATTACAATTATCCAAACCCAGCGGGTGGCAAAGCGGAATCAGGTCGCCGGTTTTTTTGGCCGCCATAATTCCTGCAATAATAGCTGTTTGAAAAACCGGGCCTTTTTTGCTTTGTAATTCATTCCCCGCCAAAAGCTCAAATATTTCGGCAGGCAAAGCAACCACGCTGCGCGCCGTAGCAGTGCGGTGTGTAACCTGTTTTTCAGTTACATCAACCATATTTGGGTCGCCTTGTTTGTTTATGTGGGTTAACATGTTGAACCTTGATTTACTTGATTACAGGATTTAAGGATATTTGCTTGCATATTTTTATCAGATTCCATCAGGGTGATCCCAAAATCCTAAAAATCATGGTTAAACCTCCAAACCTTAAACACTTCTCCCGCTTTAAATTCACTCTTTTCCAGCGGAAGTTCTAAAAAAGCTTCGGTATCTGCTAAGTTAGCAAAATCGCCCGAACCATTTCCCTCAACAGGCATCGCTATCAATTGTCCTTGCCGGTTGCTCTGCAATTTTACCTGCAGATAATATTGTAATGCCGGCTGAAAGGTAAAATCCTTGCCTAATACACCATATAACCGTGCTTTTGCTGGCAGACCAAGCGTGGCACTCAGCCATGTTAAAAAGTAACGATGCAGGCACATAAATGTTGCTACCGGGTTACCCGGAAAGGCAAACACTAACGCGCCGTTGTTATGCCTGCCAAACCAAAAAGGTTTGCCGGGGCGCTGGGCCACTTTATGAAACAGTTTTTCAACTTCAGATTCTTCCAGTGCCTGGGGGATATAATCAAACTTCCCCATCGAAATGCCGCCGCTCAGCAGTAACACATCATAATGCTGCAAGCAATGTTGAATTTTTTCGCGGGTGATGCTCGGCTCATCGGGAATATGTAAAATATCGGCATTAATATGATGTTGTTTCAAAACAGCCTTAACCGTGTAACTGTTTGACTTGCGGATCTGGTATGGCAAAGGTGTTTCATCCACATCCACCAGTTCATCGCCCGATGAAATGATTACCACCCGCGGCATTTTTTTAACAAGCAGATGGGTTTTACCCACCGATGCCGCCACGCTGATGATGGCAGGACTTACCGGCTGACCCGATAGCGCGATAATATCATTTTGCTTTTTATCAACGCCTTGCAAATGCAGATTTTGCCCCCTTTTGACGTCTATAACATTTAAGCTTGCCTGCCCGGCGCTAATCTCCACATCTTCATAACGGATCACCGTATCAACCGAAGCAGGCAATACCGCCCCTGTCATGATCTCAATACATTCGTCAAGTTCATTTATTTCAACAGGTTGGTCACCTGCTGCCTGGGTGGCTTTAATGCGAAAAGTATGGATGCCCTTTTCAATGGCAGCGTGTTTTACTGCAATGCCATCCATGGTTACCCTGTTAAAAGGGGGCAGGTCACGATCTGCTTGCAGGTTCTCGGCCAGTACATAACCCAAGGCTTGTTCAAACGGCAGACTTTGTGTACCGTAGTCCCTTGTTTGTGCCAATACCAGTTTTTCAGCCTCTTCAACCGTTGTCATTTTTATATTGGGTTTTAAAACTATCCGCCAATAGTGGCCATTGATTCATGAATCCCGGTTTTAGCTACACGGGCCCGCTCAGCCTCCCAGCCGTCTGCCGGCCGGTGACTAAAGGCAGTTAACAACGCATCTTGCAGTGCCTCGTCAGAAGCGCCCTTCCGCATCAGATCTTTTAAATTAAGCACACCATCATCATACAAGCAGGTTTTTAACTCGCCCTGTGGTGTTATGCGGATGCGGTTACAGGTACCGCAGAAGGTACGCGAATAAGCGGCTATAATACCTATGCTCCCTTTGTGTCCAGGAATTTGGTAATTATATGAAGTAGAATAAGCCGGATCATCCAGCTTTTTAATTTGAGGGTAGCTGCCTTTTATTTCATCCAGGATCCTAACATAATCCCAGTGCGATCCATCATACACATGGCCATCACCGTTAAAAGGCATTTCTTCAATAAACCTCACGCTAACGGGCAACTCTCTGGCCAGCTCAACCAGCGGTATAATATCCTGTGTATTTTTGCCGTCCATCACCACGGCATTGATCTTCACCTCCATATCGTGGCTCAGCATAGCATCTAAAGAGGCCATTACATTGCTAAACTCATCGCGACGGGTAATGGTAAAAAAGCGATTGGCATCCAGCGTATCTAAGCTCAGGTTTACCGAACGTACACCAATCTTTTTCAATTCGGGAACGTAGGGGGCGGTTAGCACACCATTAGTGGTCAGGCCAAGTTCTTTTAAGCCATTGAGGCCGGAGATACCGGTGAGCAGTTGCACAATATCCTTCCTTACAAAAGGCTCTCCGCCGGTTATACGGATCTTTTCGATGCCCATTTTAACCAGCAAACTGCAGATCTGCAGCATTTCCTCATTGGTCATGAGTTCGGTGCGTGAAAGCCAGTCGAGGCCATGCTCCGGCATGCAGTAAAAACAGCGCAGGTTACACCTGTCTGTCACCGCGAGGCGCATATAACTTATCTTCCGGCCATGGTTATCTGTTAGCAAAATATAGCGCTTTTACTTTGTAAATTTAATCAATTAACAGCCATTAAAACTTTAAGTTTATACGTGGCGAGGGTAAAAGTAAGCATTACGGCGTGGCGGTATGTTTATAAAATGTATTTTTTGTTTTGCGATTTAACAATCAATTTTATCTAAAATTAAACTAACAGGAAAATTAAGCAATCCTCTCCCGTTCACGACCTCCACATAAACCACAAAAAATCAATTTGTTACAAATGAACAGATATAACTAAAACTTTAATTTAATCAATCCCGTATTAAGGCAAGCATCCGCCCGAAAGCAATTATAAAAAGGGAGTCCCCTGAACCCTGGCACATAAGCAAAAAGGACCGGAAGCTGTATGAATTGTAATGCACGATGACTAACCGGGCACTACAGCAATAGTTATACAAATACCTAATGTTAACAGTTAAAAAATGACGGGGATTATTATTCTGGCAGCAGGCTCATCAAGCCGTTTTGGCTCACCTAAACAAAATTTCGTTTACCAGGGTAAAACCCTTTTGCAGCGGGCAATTCAAACCGCACTCACCTGTCTGCACTGCGAAAAAGTTATTGTTGTGCTGGGAGCTAATGAGGAGCTGATCCGTTCAAATATAGATGACCAGGTTGTTCATGTTGCTTACAACCCGCACTGGCAGGAAGGTATGGGTTCATCAATAAAAATTGGCGTACAGGAAATGCTGCGGCTTAAACCCGACATCACTTCGATTATTTTAATGTTATGCGATCAGCCTTTTGTTGATTCATTCCTGATATCCCAGTTAGTTGAGAAAAAAGAAATTAATGATTGTGGCATCATCGCCAGCAGCTATCGCGATGCCTTGGGCGCTCCGGCTTTGTTCGATGCAAAGTATTTCCCCGACCTGCTGAACCTGCAAGGGCACGAGGGGGCAAAAAAAATCATCGAAACACATGCTGATGATGTTTTTATCCTCCCCTTTCCGCTGGGTGCTATTGATATTGATACTGCCGACGATCTGGAACGGCTTAACCAGGCCGGTTAATTAGGCAGAAGCTACCAGTTTATTTACGCTGCGGTATACAAACTCGTTGAAAATATGCCTGCGGGCAAACCTTCCCGGCGAGTCGGCATTGATGAATTTGGTATAAACCGCTCTCGGCACATCAAAATATTCGTACACGTTACCATCCAAAAATGTAACTTTTAGTACCTGTTGTTTGTACTCAAAATCGGCAATGTTTGATAATGTTGTTGTAGCTGTATAATCGGACAGGGTTTGCGCACGGGTTTCGGGAGCTATGCTTACTAAAAAGTGATAAGCTTCGATAATGGTTTTGCTCTTTTCTTCGGCTTCTATCCTGCTCTCATCCTGAAACCTGTCAGGGTGCCAGGTTTTCATCATACTTTTATAAACCGTACGTAATTCGGTTAGCTCCGCGTTTTCAGTTACGTTCAGGAGTTTCCTGTAGTCGACAATTTTTTTCATTATTTATTCTATTTTTTTTATTGTCGATGAAGGGATTACAGGTAAAACTGTCTTTAATACCGTCATGAAAATAACGGCGCGAAGGTACGCTTTTTTAGCACCAAAAAATCACGAAGTTTTATTTATTAATAATGATGATATTATCTAAATATTGGCTAAAACTTCTATTAACAAATCCATTAATTCCTTACCACCCCTGCTACTTTAATTAACATCACGAATGAGTAAAATAGAGTGTCAGCTGTTTAAATTATAAACCGTATTTTTGCGGGCTATGAAGTTTCCAAAATTCGCCGATCTGATACTGTTTGAAAACGATGATATTATAGTTGTTAACAAGCCTCCTTTTATAAGCTCGCTTGATGAACGCGGCGAAGGCAGCAGCGAGATCAGTATGCTCAGGCTGGCTAAGGCTTATTGGGACGATGCGCAGATTTGCCACCGCCTGGATAAGGAAACATCCGGAGCCCTTATTTTTGCCAAAAATCCTGAGGCTTACCGCTCGGTTTCTATGCAGTTTGAAAAACGCAAGGTTAAAAAAGTATACCATGCCGTTATTGACGGTACCCACACCTTCGACAACCTGCTTGTTGACCTACCTATATTAAACGTAGGCAAAGGCAGCGTTACCATCAGCAGACAGGAAGGCAAACGTGCCGAAACCTGGTTTCAATCGTTAAAATATTATAAACATTATACCCTGGTTGAATGCCGCCCGGTAACAGGCCGTATGCACCAGATAAGGATTCACCTGGCTACCCAAAGGGCCTCCATAGCCGGTGACGAAATGTATAAGGGCGAGCCTGTTTTTCTGTCAAAAATAAAACGCAAATACCATTTAGGTAAAGATCAGGAAGAACTGCCTATCATGAAACGCTTTGCCCTGCATGCCTACGAGGTAACGTTTCGTATCAATCCGGAAACTGAAGTTACTATACATGCGCCGTACCCTAAAGATTTTGAAACACTTTTAAAGCTGCTTGATAAATTTGACCTCTAAAATTAAATAGTAGAAAGTGTTTGATATTTACCCACGCCAACGTATTTTTATGCCTAATGGCTTCTCTTGTTAAAAAGTTCTCTCTCTGTATTTTACTGGTGGCGTTTGTTGTAAGCAGTTCAGAAGCCTCATCATACATTTATCTCTCCGAAGACAGTCTGGTTAATTTTATTAAGATAAAAGACAGAAACTTACAGGACAAGAAAATAGTTGATTATATCAAACTCCGCTTTCAGCAGGGACCAGAAAACACCATTCCCGAAGGTAAGACAGAAGTTTACGAAAAACTGGATAAATACCAGGTTGATGACCGGGAAGCTTTAAAATACTTTATCGAAAGTACCGTGCAACGGCGTTTATCCAAGCTCCCCGAAGCCGAAACCGCCATGGTTAAGGCCATTGATCAGGCGTCAAAAGCCAAAGCCGATTTCCTGATCTACTCCTTTATCAGTCACCTTGCTTTCATTCAAACAGACCGCGGCAACCCCATCGGAGCTATATACAGCTACGGACTGGCCCAAAAGCAAGCCTTAAAGCTTAACGAGCCGTTATTACAGGTATACCTTAATATTAATATCTCCGATCTGTACTACAAGCTCAACCTTTATAGTCAGTCGCTCTATTACCTTAACCTGGCATTCCGGATCAAGGAAGAAAATAAGATCAAAGACGATAGGTTTTACACCATCATAAGCTATAACAAGGCCGAAAACTTTTTCAGAAGAAGAAACCTCGATTCGTTGCAGCAGTGCCACAAGGAGTTAATGGGGCCTAATAACAAAAGCTACAAATTATTTACCTATCAAAACCGTACAGCCTACTATATATCTATCCTGAAACACCACTATGCCGAAGCTATAACACAGATTAAAGAGCTTCAGGCCAATAAAAAATACGTACACAACGATCTTGAGAAGCAAAACCTTGCCGATGCGTTTTACCTCAATGGCCAGGCCGATTCGGCAACTACTATCGCCAACCAATTACTTGTCCTGCCCTATTCTGCCAATCACCCGGAAATAAAACATCACCTTTACGAATTACTGGGAAAAATTGCCCGCGACAGGGGTGATTATAAACTGGCAGCCGAAAATTTTGATCTCGCCTTAAAGCAATCAGAAGAAAGCCTTAATAATACTACACAGGTGGGCAACGCGTCGGCGCAGATAAAAATCGACAAAATTGAAAACACTTTTACAGATACTGCCGAAAAATATCGTCGCGAACGTTTGATTTTAATCCTCGTTAGTATCACCACCGTTTTTATGTTTGCTGTTATCGCGTTATTATACCGCAGTGCCAGGCAAAAACGCCATTACGAAAAACTACTGTACGATAACAAAAAAAATGAGCTTGCATTTATTAACTCGCACGAGGTACGCAAGCATCTGACCAATATATTAGGCCTTGTTGAGCTGATGAGTGAAAGCAAGGATAAAAAACAGGAATTTTTACTGGTAGAAAAGCACCTTTACGATTCGGCTAATAAACTTGATGAGGCCATCAAGAACATCTCTGACAAACTGAGCGATTAAACTCAGGCGACAATAAAATTTCCATAACTTAATCATCCGCAGCAAGTTAACCTGTTTAACAAATGCCCCGGCTGTACGGCTCTGCATTCAAATTTACGTTATTGTCAAAAAACACCCTCAATTTATTTCTAAAAATATGAAATTGTTAAAAATGCAGTTTTGAGGTTTCTTTTTTACGTGTTTCCGGCCATAATTAACATGTTATTGAAAAAAAATGTAAAATTTCTTAACATTTGTAATGATTTTTGTAAAAATAATTTAAATTCGCCTTAATAATTATTGAGATTAATACAAAAACTATAATTAGAACCCCAACTTTACAAATTAATTAAAAAATGGCAACAAAACTCGAGTACATTTGGCTTGATGGCTATAAACCAACACAAAGCCTGCGTAGCAAAACAAAAATCGTTAAAGAATTTAGCGGCAAAGTAGAAGATTTAGATAACTGGAGCTTTGATGGTTCTTCAACTGAGCAGGCACCAGGTGGTTCATCAGATTGTATCTTAAAGCCAGTTTTTGTTGTTCCTGATCCACAAAGAAAAAGCGCTTACTTAGTAATGTGCGAAGTATTAAGTGCTGACGGTAAACCACACGAATCAAACGGTCGTGCTACCATCGCTGATGATGATAACGATTTCTGGTTTGGTTTTGAGCAGGAGTACTTCCTGTGGGATCCATCAACCAGCAAACCGCTTGGTTTCCCGGCTGCCGGCTACCCAGCTCCACAAGGCCCTTACTACTGTTCAGTAGGCGCTAAAAACGCTTTCGGTCGCGAAATCGTTGAAGAGCACTTAGACGCGTGTTTAGAAGCAGGCCTAAACGTTGAAGGTATCAACGCTGAGGTTGCTGCAGGTCAGTGGGAATTCCAGATCTTCGCTAAAGGCGCTAAAGAAGCTGGTGACCAGATCTGGGTTGCACGTTATTTATTAGAAAGAATTGGTGAAAAATACGGAGTTGCTATTAACTGGCATTGCAAACCGCTTGGTCAATTAGACTGGAACGGTTCTGGTATGCACGCTAACTTCTCAAATACTACTTTACGTACTGCAAACAGCAAAGAAATTTTCACAGCTATCTGCGAGTCTTTCCGTCCTGCTGTTGCTGAGTGTATCGCAGTTTACGGTGCTGACAACGATCAGCGTTTAACCGGTAAACACGAAACCGCTTCTATCCATGACTTTAGCTATGGTGTATCTGACCGCGGTGCTTCTATCCGTATCCCTCTTTATGCAGTAGATCATAACTGGAGCGGTTACCTGGAAGATCGTCGTCCTAACTCAGCTGCTGATCCATATAAAGTTGCTGCAGTTATCATCAAAACTGTAAAATCAGCTAAGCTTTAATGCCCTGAATAAAATAGTTATTTGTTTTATCCCCCGGTTTTAATAAACCGGGGGATTTTTTATTTATAAATAAAATTGCTATTCCACCCGTCATTGCGAGGTACGAAGCAATCGCGAACTTTACAGGGCAGCCTTGTATAGCTCCTCTGTCTATTGGGGATTGCTTCGTGCCTCGCAATGACGGCTTTTATATATTTTCAAAAAGTTTCTTAGATTGTTACAACGAGGCGTTGCCCGCCAAATACGTCCTGCTCCCACAGTTCGGCTATATCCGCCAATTTAACCGCGATAGTATCAACTTTCAACTTACCTCCGGCGGCAAGCACGAACATCTCCGGCAAAATCTCAGTAAACAGTTCGCCTACCTGTGCTTTTGACCAGGCACCAAGTCCCGACCCAGTTAATTGAAGATCAACACTCCTGAGGTTGGCAGCCGATAACTGTATAAGATCTCCCGACATGCCACCAACAGATACGTATCTTATTTTATTGGTAAATGAGCCATCTCCTTTTATACAGCCCAGTATCATTTCGGCTGTATGCCCCCACAGGTAATCAACAATAATATCAATAGGAGTTTCTGAATGTATTGCACTGATCCGACTTTTAAAACTTTCATCATCCTGTATTACCTGAATTGTTTCATCAGCCCCAAGGGATAGTAATTCATTCAATGATTGCTGGTTTCTGCCGGTCGCAATTATCTTTTTCGCGCCATAGTGCTTTGCTATCTGCACCGCAACACGCCCGGTAAACCCGGTTGCTCCATTAATAAGAACCACATCGCCCGGCTGAATATCAGCTTTAAATTTGAACCCCATAGCAGCGCCAATTACGGCGTTAGGCAGGGCTGCTGCTGTAATATCATCCAGTTCATCAGGCAATTTCACTATCCTGCTTTTGTGAATAGTTGCTTTTTCGGCAAGCATACCACTTACCCCTACACCATAAACTCTTGTACCATCGTCCAGGACACAAACACCATCGCCGCCAATTACCTGGCCGCTTGTAACGGGCGCGTCGCTCGAATAATGATTGCCGGAAGCTCTTACTTTGTCAAAATGCTTAAGTGCTACCGCCTTTACGCTTATTAATATTTCATCGTTATTTTGAACCGCCGGTTCCGGGAAATCTGTATATTGAGGTAACCCTCCCTGTTGATACATTACTGCTGCTTTCATGCTATTTTTTTTAATAACACAAAATTAGCCCGGCCTACAGCGCCAGAACGATAACATATGTTATCAAGTTCAGAAATGCGGTTTACCTTTTGCAAGCTTACTTTTTATACGACTCAAATGCACTTTGCTTACTCCAAGATATGAGGCAATATAATGCTGGGGTACCCGCTGAACAATGTGCGGCCGCTCGCTCAAAAGTAGTTGATAACGCTGCTCAGGAGTATCGCGAATAATAGAAACAAACTCATTAATGTAGTGCATCTGCCGTCGGGCTGTCATTTGCAATATCATTTGGGCGAAGTCGGGCTCATGGCTCAACTCGTCCATTAAACGAAGAACGTGTTGCTTAGGCAGCAGATAAATAACCGAAGGTTCGATAGTTTCGATGGTGAATGTGCTTGGCACATTATTTATAAAACTATCAAAAGAGCTTAACCCTTCATTCTCAAAGAAAAACTGCACTGTTTTATCATCTCCGTTATTATTAAAAAAAGTGCGTACACAGCCTTTTTCAATAAAGATATAGTGCTGGGATATTTTGCCTTCCTCAAGTAAAACAGTTTTAGCCGGGGCTTCTACCCGTTTTTGAAATGGCAGGTATTTGTCCCAATAGGCATTTAACTTCGGAAATCTATCTTTAAAATGGAAAAACATTTTGTTTAATGATTATTTGGCGGCATTGTTTAAGTATAGCATATAATCGCCGCTGATTATTTGGCGATATGTGCTTACAGGCAAGTTGTAAAGATACATCCAGCAATTTTCGGCACCGTTAACAGTGAGAATATTAACCAGTTCTCTTGTATACTCCTGTGGATGGTCATAGGCCTCTCCTATCCCCTCGTAATCGTCAATTATATTTAATATAACTTCCGGTTCATCCATCATAAAAATACCGCCGTGGATAAAAAGAGCTTCTGCATTATTAATCACCGCACCAGGGTATTCCCCAATATCATAAAGCCGACCGTTGACCTTACCTTTGTTTATAAATTTACAATGTTTATTCAGGTAATCTGCAAACTCGTTACCGGGCTGCAGCAATGTGCCGTAAACAAATAAAAACCGATTTGTTATTTCCATATAAATAGCTCAAACAAAGGTAAAAGCAATTGCGTATTAAACGCGTAAAGGCTATTTTTTTATAGTTTAAGCCATAATAGCTATCTTGCCATACCTTAACCGGCCATACTTTTACACCATGAACGCAGAACAGATCAAAGCATATATTGAACAGAATAACATCCAGAAAATAAAATTCGCATTTGCCGATATTGATGGCATTTTGCGGGGTAAGGTTATCCACCCAAAAAAGTTTATTGATGGGTTACAGAGCGGTTACGGTTTTTGCGATGTTGTTTTTGGATGGGACAGCAACGATGTTTGCTATGATAATGTACAGCTAACAGGCTGGCAAAGCGGTTATCCTGATAAACTTTGCCGCATTGATCTTTCAACGCTTCGTAATGTGCCGTGGCAGGATGATATCCCGTTTTTTTTAGCCGATTTCAGCAAGCCCGATGGCGATGACCTGCCGGCATGCCCACGCAGTTTGCTCAAACACATCAAGAAGCAATGTAACGACATGGGTTACCACGCCGAGTTTGCACAGGAATTTGAATGGTTTAATTTTAAAGAGACTCCGCAAACCCTTGCCGATAAAAAATTCACCAACATTGAACCGCTTACACCCGGCATGTTCGGTTATTCGATACTGCGCACATCCGAAAACAGCGACTTTTACTACGACCTGTTTAACCTGCTTACCAAATTCAATATCCCGATAGAAGGTCTGCATACCGAAACCGGTCCGGGGGTATACGAAGCAGCTATATTGCATGACGAAGTTTTAGTTGCCGCTGATAAGGCGACCCTATTTAAAACCGCAGTTAAGGAGATTGCCTATAAACACGGCATTATGGCGTCGTTTATGGCTAAGTGGACAGAAACCCTGCCAGGCTGCAGCGGTCACATCCATCAAAGCCTGTGGACTGCCGACCAATCAAAAAACCTGTTTTACGATGCTAATGATGTAAATAAAATGAGCGATCTGCATAAGCAATATCTTGCCGGTCAGCTTTATTGCATGCCTCATTTACTGCCTATGTATGCGCCAACCATTAACAGCTACAAACGCCTTGTAGAAGGCGCCTGGGCCCCCACTACTATTACATGGGGTGTTGAAAACCGTACTACAGCCATCCGGATCATTAACACCACCGAAAACTATACCCGCCTGGAAACCCGCATCCCGGGATCGGATACCAACCCATACCTGGCTATGGCCGCGGCACTGGCATCAGGCCTGTATGGTATTAAAAACAAACTGGAATTAAATATTGAGCCAACCGTAGGCAACGGCTACCAGGATAAACGCAATGGTGTACTTTGGCCTAACCTTCACGCGGCCGCAACAGCCATGCAAAACTCAGATATTGCCAAAGAGCTTTTCGGCGAAGGCTTTGTTGACCACTTCACCCAAACCCGCCTGTGGGAATACCGCCAGTTTGCCAAAAGCGTAACTGATTGGGAATTGAAAAGGTATTTTGAGATTATCTGACTTCTTTTTCATGTCATTGCGAGGAACGAAGCAATCGCACGGGAGCAAAGCGGCCCTGTATAGCATGCGATTGCTTCGTACCTCGCAATGACGCTTTTAATTGTATAGTCCCCAACAAACAAATTATAATATATTTGTACCCTTAATTATAAACCGAATGCTGCCATTGGCGTAACTTTGCCGGCAGATATATACAAATGGACTATTCTTTTATTATCCGCAAGGCCTGGGAGGGGTATGACGCGTCAAAAACTATCCGCGATATTGAAGATATCAGCGCCATGGTTTCAACCAATCATGTGTACCGTATTACGTTCGACGACGACGATATAATCATAGCCAAACTATCATACTTTGGCATATTTGAGCACTTTAAAGAAGACCACCGCATTATCCAAACACTGGCAATTAACCTGCTTTATCCGTTTGAGAACTTCCTGGCACGTTCTTTACAAAAAAACAACCGGGTATACATTTATCATCATAAACATGGTAAAACCGACGCCTGGGTGGTATTTTATAATCCTACACGCATATTACAGCGTCTTCCGCGCCGGTTGGAAGAAAACCATATTAAAAAACTTGGTCAACAGGTGGGTAAATTTCACAAGGCCTGTTCAAGGGTGAAAAATGTATTGCCTAAATCATCAAAAACTTTACGTACCGATATTTCGGCATTATTACAGCAAATTGAGGCTGATCCTAAACAGTTTGGCACCGGCATGCAGGCCGATTTCCTGAAATATCATTGCGAAACTTTCCTGAAGAACCGCTCTAAATACAACATGAGCTCATTTGAGATCATCCCCGTATTTATCGATTGGAACATCGGCAATTTTTCGGTAACGCCAAACCTGGAACTGTACTCGCGCTGGGATTATGACTGGTTCAGGATGAGTTACCGCCTGCTTGATTTCTATTTCTTTAGCCGCGTAGTATCTGATATTGGCGACCGTACCGTGTTCAGTTATGTGATCAACACCATGATGGAAGACCGTTTTATCATGTTTTTGAAGGAATACCACAAGGTAAACCCGCTGACTGCAGATGAGATAAGGTTTTTGAAGGAAGCTTACCGCTTTTTTATCCTGAATTATGTAATTAAAGACGGCAAGCACTTTTTTAACGAACAATACGCCAAAAAACTACAGGCTGAAGCATTTGATATCTATTTACCATCTGTGGACAGGGATTTTGATGCTGAAAAAATCATTGAGGCTTTAAAATTAAAATAGGTTAGCTATCTTTCGGGCTCATTTTATTGCAGAACCCTAAAAACAGACAAGCATGACCAGAATAGACAGCTTTAAATCCATAATTGATAAATACGAAGTTGTTTTTTTTGATGCTTTTGGGGTTCTGAAAAATTATGGTGGCCTGCTTCCTGGTATTGAAAACACTTTTGCTTATCTACAGGAACAAGGCAAGGAGTACTACATAGTAACTAATGATGCATCAAGAAGCCCGGTGCAGCTGGCCGAATCCTATACAAGTAAAGGTTTAATGGCCATAACTCCCGACAGGATCATCTCGTCGGGAATGCTTACCAAAGAGTATCTTGACCTGAAGGTAAATGATGGCATTGTGGCTTACCTTGGCACGCCCGATTCTGCCCATTATATTGATAGCTCGGGTCTGCATACACTACCGATCAGCGAAGTGAATGAAAGCAATATCGACAGGGTTAACGCGCTGGTATTTTTAGATGACGAAGGCTTTGACTGGGGCCGCGACCTGAACAAATCGGTTAACCTGATGCGGAAGCGCACCATCCCGGCTATTGTGGCTAATACAGACCAGGCTTACCCCTTAACTAAGCATGACGTATCCATAGCTATTGGTGGTTTGGCCAGCATGATCGAAAAAATTGTGGGCAAGGCCTTTATCCGTTTCGGTAAACCAGATTCACAGATGTTCATGTTTGCTTATGACCTGCTTCGTGAACGCCGTGCTATCAGCAAAAAGGATATTGTAATGGTTGGCGATACCCTGCAAACTGATATCCTGGGCGGTAATAAATTCGGGTTAGATACTGTATTGGTACTATCCGGAAATACCCAGGCCAAAGACGCCGAAAACCGCATTACCTCAACCGGCATTGTACCAACCTACATCTGCGACTCGGCAGTGGTGGAGCTTGGTGGGTTTGCGTTTTAGACTAATAAACCATGACGGGCATGCCTCACTCCCATGTCATTGCGAAGCGCGGCAATCGCACAGAAGCTTAGTCGCCCTGTATAACATGCGATTGCTTCGTCGTTCCTCCTCGCAATGACACAACGTCATCCCCCCTCTTTTTCTACAAATCCTATCAATCTTTCTACTTTACCTATTTATTTCAAAAAAGCTATTTTAAATGTATGGTTTACATTTATTTTTACCAACTTTGAAATCGCTAAGGTATAACTGTCTACCTTACATGTATTAAGCCAATTATTACCTGATTTTAAACTAATGGACACTAATTTTGATCTGAAAGAGCATCCTCACAGTAGGTTAAACATTTTAACGGGCGACTGGATCCTGGTATCGCCGCATCGTACAAAACGCCCTTGGCAAGGCAAGGTTGAGGCCACACAAGCCGATGACCGCCCGCAATATGATCCGGCCTGTTACCTGTGCCCTACCAACAAACGCGCCGATGGAAGTGAAAACCCTGACTACAAAGGCAGCTTTGTTTTCACCAATGATTATTCATCGCTCTTGCTGAATACGCCTGATGGTGGTTTAAATGAAGATGAACTATTAGTAGCAAACAGCCAGAAAGGTATTTGCCGGGTGATCAGCTTTTCGCCACGCCATGACCTTACCCTGCCACAGATGACCACCAAGGAGATCAGCAAAGTGGTTGATGTATGGCAGTCGGAATTTGAGGACCTTGCCTCTTACCCATGGATCAAACATATCCAGATCTTTGAAAACAAAGGCGATATCATGGGTTGCAGTAACCCGCATCCGCACGGGCAAATCTGGGCACAAAACAGTCTTCCGGTTGAAGTAGCTAAGGAAACCCAGCAGCAAAAGCTTCATTTTGAGCAAAAAGGCACCAGTCTGTTAGCCGATTACTTTGCACTTGAACTGAAAAAACAAGACCGCATCGTTTTTGAAAACGATCATTTTGTGGTGTTAGTACCGTTTTGGGCGGTGTGGCCGTACGAAACCATGATCATCAGCAAAAGACATGTAACCAGCATTCTTTACTTTACTGAAGAAGAAAAACACGCCCTTGCCGATGCTATAAGGAGACTGACCATCAGGTATGATAATATGTTTGAAACTTCGTTCCCTTATTCGGCAGGTATGCACCAATCGCCGGTTAATTCGGGCGAACATCCATACTGGCACTGGCACATGCACTTTTATCCGCCGCTGTTGCGTTCGGCCACAGTTAAAAAATTCATGGTAGGTTATGAAATGCTGGCAAACCCGCAGCGCGATATTACCGCCGAATTTGCTGCCGAAAAGTTACGCGGTTTAAGTGAGGTGCATTATAAAGAAAGGGGATAATGAAAAAACGCTATTTTTAAACCAAACAATAAACAAGCCATTTATGAGAAACTTAATTAAAGGTATTTCTTTAACAATTTTACCCGCCTGTAGCCTATATTTGGCTGCTTGTAATCAAACTTCAACCTCACAGAAAAACACTACTATGGCGGATAGCACCAAAACTACTGCATCGGCATTCGAAAAAACAATCGATGGAAAACAGACTCATCTGTTCACCCTTAAAAACAAAAACGGCTTAACTGCTACCATCACCAATTATGGCGGCAGGGTGGTAAGCCTGTCGGTGCCTGACAAAAACGGTAAGCTAACCGACGTTGTTTTGGGCTTTGATGATGTAGAAGGTTTTGAAAAATCAACCGAACGTTATTATGGTGCTACTATTGGTCGCTACGGTAACCGTATTGCCAAAGGTCATTTTAAAATTGATGGCAAAGATTACCAGTCGTCAATAAACAATACGCCAAACACGCTGCACGGTGGTAAACATGGTTTCCAGGAGGTGGTTTGGGATGGCAAAATGATTGATTCGTCAACCGTGGAGCTTACCTATCTTTCAAAAGATATGGAAGAAGGTTTCCCGGGTAACCTTACTGTTAAAGTTACTTATAGCCTTACAGATGATAACTCATTTAAATGCCAGTACGAGGCTACAACTGATAAAAAAACAGTTGTTAACCTTACAAACCACGCGTTTTTTAACTTAAATGGCGAAGGTAGCGGTACTATCCTTGATCACGTTGTGCAGATAGATGCTGATAGCTATTTACCGGTTGACGCAGGCCTGATCCCTACCGGCAAACCCGAAAAAGTTGCTGGTACCCCATTTGATTTCACCAAGCCTGAAACCATTGGCAAACGCATTAACGAGGATAACGCTCAGTTAAAAAATGGCAAAGGTTACGATCATAACTTCGTGTTAAACAAACATGACCTGACTACCCCAATCGCTACAGTTATTGGCGATAAAAGCGGTATCAAGATGGAAGTATTTACCGAGGAGCCGGGCTTACAATTTTACAGCGGTAACTTTATGCAGGCTAAAAACGTGATGAAACGCGGTATTAAAGATGAGTACCGTACATCATTCGCTATGGAAACTCAGCACTTCCCTGATTCACCCAATCAACCACAGTTCCCTTCAACAGAATTAAAACCGGGCGATACTTATAAAACTCAATCGCTTTATAAGTTTTCCGTTGTAAAATAATTGAATGCTCCAATATTGAAAGTCCTGCCCCAAAAGGCGGGACTTTTTGTTTTATGTAAATATGATGCGTTTGTTAAGCAGATTTAAAACAAACCTAAACTTTTTAAGGTTAGAAGGTTAATTAATAACAATCTGTTTACCTATCTATAAAAAACATCATGAGTGACAATTCAACCCAACCAGAAGAAAAAGGATTTTTCGAGAAGGTTAAAGAAACAATTGAAAGCCTTTGGGAAGGCACAAAAGACACAGCCGAAGACGTAAAAGAAGCAGCCGAAGAAAATATAGAAGATATAAAAGAAAAAGTAACCGCTAAAAAAGCCACTACTGCCAAAAAAGTAGCAACGGCGAAAACAGCAGCAACAAAAAAAGCTGACGCGGTAACAGCCAAGGCCAAAACAACGGCTTCGGAAGTAAAAGCTAAAGCAGAAACCAAGGCTAAAGCCATCACCACCAAAGCGAAAGATGAGGCAGCAAGTGCTAAGAAAGCCGTAGCTGAAGTAAAAGCCAAGGCAGCAACCAAAGCTAAAGCCATTACCACAAAAGCCAAAACCGAAGCTACAGAGGCTAAAAAAGCCGTAGCATCTAAAACAGCAAAAGCTGCTACTGCAGTTAAAAAGAAAGCTGCAGCAGCGGCCAAGTAACATTACCCATTTCCAGACTTACGAAGTTTCAAAAACTTCGTAAGTCTTCCTCTCTCCTATCCTCAGCTCCTCCTGTCAAGCAAACAATTTCGAAAAATAATTAAGACTGCTATTGACATTAATTTAATTAATCGTAATATTGCAATATAATTATGGGAATTACCAAAACAGAAATATTTACCGACGAGCAGAATAAACTGGCGCTACAGCTTAAGGCTATCGCCCATCCTGCCCGCATTGCTATCCTTCAGCTCATAATAGAAGCAAAGGCGTGTATCTGTGGTGATCTGTCGGCCGAGTTGGGACTGGCCCAGCCTACGGTATCCCAGCATCTTAAAGAGCTCAAGAATGCCGGTTTGATACAGGGTACTATTGAGGGTGTAAGCGTTTGCTATTGCATTGAACCTGAGGCCTGGAAAAACCTGAATAATGAGCTAAACAAATTGTTCTCATCTTACAAAGACATCAATAGCTGCTGCTAAAATTTTTTGATTATATCAATTGTAATATTGCAATAAACAAATGAAAACAAACGAGGAATTAAAAGAATTGGTAAAGCTGAAATACAGCGAAATAGCATTACAGGATAAGGATACCAATCAATCGTCATGCTGTGGTGCAGGCGGCTGCTCCACCGAGGTTTACAACATTATGAGCGAAGATTATACCACGCTACAGGGGTATAACGCTGATGCTGATTTGGGTTTAGGCTGTGGTTTACCCACACAGTTTGCCCAGATAAAAAAAGGCGATACAGTTGTTGACCTTGGCAGCGGCGCGGGTAACGATTGCTTTATTGCCCGTGCTGAAACCGGCGAAACAGGCAAAGTGATTGGCATTGATTTCACGGAAGCGATGATCAGCAAGGCCCGTGAAAACGCGGAAAAGCTTGGTTTTAACAACGTAGAATTTCGGCTGGGCGATATTGAGCATATGCCGGTTACAGCTAATGTAGCCGATGTAATTGTAAGCAACTGTGTTTTGAACCTGGTACCGGATAAAAATGCTGTGATCAAGGATATCTATCGCGTATTAAAACCCGGCGGGCACTTTAGCATTTCGGACATCGTGCTAACCGGCGAGTTACCGGAAAAACTCAGGGCAGCGGCCAAAATGTATGCAGGTTGCGTATCCGGAGCCATTCAAAAAGACGACTATCTGGAGTTCATAAGCAGCAGTGGCTTTGCCAATTTCACAATACAAAAGGAAAAACCCATAGTAATCCCCGACGATATCTTGGCTAATTACCTATCGGCAGATGAAATTACTGATTTCAAAAATAGCGCCGGCGCTATTGTAAGTGTTACTGTTTATGCCGAAAAACCTAAAGCATGCTGTGAACCCGGCTGCTGTTAATCAATAATAAATGAAAAATGTATTAGTATTATGCACAGGCAATAGTTGCCGAAGCCAAATAGCCGAAGGATATTTAAAACATTTTGCCGGCGATAGCGCAAAGATATATAGCGCAGGTATTGAAACACATGGCGTAAACCCCAAAGCCATTAAAACAATGGCAGAGGATGGCATTGATATTTCCGGCCACACATCAAACCATGTTGATGAATATGCCGATATTAAGTTTGATTACGTGATAACTGTTTGTGATAACGCCAAAGAAGCCTGTCCGTTTTTTCCGGGGAATGTAAAACGTTTTCACCATAATTTCCCGGATCCGGCAAAAGCTCGTGGTACCGAAGATGAGGTGATGGATGAGTTTAGAAATGTACGGGAGCAGATCAAAGTATATGCCCGGGAGTTTGTGATGGGCTATTTAACAGAAAGGCCTTAATATGTCTGCCAATAATTGCTCTCCGGCCATTGAACGAAAACGACTTGGCTTTATTGACCGTTATCTTACTGTCTGGATTTTCCTGGCTATGATTATAGGGGTTGCTATAGGCTATTTTATACCCTCCTCATCAGGTTTTATCAATTCCTTTTCAAGTGGTACAACCAATATCCCCCTGGCTATCGGCCTTATATTGATGATGTACCCACCGCTTGCCAAAGTAAAATACGAACATATGGGCAAAGTGTTTAAGGATGTTAAAATCCTGAGTGCGTCCCTGTTTTTAAACTGGATCATAGGGCCTGTGCTAATGTTCATATTAGCATTAGTTTTCCTGCATAGCTACCCCGAGTATATGATAGGGCTCATACTAATAGGCCTTGCACGTTGTATTGCCATGGTTGTTGTATGGAATGAACTTGCCGATGGCAACCGTGAATACGCTGCGGGTCTGATAGCTTTGAACAGCATTTTCCAGGTACTTTTATACAGTGTGTACGCTTATATTTTCATAACCGTACTACCGCCCTTATTCGGCTTTAAGGGCCTTCAGATTCATATCACCGTCATTCAAATTGCCAAAAGCGTAGGTATATATCTTGGCATTCCATTTGCCGCAGGAATCATTAGTCGTTATACTTTAATTAAGTTAAAGGGTATTGATTGGTTTCAGCAAAAGTTTATTCCCTTTATTTCACCTGTTACGCTTATCGCGCTTTTGTTTACCATTATAGTGATGTTTAGCCTTAAAGGCAGGCTTATCGTGCAGATCCCAATGGATGTTGTACATATAGCGCTACCCTTAGTACTTTACTTTGCCATTATGTTTTTACTGAGTTTCTTTACCGGCAGATTCTTCGGCGCCGATTATTCGAAAAGCACATCCATTGCCTTTACAGCTACAGGCAATAATTTTGAGCTGGCCATCGCGGTGTCAATAGGCGTATTCGGTATTAACTCGGGTCAGGCCTTTGCCGGGGTAATTGGCCCGCTGGTGGAGGTTCCGGCTTTGATAGCATTGGTTAATGCGGCATTTTGGCTTCGGCGAAAATATTATATTAAAGAAACCGAAACTGTGAACTAAAGACCGGCTGACGATATAGGCACAAAAAAAGCGATTGGTTTTCCAATCGCTTTTTTAATATTCCAAACTCCCCTTTAGGGGCCGGGGGCTTACGCCTCAAATTTGTAACCTACACCTTTTACAGTAGCAACACAATCGTCGCCCAGTTTTTCGCGTAGTTTACGAATGTGTACGTCGATGGTACGGTTGGTAACCACTACCGAATCTTCCCAAATGTTTTTAAGGATCACCTCGCGGGTATAAACCTTGCCTGGTTTTGAAGCCAGCAGGTAAAGCAATTCAAATTCTTTTTTGGCCAATACTACCTTAACGCCGTTTTTGTAAACCAAGTAAGCTTCACGGTCGATAACCAGGTCGCCAATTTCCAGTTTGTTATCAATTACGTCTTCGGCAGGGGCATTACGGCGCAGTATCGCGTTTATGCGGCTAACCAGTGCGCGGGGTTTAATAGGTTTTGCAATATAATCATCGGCACCTACATTAAAACCGGCAATTTCCGAATACTCTTCGCTGCGGGCTGTTAAAAACACCATAAAGGTATTTTTAAACTCGGGCATGGTGCGCATAATGCGACATGCTTCTATCCCATCCATTTTAGGCATCATGATGTCCAGTACAATCAAATCAGGTAAGGCTTTCTTTGCTTCGGCAACGGCTTCCTGGCCATTACGTGCTAAAAACACCTGGTAACCCTCTTTTTTCAGGTTATACTCAATCAGTTCTAAAATATCCGGTTCATCATCAACAATAAGTATTTTCTGTTTTGCGGTGCTGCTCATGTTGCGTTAATTTTTTTGTATAAAAGTATACGCTTTACAACAGCTAATAGTTAAGCTAATATTAACAAATTGTTAAACGTTACCTTATATTAACCGTAAGTTGAGGCTATTTAAATGTTTTATTTAAAAAAGCTTCAAGATCGGCGCCTGTAATATTCTTGGCAACGATGTTTCCCTGCGGGTCGATAATGAAATTTGAAGGGATAGCCTCAATATGATAAAGCCTTTCTGTAGGGCCTTCAAAGCCATTTAAATCAGATCCGTGCGCCCAGGTAAGTTTATCATCATTGATAGCTTTTCGCCATGGATCTTTATCTTTATCAAGGGATACACCTAATATATTAAAGCCTTTAGAATTAAAAGCAGCATATTGTTTAACCACATTAGGGTTTTCCTGGCGGCAAGGCTGGCACCATGAAGCCCAGAAATCAATCATCACATATTTGCCTTTGTAATCAGACAACTTGATTGGTTTACCATCAATGCCGTTAACAGCAAATTCAGGCGCTTTATGACCGATAGAGATCGGCTTAGCCTTATCCATCTGCGCTATGAATTTTTGTACAGTGGGGTTATCTTTAAAATCGCCCCTGATCTCGTCGGCAAAATTAATCAGTTGAGCTTCGTATTTTGTAGGGTCAAGTGTGGTAGCCGCGTAGAAACCCGCAAGCGAGTTTTTATTATCGTTCACAAATTTTAAAACCGCCTCACCACTTTCGTTCACGTTCTTTAAAAATATAGGCATGTATATTTTCAGCAGCGAATCGTTACGCTCACCGTGTGATTTTTCCTGGTACTCGGCAAAAAGCTTGGCGTTTTTATCGCCATAAAGGTTACTGATGCGGTTAAACTCTTTTATTTTGTCCGAATCGTCAGAACCTTTAATGGTATACTCGTGCTTTTTATCGTTATTGTCGGTTTCAAACTCGATATCGTCACCATTTTTAGCGATAAAGTCATACAGGTTTTCGCCTTGCATTTCGCTGCCCTGCGGGCCGGTATTACCTACACGAAGTTTAAACAGGTTTGGATAAAGCGCTACGTGCTTAAACTCAAATTTGCCACCCTCGCCCAGTGAAGTTGAGTCAACAATTTTTAAGCCCGAGCTATCGGCTTCAATCAAATAAACAGCTTTAAGCGCACCCGGATTTTTGATTGTTCCCGAAACGCTGAACTGCGATTGGTTTTTACAAGAGTACATACCCGCGCTTAGCAATAACAATGCGCCGGCAGCCATATTTTTAACTTTCATTTACTTAGCTTCTAATTCTTTAATCAATAGCTGGTTAGTTTTCTGCGGATCGATCTTGCCTTTTGAGCTTTTCATGATCTCACCCATAAACAGGCCTAAAACGCCCTTTTTTCCCTTTTGGTATTCCTTAACCTTATCAGGATATTTAGCGATGGCATCCTTTATAAAACGGGTTACATCATCGCCGTCGGCACTGATGAGCAGGTTAAGTTCCTTAGCCAGATCATCCGGTTTTTTACCCGGCTCCTTGATCATGGCAGGGAATAGTTTGTGCGAAGCTACAGAATTATTTATCACCCCGGTGTCAATTAGTTTGATGAGGCCGGCAAGGTTTTGCGGCGTAACAGCAAAGTTACCAATGGTTTGATTATGATCGTTCAGATACGAGCGAACAGCGCCCATCAGCCAGTTGGCAGCAGCTTTATAATGATCGGTATGTTTTATCAGCGACTCAAAATAAACAGCGGTATCCCTATCAGCGGTGATAACCGAAGCATCATAAGCTGTTAAGCCTAATTGCTCGGTATATTTATGATATAACTGGGCAGGTAATGCAGGTAAACCTTTACGAATGTTCTCAACATACTCGTTAGTGAGTTTCAAAGGCGGCAGGTCTGGTTCGGGGAAGTAGCGGTAATCGTTTGCCATCTCCTTTGAGCGCAGCACCGAGGTTTCGCCGGTGTCAGCATTAAAGTTCAGTGTATTTTGGTCGATATGGCCACCAGCCTCGATAATATTTACCTGGCGTACAAACTCATGCTCAATAGCACGTTGCACGTTACGGATAGAGTTCAGGTTTTTCACTTCGCAGCGGTTACCATAAGCGGTAGCTCCTCTAAGCCTAACCGAAATATTGGCATCGCAACGCATACTGCCTTCTTCCATGTTGCCATCGCAGATATCCAGGTAACGTAAAATCTTACGCATCTCGGTCAGGAACTGACCGGCCTCTTCGGCACTACGCATATCCGGTTCAGATACGATCTCAACCAGTGGTACACCGGCACGGTTCAGGTCTATCAGTGAATCGGCGTGGTGCTGATCATGCATACTTTTACCGGCATCTTCTTCCATGTGGATGTGATGTAACGCGATATTCTTTTCAGTTCCATCGGCCAGCTTCACAGGCACATAACCTTTGAGGCATATCGGTGCCTGATCCTGGCTTATCTGGTAACCTTTAGGCAAATCGGCGTAAAAATAATTTTTACGGGCGAAGCTATTATTCAGGTTGATAGTGCAATTACAGGCCAGGCCCATTTTAACGGCATATTCAACCGCTTTTTTATTAATAAAGGGTAAAGTACCGGGATGCCCCAGCGATACCGCGCTAACATGTCGATTAGGTTCGGCACCAAAAGCAGCAGAATCTGCCGAGAATACCTTACTTGATGTAGATAACTGCGCGTGTACTTCGAGGCCTATAACCAACTCGTACTTTTCAGCTATCCCGTCTGCGAGAACTGTCATAAAATAAAAAATTCAGCTATAGTTTACTTAGCTATAAAAACCAAATATATAAAGATTAATAAACTATCGGTACCATTTTGCTCTTAAAAACAACGGTAAAGATGCAATAATATACTTATAAGGTAGGAAACATCAGGTTTACAGTTTACTACACATAATCAATGAAGTGTAGCAATAGCACTGATGGCTTTCGCATTGCTAAATTTTCTAAGATAAAAAGCATTAAGCCTAAAAAATCCAATTGCGACAGCGACTTACATCATTTAAAAAGTGAAAGTTAATAACCTGAGATTAACTTAAAGGCCGTTTGCAATAAATCCATTGTCGTAGGTTTTAACCAACGGAGTAAAGACTGAAAAGACTTGGCTTTAGCCCAATTATACGAGCAGTTTTTGGCTGAGGTCCTTTTATCGCTTTTCGATGATCCGTTGGTTAAAACCAACGACAATGAAGTTTTATCAACATGTAAATGATGTTCGTTGATTTTAACAGCTTGGTAGATTTAAACCTTATCCGGATGATACCGTCTATCAACATACAGGCACAGAAATTGAGTATGTGCCCGCATATTTATACAGACACTATGAAAAAGTTAATTTTAGGAATGCTTGCGGGATGTTTTGTACTTGCAGCTTCGGTTACAAAAGCAAATGCACAGGTAAACGTAAATGTAAACGTTGGTTTATGGAACCCACCTGCCGAATATGCAGGTGTTAACTACTACTATTTACCGGATGTGGAAAGCTACTATTATGTGCCAACCCATCAATATGTTTATTTAGAAGGTGGCACATGGGTTAGGAGGACTGCCTTGCCCCCACGCTATAGAAGTTATAATATTGCCACCGGTTATAAAGTTGCCGTAAACCGCCCAAGGCCATACACTTATTTTGCGCACGACCGTGACACTTATGCCCGTTACCGTGGTACCCGTAACGTGATTGTTCGTGATAATTATCATACCAGGGTAGTTAACCGCACACGTGTTGTGAATCGTACCCGCGTTGTAAACCGCTACCAAAAGCCGCATAAAACTGTAGTAAAACGTACCCGCGTAGTTGAACACCGTGGACACGATAATGGTCACCACCATTAATATTCAACGAGACTTTTCCCCAAAAAAGTATATAAAATAAAAACGACCGCTTCTGCTGAGGCGGTCGTTTTTTTATTTTATGTCATCGCGAGGAGGAACGACGAAGCAATCTCGTAGCTGTACAGGGCGGAAAGGCATTGGCTACGAGATTGCCGCGCTTCGCTCGCAATGACATCATTTTGAGATTTTGCTTTTTTAACTAAGCTACAAAGCTTCTCGCCTTAGCCAGCGCGTTATCCAACCCGCTCACGTCACTACCGCCGGCAGTTGCGAAAAACGGCTGACCGCCGCCGCCGCCTTTAACCTCTTTGGCCAGTTCTTTTACGATATTACCGGCATGCAGGCCTTTTTCTTTCACCAGGTTTTCGGCAATCATTACGGTGATGCTTGGTTTGCCATCAAAATCAGCGACCAGCACAAGGAACAGGTTTGATACGATGTCTTTAAGCTGATAAGCCAGGTTTTTAACCGCGTCAGCATTGGGCAGGGCTACTTTTTGGGCGATGAAATTGATGTCGCCAATAGCTTCGGCTTTTTGAGCCAGTTCGGTTTTCAGACCTGATGATTTTTCGAGGATCGATTTCTCGATCTCTTTTTTCAGTTTGGCATTTTCATCCAGCAATCCTTCAATACTTTTTGAAAGATCCTTTGGATTTTTAAGCAATTCCTTTAACTGGTTAACCAAAGCGTTTTGGGTAACAATATATTTTTCGGCAGCAACACCAGTAATAGCCTCAATACGGCGTACACCTGCGGCAACAGCGCTTTCGGCTATAATTTTAAAGAAACCGATTTGCCCGGTTGCCTTTACGTGCGTACCACCGCAAAGCTCCTTGCTGAAATTATCATCAAAAGTAATTACACGCACATACTCGCCATATTTTTCGCCGAACAGGGCTGTTACACCGCTGCTGATAGCCTCGGCATATAATACGCTGCGCTCTTCCTTAAGCGGGATATTTTCACGTACCTTTTGGTTTACTATAGCCTCAATCTGCGCCAGCTCCTCGTCAGTAACTTTAGCAAAGTGCGAAAAGTCGAACCTTAAATAATCAGCATTAACCAACGAACCTTTTTGGTTTACGTGTGCGCCCAATACCTGCTTCATAGCTGCATGCAGCAAGTGCGTAGCCGAGTGGTTGCTGTTGGTTTGACTGCGTAAAGCAGGATCAACAATGGCGGTTAACGCATCGTCAATATCCTGCGGCAGTTTATCGGTAAAATGAACTATCAGTCCGTTTTCTTTTTTGGTATCTGTAACCAGGATGATCTCGCCGTCAGGGAAAACCAGTTCGCCTTTATCCCCCACCTGGCCACCGCTTTCGGCATAGAAAGGCGTTTTATCTAATACCAGTTGATATTGCTCTTTACCTTTGGCAGTTACTTTACGATATTTTACGATATGAGCAATGCTCTCCGTTTCGTCATAACCGGTAAATTCAACCGATTCATCATCCCTTAATACGATCCAGTCGCCGGTATCAATAGCCGTAGCAGCCCGGGAACGGTTTTTTTGTTCGGCAAGTAATTTTTCAAAGCCAAGAACATCCACGGTTAGACCTTTCTCACGAGCCATAAGCTCAGTTAAGTCCAAAGGAAAGCCATAGGTATCCGACAATAAAAATGCCATTTGGCCTGGAATTTCACCCGTCTTGCTAAGGTCCCCCCAAACGGTGTCTCCTACAATGTTGTTCTCGAAGTAGATAATACCTTGCTGTAAGGTCCTTAAGAAAGAAACCTCTTCTTCCAGAATCACCTTTTGCACAAAGTCTTTTTGCTCAAATAGATTATTGAATACTCCTTTAAACTGTTCGGCCAGTAAAGGTACCAGTTGGTTAAAGAATGGCTCTTTAAAACCTAAGGTTTGATAGCTATAACGCACAGCCCTGCGCAGAATCCTGCGGATCACATAACCCGCTTTATTACTTGCAGGCAATTGTCCGTCGGCAATGGCGAAGCTTATGGCACGGATATGATCGGCCAGTACACGCATAGCAACCGCATCGTTCCAATCGGCGTCACCCGGTTTGGCGGCGCTGTTATATTTCTTACCCGATTTTTCGGCAATGAACTGGATCATCGGCTGGAAAACGTCGGTATCATAGTTGGATGTTTTACCCTGCAGCACACGCACCAAACGCTCAAAACCCATACCGGTATCAACATGTTTGTTAGGGAGCGGCTGCAATACACCACCTTTAAGGCGGTTAAACTGCATAAATACATCGTTCCAGATCTCGATAACCTGATCGTGATCCGCATTTACTAATGTAGCACCGCTTTCTTCCGCACGCTCACTATCCGGGCGACTGTCAAAGTGAATTTCCGAACATGGACCACAGGGGCCAGTTTCGCCCATTTCCCAAAAGTTATCTTTTTTGTTACCGCGAAGAATATGATCTTCAGCCACATACTGTTTCCACAGTTGGTAGGTTTCGGTATCCGCTTCAAGGCCTTCCTTTTCGTCGCCTTCAAAGTAGGTAACATACAGGCGGTCTTTAGGCAGCTTGTACACTTCGGTAAGCAGTTCCCAGCTCCAGGCAATGGCTTCTTTTTTAAAGTAGTCGCCAAAGCTCCAGTTGCCCAGCATTTCAAACATGGTGTGATGATAGGTATCGATACCTACTTCTTCCAAATCGTTGTGCTTACCCGATACGCGTAAACAACGTTGTGTATCGGCTACGCGCGGGGCCTTAGGTGCCGCCTCGCCTAAAAATATATCTTTAAACTGGTTCATCCCCGCGTTGGTAAACATCAGGGTTGGATCGTTTTTAATTACAATTGGTGCCGAAGGAACGATGGTATGTCCCTTTGAAACAAAAAAATCAAGAAAAGCCTGTCGTATTTCAGTAGCAGTCATAGGGAGCAAAGATAGGATTTTCAATTATTTCGGATATCGGATTTTCGATTTCAGATTTATTTATTAATCAGCTTGAAATTAACTTAAACTTCTTAGTTGAATTATCGCCCCCTCTTACTCTCTCGCAGAACGAACGATAATAATCCGGGAAACAGAAAGCCCGGAAGTGGGAAAGTGCTTTAATTTAATCTATCTGACACTCAACCATGTAGTTGTTGTCCCCGATATGCCTGTTAAACTTTAGCCGGGCAACACTGTCAGACCATATCATTACTATTATACAATTAAAACTATTAACCTATTTTTGCAACCTATCACAAAGTATTATGAAATTATCCTACAAACCTATTGCCTTATTATTCACTATTATCAGTATCACGGCCGCATCCTGCAAAAAAGACAGGCAGACCCAAAGTTCAACGGATACATTTCCAAAGGTATTTCAGTACCAGGGTGTAACGCTCTCTACCGAAAGGGTGTTCACTTACCAGGGAGAAGTTAGTGACCCTGTCGTTAAAGCAAAAGCCATTATATCAACGGAGCTTAATTTGATGTCGCATTCTGTCTCAACACCTCAAAACGATATTACTTTCACATCGCCTGAAAAAATTGAAATTGCTAATGATCATTATAGCGGGGATCTATCCAGCAACGGTAAACAGGCATTTTATAATGATGTGCACACCGAAATTTCAATGGATAACGGCGATGATATCAGAGCAGTATTTTCACCTTTTTATAAGCATTTGAACATTTTCAATGAGAACAATAAATACCTATATACCAGTTCGTTGATCTTTACCAGCGATGATTCGGCAGCTAAGGTTATTGGAATTGATATTTGTTTTTTACACAGAGACCCAACCACCAATAAGCTTATTAAAAAGTATACCACATCATCGTCAAATGAATTCAATCCGTCGTCTATAAACACGGCACTCGACAAAAATGATACACTTGCAATAAGAGAGTTTACAACTAACTACGTAATTAAAAAGTAAATCTACTTTTCACAAGCACCCACAAATGTGTTTCTAATAAAATATAGTGTCAATTAAAATATAACCTTAAAGTTGTTGCGGCGTTTAAATACTAATTCGCCTTATTTGAATTAAATTTGCGTATGGAAACTTTAAGAGTAGACATTCAAAACGAACAGGAGAAAAGGGTACTCCTGGCATTTCTTGACAGTTTGGATTACAACTACCGTATAGATAATGAAAGCGATGCCATTCTTGAGCAACAGGCGAAAGAACTGGCCAGCCGCAAAGCTGATTTTTTAGCAGGTAAAGCTTCTTCTCTGCCCTGGAGCGAAACTAAATAGCCACGCGCATGTTACAGGTTAAGTAATTATGTATTACTGGGTCATTACAAAAGTAACGCGACCCGAAGAAAATTCCGAAATCGAAATTCCCAATTCCGAAATCAAATAAATACATTTGTACTATGCCGTATAAAGAACGTGAAATAAGCAAGATGTACTACACCATGGGCGAGGTGTCGGCCATGTTTGATGTTAATCAATCGCTTATACGTTTTTACGAAAAGGAATTTGACGTACTGCAGCCCAAGAAAAACAAAAAAGGCAACCGGTATTTCACCCCCGAAGATATCGAAAATTTCAAGATCATCTTCCACCTCATCCGGGATAAGGGCTACACCTTAAACGGCGCAAAAGATCACCTCAAAAACAATATGGGCGATACAAAAGATAACCAACGTGTTATCGACTCGCTCGAAAACCTCAAAAAGTTTCTGCTCGAAGTACGCGACCAGTTGTAATCTACAGCATAAAAACTATCTTTATTTTTATAATCCTTTTAGGTTTACCTATAACCATGCTGTCACCTGCAATAACAAGCCGTACTTAATATGATCGCTAATCATAAGAGCGAGATCCCGGTTGTTATTTTATTGCTTCCGTTTTTGTTAGGAACAGGCGTCGGTATCAATTTCAATTTGGCCATTTATTTGGTGCCTTTGGCCATTGGTTTTGCAAGCCTGCTGATTTTGTTCCTGCTGCTCAATTTTTATTATAACCGCTTCAAAGTTTATAAAAAACGATGGCTCGGCGGTGTTCTCATTCATCTGCTACTATTACTTGCGGGTTGGATAGCTGTCATCAATAATAATGAGCTTAATGGTACCGGGCATTTTTCAAAACAGCCTGCACAAAGGCTTATTGTACGTATTAATACCGAGCCTCAACTTAAAAACGGCCTAATCCGTTTTACGGCGACAGTTATTGCAAACATCAACCAAAACCAAGCGGTACCAACAACCGGCACATTGCTAATCGCGATAAAAGATAGCGTGGCAATAAAGCTCACTTATGGTGATGAACTGCTGATTCCCGGCAAGTACTCCCCTATCGATCCGCCCTTTAACCCGGCAGAATTTAACTACAAAAAATACCTCGCGCACCAGAATGTTTATTACCAGGAGTTTTTATATCCGGGACAATATCGTTTGGTACAATCAAATACAGGTAACCCTTTCATATCGCAAGCACTGTCCCTCAGGCGACAAATGGTTCAAAGACTAAAACAACAATTACGTGATCCAAACGCCATAGCCGTAGCCTCTACCCTGATATTAGGTTACAAAGCCGATTTAAGCGACGATGTACTGCAGGCATATTCCAAAACCGGTACTATCCATGTGCTGTCGGTTTCAGGTGCACATGTGGCAATAATCTGGGCTTTGCTGGCTTTTATCCTTAGTTTTCTGGACAGGTGGAGGCATGGTCGGCTCATCAGGGCAGTCATCATCATTCCCGTTATCTGGTATTATGCCATGCTTACCGGGTTCTCACCTGCAGTTTGCCGGGCCGCAGTAATGATCAGTACAGTTATCATTGGGAAAACCTATAACCGGTATATCAACAATTTAAATATCCTGGCTATATCCGCGTTTATATTGTTATTGTACAATCCTTTACTGATAACGGATGTGGGCTTTCAGTTGTCCTACCTCGCCGTAGCCGGACTTGTTATTTTACAGCCGGTAGTTTACGCGTGGTTTACTTTCAAAAATCAATGGATAGACAAACTCTGGGTCCTTTGCTCGGTATCTGTAGCTGCACAGGTTATTACCTTTCCGCTAAGTGCCTTTTACTTTCACCAGTTCCCGGTTTATTTCCTGTTCAGTAATTTATTTATTGTCATCCCAACCGCTGTTATCATGTACAGCGGTATTTTTTACCTGCTGCTACCTCAAATTCCTTATATATCGGCTTGCCTGGCCTGGCTTTTAGAGAAAACCATTTTACTCATGAACTATGTACTGGCCTGGGTTGAGCATTTACCTTTTGCAAGCATCAGTAAAATATGGCTCACCACAACCGAGTACCTTTTACTCTATGCCATTATCATTTGCGTGTTTTACTTTTTGTATGATAAACGAGCTTGGCTGTTACGGACAGGTCTCATACTGATGCTTTTGTTTACCTTTAGTATCGGCGTAAAAAGATATCGCTCCTACAATACAAACAGCATCGCCTTTTTAAACCTGCGTAAAAACTCGGGTATCGTGTTCAAAAACGGTAACCGCGCTATCGTAATAAGTAACCTTGCCGATACCGATAAAAACTACAATTACTCCATAAGGCCGTACCTTGATAGTTGTAAAGTAAGCGATGTTGCATTGTACCAACCAGATCAAGAGATCCGGTCGGCATTTTTACAAAAGCAGGATAATTTTATACAGTTCCGGAATCAATCCATATCCATCATCAACAATGGCGATATCGATACAACATCAACCATAAAACAAAAAACTGACTACCTGTACATTACCGGCAACCCTAAAATTCCGCTTGCTATTATTAATAAAAATCACGAATATCATACCATAATTATTGATGCCACAAACACCCCTAAAACCATACAGCTTATTGTGGATCAGGCCCGCTACCTGCACGCTAATTATGTGGTTTTAAAACGTAACAAATCGTTTATAGCAGCATCTAATTGAAAAACATATTAAACTACATACCTAAAAATTTGTCTTTTAATTAATAAAAGTCAATTTTGTATTAAATCAAACTCAAAACATGAACATTAAAATTTTCAACGTTGCCTTAGGCCTTGCCCTTACCGCAACAGCAATCAGCGCTAACGCCCAAAAAGCTTATAAAGAGGGTGTGATAACTATTTCTACGGCAATGCAGGGACAACAAGTTGAAGCGAAAAGTTATTTCCGTGCCGATTCTGCAGCTATGCAATTTACTACCGGTCCGGCTACTATTAAAATATTAACCGACGCTGATGGCAAATCTTTAGCTGTTTTGGTTGACGTGCCGGTGGCTTCAATTAAAAAAGCGGCCATCGCAACTCCTGATGAGGTTGATCAGGCTTTGGCCACCCTACCAACACTAACATTTGCTCCGGGTACCGAAACCAAAGTAATTTCGGGCTTCAACTGCAAAAAGGTAGTAGCTACAGATACTAAAACCAACAAAACCTATGATGTTTGGGTAACTAACGATGTTACTTTACCAACCACAGGTATTGCTAAATATTACCGCAATGTTGGTGGGTTCCCGGTTCAGTATACTTCATTTTCACAAGGTCAAAGCACCGAGGTTACTGTTAAAAGCATCACCGAACAAAAAAACCCTGCCGGTACATTTGGCATCCCTGCTGACTTTGAAAAGATCACCCTGGATGACCTGAAAGCGATGAGCGGCGGCAGGTAATCGAAAAAATATTTCATTAACAATTCATTAAAGGTTCCTTAACATTGTAGCAAAATATTATTTTTGTTACACCAATGTTAAGGAACCTTTTCAGTTTTTTCAGATTTTTTCTCTTTTGGATCGTCTTCTTCGCTATCACGAGGGCTACATTTGAGATCTATTTTCTGCATAAGCTTAACGATGCTCACATAGGCGAAATCCTGCAAACTTTTTTCTGGGGCTTAAGGCTTGACGCTTCGGCTACGGCATATATCTGTATTATTCCCATCCTTGTATTCATCATCAATTGGTTTATTCCAAAGGTACAGGTAAAACCTATCTGGCTAAAGGTTTACGTTTGGTTTTGCCTGTTCTGCATTTCGTTAAATACGGTACTTAACTTCAATATTTTCCGCGAATGGGGCACTAAGGTTAGCTTCAGGGTGTTCACTTCATTTTATCATGCCCCTTCTGAAGCCATTGCTTCAAGCGGTTCATCGCCGGTTGGTAAATGTATTTTCATTGGCATTGCCTTACTTACTACAGGCATTGTGCTATCGCATTTGATCATCAACTACCGGTTTAAAAAACCCGACGCCCGGCCAAGCCTCAAGGTTTCGTTAACTACGCTACTGGTGTTTGTAAACTTTGTGCTGATGCGTGGCGGCCTGCAAGCTAAACCCGTAAGCCAGAACTCAGCCTATTTTTCCGAAAAACAGATCCTGAACCAAAGCGCCTTGAATACCGAGTGGAACCTGTTTAACAACGTATTTGAAAATCTGCGCCCGCTTTATAACCCTTACCTTTACGACCACCCGGACGAGGCTGAAAAAACCGTTGATGAGCTGTATCATATAAAGGATAATGCCACCGAGCAGATTCTTACCACCAGCAGGCCCAATGTGGTAATTATCCAGATGGAAAGCTACACAGCTGATGTTATTGAGTCATTGGGTGGCGATAAAGGCGTAGCGCCAAACTTTGAAAAGTTCATCAAAAACGGCCTGTTCTTTAACAACATTTATGCCTCCGGCGATCGTACTGATAAAGGCATTGTTGCCCTCATGAGCGGCTTCCCATCTCAGGCCATCCGCACCATTATCAGCGATACTGTTAAACATAAAAAGCTTCCTGCTATATCTGCATCGTTTAAAGATGCAGGTTATGAAACCGCTTATTTTTATGGCGGTAAAAGCAATTACATGAATTTTGATAAGTTCATGATCTCGCACAATATCGATCATATTATTGACGAGGGCAGCTTTGATAACAGCCACGTAAAAACCCAATGGGGCGTTTATGACGATGACCTACTTACGCGCAACCTGCAATATTCGGCCAAACAGAAACAGCCTTTTTTTGATTATGTGCAAACCTCATCAAACCATGAGCCATTCACCTTGCCGGTAAAACACCATTTTGCCGACGATGCCAATGGCGATGCGGCCAACAAATTCCGCAGTACAGCCTACTTTACCGACTCATGCCTGAACGCCTACTTTGAGCATGCTAAAAAGCAAAGCTGGTATAAAAATACATTGTTCATTTTAGTGGCAGATCACGGTCACCGCCTGCCCCGCAATACCGCCGAAGCTTATGACCCCGCTAAGTACCACATCCCGCTATTGTTTTTTGGCGATGTGATAAAACCCGAATACCGCGGCAAAAAGATCAGCAAATTGGGCGGACAAACCGATGTCGCCGCCACCCTGCTGTCGCAATTGGGTATCCCGCATAGCCAATTTAAATGGTCGAAAGATTTACTGAATCCTAACAGTAAAGCATTTGCTTTTTTTGATTGGGATAATGGTTTCGGTTTTATGCAACCCGGGCAAACTGTATCCTATGACAACGCCGGTCGCACCATGATCTATAACAACAACCGTAACGCAGATGACAAGACCACCGAAGCTGCACTTACCTATGGTAAGGCTTATTTGCAGCAGGTGTTTACAGAGTATATGAGTTATTGAGGTTTATTCTCATGTCATTGCGAGCGAAGCGTGGCAATCGCATGTTATACAGAGCCGCTCTGCTTCCGTGCGATTGCCACGCTTCGCTCGCAATGACATATTTTTTATTCCTTACAAGGCCAGTTCTTTCCCCAACTGCTCAACCCATTGATTAAACAATTTGGTTTCAAATTCAACTGCTTTTTGGGCGTGTAGCTCCCATTGCGGTGAGAAATGCTGTAACTGGTTGATCATCTCTTCCAGGTGGCCTTCTTCTTCTAAAATGATCGATTTTACATTCACTTTACTGCCGGCTTCGTCAAGGGCATCCTGGTAAACAGGGTAAAGTTCATCGGCACGAACTTCAATAGCGTACGTAACCAGCAGGTAAGCCGCAAAACGGAGTTCTGCACCTTTCAGGTTAAGCTCATTCTTTAAATAACGGCAAACATCAACATCCAGCTGGTTCAGATAATACTTGCTTGAACCCGGGGCGAGCAGGTATTCTGCAGCGTAGGTCGGTAACGTTACACCGGTTTTTTCCAGTTGCTTTTTCAGATAGAAAGCATGACGATGCTCTTCGGCAGCGTGTTTTAATATAATGTATGTAACAGTAAGCGGATCTTCGCTGGCCGAGATCTTGCGTGCGCCGGTATTTTCCATTAACGATAATGTATTTAACCAGCGTGAGTGCAGTTGATTATCGGCTATTATAGTAGGTAGTATTTTGTTCAGCATAATTTATAGTTCTTCAAGAGCTTGCTCAATTTTGCTGTAAACATAATTGAGTTGCTCATTAGTAATGCAATATGGCGGTAAAATATAAATAACGTTCCCTAACGGGCGCAATATGATCCCCGCAGTCAAAAAATAATGGTATAGCTTATCCCTAAGTGAGCTAAAGTACGATGTATTATCACCGGTTTCCCACTCCATAGCCACTATGGTGCCCGTTTGCCTTATGGTTTTTACTTTAGGGTGATTGCGAATCCTGTCGGCAAAGACCTTATGGGCAGCTTTGATCCTGTCAATGTTCTCTGCCGTTTCGGGTTGTTGGAACAGATCAAGACTGGCCAGCGCCGAAGCACAAGCTATTGGATTAGCCGTAAATGAATGCCCGTGAAAAAGGGTTTTCAGTTTATCGTCAGATAAAAAGGCGTCATAAATTTGCTGCGTACAGGTTGTTAAACCAAGAGCCATGGTACCACCGGTAAGTCCTTTGGAAAAACACATGATATCCGGTTCAACCTGTACATGATTTGTAGCGAAAGGCTTCCCTGTACGCCCGAACCCGGTAAATACCTCGTCGGCAATCAGCATCACCTCTTCCTGGCGGCAATGCGCCATCAGCTCATTTAAGTATTCAGCCTCATACATGATCATTCCTGCCGAGCCCTGTATTAACGGTTCAAAAATGAAACAAGCGGTTTGAGATTTGAGATCTGAGATTTGAGATTTGAGACTTTCGATATTCTCCTTGTTAGGTATATCGATAAATTCAACTTCAAAAAGTAAACTATCAAAAGCTTTGGTAAACGCGCTGCGGCCACTTACGGCCATGGCGCCAAAGGTATCGCCGTGATAAGCGTTATTAAAAGCGATAATTTTAGTACGCTGATCGCCTTTGTTAAGCCAGTATTGCAGGCACATTTTTATGGCTACCTCAACTGCTGTTGAACCGTTATCTGAGTAAAACGCTTTCTTTTGATTTGCAGGCAAAATGGCCAGTAACCGTTCGGCCAGTTCAACGGCACCTTCATGAGTAAAACCCGCGAATATTACATGCTCCAGCTTATGAAGCTGTTCTGATACTTTTTTGGCGATGTAGGGATGCGCATGCCCGTGGATATTTACCCACCATGATGATACCGCGTCTATATATTGTTTGCCCTCTTCATCAAATAGCAACGCCCCTTCTCCACGCACAATGCCTATCGGAGGCTGGGCGGTTTTCATTTGGGTGTAAGGGTGCCATATTACCTGTAAATCCCTTTCGGTAAGGTTCATAGTTCGTTTTGTAAAAGTTCAACCACACGTTTATCTGTCGGAAATTCGAAATCGGCCGTGCTTAACGCGGTAAGTGGTACCCACCGGAAAGCCTGCAACACCTCTCCTTCCCCATCAAAATCAAACGCTACAGTTTTAATATTTAAATTAACCGGAGTAAGGCTTCTCACCATATAATACACACTAATGATCTGCGAATTATTAAATGCCGATTTTACTGCAAAATCGGTAGTATAAAAATGGCTTACTACTTCAATTTCCAGGTTACATTCTTCTATAAACTCGCGTTTAAGCCCGTCAATCAACCCTTCGCCAAGTTCAAGGCCACCGCCCGGAAATTTTGAAAAACGTATACCATACTCCTGCTCATCGCTTATCAGCAATTCGTCCTCGTCATTTAATAACAGGCCGTAAACCCTCACATTAAAGTATTCCATTATTCAAAGTGTTTTTTATTACGTACGACTTTTTCCAGTGTCCAGGCTATGGTTTCTGTTTGTGCTTCCGACCGGATAGGGCAATTGGGCATACTGCAGTAGTGGCAGCAATCGGGCAAACAAGGATCGGCATGGATAAAAAGTTCTGTTTTAATACCCATATCCTTATTAATCATCTTATCCACCAGCGAGATCTCGGTATGTACCGTGTTCAGGTCGAAATAGCTTGGCAAGGTCATGTGACAATCGATATGTAATTCGTGGCCATATTTCTGCGCACGAAGATTGTGTACATCTATCCAGGCCTCGCGGCGTTTTTCGCTTAAAACGTTAATGATATCTGTCACCACCTGAAAATCGGCTTCATCCATCAACCCACCTACCGATTTACGCACCAGCTTATAGCTACTGTATACTATGTATAAACCTACCAGTATGGATAGCGCGCTATCAAGCCATAATATGCCCGTAAATTCAATGAGCAATAAACCAACCACCAAACCACCACTGGTAACCGTATCGGCAAGCAAATGGCGGCCATCAGCATCAAGCGTCATGGAGCGAAGCTCTTTTCCTTTGCGGATCATATAATAACCCAGCGCGCCATTAACCGCACCTGTGATACCTATAATAATAGCACCGGTAAACAGGTCATGGATGATATTAGGGAAGAAAAAGCTGTAAACCGATTTTACGATGATGACACATCCGGCAATACCGATAAGTGCGCCCTCAATAAAAACGGAGAAAAACTCCACTTTACCGTGCCCGTAAGGGTGATTTTCGTCACGCGGCAGGGCCGAGAGGTAAATACTGTAAAAAGCGAAGGAGCTTGCAATAACGTTTACAATGCTTTCGGCGGCGTCGGTTAATACAAAGTTGGAGGCTGTTAAAAAGTAGGCGCCAAATTTCGCCAGCATCAGCACAATCCCTGTTATCAGCGAAATTAATATGATCCTTTTTTGTTGATTCAAAGCAAGGTGGTATTAGGCCGCAAATTTAAAAAATAACAAGCGTAAGTAGCAGTAAAGTTATTTTCTATATTTGCCGCGATAACATAATTTATATGAGCGCATTAAGTACCCGGATACAAAACCTGTCCGAATCTGCAACAATTAAAATGGCCAAACTGGGCCGTGAACTTGCCGCTAAAGGTGTCGACGTGATCAGCCTTAGCTTTGGCGAACCTGATTTTCATACTCCTGAACACATCAAGGAAGCTGCCAAGCAGGCTATGGACAAGAACTTCACCTACTACACACCCGTAGCAGGCTACCCCGAACTTCGCAAAGCCGTAGTTGCCAAGCTGAAGAACGAGAACAATCTTGACTATGATTTTGGCGATATCGTTGTATCAACAGGTGCTAAGCAGGCTATCGCTAACGCGGTATTATGTTTGGTTAACCCCGGCGAAGAGGTGATCATCCCTACCCCTTACTGGGTGTCATACAGTGAAGTGGTTAAATTGGCTGAAGGTAAAAGCGTTTTCATCAACACTACCGTTGATACCAACTTTAAAATTACTCCTGAGCAATTAGAAGCTGCTATTACCCCAAATACCAAGCTGTTCATGTTTTCATCGCCATGTAACCCTACAGGCAGTGTTTACAGCAAAGAAGAGCTGGAAGGTTTGGCTAAAGTATTTGAGAAATATCCACAGGTTTACATCCTGAGCGACGAAATTTACGAGCACATCAACTTTGTTGACAAGCACGAATCTATCGCCCAGTTTGATTATATTAAAGATCGCGTTGTGATCATCAATGGTTGGTCAAAAGCGTTTGCTATGACCGGCTGGAGGATTGGCTACACTGCCAGCACTAAAGAGCTTGCCGCTGCTTTTGATAAAATGCAGGGCCAGGTAACTTCAGGTACTTGTTCAATCACCCAGCGTGCAGGTGTTGCCGCTTATGAAGGTGGTTTGGAAAGCGTGCTTGAAATGCGTGCCGAATTCAAAAAACGCCGCGATATCGTTTACAAATTATTAAGCGAGATTGATGGTGTTAACGTGAACCTGCCAGATGGTGCGTTCTACTTTTTCCCTAACGTAACTTCATTCTTTGGCAAAAGCTATAACGGCCGCGTAATTAATGACTCGGACGATTTAAGCTTATACCTGCTTGAAGAAGGCCATGTAGCTACCGTAGGTGGTGATTCATTCGGCGATCCGTCTTCTATCCGTTTATCATACGCAGCGGCCGAAGATAAACTGATTGAAGCTATGAGGAGATTGAAAGAAGCCTTGGGTAAACTGGCGTAATATGCAGATGTGCAAATTTCAGATTTGCAGATGATGTCCCCTAATAATTAAAGAATTAGCAGTGTAAGATTCTGCTAATTCTTTAATTCTGTAAATTATGATTCAGACTAATTTAAAGTTTGAATCCATAAGCAGTATGCAGCCCTACTAAACCATAATTTTCCAACCCGCCTAACAGGTTTTCATAGCGTACGCTTACATCAAGCTGCTTTGTGGCATATCCTAATGCAGGGGCTAAAATAAATTTCCTTCCACCGCCGGATACAGCTTCAATAGCCATCCCGGTTTCTCCAGCGGCATAAAATCCATCGTAAAAAAACACTTTAGCGCCTACTTTTATAGGTACTATTTGCAGATTAGCCCGTTTGTAAGGGGCGAAAGGCGTACCTAATGTCTTTGACAAAAAATTGTAATAGCCGGATGTAAATGTCAAAACCAGTTGATCATTCACTCCATACTGGATGGTTCCGGTACCACCTAAGGAAAGCTTGTACTCTTTTGCACTTGGGCCGGTTGGCAAGCCGGTTTCAAAGGCCACACCAAAGCGTGTTTCGCCCGCCGATGTTTTTTGGGCTTTTACCAGTTGCCCGGTCATTAACAATAAGAAGCTAACAATTGCAGAAACGATTTTGATCTGTGTGTTCATAAAGGTTAAGTTAAGTGTGTGATTAATGCCTTATGAACGGCACTCCTTAATTATTAGTTCATGAACTCTGCCTGTTTAACAAACCTTAACTAATGAAATATAAAAAGTGTTAAAAACAAAGAACCCCGTGCCATTGGCATGGGGTTCTTGTGCATACTAATAGGATTTAAGATATCAGATTTTTCAATCAGGTTAATCCCCAAATCCTAAAAATCAGGGTTCAGTTCTATTTACAAACCGAAACCGTAAGCTATGCGCAAGCCGATTAAACCGTAGCTATTACCCTGACCGAAGAAACCTTCATAGCGTAAGCCCAAATCAATTACCTTAGTCGCGTAACCAATTGTTGGCGAAAGGATCAGCTTAGTATCCTTGCTGCCATCACCATAAAGAGAAGTAGTTTCAAAACCAGCACCAGCCTCAGCTCCAAAGTAAAGCCTGTGCGCCAGGAAAGATTTTATACCAAGCTTTACTGGGATAATACCCAGGTCTTTAGATTTTACCGTTACCGTAGTTCCTGCTGCATTTGCGTCAAGAACGGTAATGTTTTTACCAAACATGTTATAATAGCCAGAGGTAAGCGTTAAAGCAGTACTATTGCTTAAACCATATTGCAAACGGGCTGTACCGCCTAATTCAAAATTTGAAATGTCATGTGCGTTTCCAATTGGCCTGCCTACCTCAAGACCAATGCCTAAACGCCATTTGTCGGCCGGTGTGGTTTGAGCGTTAACATTTTTGGCAGTAAACAGTGCAAGAACAACCGATACTCCGGTTATAACTTTTGTAATTGTATTTTTCATATGGTATAATTTAAACTCTTGTTAACTTTTTATTAACAAGGTGGCAAATGTATAAAAAAAATAAAAGCCCCCTGTTATACATAACAGGGGGCTTTTGTAACAGTTTTTATTGTTTGTCTTATAAACCGAAGCCATAAGCTAAACGCAAGCCTACTAAACCGTAGTTATTGCTCTGGCCCGAGAAGTTTTCGTAACGAACACCGATGTCCCATGATTTGGTAGCGTAACCAATACCCGGAGCAAGGATCAGCTTAGTGTTTTTCTCAGATCCTGCAACCGGCTCATGTACTTCAAAACCGGCACCAACTTCACCGGCAAAGTAAAAACCATCGCCAACAAAGGCTTTGATACCTGCTTTAACCGGAACTACACCTAACGACCTGCCTTTAACAGTTACAGTAGTTGTTGATGTATTGTTAGAAAAAGAAGATGTATAAGTTTTACCGAAGAAATTGTAGTAACCAGAGGTAAGTGTAAGGGCTAAATCATTACTTACACCGTATTGTAAACGGGCGGTACCGCCTAACTCAAATTTTGAAATGTCATGCGCGTTACCTGTAGGGATACCTGCTTCAAGGCCAACTCCAAAACGAAGGGCATTAGCCGGGGTTGTTTGAGCTTTTACATTTGTTCCGATAAAAATAGCTACTGCAGTAAATGCCGAAGCTATCATTTTAGTCATTGTTTTCATAGTTGTGTTTTTTTAGTCAATTCTACAATGGTTAAATCTTAATTTTTCATTGTATTAACCCCATCTTAACAAATACTTTGCCATTGTTTGCACAGTTTGCCTTTGCCAATATTAGTTTAACTATTAAAACAACCGTATTTTATCCAATAACTACAACCTTAGTAATTGAAAATCAGCATCATTTTAAGGAGACATAACACATATTCGCGCACTGGAAAAGTGTATCTGCCTGAGTAAAAATCTTGTTAAAAACTGCCCTGCTTACAATGCAAAAGTGTATGCAAACACGAAATTTAGTGACGATAAACATCATTTCATCAATCGTGAAAGGCATACCAAAACTGCATTAAAACAAAAAAAGAGAGGCGCGCGTCTCTCTTTTTACAAAATTCAAACAATGTTATTAAGCTTCAGGACCGTGCTTTTTAGGGTCGTAATTTTTTTCAAGCTCGGCAAGTTTTTCTTTACCATAAGCCATTTTGGTGATCAGGTAAAATAAAACCGGCACTATAAATATCGCTAATGATGTAGCGGTGAGCATCCCCCCAAATACCGTCCAACCTATGGTTTTACGGGCTTCAGCACCTGCACCAGATGCAATCATCAATGGTACTACACCTAATATAAAGGCCATCGAGGTCATGATGATTGGCCTTAAACGAAGCCTTACCGCCTCAAGGGTTGCTTTCTCCAGCTCCATCCCCGCGTCTACACGCTCCTTGGCAAACTCCACAATCAGAATGGCGTTCTTCGCCGCCAAACCTATCAGCGTTATCAGACCAATTTGCGCGTAAACGTTATTGGTAAGGTCTGGCCAGAACGTAAGGAACAATATAGCCCCAAATGCACCCAATGGTACCGATAATAATACGGAGAACGGCACAGACCAGCTTTCATACAATGCAGCCAGGAACAGGAATACGAACCCAATTGACAACGCGAATATGTACACTGTTTTTGAACCGGATAATAACTCCTCACGGCTCAAGCCCGAAAACTCGTAACCATAGCCCTGTGGTAATACCTGTGCAGCTGTTTCTTTTAATGCGGTAATAGCGTCACCACTACTGTAGCCAGGCTTGGTACTACCATTAATCTCAGCCGAACGGAACAGGTTGTAGTGCGATATCAACGGAGAATTTTCAATTACCTTATACGATGTAAGGGTACTTAACGGAACCATAGCTCCGGCGGTATTGCGCACAAAATACTGACCGATGTTTTGCACATTGGTACGGTAACTGGTATCGGCCTGGGCCACTACCCTGAAATTACGCCCGTAAATGGTAAAGTCGTTAATATAGGTACTACCCAAATAGGTTTGTAGCGCGTTGTTGACATCAGATATAGCTACCCCCAGTTTTTTAGACTTCTCACGGTCTATAGTTAACTGATATGCTGGGGTACTTGCTGTGAAAAACGAGAACGCCCTTGCAATTTCTTTACGCTGATTGATAGCCCCCAGGAATGTGCGAAGCGTTTTTTCAAACACTTTGATATCCCCACCCGCTTGTTTTTCTTCCAATATGAACGAGAAACCACCTGTACTACCTAAACCAGGGATAGCAGGCGGTTGGATCACCACCACGTTGGCCTCTTTGTATTTGCTCAGCTTTTGGTTTAACCGGGCAACAAGGGCCGTTATTTGCTGTGACTTTTCTTTACGCTCATCCCAGGGTTTAAGCTGCACGAATATGGTAGCACTGTTTGATTTACTTGCAAAACTGATAGCGTTCAATCCGCCCAAAGCCGCGTAGTGCGCAATTTCGGGTACGCTGTCAAGGGTCTTCATCATTCGGCCCAGCACGTCCACTGTTCTACCCGTTGATGATGCTTCAGGGAGATCAAATGTGATGTATACACGACCATCATCCTCCAGCGGAATAAAGCCTGACGGTTTACTTCTGAACAATAAAATCGCTCCTATTATAATACACACCAGCAAAATGATAATGTATTTTGAATTTTTGATGCTCTTATCAACCGTATTACGGTATCTGCCTGTTACACGTGTAAACCAGTTATTGAACTTAAAAAAGAACTTATTAAGTCCACCTGAGTTTTCGTCTATCTTGTGCGGTTTTAATAACAGCGTACACAACGCAGGTGTTAATGAAAGCGCCACAAAAGCCGAAATCAATACTGATATAGCAATGGTGATAGCAAACTGTTGATACAATCGCCCTACTATACCCGGCACAAAACCTACCGGCACAAACACGGCCGCAAGAATCAAGGCGATGGCTATTACCGGCGCGGATATATCGGCCATGGCGTGCTGCGTGGCCTCCTTAGGCGTCATCCCTTCCTCGTCCATATAATGCTGTACGGCTTCCACTACCACAATGGCATCATCCACCACAATACCAATAGCCAATACGAAACCAAAGAGTGTAAGCGTATTGATGGTAAAGTTGAGCGGAATAAAGAAGATGAACGTACCAATAATAGATACCGGAATAGCCAGTACCGGGATAAGTGTAGTTCGCCAGCTTTGTAAAAACAGGAATACTACCAAAATAACAAGTGCCAGCGCGATAACCAATGTATCAATCACCTCGCTTACAGATACCTTTACCACAGTTACTGCTTCAAATGGTACCACGTAGTCAATATCTGTAGGGAAACTCTTTTTAAGCTCGTTCATGGTGGCATACACGTTATCAGCAGTCTCGAGCGAGTTACTGTTAGGAGCCTGGTAAACCAGAAGGTAAGAAGCCCTTTTTCCATCAACAAACGAGTTACCTGAATAGTTGAATTTACCCAGATCTATACGGGCAACGTCTTTAAGGTGTACAATGCCGCCGTTATTAGGCTGGGTCTTGATCACCACATTGCCAAATTCTTCCGGTTTCTCTAAACGGCCTTTTACAATTACCGAATATTCAAACGTTTGTCCTTTTAGCTGAGGCGTAGCACCCACTGTACCGGCCGCAACCTGCGCGTTTTGTTCCTGCAAGGCCGTAGTTACATCGGCTGCACTCATACCTAAAGCGGCAAGTTTATCCGGGTTAAGCCAGATACGCATACTGAAGTCGTCGGCACGGGTAACAACGTCACCCACACCTTTGGTACGCAAAATAGCGTCCTTTATAAATACGTTGGTATAGTTATCGGTAAAAGTAACATCATGTGTGCCTTTTGGGCTAAACATGGCCACCAGCATCAGGATGCTCGGGTTACGTTTACGTACCACCATACCTAAACGCTGTACCTCCTGCGGCAAAGTAGGTAGGGCAATCCCCACACGGTTCTGCACATCAAGCGCGGCAATGTTAATATCTGTACCAACGTCAAAGTTAACGGTCATACTCATCTGGCCGTTACTACTGCTGTTACTTTGCAGGTAGGTCATGCCCGGTACACCGTTTACCTGTACCTCAACCGGAGTGGCTACGGTTTGTTCAACGGTTAAAGCATCGGCACCGGTATAGGTACCACTAACCGAAACGGTTGGCGGGGTAATATCGGGGTACTGGCCTATCGGCAGGCTGGTAATTGACAGGATACCCACTATTAATATCACTAATGATATTACAATGGCGGTAACCGGTCGTTTTATAAAAGTATCTGCGATCATTCTTTCTTTATATTAAGTTTCCAGGGTAGATGTGCCCTTGTTCAGCTTAAGTTTATTCCTTCGGTATAAAATTATTTTTTAGGAGCCGCTCCGGCCGGTGCTGCAGATCCGGCAGTAACCCTGCCCCCATCACGCAAACGCTGGAAACCGTCGGTAATCACTTTATCACCCTGTTTAATACCATCCATTACCACAACATCGCTATTAATGCGCGGCCCTAATTTTACTTTCACCTGTTTGGCAATAGTATCGCGCCTGTCCTTAACTGTTTTATCAGCCGCAGTATCTTTAACAACGGTATCCCTTGTCGCGAAAACAAAGAACTCGCCCATCTGCTCGGTTACTGCCTTAAACGGAATTTGTACCCTATTGCCCGACTGACTGTTCAACACTTGCAAAACACAGCTCATACCATCCTTCAGCACATCATCCTCATTCGGGAACTGAATCCTTACCTTAATACTACCGGTTTGATTATTCACCCCCCTGTCAATCGCCAGCACCTTACCTGCTTTGGCGTATTTACTTCCATCGGGCAGTACCAATTTAAATGTACTGTCGGTGCTTGATTTTTGCAGATTATAAAAGCGGTTGATATCCTGCTCGTTGATCACTACATCCACACCAATAGGGTGTTCTGCCGATATGGTGTTCAATAAAGTAGTACCTGTTGATACCTGCGTACCCAGCCTTACCTGCGAAATACCGATACGGCCACTGAAAGGCGCAGTAATGGTGGCATATGACAAATCGGTACGGGACGACTCAAGCGCGGCTTTAGCTACTGCAACCTGGGCTTTACTGGTTTCATAAGTAGCCTGTGCCTGATCAACCGTTTGACGGGCAATTGCATCGCTCTTCAGGAGCATGTTATACCTGTCTATATCTTTTTGCGCTTTAACCAGATTAGCTTCGGCGCTTAATACGTTTGCTTTAGCCTGATCATATGCCGCCTGGTATTTGCGTTTATCTATTTCATACAATACTTTGCCCTTTTGCACAATGTCACCTTCTTTAAAAAAGATGCCGGTTACAAAACCAGGAACCTGGCTGCGCAGTTCAACTGTGTTTACCGAAACCACAATACCCTGATATTTATCATAGTACACCGCTTCGGCTGTTTTAGCTTCGGCAAGGTATACCGGGGTTGGAGGCATGGCGGCCGGTCCGCCTTTTTGAGGTTTACCGCATGATGCCCATGTTAAAAGTGCTGCAGGGGCTAACCAATATATATATGTATGTTTCATGTAGAATAGGTTGTTCGTTGAGTTGCTGTAGTTTTTTGTTTTTTATGACGATGATTTACGGTTGCTGAACAGGCAATATCCCCAATGCCTTCTCCAGATCAATTTTGCTGCTTAGCAAATTAAACAGTGCATTATAATAGCTCAGTTCGGCGGTACGAAGATCGGCCTGCGATACAATTACATCCAGGTAAGTTTTCACCCCTTCGCGGTACTGCAGACTTACTACCTTATATACATCCTTCGCCAGGTTCACGTTTTCGCGAATAAGCTGATAGCTGGTATAATTGCTTTTATATGCCGCCAATGCCTGGGTGTACTCTGTAAAAATGGAGTTTTTGGTATTGATCAAATCCAGATCGGTACGTTCAACCTGCAACTTAGCCTTGGCCAGGTTTTGCAGTCGTTTAGTCCCCTGGAAAATTGGTACGGCAAGTGTTAAGCCTACATAGCCTGTAGGGAATGAATTGTTATACAGATCGCTGAAATCATGACTGAAGTATGCATGCTGATAGCTGCCTACTGCAGACAACGAAGGTAAAAACCCAAAGCGGTAATAGTTTACGTTGAGGTTATTGAGCGCCTTGCTTGTTTCGAGCAAACGATATTCAATACGGTTATTGATGTTAAGCTGTTGCAGGGTATCAATACTTGCTTCCTGCTCATACCGGGTAGAGTCATAAGAAAGGTTTAACTGTGCAGCCGCCCCAACGCCCATGATCTGCTTCAGCAAAGCCGTTTTGCTTTTAATGGCTTCCTCGGTTTGCTTACGGGTAGCTAACGAATTATTTAATGAGATGGTAGCCTGCTTATAATCTGTAGGATCGGATACACCAGCTGTATACCTGCTTTTGGCATCTTTAAGGCTTCTTTGCAGTCTGACGATATCCTCATTGGTAATGTCAAGCTGTTTTTCAGAAAGTAAAACATCAAAGAAAGCTTTGCTTACATCGCTTACCACATCAATCTGGCTGCTCAGCGTGTTCTGTTTATAATATTCGCGCGAATATCTTTTTGCCCTTGAAGCGAGAAACACATCATTGTTATACAATACCTGCGAAGCTGTAACACCCAAAGTTGAAAGATTACGGATGCTCCCCGCGTTACTTGGGATATTGGCGCCGGACGCTCCCGCCTGCGGACTACCTTTATAGTAGTAGTTATAAAGCCCGGATCCGTTCACCTGCGGCAGCCAGGCCGAAAGGCCAATTTTGATATCACGCTCATTGATTTGCTCATCAATGGAGGCCTGCCTCACGGTTGGCTGGTTACGCAATGCAAAGTCAATAGCCTGTTTCAGCGTAACCGGACCGCTTATGCTGTCGGCTGCTGTTTGGGCATAACTTTTGCTATGTAAATTAAATGTTAAGTTAAGTACAAGAATTGCTAAAAAGTACTTGTTTTTTTTCATACGGTAGCTATAGATAACTGTGTATATCAAGCAAAAATCATAAAGAAAAGTTTTATAATTTGTACAGGATTTATACGAAGGAATGCGAATATGTAATTAATATTACTAAATTAAAATCAGGAACAAGAATTTTACCTAAAATTTTACAAAAACTCGGGATAGTGTAAGCTTTTTGGGCTTTTTACAAAAAAATGAAAATAATAGGCCTGATATAAATAAAAAAATTAATTAATTTGCCTTGTAAGAATTTGTGTGCTTCTTAAGTAGTATCAATACGTTAATAGGCATTATTTAAAAAAATTTACACACACCGTATAAGTTATATGCTTATTCATGGTATTTTTACACAAAATTTAAGCAGAGTTAATATACATGGTTAAAAAACTACATGGGAAAATCGCTCAGTTTCAAGTGGCCAACATGCTACGTGAACGAGGGTTATATCCTTATTTCAGGCCTATTGAGTCTGCACAAGACACTGAGGTAATTATTGACAACAAGCGGGTATTAATGTTTGGTTCTAACTCATACTTAGGCCTTACTAATCATCCAAAAATCAAAGAAGCTTCAAAAAAAGCAATTGACAAATATGGTACAGGTTGTGCCGGTTCACGTTTTTTGAACGGTACACTTGATATTCACATTGAGCTTGAAAACAGGCTGGCTAACTATGTAGGTAAAGAAGCCACTGTTTTATTCAGCACAGGTTACCAGGTAAACCTTGGTGTACTTTCGTGCGTTACCGGTCGTAATGACTATATCATACTTGATGAGTATGACCACGCCTGTATCATTGACGGCAGCCGCCTGTCGTTTTCAAAAGTGATCAAGTATGCCCATAATGATATGGCCGATCTTGAGCGCAAATTAAGCATACTTCCTGAAGATGCCGTGAAGATTATTGCCGTTGACGGTATTTTCAGCATGGAAGGCGATATCGTTAAATTGCCTAAAATTGTTGAGCTTGCCGATACTTACGGCGCCAATATCATGGTTGATGACGCGCACAGCCTTGGGGTAATTGGTGATAAAGGTGCAGGTACCGCCTCACACTTTAATTTAACCAACGAGGTTGACCTGATCATGGGTACCTTCAGTAAATCATTAGCCTCGTTAGGTGGTTTCATTGCCAGCGACCAGGATACAATTGATTATATTAAACACCGTGCACGTTCATTGATGTTTAGCGCAAGTATGCCTCCGGGCTCTGTAGCCAGCGTAATTGCAGCGTTAGATATCATTGAAACCGAGCCCGAAAGGATCGAAAAATTATGGGATAATACAAATTATGCCATGAAGCTTTTACTGGAAGAAGGTTTTGACCTTGGCCCTACCGAAAGCCCTATTTTGCCGATCTACGTTCGTGATAACGAAAAAACTTTCGCGGTTACCAAACACCTGCAAGCTTCTGGTGTATTTGTTAACCCGGTTGTATCCCCTGCCGTTCCTTCTGATTCATCACTGCTCCGTTTCTCATTAATGGCTACCCATACCTTTGAGCAAATTGACGAAGCTGTTGAAAAACTGTCAAAAGCCTTTAAAGAAGTTGGTGTAAACGCTTCTGTTAAAGAAAAAATATAATGAAGAACTCTAATTGTGCATTTAGCTACTTTTATTTTAAGGTAAGCTAAATGCACATTATTATTTTAAGGCACACCAATTTGCTTTAATTCAATCATTTACCACACATGATTACAATTGTAACGGTTAAATCAAAAAAAGAACTGGCTTCATTTATTGATTTTCCGCACGACCTGTACAAGGACGATCCTTATTACGTTCCCGAATTGTTTATTGCCCAAAGAGATCTTTTAACCAAGCATCCCTTTCATAAACACAACACTGTACAGCCATTTTTAGCTTATGACGGTGATAAAATAGTTGGCCGTATAGCTGCCATCCTTAATAACGGCCATAATGAATACAGCCACGTTAACGATGGCTTTTTTGGTTTTTTTGATTGCATTAATGATACCAATGTGTCCAATGTGCTTTTTGAAACCGTTACCAAATGGCTTAAAGAAAAAGGTGTTACCGGCAAATTATTAGGTCCAACCAACTTTTCAACCAATGAACCTTGCGGTTTGTTAATTGAAGGTTTTGACAGTTCGCCATTCCTGATGAACACCTATAATTTTGCCTATTATGCTAACCTGGTCGAAAATTTTGGTTTCACCAAAGATGTTGACCTGATTGGATGGCACTGGGAAGGGCAAGCCTATGACGATAAATCGGTACGTTTATTAAACTCGCTTGAAGAGCGGTTGAAGCGTAACGATATCATCATCCGTAAAATCAACCTTAAAAATTTCAAGGAAGAGGCCGAAAAGCTGCGCGAAGTTTATAACTCGGCATGGGATAAAAACACCGGGTTTGTGCCTTTAACTAATGAAGAGTATGATTACCTGGCCAAAGACCTTAAGTTAATCCTCGATCCTGATTTTGCCATAGTAGCCGAACAACGTGGTAAAATAGTAGCCTTTGGCCTGGCCTTGCCCGATTACAACGATATTTTCAAGAAAATAAAACGCGGTCGCTTACTGCCTACCGGTATTTTCAAATTATTGTTTGGCAAGAAAAGCATTACCGGTATCCGCATTTACGCCTTAGGTGTTATTGAAGATTACCGGAAAATGGGCATCGAAGCCTGTTTATATGGCACCATCATAAAACAGTATAAAGCCAAAGGTTATAAACATGCTGAAGCAGGCTGGACACTGGAAAACAACGATATGATGAATCGTGCCATTGAAGCCATTAAAGGCGATCCTTATAAAAAATACAGGTTATATCAAAAAGCAATATGAGGGAACGGGTGTTAATAACCGGTGCAAGCGGATTTGTTGGATATCATTTAATTGAAGAGGCCTTACAAAACAATCTGGAAGTTTTTATAGCCGTCAGAAAAAGTAGTAAAATAAGTCACTTAAACGATTTAGATATTCAATATATTTACCCCGAATTTAACAATAGGGAAACACTAAGTAAACAACTCGCGGAAATAAAGCCCGATTATATCATACACGCTGCCGGCGTAACCAGCGCCCGTTCCGAAGCCGAATATAACCGCATTAACGCTACGTACACTTATAACCTCGCATCGGCAGCTCATGAAGCTTGCCCCGATCTGAAAAAGTTTGTACTTATTGGCAGCCTGGCATCCGTTGGGCCGCTTAATTCACTAACCGGTACCATAACAGAAGCAACCACGCCGCAGCCAGTTACAGCTTACGGCCGGAGTAAATTGCTTGCCGAAGAAAAACTGAAAACGGTAACCGGCTTAAACTATACCATACTTAGGCCTACCGCGGTTTACGGACCAAGGGATACGGGCATATTTATATTTTTTAAACAGGTAGTAAAAGGCATTGAGCCATACATTGGCAATACCCCGCAAAAGCTAAGCTTTATATATGTTAAAGATTTGGCCAAGGCAAGTATCAAGGCTTTGTATGGTGGTAATAACAAGACATTTAACCTGAGCGATGGTAATTTTTACGACCGCTATGAGTTAGGTAACATTACCAAAGAGGTATTGAAGCTAAAAACTTTAAAATTTCATCTGCCTGTAAATTTTGTAAGAATAATAGCCGCAGTGGCCGAAAAAGTAAGTTCTTTGAGCAACAAGGCTGCGGTATTGAATATAGAAAAGCTTAATGAATTAACCGCCATTAACTGGAATTGTGATATTGAAGCAGCAAAATCCGACCTGGGTTTTTATCCCTTGTACAATCTGCAATACGGTGTGGCCGAAACGCTAAAATGGTATAAAGTCAACAAATGGCTTTAGCCACTTAATTTTAATAAATAATAGTTACATAAATGAAAATCAACATTACACCTGCCAAAGGTAAGCTTGGTATCCTGATCCCAGGATTAGGCGCCGTGGCAACTACCCTGATTGCCGGCGTTGAAGCCGTTAAAAAAGGCATCTCGCAGCCAATTGGCTCCCTTACTCAAATGGGCCACATACGCTTAGGAAAAAGGACCGAAAACCGTAATCCTAAAATTAATGAGTTTGTTCCGCTCGCCAACTTAAACGATTTAGTATTTGGCGGCTGGGACGTTTATGAAGATAACGTATTTGAATCTGCATCAAACGCTCAGGTACTTGAACCGGTTCTTTTACAAGCAGTTAAAGCCGAATTGGAAGCTATAAAACCAATGAAAGCTGCATTTGATAAAAACTATGCTAAGAACCTTGATGGTACCCACGTTAAAACCGGAACCAGGCTTGAGCTTGCCGAGCAGGTTATGGAAGATATCAAAAACTTTAAAGAGGCTAACGGCCTTGACAGGGTTGTTTTGGTATGGTGCGGTTCAACCGAGATCTACTACGAAGCATCAGCTGTACACCAGTCATTAGCTGCTTTTGAAGAAGGCTTGAAAAACGATGATAAACTGATCGCTCCAAGCATGATCTACGCTTACGCGGCATTAAAATTAGGCGTTCCTTTCGCTAACGGCGCCCCTAACTTAACCGTTGATATCCCTGCCCTGATTGAATTGGCTAAATTAACCAAAACTCCAATTGCCGGTAAAGACTTTAAAACTGGTCAAACTTTAATGAAAACCGTATTGGCTCCAGGCCTGGCAGCACGTTCATTAGGTGTACACGGCTGGTTCTCAACCAACATTTTGGGTAACCGCGACGGTTGGGTTCTTGACGATCCGGATAACTTCAAAACTAAAGAAGTTTCAAAACTGGGTGTGTTGGAAGATATCTTCAAACCTGAAGATAACCAGGAGCTTTACGGTAACATTTATCACAAGATCCGTATCAACTATTACCCTCCGCATGGCGATAACAAAGAAAGCTGGGACAACATCGACATTTTTGGCTGGTTAGGCTACAAAATGCAGATCAAGATCAACTTCCTTTGCCGCGATTCGATCCTTGCTGCCCCTATCGCGCTTGACTTGGCTATCTTCTGTGACTTAGCTAAACGTGCGGGCATGAGTGGTATCCAGGAATGGTTATCATTCTACCTGAAATCGCCTCAAACTGCACCAGGTTTACACGCAGAAAACGATATCTTCAAACAACTGATCAAATTGGAGAATACACTTCGTTACCTGATGGGCGAAGACCTGATCACACATCTTGGGTTAGATTATTATGACGATATGTTCGCTACTGAATAATCGTTAAATTACTAAATACCGTCAAAACAGCCGTAAGTAGTAGAACCCCTGCTCTACGGCTGTTTTGTTTTTATGAGGTAAAAAAATCATAAGCCGGTAACATTATTTTAAAGTCAAAATCGTACCTACGGAAAGCTTAAAATTGTTAAATTAATGTTATTTCCATAGCCTAAAAAGTCTACAGAATAACATACAATTATCTAATTATCAAAACATTAAATAAATACTAACACAATAGATCCCGCACAATCAGCAATACTAACCATATGCTAAAACCGTTGTTTGGATTTACTTATTGTTGTTGTAATATGATGGTAAAATAGCTGTAAACAATATTTGACTTTTTGACCACATTAGTCTGTACTGATTTTTTTTACCTTTGGCCTGTTAATTGTGAACTCCGTAACAACCACTGCCGGGAGTGTAAAATTGAGGTAAAAAAGGTGAATTTCGGTGGTGGACTAATGAAAAACATACAGGGGCGGGCATAATTAATCCGTCAAAAACATTTGAATAACTTATACATACCTCTTTATCTAATAATACAGTTAAGCCGAAAAAAGAAGTTTGTATTTGCACAATGCACTAAGTACATGGATTGTAAAAAATTTTATAAAAGCTTATTCTTCTTAATACTGTTCTTTTCTGCTTCGGCATTATATGCACAGCAAACGGTAATAACGGGTATTGTTACCGATGCAGGTAACAAACAAACCCTTCCTTCTGTTAGCATATCATTTACAGGTACTACAACAGGTACCACTGCCGATGTTAATGGTAAATATCGCCTTGTAACCAGCAATCAGGATTATAAACAAATCAAAATTTCGTTTTTGGGTTATAAAGATGCCTTTTTAGCGGTTATTCCCGGTAAGGAACAGGTTATCAATGTAAAATTGTTTCCTGCCTCACAACAACTTAACGAAGTTGTTGTAAAATCGGGTAAAAAACCTAAATACCATAACAGAGATAATCCCGCTGTTGAGCTGATCCGCAAGGTTATCGAAAACAAAGAAAAGAACCGTCCTGAGGCATATGATTATGTTGAATACAAGGAATACGATAAAATGATGTTTGCGCTGAGCAATGTATCAGCCCAGTTTTCGGACAGGAAGTTCTTCCGCAAATACAAGTTCATTTTAGATAACCGCGATAGCTCATTAATTCCGGGTAAATCATTACTCCCTATCTATCTTGACGAAAAGCTGCAACAGGTTTACTACCGCAAAAACCCTGAAAAAACAAGGGAAAATATAACAGGGCAAAAAAGTGTAAACTACGGTCCTGGTATTGATAACGAAGGCCTTACCCAGTATTTTAAACACCTTTACAACAAGGTTGATATTTATACCAACAACGTATTTTTAATAACCAGCCAGTTCCTGAGCCCTATCTCTGATAACTCGCCTAATTACTACAAATACTTTATTGCAGATACCGTTCTTGACGCGCACAACAACAAGCTCGTAAAGCTTGATTTTACCCCGCGTAATACAACCGACGTACTTTTTGAAGGTAGTATCTATATTACCCTTGATGGTAACTATGCTGTACAAAAATGCGACCTGACCATCAACAAGCATATTAATATCAACTTCATCAGGTCCATGACCGTGAACCTGGAGTTTCAGCAAAACCCTGATGGACGTTACCACCTGAGCAAAAGCACTACCATTGCCGACTTTGGTGCATCCAAAAAAGATGCTAAGAGTGGTTTATTTGGTATAAGGGCTATAACATACAGCAACTATGTGGTAAACAAGCCACGTCCTGATACTACTTACCAGGGTTCGGAATATGCTGAGCTGAGCGATGAGGTAAAACATCGCCCTGATTCATTCTGGCAGGAAAACAGACCGGATACATTAACGCTGGCCGAATCAAAGGTTTATAAAAACATTGATAGCCTGCGCAATATGCCATCATTTAAGCGTACGGTTGATATTGCAACCCTGCTACTTGCTGGTTACAAAGGCTTCGGTAAGTTTGAATTAGGCCCTGCAAATACATTTTATAGCTTTAACCCAGTTGAGGGTTTGCGTTTGCGTATTGGAGGTCGTACGACGCCCGAATTGAGCAAACGTTACTATTTTGAAACTTATGCGGCTTATGGTTTTAAAGATGAACGCTGGAAATACTTTTTAAGCGCTACCTACTCCCTTAACGATAAATCTATTTATCGTTTCCCGCAAAACTATATCAGGGCAAGCTTTCAGCGCGATACCAAAATTCCGGGTGCAAGCCTTCAATTCGTTCAAGAAGATAACTTCCTGTTATCATTCAAACGTGGTGTGAATGATAAATTCTTGTACAATGATTTTTACAGGTTTGATTATGTGCATGAATTGGAAAGCCACTTTTCATATGCAGCAGGCTTCAAAAAATGGACCCAGGAGCCGGCAGGATCGTTATATTTTGATAATGTGATCAATGATCTGCCAAACTCGATCCACCATTTAACTACTACCGAGCTTACCGCGAGCGTGCGCTGGGCACCTCATGAGCAATTTTACCAGGGCAAGATCTATCGTATCCCTATCCCTAACAAATATCCTGCATTTGAGCTTGACTATGCTCAAGGTATAAAAGGGTTCTTTAACGGCGAATACAACTATCAGAAGCTTGATTTCCGTGCCGATAAACGCTTTTACTTTTCACAGTTAGGTTACGCGGATATAAACGTTTCTGCTGGCAAAATTTTCGGTTCGGTGCCATACCCATTATTAACCATACACAGGGCCAACCAAACTTACGCTTACGATATCGACTCATACAACTTAATGAACTTTTTAGAGTTTGTGAGCGATAAATACGCAAGCTTCAGGATAGACCAGCACTTCAGTGGTTTCTTCTTTAACAAAATACCGTTGTTAAAGAAATTGAAATGGCGTGAAACCGCATCGTTAAAAGTATTATACGGTGGTTTATCTGACCAAAATAATCCTTCAATACACCCGTCATTGTACCAGCTTCCGGTTGGCGCCGATGGCGTGCCAATCACCTATACTATAGGTAAAACACCTTACGTTGAAGGTAGTGTTGGTATCGAAAATATATTTAAATTTATACGCATAGATTTTGTAAGGCGCTTTACTTACCTTGACCAGCCAAACGTTGCCCAATGGGGTTTGCGTACAAGGGTTAAATTCGACTTCTAATCATCGCACCTAAATAAGCAGAGAGAAATATGGAACAGCAAACAACAACACTTAGGAGATCATTCAGAACCAACTTGCAATTAGGCATTTATAAGGTTATTGATCCGTTTGTGAAGATCCTCATAAAAATAGGCTTAACCCCTAATGCCGTTACCACTATTGGTTTTGTACTTAACGTAGGTGTTGCCGGTATATTTATTTTGGGAGCCGAAGAAGGCAACCGCGGCGACCTGAGCTATGTGGGCTGGGCAGGTGGTTTGATCCTTTTTGCAGGCTTATTTGATATGCTTGACGGCCAGGTAGCCCGTTTAGGAAACATGAAATCGATATTTGGGGCTCTGTATGACTCGGTACTTGACCGCTACAGCGAGCTGATCATGTTTTTGGGTATTTGCTATTACCTGGTGGCTCATCACTACTTCCTGAGCTCAATAGCTGCCTTTATCGCGCTTATCGGCTCAATGATGGTTAGCTACGTACGTGCCCGTGCCGAAGGTTTAGGTGTTGAAATTAAAGGTGGCTTAATGCAAAGGCCGGAACGTGTGGTAACAATAGGTTTGTTTGCAGCTTTATCTGGTATTGTGGCACAATACATTGGTGGTAACTACAAATTGTTTATCCCAGGCATTAAATTCCATGTGTTTGAAACTATATCGATATTTACTATTCCTATTGTAATACTTGCTGTGTTAACCAATATCACTGCATTTAACCGCTTAAGAGAAGCAAAAAAAGCATTAATGAAGCTGGAAGAAGAAGGTAAATAAGTTGGCAGTAAGCAGTGCCAGTTGGCAGGTTGATAAGTGAATAGTAACCTTAGCTTACAACAACCGACAAAATATCATATCTTCGCAACAATAAAATAAAGGCATTTACACTTAGCAATATCTTTGCTAAAATTGCCTTTTGTTGGTTTAAGGCCAATCGTCTTTAATAAATTAATACACCGTAAACAGGCAGAGAAATAGTAAAGCATTTTTAAACCTGATTATATCATGAAAAAGAAATATATATCCAACTCACAGGAATCTGTGAGAATGTTCAAGAGCGATTTTTTAGAGGGACTTTCAAAAGTACATTACACTGTGCCCCTGTACATTTTTGTACCTGTTATTGGATATTGCAGCTATAAATTTTTTGATTTAGGGTTGGATATATTAAGCTATATCGGTCTTTTCATTTTCGGTCTGTTTATCTGGACCATTACCGAATACATTATGCACCGTTTTGTTTTCCATTACCAGCCAAGCGAAAAACTGGAGTGGGCGCAACGTTTGCACTTTATTATGCATGGTGTACATCATGACTACCCGAGCGATGCCAAACGTTTGGTATTACCACCATCATTAAGCATTCCGCTGGCAACCGGCTTTTTCTTTTTGTTTAAATGGATGCTGCCTGTAAACTATATCTGGGGCTTTTTCCCTGGCTTTATTTTAGGTTACCTGTTTTATGACATATCGCATTATGCCATGCACCACTTTAACTTTAAAAGCGGTTTGTTTAAGAAGATAAAACAGCATCACATGCTGCACCATTACCAGGATCCTGAAAAGGGTTACGGTGTTAGTTCACCTTTCTGGGATAAAATTTTCCGTTCAGATTTCTTAAAAAAATAACAATGACCAATGCCAACAACGGTGTAACAGTAAATATCAAGTCGGTAATTATTGTTTCGCTGCTTTCCGTTGCTTACCTGGCGCTTTCCACTTTTCTTATCGGTTATAAACCCGATGAGCTTACCCTGGTAGTTATTTTTAACGTGTTGTTTTATGCGTCGGCCATAACACGCAAGTTTATATTGGGCTTCACTATTTTTATAGTGTACTGGATCATTTTTGATTACATGAAGGCCTTCCCCAATTATAACTACAACCCGGTACATATCGCGCAGCTTTACAATGCAGAAAAACATTTGTTCGGCATCCACTTTAATGGGAAATTGCTAACTCCTAACGAATACTGGCTTGCCAATACAAAAACTTATATCGATGTAATATCAGGCCTGTTTTATTTGTGCTGGATCCCGGTGCCACTTGGCTTTGCCGCTTACCTGTTTTTCAAAAACAAAAAACAGTTCCTTAATTTTTCGCTGACCTTTGTTTTGGTAAACATATTAGGTTTTATCGTTTATTACACCTACCCTGCCGCACCACCATGGTTTGTTCAATATCATGGGTTCCATTTTATTCCGCTAACGATGGGTAATACTGCAGGCCTGGCCAGGTTTGACGCTTATTTTCACGCGGATGTTTTCAAGAATATCTACACCAAAGGATCAAACGTGTTCGCAGCTATGCCATCGCTACACTCCTCTTACCCGGTTATCGTGCTTTACTACGGCATAAAAAACAGACTGGGGCTTGTTAATATCTTCTTTGCTATAGTAACTGTTGGCATCTGGTTCACGGCTGTATATGCAAGTCACCACTATGTACTTGACGTATTAGCCGGCATTACCTGCGCTTGTTTAGGTATAACATTGTACAACGTATTGGTAAATAAATTTGCCGGTTTACAGTCTGCCCTGAACAGCTACGAGAAGGTGATCTCTTAAGCAGCATCTACTGTACAAAATCTCCTTTTGCATACAATCTTCTGTAGCAAAGCCAGTGCTGTGGAAAAAGGCTTTGCTAATTGTTGATTAATATTTCCGGGGATATTATCCTGAAAAACAGCCTGTATCGTTACTAAACGAGTCAAAAGTCATTCTGTTCTCATAAACTATATTAAGATTACGTTAAACAGGCACGCTATTTGCCTAATTATAAGCAGATTATTGTATTTTCGAGTAATCTGTTATATGAAGAGACTTTTTACCTTACTTTTTATTCTGACAGCCGCATTTAAATTATCTGCACATGCAAGTGATCTGGATAGTCTTAAGCAAAAATTACAGATTACCGGCGACTCGCTGAAAGGTCCTATCTACACCCAAATAGCCGCTTATTATTTAACGTACGATACTGTATCAACCAGGCGGATGAAATACTATTTCCAGACCGAGGCGCTTAACTATACCATGCTCGCGCTGCATTACTATTCTACATATAATGATACTTTAGGCCAGCGTACAAGCTTTAACGCGCTGGCGAAGGTTTACCGCTCACAACGAAAGTTTATCCAGGCCAAATGGTTCATTTTACAGTCGAACACCATATCGCGGCAAAAAAAGGATACCCTTAATATCATTACCTCGTTAATTGAACTGGCAGCTATTAAAAGTGATATCAAGGACTATAAATTAAGCATGAAGGATCTGAACGATGCTTTAAACCTTTCGCTCAAAACCCATGATCCTAAAAAGGAATCGGTGGTACAGGTGGGTTATGCCGAACTGTACCGCAAAATGAATGATTTTGAAAAAGCTGCTGCTGCCATTAAACGTCACGAGTTTTTAGACGATAGCCTTAACCAGGTTACGGTTGACAGTATCGCAAAGGTAGCCGCGGCAGATTCTATCAAGATCAAAAAGAAAGATTCGGTATTGGCCAAAAAAAAAGTATATACCAGCAACTCCAGGCGCAGGCCAATGCTAAGATACGCCAGGCACATAACCTCATTATCTTTCTCATCGCCACAACTCTTGTTCTCGTCGTTATAACCCTTGTTATTATTTACAGGCGAAAGAAAACCGGCCGCTGGCGTTCAGCTATCAGGCGGCCGAAACAATAATTTAAACCACATGCGTTTAAAAGTGTCATAACACTAAGATGAAAAAGTTGATACTATTATTTGCTGCCCTGTTGTTTTTGGATAACGTTTACGGGCAAAGCAGCAAAAAATTCAGGACCGAGTTTTTGAACAGTATTAATGCTACCCGGCAAAAGGGCTGTAATTGCGGCAGCAAATATTTTCCTCCTGCTCCACCTCTCACCTGGAATAACGATCTGGAAGATGCAGCCGTTGGTCATGCTAAAGATATGGCACGCCAAAACTACTTTAGCCACGATAGTAAGGACGGGCGCAGTATGGAAGACCGAATTGTTTACGCAGGATATAAATTTAAAGGATTTAAGAGTTTTGCGATAGGCGAAAACATAGCGCAGGGTCAACTAAGTATTGCCGAGGTAATGGCAGGCTGGTTTAAAAGCGAAGGTCACTGCCGCAACCTCATGAACCCCGATTTTAAAGAAGTTGGCGTAGCGGAATATAAAACCTACTGGGTGCAGGATTTTGGCGGGCGTACCTCGTTTTCGGCGCAGCAGCAAAAGCTCATTAAATCGGGTAAATACAAGCTAATACAGGAAAAACCTGTGGAGGGGCACTGAAAAAATACCCATGTCATTGCGAGCGATAGCGTGGCAATCGCACGGAAGCAGAGCCGCTCTGTATAGCATGCGATTGCTTCGTCGTTCCTCCTCGCAATGACAATCCCTTTATTGTTGCCATTTAGCCGTTGTTGGAGTTGTCTCCAACAACCTTACTTCTCAGCTTCCGGTTTTGGTTTTGGCTCCCTTGGGCCGCGTTTATAAATGATAAGTCCGTTCAGGAAATTACGCAGGATCTGATCGCCGCAGGGTTTAAAGTTTGGGTGATCATCTGCACGAAAAATAGCACCTATTTCTGCCTTGGTGATCCTGAAATTAACCAGCGCCAAAACCTTGATGATATCATCATCAGTAAATTTCATAGCCACCCGCAGCTTTTTCATGATATCGTTATTGCTCATTATTATATCTTTCTTTTTAACAAAATTACCTCGAAATTTCCATCTTCACCTTTTTGCCTTTAATTTTTTCGGCTTTTACCTGTTTTACAACGCCCTCTATTTTATCACGTTTGATGGCAGCGTATGATGAATAATCCAACACTTCTATCAGGCCGAGATCATCCTTCGCCAATCCGCCTTTTTTAAGTAACAGACCGACTATATCCACCTTATTAACTTTATCCTTTTTCCCGGCGGCTATGTACAATGTAACCCAAGGCGATGCAGGTGGAAATATCAGCTTTTCGGGCAATTGTTCAATCTCAGGTAATTGTTTCAAGTATGGTAGCTTTTCATCGGGCGTGAGCATCAGGTACGATGTGCCCTTGGCGTTCATGCGCGCTGTGCGACCGTTACGGTGTAAAAAAGCTTCTTCATTATGCGGCAGCTGATAATGCACCACATATTCTATTTCAGGGATATCCAACCCGCGCGAGGCTAAATCAGTAGTGATCAGCAAGCGATGGCTTCCGTTTCTGAATTTTAAAAGGGCGCGCTCCCGGTCGTCCTGTTCCATACCGCCATGAAAAATGTCATGTTCAAGCCCTTTATACCAAAGTAGTTCGCTGATCCTGTCGACGGCTTCACGGTGATTACAAAACACCAGGGTGGCCTTATTTCCTATTTTGCAGATCAACGCGAACAAGGCATCCAGTTTATCAGCCGCCTCTGATATCACAGCCTTTTGCTTAATATCGGGTGCCGAAGTTACATTAGCCAAAAAATTTACTTCAACAGGCTTGTCCACCCCGGTAAAAGCCGGGATCTCATCCATTTTAGTGGCCGAAGTCAAGATCCGCTTTTTAACAGCAGGCAACTGCCTGATGATGTACGACATATCCTCCTGAAAACCAAATTCAAGCGCTTTATCAAACTCATCAAGTATAAGTGTATGAACGGTATCGGTGCTAAAATTTTCCTCCCGCAGGTGAAAGGCAATCCGCCCCGGCGTGCCAACTAAAACGGCAGGCGGATGCGAAAGATTATTGCGTTCAATTTTTACTGCGTGACCGCCATAACAGCAATTAATTTTGAAGCCGGTACCCATTGCCTTCCAAACCTGTTCAATTTGCAAGGCAAGTTCGCGCGATGGCACCAGGATCATGACCTGTACCGTGTCAATATCGGCCTTAAGCAAATTTAATAAGGGCAATAAAAAGCCAAGTGTTTTCCCCGATCCTGTAGGCGATAAAAGAATTACATCGCCTTTTTTAGCGGCGCTAAGCGCGGCAAGCTGCATAGGGTTAAGGGCAGTTATGCCGAGGTTACTCAGAGCCTGATCAATCATATGGGATTTGTTAGTTGAGGCGCAAAGATACGGTAAAAATCTGGCGGGCTAATCATTTGCGCAGGTTTAAGCGCCCACGATTAACTTAAATCGGGAGCGTGGACGCTCCTATTCACGGGCATTCAAGCGAGAGACGCTTGAACGGGTATTTTATATTACTCCATAATCTTATCCAGCTACTTCGGTACTAAAATTATGTTTGATAAACCGTGCTATTTTCTTTGCTTCGTGGTGATTTAAATTCCCCATACAGGTATATTCCCACTCTTTCAGGTTATCATCAAAAACAATATCTCCTAAATCTGTTTCACCCTCACTTAATCTAAATACACCAGTAGCATATACATGGGTACCTGGTATTAGCTGGTGTACCGCCTCAATACTGATCTGGCGCATACCATCCTCGGTATCCAGATCAAAAACGACCAATTTTTCCATGCTATTAATACAATAGCAGATCGGTTTTGTTTAAATAATTGCTTAAAGCTTAATACAGTTACCAGCCCATGATCTCCATCACCCGTTTAAATTCAGGCTGAAGATTTGCTTCTATCTTTATTTCTTCGCCACCTACAGGATGCTTAAACATTAACTCAGAGGCGTGAAGCAGCATAGTTGTCATTTCCCATTGCTCTAAAAAGAGCTTATTTTGTTTATTGCAACCATGGGTACGGTCGCCGATGATGGGGTGAAATATATGGCTCAGGTGTTTACGTAATTGATGCATGCGCCCGGTGGTAGGCACAGCTTCAACCAACGAATATCGTGAAGTAGAATGTTTACCTAAGGCGATATCAAGTTCGGCACGTTTTAAGGTTGTATAGGTAGTAAATGCATCCTGCAGGGTGCCGTTTTCTTTTCGGAGGGGATAATCTATATCTTCAGTATTGGGTGTATGGCCACGAACTATAGCCAGGTATTTTTTACTTACCTGGTTTTCCATAAATGCTTTTTGCATGGCTATTTCAGCCTCTTTGTTGAATGCAAAAAGCAGGATCCCGCCGGTTTTACGGTCGATACGGTGTACAGGGTTAACTTTCATGCCAATTTGATCACGAAGCAATTGCAGTGCAAATTCTGAAGCATCTGCAGCAATGGACGAACGGTGTACCAGCAACCCATGCGGCTTATTGATGGCAATCAAGTGTTCGTCACGATAAATGATCTCTAACATCGGCATAATTATAAGGCTGCGAATTTACGGCGGCATTTTGGATTTATTTCTAAAATCTTTTCTCCCACGTAGAGACGCATCACATGCGTCTCTCTATATAAAAGGCCCACAGTTGCATTGCGGCAGACGCATGTGATGCGTCTCTACATAAGAATGCAAAATCTTTTTAAACTGCTTTTAAAAGTCCACTGATGTAAAAAAATAATTTTAAATAGTATTGGTTTTCATATCTTTAGTTCAAACCTAAAAATACAATTAAACTAATGGCTATTACAGCAAACCAGGCGAGTGCCAAACAGGCCGATGATATTAATGCAGCCCCTACCCGTTTATTTTCACTGGATGCCCTTCGCGGTTTCGATATGTTTTGGATTATGGGTGGCGAAGAGATCTTTCACGGAATGGCTAAAGCCACCGGCTCACCATTTTGGGGCGCCATAGCCAACCAGTTTACCCATCCAGATTGGAACGGCTTTCACCTCTACGATTTGATTTTCCCCTTGTTCCTGTTTATGGCGGGTGTGTCAACCCCATTTTCTGTGGGGCGTGAACTGGAAAAAGGCAAAACCCGTCGGCAATTACTGCTTCGGGTTATAAAAAGGGCATTTATTTTAGTGCTGCTTGGGCTTGTAGTAAACAACGGGATAAAAATCATGCCCATTGCCGAGATCCGGTTCCCAAGCGTACTCGGCCGCATAGGTATTGCCTACATGTTCGCCAACATCATTTACCTGTACAGTAAAGAGCGCTGGCAAATGTTATGGTTTTGCTTTTTCATTATCGGCTACTGGCTGCTGCTTAAGTTTACTTCGGCACCAGGCTTCCCAATTGGCGATCTGACCATGAAGGGCAATTTTGCCTCATATGTTGATCGCAGTATATTACCCGGCAGGTTGTATTTGGGCATCCATGACCCTGAGGGGCTTTTTTCAACCATTCCGGCTATCAGTACCGGTATATTAGGGATACTTACCGGCATACTACTTAAAAAAGGAGACATAACTCAAATGCGCAAGGTAGCTACCATGGCTGTAGCTGGCGTTATCTTCCTGGTACTGGCCCAGATCTGGAACCTTGATTTCCCGATCAACAAAAACCTGTGGACAAGCTCATTTGTACTGCACGTAGGCGGTTTAAGCTTATTGCTGATGGCTTTGTTTTACTATATCATTGATGTAAAGGGGTACAAAAAGTGGTCCTTTTATTTCAGGGTGATAGGTATGAACTCCATCCTGATCTACGTATCTGGCCACTTCATTAAATGGGATTATACTACTGAAGGTTTCTTTGGTTGGATAGGCCAGTTAGTTGGCGATCCCTATAATATCGTAGTAATGGCTATTTGCTACGTGATGGTGAAATGGTTGTTTTTGTACTACCTGTATACTAAGAAGACATTTTTGAGAGTATAGGAACCCTGATTAGAAAGATTTTAGGATGACCACGAATTAAATGTCACGGCTATCCTAAAATCCCAAAAATCAAGGTTCTAATATCAAGAAAATCCTTTAATCCTACAAATCAGGGTTCTGTTCGTTTCCCCCACGCCTGCTGCTCCTCAGGAGTTAAATAAGTCCAGGCCATGATGCGGCTTACTTTTTGGCCTTGCGACATGTTAATGGTTTGCACGTCTTTTACGCCTTCTTTTTGAAGGGCATTAAACAATATCCTGAGGTTTTCTTTTTTAGACACCAGCGTGGTAAACCATAAAACCTGTTTCTCAAATGGTTTACTCTGTGTAGCCATCAGTTTCAGGAATGCGGCCTCACCACCGGGATACCACAACTCCGTATTTTGGCCACCGAAGTTGAGTATAGGCTGTTTGTCTTTTCTTAAACCCAGGTTATCCCATTTGCGGGCCGAACCGGCAGCCGCCTCTTTAGCCGAAGCATGAAAAGGAGGGTTACAAATAGTAAGGTCAAACAATTCGCCTGGTTTGATAATGCCTTTAAATATATCGGCCTTTTTACTTTGCTGCCTTAATTCAACAGCAACTTTTAGATGACTGTTTTGTTCAACAATGCTTTGTGCCGATGCCATAGCCTCCAGCTCCAATTCGGAGCCAACAAAATTCCATCCGTACTCTTTAAAACCTACAATTGGATAAACAAGATTAGCCCCTACCCCAATATCAAGCACACGTACCCTTCTTCCTTTACGGATAACGCCATTATTAACAGAAGCAAGCAAATCGGCAGCGTAATGAATATAATCGGCGCGACCTGGAATAGGCGGGCATAAAAATCCTTCGGGAATATCCCAATAATTTATCCCATAATGATGCTGTAATAACGCCCTGTTAAGTGTTTTTACCGCTTCCGGATCGGCAAAGTTGATGGTAAAGTTATCATACTCGTTAGTGCGCACAAACGGCCTTAAAGCAGGAGTAGCTTTAATCAATGTCTTAAAATCGTATCCCCCGCGATGTTTATTGCGTGGGTGCATATTGGTTTTAGCCTCGGGCTGGTTGGATTCCTGTTCTGCCAATGGAATAATATTTTAATATGAAATTAGCCTACGATGCTTTTCAGATCGGCCGGCGAATAGTTGATAGATTTCAATGTTTTATGATCAGATCTACGATACACCAGGTACAAGCCATCTATCTCTTTATAATACGCATCGGTATTGGCTGTGTTTTTATAATGTTCGATGGTTTTTTCGGCCTCTTCAACTGTTTTGCAGGCTTTGCTCATGTTTGAACGGTGCACCTCATCAAACAGCTCTTTAAATTTTGAGCCCAGTCCAAACTCAAGTACAGCGCCCGATAATACATATTGCAGGTCGCAAAGGGCATCAGCCACTTCAACCATGTTGTTATCGATAACGGCCTGTTGTAACTCTTTTAATTCTTCGGCAATAAGTTCGATACGCAGATCGCAGCGTGCTTTTGAGGGCATTACGGGCTTTTCAACTATGGGGTGCTTAAAAGTTGTATGAAATTCGGCTACCTGGGTTAACGCGCTTAAATCTTTAATCATATTGTTTTGGAACGATAAATAAATGGCTAAGTTATGAATTAAACTAAAAGGCTTTCAAAAAATTAGTGCAACTGTATCTGATGCTATGTTTTATAAAATAAAAATAAATAAGCACAGACAAATTAATAGCACTGATTATCAGTTTATAAAAACTTAACATATCTAACAGTTGTTAACATAAATATAATATTAAAAACACTTTATATTAACCTAACTTTGCATCGCGAAGAAAAAAACCGCTCCAATCGATTTAATCCGTTCACATGAAAAACATAAAAGATAAAGCCGCTACCAAGCAAGCCCGTAAAGTTCTTAAAAAACAATTAAAAGAAAAATTAGTGATCCAGATTGAAACCCTGGTAAGCGAATTTGGCCCAGATGCCAGCAAAGCAAAAAAAGCTATTGACAAAGCCGCGAAAAACCTCGCTAAAACATTAGCAGCTAAATTAAGCCCCGTAGTACACGCAGCTCCTGCTGAGCCGAAAGTAAAAAAAGAGAAAAAAGCAGCCGAAGCAATTGCACCTGAAAAGGTAAAAGTGAGCAAAAAAGCAAAAATTGCCGAAACTGAAAAAGCGTTATAATTAAACCCCCTGTCCCCAAAAAAGACATTTAGTTTATTTTTTAAATCCATAAAAGCCAATTATTAAAGATATCCATGCTTTAATAATTGGCTTTTTTAGTTTAATTTAAAAATACACGCAAAAAAGACCATAAAACAAAACAATATTTCATACAAACTTCAAAAAATATAATTTTAAAATAGAAAATCAACAATAAAACACACTAAATATTGATAATAGTTTAATAATTATTAACTTACATTAAATTAACAGCATCAATAAAGCTTTACCAACCGTTTTATGAAGAGATTTTTACCACTTACCTTTATTTTGCTTGCCATGTCATCGCTACTGGCGTTAGCACAAAAGAAAGCCATTACCGGAACCGTTACCGATGCCGCAAACAGTGCACCTATGCCCGGCGTATCGGTACATATTAAAGGGAGTAACTTAGGCACGAGTACAAACGCCAAAGGGGTGTATACCATTTCGGCGGCAGCTACCGACGAATTGGTGATAAGTTACACAGGCTATAAAACAATTACCGTAGGTATTAACGGACGCAGTAAAATTGATATCACCCTGGTGAGCGATGTGGCCCAGTTAAATGAAGTGGTTTTAATAGGTACACGCTCGGCAGGGCGTGTAAAGTTGGAAACAGCCGTTCCTGTTGATATTGTTAATGTAGGCAAAGCCGCTTCTGTAACCGGCCGAATGGATATTACAGACATTCTTAATTACTCGGCCCCTTCCTTTAATTATAATAAACAATCCGGCTCGGATGGTGCCGACCACGTTGAACTGGGTACCTTACGCGGCCTGGGACCGGATCAGACGTTGGTTTTGGTAAATGGTAAACGCCGTCATTCTACAGCTTTCGTTTCTGTATTTGGCACACGCGGCCGTGGTAACTCGGGTGTCGATCTGAGTTCTATCCCAACCGCTTCTATCGACAGGATCGAGATCCTTCGTGACGGCGCGTCGGCCCAGTACGGTTCTGACGCTATCGCAGGTGTTATCAACCTTGTGTTAAAGAAAACCACAGGTGTATTTAACGCCAATGTTGGCTATTCCGGTTACTATGATCCCGCTTTTAACAGTGGCAAAAGCGTTGTTGCTTCGCAATATCCACACGGAGGCGCGATAGATGGTAACGGCATTACCATTGATGCCAACTATGGTTTAGCCCTCGGCAAAAGTGGCGGCTTTATCAACTTTACCGGCGACTATGCCAAAAACGGCAAAACCTTCCGCCAAACGCATGATACCACAACTTCAAACCCTAAAGCGCTTCCTATAAACCCTTATAGGCGGGCCAATGGCGATGGGTCGGCCGAGAGCGGTACTTTCTTTTTCAACCATGAATCGCCGCTTGCCGGCACCCGCACAACTTTGTACAGTTTTGGAGGTTACAGTTATAAAGCATCTGATGACTATGCTTTCACCCGTAATTTCTCCGGCAGACCAGAAAGGTTCCCTACCGATAATAGCGGCAAGATAATTCCTGTTAGCGGCATTATTTTTACTACTCCCGACGGCGAATCGTATTATAATCCCATTATCCGGACACACAACACCGATATCGCGGTTGCAGTAGGAGCCAAAGGCACTTTGGGCGATGCCTGGGACTGGGATTTGAGCAACAACATAGGCAATAACAAATTCCACTTTTTTGGCTACAAAACGTTTAATGCTTCTTTAGGTGCAGATAAAACAAATTTTGACGACGGTGGATCGGAGTTTTTACAAAACACCAGTAACCTGAACATCAATAAACACTTTGGCAATATAATGCAAGGCCTTAACCTCGGTTTCGGCGGCGAATACCGTTACGAACGATATAAGATCTTTTCGGGTGAAGAAGCATCGTACAAAAACTACGACCCAACGGGTGTAAAAGCGGCCGGCGCGCAGGGCTTCCCCGGTTACCAGCCAAGCGACGCGGTAAGTGCACATCGCTCGGTTGAAGGCGTGTATGTTGACCTCGAAGGAGACATCACCAAACAATGGCTAATTGACTTTGCCAACCGCTACGAACATTACAGCGATTTTGGTTCAAACTTTAATACCAAACTGGCTACACGCTACAAAATCACCGACAACTTTAATATCCGCGGGTCCTTAGGTACAGGTTTCCGTGCACCATCGTTACAACAGATCAATTACAGTTCAACCTTTACCAATGTACAGGGAACAGTAATATCCGAAGTTAAGATAGCGCCAAACTACAGCCCTATAACTAAAGCGGCAGGCATCCCTAATCTTAAACAAGAAAAATCAAAAAATGCCGGCTTAGGTTTCACATTTAAGCCAGTGCCCGAGTTAAGCTTTACTGTTGATGGTTACTATATTAAAGTTACCGACCGCGTAGTACTATCGGGCCAGTTCAGTGCCGACGACGAAACTCTCGATCCTACATTTACCAATGCGCTGAAAAATCTGCATGTAAGCTCTGCCCAGTTTTTTGCCAATGCGGTTAACACTACTAACAAAGGTTTGGATGTAGTAATTGAATATAACAAAACCATTGGTGCAAACAGGTTCAGAGTATTATTCACTGGCAATTTCCAAACCATGAAGATTGACAAAGTGAATTACCCGCCTATACTCGGCACTACCGCTGCCCTGCGCGAAACTTTCCTGAGCGAACGTGAAAAGAAATTCATCCTTGCATCGGCACCGCCTCAAAAACTTAACCTGAACCCTGAGTTTAGCCATAAAAACTTTACTGTTGGAACCCGCTTTACTTATTTTGGTAAAGTTGTTATCGACGGTTATGGCGATGGCACAACCCTTACCCCTACCGTGCCTACCGATGATGGTTCGGCACAACTGCCCGACCAGTACATTTACAGCGGCAAAGTTGTAAGCGACCTGTATTTCGCTTATAAAGTAGCCAAATCTGTCCGTTTATCTATTGGAGCCGATAACGTATTCAACGTACATCCAGATTTAGCTTATGTTAAAGGCGCAAAAGGTTATGCATTCAATAATGAACCATCAGGTCCGTTTGATGCTGTACAAATGGGACAAAACGGTCGTCGCTTTTTCGCAAGGGTAGGCTTTACATTTTAAAACTATTAACTGACAGATCTCATAGCTTAAGGCGTCCAGGTTTTCCGGGGCGCCTTTTTTATTTTAGGGATAATTTATAAATATCAAAAGCATTGTAACTTTATCCGCCGATAAAACTCTAAACTTGCAAACTGTTAAAACATGTTAAACAAGTGCGAAAGTTATTTTTTGTAAATTCTTTAACTTAGCATTGCAGATAAAGAATGCCTGCACCCAATCAGCATATCACCCATACCGACGAGCAGCTACTACAACTCATAGCCGGCGACAATCGCGAGGCTTTTACTGAGCTGTATAACCGGTATTGGGATAAAACCTTCGCGGTAGCCTACCACCGTTTGGATGACGAGCACGAGGCCGAAGAGGTGGTTCAGGAAGTATTTTTAAGTATCTGGCAACGCCGTGCAAGCCTCAAGTTAACCCATACCCTGGCAACCTATCTTTCGGTCGCGGTTAAATATAAAGTGATCAACCATCTTGATCGCCAATACAGAAAACAGCAGCATTTAGATGAACTTGCTTTTACCTCAACCGAAACTGAGGATACCACCATTCAATGGTTGGAGGAAAAAGAACTGCGCGAACGGCTTGACCACGGCATCAACCAACTGCCTGGAAAATGCCGCATTGTGTTCCTACTGAGCCGCGATGAAAATAAAACCTATGCGGAGATAGCATCAGAGCTTGGCATCTCACAAAAAACAGTCGAAGCTCATATGTCAAAAGCTTTAAGTTCGCTTAGGCAGTCGCTTGGTGTTTCCTTACCAATACTGATTTTGCTGCTTAGTTAAGAACACTGTACATTAATTTAATGCCCGTCAGACTTTCTTGTAATGGAGCGCGATACAACCGGATTCAAGAATCTTTGATTCAATTAATTCTAAACCTAAACTTTCCTTCAAACCGGCGGCTTCCAATAAACTTCTGCCCTCGCCTACAATTACCGGATGGATCACGAAATTAAACTCGTCAACCAGACCAAGTTCAATAACCTGCAAGGGCAGGTTTACACCTCCTATCGAAATATTGCCACCCGGTTGCTGTTTCAATTTACGGATCTCATCGCCAAGATTTGCGTGGGTAATCGTTGTATTTTTGTCATCGGCAACGGTTAAAGTCTGGGAGAAAACAAGCTTATCAATACCATCAAATGCCTGCGCAAATTCTTTCTCCGCCTTGGTTGTGTTTGGATCTTTTGCTGCATCCGGCCAATAAGGAACCATAAGTTCATAGGTTTTACGCCCGTATACAATCAGATCTACACCATCCATAAGCCGGGTAAAATATTCTAATATATCCTTGCCGCCGCCAAATTTGGCATGGTCGCAGCATCCGTCTAAACTCAGGTTAATACCGTAGATTACTTTTCTCATTTGATGGGCTTTAGTTAGGTTATGCTAAAAATAAGGATTTCCGGGTTGGTACAGCTACTTGGTGTCATTTCTATTACTTACCCTATTCACTCTTTAAGCTTCTCACGGGGTTATTAGTAGCGGCCTTAAGGGCTTGGAAGCTGATGGTAACCAGAGCAATTAAAGTAACAATTGCTGTCGCGAATACAAATACCCACCAACTGATTGCTGTTCGATAGGCGAAATCCTGCAGCCACGTATACATGGCGTACCAGGCAACCGGGAAAGCGATTACCGAAGCAAGCAGCACCAGTTTCAGAAAATCTCCTGATAGCATCAATACTACATTTGCAATGGAAGCGCCCAACACTTTTCTTATGCCTATCTCTTTGGTGCGCCGTTCGGCAGTATACATCGCCAGGCCAAATAACCCAAGGCAGGCTACAATAACAGATAGCACAGTAAACACGCTGAATACTTTACCCATGGTTTGATCGGTGCGGTACAATTCGTCATATTGCTGATCCAAAAAATGATAGTCGAAAGGATATTCCGGCATAAAACTTTTCCAGACTGACCGAATCCTGTTAATCGCACCGGCATAATCACCCGGACGCAGCTTGACGGCGATATACGACGAATGCGTTAGGTAATTTCCTGATTTAGTATAGAACAGTGCCCATGGCATGATCTGATCATGTAAGGAGAGCGGGTTAAAATCCTGTGTAATGCCGATCACTTCAAAACGCTTATCGCCACCGCCATGGTAAGAGATGTGCTGGCCAATGGGGTTTTTCCAGCCGGCAAGCTTTGCAGCAGCCTCATTAAGAATTACTGATGCCGAGTCATTATAGGCTTTCGAAAAATTACGCCCGGCAATGAGACGCAGCTTAAATGTAGGCACAAACGCCTCATCCACCATGTAGGAAGACAGGTCCAGTGTTTTTTCCGCAGATGAAGGATTATTGGCATCCATTTCAGGCTTATACTCATCTTCAAAGTATTTTTGCGATGCCGGCAGGTTAGTACTCATCGTGGCACCGGCTACCCCAGGCAATTTCAAGATCTCCTGCCGGAAATTTTCCTCTTTGTTGCCCAGCCATTCGGCATCACCGATTACCAGTACATTTTCTTTGTCATAGCCAAGATCTTTTGACTGATTATACCTGAGTTGCTTATACACAACCATGGTGCAGATGATCATTACCGCTGATACTGCGAATTGAAAAATCACCAACACATTACGTGTTGAAAAACCGGCCTTAGATGTTTTACCATCGGTGTTTCCTTTCAATACGGCAACCGGTTTAAACGCGGTCAGAAAAAACGCGGGATAACTGCCTGCGAATAGCGCTGTAAGCAGGGTAAGCAATAGCATTCCGCCCAAAACACGTACATCAAATAACGCATTAAGCGGTATAGACTTGGACGCCAGCCGGTTAAATGCCGGTAAAACACAAACTACCAGGGTTGTAGCAACAATCCCTGCCAGTATGGTATAGACAAGTGCTTCGTAAAGAAACTGCCAGATCAATTGCCCCCTTTCGGAACCGAGCACTTTGCGGATACCGACCTCGCGCGCACGCCTCGCGGACTGTGCTGTTGCCAGGTTCATAAAATTGAAGCAGGCCAGCAATATAATAAATAAGGCTATGGCCGAGAATATGTATACGTACTTGATATCACCCTGGATAAAATAACGGTTACCGATCTGTGCGGAATAAAAATGCATATCCACAAGGGGCTGAAGTAATACTTCGTATTTGTTCCCCTTCTTCAGGTACTCGTCAAACGGTGTGCCGATGCGGCGAAAAGCGGTGGCTGTCTGTACCCGTACCATCTCGGGGAAACGCGAAACCAGTTTTTGGACATCCACGGCGGCATTGGGCGCATTTGGCCGCAGTTTAACAAAAGTACCCGTTTGCAGCCAAACCCAGCTCCAGCTATAGCGTTTAATTGCTGGCATAGCCAGATTGCATTGCAGCATATCAAATTGCATTGATGATCGTGCCGGCAGGTCTTTCAGAACAGCTGTAACGGTGAATGGTGCGTCGTATCCGTCAATAACCATGCTTTTGCCTATCGGGTCTGCATCACCAAAATACCTTTTTGCACCACTTTCAGTGAGTACGACAGCCCCCCGCCCATTAAGGCAACTGGCGGCATTACCCTTCAGCAAGGGATAGCTGAAAAATTGCAGGAAGTTAGAGTCAACTGACAAACAATTTTTGTCGATAAGCGCTTCACGATGCCCATTCCGGTCAAATGAACCACCTGATCGCCCGGCTGGTAAATACGCGTGTAGCTTTCAATCTCCGGAAAACCGCTTTGCAGGGCCGCTCCCACCGGCGGTGGTGTATGTGCAGCTATAAATTCATTATTACCGTCTTTCTCATGAATGTTTACACGATAGATGCGCTCGGCATTTTTAAAAAAGCGATCATAACCTAATTCGTCCCCGATATACAAACCGATCAATAGGACACAGGCCATACCGATGGCCAGGCTGCTGATATTGATAATGGACAGGCCGCTGTTTCGACTAAGGCTGCGGTAGGCGATCTTAAAATAATTACGGATCATAATATTGCGTTTGGTGGTTTTGAAAACCCCAACCAGTGGGCTTTCCTGACGCAATATTACCGGACGCGAGTTTGACGGAGTGGCCAGTTTATCATTTGGCCATTCTTTTTTCAGGTTATTTTTGTATTCAACCGGGCTTTTGCCGGTCATTTCTTTAAAAACGCGGCTGAATGTACGCTGGGAATTAAAACCAGACTCATAAGCAATACCCAACAAGGTGAACCTGTCATAAGCAGGATCACGCATTTTTCGCGCAACCTCCCTAACGCGAAAGCCATTGATCAGATCATTAAAATTTTTCTGTAAACCATTATTGATGATCCGGGATAGTTCATGCGGATGGAGACCTAATTTAATAGCCAGCGATGTAAGGGTCAACTCAGCATCCTCATACAAACGGCCGGCAGCCACCGCCTCCTTCAGGCGCCGGGCTTTTTCCCTGTCATTCATGTTACCGGTAGTCAGCGTTACATTCACATCTGTTTTCAATATTACAGCTACCACCATCCCTGTCATCACCAGGGCAATGGCTAAACAAAAAACTCCGTTAATGATGCCAGGCAGGCAAAGCAATCCCAACAATATCAATACTTTTTCCAGTCCCCGGAATGCAAACCGTGGCCTATCCATCAGCACAGGCTGTAAACTTTGATAAAAATGCCGGATTAAGCGGTGCGACAGGTACAGGTACACGATAACCGGGATCAAAACTAGCCCTCCGGGTATCCAATAGCCCGCCAGTAAAGGGCAAAAGTGCAGCCCGTCCTGCCAGCGCAATGATCTCTCCCGCAAAACAAGCTGGCGTACGTATAAATAAAGCAACGGACCAAAGGCCAACAAAACGGCCGGGGGCAGCCCGGCTACGTGTAATAAGGAAACAATCAAGGCCAGACTCAGCAACCGGTTAGCCTTTGGGTTATCTTTGCGGGTGAACCATAACAGTAAGGCCAGCGTAATTCCGCTAATCAGCAGCGTTAAGCGGGCCAATTGATAGGGAGCAATATGAAAAACAATGGCATCCAAATGAATTTATTGCCTCAATCGTCATTCCAAAATACTAAATTACTGACAATCAAAAAGGTATAGTAAATCTAAGTAATTCAAGTGTAATATAACCGAACGGATACCTGTTCGATTTCAGAATTCAACCTTTAAAGATCAATCTGGTATCACCAGGGTCTTTAAAGCGCCAACATACTACGTCAATTTCACTTTCGCTTAAACAGAAAATCCAACATTAAAATATTTTTCATTTTGCACTAAGGGTATCGGCTTTTATCACTGACTATATGTGCAAAAGGTTGAAAGATCAGTTACAATGGAAAACAATACCTATAACGTAAAGGAGCTTGCTCATAAGTTAATGCAGGGCACCATCAGTCCGGACGAAAAAATCTGGCTTGATGCCTGGTATGCCAATTTTAGCGATGAGGAAGTTTTGTTATCGGCCTCAAAATACCAAACTCCCGAACAGCTGCGGGAAAGTATTTTGAACAAGATAACCGCACGAATGGAAACACCGGGGAAACCCGCGCGTAAGGTAATTACCTTATGGCGAAGCATAGCTGCTGCAGCGGCCGTGGTATTGCTGGTTACATTTGCGGCGCTTTACAAAAATGAGGTATTGGAAGTTGTTGATCCGGCCAAACAGGTTGAACTGGTAACCTCCCCAGGCAAACACCGGCAAATCAGTTTACCTGATGGTACACGCATCTGGCTTAGCCCCGGCAGTAAGATCAGCTATCCTGATAAGTTCAGGGCCAAAGAACGCCTGGTAAAACTGGAAGGCGAAGCTTTTTTTGATGTGGTACATGATGAAGATCATCCTTTCGTGATCCAATCGGGACAGCTTAAAACGGTGGTACTGGGCACCAGCTTCAACGTCAAAGCCTACCCGGACGAGATGATATCTGAGGTAACGGTCATCAGCGGAAAAGTAGCTGTACAAGAACATGATTTACCTAAAAGCAAACAGACTATCATGGTGCTTAACCAACAGGCAGTTTATAATAAAACTGACAGATCGTTGATTAAAAAGGATTATCCCAACGCTTCAAAATTCCTGTCGCAGCGTACCGGTTTGTTCAGTTATGATGGCGCATCGCTGCAAGACGTTACCGATGATATATTACTCCAGTATGGCATCCGCGTAAATCTGGCTCCGGGCATTGCTCAAAAAGGGTTTTACGGACACATCAACACCAATGAGGCGGTTGATAAAACACTTAACAAACTTTGCGCCGTAATGGACCTGCGCTGGAGCAAGCTTGATAACGGCTATTACCTGCAACCTTTGCCACCCAACAATTAACCTTTTCATTTTCAAAACATCTCCCTAAAAGGAAAAACCACACCAACAATTAAAGCATTTATGAAAACCAACAGACCGGCATGGGTATCCATGCTGATTTGCGAGATAACGCGAATACCCCTCCGAACGGCACTCGGCATATTGATGTTACTATTGATAACAACACAAAGCCAGGCGCAAACCCAGAGCCTTTTAGACAAACCCGTTACTATAACTATCACTAACGAACCGCTTAAGCAGGCTTTAGATAAGATCACAGCCGCCAGCGGTATCAAGTTTACCTATAATGAAACAGTTGCAAAAAGCACAGTAAAGATCAGTATCAATGCCAAAAATCAGCCATTGGGTGATGTATTGCGCAAAGCCCTTGCCACTCAACCCTTTAGTTTTACGGTACTTGATAACGAAGTGCTGATCAAATATGACGCGGGTAAAATAAAAAAGCAGGCCGCCGCCGATGGCAAATACACGGTAAGCGGCACCATTAAATCAAAACAAACCGGCGAAACCATTATCGGCGCAAGCATCAGGGTTACCGATGCAAACGCGGGTACCTCCAGTAACGAGTATGGCTTTTATTCGCTTACCTTGCCTGCCGGTAATCATGAGCTTTCTATAAGCGCCATGGGGCAAAAAACTATCACGATGCCAGTATCGCTTAGTGGTAACCTCAAACTGGATATCGCCCTTGAAGATAATTCGCAACTATTACAGGAGGTAACCATCAAAGCCGCTCCCGCAGGGGCACGCGATTTGGCCAGTCCGCAAATGGGCGTTGAGCACCTCAGCATCCAGGAAACCAAAAACATCCCTGTGCTGCTCGGCGAACGCGATGTGATCAAGACCATTCAATTGCTACCGGGCATCAAATCGGCTGGGGAAGGCAGCGGCGGCTTCTTTGTGCGTGGCGGCGCTACCGATCAAAACCTGATCTTGCTTGACGAAGCACCGGTTTACAATGCATCGCACCTGCTGGGCTTCTTCTCTACCTTTAACTCCGATGCGATCAAAAACATGAATATTTACAAGGGCGATATGCCTACGCAATATGGCGGCCGGTTATCGTCCGTGTTAGATGTTAAAATGAACGATGGCAACAACCAAAAATTTGGTGTTAGTGGCGGTGTAGGCCTGATAGCGGCGAGGATCAATGCCGAGGGCCCTATCCAAAAAGGCAAATCTTCGTTCCTGATCTCGGCACGCCGTACTTATGCCGATGCTTTCCTGGCTTTATCGAAGGACAGCATCGCAAAAAAAAGCCAGCTTTATTTTTATGATCTTAATGTCAAAGCCAACTATGTTTTAGGCGATAAAGACCGCTTGTTTGTTTCCGGCTATTTTGGTAAGGATGTACTTAAAGCCGCCGATATTGCGGGCATTAACTGGGGCAATACCACGGCTACCCTGCGTTGGAACCACATTTTTAATAGTCAGCTTTTTTCAAATACATCGCTCATTTACAGTAATTACGATTATAAGCTTAACATCAAACAGGATGTAAACGAGTTCAACATCTACTCACAGATCCGCGATTTCAATTTTAAGGAAGACATGCAATGGTACGCCGGCGACAAAAACACCATTAGCTTTGGTGTAAATAGCATCTATCATACCATTAAACCGGGCGAAATTTCGGCCACAGGTAACTCGGGCATTATATCGCAAAGCCTGCAAAACAGGTACGCCCTTGAAAACGCCGCCTATGTTACTAATACCTGGAAAGCCACTGATCGCTTTACCTTAACCTACGGTCTGCGCCTATCGGCCTTTACCATACTTGGATCGGGCGATTATTATGATATTGATGCCGATGGAAATATCATCGGCTCAAAACATTATACTCCCGGACAGGAGGTTAAAACCTACGTTAACCTGGAACCGCGTATCGCGGCAGCATTTCAGCTCAACGATGTAAGTTCGCTTAAAGCGTCATACGCCCGCAACGCGCAAAACCTGCACTTGATCTCCAATTCCAATTCGGGTTCCCCAACGGATAAATGGGTAGCCAGTACCAACCTCATCAAACCTGAAATTGCCGACCAGTTTTCCGTAGGATACTACAAGGATTTCAGTGAGCACAACTATGAATTTACGGTGGAAAGCTATTACAAAAGGCTGCAAAATCAAATAGATTACCGTAATGGCGCCAATGTATTTACCAACCAACCTATCGAAACACAATTGCTTTATGGCAAAGGTCGCGCTTATGGTGCTGAGTTTTTGCTGAAGAAGAAAACAGGCAGACTAAGTGGCTGGATCAGCTATACGTTGTCAAAATCTGAACGGATGATTGACGGGATCAACAATAACCAATGGTACAATGCACGGCAAGATCGCACGCATGATATAGCCATTGTTGCCATGTACAAAGCCAGCGACAAATGGACATTCTCGGCCAATTTTGTTTACTACACCGGCGATGCAGTTACCTTTCCAAGCGGTAAATATCAGGTTGATGGCGTAACTTATTACTACTATACTAACCGTAATGCCGACAGGATGCCTGCTTACCACCGCTTAGATTTGGGCGCTACCAAGCAGCTTAAGAAAACCGCGAAATTTCAGTCTGATTTAACATTCAGCTTGTACAATGCTTATGGCAACCCTAACGCGTACCGCATATTTTTCCGTGATAACAAAACGGATGCAAGCCGTACCGAAGCCGTACGCACCACTTTATTCACCTTTGTACCTTCGGTTACCTATAACTTTAAATTTTAAGCCGATGAAAAACACTATAAAATATATAACCATTATCCTGTTTGCAGCAGCTCTGAGCAGTTGCGAAAAGGCCATCGACCTGAAACTGAAAGATACCACTCCGCAATATGTAGTTGAAGGCGTATTAACCGATGAAGCAGGCGGCTGTAAAGTATTGTTAAGTCAAACCAAAAACTTTACCGATAACAATGATTTTAATGGCATAAGCGGCGCTACCGTTACCATTGTCGATGATAATAACAATGTATATCCGCTAACAGCAACCGGCACAGGCGTTTACCAACACAGCACTTTAAAAGGCACCGTTGGGCATACTTATTCGCTTAATGTGAGCGTAAACGGAAAAACATTTACTTCAAGCTGTATAATGCACCCTGCTGTTCCGCTGGACAGTATTTATTTGGTTAAAGACCAACTTAACAATAACAAAGACGGCACTCCGCGTAAATATGTTACCGTACAATACCACGACCCTGCATCTACCAAAAACTACTACCGCTTTGTACAGTACGTTAACAACCGTAAGGAAGAATCTATTTTGCTCGATGATGATGAGTTTACCAACGGACAGGAAGTAAACACGCGCCTTAACTTCAACAATGATAACGACAACCCGGCCAGGGACATTCGCCCGGGTAACCAGGTAACCATCGAAATGATGAGCATTGACCAGGCTGTATATAAATACTTTTACAGCCTTACCAACAGCGCCAACGGCGATGGCAACAATGCCGCACCGGCTAACCCGTTAACCAACATCAAAGGCGGTTCATTGGGGTATTTTAGTGTGCATACGGTGTTAAGGAAGACTTTGACGGCGCCGTAGCCCCCCGGCCCCTTAAGGAGGAGCACTTGTAATTTATGCGTTGGCAAGTTCAAGCGTTCATGCTTAAACTTGCCAACGCATACCATAATTAAAAATGTCATTGCGAGCGAAGCGTGGCAACCGCACGGAAGCATAGCCGCCCTGTATAGTATGCGATTGCCACGCTTCGCTCGCAATGACATAACTTTTTATTCTTTTATTTTTCTCTCTAATACACCTTCCTTACCTGCACGGCATTCAATATGGCCTGCCCGGTTATTGCTTTAAAGCTTATCGTTATGCCATCAGCGTCAACAGTAACCGGAATTTTGGTAGAATAAGCCTTCAACGGTTCAAGGTAATTACTGTTACTTAAACCTTCAATAACGGTTTGCCCGTTAATAAGCACATCAAAACTGCGGGCAATGGCGGTTTGTTTTTGGGTTGAATTGTTGAGGTTATAAACCAACTGCGGCGAATTATCATTGGTGGTCAGTTCGGCGAAATGCAGAGTAACTTCGTATTTACCTGCCGGCACATCTAATTTAAAATCGCTTAACCCTACACGCTGGGTTTGGTAAATAGGATCATAATTGGTTTCGAGGATATTTTTGTTTGAGCCATAAGGCAGCTGTCCGTTTTGGCCGAGGGTAAATACTTCGCCGCCAACATAACCCCAGCTACCTTTGGTGTAAGGCTGTTCAGGGATCCAAACCTGGTGCAGTTTATCATCAACCAACTGGCGCTTATCGCCAAGGCTTACATTAAGCTCGGTAAATGGCGTTTGCGGGTTACTCAAATTGTGCGGAATGAGGTTAAAATCAACCGCCATAAAATCTTCAAGGCTGTCACCGTCTCCTGCTGTTGCTTTAAGGGTATTTTTACCAGATACAAAAGGAACATTAAAAGTAGCTATTCCCTCCTGTACAGTTTTATTTTCCAGTAATTTACCATTAAGCCATAGTTTTACTTGCGGTTGATTGCTATACACATTTACCGGCTGCTGGCAAACGTTGTTTTCATTGCCGTTACCCGCTTTTAGCATGCTCGTACCTATTTTGATAAATGGCTGTTTCAGCAAATTGGCCTGGTAAAAAAAGTATGACTCTTTTGGCTGGCGATCATTGGTCAGCAAACCTTTGGTATTGATATGCGGAGTGGCTTCCTGCCTTTGTTCAGCATTGAAATCAACCAGGTTCCAGATGGCGCCGCCTGCTACAAATGGTAGCTTTTTGATACGGTCGAGGTAGTATTGGTGGTATTTAACTTCGTATTCAACGGTTTTATCAAACCTTACCGGTTCAAAGCTGTGCAGGCGGCTATCGGCATCGGCTCCAAATTCGGTTATGATCATGGGCTTGGTTGGCAGCATCTGGTGATGCTTTTCCAAAAACTTATCCAAGCCGGCAAAATCTTTGGCGTACCAACCATAATACAGGTTCCAACCAACAATTTGCGGCACGGCGGCAAGCCCGGTGTTATAATACCTGTCGAAATCGCCATGGCACGGGATCATGGTATAGCGCGATGGATCCTCCTTACGGGTAAGGCTATCAATCTGTTTAGCCAGGTTTACCAGGTTAACAAAATACTTCTTCTGCTCATCGGATCCTGATTTATACCGCGGGCTAATCTCCACCTCATTCATATAAGCCCAGATGATAATACTCGGGTGATTAAAATTTTGGCGGATCATTTCCAATTGCATGTGTTTGGCATTGTCGGCAAAGGCGGTGGTTTCGGTAATCCGGTTAACTTCCGGCGTCTCTACCGACGCCAGGATCCCCAGCCTGTCACAAGCCTCCAGTACCGACGGATCCTGCGGATAATGTGCTATACGGATAAAATTAGCGCCCATGGCCTTCAGCAGTTCCATGTCGTGGATATTGATGGCATCGGGTATGGCGTTGGCCATTCCCTGAAAATCCTGGTGGCGATTAGCCCCAATCAGTTTTACAGGATTTCCGTTTAAAAAGAAGCCTTTATCGGCATCAAAACTAAACCAGCGGAACCCCAAAGCGCTGCCGCTTTCATCCAATTGCTGCCCCGTTGAAGCATCAACAATTCGTGAAACCACATGATATAAATAAGGCTCATCCGGCGACCATAAATGAGGATTACTTACCGTTTGTTTTTGACTGAACGAAAGTTTATTACCCGCTGCTAAGCTCAGCGCGCTTTGCAATTTTGCTACAATTTTACCATCGGCATCAACTACCTCACTTATAACTCTAACTTTAGTCTTTTTTGATGATAGATTATTTACCATTCCTTCAATCAGCACATCACCTTTTTCGGCAGATACCGCAGGCGTTTTTATTTTGATGCCGGGCGAAGCCAGTTCCGAATCAAAAGCTATTGGATTAGACGCTACGATATATACATCACGATAAATACCGCCATAAAAAGTGAAATCGGCATCCAACGGCGGGATATCTTCATTGTGGCTGTTATCCAGCTTCACCATCACCTCGTTGGCTGTTAAACTATCTTTACCAAAAGGTTTTAAGTAACTGTTGATCGGGATGTTAAACGCGGTGTAGCCACCAATATGTTTACCAGCAAGTTTTCCGTTTACATATACTTCGGCAACTTCATTGGCCCCTTCAAAGAACAGGGAGAGCTGTTTATATTTCCATTGTGCAGGCACATAGATGGTTTTTTTGTACCAGCCTATACCGCGGTAATATCCGGGTTCGTCATCGTTAGCGTCGGTTGTGTTCCAGCTATGCGGAAGAGATATCTTTTGCCAGGCCGAAGCATCTGTAGCAGCGGTAGGCAAACCAGCTATATCGCCTTTATGAAAAGCCCAGCTGGTGTTGATACTTTGTTTGATAGTTTGCGCAAACAGGTATGCGCTGCAAAAACACAGGATAAGACTAACAGTGATTTTTTTGAACATTGGGTAGATCGGTTTTTAAAAGGCGGGGCTAAAATAGCGGTATTTTTTAAAAAAGATGCCTCACAAATCGGTTACAAAAGCCATGTGGCTACCATCATTCAAATAAATTCATAAATTTAGCATGTGCAAGATTACCTTTTATTCATAGATACCGAAACTTCCGGCCTTCCCAAAAAGTGGGACCTGCCCTACTGTGATAACGACAACTGGCCTTATGCGCTGCAGGTGTCATGGATAGTTTACACCAAAGATATGCAGGAACTGAAGCGCGAAGATCATTATATTAAAGACAACGACTTCATCATAAGCCCCAAAGCACATGCAGTTCACGGTTTAACTCAGGAATATTTGGTTGAGCATGGCGAGTGGCGCAAGGATGTTATGACCCTGCTGGCCAATGATTTGCTCCAATATGAGCCACTGGTGATAGGTCATTTCATTGAGCTTGACCTAAATGTTGCCGGTGTAGAGTTTTATCGTACAGGTATCATCAATCCGCTTCAAAATTTAAAAACCTTTTGCACCATGCTGGCAACTACCAAATGGGTGCAAAATCCCAAAGCCAAATACCTAAGGTTAAACCAGTTGTACGAGGTACTGTTTAACAAAACCTTAGACAGGCAGCACAACGCCCTTGAAGACGCGGAAGCCACTGCCGAATGCTTTTTTGAGATGCTGAAACGCGGCGACATTACCGACGACAGTATACAGCACCAGGAGGTTTACCTGCAAAAAATCCGTTCCGAAAAAAAATACCTTTTACCCGCAGCCATCGTTTTAATTTTGATCATCATCATAGCTTTTTGGTTATATGGTTCAACGTCTTGATTTTTTAAGCAAAGTATCCCCTTTTAACCTGCTCCCCGCCGAGGTACTGGAAGAAATTGCCGACCAGCTGCAGGAGATCCGTTACAGTAAAGACACGGTTATTTACCAGCAGGAAGTAACCAAAATGCGCGGCGTAGATATTATTGCCGAGGGCGAATACGAATCCTTTTTTTACGATACTCAACAAAACAAGCGCCTGCTGGAGCATCATCATCCGGGCTATTGTTATGGTGGCATTTCGGTGTTGCTTAACCGCAAACAATCTATCCGAACGGTGATTGCCAAGAAGGGAACTACTGTTTTCTTTTTGCACCGTAAGGACTTTCGGTCGTTATGCAAAGCCTACGAAGAATTTGTACAATATTTTACCGCTGATTTTGGCAAGCGCATGCTTAATGATGAGTTTGCCCATTTTTATAAGCGACCGGCAACTTTTGAAGAAAGCTATATAGCTTCAGAACAAATGTACTCGCGTAAAATAGAAAGCATCGAATACCGAGAGATAGTTTCCTGCCCGCAAAGCACCCCGGTTTATGAAACTGCCCGCTTAATGGCCAAACACAAGGTAAGCTGCATTTTTATCCGCGATGAGCAAAGCAAAATTGTAGGCTATGTAACTGATATCACCCTTCGCGATAATGTGGTTTCTAAACAGGCCAACACCGCCCAATCTGTTGGTAATATCATGGATAACCCTATCGTTTGCATCAGCACCAATGCTTATGTATATGAGGCTATTTTGATGATGTTTCGTACCAAAACAAGGTATTTGCTCATTAAAAATGGAGATGAATTTGTAGGCAGTATCAGCAGGAATAAATTACTGGCCGAGCAGGCACAATCACCATTGGTATTTATTCAATCGGTTAAGCAGGCTATATCTGTTCAGGAGCTTAAACGTAAATGGGAATCGGTACCACAGATGGTTACGCAGCTACTTGGCCGCGGCGTAAATGCCGAAATTGTGAACCAGGTAATCACCACCATTGCCGATACCATTGCCATAAAAGTAATTGAAAGCGTTATTGAGGTCATGGGCCTACCGCCTGCTAAATTTGTTTTTATGGTGCTTGGCAGCGAAGGCCGTAAAGAGCAAACCTTTAAAACCGACCAGGATAACGCCATTATTTACGAAGATAAAGCCAATGAGCACCGCGAAGAGGTGCGTGAATATTTCCTGAGCTTTGCACAGCAAGTATCCGAAAAGCTTGATCATATAGGATTTAGTTTTTGTACCGGTGGCTACATGGCCCAAAATCCTAAATGGACACATTCGCTTTCGCACTGGAAACGTAATTACGAAAGTTGGATGACCGAGGCTGTACCCGAAACGGTGATCCAGTTCTCTACCTTTTTTGACTGCCGGTACCTGTATGGTGAAGCCAGCATTATGGACGAGCTAAAAGAGTTTTTGGATGAAGAACTGCAAAAACCCCTCGGGAAGATCTTTTTCCATATGGCTAAGAACGCACTGCAATATGAACCGCCGCTTACCTTTTTCAAGAATATAAAAACATTCACCAAAGGCAGCCAAGAGGTTTTCGACATTAAAAAGTCGATGACTCCTATTGTCGACCTGGTACGGATGTATGCCCTGCGCCACCGCGTTTTTGAAGTTAATACCGGTGAGCGATTGAAAGCCCTAAAGGAAAAAGAAGTATTTACCGAGAAAGAAGTTCAGGAACTTATGCAGTCGTACTACTTTTTAATGAGCCTGCGCCTTCGCAACCAGGCCTCCCAAATTATCCAGGACCGCACCGAGCCCGACAACTACATAGATCCCGATAAGCTCACAAAAATTGAAAAAGTTGCCCTAAAGGAGATCTTTAAAACGATTGATAATTTTCAAACAAGGATAAAGCTGGAGTTTACCAATAATTTGTTTGGGTAAGGATTTAAAAATATGTCATTGCGAGCGCAGCGCGGCAATCTCGTAGCCAATGCATGTCCGATCTGCATAGCTACGAGATTGCTTCGTCGTTCCTCCTCGCAATGACATATAAATTTAGGCCCTGTTACAACTTCCCTGCCGCTTTTAAAGTTGCGGCGGCTTCAACCATCATTACACCGCTTAGCTGGGTGGTAAGATCTGTTGTTTCTGATGGTTTCTTTTTCCAATCCGGACTGATCATAAGCGATGGGCGGTCGATGCCCTGGGTGTACAGGGTTTCGGCGTTGAACTTCAGGAAGCTGATAAACTTGGTTTTATCGGCGTCTGAAACATCTGCGTCGAGGGCCAGCAAGGTAAGATACCTTATCAGGATGCCTTTAAACAAACCACCATCACCCTGACCTTCTGATTTCAGAATACCACCCGGCGAAATATCAGTATCGTTAATTGTGGCGTTGGCGGTGTTTACAGCATCGGTAAGATAGGTGGCATCTTTGGTAACATGGTAAAGTTCAAGCGCCGCGCCTATGAAAACGCCCTGGTTATAGGTGAACTTCCACTTGCTGATCTGGCCGTCGCCATTGGCATTGATACCATCCCATATAATACCTGACGGATCAAGCAGCGTTTTCTTTAACCAGGTATACAGTCTTTTTGCTGTCACGAGGTCTGCTTCATTCTTCTCCAAAGCGTATAAGCGGGCGGCGAAGATGATAGCAGGGGCATTTGCAGGCGTATTTTTATAATCTAACTGATTTTTACGCCAGGCAATACCTCCACCCTGGTTGTTGTTTTCACCGGTTTTGATATCTGTCCATAAGGTATGTGCCGCTGTTAAATAAGCGGCATCGTTGGTTGCACTGTAAGCCCTCAGGGTAGCCAGCGACAACCACTCCATATCGTCATAAAAATTGTTTGATAAACCGCCGTTGGTTGTTTTAATACCCGCCAAAAGCGAACTCATCCTTTGCTTGTAGATATCATTTTTGCTGCGCAGATAGGCATCGGTGAAAATATCAAGCGTATGAGCGTTTGGCCAATAGTTAAAAGTGGTGCTACCCGCGTTATCAGCTACAAAATAATTGCCGTTTCCTGATATAAAGGTGGTATATGTTTTTTCCTGTAAGGAATCGGCTGTTTCGGCATACTTATATTCCACCTTTGCCGAGGCTTTGTTGCCGTACAAAGGGAAAGGTTTATCTTTTAAGCACGATGAAAAGCTTGTGATCATGCCTCCTGCCAAAGCAATGGCAGCTAAATTTCTGAATACTTTATTTTTCATAAAATATGATTTATGGTAAACCTGCCACCATTTAAGGCGGCAGGTGCTGATCATTAATTATTTAACAGTAACAGTGTGAGTATAGGCCGCCGCATCGGCGCTAAAATCAACTACGATATCGGCGTTGTGGTTATCAGCCGCCCCGGTAAACTTGAAGCAGAAGTCATACTGCGCATCGTTAACCGGTACCATGTACCAGAATGATTTGGCGGTATTGGCATCCGGGCGACTGTTATCTGAGTTTTTGCTGCCGTAAAACTGGGTAGAACTGTTACCCGCCGCATCCTTAAACGTAAAGCGGAATTTATAACGCTCATCGCGGCCCCATGACTCCTGGTGGAACACGATTGAAGCGTTGTCAATTTCCCATTTACCACCTGCTTTATACGGCAGCGGGAACCAAACTTTGTTATCGGCAGCAAACCATAAACCAACCTCGGTAACCTCGCTTACAGCTGCCGACGCCGAAGTAAAATCTACCACAATACGCTCAACCTTGGTAGCACCGGTAACTGTAGTGCTGCCATCTTTTAACAGTTTTGTGCCATCGATAGAATAAGTAGCAGGTGTGCCGGTATTACGCTCGGCAAAGTGATAAGTACCCACTTTTAATGATGTCCAGGCTTCAAATACACCGGCAGCGGTTTGTTTAAAGTGGACTGCTTTACTCAGGTCTTCACCACCTTCGGTTGCTGAACCGGTTAGGTATAAATCGGCAGGAATATCGGTAAAGCCTGCTGCACGCTGAACTTCAATAATACTTGACGCGCTTGACTTAACTACGTTAATGCCTTTTGACGACATTACTGTCCATTTCAGTTTACCGGTAGCTTGCGGCTGAATGCCCGCCAGGTCAGCAACCTTGTTCAGATCTTTGTAGGAGATGGTAAGTTTGTTGTAAAGTCCGTTAGCATCTGAAGGAATGGTGTAGATAGGTTTTGAGAAATCGCCGCCTTCTTTGTCAAAAGCAACTTCATACAATACCAGGCCGTTATCTTCGGCATGAGCTTCGGCCCATTCAAAAGTAGCCGAACCTGTTACCGGCTCCAGCTGAATGAATTTATTGTTTGCCGGGGTGTACAGATCTGTAACGGCAGAAACTTTGGTATGCTCAAGGGTTTTATCTTTTTTACAGCCTGTAATTACTAAAATGGCTATGATGCCTGCCATAAGGCAGTATGTAATATTTTTCATGATCGTAATTGATTATAATGTCTTTTTTATAAATAATTAATGATTTACCAGCCTGGGTTTTGAGTCAGGTTTGGATCAACGGAGCGTTCGTCGCGCGGGATAGGCCACAGGTATCCCCTGCTTTTATCAAACGAGCGCAGATTTGCCCTGATGTAACCGTTATCAACAGAAGCCGGGCCGTATTTGGCGCCATGTGCCCAACCGTTCAGCACAGTTTCGGCAGTGTGCCAGCGGCGGATATCAAAAACGCGTAAGCCTTCCATGGCCAATTCCACGCGGCGTTCGTTGCGCACAATGTCACGTAAACCTGCCTGTCCTACGGCATTAAAGTTTAATGCAGGCGCATCGGTAAAGCCGGCACGTGTACGGAGGGCCTTGATGGTTTTATCCCATACCCCACCGTCCAGCTGGTTAAGCTCATTTTTGGCCTCAGCATACATCAGCAGTACATCAGCATAACGGATTAGGATGAGATTTAAAGCCGACTGAAAGTTAACCGCCGAAGCCGGATCATAATATTTACGGGTATAATAAGCAGTTGGTGAACTCACCTTTCCCGGCGCATATTCATCCGGTTTGGTAGCTCCAGGATCATCGCCCGGTTTAGTATAGATTACCTGAACGCTATTGTCGGGCTTTTTCCACTTGTAACCATTGTAAACAACGGTATTGGTAAGCCTTGGGTCACGGTTTACATAAGGATTGTTTTCGTCATAACCCGAACCGGAATCGCTGATCTTTTTACCATTTGCCATCAGATAACTGTCAACCAGTTCCTGGGTTGGGGCCAGCGCGTTAAGACGAGCACCAACGGCAAGCGGGGCCATATCAAAAAAGTTGCTGTAAGTACGTACATCCGGAACAAACTCCAGGTCGAGGATCACCTCGCTGTTATATTCATTCTGAGGCAAAAACAAACCCTCGTACGATGAGAACAGACTGTAAGTGCCATTACTGTTGTCGTTCATCAACTTTTCGCAGGTGGTAGCCACATCCTGCCAGCGGCCTTCATAAAGCAATACTCTCGCTTTAAGCGCTATAGCAGCACCTTTTGTAATGCGGCCCCTGTCGGCATCTTTATAAGCGGTGTTAACAGGCAGATCATTGGCAACGGCGTCAAGCTCCTTTAAAACAAAATCAACCACCTGTGCCTTAGGTGTACGGGCAATTGTTTTTGATTCGTCAATGCTGATGTCATGATCAAACAAAGGCACATCGCCCCACCATGTTTCGAGCATAAAATAGTGGAACGCGCGTAAAAAACGGGCTTCCGCTTTCATACGTGTTTTCAAGGCAGCATCCATATCGGTCACCCTGTCAATATTTTCGAGGAAGATGTTGCTGGTTTTTATGCCGCTGTAGTGATATCCCCACTCCTGCTTGATACGCCCAAGCGAAGGGTCATAAGTACCGGCAGCCAGTGAAGCTACACCCTGGTTGTCACCACGACCATTATAGGCATTATCAGACATGCCCTCGTTATAAAAGAAATAATCGTTGGTGAACATCTGGTTATAAGCCGTGTTAAGTACGGCATTGGCTTTATCGGCAGTAGTCCAGAAATTGCTGTCGGTAAATTTATTGGTTGGCGCCAGATCGAGCTTTTTACAGGCTGCTACACTTGCCACCAACACTAAAAAAGCTGTTTTATATGTTGAGTATTTTTTCATGATGGATAGTATTAAAGGGTTACATCTAAACCAAAACCGTAATAAATTGGCGTTGGATAGGCGCGCGCGCTGTTTGCACCTCCAGCATTCAGGTTACCATTAAACTCGGTCGACTCCGGATCGATGAACTTCATACCCGAGAAAGTCAGTATATTTTGGGCAGACAGGTAGGCCCTAAGCTTTTGCATACCTAACTTCTTGGCCCATGTAGCCGGTAACGAGTAACCCAATTGCACGTTCTTTACACGCAGATATGAGCCATCAAAAAGATACATATCCGATCCTCGCCTGAAGTTATTCTCGTTTGACTGGCTGCCGCTGGCTGCAAGACGCGGGAAACGGGCATCGGGGTTTTGAGGTGTCCAGAAATCGAGCTCATGCTGGTAAATAACCTGTGAGTAGTTTACGTGAAAGGGTTCAACCTGCTCGCCGCGAACAAACATGCTGCGTTTGCCAACGCCTTGTAAAAACAGGTTAAAATCAAACCCTTTAAATGTAACGTTGTAGGTAAAACCGAAAGTCAGGCGTGGGAAAGGATTACCCAAAACAAACTTGTCATTGTCGTCTATCACGCCATCTCCATTTACGTCAACATAGCGGTTGTCGCCGGGTGATACTGTCAAACCTGTTGGTTTTGGCCCATTTTTAATGTCATCCAGGTTTTGGAAATAACCATCGCGTTTTAGGCCAACGTATGAGCCGATAGGCAAACCAACCCGGTTAATCACCTGCATCTCATCATAGCTCTTTAGCTGATCGCCGCCCTCCAGGTATTCTACTTTATTTTTACTGTCGGCTACGTTAAAGCTGAAACTATGCTTAAAGTTGCGGGTGATAAGGTTATAATTAACGGTAACCTCCCAGCCCCTGTTACCCACTTTACCGGCATTATAACTTGGCAAGCCGGCACCAAACGTTCCCGGCACTATTGGTGGCAGGAGTATGTCGCGGGTGGTTTTGCTAAAGTAATCAAGTGCGAGTGTTAAAGTATTATTGAAGAAACCAGCATCGGCACCAATGTTAAGTGTTGCCGCGCGCTCCCAGCGCAGATCGGGGTTGGCAAAATTGATCGAAGTTCCCCCTACGCCCACATTGTTAAAACCATATGCGTTTTGGAATGGGCCATAAGTACGCAGATATTGATAATCGCTCACGCTTTGGTTACCCAAAATACCGTAAGAAGCCCTCAATTTCAGATCGCCTACCTTGGTACGGTAATTTTCCATAAACTTTTCGTCGGTAAGTCTGTAACCCGCAGATACCGAAGGGAAAAATGCACCACGATTATTAGGCGCAAACTTTGAAGAAGCATCTACACGAAAATCAAACTCGGCATAGTATTTATTTTGGTACGAATAGTTTGCCCTGCCGAATAATGAGTTAAGGCTTGTTTCGGTAGTACCGTTGTTAGATGCTGTCGAACTCGGATCGATGATGGTACCGGTAGTCGGGGTCCCCAATTCAGGATCGGTATATTTAAGGTGGATACTATTCTCTTTGGCAGTGGTCGACTCGTTAGCCACACCTACCAATACATCAACATTGTGCGATTTATTGAAGGTTTTGGCAAACTCGGCCAATAGCTGTGTATTGGTGAATAAGGTTTTATTGTTATCATCATTGGTGTTACGGTCTGCACCGTAAGTTCCTGACGGATAAAAGTTAACCTGCTTAACACGAGTAAACTGATGATCGGACAATAGCCGGCCACCGAAAACCGCTTTCAGTTTAAAATCTTTGGTAACAGAAAGCTCGGCATTTAAATTACCCAACAGGTTATCATCATCATGGGTACGATAGCCGCCTTGCTCCAAAATCCCCAGGGGATTAAACTCGGTAAGCACGTCGTTAGTAAGGTAGCGGCCCTGATCATCCTTAATTTTATAATAAGTAGGCGTACGACCGGCATCAACTATCAGTGTACCTGTATTATAGGAGTGTTCACGAATCTCGGAACGGGAATAAGCCAAAATACTGGTTAATTTTAACCTACCATAGTTACTGGTAAGGTTCATACGGTAGTTATAGCGCCTTAAACCATAATCGGGACCAACAAGGTTACTGCGCTGATCTGTAACGCCTGCCGATACCAGGAATGATGTTGTAGCCGTACCACCGGTAAGGCTCAGGTTATGACTTTGCAGCCAGGCATCTTTTAAAATGGCATCCAGAAACCACTGCTGATCGCCCTGTTGTTGAAAATTACGGATATCCTGCGGGCTGTAGATAGGTTGCAAACCGGCATTTACCATGGCTTCGTTACGCAATATGGCATTTTCGTAGCTGTGCACTGGTTTGTAACCTACATGCGGACTTTGAATCCCGGCCTGACCGTTGTAACTCACCGTTGTACGCGAATTGTTTTTACCTTTTTTGGTGGTAACCAAAATAACACCGTTAGCCGAACGCGAACCATAAATAGCAGCCGAACCCGCGTCTTTCAGTACCGAAACACTTTCGATATCCTGTGGGTTCAATAAATTGATATCGCCGCCGGTGATACCATCAATAACCACCAATGGCGAGTTATCATTCAGCGTGCTTACACCACGTATATTAACAGTAGCATAAGCGCCCGGCTCCGAACTGGTTTGTTGTATAATAAGGTTAGGCGATGTTCCTTGTAAAGCCTGTGTAAGATTAACCGATGGCTTTGATTCGATAGCTTTAGCGCTTACCTGGTCAACCGCACCTATTAAATTTGCACGGCGTTGTGTACCGTAACCCACTACTACCACCTCATTAAGTGACGTACGCTCGGGCACCATCTGCACATTCAGTGTAGTTTCATTGCTAATGGCAATTTCCTTTGGTGTATAGCCAATAAAGTTGAAAACCAATGTACCATCCGCATCGGGTGCATCGATGGTGTAATTACCGTTAAGATCGGTTACGGTGCCTATCGTTGTGCCTTTAACGCGGACACTGGCCCCCGGGATGGGGAGGTTATTTTCGTCGGTAACCTTACCCTTGATTTTGATAGGTTGCCTGGGGCCTTGCTGTATGCCTCCGGTGCTGCTTTCAATCTCTGGCTTTTCATCAATAACAATAACGTCGTCAATGATCTTGTAGCTGAGATTAAAGGGAGTTAAAACCTGGTCGAGTACTTCTTTTATACTTTTGTCTTTAACCTTAAGGCTTACAACATAGGTAGATTTAAGTACATTATCGGCATAGGCAAATTTGATATGCTTTTGGTTCGAGATCTTTTCCAGCGCATCGGTTAGTTTGGTATTTTTTAATTTGAGCGTAACCGATACCTCCAGAAATTTTTGGCCGAACGAGTTGTTTGCCACAGCCGTAAAGCACATCAGGCAAACCACAAAGCAGGCAAGCGAGGTAATTTTCATTAATATTAATACATGACGAATTACTCCATTTGAAAATAGAGATATATTCATAGATTTGAGAAAATTAAAGTGTTTGAAATTCAAGTGCTTCGTTCTGAATTGGACCTCTAAACGCTGCACTAATTAATAACCCGGCATTTTAGTTTAACCCTGTCAAAAGCCTTTTTTGAGCAGGGTTTTTTATTGTAATTATGTTATCATAGCTTGTTATTTAGGTTAACTAATAATTGGTATATCTCTTTGTATTAATTGGTTTAACGTTAACAACCGCGGCCTTTAAGCTGGTAAACAGTACCCTTCTGGATAGCTTTCCCCTTTACCAGTTTCGATATGATCTTCATGATATTTTCGAGCGATACATTGGTAAAATTGGCTGTGATGGAGCATCTTGCCAGGTTAACATCGGCTTTAACCGTTACATTAAAGTGGCGGTTGATGGCATTCAGCACTTCGGGCAGTGCCATATTTTTAAACATAAGTTCACCGTCTTTCCAACGGCTCAATACGCTTACATCAACCTGTTTATTCTTAACTATTGATAGCTTGTCTTTATCAAAAACAACCTCTTCGGCAGGGGTTAAAAATGTAGTAGTGCTTTTGGTCTTACCGGCAGGGGTAACCACGCCTACCTTTCCGCTTAAAACATCAACCTTAATAAAGCTTTCGTTAGCGTAAGCTTTAATGTTGAAACTGGTGCCCAATACCTGGGTGCGTACCTTACCGGTATGTATAATGAAAGCTTTGGCCGGATCATGGGCAACATCCAGAAAGGCCTCCCCCTCCAGCCTGATCTCGCGCTTTTCGCCACGAAAAGTTTCCGGATAGGTAAGCTTGCTGCCTGCATTCAGCCATATTTTGGTACCATCGGCAAGGGTAAAGTTTACGGTTTGCCCGTTTGCGGCAACCAATTGTTTACTGGCAATAGGATCAAAACGATCAAGCAGGGCATAACGGTAATAATAGGCTGCAGTTACCGAAATACAAAAACCGGCAATAATTGAGGCGGCAACCATCCATTTTTTTGACCTGCCTGCAGTTTTCTTCTCTGCATAATCTAATGCGGCATTGATTCTGCCGTACACCCTATCCGCGTTAAATTCCACGTCATCGCCGGTTTCGTTTTGTGCGCCGCGGAGATCGAGCTCGTCAAAATATTTATTTACAAGCTCTTCCTGCAATTGCCGATCATCTGCAACAGATTGTTTTTTTCTGAAAAGGAATTTTGCCATTGGTTTATAACTGCAGGATGCAATAAACCGGGGTACCCCCCAAAAGCAATTGAAAATATTTTTAGATTTTATTTGCCGAAGGTATACAGCAACAGCAATGCCACTACAGATGGTAGGTAATCTGTTAAACCGGTACGCAGATATCTTAAAGCGATGGTGATCTGATTTTCGACAGTTTTGATAGAGATGTTTAGCCGGGTGGCTATTTCTTTATTACTGAGATACTCTTTACGGCTCAAGGTAAAGATCTGCCTGCATTTTTCAGGTAGCTGAGCTACGCCGTCTTCCAATAAATGAGCAATATCAGCCTGGAACAGTTTGCTATCTGCCGAATATTTTTCGACCAGTGTTTCAATTACCGTGATATCCACAGATGCTTTTTTAGTACGCAAATAAAACAGCACACGGTGCCTTATAGCTACCTTAAGATAAGCTTCGAGCGAGGTGATATTTAGCTGATTGCGTTTTGTCCATAAATCAATAAAGAGCTCCTGCACCAGGTCTTCACAAACATCCTTATCTCTGAAAATATTATAAGCCGCGTAAAACAACTTCGACGAATATTTGCGGTACAGAATTTCAAATGCCTTACGGTCATCAAGCCTTAATTGCTCCAATAACCGGGCATCAGGCCATATTTGAAATTCCTTTTCGTGGAGCATAAGCAGGCGGTAAATCGGTTTACTGATTGGAAAGGCATATTTACAAGAAAATTTTTAAATAAAAAAACTTTTAAACTTTACCTGCTATAAACCGGGCTAACCTACCATATCCGGCACAATAAAACGATTACGGTTAAGACCGTTCCTATTGATGATCATAGTGAGGTCATGTACCGCCTGACGTTTGAAAAAAGGATATTTATCAAGCACACCATTGTGTTTGAGCAGCATCATTAGCACACTCATTTTCAAAATCTTGTTGCCGGAATCCTCAGCAATGGAATTTACGCATCTCAGTTCATCGATTATCAGGTCCTCCCGGGAGGTATTCATCAGCAGTTTTATTTTCAGACTGTAAAACCGGGCCTTAATAATGGGGCTCAATTGCTCACCGTTGTCGCCAAAGGTACCTGCTATTAAATTATATATACCGAGCGCTTTATCGGTTTCACCAAGCCCATGCCAGGCTTCGCCGAATAAGAGGTTTATAAAAAAGGCAAAAGGGGTTTCCGCTTGCTCTATTTCATCGGTTTTGTAAATATTTTTAACCGTATTTACATACCTCACAACTTTATATAAGTCGCCGCAAATGAGCATCGTGTAAGCCCCCTGTATAAAAAGCATATCGTTTGCTACGCAGGGTTTTAACTGATCCGGCTGTAAAACAGGAGAAAACGACAACCGGTCGAGTTTATTAAAAGCCTCATCCGGTATCGCGCCATCATGTAAAAATGAGTAGAAGGCAGTCAGACAGTTTAAGGGATCGATAGCGAATGCTTCAATATCCGCCTGATCAAACTTTCTTAACTCTCCAATTCTGATATTAACCTCTTTTAAGTTTAGCTGTATTACAGCAATTATACCTAAGGCCGTTTGGACAAGTATTTTTTGGTCTGAAGAAAGCTCAAACCTCAGCATTGTTAAAAGTGTTTTTTTATAGGCCGGGTTGATCAGATCAAGGCTAAAAAAGTAGTCGAACATTTTCTCGCTGAACACTTGCTTAAAATATTGAAGCAGAAGTTCGTTCTCTTTCATCGACGAACATTCCTTTTCCAGCAAATCACCTATAAACATCATTAGCTCCGCCTTCTCCGCCGAATTCAGATTTATAGCGGTAAGGTGTTCAAGGCTTTTTTGCTGCCCGGTTTTAATAGCAATCATCAAACACCATTTCAATACGGTCAGTTTATTCCCCGTACGGGTAAAAGTATCATTAAAGTGTTGAGCGAAGCTATCATCAAACTTGCTACCGGTATATGACAGCAATGTTTTTGCGATACTGTGCTCTAAAAAATTGTTACTAAAGATTATACAAGTGTGGATGCTATGCCCATTGTTATGACTAAGCTCTTTTAAAAAGCCAATGCTCAGCAATTCCTGGTAAGCCGGATTATGTTGTTTGAGCAGGTTTAATACATTGATTTTCTCAACATCAAAATGACCACCCCTGATATCCATATTTTCAACCAGGCTTTTTATAATGAACACTTTTTCAGTAGCATTTTTACCCAGGTAAATGTTATTTAATATAAATGAGGCAGACAGCTCATAAAGGCAAACATTATTTAGGCTGCTCAATGAAAAATTACCACGGTAATGCTTATAATAATATTGAAAAAACAGGGGATGGCTTAGTGTTTCAGCTGCTTCAAAACTGATGGTATTGGATAGTGAAGGATTAATTTTGAGACAAAGCTCATTTACCTCCTTATGACTAAGCAATGGTACATTATTATGCTTGCTGCTATCGGGATGAAACCCCGTAAACCAGGTATTATTACCAACCTGTAACTCATGCTTGTAATTTATCCAGGTTGACGAACGCAGGGACAGTACAAGTTTTAACCACTCATAATTTTGGCATATACTAAGGCCATTTAAAAGGTAATTCAAAATAGCCTGAAACTGATCGCTCCCCGTAACATGTTCATCAAAACCGTCAATCAACAGATAAAACTTTCCTCCATTGCTCTGCCTTTTATTAACCAATGCCGTTAATTGCTGATTAGTGCTGCAGCCTAAAAGCGCTAAAACCCATTCAAACAAATTACGCCTGCTTTGCAAAGCGTTTATAAGCGCGTTACTATTAATAAACAAAATAACGTCGTTGCGTAAATTGGCTGCGTTCAGCTCCAATCTATCTTCAACCCATTGGCACAATGCCATTGTTTTCCCATATCCGGCCGGAGCGCACAAAATTGCATTTGTAAAGGCCGAATGTATAAACTCGCTCAGGTGAGCGTTTACAAGTTCTCTTTTAATGACATAATGATAAGGGATCCCGGCCCGGTTCCTGGCGGCCTGCAAGGTTAAGTTGCTTATACTTGCTGCTTTTTTTCGGATCTGGTTCCAGTCAAAATCATTGTTTGAAGGCTCAAGGTCATCCTGGATCTGAATCTCACAAAACTCCTTCCAGCTATTATAATTACAGTATTTACAAAGTACATCAAGTGTAAACGACGATGGATTAAACCTGCTTAATGCAAAACCATAAATCCGCTTAAGGGTGGTTTCACTTATGCAATGTTTAGTTTTACTTGTTACCAGCGCAGATATTACCCGGCAATCGGCCGGGCTGATGCTTTTGAATCCGGTAGCGGTGAGTATCTCCCTTTTTAACAAATCATAATGAGCGTGGGAAATAACTGTCATATACACTTTACTTTTTAAAACAAACTAAAAACGGAAATTATTAATTGATATCAGGACGTAAGCTGTAGAAAATACGGCTCAATTATTAACTAATAATTTAGTAAATTATTTAAAATTCCATGATAGTAATAATAATATCAGCGAAACTTTATACAATATTACGTAAATGCCTTTATTAAGTTTACTTAAAACAGCTTATAATATTCCAGTTAGTTTTAAAACAAAAAATGAACAAGAATGAACAATATTGCATAAAATGAACATCCTGACCAGGAGATATAACTATTGGTTAAACAAACACTCATTATCTTATCTAAAACTGAGAGAGCCGGAACTTAGTAGTGGGCGGTTTCGGTATACATATTAGTCAGTTGAGAGGCAAGCGTACTATCAACATTAACAAAATCTTCTCTTAATAAAAATGAAAGCTTTTCGTTTTGCAATTTGATAGCGAGCATTTTTAATATGTGCACAGAAGCACCTTCAAGACATTCAATAAAGCTCAGATATGAAAGGATCATGATAAGCCCAAGATCCGGGTCGGTCATGTTCCACTGAAAATTAGTAAAGGATTTTTCTAAAAAACTAACCAGGTTACTAACGGTATCAAATGAATATTGGGTTTTAAATAAATTATAGATCTGATCCATTTTGTATACCTGCACCTCGGCACGCTCAATGGTTTCATTTATGGTGCCTTTTATACTTCTAAAACAATCGGCATCCGCTATATCCGGCAGGCGTTCAATGATATGCGCTTTAGCGCAATAAAGCCGGTTAAGATGCTCCATAAAAAATGATTGCAGCTTTTCAGCGCCAGAGTTTAAGGGTGCAAATACTTTACCTGATTCGTTTTCCATTAAAAGGGGTATTGGTTAACTAACATATACCATTACTAAAATTATTAAGGAAGCTACGTATTGTATGCCAGGCAGGTTTTGTTCATTTTCCATCAGCTTATTATATAGTAGTCCTTAAGTTTAATAGTACCTCAACAGTACTGATAAAATCTATCAATTCGTATTCAAATAAAACGGTACTCCAATTGTAAATTAATTTTCCTGATTACCATATCAAGTTCATCGGCACTTAATTTCAACATGTTTATCGATTCTGCAAGCTCACATTTGTCCTGTCCGCAGGCCTCAAGCGCATAAATAATCCCCAGTATGTTTGCCAGCGGCTTCCTGATCATGTGCGAATTAATAAATGCCAGGTTTTCAACCTCGGTAAAATGCCCGTTGAACATATCAGCTCCCCGGCATTTTTCAACAATACCGTTCACCATGATCATGCCACAGCAGCAATTACAAAATTTTATACTATATGAGGTTACATTAACATATATAGGTGTGCCATCTTTTTTAAGATGGGTAAGCTGTTTTTTTACTGCTTGATTATGTTCTAACTTTTTTAAAAGCGTATTAAAACCTTCGTCTTCTTCGGGCAGGTTAAGCAGGGAGATGGTATTTTTTAAAAACTCCTCCCGCTCATAACCGTACTGCCTCACAGCCGCATCGTTAACAGCAATAACCCTTAACGTATTAGTTTCAACTATCCATGCGGGGAGCGGATTTTGGTAAAACAATACGTTAAACGCGCTATCTTTTTCAGTTATGGTAACAGAAGTTTCCATTATAAATTGGTCAGCAAGCCGCTAAAAGCGCTGCTTTTTTTTCAAAAATTCAATATTTAGGTTTCACTATTGTAAGATATACAATAACCCTGTGTTTTTTAGCAGTTCATTTTATTCAATTACCTGATACAAAAAAGCGCCCCGGCTTTTGTACCGGGGCGTTAACTTTTTAAGAAGAGTGATACCTTTTTACTTTATTGTTGTTATGATAAGCGCCGAGTTAAGCAGAAGCAATATAGGCTGTATTAAGGTTGAAAAATTCTGCAGTTTTTCGTTACGTAATGATTTCTTGTTTTGCTCGATGTAAACCACATCATTGTTTTGCATAATCATAGCCGGACTGGATAACGAAGCCACATCGCTTAAGTCAAGCTCTATGATTTGCGGGTTTACAATACCGCCACGAACAACTTTAACATGTTTCTCGTTTCCTTTGTCGGTAATGCCACCGGCCTCGCCAAGCATATCTATTAAACTGGCATTATCCTTTATTAATTGGTAATTACCGGGGCGCCTTACCTCGCCGAGTACTGTTACCTTAAGATTAATGATCTTTACATCGATAATGGGATTTTTGATGAGATCTTTGCCATACAGGTCCTGGATTTTATTGGCAGCTTCCAGCCTTGATAAACCATCAACCTTTACCCGGCCAATTACAGGCAACGCAACGGTTCCGTCTTCGGCTACCTCATAGCTTTGGCCGGCCGCTGCCGCTCCTCCTCCCGGAGATGAAGCCCCGGTGCCCGCACCAGCACCCGCGGGGACGTCATCAACTATATATTTAATACTCTGCAGGTTTCGCACCTGCAAAATATCCTGCGGCTTTATTTTATAAACCTGAACATTTCCTGTGAAGCCCGTTATGGGAGCGTTTGCATCTTTTCGTTCAAGGAAAGCCTGATTCTGTTTATAAGAACAGGAGCTGCAGAAACTCAGCAGAAAAAATGCCATTAAAACCAATTTTAATGGCAGGGGGAAATTACATTTGATCATCTTTATGGGGGAAAAATTAATTTGTTGTTTAAGCGTTTTCGAGATATAGTGCTACTTCTACATTTCCTGGTAGTGCAGGCTGAGTTTTAACGGTACGTGGTTTAATGCTTTCAAAATGGCTGGCATACTGGTTCACGATATTTTCGCAGGTATAAACCGTTTTGATCTTGTCCGTGTTATTTGCCAAAAAGTGTGCATAAGCGTTATCACTCTTGCTTGCAGCGCGTAAATGTTCGGCTACATCCATAGCTGTACTAAAGTAAAAGGCATCGTCACCCAATACCGCCCGGTTAAATTTATTATCATGCGAGCATATCAGGCTGTTTGAACCCATTGCCTCAAGCAAAGAAGGATTTGTACCACCAACCGTATGCCCATGGAAATACAGATTTGAGTAGTAGCGGAGATTATTCAGTTTCGCCATATCATAAATCCCACCTACAAATTTTATTTTATGATAAGGTGCGAATTTTAGCTTCAGGTATTCGCCAAAATCATTGGTGGTATTACCAACCACCAGGAACGGCCGTTCCCTGTTGGCCCTTACAACGCCGTCAAGTATAGTTTCTATGCTGTTTTCTGGTTCCATCCTTGCAATCAGCATATCATAATCATGAACTTTAACGCCATAATCATCCAAAACTGCCGGATCAGGTTTTTCGAACAGTTCGGCTCCATAAGGGATAAAAGTGGCTTCCTTCTTGTATTTATTTCCTAAATAGCGTTGTATCTCGGTGGAGTCGGCAATGAGATGGTCACTATATTTCACGGCTAATTTTTCTGCAAACTGCAAAAAGCGCTGTACCGGCTTTGAATATTTAGCCCGTTTCCATTCAAGGCCATCCATGTTGGTGGTAACAACCGTATTACGCGGAAAAAACCATGACCAAACCGAACTGCTGGTATATCCTAACTGTAGTATAATATCAAAATTGCCGCGGCGCAGATCCCTGATACAGTTGAGATCGTAAAAAAACTGGCCAATGGTACCCAATTTACATTCGGGATCATAACAATGCCTTATTTCAACGCCATTCCATTGTTTTTGCTGATAGGGATGATTATGCGAGTTATAAACCACAACTTCATACCCTTTTTTTACTAAGCCAACCGATAAATATTCGGCACATTGTTCAAAACCACCATAGTGATTGGGAATTCCTCTGGTTCCGATAATAGCAATACGCATAAGCCAAAATTTTGATATTATATTAATATTAATTAAAAAATACATTAGCTTTAATAACCACTCAGGGTTTAGTTTTAAAAACTAACGAATGACTAATATTACGCACAAAAACGCAATTTTGACGCTTTTTAAGGGGATATGAATAGAATGAACAGAGCGAACAGACATGAACAAAAGAAACAAAAACATAATAATAATTTCGCAATAATAGTATTATGAAACTATTATTTACCAGACATTTTACTTATCTTTAGTCCGCTCCAAAGCTGAAACGTAAGCTGAAATTTTTAACGGCGCGGGGGTAACGACTTACAGATTGGGGAGTTTATTAGATTATTTATATTTAAACATATTTTTAGCCATTTAACCTTAATAATAAATGAGCAAAACACTAAAACTGCTTTCGCGCATCAACCTGAAAACCATTGTTTTTAATTTCAAATACTTCCCGTTTAAAACAGCGATAAAACTGCCTGTTTTAATTTCAAACAACATTTACCTTCACGAAACCAAAGGAAAGATTACCATAAATGGCCCCATCAAAACAGCGTTGATACAAATTGGTTATGGCAAAGTAGGCATCTCTGATTTTAAAAGGGCCCGGGGTGTTTGGCAGGTGTTTGGCGAAGTTGTTTTTAATGGCCGCGCGTTTATTATGCATGGATGTAAAATAAATGTTGGCGAAAATGGTCAGCTCATTTTTGGCGAAAACTTTAACATGAGCACCGAATGCGCCCTGGTTGCCGAAAAGAAAATCACCATTGGCAACAACAGCGGCATAAGCTGGGAAAGCCTGGTAATGGACACAGATTTCCATCATATTTTTGATGAAAACGGCCAGGTTTTTAATCACCCCAAGGAGGTTATTATTGGCGATAATGTTTGGGTGGGCTGCCGTTGTACTATTTTAAAAGGGGCCAACCTGCCTAATGGAAGTATTATAGCGGCAGGATCATTAGTAACTAAAAAGCTTGTTGGCGAGAAAAGCATTTTTGGCGGTAACCCGATGCGGGTTCTTAAAGAAAATATAACCTGGAAATATTAAACCTCAGATAATTGGCAAAATGGCATTGCCCAAGTCGTAATTAAGATTCTTGTTCCGGTTAGCTATAGCTTTGGCCGGCACACCGCCAACTACTGTATAGGGTGCAACATCGCGGGTAACTACCGCGCCGGCGGCAACTACAGCTCCTTCGCCAATGGTAACGCCGGGTAAAATAATTGCCCTTGAGCAGATCCAGGCATAATTACCAATAGAAACAGGCGCACCGGTTTGGCCAAAGCCGCTGTCATTATAATCGTGATGTAAAGTCCAGATCATCACTTCGTTACTTAAGTTAACATTATCGCCAATAGTTAAACCACAACGGGCATCAAGTAATGCACCGTGACCAATAACCGAACTATTTCCAATAGTTAAAAAACGCGGCCTCCTTACCTCAAACCCTCTATAAACACCAGTACGTTTACCAATCTTTGCATTCAATAAACGTAAACAGCTAATCCGCAGGGTGTGAAAAGGCAAATAACCAATAAAGCCGCAAATGATATAAATAAGCGAACCTATTAATTTTTGAACAGACGTTGCCACAGCCGCAGAAGCTTCCTCCGTTGGCGTATTCATTATATTTTGTTCGGCTATATTCATGATTAATCGAAATTGTTGTTTAAAATATTACGCTACTTTCCCTACGCTAATCACTTTACGGTTTTTCAAAACTTTACCGGGCACACCCGCTACTACCGAATCATTATCAACAGAACGGGTAACTACGCTCCCCGCGGCAATTACACAACCGTTGCCTATAGTAACACCGGCCAAAATAATGGCTCCGGCCCCTATCCAGCAATCATTTTTGATAACCACACCATTACGGGATACGCCCTGATCTTTAATGTTAACATTGATATCTGAAAAATTATGATTTTCAGAAAACACCTGTACCCCCGGACCAATAATCACGTTATCTCCTATTTCAATGCCCCCCTGGCCACCGAGATATGCACCTGCGTTTATGCCGGTGTTATTGCCAATACTGATGCCTTTACCTTTTTGCGATATAATACCGGTACCAACCAATGTACAATTGCGGGCAATGGAAACATTATCTTTTACCATTATCCCGTCATGCGATAAGGCATTAATAAAAACATTGTCCTCTATGATTAGATTTTTACCCGCCGAAAAAAGATATGCATGCTTTATTTTAACGTTTCTCCCGATAAAAAGCAGACCTTCAACGTGTTTTAAAAACAGACGAGTGTATCCGCCCCTCATTATTTGTCCAACCCTGCCCGATAGTATCACCCTCATATCCCTGAAAGTGTACCTGCTCTCCCACTTATAATCGGGATTACGCTTGAGCTTCCGAATAATTTTCTCTACCAGCATAAGCTTCAGTAATTAAGGTTAATATTTCGTTTGCGGCTTTTGCCCATGAAAATTTGCTTGCTTGTTTTAAGCCATGGTTTACTTTTTCGTTATATAGATCCGGATTACTCAAAAGCAATTCAATTGCTCCCGCCATTGATTTTTCATCATCAGGATTAGCGTAACTTGCGGCATAGCCACAAACTTCGGGCATTGATGTGCGATCGGCAACTACAACGGGAACGGCGCATTGCATAGCCTCAAGTGGTGGCAGACCAAAGCCCTCGGCGTATGACGGGAAACAAAACACCTTTGCCCGGGCGTAAAGTAAACGCAGATCGGCCTCGGGTATGTGCCCGGTAAAAATAATACGATCTTCAAGCTGCGTTGCACTTATATAGTCGTCAAGTTCCGGATAGGTCCCCCTTTCGCCGGCTATAACCAGCTTATGATCAAAATCCCGCAATAAGTTCAGCGCTTTAACCAGGCCAAGAATATTTTTACGAACATTTACCCTGCCAACGTAAAGTAAATAGGCTTGAGGTAAATTGTACTTTTGCTCCAGTGCTATAATTTCATCATCGCTATAGGTATGTAGCGACTTAAAAGCTCCATTAATGCCATGATAAACAACGTTGATACCCAGCGGTGCATTCAGGCCATGTTTATGCATGCGCTCTTTCTCGCAATTTGATATGGTGATGATCTGATCAACATTAGCTGCAAAGCGGACCATCTGTTTAAAATAACCCACCTCAGCTTTGGTGTAGTACTGCGGATAGTCAAGAAACAGCACATCATGAATATAAACTATCTTTAACGCTCGTGCAGGCCATGCACTGCCAAAATTTTGAAACAATACTACATCTATATCATACAACAATGTCATTAAAGGCAGCAGGAACAGATTTGATAACAAGTTGGGGATACCAGGTAAAAAAATGAGCCTTATATGCTCCGGAAAATGCGCTTTGGCCTTTTTCTTGTTTTTACTTACCAGGAAAAGACATAATTCAACCCTGTCATCGCCTGCTTTAATAATTTCATCTACCAGGTTTTTAACTACCATGTGACCGCTCGGTGGCCCGTCAAAATACCACTTTGCGTCTATACCAACCCGTATCTTCAAATCCTGGTTACTCATATCACAAGGCAATTAAATTTTCGTTTTCAATTAAGTAACCGGCACTCTGCTCACGTAACCTGATTGCTTTTGAATAAGCCTCATCAAGTGTATCAAGCCTTTTATCCCACTTAAAGGCAGTTGCATAAGCAATTGTGGTAAGGGCGAGTCCCCTTAGCAGTTCGGGCTTCACAAGTAATCCATCCAAACATTCCGCTATACTTTTAACCATTACAGGATATTCATCAACCGGCACTTTAATACCGCATTTATTGCAGATTACGTCGCCCATGCCATGATGATCAATAGTAAGCGAAGGAATGCCACAGCTCATGGCTTCAAAAACCACGGCCGGGTTATCCTCCGCTATGCTGGTAATAATATGCAGGTGTGAAGCTGCCATTATAGCCATCGCTTCGTTACGGCTTAAGTGCCCGTACCATGTAATTTTATTCTGCAAATTCAATTTGGCTGCATACTGCTTTAGTTTGCCCGTGAGCGGCCCTGAGCCCAATACATGAAGCCGCCAGTTGTTGTTTTTTACAATAGCCAAAGCATCAAGACATAGCTGCAGGTTTTTCCGCTCGATATGGGTGCCGCTCCATACCAATTGCACAATATCACCGGCAAATTTTGTTTCGTTCAATGATACATTGCCTATAATACCCTGCTCTGACAGGTAATAACTATCACGACCAAATTTGCTCGTGATCGTTTGCTGCCCGGTCTTTGTCGCGGAGATTAGCACATCGGCCTGTTTAAACGCCTCTTTTATTCGTACCGAATAGCCCAGCTGTACCCGGTTAATAATATTTTTAAGCGAAAACTTGATACGGGTAGCCAATGGTTTATTGCGCATTAAGCGTTTATCAATAACCATCATACCACCTATTGGCCCCCAAACTGTTGGCTTGCCCAATTTGTATAAAAAGCCGGGTTCACGATAGCCAATTGGCCCAAGCTGATGCACCACATCAATATCAATAGTTTCCAGTAGTTTTTGTGCTGCCCTATATGCCTCCTTTTGCCACAGATAATAGGCGAAGTAAAAGAACCAGCCCAAGCCGGCTTTATTAAGCAGGTTGATAGTTTTGGCAAAGAAGCCAGGCTGTACCTCAATAAAATTCACGTTGGCAACTTTATTTTCAGATAGATACGAGCGCATGGTTTGGGTATCGCCCATATGATCATCAGACATACCGTAGATCACCCAAAGTTTGTGCCTTGTGGAAAGGTTCATGACCGTGTTCCAGGCCGCGCCATATTCCGAACCTTTACTTGGCGATATAGCGTAGGCTGATATAAGTATCTTCTTATTCATATCCTTAAGCTTTCAATGTCATTTGTTTCCGGAATGGATCTTTGTAAAAAAAGCGCCAGCGCAATCTGTTCAGGTAATTAAACAGGTATGATAACAGGTAGTTAATACCGCGAAGATGCCTCCTCATTACCTTTAACTCTTCGCGGTGCATTTTAACGGTATCGTTGCTAACGCCGTCGGTACGCATATATGCTATCACCTTGTCGATATATTTTATGCTGTAACCCAATCTTTTGATCCGCAAAAACATATCAAAATCCATGGCTATGCGCAGGCCGATATCATAGTTTCCCACATGCCGGTACACACTTCTGCGCACAAAACAGCTTGGATGCATAACGTACATGCCAAAATTTAACCAACCCACCTTACTCCTTTTATCACGCTCGGTACCGTTGTTGCCCATCAACCTGATATTACCGCAGCAAACAAAATCACTCTTTGATATATGGTTCATAATGTTCTCCACGGCATCTTCAGCATACCAGTCGTCGGCATTGATCATGCCTATCCACTCGCCCGAGGCCATGGAGATGCCTTTGTTAAAGCCATCTCCGATACCTTTATCGGGTTCGCTGATAAAGCGATCTACCCGGTTGCGATATTTTTCGATAATCTGCAATGTGCCATCGGTCGATCCACCGTCAACAATGATATATTCCAAGTTTTTATAAGCTTGATTAATAACGCTTTGTATAGTATCCTCAATGGTATTTACCGCGTTATATACAACCGTGATGATGGTTACCTTTTGTGGCTTGTAAATTTGCTCCATATCCTGATCCTCATTAAATATTTAAACCCGCCAATTGAAATTCTATAGCTTGCTCCCTTATTTTCAATTTGTGCATCAATACGTGCACATTCATATAACTATAACCAAGCAATACCATAACCACGCTCATTTCCATGTTAAAAAAGGCTGTTACGATATAATTGGTGAGCAGTAAACTCAATACACAACCGATAATAAAGGCCGAAAAAATCCGGATAATCGGCTTACTCATCGCATCGGCATAGGTGCGCCATTTGGTTACGATAAGCCCGAAAAATATGCTCATGTAAACCAGTACACCTACAGCCCCGGTTTTAACCAGGATATAGAGCCATCCGTTATGCAAAACCGGGATATACTGCAGATCCGCATCTTCGCCAAGGTGTACAACTGTTTTTAAATCGATAAGCTTGCCAAGGCCACCAAATATCCAGTCGGGCAGCCCACCACTCAGGTAGCCCCTGAATGCCATAAATGACTCATAACCACGATAACGAAGATTAATATCCTGCTCGGTATTGAAATTACCTACACTCACTTCATTAAATGAACCCATGATTTTGTTCAGGAAGGTACTATCAGAATTTAAGCTGATTGTGAAAAAGGGAACTACTATAACAAATACCCCCAGCAAAAATATAACAGGAAAAATCCATACCTTTTTTATCTTATCAGCTACAAGCAGCAATACAAAACACAGGGTAATAATAAGATACGTACGCGAAGCAAACATATAAACACCAAAGGCATTTACACCTAAAAAAAGCCTGAACAAATTGCGCTGAAACAGCTTGATATTAAACTTCCAGGTAAATAGCAAACACGCTAATGCTATGGGAGGCGCAGGTGCGCCTACGATACCAATAGCGTAATGCGCCGAATACGGATCGGTAAGCGCACCGACACCCATGTATGATATGGATATGCCTGTTACAAGAAAAGAAACCAGTACGCCCGCTATAACCACCGTTTTCAGGAACAATTCAACCTCTATGCGCCTTGCCAGCATGATACCCGCAAGCGTAAATAATATGGGTATCGAGAAATAATAAAAATCCTTAAAAATGAGGTATGTGCTATTGCGATAGCCTACTATTAAGCCAAGCATGGCAGGGATAAGTAAAACAGCGAAAACCCCAGCCATTTTAATAGCCGCAAACTGATGCTTTACCGGTGGCAAAATAATAAGTACAGCCAGACCAAGCACAGGCGCCTGCATATGGAAGAACGATGCCAGCACCATCACCAAAAACAAAAGGGCATAAACTGCCTGATTTACCTGCTGCATACTTCCAACTCCATTTTATAAGTATCACGTATATAAACCGCCGGGTTTCCGGCCCAGATCTGCTCGTCGGGTATACTTTGAAAAACTACCGACCCCGCTCCTACTATCGAATTTTTCCCGATAGTTACGCCTTTTAAAATAGTGGTATGGCCGCCAATAAAAGCCCCGTCTTTGATGATCACCGGCTTGGTGCGTAAACCATCCAGGCGCTCGGGGATATCATTACGGGCTTCGGCGTACAGCGAGTGGAAATCGGTATCATAGATCACGGTATTGATACCAATTTTTACATGGTTGCCGATCTTGATCTTATCGTGGCAGATGAAGGCTACCGAGGTGCAGCCTACATAATCGCCAATGGTTAGTTCGCCGCCGGCGGCTACCACAAAATAACATTGCTGCTGACGTCCACCCATGGCATGGTATTTACCGCTGTTAAACCAGAACTTTTTTCCGATGGAGAATTTCCCCTTCATGTTAATATCAAGAATAGGAATGCCGTACCCGGTAAAATCACTGTTGAAACTTACCCCGTTCAACCAGAATTTGAACGTTGTAACCACATGCGAATAATTTTTGGCCGACTTGAAGTAAACCACCCTTAAAGCCCTGTAAAATTTCCTGATGATATATGCTGGTGTCATTTTGCTATTCTCCTTACCTGTTAAAAATTCCGGTTGCCGTTCGGTTAATGATCCTGTTGGTCTGAGTAGAAAAAACTATCCCCATCACCACAAAAATGACAGCGTTTGCAAGCGGGATGCCTGCCACGCCTATAAGTTTCCCAAATAAAACAGACAGCGGGATATTCACTACCGACGTTGCTACGCCCAAATACAACTGCAGCCTAATCTTACCTATGCCGTTCAAAAATTGCACGTGGATAGCCTGCCATATAAGCGTTATAATGTAAATGCACATGGCTATTGAAAGACTCAGCGGCATAGAAACGCTTTTACCAACCCACACATCATACAGCCAGGGCGACAGCGCCGTGAGCACTATTGTGCATAAGCTGAGGCCCAGCCAAAGCTTATTAATTTTGGCGAGGGCATTTTTGATCCACTCATACTCGTTTTTAGTATAAGCTTCGGTAAAGGCGCTCCAGAAAGGCGTTATCACCACCACAAAAAACATCAGCACAACCGAAAATAATTTGTAGGCGATATTGAACGTGGTAACCTCCTTAGGGCCAAACAACTGGGTAATAACAATATTATCCGACTCATACATAACCAGCGCGCAGATCTGGATAATGAAAAATGTGCTGCCAACGCCAAGCATTTGTTTAGCGCTTTTAAAATTTACTACGGAGATGGCGGGTGCCAGTGACCTGTAATCGCCTTTAAACATTAGCACACTTCCCCCAAGCATTACTAACAAAGGCACACCCGCCATCACCATCACCAGCCAGGTTAACGAACCTGGCATCAATTTCATCAATATTAATATGGCAAGTAGCGAAAGTACCTGCCCTACAAGGTTCAGCTGTGCTGTTTTTGCCGGCTCCTGGTTAGCCGCCAGCACAGTATTAATCAGTTGTACCACAAACTGAAAACAAAAAAAGCCGAAGATGATCAACACAACCTTGTTCAGGTAACCGCTGCCATCATCAGGTACATTTAAAATGCTTGTCCACTTAATAAACGGATTAATAAAGTAGAAGACCGCGAACATCAGTATCCCGATAACCCCCATGATGGCGTAGGTTGAACTAATGTAAACCCGTCCCTTTTCGGGCTCATTAAGGGCTATGGCCTGGGCCAGTTTGTTTTTTAGGCCGTTACCTAACCCCATATCAAATAAGGCCGCCCAGGTTATAAGCGAACTTAACGTAAGCCATATACCATATTGGGTTGGATTTACATACCTGATGGTAAGCGGGATCATGACCAGCGTTATAACCACGCTCCCACCCTTCAGTATGATGGAACGGAAAATATTTTTCCGCGCCCTTACCGAACGTTCATGACCTTTATTAAAAAACCTGTTAATACCAACTGTTAATACCTGCAACATAAAATGGGTTTAGGGGGATTCAAGGCAGATTAAAAAGCTTACTCTACCAAACGTTCATTTTAATTTTCTTCAACCAGTCTGCAACTTTGCTGCTGTTAGTGTCTTCATAGGGCGATCCGTAACCATAGCTGCCGTAGCCGTGCCCGTACCCTGTAATGGTATTGGTGCGCATTTCAATATCATTAACTATAAGGTACATGTGTTTGGCTTTTTTGGTGCGATGCAGATCATTTACAATACCCAGTTGTGTTTTGAGGGTATAGTTTTGACGCACTACGTAAAAGGTAACATCAACAAACTCCTCAATGATCAGTGCGTCCGATACCAGTCCTACCGGGGCGGTATCAATAATCACGTAATCAAACTTTTTCTTAAGATCTTCAATGAGGGTTTTAAGCCTGCCATCCATCAGCAGCTCGGCCGGATTAGGCGGTACAGGGCCCGATGATATATAAAAGAAATTGGGATTAGTTTCAAAGGGCTTAACCAGGCAGTCAACACAGCCTTCGGGCGATATGACATAGTTTGTAAAGCCATAGTCATCCTTCATTCCTATATTTTTAAGCAGCTTAGGCTTACGCAGGTCAAGCTCAAGTAACACAACCTTTTTACCTGTAAGCGCTATGGAATTACCAAGATTAAGCGAGATGAAGGATTTACCCTCACCGCTCATACTTGAAGTAAACATGATCACGTTTGAGCCTTTTTTATTATCGGTAACATACTTTAAACTGGTTCGGAGCGCCCTGATCTCTTCAGCTACAGCCGAACGCGAATCATTATAAACCAGCGATTTTGAACGTTTATCGCCCCGGCTTATCTCGCCAAATAAAGGCACGCTGGTATGTTTATTGATATCGGCCTTGGTATTGATGCGTGTGTTCAGCAACTCTTTAATACTAAGCCCCGCTGCAGGGATACAAATACCTGCAATTGCACCAATAAGATAAAGCAATGATTTTTTTGGAGCGAAGGGTTTCTCGTCGGCATCGGCATCATCTAAGATGCGACAGCTCGAAAGCGTAGCGGTTTGTGAAATAGCGGTTTCCTCACGCTTTTGCAGGAGGAACAGGTATAAATCCTGCTTAAGGCTTTGCTCGCGGGCATAATCCAGGTAGATCCGTTCTTTTACCGGCGCGTTTGTAATTTTGTTCTCGATAGTAGCATTCTGCTTTTTGAATGCAGATTGCGATACATGAAGACTATTGCGATAATTGCTCAAACTGGTTACCAGCGCCTGGCGGGCCAGCTCAATTTGCTGATCGAGGTTTTTGATGATCACGCTGTTATCGGTAAGCGTGAGGCGTAATTGCTCCTTGCGCAGCAGCATTTCGTTATAGCCGTTTATCGCGGTACCAAAGGCCATATCCTTGGTAATTAAAGAGCTTGGCACCACCTGGGGGTTGGCCTCATCGCTTACATATTTATAAAGGTCATTAGCTATGGCAAGCTGCACTTCATTGTCATTCAGTTTACTTTGATAGGCGTTGGCACCTTCAATCAGGGCTTTCGACTGTGCGTTAATATCCGAAATGCCATTTTTAACTTTATACTGTTCCAGGTTTTTCTCAACCTTGCCCAATTCGGCACCAACAACTACCAGGCGTTTGTCAATGAACTTCATGGTACTGTCGGCAATGCGAATTTTGTTGGCCAGGTTATTTTGTAAATAAACATCCATCAGCTTCTGAAGGATCACCCGCCCACGCTCGGGGTTACTGTAACTCAGATTAAGGTCAATAACGGTAGCCTGCTTATCATCAAGGCCCACACCCAAGTTTTCATCCAGCTCTTTTTCAACCTGTTTGGGGGTTTGTACGCCTATCTTGTACTCGCCTTCGGGCTTAAAGTATTGCGTTTTGTGAAGAGTAAGGTTATACTGGTGCAGGCTTACCGCCTTATCAAAACTGCCGGTAACACTTTCGGCGCTTTTATCATTTACCAACCTGAAAGTATTGCTGTTCAGTACCTCTAAAGTATAATTAGCCGGCACCAATTTATCTGTTTTGTAACCGATGTTAATTTTAAAAGGGGCTTCATCAAACAGCTCGGCTTTGCGAAAGCCGTTGTTATCATAAATATGGATATTAAGATCGAGCAGGTAAACCACCCTTTTAATCAGGCTTCGCGATTTAAGCACCTTAACCTCGTTATCGGCATTGCTCTTGATATCAAACAAGGATGCCAGATCAGAATTTACACCGTTGGTAAGCGCTTTGGTGGGTGAGTTTTTTTCATCCTCAACAATAATTTTACTGGAGATGTTCCATTTACTGGGTTCGTATTGTATATATACAAAAGTGGCAATCACGCACACCACTATACCAATACAGAAAAGGTACCAGTAATTAAGGCAAATGGCAACAAGGCTTCGAATATCGCCGGGGGCTTCCTCCTTTTTGTAAACGAAATCGAGCTTGTCAGCTAAAAGGTCCAATTTATCCATATCAACATTTATTAAAATGCCAATAATCACGATAAAGCTATCAGTTCCATAAGTAGAAATAATAAGCAGCTATAATGATCAGGGCAACGATTTGACTACGCTATTATTTTACCCGAAAGTTAAGGCAGAAAAGCCGTTTGCAAGCACATATGAACGGTTATGAACAAAGTGAACGCCTATTACATAATGAACGAAATGAACGATCAAGAAGAGAGAATAGAGGTTGGAGATTAGAGGTTAGCCTGTTTACCACATCATATGAAACCTTATATGATACTTATTAAGATACTTTATAAAGATAAAATATTACCTAAATCTTAACAATAGGTTACTTTTCCACTACCGGGATTAAATACCGGAAAATGGTATTTGATACGCTTGCTTTATACGATTGATTAATTTCGCTAATGCTTGCCCCGCCACTTCTCAATATCTAACTTTGTAATATGCCAGTTACCCAAAATATAAAGGTTGCCGTTGATGCTGTAGTATTTGGATATACCTCAAAAGAAGGACTATCCGTATTGCTCATAAAACGGAACATAGAACCTTTTAAAAACAGCTGGGCATTACCCGGCGGTTTGGTGGGTGACCATGAATCGTTAGAGGAAGCTATCCAGCGCGAATTAAGGGAGGAAACCGGCGTAAACATCACCTACCTGGAACAGCTGTACAGCTTCGGTCAGCCGGAGCGCGATCCGCGGAACAGGGTGATCTCCATAACTTACTACGGTTTGGTACGGCCCGACGCCTTTGTTGTTAAAGCTGCTACCGACGCCAGCGATGTAAACTGGTTCAATATCAAAAAACTTCCCGCCCTGGCGTTTGATCATACTACTATTATAAGCGTAGCCCGGGAACGCCTGAAAAGCAAAATGCTTTATCAACCCGTAGGTTTCGAACTGCTTGAGGAAAAATTCCCTTTCTCCGAACTCGAAAAACTCTATCTCGCGGTGCTCGACCGCCCTATCGACCGCCGTAACTTCAAAAAGAAGATCACCAAATACGGCTTCCTGGAAGAAACCACCGAAAAACAAGCCCTCGAAGGCGCCGGTAGGCCGGGTAATCTTTTTCGTTTTAACGAGGAAAAGTATTATCAGCTGCAAAAAGAAGGGATTAGTTTTGAGATATAAGCGCCCTATGGTGCACAGGCCAGCGTTAGGGATTGCAGTGTAAAGCCCCACAGCGCGGGTAGGGATGGGTGCTTGAAAGGCGAGGACTTGTAACGGAAAGCCCGGCCCGTCGGCTGACGGGAACGCCCAAATTAATGTTAAAATTGTGGACAACCGATCGAAGTTCATTAAAGCCTGCTATTTTTAACCATCTCTGAGAGGCAGGTAACTAACTATTGTTATAATGAACTTACACTATCGCGCTCTTGGCCGCGTGTGGCCAGGTACTTTTGTCGCCACAAAAGTACCCAAAAAGGCTTGCAGCAGAAAGGCTTCTTTGCGCACATCCTACCCTCCAACCCACCACACGGCCTTTGCCCTGCAAAACGAACAGAACCACGGGCTGCAATTATTTTGCCCGGTTCGCACTCACCCCTGCTTCTGCAAAAACTTGCTATGCCCCTGCAACCGCACAATCCCTGCATCGTTCTGTTCGTTTTCACCCGAAGCTGGTCTGCTGCGAAAAATGGATGTTTCAATTATATAATTGCGCAGCGCGGCAATCGCACGGATGCATAGCCGCTCTGTATAGCATGCGATTGCCACGTCGCGCTGATGCTCATTCCCGTTCTGCTCCTCGCAATGACATTTTTTATTCGATTCAGAATCAAAAAACTTTACTTAAGCTGTTACTGATACCAAACCCCCTCTCTCAAAAAAATCAAAAAAATAATTTGCGTATTAAAAACACATATTTATATTTGTGTATAATTAACGCAAAATAGAAATGAAGACAGGAGTAATTATAGCACGCTTTCAAACGCCGTACCTGCATGAGGGTCACAGGCAACTGATAGCACAGGTTAAGCAAAATCATGCCAAACTGATTATACTGCTGGGCGTTAGCCCTATAAAAGGCAGTCGCAAAAACCCTTACGACTACTACACGCGTGAAAAAATGATTAAAAAGGACTATCCTGAAATTGTGGTACTGCCCATCGGCGATAATCCGAGTGATAAAATATGGTCGGATAATATGGACAACCTGTTGAAAAGTGTTTTCAATGCTGAGCAGTTTTGTTTATACGGCAGTCGCGATAGTTTCATCCCCTATTACAGCGGCAAATTTGAAACCATCGAACTCCCCGAGCATGGCGATTACAACGCCACCGAACTTCGTAAACAATACGCCGATAAGGTTTTTGATTCAAACGATTTCCGGGCGGGCATCCTGTACGCTTACTATAATCAATATCCTAAGGTATACCCTACCGTTGATGTAGCCCTGTTCAGGAATAACCGCAGCGAGATATTGCTTGGCAAAAAAGCCATCAACAATAAATGGCGCTTTGTAGGCGGTTTTACCGACCCGGAAGATACCTGCTACGAAGATGCCGCAGAACGTGAGCTTGCCGAAGAATGTGGCGAAATGCAAACCACCGCCATGCAGTACGAAACATCGGCCAAAATAAATGACTGGCGCTACCGCAGCGAAGCCGACAAGATCATTACCCTGCTGTTTAGTTGTGATTTTATCGGCGGAGAGCCAAAGGCCCAGGATGATATTGCCGACCTGGCCTGGTTTAAACTTACCGATCTGCCTTTAATGATAAAAGACGGCTCCATTAGCGAAGAACACATTGAATTGTTTAATTTCATCACCGGCAAATACCTTAAAAACTAAAGCCATGAAAAAAGAGAATTTGATTCTTTTAGCCGACGCATATAAATACGCCCACCATAAGTTTTACTACCCCGACACCACCAATATTTACAGTTACCTGGAAAGCCGCGGCGGAATGTTCAACGAAACCGTTTTTTTCGGTCTGCAATATTTTTTGAAGGAATACCTGCAAGGCCCAGCCTTTAACCAGGTTGATTTAGATGAGGCCGACGAATTTATGAAACAGGTTTTCGGTCGCGATGATGTGTTTGACTGCAGCAAGTTTCAGTACATATTAGATAAATATAACGGTCAGCTGCCGGTACGCATCAAAGCCGTTGCCGAGGGCAGCAGCGTACCCACCGGTAACGTGCTCATGACCATCGAGAATACCGATCCGGAATGCTACTGGCTCACCAACTTTTTAGAAACCCTGCTGATGCAGGTTTGGTACCCCTGTACCGTGGCCACACTGAGCCACGAGGTTAAAAAAGCAGTTACCCAATATTACGAGGAAACCGCCACACCCGAAGCCTTTGGCGGGATTGGTTTTGTGTTGAATGATTTTGGTTTCCGTGGGGTGAGCAGCGTGGAGAGCGCTAAACTGGGTGGAGCCGCCCACCTGCTTAGTTTTGCAGGCAGTGACAACCTTGCAGGCTCAGGCATGGCCATTAAATACTACCATGCCGATAAAGTACATGGCCTGAGCATTCCTGCTACTGAACACAGCATTTGTACCCTGCTTGGGCAGGAAGGTGAGCTGGAAGTATTTAAGCACGTGCTGCGCAGCTTTCCCACCGGTGTTATAGCCTGCGTAAGCGACAGCTTTAACATTTTCCGTGCTTGCAGTGAGTACTGGGGAGAGGATTTGAAAGAAGAGATCCTGAAACGTGATGGCACACTGGTAATCCGCCCCGATAGCGGCGACCCGGTGATGACCCTGCTGGAGATTTTTAAGATCCTGTTTGATAAATTCGGTTTTACCACCAATGTTAAAGGTTATAAAGTGCTGCCTCCACAGGTTAGGGTGATACAGGGCGACGGCGTTAATTATACCGAGATAGGTGTAATTTATAAAGCCCTTAAAGCAAACGGCATAAGCGCCGAAAACCTGGTACTGGGCATGGGCGGGGCCTTACTGCAAAAAGTAGACCGCGACACTCAAAAATTCGCCCTGAAATGCAGCAGCGCCGTAATAAATGGTAAAGAAGTAGCTGTAGAAAAAAGTCCGGCCGAAATGGATGCCCATGGCAACATTACCACCAGCTTTAAAAAGAGCAAAGGCGGCAGACTTAAATTGGTAAAAACTACGGAAGGTTATAAAACCATTAACGAGGATGAACAACCAGAACTGGCCGACCAGTTACAAACCGTTTTCGAGAACGGCCATATCATTAAAGATTTTACTTTTGAGCAGGTGATTGATACTTTAAATAACTAACCAATTCATCTGCTTTCAGCTTTATAGAAAATGAAAAAACTACTTTTTGCCATAACCGGATATGAATACCTTGCCGAAAAAGTGCTTGCCCTTGGCACCTGCGAACGCGGAGAAATTGAAGTAAGCCACTTTACCGATGGCGAACGTTACCAGCGCATCCTCTCTAACGTGGAAGGCCGCGAAGTGCTACTTATAGGCGGCACCGTGAGCGACAGCGCTACGCTTGAACTTTATGACCTGGCTTCATCCCTGGTGAGCTATGGCGCCGATTCGCTTACGTTAGTCATCCCCTACTTTGGCTACAGCACCATGGAACGCGCCGTAAAACCCGGCGAAATTGTGACTGCCAAAACCCGCGCCCGCCTGCTCTCGGCTATCCCCAAATCAAACCGGGGCAATAAAGTGATGCTGTTCGATCTGCATAGCGAGGGCATCCAGTACTATTTTGAGCAGGACTTGTACCCTGTACACGTATACTGCAAGGATATTGTAATTGAAGCAGGCACCCGCTACGGCGGCGATAACTTTGTAATGGCCAGCACCGATGCAGGCCGGGCCAAATGGGTGGAATCATTGGCTAACGACATGGGCGTAAATGCCGCCTTCATCCTCAAACGCCGCCTCAAAGGCGACCATACCGAAGTAAGCGCCATTAACGCCGACGTAGCCGGAAAAACGGTTATTATTTATGACGATATGATCCGCTCAGGCGGCAGCATCGTAAACGCAGCACTGACTTATAAAAATGCCGGTGCCGGGGATATTTATGTAATAACCACGCATGGCCTGTTTGTTAACGATGGCATTGGTAAGCTAAAGGCTTGTGGGGCTATTAAGAAGCTCATTTGTACCGATACGCATGTGAATTGCAAGGATTTGGAGGGCGATGATTTTGTGGAGGTGAGGACTGTGGCGGGGTTGATTTGTGGGTGAGGGGAGTATTAATCGCTTTTATATAATGTAACTACAAATGATACTTAAACCGATATTACATGAACGAAATTTACCGCTTCCGAAGAATTGAAAATCTTTTAGGGCAACATCAGGAGTTGGTTAAGCAACAGATATATTTTGCTTCTCCTGATCAACTAAATGATCCTATGGAAGGATATCAGGATATTTTTTGGAAAGGAGACCAAGTCGTATGGGAAAACTTTCTAATCAATTATTTGCGTTGTGTAAGCCACATTTTCTTTTTGTATTTACTATTGGGTGAGTCTAAAAAGCTCACACCCGATGATTTACCACTTTACCCTTATGGAATCAAACAAGAAACGCCACAAAGTTTAGCCTTTTTTCAAAAAACAAAAGCAGCCTTTTTTAAACATAGATTTATTAACACTTTACCTGGTGTTCTGGCAGATCGAACCTCCCCAATGCGCCGCCGAGAACTATCTCCTTATCTTTCTTTTGTTCAACATTATGCAGTAAACACAGTTTCTGATCAGTATTTTCAAGCTGGATTGAGCGACAAACGCTTGTTCTATCACGATGTACCTGAAATGGATAAACATCTTTCAAGAAGCCACATATTGGTTAAGTTGACTAATCGACTTGAAAAAAAGCTTATTGGCGTTACTAATTCTGCTGACCTTATTTTCTCTATTGCTGATCAAGTTCGCAAGCAACATTCACTCGCTGTGAAATACAATGATATGAGTTCTGAACATTTGAATTCCAATGCGTATTTCTTAACAATGGAGTTACCCGACATTTTTTTAGATAAATTGGAAAAGATAATGTTTTCTGATTGGTATTCAGCATCGTTTCTTGGCAATTGTACAAATTCAGCGATTTGGGGCCACTATGCTGATAATCACCGTGGAGCTTGCTTAATTTTCTCACCTGACCGTATCGAAGAACAAATAACTTTGAATTTAACTAAAGTATGTGACAATAGCGAGGCTGTCTCAACGAGTGGACTGCGACCACATTATTTTCAAAAAATCGAATATCACAATAAACACGTTGAAATAGATTTTTTCAAATCATTAGGTCGAGCACCTTTGCATACATTAAATTATCTTTGGTATAAAAACAGCAGTGGAAAAACAAGTATTTGTGCCATTGATATCGACACGGACAAATGGCGTAAAGAATATTGGGAAAACTTCAAAAAAGCATATTCGGTAAAGCTTGAAGAATGGGCATATGAAGAAGAATATCGCTTAGTCATAAATGACATCCTTTACGAATACACAGATCCTGCTAATCGGAAACTAACGTACGATTTTCGGCAATTAAAAGGCATTATATTCGGCATGAAAATGCCCCTCACAGATAAACGGCAAATCATAAAGCTTATTCGCGAAAAGTGCGCAGCCCAAAAACGGGAGCAATTCGAGTTTTATGAAGCCTATTATAATCAATCTACCGGAAAAATAGATAGGTTTAAGTTGGATTTGTTCAATAAAATTCTATAGCCTTCAGGTGGTGCACGCATGCCGTATTCCTTTCAATCAGCTTTTAATGCCCAACTGGCGCGAGTATGCAGCGCGGGCAAATGCGCAGCGCCCCCCACTGGTCGAAGTTTAGCGTTAGCGTAACTTCGTCCTAAAATTATTTAAGCTTTCAGCTTAACCTGCAACAACGGCAATTCCTTTATCACAATTCCGGCCACACAAGCAAAATGCTTACATAGTTTTGGGTCGAAGTTACGCTAACGCTAAACTTCGACCAGGCTAAGTACTCGCCCCACGCCCCCAGCGCTCGATACTCGCGCCAGTTACAGCACGCGTACCACGAGTTTCCATATTCACCGCGTCGACGATGGTTTAATGGCATTTATGAAGAATAAGAGCACCTATCCTTACCCATTCCCCACCCGCTGCATTTCATCGGCCGCCCCGTTATCACGCTTAACCGTTTTGTAGGTTTTGCCGAAGCGATAGGTAAACGCGAGCACCACCACGCGGCTATCGCGCTTGATCTTAAAATATTCAGTGGCGTTGGGAAACTGTGTCAAGCCCTCCATGGCGTTGGTATAGAATATATCGCGCATACTCAACTTCAGGGTAGCTTTCTTTTTAAATACCGACATGCCCAGTCCTGCCGACATCTGCCCGGTAGGATACAAGCGTTCCTGCACATCGTTGCGGGCGCGGGTGGTATAAAAGCCCGATAACTCGCCTGTAAAACGTTTGCCAATGGTAAACTGATTGCTGGCGTTGAGGTTAAGCTGGTTAATATCTGATGTATAATGATTGCCGTTAAAACCGCTCAGCTTTTTGTAATTGTACAGTGCCTGTGCTGTAAGTGTCCACCAATTGGTAGGCGACGCGGTTATAGCTTCAGATACCCCGATAATATACGTGTGCCCCACATTTCCCTGCGTATAGAGCAAAATACCTGCATATGCAGGATCGCTCAAAAATATCTGCGAAAAGTAATTGCTGATGTTACTGTACGATACTGTGGTAGTAAGCAGGTTTTTATATTGATGGCTCAGCTCCAGATTCCAGCTGTATTGCGGCAAAATGTAAGGATTGCCCGTTTGATAAGTGTACTTGTTAATGATAAAATAGAACGGGTTGAGCGTTTGGTAAACCGGGCGATCAATACGGCGGCTCACGGTAAAAGTAAAGTTATTAGCGGTATCAGCCTGGTAACTGAAATAGCTGCTGGGGAAAAAACTGCCATAGTTGCGTGAAAAGGCCGAATCTTTTTGAAGCGCATTACCCATTTGACGGGCATGATAATCGGTGTGCTCATAACGCAGGCCTACCTGGTAGCCAATGGCCTTGTGTTTACGCTCCAACAGCGCATAAGCTGCATGGATATTTTCACTGTAAATGAAATGGTTACTGCGGGTCAAATCATCTGTCCATTGGCCTGAAACAAAGTTTTGATAACCGGCGGAGTTGTCGGTACTGCTGTGTGCCGATTTCCAGCCCAGTTGAATTTGGCCGTCGTCGTTTGTTTTAAGTGTATAGTCTGCTTTGCCTGTGAATATCGTGATGCCCGTGGTGATTTTAGCGCGCGTCAGTTCGTTATAACCGCCGGTGGTTTGCAGGCGGTTGTTAAAATTCTGGTCGCTGGTAATGTCGTAGTGCAGCCAGTCGGCATCAGCGCTGATGTCCTGGCTTTTGCTGATGGCATGACGAAGGTTCAGGCTTACCTGTCCGTTTTTAAACCGGCTATTGTTGGCGTTATCGGTAGCAATGACAGAATCTGCCGTGCCAGCCGGGTTAAGCCAGCGTGCCGAAGCTGTATTGTTACCCTTGCGATGGATCATAGTTCCCCCAAGCATAATGCCAACCGTAGTTTTGGGCGAAACGTCATAATCCAGCCCTGCTTTGGCGGTGTTATTCAGCAGCGTGCCGGTGAAGTGTGAAGGCTGCTCCAGCGTTGAAGTGGTTACCCCGCCAGCGCCGGTGTATTTGCGCAGCGCGTACAGGTTGGTAAGGTATTTCTGATCGCTGATATTATAATTAAAGAAAGTGCTGATGCGCCCCTCGCGATAATTCAACGTTAGTGTATTATTGGTTTTGAAATAAACACCCTGCGCCACGGTAGCCGAAACAGATCCGTTAAAACCTTTCTGTCGGTTCTTTTTGGTTTTAATGTTAATGATACCAGCGTTGCCATTGGCATCATACCTCGCGGTGGGATTGGCAATCAGCTCAATCTGCGCTACCTGGGTAGAGCTCATGCTGCTAAGCAGGTTATTCAGATCGGCTCCGGAGAGATAGGTTGGCTTGCCATCTATCATCACCAGTACCCCTGGCTTGCCTTGTAAAGAGATGCCGCCATTACGGTCGACCATCACACCGGGTGATTTCTCCAACACTTCCAATACCGTAGCCCCCACGTTGGTTACCGAGGCATCAACGTTTACAATCACCTTTCCCTGCTTCACTTCCACCGGTGGCGTTTTGGCGGTGATGCTCACCTCTTTCAGCTCGGTGCTAAGGGGTTGCATGCGGATGGTGTCCTGCTTTATATTATCCGCGATAGTGTAGCTGCGTGTAATTTGGGGCTGATAACCGGTATAAGTTACCGAGAAGCTAAATGCTCCCTGCGGAATGCTCTGAAACCTGGCCCGGCCATGGGCATTACTTACGCTCAGGCTTACCTGCCTGTTAGCCTGCATCAGTTTAACAGTAGCGCCATCGGCAGGCTGGGCATTTTCTTTAACAACTATCAGCGTAAACTGCTGCGCAAAGCCGCCAGTGGGTAACAGGGCCAGTAAAAAGAATAAAAGCGTACGGGTCATTCAGTCAATCCTAATAATTCCGTAAGATAATCAGGCTGAGGATGATGTTTGTAATTTAAGATGCGAAAAATATACGTGAAAATCACTTTTTTATGTTGCTATTTTCTTTTACTCCGCGGGTACACGCGTGCATCTGCAATAAAAGTCGCCTCTTCACACAAGCTGACGAAGCTATGCTTCGTCATATACAGAAGAAAGCACAAACTAATCAGCTAAACCTCTTCACCTTTATCGCTTACCCTTGCCAACCTCACACGAAGCTGTTCACGAAGCCTGAAATTTTTATAGGAGTATATAGTACCCAAAACAATAGCTGCCATCACAAAAACATTCCAATAAAAATATTGATGCGATGGGTGATGCAACACCATAGGTAATAACGACATGGCATATGCCGGGGTTAGTTTAAATGACACTAACCGCAACATGAGGGTTACGGCTACAAGATCCAGCAATGCAGCCAGGAGCAGATTATTCAAAAAATACAGGCTCTGAATGCCGATATAAGCAGCCAGGCTTAGGCAAATTACCTGCTTATAAAACATCTTGAAGGTGTACTCCTCTTTATGCATCGATTCATAACCCACCACCAAAACCGGCGGAATAGCGGCTATATACATCCAGCCATTTTGCGCGCAGATGAGCACCCAGGCCGATACAAAGATGATATATAGAATATTATCCTGTGGCCTTTGTCTTTTTGAAACCATTGGAGCCGGCAATGCTTCGCGCTTTGCATAGAGACTTATAGCCAGTATGAACGTCAGCGTCAGAATAGAGAAAATAAAATATACTGATGTAGCATTGGTTATAACAGGCAGCAGACCGGTTGCCAGCGCCGGGGCCAGGCCGCTCCTAAACACACGAAGGGTTAACAACACAAACATCACGGCCAATATGAGTTTTGCTGGCAGGTTAACATCTAACCTGTTGATCACAAACCCACCTATGGCAGTTATAGAAGGCAGAAGAAAAATATGAAGCGGCTTAGCTAACCATGCCGAATTTTGATGGATCAGGCAGCCAATAGCAAGTGCGGCCATTTCCGGAAGTATAATTTCTTTATCGTTAAAAATAACGGATGCGCCAATCATCATAAATATCAAGGCGTATCCAAATGCGCTTTTAAGCGGCAGTATCTTTTTCATTGTAGAAGAACTATGACTAAATAGTATAAACGGGGTAAGGTCAAAATAAAAGCCCCATAGCACTCGCTGCATGGGGCTTTAAAACCTAAACCTTATCACAAATCAATGAGTGCTTGGGGCACTCAGAAATTATTGTGTAAAATTAACACATTCACAGCAAACGGTCTAATAAAAATTAAAACCAATAGGTTTAAGTACTCAAACAGAAGGCTTTTACCACTTTTTAAACGGCAGGAATTTACCTTCCATAACCACTTTGACACGGTCGCCGGCAGGGTTTTCAACCTTGCTGATATCCATGGTAAAATCAATAGCGCTCATGATACCGTCGCCAAATTGCTCGTTGATAATAGCTTTCAGCGTTGTGCCATACACGAGCAATAATTCATAAAAACGGTATTGAGTTGGATCTTTAGGCGGCATCTGATCTAAGGAGCCCCTGTCAGGAATTTCCTGCAAAGAAGCGATGATTTCGGCATCAAGGTCAAGCAGTTCGCCAATTTTTTCGGCTTCATGTTTTTCCATTACAGCCTGTCCGTGTAGTGCAAGGGTTGTCCATACCAGGCTCCTGCCAATAGCGTCGGCCAATGCCTGGTATTTTACTTGTTTATTTTTGATCTGCCTGATGATGATTTCAGTGGCGATTACTCTGTTCATTTTGCTTTTCTTTTTAAAGTCAAAATTAGCGGTTAATCACCTGTAACTATGGTGCTTTTCAGGCAAGTAATGGTATTAATCAACGATTATGATAGTTTGACATAAAAGCAACATTATTCCAACAACAAGGCATCCTCATCATCAGTAAGATTAAGCTGAATAGTATCGTTGCCTGCTATACCTTCAATGCTGCCGCGGATGTGGGCCGCGCTTAACAGCACCTTATCCAATTGCTTTTCCCGAGCTTTCCAGAGTTTCTCCATAGCATCACGCTCGCGTTGGATAGACTGACGCATACTCATATAGCCTTCACGAATAGCCTTCCATTGTTCCGAAAATTCGCTGCTGGTAAGGTAATCATATAGGAGGTGCATTTTATCACCTTTATTATCCTGTGACTTGGCCAGGTTCGAGAGCTTCATTACCCCGTCCCTTAAAATATACGACACGGCTTTCACCTCATCAAAACTGCAGATCCACACACCGTCACGTTCGCCAAAGCAATCCATGCCTTTCGGGTAGCATTGGGTTACAATAACAGCTACATCAACCCCCATGCTGCGCATATCCTTCTTCAGTTTCTCAATCCAATCCATCGAAAAGGCATTGGTACGCTTGCTCTCGTAAATGATCTTGCCGCACTCCTGCCCAAATTGGTTGCGTACGGTTTGCACACAGTCGGCACCGCGTACGCCCTTCCCTACCTCGCTAATAATATCAAACGGAAAATAATTACGCAAAGCTTCTTCCAGTATCAGTTCCTGTACTTCACCTTGCAGTTGCATCGAGCCTTGTTCGGCTTTACGTTTCATTTCGTCGGCCAGTTTCTTTTGGTCTTCGAGTTGTTTCTCCAGTTCCTTAACCTTCAGCTGATATTCAGTATCTTTTATATTATGGCGTTCGGCTTCCTGCTTGCGGATCTGTTCGGTAAGTTCATTCCGTTGCTCCTGTAGCTTACGTTGTACGGCCAGTTCCATCTCTTCTTCCTTCTGCTTCAACTGGCTTTCCCGCTGTAAAAACTCCAATTCTTTCTGGCGGGCTTGCTTTAGCTTTTCTTCAGTTTCAGTAGCTGAGTTTTTGAGTAAAAGCAATTGGTTCTCAAAATCCTCGCTTATGGTTTTGCGCAGGTTATCTTCAAGTGTTTGCTGCAACTGCTTTTTTTCGTTGTTAAGTCGTTGTTCAAAAGCAACCTGTTGCTGGCGCTCCTTGTTTAAAAACTCCTCATCCTTTTTGCGGTATTCCTCCTCTTTTTGACGGGTATAATCCATCATTTTAACCCTGAGTTGTTTTTTATACTCTTCGGCCATTACCTCTTCTATCGGAAAACCGAAACCGCAACTTGGACACTTAACTTCTGTAGCCATATTATTTATGTAAAAGCTAAAAGCAGAATGCACGAAGCATAAAGCTATTAGCTTAATGATATTATTAAATTACCTTATGTGAAAGTAACTGATAGATTCTGTTTAAAAGGAAAGTTTTTCCCGGAAACCAAAGATAGGGAATTTACGTTTAGCATATAAAAACAGTAATGCCAGGCTTTATTAACATTATTGTAACAAAATGAAACTATGATGATAACAATCTATTGCAATTGCCGTTTATATTGCCGAAGTTTATAACATGCAGATATTGAGAATAGGAAAGGTAATGTGGAGTCATGATTATGACCTGGGCACATTAGGGGTGGCTAACGACGGAGGCGCATTATTTGCATTTACGGCACCGCCACACCACCATACCGGCGAAATTATACTTACCCCTAAAAGTATTGTACTTGATGGCGATGGCTATGAGCATATCCCGCTCGACAGCCTGGAGCAGCTGTACTTAGGATTCGATGAGTTTTACAAACGCTCGATGGTGCGCAGCAGTGGACTATTCTGGCAACCATTGAGGCTGCGTTACAGGCTTAAAGAAGAATTGAAAACATTATATCTTATTGTTGACCATACCCTTTTTGGCGCAAAAAACCAGCTTTGGTTTAATATCCTGAAACAATTGGTATCCCGCAACGCCTAATTTACTCTGTTTTTCTCCCGGGCATCTAAAACAACACTCTAAAAACATCCAGTTAATCAACAGTTTAGCAATACTGGTTGTGAATATACCTCATTACAGGTATTTCATAAAAGCACGAATAATGGCATATTTGCAACGCTGAATTGCACTTAACACCTGTTATCACTTTTTTATGAAAAAACTCGGATTCCTGAGGCTATTCTCTTGTTTACCCCTCATTGCCATCATTATTCCGGATATTACCGAAACGTTTATTAATCCCGACTTTAAGATACCTTTTATTCATGTTATTTCCGGCGCGGCCCTTGTTGCCATCATCGGTATTTGCACATTAATAATCCGTCGTCAAAAAAAGCAGGAAATGAAAGTTCAGTACCAGCGTTCCTAAAACCGGACGTCCCATACCTTAATAAAACAAAAAAACGGCGCGGATTATCCGCGCCGTTCCTGTTAATATATTTTTCAAATTATTTGGCTTTGCCAAACTCACCGTTAGCTTTAATAGTTACTTCGTCGCTTACCATAGCGTTACCGAATTTTGAACCGAAGTTAAAGTCAGAACGTTTGATAGTACCGGTTAACTGGAAACCTGCGTCGTCAGCTTTACTCATTGGGTTTTGGATAGTACCACGGTACCATAAATCAAATGAAGCCGGTTTAGTTACACCGTGTAAAGTTAAGTTACCGGTAAGTTTGTAGTGCTTATCAGATGTTTTGGTGATAGCAGTGCTGGTGAAAGTAAGGGTTGGGTAAGTAGCTACATCAAAAAAGTCAGGGCTTGTGATGTGTTTATCGCGCTGATCGTTATCAGTACTTACTGAAGCTGTTTGTATGCTGATCTGGAATTTAGCATCGCTGAAATCCGGTTTAGCGGCAGTGATAGTTGCATCGTAGTTTTTAAATATACCGTCAACGTCAGATACCATTAAGTGAGTTACAGTAAATTTAACGTTTGAATGCGCTTTGTCTACAGACCAGGTAGTTTGCGCTGATGCTGCCGTGTAAGAGAATGCTGCTGCTAACAGGATAAGAATCTTTTTCATTGTTTTAATCTTTAAATTTCTTTTTTGTTTTTGATTTATGGCTCAAAAGTATACAAATGATCGGGACTTCAAACAAAAAAGATGTTTAAACATCTTTTTATTAAAATCGGATGACAATATACTACCAATTTAGTAGAACATGCAAGTGTAATCAGCAATTTTTGAGGAGTTTTTGCCTTTAAGTTTTTAAGGTCTTTTGTTTATTACGAAGCATAATCATGGCCTTATCAGCCCTTACTTTTCGGGTAGCTTCCTGCTTGGCCGAACCTACCCAGTCGCAATATCCTTGTTTGTATGATTTAGCCAGGCTCTCAAAAAACTCGTTGGCTTCGGCATCGCTGTCAAGCAATACCTGTAATTCGGCAGGGGTACCTTCAATATGTTCGCCGGCTTTGAGCATGATTTTTTGTATCGGTTGATTTACGGCTAAAGATAACATTTACTGGGGCAATATATCGGGCTGAAGCACCATAATTACGGCAAGTAAAATTATTAACAGAAAAGAGATGGCTAAAAGCGTGTCAACAAGCAACCTTTGTTTTTTTGATTCCATATTACTATTAATTAAAAACAGTAAAAGCCGCAGGTTAGCTTATAATTGAATATGGTGAAAACGACGCTCCTTCTTTATTATTATAAGGCATTTAGATAAAAAAACATATGTAACTTAAATTTTATAAAACCTAAAACAAATACGGTTGTTATTTAGCTATAATTGAGATTTTACCAAAAATTAAAGTAATTATGCACGATAGCCCGGCGTAAAAGTCGGGCTATCTTTTTTGAGGTTACCTTAATGGCGATGAAATGGCTGCTCAAAAAACTCATCTACCTTTTTATTAAACTCATCAGCATGTTCAACCAGGGTGCCATGGCCCGAATTTGGCAGGATCCACAAATAAGAATTAGTGATATTTTCAGCTATTTGAACAGTGTGCGTTGTTACGATGAGATCATGATCGCCTGCAATAATGAGCGAAGGACATTTAATAGCCTTCAGGGCCGACAACTTGATATTGGGTTCCTTATAGTCAAGCATAAAGATCTTCCTGTCGTTTTTTTCCTTAGCGGTTGTGAAATGGTAGTCCTTTTTAGCGGCATATTCCCTCTCCATATCTTTCCATAACGAAGGGATAAGCGCTGTAGAATCGGGCCAGAGATTAGCACCTGTAGAAGCCAGCTTTATTACCTTTTCAGGATGCCTCATAGCCAACACCAATGCATTAATCCCGCCATCGCTCCATCCAATCACGTAGGCAGAATCAATATGCATTACATCAAGCAGCGCGGCAAAATCATCGGCCATCATTTCAAAGGTAAGCGAGTCGCGCGGGTCGGTTGATTTGCCATGCGCCCTGCTATCGACAGCTATAACCTTGTATTTTTTAGCAAAATAGGGTATGTTTTTTTCAAAAGCGTTGATACTGCCGCCATTGCCATGTATCATCAACAAAGGTTTGCCTTTGCCATAAACCTCCGTATAAAGTTTTATCCCCCTAACGTCGTAGTATTTACCGGCAGCAGCATTATCGCCATAAACAATGCCTTTTTGCTGGCTGCAGGCCATAAACGCCTGGCATACCAATACTACTAACAACAGCTTTTTTAATACCATGATCGGCCCGATTTAAGTTCATTAAATATACAGCTATAATGCACAGTTCTGCCTTCGGTTGCAGCGTACTTTAATTATTTTTTAGATAATGCTGTAAATCAAACATGTATTATATTTGTGCACTTTAACAAAAGTACTTTTTAAACCATACGGTCAAAACAATATCATACCTGTAACTATTATAGAATGAAATGTTTATAAACCGTATACATACATTGTTCATGCCTGCAGCCTTTCCTAAGCAACTTACAATAACAGCCCCGCTTTTTTTCCTGATTTCCCTGTTTGCAACGGGTAATTGTTTTGGCCAGCAAAGTGCCGCTACATCGGCCAATCATTTTAAGTTTAAAACGGTAATTATCGATGCCGGACACGGAGGTAAAGATCCGGGGTCGCACGGCGCTTACTCAAAGGAGAAAAACGTTTCCTTAAGTATCGCCAAAAAGCTGAGAGATGCTATAAACGATGAAATGAGCGGTATTAAAGTGGTCATGACCCGCAGTACCGATGTTTTCATTGAACTACATAAACGTACTGATATAGCTAACGATAATAACGGCAACCTGTTTATTTCTATCCATTGCAACTCTTCGCCTCAGCGTAAAGGATCATCAAGGGGGACGCTCTTACTTGTTTACGGTTTTCACCGTAGCCAGGAACAGCGTGAGGCTTTGCGCGAAAATGCTTCGATTTTTATTGAAAAGGACTATAAGGAAAAATACAATGGCTATGGCGATAATGCAGCGGTGAACACCATAGTGCTAAACGCCTTTCAACAAAAATATCGTAAACAGAGTATCCAATTTGGCGATTTAGTAGATAACCAATTCCGCAAAGCCAATGGCAGGCATAGTTTGGGTGTAAAAGAACAGGGGGTTTTAGTACTGGCCCAAAGCGGCATGCCGGCAGTACTGGTTGAAACCGGCTTTATCAATAACCCAGCCGACGAAGAATACCTGAACTCGGCCAGCGGGCAAAATGAAATTGTACGGTCGATACTGACCGCCTTAAAGCAGTACCGCAATAATCTGGAAGGAAACTGATGCTTGACAAATACAGTAACCAATAAATTTGATAGCATCACCTATTTGGCCGGTGGAAGCGTACGCCAGCAGGAAGCTTACCGATTGCTTACAAACTACCGCTTTATAGAGTTACTCTCCGGGTTCTCTCCCCTATTAGCCGGTACAATTCCCCTTAACATTGATATTGAAAGCAGCGATCTTGACATTATTTGCTATTATAAAAGTAAAGATGATTTCAGGACATGTTTAATACAACACTTTTCGACATTTACGGGTTTTAGTTTGCAGGAACTGCTGATAAACCAGGAACAAGCCATATTGGCTTCATTTACAGCAGATGGCTGGCCAATTGAAATATTCGGGCAAAACATCCCGGTAAAACAACAAATGGCTTATCGGCATGTGATAATAGAATATCAACTACTTCAGCAAAAAGGGGAATTATTCAGGAAACACGTAGTGGATCTGAAAAACCAAGGCTATAAAACCGAGCCTGCATTTGCAAAGGCGCTTGGTCTAATTGGCGATCCCTATCTTAGTCTTCTTGATCTTGAAATGTAACCAATCATTACGCTCCCTTATGATATTTATTATCAATAATGTAATATTTATTTAAGGCATCAAAGCAACATAACGGGTTAAAACGGACTTTTAAAGCTTATATTATTCACCTAAAACCAAATAAAAATTTATTTTATAAATATTGTATAAAGGCATTTTTTGGCAAAATATCTTTTGTGTTTCGCCGTTTCAGGGACTCAATAAAACCCAAACACAAACACAAATGAAAAAAATCCTTATCGTAATCCCGGTACTCCTGCTGGTATTTCAAATTTCAAAAGCTCAAACCGAAAAAGGCTCACAAACCCTTGGTACCGATTTGCTGTTTCTGCATCAGAAGTCATCGCAAAACTATGTTGTGCCAGGTGGTGGCCCGTACAATTCCGATTTTAAAGTCACCAACTTTAACTTTGGCCCCACCTACAGCTATTTTATAGCAGATAAGCTTGACATAGGTTTAAGTGCCAATTATGGTTATACCAAACAGGACAATAACAACAGCAGTTACTCAAGCAATCAAACATCGCATCAATATGGGGCAAGCCTCTTTATGCGCAAGTATTTTATGTTTGGCGATAAATTAGGCTTGCGCGCAGGCCCGTACCTGGGATATAGCCGTAGTGACTTTAAATCGATAGACGCCGGCAATGTCACCAAAAATAAAACCGATAATTATTCAGTTGGAGCAAACATGGCCCTTGTTTATTATCCGGTAAAAAAACTTGGCGTATCGGCTATGTTAGCAAACGTTTCCTATCAGCATAGTAAGCTAAAAGATGATACAGGCCAGATTGGCAGCGGCGACAATGTTTTTTTTAATTTAATAAATGACGGCCTGTCGCTGTCAGTATTTTACACCTTTGGAGGAAAATAAGCGCTAAACTTCAGGGCAGGATTCATCATCCTGCCCCATTTTATTTTGTGCGGTGGATGATAAAACCGTTATGAACGGTTTCCATACCTACCTTAGGATAATACTCCATAGCTGTGGTAGCCGAAAGCAGCAAAAGCATAGTTTCATCCCCGATGGCTTCCTTGGTTAGTTCGATCAATTTTTTCCCGATACCTTCTTTTTGATAGTCTTTAGTAACCGCCAAATCTGATAAATAGCAACTGTAGCAAAAATCAGTTAACGCGCGTGACACACCCACCAGTTTATCGCCATCCCATGCGCTTACTACCAGATTTGAATTTTGGTACATCCTGGCAATTCGTTCTGCATCGTGGGTTGGGCGTTTCAGTCCGGCGGTATCATAAAGTTCTATCACTTGTTGGGCTGTTGGTATTGTTCCTGTTTTGTAAGTTATTTCCATATTGTAGTTTATTTGTTTACCTGCTTATACATCAAATGTAAGCAGCATCTGCACTACACCAATACGCCAGAATTAAGAAAGCAGGTAGTCCAGCCGAAATGAAATGGAAATAACTTAATAGGAATAATTAGTACAGCCCGATCACCATTTTTTGAAAATGACAAACACAGCCAGCACAATAAGTCCGAAGCCAACCAGATGGTTCCAGCCCAATTTTTCGTTTTTGAAAAGCACGGTCGTAAATATCATAAATACGGTATGCGTAATAGCCTCCTGAATAGTTTTCAGCTCAACCAGAGTAAAAGGGCCGCCGTTTTCCTTAAAGCCACCCTCGTTGGCCGGCACCTGGAACAGGTATTCAAAAAAAGCCAGCCCCCAGCTTATCAGTATAATGGCTATCAAACTCAGGTTTTTACCCCAGTCGTACTCCTTAAACTTAAGGTGTCCGTACCAGGCAAATGTCATAAAGGTGTTGGATATAAACAGGAACGAAACTGTGCGCAAGCCTTTCATTAATACAAAATGTTATGGTGCATAATATCAATAAATTGAGATACATAACACACCAGCCTCTGCTTTGTTACACAATTTGCTTAAAACTTGTTTATTAAAACTTGAAGACCAGCTGGGCACCAAGTGAAAGCGAGTTCCAGTTTGTTGAGCCGGACGCATCGCCCAAAGTTAGTTTCTGAGAAAAGAAGTTATACTTAGATTCAATATTGATACCCAAGTTAGGCGTTAAAGGAAATGCTATCCCAACCTTAGGAGCATAATATAATGATTGCGACCATTTATCGTAAACAAAAGGATCGATGCCATCAATTTCATAGGCTACCGCAAAATCGGTAAAATACAGCCCTAAATTGGCGCCACCATAAACCCTGAAATTGTCAGCTATATCAATATTATAAGCAGCTCCTGCATAAATAGAGATTACAGGCATATCGGCATAATAGGTATTAGCAGTTACCCCGCTTGCCTCATCTGTTTCAGAAATAAAATAGTCGTGCGGCCTAAAATTAGTGTATCCACCGTTTAAGCTCACCGTAAGCGGGCCCAAAAACCTGTAAATACTGGCGTTAAAATTAATGGCAGACTTAAAAGTAGAATTAAAACTACCTGTTGGGATCTCTGCTCCGGTACCTACTGCTACGCCCCAGCCATCGCTAAAGTTAACAGCACCACTCCCGCCACCGCCATAAGTTAAAGCCCGGGTAGATCGATGCTGTGCAATGACATCACCAAAGCAAAAAAACAAAACAACTATTAATGATAGCTTAAAAAAGAAAACAGGATTTTTCATGAGCAGCAGGGAAAACCTTTGGGGAGATTTCGGATAATGGTGTTTAGGGGTCATTTACCCGTAAAAATAAGAAAATTAAGTTAATCGGAAACACTAAATTAATTTCATAACAATACTAAACCACAAAAAAGCCCGGCTTTGTAAACCGGGCAATGGCACATTAAGGGGTACTAAACTATATGTAGGTTTATAATGATCTGTTTATATCAGCTTAAAGCCGGTAAATTGTTATTGCAACTGTGAATCAGTTGTATCTCTGAGTTTCCGCAGGTATGCTATGCCCAATGTACAGGCTATTATAAAAACCAGTAAAGAGCACTCAATGTAAATATGAAAAGGTGAAATGTTTTTAAAAGAGCCAACAATAAAAGTGGCGATATCAGGCAGCAACAAGCCAAATAATGGAAAGCCTGCAAACAACCTTAAAATTGCTAATTTTTCCATAAGAGAGATAGGTGTCAGTTAATACGTCTAATTTACAACTTTTACGAATAATAAAAAATAAATATTTCCTTTTGGTAAATATTTATTTTCGACATGATTAATTTTATTTTTCCCGATCCTGAATAGATCAGAGTTTATAGTACTCTTCTATTGAGCGGCCAATTTCCTGCAAAGGAATTAAATGATCCCCAAAACGGTGCTCAATGATCTCCCAATAGCCTTTTGTTAACCTGGTTATGGTGTAAAAAGCGGAGTAGTTTAACACACTAAAGGTAGTGTGATTAGCAACTGAGGGAATAATTTTATAAGTTCGCGTATTAACTTTTAGTTCAAAAGGTTCCATAGGCATTAGTTACACAAAACTATTGCGCAATATACAAGTTATGCAAGCCGGATACACCCCGTATTTTCACCCATTTTGCACTACGTATTTATACCTATTTAAAAGGGTTAAAAAGGCATTGCTTTTACCAGTTCAAGTACATTTTGTTTAATTGCCGGATCATTTTCGATGATATGCAGAAGCTCGTCATCATTTGATACTGAAACAATTACAAAATTTTTATCCTGGTTCCAGAAGTTACCACTTATAACCACTTTCCCATTGCTTTTAAGCTCTTCATAATAACCTACCCTGTCGGTTAAACATTGTTGGTGATTTGCGGCGTTGGTGATTTCTTCAAAAAACAGCATCACATGATGCGGATCTTTATAGGCTGATGCATGTATCATAAAATTGCTTTTCTTATTGCAGATATTTAATTACTAAATCTATGAAGCTAAACAGGTAACCTCCGTTAGGATATTACCCGGAGCGTTAAAATAAAACCCGTAGCCTCCACGTAAAGAAGCCGGAGCCTGCGTCACATTAATCCCACCTGCAATCAGGCGATCATAAACCTCGGTCACCTGTTCATGACTATCAACCAAAAAACCGATATGAAAGGCATCGGGATAACTGTTGTTACCATTACGGTTAAAGCTATCGGCCATAAGTACCAGGATAAACCCGTCCTTACTTTCTAATATAGCCAGCATATTATTACCTTTTATACCGGTGCATTTAAATTGAAAATATTGCTCAAAAAACAAAGAACTTGCCTGCACATCCGTTACCGGCAAATTGATGTGATTAAGCTTTATATTGCTTACAGGCATAATTATCAGGGCTTTAATGCTTTTAATACGAGGCCAAGTGTTTGTTCCATCAGTTTATCATCAAGCGTAAAACTGCTGTTAACATAGCTATTACCCTGGTTATGAAATTTGATGAGCTGATAAAGCGGCGCATAAGCAATTGCCCAGTAAACCTCAAAAGGCAATGGCACCAATTGTTGCTTTTCTTCGGCATTACGCATAAATACACCTAAAATTTGCCCGAAGCTAACTGTAAGCATGGCGGTTACCTTCTCATAAAAATGAGTGTAACGCATAATTTCAATGAATTCCATATCCAACGGGCATTCCATAAAATATTCAAGCCGATTATGCCACTGCACCTTTAATCCCTCGGCAAAATCCATATCGGGCGAAAAATTCCTGAGACTAAAAGCCATCATTTTTTCCGCTACACTAACACAAAGGCTGCTGATTAGCTCTTCCTTATCTTTATGATAAATATAAATGGTTGCCGGTGATACACCTGCAGCCTTTGCAAGCTTGTTGATGCCGAAGCCGTCAAGTCCTTCGGCAACTATCATTTCAATAGCTTTCTGACGTATCTGCTGCTCCTTATGTTCGTCGCGTGGTCTCATTTCAATACAAATATAAGTGAGCGTTCGCTTATTTAAAAACAAAATGTTCAAATAGTCATCAAACGGTTACGTTTGCCCGGAAGCAGATTATTTAAGCGATAAGTTTAAAGTAAGATATAGCTAAAACCAACAGCAGCAACCACACGATATTGATTAAACTTTTTTTAGGCTTACTCATCCCGTCCTTGTTTTTGAGTACCTTGAAAAAGGCCACAGTATACAGTACCACCGAAAACCCGGCACAAATACTAACTACAATCTTGTTATCTATAAGGTATACACCTAAAAGCGGTAGTAAAATAGCAATTGAAACCCAACGGCCATATTTTTCTTTAAATGTAGGCCGGGTATTAACAGTTATCGGCTTTATTCCCTCTAACACTAACGCCAATGCTTCCCTATCATCTATCAGTTTAGAGATAATTATGGTATTGGCCGGATCATTAGTTTTACCCTTGATTGTAAAAGCGCCGTTGGTACTTTTTATAATAGCAGTTATATCAGAAAGCAGGATAGATCTTGGCAACAAATTCTTTTGCTCACGGGTAATCGTCAATTCGTCGATGGTAATAACATAACTATCATATGCTGCTTTTAACTTTTTTAATATCCGGAAAACAAGAAATCCGTAAAGTAATATTAAAAAAACCAGCAAACCAACCCACATGGCGTCTGCTCCGTTACGCGGCTCATAAGTATAATAACCGAAAGCTATTATAACAATAACTATTGCAGTTATTGCCCAAATTACCGTGTTTTTCTTTGACGCCTCATATCCGGCCTGGCCAATCTTAAATTTCTGAGCTTCCATCGCTATTTGCAATAAGGTTTTTGTGCACCTAAATTACTTAAATCCGGCAATTTAAATGTGTGTTTGAAATAAAAGCCATCCCCGTTAAAACAATAAGCAGCATCGCCTGTTCCTATTCTGATTAACTAATAATTACCACGCAATGGATACCATTTTTACAAAACGACGATAAAGCCGGCTTAAACAAGTCATTTCGAGTTTCGAAACAATAATTAATTATTTTTAGTTAAATTATAAAGAAATAATCCTTACCTTAGCATTGTCATACTAAATGTTAATAATTATGGAAAAATTAATAATATTAAGAATGTTCTTTTGCTTCCCGCTTGTGGGTTTGTTACTTCCGGATGCCGGCATTTTATTATCAAATTTCCCGGGCAAAATTCCGGTAGTTCATGTGGTGATTGAAGTAACATTACTACTTTGCATCTCACTTTGCACCGCGGCTATAGCATACGGAAAAAAACGCAATCAGGCTCCAGCTAACGAAGCTTCTTTTTCCTGAACAGTCTATACAAAAAATAAAAGTATTTATGTTGGGCTTACAAAGCCTACTTTAAAATTGGGGTCTCTATGCCCCAATTTTACTTTAATACCCCACAACACTACCCTTATTTCTTATTGGTTATACCGTATTTCATGCTGGTATAAGTTTTGCCATGTTCAATAATAGTTTTTTTATTGATATTTGGTAAACCGCTATCGCGTTCATGAAAAAAATTCTATTTCTACTTTTTCTCCCACTATGCTCACTTGCTCAAACGGCAGTCACATATATCCAGGAGGGAAACTCAAAAGCCAACGTCAAAGATTATAAAGGAGCCATCCAGGATTTTACACGCGCCATAGAGCTAAACAACCAAAACGCCGATGTTTTTTATTACAGGGGGAATGCCTACGGCAATATTCAAGATTACAAAGCGGCTATCAATGACTATACCCAGGCCCTTATCCTAAAACCCGAACTAACCAACGCTTATCTTTACAAGGCTAATGCTGAAGCCTCTATACAGGATTACCAGGCAGCAATTGCCGATTTTGACAAGGTTATAGCACGGGGGCCGAAAACAGCGGATATGTTCCATTACAGGGGCAACGCCAAAAGTAATATGGGCGATAATGTAGGCGCTATTGCTGATTTTACAACCGCGCTTCAATTTACGCCTAACGATGCCAAACTGTACAAATACAGGGGACTTGCCAAAAACAATAACAACGATTTTACCGGTGCTATTGCAGATTATAGCCTGGCCATAAAACTTAGCCCCAACAGTGCCGAGGTATACCAGTACAGGGCAGGCAGCAAAGCCAACATAAACGACTATAACGGCGCTATTGCCGATTATACGAAAACGCTCGCACTTAACCCCAATAATGCCGAAGCTTATTTTTACCGGGCAAATACCAGGGCAAAATTAAACGACAACAAAGGCGCTATTGAAGATTATAAGAAAGCCGCGGCCATAAACCCCAACCTCAAAAATCTTTTGCTTTATATGGCCAATGCGCAAAGCAATACGGGTGATACCAATATCGCGCTTGATTATTTTAATAAAGCCATAGCGCAGTCTCCTCAAAATGCAAACCTGTATATGTCCCGCGGAGTTATCAGGAGCGGCAAAAAAGACCATCAGGGAGCCTTAGATGATTTTAATAAAGCTATTGAGCTCGACCCAAAAAACGGCGAAGCCTATCAAAGCCGCTCGTTTGCAAAACTGGAATTAGGGGACAATGAAGGCGCAAAAGATGATGCCCAATCAGCAATTGACTTAAACCCTAATAGCATTAGTGCCTACATAAGTTTGAGCAAAGCTAAAATGGCAATGAAGGATACCGTAGGAGTTATCGCCGATTTAACTAAAGCAATAAGCCTTAATACTAAAAGCGATGAGGCTTACCTTGCCCGTGGCGATGCATACCGAGATTTAGGTGTCCCGGTAGCAGCTATTAATGATTACACGAGAGCAATTGCTGTAAACCCGGTTTATACTTATGCCTTTTTAAACCGTGCTATTGAAAAAACTAAACTAAGTGATTATGCCGGAGCGGTGAAGGATCTTGAAAAGTTGATCAGCATTGCGCCTCAGCAGCAAAATGCCTACGCGCGGTTGGGCAAAATCAATAATTTTTATAAGTATACCGATAACGGCGTTCAGCTGTTTACTGCGGCAATAGCCCTCAACCCTGCAAACGTTGATTTCTATCTTTACCGTGGTGAGGCAAAAGCGGCCACTGGTGACACCAAAGGGGCTATGGCCGATTATAACGCAGGCGTACTCAAAGCCCCTAAAAATATTACCTTGCTATTAAAACGAGCCTTAGCCAAAGCCGATGCCGAAGACAATAATGGCGCGATTGCCGACCTGAGCAATGCTCTCAAAATCGATTCTTTGTCCGACTCTACCGCATTGGTATGGCAGGCAAGGGGTTTTGTAAAAGCCAAACTCAAAAATTATAAGGCCGCCCTTGCTGATCTTGACCGTGCCGTTTCAATTTACTCCAACGATGAAACTTTCTTAATCAGGGGCGATGTTAAAATGGCCATTAAAGATTATGCCGGCGCGGCAGATGATTTTCATAACGCGGCCTACATGAACGATACCAGCATAAAAGCGTATTCCCGAGGTGCAATTGCTAAAAGTTACCTTGGCGATGCCCAGGGCGTGAAAGATGATTTTACCGCCGCGTTTAAAATAGCGCCAAACAATTCGGATTTATATATTGACAGGGCAATTGCCAAAATAAATTTAAAAGACCCCAACGGGGCTGTTTTGGATTGCAACACTGCTATAAGCCTCGATCCGAAAAACAGCAGGGCTTATTTACAAAGAGGCCTTGCCAAATTAGCGCTCAGCGATAAAACAGAGGGCTGCGCCGATATGAACAAAGCGTTAAGCATGGGCTCGAAGGAAGCACCGGATTTAATATCAAAATATTGCAAATAAGTATAACTTTTTATTTACAATATTCGTAAAATAAGTAACTATTAACTGATCTATAAATAACAACCAAGCCCCGAAAGGGGCTTTTACATTTAAACGGATTTTAATGCGGTTATACCGCTTTCTTATCCTCTATATGCAATTGCTCGCGCAGTTCCTTTAATTCCATTTCGTAAGCACGCATACGGGCCTGCAAAATATCAACCTCGGTACGCATCATCTGTATTTCGGTAATCAATTTAGCTGATTCGGGCTTATTGATCATTTTTTCGCCGGTGCCGAGGATCAACCATTCGGGCGAATATTTAAGTTGAAAACAAAGCTTCCGGATTAGATAATAGCTGATATCCTGCTTTTTATTGATCACCTTACTAATAAAACCCTGGTCAACACCAATAGCTCCGGCAAGCCCCAGCTGGCCGCCGTGCTCTTTCACAACAACCTTCAACCGTTTTATAATCGCTTCGTCAGACATAAGTGACTGCAATAATAATCATTTTGTTTATCCATGCAATATATAATTACTTTATTGACAAGTATCAGAAATAAAAAAGGTCAAATGCCCCAACAGCAAATGACCTTAAAGTAAAACTAACCAACAAAAACTATATATGACAATAAAAATAAGCTTAGGTTAAAGCAGCGAGCAGTTATAACGTCCTGATATTAAAGGTTCATTATACATTTTAATACGAAGCCCATAAAATAAAGTTGCGTAATATTTAAAACTTTTTCGAATATTTTTTTGCCTAAAAATTACGTTACGCATAAATTTTAAAATATGCTTAAAAAGCCGAACTTTACGTTTACAATCTCTTAACAAAAGGGACACTTAAAATTGAAATTATTATGAAACCGGGCGATAAGGTAATTTGTATAAATGACAAAATAGACCCTGAAAAGATGGCCGAAATACGTCAGGACTTCGAGATATGGATCACCAAAGATAAGGAATACACCATACGCGAAATACTTGATAACAATGGCATAGTAACCGGCTTACTATTGGAAGAGGTACACAACTTCCCAAAATTCTTCAAACTCATAAACCGTTTCCAGGAACCGGCTTTTGCACAATGGCGTTTCAGGAAATTAAATTATGCTACTCAGCAGGCACAAGAAGAAGTTAACGAAGAACTTGTACTTGTTGAGCCAAATGAAAAAGAACAGCAGCAGGTAAAAGCAAAGTAACAGTACTACCTGCGCCCGGCGTTGCCCTTGGCGCAATACCTGCATTGTTAAAATAAGTTAAACATTTGGCGTAACCCGTTCATAAACGGATATTTATATAGTGAAACCGCCGTATATAAATATCCGTTTATGAAAAAGCTACCTGCGCTGTTTTCATTATTAGCATCAATTGGTTTGTGGTATGCCTGTGTTCAGCATCCTCAAAACAAAAAAATGACTCTTCGATCTGATTTAAAAGTCAGCAATCATGGTGTTAACATCGCTTATACAGATACCGGCAAAGGTGATACTACGTTACTTTTTGTGCATGGTTGGTGCATTAACAAAAGCTATTTCAACAACCAGGTAAAACACTTCAGCAAAAAATACAGGGTAGTTACTATGGATCTGGGAGGCTACGGCCAATCGGGTAAAAACCGCAACTCGTGGACAACAAATGATTTTGCCGGTGATGTAACCGCTGTAATAAATACGCTTAAATTAAAAAACGTAATTCTCGTTGGCCATTCCATGGCCGGTGAAATTATTGTACAGACCAAGCTCGATGCTCCACATCAAGTTATAGGCCTGGTTGGTATTGATAACTTTAAAGGCTTTGACGGAAAGCCCGAAAGCGCGAAAGCAAAAGCTGATTATGCAAAAGCAATAGCCGAGTTGAAAATGCATTTTAAGGCGGTTACTACAGCATATTTTAATCAGGACCTTTTTTATAAAACAACAGACACAGCCATCAGGAAACGGGTACTCAAAGATGTGGCTAACGCCGATAGTGCCATAGCCATAGCGAGTATGGAAGATAATGGCTTTAATACCGTGGCCAAGCTTAAGGCCATCAAAACAAAACTCCACCTCATTAACAGCGACTATACCCCTAATGATACCATCGGTTTCATCAAGGCAGGTATCCCCTATCAGTTGCTACAGATACATGCCACCGGGCACTTCCCTATGGTTGAAAAACCAACTGAATTTAACAGGCTTCTACAACAGGCAATCAATCAGATTTAACACCACAAACAGCATTTAAAGCTAATTTCACCACGTTATAATTATGAATAAAATTCCAAATAGCATAATTAAAATTTAATTTAATAAGCATAATCACTTGCGGTGCCTGCTTCTACAAGCTGGGTAAGCAGCGCTTTCAAAATAGCCTCGCGGGTCCATTGTTGTTCTTGTATTGATGCATCATCTCTATACCATTGCACAGGTGCATTAATTTCTATTCGGGTTTTATAAGCAAAGTTTTTAGTTGGATGCAATCTGGTACCTTCATAGCTATTCAGGTTTTCGGTTTTAATTATACGGGCCATATCTCGTACACGGATATCCACCTGCAGGCATTCATCAATCGAATTTTTGAAATCTTGTTTATCCTCCAGCCATAAAGTAAGTACTTCATCTGTCAGGTCATGATCGGCTATGGTGATCCGGCTATAGTCATAATCAACCGAAATAATAAGCCACCAAAGCTGGCTTCTAAGTTTTTGAGAAATTTTTATCATGGTAATTAGTATATTATTTTAATTCAATAAGGTTTATGGCGTGTTATTACCGCGTAAATGAAGGCAGCCATCCGGGCATATATTTTTGAATAGCGGCAATTTCGTCCCGGTACTTTTCGCATGCCATCCTGTACCCTTCTATGCGTTGCAATACCTCCTGCTCATTTGCTACGTCGGTTCTATATTCATTGATACTGATTTGCGCCGGTTGCCTGAACGCGGAAAATACTATATACATGATGCTGTTATTATTGATTATTATCTATATTTTTCTTGATTTTAAATTACAGAACATCATAGTTCAACAAAAGAATACTCTTGATAAACAAAGTTCCATATTTTGATTTGTGAATAATTTGACTTACATTAGCAATTATCAACGAAACAAATATACAGAATAATCTTTATTAAAATCAAGAATAATCTTTAATTATTTTTAATCATGGAAGACGGATCAAAACCCAACAAAATAAAGATTGTACGTCCAGAAACATTGGAGTTCATCATCCTTTACAATCAGCTTAAAGGAAAGGCATTTAACGGCAATGCGCAGTTAGCCGAAACCCTGGGCTTTAACTCTCCAAGCTCAATCACAGAGATAATAAAGAGCAGACAAAACATAGATCCAGAAAAGCTCCGTATTTTTAAAGAAAAATACAAAGAATACATATCTGGAGAAAAAAACCAGAATTATTCTGAATCAAAACCTGTATCCAAACACAGCGAAGGCATACCGATGTATGAAATTTCTGCTACCGCTTCCGGCGTGGAAGTATATAATGATATTAATGATTCCCAGCCCGTTGGCCACATGAATTTCCCGGGCATTGAGGATTGTGATTTCGCGCTTCCGGTTTGGGGGCACAGCATGTACCCATATCTTGAAAACGGATGCTGGGTGGCGCTAAAAATAATTCACGATAAAAAGATCCTGCCAGGAGAGGTATATTATATTGAATGGGGAGACTATCGTATGTACAAACGCCTGCTTGCCGGCGACAGTCCCGACGAAGTAATTGCCCATTCAGATAACACAACCGAAATGGTTGGCAACCGGTTAAAATACGCACCGTTCATTATAAAAGTTGCCGATATTAAAAAACTTTGTCTTGTTAAAGACATCCACAAAAAGCACAACCACTAATACTCATAACAGCTGCATTTTGTTATTACAGCAATAAAATGCAGCTGTCATTATTCCGCCATTAATATTAAAAACATCATATAACTAACAACATTCTTACGCATATACGGTTAATGTAGTACACATTAATTTATCTACACCCTGCTTATTATTCCGCAGCACTTTTAAACCTTTGAAGATGCCGCGAATCAAAATTATAGTATTAAGCAAGGCTAAATTTTTAAGCGATGCAAAGTGAGATGTTAAAACTTATAGTTAATGAACTCAGTGTTGGCAACTGGGTACAAAACTTTGCATTTTATACCCTGCTCCTGCTATTATTCTGTACAGTTATCCGACAAATACAATCCCCTTCAAAAGTTGGACTTAGAAAGCGTCGCGCTTTGAGGTAGTGGATAATAATTTATTGCAAAAAGCAAATTTTCCATTCTCAAACTTCTATATTTTTGCGATGTTCTTTTTCCGACAGATAGAATGATCATCAGACTGGCTACATTCAACGATATACCACAGATTTTAACACTTGTTTCGAACGTAATACCGACAATGAAAGCTGCCGGTAACTTTCAATGGAATGATGACTATCCCAACAAAGAGGTATTTACTAAAGATATTGACCTAAATCAGCTTTGGGTAGCCGAGATTGATAGAGCTGTCGCGGGCGTAGCCGCCATAACCACCGATCAGGATGCCGAATATGCCCAGGCCGGGCTTGACATCACCGAAACCGCCATCGTTACACATCGACTTGCTGTAAACATCAATTACCAGGGTCGCGGTGTTGCGGCAGCGCTTTTAATACAAGCCGAACAAGAAGCCATCAGACGTGGAATTAATACATTACGAATTGACACCAATATCGCCAATCAGGCAACTCAAAAACTATTCCCCAAATTAGGCTACGTTTTGGCGGGAGAAATCAGCTTAGATTTAAGACCCGGGCTAAGATTTTTGTGTTATGAAAAACGGATAAACCACAATTAACGATAAAGAAAGTATTTGCACGAAATTTCCCATTTTAACCATTTTTGAATTTCACACTTTTACACAAAACATACAGTCATTTCTCAATAGTTATTCACAAATGAGCAATTTTTCAACAATTGCCTTTTAGTTTATTTTTTATTCAACTATATTTAGTTCAATTATAAGCCACCGGCCCTAAGTCCGGAATCATAAACCTGTAACAATAAAGAGAGAAGAAGATGGATCCTATAATGATGCTGGTAATTGCCGCTATTATTGCTGCTATAATTTTAGTAGAATTTAACAAACAACAAAAAGCAAAAGTGACCGATAACAGTCATATCACTTTTGATGTTCAACAAGCATACCTGCTTAAAGCTGCCGAATATAAAATAGAAGTTATTGAAGACCATCAAAAGCATAGTACAGCCACAAACAACACTGATGTTCAACACCTTGAAGAAGAACTAACCCAATTGACCAAAGCATTTGAAAAAGGCGACATTCAATTAAAAGAATTTAACCTTAAGCTGGATACTTTACTCAACAATCTCGATCCGGATAAAGTGTCGCTGGCGCAGGCGTCATAATTCCTTTACTATTATTTCAAGAGCACAACATACCCTGATAAAGGTTTGCTACCGTCCTTAAGATCAACCACGTAATAATAGGTGCCGGAAGGCAATACATACCCATTAAAAGAGCCATTCCAATCTTTACTGTAACCTACCGAACGGAATATCCCGGCACCGTACCTATTAAACACGTTCACTGTGCAGTTTGGGTATGCAGCAAGTCCTGCTATGCGCCAGGTATCATTAACACCATCGCCATTTGGAGTAAAAGCACTTGGAACAAGCATTTGTTCAAGTACATTAACCTTAATACTGGCCGATGCCTGACAACCTCCTGCAGATGTAACTATTAATGTATATGAAGTAGTTACAGTTGGCGACGCGTTTGGAGAGGAAACGGTTGAATTATTTAACCCAACCGAAGGCGACCAGCTATAATTAATAATTCCATTAGATAGCACTGGCGATAAGGTAATACTTTCACCTTTTTTAATATTAACATTCCCGTTAAACGCAACTGTAGGCAGCTCCTTAGTTTGAATAAAAAACTCATTACTGGTGCCGGGTATGGCGCATTGTCCAGAGCTACTTATTGTACAAGTTAACACATCGCCGTTTTTCAGGATGTTACTTTTAAAGCTATCGCTGTTTTCGCCAACATTAACGTGATTCAATTGCCATTGATAATTAGGATTAATGCCCGGATTAGGTGACGTTGCTATAAAAGTTTGAACAGTCCCCTCACAAGCAGGGTAAAACGATGAGGGGTTAATAGTTACAATTGGTGTTAGTGGTGAATTATATGAAGGCGATATCGGCGAAGAAGCTGCACTCAATGGACCACAATCACTTGTATTGATCAGCGTAACAGTCACTTTATCACCCGCAGTAATTGTAGCAGGCGCAGGAAATGTCTTATTGTTATTATGCTGATCGATATTGTTGATCTCCCAACGATAAGCAGAGTTAGCAATCTCGGTTCCATGGGTATTTGCCACAAACATTACCGACTGCCCCGGGCATGCTAAACCCTGTTGCTCTACCGTTACTACAGGAGGCACTACCGGTATATACGCAGGCGATATTGAGACTGAAGTTGCACTCAATGGACCACAATCACTTGTATTGGTCAACGTAACAGTCACTTTATCAGCAGCCGTTATAGTAACAGGTGCCGGAAATGTCTTATTGTTATTATGCTGATCGATATTGTTGATCTCCCAACGATAAGCAGAGTTAGCAATCTCGGTTCCATGGGTATTTGCCACAAACATTACCGACTGCCCCGGGCATGCTAAACCCTGTTGTTCTACCGTTACTACCGGGGGCACTACCGGCGTTGTATACTCAGGCGATATCGGCGAAGAAGTTGCACTCAGGGGACCACAATCACTTGTATTAGTTAGTGTAACAGTCACTTTATCAGCAGCAGTTATAGTAGCAGGCGCAGGAAATGTTTTATTGCCATTATGCTGATCAATATTGTTGACCTCCCAACGGTAAACAGAATTAACGCTCTCAGTACCATGTGTATTTGCCACAAATATTACCGATTGCCCCGGGCAGGCCAAATCCGGTTGTTCTACCGTTACTACCGGGAACACTACAGGTATATACGCAGGCGATATTGGGGCTGAAGTTGTACTCAATGGACCGCAATCACTTATATTGGTCAGCGTAACAGTCACTTTATCACCCGCAGTAATTGTAACAGGCGCCGGGAATGTTTTGCTGTTATTATGCTGATCAATATTGTTGATCTCCCAACGGTAAACAGAGTTAGCAGTCTCAGTACCATGGGTATTTGCCACAAACATTACTGATTGCCCCGGACACGCTAAACCCTGTTGTTCTGCAGATACTACCGGCGTTACTAACGGTATATACATGGGTGATGCCGGGGCAGAAGTAACGGATGGCGAAGTTGTACAATCGACGGTATTAGTCATAGTTACCGTTATAACATCAGTACTGCTAACGTCAGAGCTTATAAAATTTACACTGTTGGCACCCTGAGGACTCCCGTTTACATACCACTGATAATTCAGATTATTTGCCGGGTTGGGTGTCAACGCAACAAGTATCACCTGCTCGCCTGGGCAGCCCAAAATTTGTTGATTAATACTCACCTCCAATATCATAATCTGGTTTACCACTCCGCTTACAGGCACCAGAACATCAGTTACCCCTGTTGATTTTAACAACACAGTACCGGTTAGGTTTCCGGCAGGCGCTGTTGCTGCAGAACGAACATACACGGCAATTCCGTCACCGTCTGGCGGCAGCTCCAAATCAACAAGTGGTATGGTGACGGTGCTACTATAACCGCCAACCGGCGTTAACGACACTTCAAAATTGGCAGGAGCTACAACAACTGCATCGTTGGTGAGGTTAGTTCCCGCCACCATGAATGTTTGATAATTTGCAGATGCTGCTCCAACACAGGCCGCAATAGTCCCACTGGCACTGCTACTATTGAGAACCGGCTTTGCCACTTCATCAACCTCTATACTCAATATGAACTTACTGCTGCCAGCTGCATTATATGCGGTAACAGTATAATTAGTAGCTGGCCATAAAACTGTAGGTGTGCCAGTAATAATGCCGGTTTTAGGATCAAAGACAAGACCGGCAGGCAACGCTTTATCAATAGTGTAGCCGGTTGCTATAACACGTTTTATAGCATTTTTACCATACTCAGCCACGTATAAATTACCATCCGGCCCAATTGTTATACCGCTCGGGCTACTAAAATGAACATTGGCACCAACCCCGCTTTCCGCTCCTACCGGGCCGCCCCCTGCTATAGTTTTAACCTCCCCATCCGGCGAAATCCTCCGTACAGTACCTACGCCACCGTCCGTAACATATAAATTATCAGATGGATCAACCGTTATCCCTACAGGAAACTGAAAGTTGGCAGCGGCTCCGTTTCCATCACCCGTACCAAAGGAACCGCTACCCGCTATTGTTGTAACCTGCCCGTTAGGGGTAATTTTGCGAATCACAAACCCAGCCTGATCTGCTACGTATATGTTCCCGTCTTTATTAACTGCAAGTCCGGCCGGTTTGTTAAACTTGGCACCAGGCCCCAGTCCATCTAATGTACCTGCCGCCGGCTGCCCGGCAAGCGTATATACATACCCCGATGGAGAAATTTTGCGAATTGCGTTATTCACATCCGACACATAAAGATTATCGTCCTTATCAATTGCAATACCATTAGGATTGATAATATTTGCCACATTACCCGGACCATCGGCGGTACCGCTTTGGTTAATACCGGCAAAAACTGTAATTATCCCTGAAGGGGTAATTTTTAATATGTTGTGGTTGCTGTAATTGGCTACGAATAAATTGCCGTTTTTATCCTTAACTACGCCGCGGGGATTATTAAGCTTTGGTATGTTAAAGGGAGGGCCGGGCAACGCATCAGTAGCAATTGACGAAACTTGTCCGGAAGTGCTTATCATACGGATCCCGCCGCCGCTTTCAGCTATATACGTATTTCCGTCGGCATCCATACTTATACCATATGGCAATTTAAACTGTGCAGTAGCTGCATCGCCATTTACATTGCCAAACTGACCTGTGCCCGCTACAATCTTAGTTTCACCATAAATAGTGGCAGGCACAGCGCCACCGATATTTGAAGGACTTAAGGGCGTTATTTCAGCACCAAGAATATAAACATTTGGAGTGGTATAGGTAATATCAGGCGCCTGGCCAAAAGCTGAAAAAGCTACAAGCCAAAGCGCAATTGCCGCTATTGCCGGTTTCAGGAAAGTACACACTGCTATTATTTAAAATTGTAAGTAAGCAGGCGAATCCTGGAATATGGAAGATAATAAGAGCAGATATAATTGGCCATTAAATTGCAGGTAAGGTTGTAGTAATCTGTTTTGTCTCATCAGTCTACCAATTACTTATAGACATACTAAAATAAGTTTTTTCCGGCAACCCAATTAATGTAATATGATTTTAATTATTCAATTTCAACATTATGTTTAAAAACAAAAAAGCCGGCAATGCCGGCTAATATTTTGAAAAAGAAGAATAATGTTTTATTTGGTATTAATTACGCCTGAAGCCACCTTTTTGGCCACCACCGTTAAAGCCAGGACCTTTATCTTCGGCTATGTTAACCGTGATCCTGCGGCCATAATAACTTGCTCCATTCATGCAACGTATCGCTTCTTTCGCTTCATCCTCGTTAACCATCTCCACAAAACCAAAACCCTTACTCTCTTTTGTTTCGCGATCTTTAATGATCCGGAGCGATTTAACAGGCCCGAAATCACCAAAAACAGCTGTTAATTCGGCCTCATCTACTTCTAAAGGAAGACCTGCAATAAATACTTTCATCAATGTTTTTAAAATTTGCGTAAAGGTACAAAAAAAGAGCCGTATTACCGCCCTTTAAAGCACTAATGACAATTTGGTAATGGCTTTTTTACCTTAATATTACTGAAGAAAAGTTTTTCAAATCAGCCCAAAACCAGAAGGGTATTTTATTTAAGCTGCAACTCAAAGCTGCCCTCCACCCGGTAAAACGGAGAGTCGGACTTATCATCTTTAGCCAAAAAGGTAAAGAAGGTACCTTTAGCAATTATATTTTCGTGATTATACTGATCCATATCTATCTTACCAAAATCCTGCTGACCCGCATACCTGGTGAGCGTATATTGCAATAAAGGCTTTTTGTCATCAACTTTAAACAGAAACTGGCTTCCGGCTACATCATTACTGGTTTTCACCGAGGCCAACCCTAATGAGCTAATGCCAAAACTCATGTTATGCGCCTTGTTGATTGCCGTGATGCCGAAATATTTGTCATCGCCGTTATGCACATTGATAAATGCGATTGAATCCTGGCTGGCATCAAAAGTATAGGTTGAATCTTCGATGGTAACTTTTAAGGTACCCTTTCCTGCAAGGAAATTACCCGGGATATTGATAATGTTTACTGATGATACGCTGTCTTTACTTGTAGCTGTTTTAACCGCGTTAATATCCTTTACCTCCTCATCTTTCTGGCAGGAAGTTAAGGCCACCGAAATGGACAAACTTAGTAAAACAAACCATTTAGTAAAACTGGTACGGATCATAGGCTTATTGGCGAATAAACATAGCAATAAATAATTACAAATTTCATTAATTGTAGTTAAACAAATTAATTTTTTAACTTTTTTTAACCTTTGTATGATATACGTCAATATTCATGCAAAAGTTGCTATTTTATTGTACCACAACACACTTTTAATAAAAATGCAAAAAACAAATAAACAACAACCTGTTTCTATGGCCTTTTAATCGCAATAAATACAAAAAATAAAATCTACCGTGTATACGGTACACTGTCAGTCAAATTAATATACAGCAATTAAAACACCTCGCCTACATTAATAAACAGGCCTTTTGATCCTTCACGCCCGAAACCATAATCAATGGCAATATTGGTTTTAGACACTTTGTTTAGCTTTACTCTTAAACCCGCGCCAAAACCGGGCTGCATAGTTTGCAAGGCCGTACCTGGCGCTGCCGAAAACGATTCGCCGTTTACAAAGGCCACGCCGCCCAATAATCCATTGCGCATTATTTTAAACCGGTACTCACTTTCCAGGTAAACCATTTGCGCACCTCTGAACCTGCCCTGTATATATCCGCGACCGGTTGTGAAGCTTGGGTCATGCCCTGTGGCTGGCAAATCAAGGTAGGCCGGGCGGCCGTGTAGTACCAACCAATCGTATGACCAAAATGCCAGCACGTTATCTGAACTTTCAGGAAACCTGAAATACTTACGCACGTCAACAATTAATGAACGCCAGGCGGTTGTACTTCCTAAAAAAGTATAATTGTCCCGGTACTGCAATGAGCTGTAAAACCCACGCGATGCATTGATCGGGTTATCGCGGCTGTCATACAATCCGCTAAATGTTATCCCTGTCGATATGGCATGACTAACGGGGCCGTATCGTTCATAATCCGATACCTTTCCATTGAGCTGCCCCTTCTCGTACATATTCCACCTATCATCAAAAATATAGCCCAAACCGGCGTAAAAATTCCCGGTTACATTGCGCAATACAGTCTCATGAAAACGAAAAAAGCTATAAACTAAGGGGTTTTCGTTATCCCTGTCAGAATTACTGCCTAAGCCAAAACTACTTTGTGGGTATTTATAAAACCTGAAATCGCCGATAAAATCATACTTATTGTTTTTTGACCAGATGTTTGATTGTATGGGGATAATTACCTGTTTATTTTGAGTGTACGCAGGATTTACTGTGATTGTGGAGATACGCGTATCTGGCGCTAACCTGAAAATTACATTGCCGGATATGGTACCGGCCAGGCCGGTTTGCAAAGTATATCCTATGGCAGGGATAATTGATATTACAGGTTTTGAAGTTACAGAGTCAACCTTACCTGGCTTCTTGCTTTCGCCAAAAATGGATCCTATAACATCAAAAATATCTTTATCAAAGGTGGTATCGGGATGGGTGACAAGTATTGTATCCTTATATTTAGTATGCCCTATGGGGATGTATTTTTGATCCTGGGCATGCACCCGTATGCCTATGAGCAAGCCTGCAAATATTAAAATGCCTGTTTTATTAATACCCATTATAATTATTCGATGCAGGATGTGTAAAGGTTATATCCGTGCAATTATAAAATAATTATTTAAGTTATTTGTTTGTGCAAAGTCTTATTGCGCCTTGAGCCGGGGGTCGAAAGCGAACTTACTTACACTGCTGATGGTTATTTTATTATAGTCAGCATGAGCCGGATTGAGCAGGTAATTATACTCCAGGTCGATAATTGCCGAGGGTACCTTCAAAACAGCTGTTTCCATTTTTCGCAACCAGGTATCGCCAAGCATTTGAGTGGCAGGGTAATTAATTACCTTATACCAATTGGCATTAAGTTTTTGAAGCTGGTTTAAAGTAATCTCAAATATGGGCAGGTTATCAGGTATTTGAAATATAATGACGGAGAAATCGCCGGCGTACAAAGCTGTGCCTGGTGAATGGGCCAGTTTTTCGAGACATGAAAGGGCCAGGGAACCGCCCGTGTAGATCATGTATTGCCCTAATGAATTCCAGCGGCCGTCAATACCTGAACCTTTACGGTCATGCGCATATTTGGTTTGACTTATCCGGTAAACGTTCAAAAGATAGAAGGATAGATTAATAAACTATTTAGCGATCAAAAATACAGTTCTGTTGATAGTAATCAACAATTCACTAAATCATTAATTCAATAATTGATATTAAGCAAGAACACCATAATCAATGCGGATCAGCTGACTTATCACAATGCTAATACCTGTTATGGTATCAAGCAGCTCATAAGGGATGGCATCGATACCCGGATTGTATTGTTTTAACCAGCCTTTAAACTGATCAAGGGCACCAAATGTATCAAGGCCTTTATCAAAAAGTTCAAAAAGTTGAATGATATGCTCGCTAAGCCCCTGGTTTAGCTCATGGGCGCTTTGTAAATGCTTACGCAAGGTAGGCTCGGTAATATGCAGCCATTTGGCAATATCACTTTGAGTTGCACCGGTTACTTTTAGTAAATCGGTGATGGAATTGGAATGCAACCCTTGTTTTATAGCCCCAAGTTTAGCTAAAGGCGATTTAAAATAGGTTTCATAAGGCACCAGCAGATCATTAAAAACCTGCATAGGCGCATCGGTAAATACATAAGGACGGGATGCCGCCTGCCCTTGCCTGGCTTCTATAGCCGTACTACGGTGTTTGATTGCTTTGCTCATATACAAATGTAAATATTTTCTATTAAAAAAGAAAATATTTACATTTATTCATAATTACCACTTACCATTTGGGCTTTTATCAGCACAAAAATTATTACCAATAAAATTAGTAATTGTAAAATATATTTCCGACATTTGATTATTCTTTTATGCCATTCGGCATTGATAACATAATGAAATCCGATATATCTTCCTGCAATAATGCCGCCCAGCTTAAGCGGCTTATTGATAAATATTTCGACACTATAAAAGGTGAATATCACCTCGAACAAAAACCTTTAAAAAGCAACAAAGACAATGCAGAAACTATTGAACACAAAGTTTGGGACCGTGAGCCCGAACCGGCCACCCTCTCCGGATTAGCCCTCGCCCTTGGCTTTAACAGCCGTCAGGAATTTCAGGATCATGTGCAGCATGGCCGCTTCTCGCAAGCTATTAAACAAGGAATTTTGCGCGTAGAAGCCAGCTATGAAGCACATTTACATCAAAATACAACAGGCGCAATGTTCGCGTTAAAAAGTATGGGGTGGAGCGAGAAACACGAGCAGGCCTCAACCAATACAGAAACCGAAAACACCCTCAAAGTAGAGATCGTTAACTCTGGCCCTCCTCCTGCCGACAGCGAAAAAGATGTAAAACTATAACATCCGTATCCAACAGCACTTCAGCCAGCAGATAAACAATTAATAATCATGACCAATGACGAAGTAAGTACCGAAATTACACTTAAAGAACCAGAAGGTTTTCAGTGTTCAATCCTGTTTAAACAAAATTATCTTTCAACCGCGCACATAGTGATTAATCAGGGCGGTACCAGCAGCGGCAAAACATTTGCCATTGAACAGGCGCTATTTTGTATCGCCGGCGAAAGCCCCAAGCAGGTAATCACTATAGTAGGCCAGGATATCCCTAACCTTAAAGCAGGCGCTATGCGCGATGCGTTGAATATATATGGATCTTCGCCGGTTCTACAGGTAAAAATTAAAAACTATAATAAAAGTGATCGTATTTTTGAGTTCGCTAACGGTAGCATAATAGAGTTCAAAAGTTACGATAATAGCCAGGATGCGAAGTCCGGGAAGCGTGATTATTTGTTCATAAATGAAGCCAATGGCCTTACCTGGGATGTATATACCGAACTGGCCCTTCGCACTAAAAAGCGCATTTTTATCGACTATAACCCAAACTCCGGCTTTTGGGTACATGAACACCTGATCGGGAAACCGGGCGTACAACTTATTATATCCGACCATAGGCATAATCCCTTTTTAGCACAGGAAATGCACGATAAAATAGAAGCCTTAAAAACCGCTGACATTGAGCTGTGGAAGGTATACGCCCGCGGCTTAACAGGCAAAATAACCGGGCTGATATTTGACAACTGGCATATCTGCGAATCTATCCCGGCAGATGCCCGTTTGATAGCCTTGGGCCTGGATTTCGGTTTTACAAATGATGAAACCGGCTGTATCGAGCTATACCAGCAAAATGGTGAGTTGTGGGCCAATGAATTGTTTTACGAAACTGGTTTAACCAATACCGATATATCTGCAAAATTAAAAGCAGCGGGGGTAAGCATCAACAACGAGATCATTGCCGATAGCGCCGAACCAAAATCAATTGAAGAACTAAAACGCCTGGGATGGCGTACCACGGCCGCAAAAAAAGGCGCCGACAGCGTCAAGAACTCTATTGATATCTTGAGGCGTTACAAAATAAATGTAACACGTAACAGTGTAAACCTTCGTAATGAGCTTAACCGTTACAAATGGCGTGTAGATACAACAGGCAAAACCGTTAATGAACCGGTTGATTCATGGAACCACTTGATAGATCCCTTAAGGTATATCGCCCTTAATAAATTAAGAATAAGCAATGCCGGGAAACTTCAATCACGCCTGCCTCAACAGCAAAGCAGTCAACAAACAAATGCGTTACACGGACTGATCTGAGCATTTTGATCTAAACCGATACAAATTTTAATTATGATAGAACGAATAGTAAAAACCACAGTGGGTAAGCTTCGCATTCAGATGCCAACGCAACTAAATGAAATAAGCCTTGGTCAAATGATGGACCTGCAGGCAAAGACTGATATAACAGACATTGAAGCGATCAGCATACTTTCCGGTATACCTGTTCCTGAGCTTCAGAATATCAAAAGCTATGATGAGTTGCACCAGTTTGGCGACACAGTGTTTTCATTATCGAACCAGATCAAATACCTATACAGTAGCAATGTGATCCCGAAAGAGGTAACTTTCACATTACCAGGCATTAATGGATCATCGCCCAAAGAAACAATGGTAAAAGTAATGCAAAACCTTTCGGTTGAACCTGCTGGCGCTTTTATGGCGGCACGCGATATCATTACCGAAGAAATAAACACGCATATAAAAACCCATGGCGAAGATGACTGGCAGGAGCAATTTAACCCTTCGCTAAATGCATGCTGCCAGGTTTTGGCGCAATATTTTTACTGCCGGGCAACAGGCAAACAATACAATGAATATGAGGTTGAAAGCTTTATGGATGAAGTAAAAAAGCTACGGGTAACGGAGGCACTGCCCATCTCGAGGCATTTTTTTACATGTTATCCGAACTTATCGATAGCGAAAACAAACTTCTGGCTTCGGCTTCTACCGCGCTTGAAAAAAGGGCGGGGATCCAATCGTTCGAAAAATTCAAGTATATCAATACAGTAAACTCATTGGCCGGTGGCGATATTACCAAATGGCACCTGATCATGAGTATGCCATATGAGCGGGTACTCACCAAACTCCTGTTAAACCAAACCGAGGCCGAGTATCAAAAACGGTACAGCGAACTATCTCAAACCTCAATTTAAGTGCCTTATCCCTGGCAAGGCTATTAACACAATTAACCAACCCAAACCGGGGATTTGGGCTCTATAATTATTATGCGTAACCAAATAGAAGCTATTGTACAAACACTTAACGGCCAACCGGCATTTGCCTACGGCACCCAGGCCGAATTAAATACCCTTGCAGACGACATTACCTTTCCATGCGTATTTCTCTATCCGCCACAACCCATTGAGGTCAGTCCGCAGGTTAATGGTTCTGTTGATAATACATTTACCGTTTATATGGAGTTCCTGTTTAAAACGGATTTTGGACAGTATACCGCCGACAACGAAACCTACATAGCACAGGCACAGCAAATGGCCAATCAGTTTGTGGTAAAAGCCTCTAAATACCGTGAAGGAGAAGGCAGATATTTCAGGATCAAGGCTAGGCAAAAAGCCAAATGTGTACCGGTTTATAACAAGTTTGATGTTAACACCACAGGAGTTGGTTTAACTATAACACTATCAACCATGTACTTCAACATTTTTTAAATGACTCCCTCCCTAAAACAAACTCATAAATAAATGAATATTACAGCTACAATAAATGAAATCATCAGCTCAACAACCTACCCCGATCAAAACGGCGGACAGATAGACCAGGGCGATGTATTCATAAGTATTATTGACGCAGACACCAGGCAGCCGACTAATGGAAATAATTGCGAAGTGACTTATCAGCGTAACCAAAACGGGGTAACAAGTAATTACACGGTTATAGTGGCCGGGCAATCATTCCCACTTTATTCGGGAGTGATCAGGGATTTTGAATACAGTCCCCAGGGCGATATGATCCGAAGTGATTACATATCGTTCACTTTAATTTCTGTAAAAGCAGGAAGCAGCCCGCCCGTTAACCCTTCTGTCTGCGATCTGAAAATAAATTATATCGATATTAACAGGGGCGAGTCGGCTCCCGGCGCTGCAGATGCCCAGATTACAGTTAGTGCAAGCTCAGGTTTTGCATCCATATTGTATAGTATAGACCTGGGCCTAAACTGGCAAAACTCAGCAATTTTTACAGGTTTAAGTGGTGGATTAAAACATGTAATGGTTAAAGACAGTAATCCACTGGGATGTACCGATACTGCGGATGTAAGTATCCCAACGGCCGCAAACCTATTAACCGGCGATCCCTCCGTTACACTTCCAGACGGATATGTGTCCCGCTGGAACGCGGCGTTTAATCCGATTGTATTTACTTATCAACGGAAAGATTTCACAATAAAAAGCACAACGGCGGATAGTGAAAAAGGCTACGCGAGCATCAGCGTTAATGCAAATTTTAACGATACTAATACAGGATTGGCAAAAGTTAAGGAAGGTGATAAAGTTTACCTGAATACGCCGACATATAAAGGCGTTTATGTTGTAGAGAAAATCATCGGTACAAGCACCATTGTGATTAACACACCATTTACAGGCAGCGATAATACCGGCTTTATCAATATAAATAGCATGTATCCATATTATGAACTGCATACCCGTATTACTTATACCGATCCGTTAACCAACGCATCAGCCACAATAAAATCAGTAAACCGCCCAGATAATACGGGATTGATTAAGGCTGATCTGTCTAACTTTTTACAGAGCTTATTACGCCCGTTTGATAGCAATAATTACAACCAGGTTGATTACCGCGATACAAACCTCTGTGCCGAATTTACGGTTGAATATGCTCAACATTATGATGATGGCTCAGCCGAAGGTTTTACAAGCAGCTTCAACCAAATTCAGCATCCGTACTATGTAGTTTACGCTGCCAAACAACTCGGGGATAAATATGGCGGAAACCTTGCCGCCTATGTACCTAATGTCAATTCGCCCGCACAGTGGATAACAGATTTTAAAGAACCTGCTTACTCCACCGGATATCCATTTGATATCGGATTTCTTTATACCGATGAGATGTCAACGCTTCAACCCTATTGCCAACTTACTTTGCTTGATATCAACCGGAACCAACTCCCCGGCAGTTCAGAACCGGATTATCTGCAAAATGAAGATAATTCATGGATCCTGAATGAAGATGGCAGCAGGTTTAGCATCGGCAATCAAACCTCTTTCACAATGCCATTAACAGGTCTTGCGGGCTTGCACCGGTTAGTCATCAATGCAAATTTTCCAACTGAGGCATATTATTTCAACCTCCAGATCAGGTATGACGATGAAAAGGGCACACATTCCTTAACGCAGGTACAAACCGTTAGGATTGATAACGCGGTTGATGATAACTCAGTATATCTGAGATGGATCGGGCTGAGCGGCGCCTGGAACTACTATCGTTTTGTATTTAATCAGGAAGTAAGCCTGGATGTTCAGAACGCAGTCATCATCAAAAACTTTGTGCAAAACTGGCAAACCCAACAAGGGATTGAAGAAGTGATTAGCAAAAGCGCAGGGCAAAAAATGAAAGTTATGGCCGAAGACCTGTCGGTAAATGATATCCGTGGGCTGCAATCCATAAAATATTCTCCAAAAGTTCAAATGTTGATGAATAAAAACCCTGTTAAATGGCAAACCATAGTAATCAATACGGCAACCTACAGTGAGTATGAAACACGCAACGGACAGGCTCCTTTTAGTGTTACGTTCAATATGCCATCAATAAATATTCAAACCCAGTAAATAATGGCTACCTTTTAAAAAGTATGTTATCAATTCCGTGGTAATGATCACCATTAAAAACGGTTGAGCTTTCATAGGTAACCTCAAGTGTATTTTCTGTAAGCTGAATAACCGTATAGGTACCGGCATAAAAAGCAGGCGTATCACGGCTTATTATTAACACTTTCCCATTTAAGGTGTAATTGTATTTTATCAGGGCTGTTTCGCCCGCTGGGGTAAGATTTGACGTGTATCCAGAGCCGTCAGCATCAAAAACTTCAAAATCAGTAGTGCTATAATTGGACCGACTTGTATCCCTCAGCAGCACGTTGTTCTTGTAGCTGCGGGTATGGTATTTTTTCAGATACCATTTGCCCACAATGGTAACCTCAGGATTGGCGGCATTATTGTCCTTTTTACAGGATAACAGGCAGCAAGCCAATGCAACAACTACAAAGCAAAATTTCATATGCATTGAAATGCAATTTTAGGGTTACTCCCTGAGCCGAAAGCAACAAATAAACTTAACAAATTATTGATAACAAACCAATTGTTTTTAAACAGCCTCTACTAACAATCCTATGAACCAGATTCAACTTTATATTAATGATCAGTTGGTCGACTTAAGCGACGATACCCCTATCGCGCTCACTTTCCAGATCAATAACCTGGCCGAGGTTAAAAACCAGCAGGGTAATACCAGCAATCAGTTTCAACTCCCTTTAACACAACGTAACCGGCAAATTCTCGGCTTTCCGGATGATATAGCTTTTACCTCTGCCCTGCCCTATGATAATTACCAGGCAAAAGTTATACAGGATGGGCTTGAAATTATCCCCTATGGACTGGCTGTGCTCAACGGTATTGAACAGAACATGGCCAACGTAACGATCTTAAGCGGTAATGTTGATTTTTTTTACGCGCTGGAAGGTAAAATTTACGATATGGGCGACAGCACCAGCTCGGTTACTAATTTAGGAAAAAACCTGCCATGGCAGGTTTATGACCATCCCTGGAACCTGGAAACCATTGTTGCATCGCAAAAAAAAGAAGAAGGCTGGATCTGGCCTGTTGTTGACTATGGGTCGATCAATGAGATTGACTTTGATAAACCTTTGGATGTTTATACTATGCGCCCCGGCTTTTTCATTAAAACAGCAATCGAACTCATGATCGGCAATACCGGTTATAAAGCAAGTGGCTCCTTACTTAAAAACGAGTTATATCCTAAACTCATATGCCAGTTTGCTAATGACGAATTTGAACATGGTACGGATTTTCAGAATTCCGTTGATGGTTTAAGTAAATCAGCTTCGTTATTGTATGTAACCAACAAGGAGCTTGTAATTGACGGCGGACAGTTAGGTATGCACGCCAATGATAATACAGACAGAACATTGCCAATAGGTTTTCAGGAATACCATGCAACCGACCGGGTTAACGGTACCGCAAGCCTTATTCTTGATCTGGATATGCATGGCGTGGCCAATACCGGCGATAACGGTTATTTTGAACTTATAATAAACTACCGCGATGCCAGCGGGCACGAAAGTGAGGCCACCAGACAAACCATAAACTTTACTGATAAGGCTTACCCACCAAATACCCGCGAACGTACGGAAACCGTCAAAAACTTAAAATTGACGTACGATTTCGAACTTAACAAAGGCGATTCTGTATTTATCACTTACCACCTGCATCGTTACAATACTACGGTATTTATTCACAAGGGCGCGGCATTTAGGTTTGATGTTGATCAAAAACCGGTTTTGTATGGCCAACAGGTTCAATGCGAACGTATTTTTCCGGACATAAGTCAGAAAGATTTATTGAAGGATACGCTGCAACGATTTGGGATAGTTTGCCAAACAGACAACAGCAGCCGAACCGTGTCTTTTAACTCATTCGCGGATATAGTTAGCAATATTCCCATCGCAAAAAACTGGACAAGCAAATGTATTGATCAGGGTAAAACCATAAGTTTTCAACTTGGCGGTTATGCGCAGGTTAATTACATGACATACAGGGACGATGATAATGTATTGCCTAAAAAACTGGCCGATTCGGAAATCATAGTGAAAGATAAAACCTTGCCCGCCAATGCAGATCTGTTTGAAAGCCAGTTTGCCCCTACCCTTAACCGGGCTTTTACCGGCGGAACCATAGCCCAAATTAAAAAGCTTGATCCGGACAGTGACACCAATGATTTTAGTATCAGTACATCGCCAAGAATATTGATTGATCAGAAATTAAATCTATTAAACCTCAAAGACTCACCTACCGTAAAATTTACCGACGGAGAAAAGACAGTAGAGGTAAATGACATTGTATCCGTACCCTATTTTTACAAGCCAGATGGTGAATTTAATCTCTGCTTTTGTGATAAGCCAGGGATCAATGGCAATGTATTACCAGGTTTGAAAACACAATATTACCCCCAGCTCGAAAAAATACTTACACAAACAAAAAAGGTGGTCAGATATTTTTTGCTTACGCCACGCGATATATTGGAACTTGATCTGCTCATTCCGGTATACCTTGAACAAGACAGTTCTTACTACTACATTAATAAAATTGACAGTTGGCGTAAGGGACAGCCAACAAAAGTTGAATTAGTGAAACTGGGGTAATTCTTATTTTTAAATATTGTTTGCGGCTCAATATATAAATAGTATATTTACCAATAAAATTAGCAAAATCTAAATTATCACTTAATGAAACTATCAAGATTGCTATTATTAGCATCATTAATTGTTGTGGGTTGTAAGCCCCTTGTTAAAATAACTGATGGCCGGCCAGAAGAACAATTAGCATTTATAAAAAAGTTCCACGTAGCCGATTCTCTTTATTCACAAGAAGAAAATGAAATAAAGAAAAAAGAAATACTTGATGAACAACGAGCCCAGCTAAGTAAATTTATAACAGATACATTACATGCGAATGTAAATAAATGGCAAGCTATCGTTAGCAAAATTGAAGTTCATAATGCCCCTGTTGATCATATTGAAATAACATTATTATTAACAAAAGATGGTGATTTAGATCCAGGTCAAAAGTACCCCTATCTTAGTAACATAGTGTTATTTGCACAAATTAAGCTGGAAGACCCTCTTAAGAACAAATTAAAAGAGCTATTAAAAGACGACAAGGTGTTAATAACCGGTGAGTTGGAGAAAACACTAACAGGTGATGTTGAAATCCAAAACAACGAACACCATGATGAAGCTACTTTCTCAAACCCACAATTTGAACTTAAAATAGAAAGTATATCTAAAATCGACCCAAAAGACTACTATAAAAAAAAGCCTTAGTACATGTATAATTGTTTTTTTTGCTAACATATAATTCCATTTTTCAGCCTTAAAAAAATGGACGGCTGAGTAAAGCTTTTATAATGAAGAAAAGCCAATACGCCAAATTCAAGGCAAAAAAGATTAATCATTATCACACGAACTTTTGAGAATAAGAAAAACTTTATCTATCAATTACTATAAATTGATAGATAAAACGGCCACAAATATGCCAATTAGCATTTTAAACATACATCAATTATCTCTTTTCGAATATAAAAGCTTCTTCATCCATCTAAATACCATTAATCATTAGGCTCGTGAATTTTTAAACAACCAATCAAATCCACTTTAAATAAGCTAAAATGGCAAATACCCGTAATGATGATTCAATATTCCCGGATATGAATCATCCCGATCAACAGATTGAGAAATATAACCAGGCGTTTATTAACTTAAAAGAAACTATAAGCAGTTTAAGCAAACCGATCAAAAGTTTCTCCGATAATGTCCACGCCTTAGACAAAGATCTCAACAAACTAACCGATTCAATTAGTAAACTAAACGAACAAAATAAAGCAGCAGCAGAATCCGGCAATAAATTTCAGGAAACTTTGTCTACACTTTCTTCTACTTTTTCAACATGGAAAAAAGTTATCGACGGCGTAAAGGCCGGCGTTTTTACATTTACCAACGTACTAAGCGCGGGTTTAACAATATTAACTATTTACGGCCCCGCAATACTGAAATGGATAACGTCCCTTACCCAGGGCAAAGATGCAATTGATAAGGCAAAACTCAGCCTGGATTCGTTAAATAAGGCTTTTGGTGGTAGCGATTATTCAAAAGCCATCCGGCAGTTAGACGAGTTAAAGATAAACGTTGACTTAGCCAACAACAGTTTTCTTAAGAAAAAAGATGTGTTAAATCAATATAATGAAACTCTGGGTAAAACAATGGGCAAAGCCTCATCATTAGCCGAAGTTGAAGAGAAATTAACTAAAAATGGCCCTGATTATATAAAAATGACTTTATATAAAGCGGCAGCACAGTCAGCACTACAGGACGCGGCAAAAAAAGCTTACGAAGCGGAACAAGCCAAATTAAAGTCTGATGATGATTCCCTTACTTTTTGGGACAAAGTTATGGACGTTCTAAACAGAAACCCGGGCGCTGCCGGTGAAGGATCAAGAGGTATACCAAACACAAGCGAAACCGCTGATAAAGAAAAGAAAAGACAAGCCGAAAAGCGACGGGCTGAAGCAGTGGCAAGCGCAACAACCGAAATGGAGCAATTAGAAAAAATAGCAGCAGGATTTCAAAAGCAAGCTGCCGACATAGCAAAAAAAACAGGGATGAGTTTTTGGGATAACTTTAATACCGATACCACACCGCATAAAAAGAAACCTAAAGTAGATACCTCCCGTATGGCTCAATTGTTGCAAGCCAAAGCAATTGATTTTGCTAAACAAGTTGCACTTGATAAACAGAACTATGATACCGAGCTTGCCTTACTAAATGAACAGTTTAACAAAAAGCTAATCGGCCAGGAAGAATACAACAAAAAAAGTGAAGAGCTTCAGCAAAAATTTCACCTCGGAATTGGCAATAAGATCCAGTTTTTCAATAAAAATGACTTTGCTGAAGCGCAAAAGCAAATGCAAGCAATGATTGATGCACGGCAACACGAGGATACAATGGCAAGGGATCAAAAAAAAGTTGATAAAGCACTGTTACCTGGTCAAAAATTAGACGCGGAAAAAAAACTTATTGAGGATAAATACACTTATGAAATAAATCTTGCTGCCGGTAATGCCGAAAAAATCAAAGCACTGGAAGATCAAAAGCAAAAGGATATTACGACATTAACTCAGCAATACGAGCAACAACGCAAAGAATTTGCCTTGCAAAACGCACAGCAAGTGGCCGATAAAGCTTTTTCTATCATTCAAAATAACATTAAAACTCAAAGCGATGCCAGGGTAAAAGGATTGGAAAAAGACAAAGCAGCTGAACTAAGCAATAAAAACCTGACAAATACCCAGAAAAAAGCGATTGAGGATAAATACCAAAAAAAGGAGGCTGCAGAAAAAGTCAAAGCTTTTAAGTCCGAACAAAAAGCATCCATACTTCAGGCTGTTATTAACGGTGCGCTGGCTGTTACCAAAGCTACTTCGCAAACTGGTGTATTGGCTCCTTTTGTAATTCCCGGTATAATTGCGTCTACAGCTTTACAGGTTGCAACTATAGTAGCTCAAAAACCACCGCAATATGCAAAAGGCGGTTTACACTATCAGTCCGACGGTCGGGGAGCATTATTGCCTGGTTACAGCCGTACAGATAATACAAATGCGTACCTCCGCTCAGGGGAAGCCATTGTTGTGTCCGAAGCCATGCGTAACCCGTGGGCGCGTAACCTGGTAAGCGCTATAAACGTAGCACATGGCGGTCGCGACTTTTCGATACCTAACCCAGGGCGCGGCTATGCTGTAGGTGGTATATTTACCGATGGCGGTAATGCTAACCGCTATTATAATCAACCGGTTAATGATGTTAAAGATCTGGCCAACACCCTTGCCTATCAAATGATCAATAACTTCCCTCCTGTTTATGTTGATGTAAAGGACATTAACAACCAACAAAATATCCTTGCACAAACTATCAATCGCGTAAACCTGTAAATAAACTATGCCAATTATCACAGAAAACATACCTCTAACCTCTAACCTCTAACCTCTAACCTCTAACCTCTAACCTCTAACCTCTAACCTCTAACCTCTAACCTCTAACCTCTAACCTCTAACCTCATGGATATTCAAATCGCAAACACCCTGTTTGATGAAGGTATTTTCTCGGCCATGTATAAGGCGGGATTCATCACTACTAAAGTATTCGTGTATCGCGAAATTTATTTATGGGTGAATGCCCAACAACAAACGCGCGGTATTTCTAAAAACCAGGCAGTACTTGAGGCCGAAATCAAGTTCAATAAAGACGAACGTACCATTTGGCGTGCACTCAATTGTTTTTCTGAGAAAGCAGCTTAAAAATTCGTCCACTGACAAAACACTGTCACCAGGTTAAAAGAAATTTGTGCCGACATTTGTTATGTCAATCAGCTAAACAAAAAATAGCCCTCACCCAGAATCAGCTAAAGCAAATTCAAATCATTTAAAAATTCAGAGGCAGACACCAACTGACAAAACACTGTCACCATTAAAACAAACAATAACCACGATCTTTGATATATGCCAACCGGCATTACACGACATTAAAAAACGTCTGCTATTCAAAGCTAATTTACAAACTCCGATTCTTCTTTCGGACTTTCCGTCTTTCCGACTTTCGGACAAAAACAACACCAATATGAGCTATAAAATTTATTTATACGATACCGAAACCGACTGCATTGGTTCGGGTAATTTATCATCGGCCTACATCCAAACCCAACTTGAAGCAGCAGCTGGAACTGATGTTGAAGTTCACATCAGCTCGGTAGGCGGCAGCGCATTCGATGCCATCGCCATTTATGATCTGCTAAAAAAATATCCAGGCAAGGTCACTACTTATATTGATGCTTTGGCTGCATCGGCAGCTTCAGTTGTTGCAATGGGTGGTGGGCAAATAGTAATGAGCAAATATGCGCTGCTTATGATCCACAAACCTATGGTTGGCACAGGTGGCAATGCCGATGAGCTTTTAAAAGATGTGCAGATGCTAAATGTAGTTCAGGAGCGGCTGGCGCAAATTTATATGGACAAATCTGGTTTGGACGGAGTTACCGTAAACAGTTTGATCAACTCTGTAACCTGGATGACCGCTGATCAGGCCCTTGAACTGGGCTTTATCGATCAAATAGAAGATTATGGCACAGAGATAACCAACAGTGCCCTCATAAAAAATTATACCAGCACAGCACCTGCCATTTATCAGCGATGCATTAACAAAATCTTAAACATAAATAATAACAGCATGAACATCGAAAACAAAGAACTTATCGAGAAGACCACTTCGGTATTAGACAAGATCATGAACTTCTTTAAAAAAGTGGTAAACAAACAAACCATTACCGACAAAGGTACACTACATCACACAGGACAGATTGAAGAAGGTGCCGAAGTTTACCAGGACGAGGACATGACCACTCCTGCTATAAGTGATATTTATACTTGTGCCGATGGTAAGCAACTGGATATAAAACACGGCAAGATCAATGCTATAACACAGGTGGAACCTGAAAAAGCTCCCGAAGCGGAAGATGAAGACGATGATTTACCCGAAAGCAAATTAAAATCGGCTAAACCTACCGAGGTACAAAACCGCATACAACAGCTAAAGGCCCGCTTGCATGCGCAGAACGCCTTACTAACCGAGGCACGTACCGCACTTGAAGAAGCAAATAACCGTCTGCAAAAAACACGTACCGAGGTAAAAAACGAAATCAAATCAACCTTTACACCCGAGGGCTCAAAACGAAGCAACAAAGCCCATGCTGAACCAGCCCCGTTCTTTGCTCCACAAACTGAGATAGCTAAAAACGCTGTTAAAAAAGCAATAGCGTCTTAATTATCTTCTTCACCAGCCTAAACCTTATCAAAATTTATTAACCCTTTTCTACTATCCCTATACGTTTAAAACATCAAAAGCTCTCCCTTTAGGGGGCCGGGGGGCTAAACTTTATGGCTCAATTTACATTTACAAACAACACCTATGCCGGCGAAGCGCTGGCAGGATTTATGGCAAGCACATTGCTCGAAGCTGATTCGGTTAAACGTGGGCTGCTCACAGTAATTAACGACGTAAAAGCCCGCAAGGTGATCCTTGATGTTGATGATGACGTTGTATTGCAAAACCCATCAGGCATATTCACCGATCAGGGTACAACTGCGCACCAAACCGAAAGCTATCTTGATCCGGTAGTTTATGAATTCATGAAACAGGAACAATGGGACAAACTTGCCCAAAGCTGGGAAGCCCAGGCCCTGAAACCGGGAGCATTTATGGATTATGAGGGCGTGGTTGATCTGTCGGACTTTATGGTGCAGCGCTATTTAACCAAAATCCAGATCGCCAATGAACGCCTGTACTGGCTTGGCAAAAGTGCTACCAAAGAAGCAGCCTTTACCGCCGATTTCCCTGGTCTATTACCTTCAATCGCTGCTGCCTCCGGCGTTTACAAAGTAGGCTTAAGCAAACCGGCCACTTCATTAGCAGCAACAGCAATTGACGCGAACGGCATCGTGACCGTGGCCGATACCTCTACCCTTGCCGATGGCGACGTTGTTACCATTACCAGCCTAACCGGTACCAGTAAGGATACAACAAACGGAGCACCAGGCATCACTATTCAGGGGCAGTCATATTTTATTCAGATCGCAAGCGCTACGTCATTTAAACTTGTGCGTAACTACAACGAAGTTAACAGCCGAAAACCGGCAACTTTTACGGGCACTGCTACTGCAGCTACAGTAAATTACATTAACGTAAGTAATGTATTGCAGGTACTCGGTAGTGTTTATGCCCAGCTTGATCCAGCCGACAGAATCCAGGAGGATTTTAACTTGCAAATCCCGCTACATGTGGGCTATGCCTATGCACAAGCCCAGGCTAACAAAGCGCTCAACGTTATCAATGCTTTCACCGATATGAAAAAGATGGATTACCTGGGTATTCCGCTCCAGATCATGAACCACTGGCAGGCTAATACCATTTTAGGCGCAAGATCATCAAACCTGTTTCTTGGTGTGGATCTGTTAGGCGATGCTTCCGAATTATCGACCGTTTACCTGAAACCATACACCAATGATAACGTGGTACGTATGAAAGCCCGCATGAAAGCCGCGGTAAACTTCAAATTTGCCAACGAACTGTTTTACCTGTCGGCATAGTGAATTGTTGATTGGGTTGATTAAGTGAGTAGTTATTTACTTATGAAGGCAACCCAATCAACTTAATCAACCATTTAACTTAATCAATCCAAAACAACATGTCAATTTATAATAAAATAAACGCCGGGTTCAGCCTCGGCACAGATGAGCCTATTACCTCGGGTATTGAGGATGTGATCTACATATTTAATGCCGATGATATCGTGCTTACTTATGACACAACCAATCCGCTTATTGTTAAAGGCTTAACGGCTGTGAGCAATGCTAAGGTTTATAAATTTGAAGGCACTAATAATAGCTTCAATACTACATCAAAACTGGCAAAAACGCAGGTTGGCCCCCGCTATACCGAAGAGATAGATTTCAATATCGCGGGCCTGTCTGTTGAGGTTAAGGCTCAGCTTATGGCCATGGGATATGGTCGTGTACGCGCCATAGCAGTTAACAACTATAAATCCAGCGATTCCGCAATTGAACTTTTTGGTGCTGTAAACGGATTGATCCTGACCGATGCCGAACGCAACGCTGCCGACGAATCATTGGATGGTGGTTACAAATTAAAACTTACCAACCCTGACAAGATGAAAGAGCCTTACCCTCCACGCGCGGTTTCCATTGCGCCTACATCGGGCACAGCTACCTATGCAAGCACCATAGCGGCTATTGAAGCGCTGGTTGTTACGGCATAATTCATTGTGTCATGAGGTCATTAGTCATTTTAATAATGGCTAATGACCATTAAAAGCTCTTTTTTTAAACCTAAAGCTAATGACCTAATGACTAATGACACAATAACAAAAAAATACAAGCTAAAACCCGGGCTCCATCAGTTCGCTCCCGGCTCGGCAGCTGTGCATTGTAACGATAACTTGAGCGATGAAGAAGCAGAATGGTATTTGCAACGATACCCACATATTGCAAAGCTGTTTTCCACCCAGCCTCCTAAAGGGGGAGTTATTAAAACTATCTCCAAATCCACCAAAGCTTCAGATAAAGGAGGTACAGAATGAAAACTTATCTTCCGCAAATTGAAAGGCGAATACTGGTAAGACCGAATCAAACCTACGGTATTCTTAACTATGACCTGGACAACGCCTATCCTCAACGGATGCTTGAGTTGGTAGCAGGATCGCCAACGGCAAAAGATTGCTGGAACAAACGAACAAAATTTATAGCGGGTAATGGGCTTGAAGAAAAAGATTTAGGTAAACAGATTATCAACGCAAAGGGATTAACTATTGCAAAACTATTAAAAGCGTTGGCAACCGATAAAGCGTTGTTTACAGGCTTCGGCATTCATATAAATTACAATGCCGACTTCAGGATCACATCGGTAAGCTATGTAAAGTTTGAAGACATCCGAATGGGCGATACCGATAACGCGGAAACTGCTGATAAATTTGCTCTATATTCCGATTGGGGCCGCAAGACCTGGAAAAACATCATGCGCAGCAAGGTCACCTTTTTAGACAAGTATAATCCCGAACCGGAAGTGATCAGCGAACAGGTGTGTAAGGCAGGCGGATGGGAACACTACAAAGGGCAGTTGTTTTACTTTAACCCGGAAGTTGACGATTACCCGCTGATTGAGGCAGACTCGGTATGGGAAGATTTTGAAACCGAAGCCGGGATCAAAATCTTCAATAACCGGGAAGTAACAACCGGCTTCCTGCCATCAACCATGCTTTTTATGCAGTCGCGCCGTGAGGAAGCTGAAAATACCAGGCCCGATGCCGATACGTACACCGGTATCAATATACCTACGCAACTTGAAAAAGACCTTGGCGCATTTCAGGGAGCCAAAAGCGCGCAAAAAATCATTGTTATTGAGTACGAAGATGAAAGTTCGAAGCCCGAGTTTAAAGCCTATCCTATTCAAAATAACGATAAGCTTTTTGAAACAACCGAACGATCTGTCGAAGCACGCATTATTAAGGGTTTTTCGGTTCCCAAAGAATTGATCAATGCCGAGAAATCATCAGGGTTAAGCAACGGCAGCGAAAAGAAGCAAGCCATTTTAGAATTCAATGATAATACCGCAGCGGACAGGCTTGAGCTATCAGAAACATTGGCCGAAATCTTTAGTCGGTTTTACAAGGACATCAACCCTGGTAAAAACTGGAACATTATACCGGTAACTGCAATAGCAGCAGATGATAATCCAGGCATTAAAGCCGGAAACGCAATCAACGAGCTTTTGCAATCAACCCTTCCCCGGGAAAGTAAAATAGCCGCCCTGGTATACGCATACGGTTTCAAACAAGCCGAAGCCGAAGCAATGTGCCTGTGATTAAGTCATAAGTCTTTAGTTCTAAGCCGTAAGTTCTAAATATTAAAAAAAGAAAATCTGACTTGAGACTTCGTACTTAAGACTATTATTCCAACTGGCATTTCAATAAACATCATTATGAACAAAATATTTTCAACTCGCATAACGAGAGTTGGGAGGGCATGCTATGATCTATTTAATCAATCAAACCATATTTCAGCAATACGAGGATATCAACGTAAATATTAAACCCGAACGCCTCAAAGTATTCATTAAAAAAGCACAGGAACTCGACCTAAAGCCATTTTTAGGCTACGCTTTATACTACCAGCTAATGGCTTATTGCAACGATGACGGCACTATAAAGGAAGACGCACCACAATCATATAAGGATCTTCTAAACGGATGCGAATATCTTGACGAATATGGTCGAATTGTTTTGTATGAGGGCCTTGCTCCTGCGTTGGTATACTTTACTTTCGCCCGCTTTATTGAAAACGATGCCATACACTACACGGCTTCCGGACCGGTTATTAAACAACACGATAATGGTAGCGCGCTTTCATCGCCTGAGATAACAAAACTGGTGCAACAGCAACGCAGTATCGCCAATGCTTACGCCAATGACATTGAAAGGTTTTTAAGAGATAACCAGGAAAACTTTCCGCTTTGGCACTATAATGAAAAAAATAAAAGTAGTCGCCAATCCGGTCCGCGGATCCGTGGTATCGACAAAACTGATTTCAATTATCCGGGCACAATTAACAATTACAACTTACCAATAATCGATTTTTTAAACTGATGGCAAACGATAAAAAAATAAGCGAACTTCCGGTAGCGGAAACTATAAATGCCTCCGACAAATCAATCCTGATCAGCAATAATGCTGACTATCAATTTGATTTTGCCGCTCTGTTGCAATTTATTAATGCGGGATTAAATGCCGGAGCTAACTTAACCTTCGGCTCGGTGTTGCCTCAAAACGTTAGCGGCAAAAATGGAGACGTGTTTATCAACACAACCGCAGGCTCCTTTGCACAAAAAATAGCAGGTGTTTGGACGGTTGTTTACACAATATCCGCAGGAGGCACCGCCGATACCACCGTACTATATGGCACAACGACACCAAATTCGGCAACCGGCGGCAATGGTGATACTTTTATAAACACTGTAAGCGGTATATTTTATAAAAAGTCCGCAGGTGCCTGGAGCCAGGTATTTTCCATGCAAACCGGCCCGCAAGGCCCCCAGGGTGCAAGCGGAACAAATGGTACCAACGGCAGTAATGGCAAAACCGTATTAAACGGCACAGCCAACCCATCCAACAACCTGGGCACCGATGGTGATTTTTACATTAATACGTCTTCTTACTTTTTATTTGGCCCCAAAAGCGCCGGTGCCTGGGGAACCGGGATCTCCCTGATAATTTCAGGTGTACAATTTGAAGAAACCGATAATAAAAACACGCCGAACGGCTACGCTGGTTTAGACGGCAGCGGGAAAATTGCGGCAGCCCAGCTTCCCAGCTATGTTGATGATGTGGTGGAAGTTACCAACTATGCCTCGTTACCGACAAACGGTGAAGCCGGAAAAATCTACATAACCACCGATACCAACAATGAGTATCGTTGGAGTGGTTCTACATATATTCAAATTGTTGCGTCGCCAGGAACTACCGATACGGTGCCTGAAGGTACGACCAATAGATACTTTACGGCGACACGAGTATTGACGTCTCTATTAACGGGCATAGGTTTTAGTACTGCTACTGCAATTACAGCAACTGACACAATTTTACAAGCCCTTGGTAAACTTCAAGCTCAAATTACCGGCTTATTCAAGATCCCGGCAGGAGGTGCAAGCGGACAGATATTAGCAAAAAACAGCAATGCTGATGGCGATTTACATTGGATTAATCCGCCATCGGGAGGAGGAGGTAGCGGTTCATACGAACCATCAGGTCAAATAAAATCTTTTCGGGTTGATTATGGAGCGGTAGGCGATGGGGTGACGGATGATACGGTGGCTATCAATGCAGCATTGCAGGCAAACAAAAGGGTATTTGATAACGGAGATTTTCTTGTTACAAATATGGTTAATGATTATGGGTGTCAAATCGAAGGAGACGTAAGAATATTAAAACAAACTCCAAACCAAAAACAGCAAATTAACTCCTATGCGGATAAATATCAAAGGATATTTGGAGAAGAGTATTTATCATCCTTCCACAAAAAGCTAATTAGTGGAACAGCAACAAAAGTAATATTGACGGGTGATAGTACTACTACCGGTGATGGAACATCTAACGCTTCTTTTCGCATTGAAAATATCCTCCATATGTTAACATTGCGATATCAAATACAGGGAGGTGTGACGTATACAAATAATGCCGTTGGAGGTAAGGGAACTACGGATTGGCTTAGTACTTATTTGACTAACGATTTAGCACTTAACCCTGATGTATATATAATCCGTTGGGGGGTGAATGATACCATAAGTCTCACGGCAGACCAATTCATTGAGAATTTAGATACTGGACTTTCGATAATTAGAGCAAATGCTAATTTTACACGAGATAAGCTGACTATCATTTTACAATCACAAAATACAACCACGGATGATACTTCAGGCCATAAAGGACAAATATTTAATGAAGCTGTTAACAGCGGTTTGCGGGTGCTAGCTCGTAAGTATCAATGCTGTTTTATGGATATTTATGGGATGTGGCAGGATAGCAAAAATGGTCAGGATTATATTAATTCAACCGACGCCACAACACTGAATTTAATCCATCCCAAAGATGTATTCTACGCTTGGATATCTGACGCTATCTTTAAGGTTTTGTATCCCGAGTATTTTAGAAAACTGCCATTTACCGAAAATACACAGACTGGTATTACAAACATGGCTGCTTTTTCTCATTTTAATATCGGTGTTAATTATGACTTTGTACTTTCGGATGATGGATACCCCATAAAAGGGCTTCTCACGACTCACAAAAATAGCATTGGCATGATTTCGCAATATCTGATGCCGTACGACCAAGCGACTATAATTTATATAAGAAACGGATACAATGGCATTTACCAGGAATGGGTACAATTACAAGCCGTAACGCCCCCACTAATTTATGATGGTACACCCGGAGGAATAACAATTACTAAATTACCTACCGCGTTTCCCATTGGAATCTGTACCGATTTTGTTACTGCCAGTGATGGTTGGCCTATAAATGGGATGTTGATAACTCATAAAACAAGTATTGGTTTAATTAAGCAAACATTGTCATCTTATGACACGACAACGGATGAACGTGTACGCGTAGGCTATGGCTCTTGGCAAGCATGGAAACAGGTGACCTTAGTATAAGCGTTAAATTTATACTCGGTTACTTCATTTGAAAGTCCTGGGTATGATTTCGGCAATAATTTAAGACTAAATCATCATAGCTTGTAGAGAAATAACATGAAGCGATTTATTTGCGCATTAATTTAGAAAAAATACAGTTTAATGCTACAATTACGGTAAAATCAAAGCCTCTTTCATTTTGGGCATTAACTCAGAACATGAAGCGAAGTGCATAAATATTGACAAATCGTAAATATTTTTTAAGCAGTCGATCTTTTCTTTGCTTGCTTTTTGTTCCGCGTGTTTACCGGTAAGCTTTCGAATCACCCTACTGTAAAATTCAAAAAAAACACTTTTTCTTTCGTGAAGAATATGCGGATAAAATGCTGAAATAATATTAATGACACAGAAATTAAATCTGCACGGCAACCAAAAGACTAAGTTTGCTCGTAACAGCTCGTATGAAAGTGCCGGATTTTCATAGTTACCGCCACCGCTCTTATCATCATACTGATAATAAACTTTTTCAAAAATCTCTTTATGAAATTTAGGTGAACATACAAATATGCCAGCCTGAATTACGTGGTTAAGATCATCGCCAGGTATACCACGGTTAGAATAGTAGGAACCTGCGGATAGATTGCTTAAATACTTTACATTGTTTTTATCCCACGATTTATAAAGCCTTTCGAGAGATAATTTGAAAATGTCAGGAGTAGGCATCGAATATTGATCCACGCAGCCCACTTTATCAAGGGGGACACCCTGCGTTATATCAGATGCATATTCACAATTAATGACAACATCACTGTCAACCCAAACTATTCGGTCGTATTCCAATGACCAGGGTTGTGAAAGGATTAATAGCTTCTGCCATGATGGAGACCTTGTATTTGCAAGCTCGGATTTATCTAAAGCATTGGTAATAACAATTAGCTCAAAGTCGAACAAATCACAGTACTGCTGCCAATTTGCCCTACAATATTCGTTAAATAATTGCTCAAATTTTTTGCCTATTGCTAAAGTAATAAGTGCTTTTCTCATTTACGTCTATCCTTAATATCTACCAAAAGTAATAAAAGCAGGATTAATAGCAGTGATCATCATATGGAATAGAAAACAAACTCAATTAACCTACAAAAACCCAAAAATCAGCCTTCGTATACAACCAACACCCACCATGACAACATTTGAACACAGAGAAATCAGAGGCATCACCATAAAAAACATGATCGTAACTATTGCGAGCACCATAAGTATTGTCGTATCCGTTATGACAGGTTATTTTCAATTAAAGGGCGATATAAAAGATATCCGCTCATCGCAGGAAACACAAAGCAGGATCAACGAGATCAGGTTAAAGGTGCTTGAAGGACAAGTGAACGTGCTCCAGCAGGAAGTTCAGGGATTAAAAGAGGGAAAGAGATCTTAAATATTGCGTTTTAGGTGTGCCCAGAACGAGATTCGAACTCGTACATCCTTACGAATGCCACCCCCTCAAGATGGTGCGTCTACCAATTTCGCCACCTGGGCTTTTAAAAAATGTGAGAATCTTTCAATTCTCACATTTCAATTTTTCATTACTTAAAAAGGCGTGCCCGAAGAGAGACTCGAACTCTCAAGAGACAATTCTCAACGGCTTCTGAGACCGCAACGTTTACCAATTTCGCCATCCGGGCTTATCGTTTTATTAACAAGCGTGCAAATATAATCGTTTCCGGCAAATTGCAACTTAATAAATTAAAAAATCAAAATTATGTTGTTAAACGCTCCTTTAAGAGATAACTTAGGTTTTCATAAAACACTTTATATCAAACTAAATGAAGCTAAGTCGCGTTTTTATTTCTGGCATTTTATTTTGTTTTCTATCCTTTAATTCTGCTTTAAAAGCACAAACAATTATCATTTTGCAGCAAGATAAACCTACAAGTATTCGTGGGTTATCTGTTGTTGATGATAAAACAGCGTGGATAAGCGGCAGCAAAGGATACATTGCTAAAACCGAAGATGGCGGTAAAACCTGGAACTGGCAGCAAATAAAAGGCTATGAAAAATCCGACTTCCGGGACATAGAAGCTTTTAACGACAAGGAAGCGGTGATCATGAGTGCAGGTTCCCCTTCCTTCATTTTAAAAACAATAGACGGCGGGCAAACCTGGCAGGAAAAATACAAGAAAACTGATACAACCTATTTTTTAGATGCCATGGATTTTGCAGACAAGCTCCATGGTTATATTTTAGGCGATCCCATCGACAACAAATTTTTATTATTGGAAACCAAAGACCGCGGCGAAACATGGAGTGAAGCTAATAATCCTCCGGATGCTTTAACTGGCGAAGCAGCATTTGCAGCAAGCGGAACTTGCCTTAGAGTATCGGATAAAGGAACGATATATATTGCTTCAGGAGGAAAAAGAGCAAGACTTATTTCGTTAAAACCTAATGCCAACTCATGGCAGTATTCAAATCTACCAATTACTCATGGTCAAAGTAGTGAAGGAGCCTTTTCATTGTCAATAGGGCAAAATCATGGAATTATAGTTGGAGGTGATTACGCTAAGGATAAGAAAACAGATTCAGCAGCGACTATCTACACTTCCCACCCTACTCCAAGTTTCATATCGCCACAAACAGGCCCGGCAGGTTTTCAATCATCTGTTGAACACATAAAATCAGATATATTTCTATCAACCGGAACGCCTGGAAGCAACATAAGTGTTGATGGCGGAAGGACTTGGAAGCAGATTGACGGCACAAGTTTTAACGTTTGTCGCAAAGCCAAGCGCGGAAAACTTGTGTTATTAGCAGGGAACGGCGGTAAAATAGGCATTCTGAAATTATAGTTTACTGGTTATTAATAGCTTAAAAAAAGCTTTACATTAATTTAAAAAATAGCTTGCAGGGTATAATTAAGAACCCTATATTTGCACCACTTTAAACGGAAACGATAATCGGAACGAAGAAGTTTAAAGAATGATTCCGTAGCTCAGCCGGTAGAGCATAACACTTTTAATGTTGGGGTCCTGGGTTCGAGTCCCAGCGGGATCACAAAGCCTTCAAAAAAAGGCTTTTCTTTTTAAAAATAAAAGCTGCCTTTAACAGCTTCGCTTCAATAGCGAGAAGTTTAAAGAATGATTCCGTAGCTCAGCCGGTAGAGCATAACACTTTTAATGTTGGGGTCCTGGGTTCGAGTCCCAGCGGGATCACAGAAAAGCCTTCAAATGAAGGCTTTTCTTATTTATATCCAAATTAAAATCACGTAAATGATTGGTATCTGGTAGGTTATTCGTTTAATTTCCAGAAGGCGCTCCCTGAACATCGTCATTGCTGATACCGCGTTTATTTTTCTTCACAGCTTCTTTCAGCTTACCGAAACGGTAATTCAGGCTGACGGTAAAGCCTCTGAAATAGGCGTGGTTAATATTTGTCTGAGTAAAATCAGGACCGAACGAACTCCGGATGTTATTTCTGTATTTGCTGAAAGGATTATTTACTGTGGCCGCGAACGAAAGTTTATCCTTCACTAAATCCTTATTAACAGTGAACGATACACTGGCATAAGGGTTTGAGGTGCCTTGGATAGAAAGATTAGGGCCGTTTAAAAACACGTTGGTGCTAACATGCCAACCCTGCTCAAAATTATAGCCACTGTTCAGCGATGCCCCATACATAAATCCCTGGTTTTTTACCAACTGGCCATTCACTATACCCTGCACTCGACCATGCGCAATTCGTCCGTTAAACAAAGAGCTCCATTTTTTGGTAATGGGGTAATTAATATTGCCATTGAAGGTAAAAAGACGAGCCTTGCCGGTATTATCAAAACTGTTGCGGGTGATATTTGTGGCCGGATCAAAAATCACAACAGGCATGATCAGGTCATTAAAATAATTGTAGCCCAGCATCAGGTTCAATGAAGCCTTTTGCGTTCTGCTGTAACTCAACTGGATACTATTGGAAACCGCCGGCCTAAGATTAGGGTTTCCCGACGATTCGAAGTTTGGATTCGAGCGGTCTACAAAGGGGTTTAGCTGATATATACCCGGGCGCTGTATCCTTTGTGAAAACCCGAGATTAATCGTACCGGCACTTTTAAACCGTTTATTTATACTTACTGAAGGCACTATATCAAAAAAGTTTTTGTTCAGCTGCGATGAAGTAGAAATAAAATCAGCATCGATCAGTGTCTCCTCTACCCTTGCACCGGCCTTAAAACTCCAGTTTTGCAAAGTGTAGCTATAAGTGTTGTATGCACCCAGTACATTCTGCTTATTATCGAATTTATTACTTCTCGATGAGTCTGTTTCAAAATCACCCGCTGCTTCGTCATATCCGAGGTATTGATAATCGCTCTTATTATCACGCATGATTGCTTTTAGCCCCATTTCGATAGTTAACTTCTTTACAGGTTGTACATAATCTACCTGGAAAGTCTGTTCAGAAGATTCGTCTTTATTGTGTTGCAGGTAATCGGGCGTGGTATAATTCACTCGGTTTGATGCCGTCAGCGCCGCGTTCTGCCTGTTGTTAAATGTATAATACTGATAAGAAAATGTGAGCAGCCTTTGCTTGTTGTTTTTAAAACCCAATTGATAATTTAAACCTACATTAAAGCCCCTACCTCCAGAGGTATTGTTATTATACAGGTCATACTGCTGAACCATATCGCCTGCTTGGTTCAAAACGGAATTTTGCGTATTGATGCCGTCCTGGTTATTTCCATTAACATTGAATTGTCCCGAAATAAGGTTAAGGCTATCTATTTCATAGCTGATCCCAACTTCCGCATAGCCATTTTTACCATCCCACTCTGCAGTATTATTTTGGCTAAGATTGGTAGGATTACTCCCGGTGGTAAGCCTGGCAATAGAACTGCGTACTTCGGGCGAATTAGAAATATTACCGCCAAAATAACTCGATACCTCCAGCTTACCCTGTTTAGACGAAAATGACCCGCCCAATCTGGGGCCACCAACCGGGAACACCTGGCTAAGGTTTAGCGTACCATTGTATCCGTTGCTCACTTTTTTATTAGTCACTATATTGATGATACCCGCTAATCCTTCAGCATCATACTTAGACGAAGGATTGGTAATTACCTCAATACTTTGAATGGTTGAAGCAGGCATACTTTTGAGGATATTTTTTGGATCGCGCTCCATCATACTTGATGGTTTACCATTAACAAATATGCGGTAACCGCTATTCCCCTTCAAAAGGATATTATCGTCGCCATCTACGCTTAACAAAGGCACTTTGCGCATCATCTCCAGAACACTACTGCTTTTGCTGTCGGGGTCGGATTTTAAGTCGTACGTGAGTTTATCAATCTCCTGTTTAATGATAGGCTTGTCGGCGGTTATAGCTACCGTTTTAAGCTGCGTAGTTTGCTCACCGATAGCGATACTGCCCAAGTTTAAGGAAGGCTTCGCGTTTTCTGCTAAGTCAACAGGCAGTGTTTTTGTGCTAAAACCGACACTAACCATTGAAAGGGAATATTTTCCAGATGGCAGCTTTTCAAACCTGAATGTCCCGTCAGTTTTGGTCACAGCCGTGCGCACCAATTGTTTTAAATTATTGCGCAGGTTTACGGTTACATAACCGATGGGTTGTTTCGATATCGAATCGGTTGCAATTCCGCTTACCGCAAATAAAGTCTGCCCTTTTTGCCCGAGTGCCGGAATCATAATGATTGAAAATAAGATAGCGAGTAACAATTTTAGTTTCATGTTGATGTGATAGGTAAAATGTTTGACATAAATTTTGGAACCGCTCCAAAGCAAATTACAATCCATAATACCATGCAATACATAGTACTATAAACATAGGACTACACCCCAAATGAATTTGTTACACCTAACCGAAATAAAAATTTAAATCATCCTATCACCGCCAATTTGATCAAATCTGGCATGTTGAATCTGGCATGTAGAATAAAACCCAAAGTTGGTCTATTATATTCTCTGCTAAATTACTGACAGGTTTTTGCCGAATGCCATAAGTAACTATTGCAGGTTTTAATTTAAGTAAATACCGTTCTTAATGAATGTCCAAAAATCACGAACTCATACTTATAATAAAAAAGCCTTCCCTTATCCGGGAAGGCTTTCTTTATCGCCCCAAATAAGAATTGAGCAATGTTTCCCAATCCTTCGCCTGTTTTTCAAATTGTTTCAGTTTCATTTCATTGTCCTGAAATTGCTGATAAAAGGGAAGAGTATCGAGCACCCTGTTTTGCGCATCGGCTATCTGCAATGAAATTGAGCGTACCGAAGTGCCGTTCATAGTCTTCAGCACATAAGTCCGCACGGCTTTCGTCAGGTTATATACTTCAACTTCAGATTGTGAAACATGGGTCAATAACAATATTTTACTTGGCTTGGCCCAGCCTATGATCTTATTGCTAAGGGTTTCATACCTGGTAAGCTCAAGGCTGAGGTCGGCCGCTTTGCGCAGTAATCTATCTTCCAACAATTTCTGCTGCTTCTGTTTTGAGCGTTTGGCAATAATATAAAACGGTACGCTAAAAAGCGTCACCAACCCACCTGCAATCAGGGAGTTTTCTAAAATATGAGTCATACTAAAATTTTCTAAATAAGTTTAAAAGAAGCCGTACGCTTCATTGATTATAGCGGAAAACTTAGTGATATCACCAAAAAACATGGAAGGGAAAGAGCAGCAGCAGAATCCTGCGAGGCATTTGACAATTGCGCAAAATTATGTTGCAGGAACGTGCGGCCTCAGGAATACTAAACAGATTGGCAAGTTGATCTGTAACAAAAGCCGGATGAGAAATAAAACACGTTAGCGGCGCCTCGTTAATTAAAATAGAAGCCAGCGAGGTTTCCTCTGCAAGGTTTTCAAGGTGGAGATGGAAGTGTTGTTTTACAATATGCCCGGGTACGTGAGTTTTCACCACACCACTGCCAGCCTTTGCTGTAAAAGCAAAGAATAGCAAACCGGTTACCGTAAGCAGTTTAAATAATCTGTAAAACATCTTAAAAATTAATTTTTCCGTGTTCTCGCCTCTTCAAGATCCAATTCTCGCTCTCTTGCCCGGATCAGGTGATCAGCAAACTCCTTGTTCCGGTGCATCTTTTTTAACTCGCCACGCCTAACCTCAATAATTTCCAGTAGCATTTGCCGGTAATCATGAATAAAAGCAGGTGTTTGTTCTTCGCCATTCAACTGCTTTTCGGCTATCTCGGCCATGCGCTCGTATTTTTCTTTCACCCTTCGAAATAGCGGTTTAGCCTCAATCTCATGGCTGCAATTGTCATCAAGATAAGCGATAACTGCTGTGGCTAAGCGGTGCCTGATCTGTTGCTCCTGGCTGGCATCGTTTTCTATAACTTCCAGTTTTAACACTCGTAGTAACAGCGGCAGGCTTAATCCCTGAAGCACAAGCGTAAATAGTATAACAGCGAACGTAATAAACAGGATCAGGTTACGGTGCGGGAAAGCAGTCCCATCTGCGAGGGTCAGCGGAATGGCAAGCGCCGATGCAAGCGAAACTACTCCCCGCATCCCGCTCCATCCAATCACAAACACCGGTTTCCAGCTAAGCGGCCCTTCCTTCTCTACAATCCGGCGGCTAAACAGTCGCGGTAAATAAGCCGAAGGAAAAACCCAGATCAGCCTAACAATTATCGACAGCACACTAATCGCGACCGCGAAAACAATACAATCGGACAAAGAGTAATGTTCAATTCCGTGAATTATACCCGGCAATTGCAAGCCAATCATGATGAATACCACACCATTTAATAAAAAGATAGCCACATTCCATACCGTAATTGTTTGCAGGCGTGAGTCATAAGAAAAAATATCAGATGAACGGAAGGATAAAAACAGACCTCCGCTAACAACCGCCAGTACGCCCGAAAAATGAAAATGCTCTGCCAAAAGGTACATGAGATACGGAGCAATAAGCGTCAGCGCCGTATCAATGCTTGGTGTGGTTGGCAAAAACCGGTGGATAGCATAAACCACATGCGCTATCGCCAGGCCAATCAATACGCCCATGATAACCACAGAAAAGAAACTACCCGTTGCCTGCCAAAAAGTAAATTGCCCGGTAAAGATCGCTACAAGCGCAAAGCGGAAAACGATAAGACTTGATGCATCATTAACCAGGCTCTCCCCTTCCAATATGGCAACGATCCGGCTGGGTACTTTCAGGTCCTTAAATACGGAGGCCGCCGCAACAGCATCGGGTGGTGAAATTATACCACCCAGTAAAAAGCCGAGCGCCAGCGAGCAATCAGGAATAAGCCAATGCGCAAAAAAAGCGATAGCCGTAGCCGTAAAGATCACCAAGCCGAAAGCCAGCAACCCAATCGGGCGGCGTAGCCGCCAGAACTCGGCCCAGGAGGTGTTCCATGCAGCCGAATACAACAACGGCGGCAGGAACACCGCAAATATGATATTGGGATCCATCTTTACAACGGGAACGCCCGGTATAAAACTGATCACCAATCCCGCCAGAACTAACAGTATCGGGTACGACACGTTTAGTTTGTTACTAAGCAAGGCCAGCATGGATGTGGTGAACAACAAAGCAAGCACAACAAGCAAATGGTCTTGGATCATTATATTAAATTATCGCGTTATCAACTTCAACATCGGATAGAGAAATGAAACGAATCTGTCCTTTGTAGTTAATCCAGATCCCCGTCCAGCCATTGCTGTCATAACCAAGAAATTCGGCCTGGGGCGATTGCGGATCAAGTCCTTCAAATGGTTTTCCGGTGTAACGCAGCAGCGTTCCTGCCGTTAAATGTTGTTTATTCATCGATATTTTTTTATAGTAAAAAATTAGTTTTTTTTAATAATCTTAAGCCGCCGGCTTCCAGATCTTAAAAACGTTTTCATAGCGGCTGCCGCCATCTCTGATCAGCAAAGCAATATCCTCCTGTCTTTCGGGAAAATATTTTTCTACCAATCGTTGTATCTGCAGCAGGATCGCGCCCAGCCTGGACTCAATTGCAGCTAAGGGCATCTTGACTTTAATGATCATATCCTGGAAATAAACTTCAGCTTCCTCCCGAAGTTCTCTTTTCAGCATGACCGCTACTTGTGCATGAAATTTTCTTTTCAAATTTCTTTTCATAACGCCAGGTTAATGCGGTAATAAATTAAGATTGAACGGCATTATCGTTTATCACAAAAATATAAACGTTAATGCACACAGAAAATATCAACGACTACCAGAAGGCGTGAAAAGGATACAGGAGAAACCTGTGATACAGAATCTTATATATAGATGAAATTTGGGGCGCACTGGCAAGTACCGGATATTGGACATTGGCCTGCTGTATTGTAGCAGCCTCTGCATGTAAATCCGGCGAATAATTCAGCTGCTGCTGAAAATTAAACCCGGTGTGTAATATCTCACCACAAAGCTCCTGTGCTGATTGCCCGGCATATTTTAGTGCTGCCGCTTTCAGGGTAAATGAGTGAGTGGTTGGCGCGGAAGCGGCATAAGACTTGACTGTTAATCCTGAAAGGATAAACACAGTTAGTATTCCGAAAAATAGCTTCAAGCCTTTTGACATACAAACAAATATAAAAGAATATTTGATCAATTTACCAGTTTCTTTGCCCGCGTTATGTTATAATATACTCTAATTGCTACCGTATGACAATTCTTTATATTGTAAAAGCTACCCTCCGGGCATAAAAAAAGGCCCATTTACGTATGTAAATGAGCCTTAAGAAAAGCGGGTAAGCAATGGGGCTCGAACCCACGACCCCCAGAACCACAATCTGGTGCTCTAACCAACTGAGCTATGCCTACCGTTTTGTTTTTCGAGTGTGCAAAAATAGAAATCTCCCGGTAAATTGCAAACTCTTTTTTAAAATTACATTAAGCTTACCCGTTTAATTTAGAATGATTATGCTTAATAAGTATTTTTGTAACTATGGCTGAGCAATTGATAGAACTAAATGTAACCGGCATGCATTGTAATAATTGCGCGATGTCTGTTCATAAATTCCTCGAAAAAAAGGGCTTACACAATATCCTTGTCGATTTTGCCGGCGAAGAGGTGAAATTTTCCACCAGCGATGAGGCAAAGCTGCCTGAAATAAAAAAAGGGATAGAAAATTTAGGATTTAAAGTCGTCGATGATCTCAGCACCCATTCGGTGCCGTTTTATGAGCGGGTTGAAAACAAATTTATTTTCTGCGCCATCTTTACCACTCCACTTTTGCTGCACATGATATTGCCCTGGCATTTTCTGCATCAGCCCATCATTCAGTTATTATTGTGCCTACCCGTATTTATTGTAGGATGCTTACATTTTGGCAAAAGTGCTATCAGCTCCCTTAAAGGAGGCATTCCTAATATGGATGTACTCATTTTTGTAGGTTCAACATCGGCATTTATTTATAGCCTTATCGGCACAGTACGTAACCTGGGGCCACAATACCAGTTTTATGAAACCTGTGCAACCATTATAACACTGGTGTTACTTGGCAATGTATTTGAAAAACGTTCGGTAAGTCAGACTACTTCGGCGGTAAAAGATCTGATTAAGTTTCAGCAAGTAAATGCTAACCGAATCATAAACGGCAGCGTTGAGGTAATCAATGCTAAAGAAGTACGCCCCGGGGATACACTACTGGTTAACCAGGGCGATAAAATCCCTGTTGATGGCGAGCTGCTTTCTGGTCAGGGTTCTGTTGATGAAGCTATGCTTACCGGCGAAAGCATCCCGGTTGAAAAACAAAAATATGATAAGGTTATTGGTGGCACCATTCTGGTTAATGGCAACTTCCATATGTTGGCCACTAGTGTTGGATCAAATACCATCCTGGCCCAAATCATCGACCTGATGAAAAAAGCCCAGGCGGCTAAACCACCTGTTCAAAAATTGGGAGATAAAGTTGCGGCCATATTTGTACCCGCAGTTATACTGATAGCGCTTGTTACTCTTATACTTACTTACTTCGTTGGCGGGGCCGGTCTGCAGCATGCCATAATGAACGCCATTGCCGTGCTGGTTATTTCCTGTCCGTGTGCTATGGGCCTGGCTACACCCACAGCTGTTATGGTTGGTTTAGGCAGGGCGGCCAAAAATGGCATCCTTGTTAAAGGCGGTGATACTATTGAAGCGGTTACCAACACCAAATATGTGGTATTTGACAAAACAGGCACCCTCACAACCGGGAAGTTCACAGTTAATGAAATCAATATTACGGATGGTGCCGATATCAAGCACATCAGGGGCATGATTGTGGCCATTGAGGAGCGCTCCAATCACCCGATAGCCAAATCACTTGTAAACGGCTTAAAAGGGCTACCACAGCAAAAACTCATTTTAAAAACGGTTAAAGAAGAAAAAGGGCTGGGCATGCGCGCTGAGGATGTAGAAGGGAATCATTACTTTTTAGGTACGGCAAAAGCCAGTAATGATGGGCACTTTAACCTGTCGCTTTATAAAAACCAGGTACTGATGGCACAAATTGCTGTTGATGACCAAATAAAACCTGAAGCTCCAGAGCTCATAACCCAGCTTAAACAAATGGGCATTATCCCGGTATTATTAAGCGGTGATAAAAAAGACCGATGCCTTAAAGTGGCCAATCAATTAGGTATCAAAGAAGTACATGGCGAGAGGCTTCCTGAAGAAAAGCTTAAAGCAATTGATATTTACAAGCAAAAAGGCAAAACCATAATGATAGGCGACGGCATTAATGATGCCCCTGCCCTAACCCATGCTGATGTTGGTGTATCCATGAACGATGCCAGCCAGGTTGCTATCCAATCGGCCAGTGTGGTATTGTTGAACACCGATCTGCATTCGGTGATTAAGTTTTTACAGATCAGCAGGCATACACTGCTTACCATCAAACAAAATCTTTTTTGGGCATTTGCCTATAATATTATAGCCATCCCTGTAGCTGCCATGGGCTTCCTTAACCCTATGGTTGGCGCGCTTACCATGGCATTTTCGGATGTGGTAGTGATCGGGAACTCGTTGAGGTTGAAGATTAAAAAAGTTGGCCCCCCGGCCCCCTAAAGGGGGAGTTCTCTTCCTGTTTGCTTAACAAAACTATTTATTGTTCCCCCTTTAGGGGGTTAGGGGGCTTTACTATATTTGCGTCATGATCGAAATTTTTACAGACGGGGCTTCAAGTGGTAATCCGGGACCGGGTGGTTATGGTGTGATATTGCGTTCGGGACAGCATTACAAAGAGCTATCTGAAGGGTTTCGTAAAACTACCAACAACCGAATGGAACTGTTGGCAGTTATCAAAGGACTGGAGGCGTTGAAAGCCCCCAACCAGGATGTCATGATCTTTTCCGACTCTAAATATGTGATTGATGCTATCGAAAAACGCTGGGTTAACGGCTGGGTAGCAAAAGGCTTTGTGGGTAAAAAAAACAAAGACCTGTGGATGCGCTATTTAGAGATAAGCAAAATTCATAAAATTAAATTTACCTGGGTGCGCGGCCATAACGGTCACCCGGAAAATGAGCGCTGTGATCAACTGGCAGTAGCAGCAGGTAAACGTCCTCCCCTGCTTATCGACTCTGTTTTTGAGGCTGAGAATGCCAGGGCTGGAATGATGTAATCTAATCACAAATTTACTTACATAGCCCTAATGTCATCGACGAACAGAATGAGAAATGCGCGGTAGCTGTGAGGAGAAATCCTATACGCCCTGCTTTAAGCCATTCATTGTTGCATTACAAAGCGTATAAGATTTCTCTTTCGCCCCAGTACTCAAATCCATCCGGCTCTATCGAAATGACATTTTTTGTATTTTTTCTATCCTGCAAGTTCTATAATCTGCAGGTCCTGGATTTTATCACCATCGATATTAAACCTTAACAGGGTACGTACTTTATGCCAGCCTTGCTTGCCGGCCGCACCGGGGTTCATGTGCAGGCAATTGATCTTTTTATCGAACATCACTTTTAAGATATGCGAATGCCCGGTGATAAACAGTTTTGGCGGATTGCTATAAATTTCGGCTTTGATATTCTGGCTGTATCTACCGGGGTAGCCACCAATGTGGGTCATCCATACCTCCACTTCTTCGCATTTAAAGCGCAAATGCTCGGGATAAACTATTCTTACATCCTTATCATCAATATTACCGTAAACACCTCTTAAGGGCTTAAAGGCTGCCAGTTTATCTGCCAGTTCGATGGTACCGAAATCACCCGCGTGCCAGATCTCGTCGCAATTTTCAAAGTGTTTAAAAACGGCATCGTCGAGGTAACTGTGGGTATCGGAAATAAGGCCTATTCGGGTCATGGGGTTAAAGATAGCTGTAAGAGGTGAGAACTATGCCGGAGATTAAAATATCGTCAGGAAATCTTTCAGCACCTCCTGGTATGTTTCCGTGTATACTTTTGGTTCATCGTAAATAACAAACTTATTAGTTATCACATGCACATCGTTTTTCCCGAAAGCAAGTATTTCCCGATGTGCGGCATCATCTTTAAAGGAGTGTACAGTAATTATTTTTTGCAGATGCAGCTTGTGATGCACCGCCAGGTTCTTAACCAAATCAGCGGTATCCACGGGTAATATCAACCAGCTGGTTCCCTGCTCGGCGAGGTGCATTGCTACTATCGATATCAGCTTTTCAAAAAAGCCATCTGCAGCATGCTTGGCCAAATTTGTTTTAATTCCCGGTGATTGCAGGGATTTGATATAAAACGGGGGATTTGATATAATTAGGTCATATCTCTTTTCGGGATAATCTTTAAAAAATTGCTCAAACCCGTTTGCGTAAAGTGTTAGCCTGCTGTCAAAAGGCGATTTGCTGAAATTACCTTTTGCTGTCGTTGCAGCCTGCTCATCAATCTCAACTGCATCAATAACGGCATCTGTGAAGCGCTGAGCCAGCATCAGGGCTATTACGCCTGTTCCGCTACCAATATCAAGTACACTTAACGGCTGGCTTTCGCCGGCCATGGCACCAAGTAATACTCCATCGGTATTTATTTTCATGGCACAGCCGGTTTGGTCAACGCTGAATTGTTTAAAACGAAACATGAGGGCGAAGTTATTGTTTAGGATTAAAAACTTCCCGTTGATAAGGATATAAATATAATTCTACTAAATAACAAGCATCGGCACGCTCATTCGCCGCGGGATGGCTGTTACTTTTGGCTTGGCCCAAAAGTAACCAAAAACCCAAGACAGAAAAAAGCTTCTCCCCACAGGCCATACTCCCTGGCCCGCTTTTCTGTCAGGCCGACGCGCTTTTCCTTTTTTAATAACATGTCATTGTGAGGCACGAAGCAATCTCGTAGCTATACAGAGCGGCTATGCTTCCGTGCGATTGCTTCGTGCCTCGCAATGACATGGTTTTAAGTTGCTTTCTTCTCTATTCAACTATTTTACTTCCGACTCTTGCTGTCTTGATTCTCACAATCTTGTTTCCTGACTCTTGTCATCTTGTTTCCTGACTCTTACAGTCTTACCTCTTTCCCCTCTTCGTCAGCAGTTAAGCTTAGGGTGAAAGCGGGTAGAACAATAGTGGGCTGTGCGGCTGCAGGGGCATAGCAAGTTTTTGCAGAGGGCCGGAAACGTGTGGGCGAAGCGGGGCAAAATAATTGCAGCCCGTGGTTCTACTCAGTTTGCAGGGCAAAGGCCAAGCAAAGGCATGTGGGTTGGCCGGTGCGGCAAAGAAGCCTATCTGCTGACTTGATTTTTTGGTTCTTTTGTATCAAGACAAAAGAACAAAGCCACCCCGCGGCAATTGAGCGGGCCAATGATTGTTAATACCTATAAAAGCTATTTAAAACGAAGCAGACTTGTCCGTGAGGGGGGCGAAATTAAATCTCATACAATTCCAACGGCAAACCGTCCGGATCTGCAAAAAAAGTGAAACGCTTCCCGGTGAACTCATCTACACGAATAGGCTCCACATCTACACCAAAAGATGAAATATGTGCTACGGCCTCATCCAAATCATCAACTTCGAAAGCTAAATGACGCAGACCTGCCGCTTCGGGACGCGACGGACGTGCAGGCGGATCGGGAAAAGAGAAAAGCTCGATCTGGTAGAGGTTGCCCACTTCCAGATCAAGCTTGTATGATTGTCGTTGTTCACGATAAACCTCGCGAACTATTTTTAAGCCGAGTACTTCGGTATAAAACTGTTTAGATTTTGCGTAATCCGAACAGATGATAGCTATATGATGTACCCGGTTAAGTTTTAACATTATTCGCCTAAAATACCGTGAAGAATGTTTGCGTGAACCATTTTCAGATCGGTAACATGACCAAAGGCTTCTTCATCAACAGTTAAAGCGCCATTGGTTACGGTACCCAACAGGGTAAATTCAACCTCGCTGGTAGCCATTACCTCAACAAAACGCTCCTGCTCTTCAGGGGCAACACTCACTACTACCCTGCCTTGTGCTTCGCCGAATAAGAAAGCATCTTTACGGATACTATCGTCAGAAGCGATCTCGAAACCAAGACCGTTAGGCATTGATGACTCTAACAACGCGATGTATAAACCACCATCAGCAACGTCATGAGCCGATTCAACTACTTTGTGTTTGATCAGTTCCTTAACAGTTTGCTGCATATCGTATTCTTTATCGATATCGAAATGCGGAGCAGGCGCTTTGGTTATTTTATGCCATGAAGCAAGGTATTGTGATGACGCGATATCATTAACCGATTCGCCAATCAGATAGATCATGTCGCCCGGTTGTTTAAAGTCGGCAGTCATAATATTATCAACGTTGTCCATTACACCCAGCATACCAATAGTTGGCGTAGGGAATACCGAGCCACCATCTGCAGACTGGTTATAGAAACTTACGTTACCACCGGTAACAGGAGTTTCAAACTTACGGCAAGCATCGCCCATACCTTTAATAGCGCTTACAAACTGCCAGTAAACTTCAGGAATGTAAGGGTTACCAAAGTTTAAGCAATTGGTAATGGCCACAGGCTCGCCACCGGCGCAGGTAATGTTACGTGCAGCTTCGGCAACAGCAATGGCAGTACCTTTGTAAGGGTCAGCATATACGTAGCGCGAGTTACAGTCGGTAGTTAATACAATGGCTTTGTCGGTGTCTTTAACGGCAACAACGGCAGCATCACATGAGCGATTGGCAGTCATAGTTTGCACACCTACCATGCTATCGTACTGGTCGGTTACCCAACGTTTTGAAGCGATATTAGGGTGACCAACCAAATGCTCGGCAACCTCAACGAGGTTTGCAGGCTCGGCAACATCGTCGATGTTAAATTTCTGGTTTTCGGCAAAGTAAGCAGGCTCGCGGTATTCGCGTTGGTAAACCGGGGCACCACCACCTAACACCAGGTCATCGGCAGGTACGTCGGCAACCTTTTCGCCGTGCATAAAGTACTCTAAACGCTGGGTATCGGTAACTTCACCAATAATGGCGCAGTTTAAGTCCCATTTATCAAAAATATCTTCAACCTCTTTTTCGCGACCTTTATGAACCACGATCAGCATACGCTCCTGTGATTCAGAAAGCAGGATCTCGTAAGGTTTCATATTGTCCTGGCGGGTTGGCACTTTATCCAGGTCGATACGCATACCGTGCTCACCTTTGGCGCTCATTTCTGAGTTTGAACAGATGATACCGGCAGCGCCCATATCCTGCATACCAACAACGGCGCCGGTTTTAATAACCTCAAGGGTAGCTTCCAGTAAAAGTTTTTCCTGGAAAGGGTCGCCTACCTGTACGGCAGGAAGGTCGTTCACCGAATCTTCGGTAATATCTTTAGAAGCAAAAGCGGCACCGTGGATACCATCTTTACCTGTAGCCGAACCAACTATATAAACCGGGTTGCCCACACCATATGATGTAGCAGAAACGGTTTCGCCGGCCTTAACAATACCGGCCGACATAGCGTTAACCAGCGGGTTAACATTATAGCAATCGTCAAAAAATAATTCGCCGCCAACAGTTGGGATCCCGAAAGCGTTACCATAGTGGCTGATGCCTTTAACCACACCTTTAACTAACCATTTGGTTTTGTCGAGGCTTAGGTCGCCAAAACGCAGGGAGTTAAGCTGCGCGATAGGCCTTGCGCCCATGGTAAATATATCGCGGTTAATACCGCCCACACCTGTGGCAGCCCCCTGATATGGTTCAAGTGCCGAAGGGTGATTGTGCGATTCGATTTTGAAGGCGCAGCCAATGCCATCGCCAAGGTCAACAAGACCGGCATTTTCTTCACCTGCTTTAGCCAGCATCCGCGGACTATCCTTTGGCAAAGTTTTAAGCCATGTAATTGAATTTTTGTATGAGCAGTGCTCGCTCCACATTACCGAAAAAATAGAAAGCTCGGTAAAGTTGGGCACACGCCCTAATATTTCATTTATACGTGCAAATTCTTCGGGTAAAAGGCCCAGATCTTTAGCGGTTTCAACGGTGGTTAATTCCTGGTGCTCCAATGTAATATTGTTTTATTTGAAAGGATGCGCAAAAGTATGAAAAAAGCCTCGAAAATTAAAGGCGAAAGGTAAAAGGTTAAAGGCGAAAGGTTGGCGCAGAGGGCATGAACAAGGCAAACTTACGAAGTTTCGGAAACTTCGTAAGTTTTTGAGGGGCCGCTACACCTTTCCTTTTGCTGGCACAAGCGTGTTGCACGTGTTCCGTATGTTGAGTGAACGTTCAGTAAGCGATAGATTCGCAAGATTACAAATCTAAGTAATGATGACATTGCATTGATTTCTTATTAAGTAGCATTTTTCGTTGGGTTTCCTGACTCATATGCACTTAAGAGATCATTCAAGATTTGAATCTTTTCTTTGTTCATTGATTGCTCATTACATAATTGGTTAATCATAAGGCCAATATCGTAGAACTGATTATTGGTTGTAACCTTCCCTCTCTCAATTATCGCTTCCACTCGTTTAAAATAGTTATCAAAAACATTAACCTTGTAACCTGTTTTATTATATAGATATCCATTGAAGTTTAAATTACGACCTTCTATGATTGGTTCAGTCAAGTCCCTAAACCATTGTTTTAGCCTCGTGAGTCTACCATGATTATGATGCTCAATGGCCTGGCCTTTCAACCAATCGAAATATTCATTAGAGTCAAAGCTTTCGGTTTTGACTGTAGTTGAAGAATCCGCTAAAAGATAATCTATTGTTGCAAGGACCAGATCGCGAAACTTATTTAATTCGATTATTTTCTCTTCTTTAGTCAGTTTTTGCCCTGGCATTATCGTAAGTCATTTTTCTTGTAAAAGTATCATTCACCTATTCAAAGGGGGATTCACCCCAATTTACAATCAAGATTGTCATTCACCCAACAAATCCTTAATTTTATTCCAACCAATTATTGAACATGCCTTACAACGGCCCCACCCTTCCGTCGCCTGGCACAACGCATAACGGACATGCAGGTCAAGCCAATGAAGGTTTATTAGTATAAAAAGCGCACAACAAGCATCCACTCGCAAACCCCAATTAAACCCATGTCAATATTTATAAAAATAGTATCGACAGCATTGCTTATCATAAGCGCAGGGGATGCTTTTGCCCAGGCCGGCAACCAGTCTCCATCAAACATAAATTCAAAGTTGGTTGTGATTTTCCGGTATAATCCGCACCATAAAAAAGACCATAAGGTTAAAGCCATAGCACTTTTGGCTACTAAATGCTATTACTTTAAAAAAGTACCGCATGTTCAAATAGGCAAACTCTTATCTCCCGAAAACGGTAAATACATAGCCGATGCTGCCATGACCAGTTTCATGAGCAAGCTGACCGCAAAAAATTTCGAAAACATTAAAAAGCAGGACTGCAACTGCGGCGATATTAGTGAAGAAACTTATGTTGTAGAGATCAGCCCCGACGGGCAACCCGGCAACAGAAGGATTTTTTATGTTCCGGTGGTTAATAGCTGCCCGGCCAATTCGCCATGCGCGGTTCTTGGTACTATTACCGATTTCTTTTCAAAACTGAAGAAAAAACAAACTGCAGCTTAGTTATTATTGCTTTCGATTTAGCCTATATATTTTATAGTTATAAATAGTTGTATCAAGAAAATAACGCTGCTGAACAAGCTTAGCCACAAACTGCCGCTGATCGGCGTCAACAAGCTGTTGGTATTCGGCAAACATAGGGATCAGGATCAGTTCTGGTTTATTCTTATTTAAATCCTCATAGAAGCGTTTTTTTGCCAGCGGCGTTCGGTTGATTGAAAAATACGCCGAAGGAGACAACCGTTCAGAATAACATTGTATTTGAGTTCCATAGCTATGCACTAATACCAGATCAGTAGCTTTTGTATGTTGCTTTACCCAGGCTGCAAGCAGTTTACGATCGCCCTCGCCTGGATTAATATAAGGCTCCTGACCATAAACCGGTTTAACTGTTGTTTGACCAGTCAGTATCCGGATATTTTGTACTGGTTCCGACAAGGATGGAAAAAGGATCACAAACAATAGTATAACAACTAAGTAGAGCCTGATACCATATCGCTGCGATAATTGCGATATAGCGATAGCATTGCTGAGGGCTAAAGCAGGCAATACATCTTTTAAATGCACAACATCAAATATGCCAACGAGGCTAACTGCCGCAAAGGACAGGGCCCACCACCAGATCAGCAAATCGGCCTTGCGTTTTAGAAAAACATAAGCTATTAAAAACGGGTATAAAATGGCTATGGGCGAGTAAACAAATTTCTCCAAAAAGTTCTCCAGCTTGTAAGCCAGTGTGTGCGCCGTAGCACTGCCTGCACCAAAATTATCTGCAAAGCCGTATGTCCAAAACTCGCTTATTTTGATTCCAGTAAACAGGCAAAAAATCAATAGCATAATTACAGCGGTTATTACACCGGCAATCAATCCCAATTGATGACCAACCGAACGTTTTTGCTGCAGCCCGGCCAAAAGAATAGCCAGTATACCGAAAGCTGCTGTTATCCGAAAATCAAGCGCGATGCCGGCCCAAAGCCCGGCAACAAACCAACCTTTAAAGTCAGTAGCCGACAAGCTGCGATACACGGCGATGATCAAAAACATCACTTCAAACGTTTCTGTAAAATCGACATATTTACCGCCCGTAGCATGCCATAACAACGAAAGGCCATAAATAGGGATAGACAGGACACCGGCAAACCGCCCGGAAACGGTATCGGCTATTTTAAATACAAAATACAAGCCGGTCATTTCGCAAAAGGTACCAATAAGCCTGGGGAACCAATAATTAGGCCCAAACAGCAGATCAGAGACACCATAAACCAGGAAAATCAATGGTGATTTATTATCGATCCCTCCCGTGTAAGGAACCATGCCATGACGCAGCCAATTCCTGCCGATATAATGCCAGATTGATTCATCGAAGGACAACACAAAACCATTGCTCAGCAGTGTAATGCATAATTGCAACACGCATATAACCCCGATAATAAATAATGGCTGTTGCAGGAACGCAAAAACTCCATCCCAAGAATTGGACGACATATTTTTTGCATTCTTCATCTGCAGAAATATAAGGTTGGGCCTTTCAATTGAAATTCAGGTTACCCTGCAAAGTACTACATTTCGATAAAACTTAAATGTTATCTGCCCAATATATTTTTAGCGTTTGCGTTGATAGTGAGAGAATAAATACACAGCTATTACTCTTAAAAACAAAAACCGGGGCTTCGCCCCGGTTTCTCCCATTAACCAATCATCCCCGCTTGTGGCCCACTTTTAAGAACGGGACTCTATTTTACCCCTTTCTCCAATTTAGCATTTTGCCCGGCAAGTATCTTCCAAACCCCTTCACGTTTTATCAGTACAATAGTTCTCCGAAACTCAAATGTTTCACCAGGATACCTTTCATCACCATCTAAGCCCGTTCGTACATGTGAAATAGCAATATCGGGATACGGATAGCTAATATCTTCAACCGCACGAGTATAGTAATGTGTAAGTTTAAAATAGGTGGTATGCACTTGCCGATAATGAAACTGAATATCATCCCTCCCCTTATAATATGCGCCAAACCAGTTTACCCAGCTGGCATCAACGGTGTAATTATCGGCCAGGCCTTTAGGATCGTGCCGGTTCCAGGCGTCTTCATAATTTTTGATGAGTTGCTTTATTGCCCCGTTTTCTTTTGCAGTATCTATTTGCTGGCTATAAGCCTTAAAGCTAAACAGCCAGCATAGGCCAACTACTATGAATTTGTAACTGTTGATTTTCATATAAAAGCTCCGTTATGAATTAAAAAAAAAGATAAATATGCCCAGCTAATCATCTTAAAACCCGATCAAACAAAAAACCGGGGTCTCCCCCGGCTTCTCCCATTAACTAATTAACTATTTAAGAAACAAATCCTCCGTAGCCCAGGTTGGGTTTTTAGCGAAAGCTTTCCAGAAGATCTGATCCAGATTAGAATCGAAATTGGCTACGAAACTGCGCGTGTTGGTCAGGAACACGAAATTAAATCCATTGTCAAGGCGTGCCTGTTCTGTAGCCGTACCTGGCAAACTCCCCTGGTGAAAATAGTTGTTGCCGGCAATAGCCCAGCCGCATCCATAAGCTGCATTAGCTGTTGATCCGGTATACATGGTGTTCAACGAAGCAGATGTAAGAATATCAGGCCGTACCGGGAATTTATCAATATAAACCAGGAACCGGGCCAGATCTGCAGCGGTAGCCACCCAGCCTCCGTGCGCGTCCATCCGTGTAATATTATAGGCATAAGGGTTTTCGCCCGATTGGCCGTAATAGGTAACTTCTTTTGTTTGCTTATCGGCCAGGGTGTTACCACCAATGGTCATATCTGTAATTCCGATAGGTGTTAAAACCAATGTTTTTACAGCTTCGGCATAGGTTTGCCCTGTAATTTTTTCTATTACTCGTCCTAATATGCAGTAGCCAAAATTGGAGTAATCATAGTTAGAGCCCGGTACATGGTCAAGCGGACGGTTATCTAAAGTCCAGGTAATGAGTTCGGCGGTGGTCATGGTTGGGTTACTGAACATGGGGTCGTTCACCGAATTGCCCCAACCGCCGGAGGTATGGTGTAGCAATTCATCAACCGTAATATCGGTAATGTGCAAGCCATAGGCTTTGGTACCATAAGTTTTACCCAAAATAGCGCCATCGCCAAATACTTTGTCCGACAGTTTTATCTTACCCTGGTCAAGCAATTTCATAATAGCAACAGCCGTAAACTGCTTTGAACAGCTGGCTAAACGGTACCGGTCGCTGATAACGGCTTTGGTCCCCTTTGATTTATCGCTTACGCCGTAAGCTTTCAGATAAACCAGTTTTTCGCCTTTAGTAATTGCTACAGACACCGCAGGTACATTATAAGTAGTCATAAATGTGTTTACCTCATCATCCAAAGCGGCAACAGCAACTTTGCTTGGCGTTAGGGTATCTATCACGGTTCCGGTACCCGTTCCTGTACCTGTTCCAGTTCCCGTGCCGGTACCCGTTCCGGTACCTGTGCCAGTTCCTGTATGGGTGGTGTCTGTTCCGGTGGTAGTTTTAGTTACAGCGGGCGAGTCCTTTTTGCAGGCGGCAAAAAATAACAGACCCACAACAGCAATTAGCCGGTTAATTTTTAACAGATTGAGCTTTGCGCTGCAAACTCGGGGTTGATAAGTGTTTTTCATAGGTATTTAATAGATATCAGGTTTAGAATTGAATATCAAATCAATAGCACCAAACGTTACCATCTCTGGCTACAACGCTGATGCTATTATCTTACAAAAAAAGGGCACCGGATAAAAAAACACTTACGCGTATGTTGCAAATGCTTTCGATTTTGTTGCATTTTTATTGCGGCATACGTTATTGTACTTGTGTTTACAGATAAACAACCTTTAAAATCTAAAATGAAACGAACGCTTTTCCTGCTATTTTTTCTTTGTAGCGCATTAATTATTCAGGCGCAAAGTGTAGTTGAGCCATCTGCAGAAAAGCATCCCGAATGGACACAGCCATTTCCGCCTTTTCAAATTGCCGGCAATCTTTACTATGTAGGCACTACCGATCTGGCCTGTTATCTCATCACTACATCAGCGGGCAACATCCTGATCAATACCGGGCTGGCATCGTCCGAAACACAGATCATAGCAAATATCAAGGCCTTGGGTTTTAATATCTCAAACACAAAAATCCTGCTGACAACGCAGGCTCACTTTGATCATATGGGCGCTATGGCGGCAATAAAGAAAATAACAAAAGCTAAAATGATGGCAGACGAAGGCGACGCGGCAGTAATAGCCGACGGAGGCCTTTCTGATTATGATCTTAAAGGCGATGTGCGCACATTCGCGCCAGTAAAAGTAGACCGTATTTTACACAATGGCGATATCGTTAAATTGGGCAACATGAAGCTCACCATGCTTCACCATCCCGGCCATACAAAAGGTTCGTGCAGTTATTTATTTGATGTAAAAGATAATAAACGCGGCTACAGGGTTTTGATAGCAAATATGCCCACGATTGTTACCGATAAAAAATTCACAGATCTACCTTCTTATCCAAATATCGCTAAAGATTATGCTTATACACTGAAGGCAATGAAAGGCTTAAAATTTGATATCTGGCTGGCCTCCCATGGCATCCAATTCAACCTCCTTAGCAAACATAAACCAGGCAGCCCTTATAATCCTATGGCTTTTGCCGATAAGAAGAATTATTACGATGAAATAGCCGAACTGCAGACAGAGTACGATAAGAAAATGGAGGTAAAGTAATTGGCGGGGATCAGGTGTTTCTGCTTTATATACTTATCCCATAGCAATCAAAAGCCGATCAATTTGACCGGCCTTTAAATAAAAATACAAATTCCAAATATGTTACCCCGCCAACACCTTTTCAGCCAGCTTGGTCCCTTCTACCCTTGCGCGGATCTTAGCAAAGGCTACCTCCCTTGCAGTTGAAGTATCGTCACCAAACGGCGAAAATCCGCAATCATCTGTTGTGCCCAATTGCTGAATGGGGATGATCTGCGCGGCCTCCAGTATCAGGTCGCTTATCTCTTCCGCGGTTTCTACTTTGGGGTTAATAACGTCAGTAACGCCGAGGAAAACGCGCTGGCCGGTGCCAAGGTTTTCTTTTATGGCATTGAGTACTGTTTTCTTATCCTTTTCGGCCGCATACTCCAGGTAAAAATTACCAGCGTGGAGCTTGAACAACAGTGGCAACAATTCACTGTAAGGAATATCGGCACTGTGAGTTGAGTCGTGATCACCGCCGGGACAGGTGTGTACACCTATCTTCTTTTGCTCTTCGGCAGTAAAATGATCAAGTACTTTATTATTGAGATCGATAAATGCCGAGAGCAGCTGTTTGCTCGGATCCAGCTTAATAGCCAGGCGGGCTTCGGTAAAATCAATTTGTACATTATAAGCGCCACTATCAAGACATGAGCGGATATCATAGGCCGCGTCATTCACCAAATCTGTAAGAAACTGGTCGCGCGAGTAGCCGTCAATTCCTTCCTGAGGATAAAGCAGGCTCATGGCCGAGCAGGATATAACCGCTTGCTTTACCGGTAATGTGGCATATTTTTTTGCACGGCTCAAGTATGAGTTTGCAAAAGTGGTATAATGAAAAGGCCCGCCGGTTAGTTTGGGTAACTGACGGGTATGCCCGTCGGCAAAAGGGATCACCACGCCATCGGCAGCAAAATTTTTGAAACCCTGCATGGGATAGGTAACGAAGCTTGGTTTTGATTGCTCACCATCGCTAATAACAGGCGAACCGGTAGCTTCCAGCTGCTTAATGGTTTCGCGGGTAGCCTGATCAAACAGGTTATCTAATTCATCGGCTTTAATTTGCCCGCCGGCAAAGGCGGTCATGGCTTGTTGTAAGTAAACCGGGCGCGGAATGCTCCCGATAGGCTCAGTTTGTATTTTCATAAATATAGGTTAAGATTGATTCATAAAGTTAATAACTTAAACCTATGGTAAAACATTAGGGATAAATAAATTACTAAAATATCAGATCTTTACCGACCGAAGTTAATACTGACTTAGCCCGCAATATGATCTTCATTGCCATCACCAAAATTTTAGTAAAACTCGATGATCCTGTTCAAAACATTTATAGTGGTTTCAAGATCCTTTTCGCCAACCAGATTTTTATAGATATTGCTCAAATTAAATACATCCTGGTTTGCTTCCGGTAAAAACTGCTTGCCACTTTTGGTTAGCATTAATATATCGCTTCTTTTATCAGCGCTGTTGGCAACACTGGTAATCATACCGTTCTCTTCCAACTTGTGTATGGTACGGCTCATATTTTGTTTGGAGAGCATCGCAAGTCGCGATAGCTCGGTCATGGTGATCCCAGCAACAGTTACATTACAGATTACAGGCATTTCCCTGCACTTTCACGCAACCCTGCTAATATGTTATTTATTGCTTCAGCAGGTAAACTAAAAATATTCCTTATTTTTAGCAGACATCACCTGTTTATACCACATTGCTAATGAAATCAGCACGTTTATTTTGCTTAACCCTATTCATTTGCCTGTCATCTTGTTTAACCAGCGCGCAAGCACCCAAAGCAAACAAACAAATCCCCCGGATAGCCATAGCGGGTTTGGCCATTGAGTCGAGCACATTTTCACCAGCACTTACTGATGAGGCGGCTTTTCATGCCAAATACGGCGCGGATGTTTTCAGCTCCTACCCTTTTATGGCTGCAGATTCGCCGCTGTGCAAAAAAGCCCGTTGGTTTCCTACGGTGGTTGGCAAATCATTGCCTGGCGGGGCGGTTACGAGGGCGGCCTATGAATCGCTGGTGAATAAAACGCTTGATTCGCTAAAAAAACACCTCCCTTATGACGGTCTTTACTTTGATATTCATGGCGCTATGAGCGTTGTTGGCCTTGATGACCCTGAAGGGGATTTTATTGTGCGGATAAGAAAAGTGATTGGTTATAAAACCATGATCTCCACGTCAATGGACCTGCACGGTAATGTTTCCTGGCGACTGGCCCAAAATTCTGACCTGATCACCTGCTATCGTATGGCCCCTCATGAGGATGCCATGCAAACCAAACAACGTGCAGTACAAAACCTTATCGACAGGATTGAAAGCAGTAAAGGCAAGCCTGCTTATAAGGCATATATATCTGTGCCCATTTTACTCCCTGGCGAAAAAACAAGCACCCGCGTTGAACCGGGTAAAAGCTTATATAAACAGGTAGCTCCCGCAGCGGTACAAAGTGGCATTACCGATGCCGCCATTTGGATTGGCTACGCCTGGGCCGACGAGCCACGCAACCATGCTGTAGTAATGGTTACCGGCGATGATAAAGAAAAAGTAACCCATACTGCCGAGCAGCTGGCCCAAAGTTTTTGGGATGTTCGCAACCAATTTGAATTTGTAGCGCCAACCGGTACATTAACCGAATGCCTGGATAAAGCCATAGCCAGCCCTAAACATCCTTTTTATATCAGCGATTCGGGCGATAACCCTACCGCCGGTGGTGCAGGCGATGCCACCTGGACGCTGACGCAGATCCTTGCCCGGCCGGAATTTAAAGCAGCGAACGGGCCTTCGCTGCTTTATGCGTCTATCCCTGCGCCCGAACTCATCAAAAGTGCCATTGCCGCCGGCGTGGGCAATCATGTAGAAGGCTATGCCGGCGCGGCAGTCGACAACCGTTTTGCGCCGCCAGTGAAGCTATCCGGCACTGTGGAGTCTATTGTATCTGGTGATAAGGATGCCGAAGTTGAGGCTGTAATAAAAGTTGGCAGCGTTCATGTTATCATCACCCAAAAACGGAAGCCTTACCATAAAGAGATAGATTTTACACGTCTTGGCCTTAACCCGCGTACGGCCGATATTGTAGTTGTAAAAATAGGCTACCTCGAACCCGAGCTATATGCCATGCGTGCCGACTGGCTGTTGGCCATTACGCCGGGCGGTGTAGATCAAAATATCGAACGCCTACCCTACCACCGCATTCAGCGGCCGATGTTCCCGCTGGACAAAGACATGAAAGATCCGGATTTGAAAGCTAAGCTGGTGCCCTTGTCTGATAAATAAGATGAGCGCCTTTTATCGCGATAACCCAAAACGGGAAATATTCGGCCATGGTTTCAACACAATCCTTGTACAACGAGATATTGCGGGGAATGGTGGCCAATAAAAGTAAACTTTAAAATGCAGAAACAACTTTAATACAGGGCACAAAGCTATATACCCGTCCGCCCTGAACATATAGCTGCGGATTTAGTATGCCGGGAGTTATTTTTATCGACAAGTTATTATCCACGGTGTATGAGTGGATCATCTTAGCATCAATATAGGCGTCAATTGCCTGTATCCCCCATATTCCTAAAATGCTAATGATACATATATCCCGGTTACGCCTTGCGTTTTCACGCGCCGATGCCAAAATGCCATCACTAACATAATTTTCCGGGCTACTATACCTTATATATTCTGAATAATAGGGATCTCCCTTTTTTGGAGGACCGGCGTTACGATAACGTGATAGTGTAAGATATTCGTGATAATATTGCTGATTGTGAATGGTGTTGATCACCAAAGCGCTGAGTCCACCGTAAATAAGCGGGATTTTCCAGGCCCGATGATTATACGCCTGCCCCCAGCCCGGCAACATCAACGAACGGGTCACGGCCTTATGGGCTGAATGAGCACTGTCAGGATGATAAATTTTCTCTTTTACTATACCGGTTTGCGCAAAAGTTGCGGATAGATAGCAGGTAAAAGCGCTGCAAAAAAACAGGATTTTATACATTACAGATCACCAATTTTATGATAAGGAGGCTAAAGACTGTGCTTGATCGCTAAGTGATCAACCACATCTCCTCGCCGGGTTGCAGGTTTACTAACGGAGAAAAGCATATTTTAATATAGGCCGAACGGTTAAGGGGCAGAATTATGCAAGTTTAAATTACATTCATGGCCGGTTGCGCAATTACCGTACTTTTACCGCGATGGAAACAGTTACCCTAAAAAGAACAAACAGCGATAATCCCGATTTCAGAGTCCTTGTTACCAAGCTTGATGCAGATCTCCGTAGTCGTAATGGCGATATGATGGATTTTTATGACCATCATAACATTATCGAAAAAAATGACACCATAGTTATTGCCTATATAGATGATACGCCTGCCGGTTGTGGTTGCTTTAAACCTTTTGATCAGGAATCGATAGAGGTTAAAAGAATGTTTGTTGAGCCCGATGCAAGGGGAAACGGCATCAGTAAAATAGTTTTAAACGAACTGGAAAGCTGGGCCCGCGAAATCGGTTTTAAGTTTGCAGTCCTCGAAAGCGCCAGCAAGCAGATTGAAGCACATAACCTGTACCACAAATCGGGATATGAACGTATCGAGAACTATGCCCCATATGTTGATTTACCGTATAGCTTCTGCTTTAGGAAAACGTTGTAATGCAAGCTGATTTTAGTTTAACGTGAATTAGGGATAAAGAAAATCTCAATTTAATACAAAATGTCATTTCGATAGAGCAGGGCGGGAAAGAGTGTGGGGCGAAAGAGAAATCTTCTACACCCTGCAAAACCAATACGCATAACTCAATGGCATGGCGTAGAAGATTTCTCCTCACTCCTCCCCGCACAATCCTTTCAGGTTCGTTCGAAATGACATCGGAATTTTATTATTGTAAACTCATATCAATTTAAAATGATCTGGGGCAGATCATAGCGCCGGGACATATCATCAATAAAAAGCTTTTCAATTAAGGTGTTCAAGTATTTGGCGTCGGCTTCGGCCATGGGGAAGGTCATGTTGTAAATTTCAAAGGGTGTGTTATCAACCTGCTTGTATGAGCCAAAGCTGCACAATATGCAACCCGGGTTGGGTTTATATAAACTGTGGCTGATAATTAGCCGACTCTGCAGCCTTTTAATAATATACCTTGTTTTAAACAGTCCATAATCGCGCTGGTAACTAACGGAGCGTGTATTAATGATGAGGTTTTCCCATCCAAAAAAATTCCATAATGAATATTTAGCCAGTAACACAAATAGCAGCCCGAAACAGATAACCATTCCCGGAATATGCCATACAACACCCAAACCAATAACTGTTAAAATAAGCAGGTTGGCAAAAACAAGAGCCAGTTTACCTATAAACGAATTACTTACGTTTACGGAAACATAAACGCATATACCGTCGCTGAAAATTTCAGATTTAGGCTGATTCATTGTTTTTATAACTGGTAATGCTAAGATACAAAAAAGCCCTGCTTTTGCAGGGCTAAAACACAGTCAGCAACTCTAACACACACACTTAATTAAAAATTATAGCAGAAACTTATTACCTATTCTTCTGTCGCTAACTGAAAGCTTATTGGGATACTATATCTAACACGCACATTCTGCCCGTTTTGCACGCCTGGTTTCCAGGCTTTGGCCAGTTTTAGCACACGGGTCGCCTCTTCATCAAAACCATAACCGGCGCCACGGTCAACTTTAATATTTGAAAGTGTGCCGTCTTTTTCAATAATAAAACTCATAAACACCTTGCCCGACACCCCTGCATCCTGAGCAGCCCCCGGAAAACGCAGGTTTTTCTGTAAAAACTTGGCCCAGGCAGCAGCTCCACCCACAGGTTCGGGCATTACTTCAAGCGCGTCGCCGATTGTATGAACACCATTATCCTCGGTAACAGGTGGCCCTCCAGGCCCTTCGTCTTTACCTTCAAGAGCCTGAGTGGGTGGCCCATCTCCTTTAACAGTTTCTGAACCCACCGCATTTTTATTAAGATCGGCTATTGTTGGCGGTTCAGTCGGCACATCTTCGGGCACAACGTGCGGCGTTGTATACTTAATGGTAGGGCTTGGCGTTGAAGCCTTAACCGGTTCAGCCGGCTGAGTTTTCTGAGGCTCTACTACCCTGTCTTCCTTTTTTGGAGGCGGAGGTATTTTCGTAAGATCAACCGTGATCATACCTACCGAATCTTTAGCTTTTGGCTTTGCTTTAAAAACGATAGTAGCAATTGATAAAACAGCTACAGCACCAAACGCCATGGCCATAGCCTTAGTTAACGTTTTTGAATAAGTGCTACGCAATTCATATGCGCCATAATTTTTGTTGCGATGGTCAAATACAAGGTCGAGCCACTCGGCATTGTACAAATCAAATTTGGTGATAAGCATATTTTCGGAATTAAATTTTATTAATAACGAGTATACTTATATTATATTTTGTAAAAAGTAGAAATATTTCAAAATAATTCTGTCTAATTTTTCATCTGATTTTCATCTTCTATAAAACCAGACATAATCCATAAAAAGATTAAAAAATCATTCAACAAAACCTTTTTTATCCCATAAAATAAAAAAATCATCAATAAAAGTTGACTTTAAAAGCATTTTAAACAATCAAATCACAAAAAATTTAAAATTTTTCAAAAAAAACTATCAATTATTTACAGTTTTTATTACTTTTAGATATGGTTAACAGGCTTTACAAACTTATTGCCTTATTTTTTCTACTCTTTTACGGATTTACCGCATCCGCAAAGGGTGGATTATACCATTATTACCACAAAAGCACTAAAAAAACCACTGTATCTGCAACAGTACCGCATCATAACCCGTTTAATTTAGAGTTTGTACTTAATAATGTACCCGCTCCGGTTATTAATGTACAGCAACACAGGGGTGCGCACTCTTTACAGGCGTTTGTAGCAACGCCCGGCAGTTACACAATTAGATTTAAGTACCTTGATTTTAATTGCGGATTGGATACAAGCAAATTGTCCCAGCTCCGCAAACTCATCCTTTTTCCGTTTCACGACTTTTGGTAGGCTAAAAAACAATTCCCAACCCACATGCCCTGATTAAGCATGAGGGATTATTGTTTTTTAAAAAATTTAGTTTTAATACTGTCCGGTGTTTTTGATTGGACACCGGACAGTATTATTCAAACCTTCATTTTTTTTCCTCCCTTAAACCCGAAACATGAAAAAATTCATACCTTTTGGCATACTTTTAATTGTAATTGTATTAGCCCTTATATATCCTTCAGTTACCCTTACAACCGTTAAAGACAGCAAAATTGATTCTGGCGATACCGCCTGGCTATTAGTAAGTACCGCCCTTGTATTGATCATGACCCCTGGTCTGGCGTTTTTTTATGGCGGTATGGTAAGCAAAAAAAACGTACTATCAACCATGCTGCAAAGCTTTGTTTGTATGGGCGTAATTACCGTTATATGGGTAATATTTGGCTTTAGCCTTGCCTTCGGCGAAGATGAGTTTGGCGGCTTTATTGGCAACCCCGGCACTTTCTTTATGATGAAAGGCACGTTAGGCAACGCCACCTGGGAACTTGCCCCAACAATTCCACTGGTGCTATTCGCTATGTTCCAGTTAAAATTCGCGGTTATTACCCCCGCCCTTATCACCGGCGCTTTTGCCGAAAGGATCCGCTTTAACTCTTACGTAATTTTCCTTTGCCTGTTCATGATCTTCATATATGCCCCATTAGCTCACGCTACCTGGCATCCAAAAGGCTTCCTTTTCGGAAAAGGCGTACTTGACTTTGCCGGCGGTACCGTAGTACACATGAGCGCTGGCTGGGCAGCTTTGGCATCAGCTATATACTTAAAAGGCCGTAACGAGACTTCACACAATCCGGCCCGTATCAGCTACGTACTATTAGGTACAGGCTTATTATGGTTCGGCTGGTTTGGCTTCAATGCAGGCTCTGCATTAGGCTCAGGTACTTTAGCGGCAACCGCTTTGGCAACAACCACTACAGCATCTGCGGCGGCAGCTATGGCCTGGATGTTCTTTGATATCCTTCGCGGTAAAAAACCAGGTGTATTAGGTGCTTGTATTGGTGCGGTTGTAGGTTTAGTAGCTATTACCCCGGCAGCAGGCTTTGTAACTATCCCCCACTCTTTAATTATTGGTATAGTAGCCGCTGTAGTGAGCAACCTGGTTGTGATCTGGAGAACAAAAACCAGCATCGACGATACACTTGACGTATTCCCTTGCCATGGCGTAGGCGGTATGGTTGGTATGCTTTTAACCGGCGTATTCGCGCACCAGAATGTTAATGCAGGTAACACTACCGGCAATGGTTTATATTATGGCGAAACACACCTTTTCATCATTCACTTAATTACATTAATTGGCGTATCAGCCTTCGCTTTCTTCGGTTCATTCATTTTATTAAAGATCACCGACATGATCAGCACATTACGTGTAACCCCTGAAGAAGAGCTTGCAGGTTTGGATATCAGCCAGCACGACGAGGAGCTATAATCAACTCCTATCCCCTAACTGATTAAACTCAATTAACAACATAAAAAATAAGCCGCACCTTTTACAAGGTGCGGCTCTTTTATTAAATACCTTTATTCTGCAGGCGCTTACGGCTCAACACAAACCAATACCTGCAAACTCAGAAAAACTACCATTCTTTAGTTGAAACCCGCTTTACCTTTTTAACATCATGCTTCTCCAGCGATGAAGTTTTAAGCATATAAGCCTTCAGGCTATCGCCAACATGTTTACTGTTAACTAACACCTGGCTTATACAAGTATTAAAATCGGCCTTTGATAACTTTTCCGATGCTTTTTCAAGAGCTACATCTTTTCCATGCATAAACTCAACATTACCATAACGGTTACGCTGATAAGGCTGGTACACAAAATCGGTTAACCAATAACGATACTTACCATCCTTTACCTCCACCCTAAGTGTATAGGCCATTTCCCCGCCTTCACTATTACCCACCAGGCCTTTTTTATTGATCAAAAAAGAGCCGGTACCGGTAAGCGCGTTACCATCTTTATCGGCCTTGGTCAGCTTAAGCGCTTTTGCCGGGTAAGCTTTTTTAAAAAAATACAACCCGCGATCATAAAGCGTATCAGCTACAGCACCTGGCTGCTCTGCCGTTTTATAATAGATATACTTGTTATTTTCGTCAAGGGCCAGCGAATCCTTTTGCGCAAAGGCACCCAACGAAAAAAGGAGACCAACAATGCCTAATAGTATCTTTTTCATAAAACAAATATAAAAGCCGCTCCGGATAATTCCGGAACGGCTCATGATAAAAATAGGGTCAATATAAACTTTTTTTTAGAACGCGTATACCGCAGCTACAGCAAACTGACCGGCCGATTTTGAAGGATCGCCAGAATGATTGATGAATGAAGTAGATGAGCCGTGATCTAACCTGATTTCAGGAATGAAAGTAAGCGGGCCTGATTTAATGTTTGCAGTAAATGTAAAGGCCTTAACATTTTGCCCCGGAGGAGGGCCAAATGTTTGTAACGCGCCATTTTTAGTTTTGAAATACTCGCCCCTTAAACCCAAAGTAACTGTTTTTGATACAGCTAACTGCGGATATAAAGCAACACCGCTAAAGCCACCGCCATCATTTGGAGCCGAGTAAGTAGCACCGTTTAAGCCCAGTTTAAAGGCATCAGTAATTTGGTAAGCCGTTGTCAAATCAACTTCGGTACCAGATTCTTTACCGGTAGCAAGGTTAAGGTAAGCAGTCCATCCTTTTACAGGAGATACAAATAACTGCGAACCAAAGGTATTTACCTTATGCGTTGAAGTATAATTGTTCCAGGTATCGTTAAATATACCAGCCATTAAACTTACTTTATCGCTAAACGCGTAAGTTAACTTAACACCAGGGTTTTGGAACGGCCCATTAGTGAACAGGTATGAAGTTGAGTAGTTAAAGTTACCTACAGGACTAATAACCTCATAGCCAATAAATGTAGCCATATAACCACCGGTCAGGTTTAATTTATCGGTAAGATCATATGATACATATAAGTTCTGAATGTGGAATGAATCACCACTTGGGCCATTGGGAATTGACTGAGCCTGACCACGCGGACCAAATGAAAGCTCGCCAACAAACGCAGCTTTGCCTACCTTTTTCTTCAAGCCCAGATCAATCATACCAATTGATACCGAATTATGATCACTCGCAAAGCTGGTAGGGATTTGCGAACCTTTGTCAGAAAAATCATATTTATAGTAGGTATCTACCGAACCGTAGATAACCAGAGGGGCATCAGACGTGGTTTTAACCGTGTCCTGAGCCTTTACCGTAAAGGCCGCAATTGAAAAAAATGAGAAGAGTAGAAATACTTTTTTCATGATAACGATTTAATTGTGAATTGATAAACTATTTTGTTAATTGTTGTTTTTTCGGGGAACTATACTGTTATTATTTGATTATCAACACCTTGCAATTAAAAGGATCAGTTATGTGTCGGCATAAAAAATCCCTGTACGGTTGGCAACGGCAACGTCCAATTAATAAACTACCACTCTCCAACCGCACAAGGCATCAATATTTTTGTTAAGCTGCTAAAAGCTTAGCTTATCTCGTTAGGCTTCAGAAGCAACCTTAGCACCTTTATCAAAAAGGCCGCTTAAGCTGATCTCATCGTCCTGAACAGGATAAACTTCGATACCGTGATCAAACACGTCGATACCACCGGTACCGGTTTCACCATGCTCTTCGATACGTAATTTCCAAGGATGACCTAATTTGTTAATCACAAACATCATCACGTAAGAAACCACAAATACAGCAAGTGTAATGGTCAAGCTACCGATTAGCTGAGCTTTTAATACATCAAAGCCACCGCCGTAAAATAAGCCAGCTACCGGGGCAGAGTTATCAGCACCAGTTGGGCCTGTAGCACCATATTGACCAGAAGCGAATAAACCTAAAGAGATAGTACCCCAGATACCGTTAAGACCGTGTACAGATACTGCACCAACCGGATCATCGATACGGAACCACTCGATCAAGTATACACCACCGAAGATAATGAAGCCAGAAACCGCGCCTAAAAGGATAGCACCGAATGGGCTAACCCAGTAACAAGGGCAAGTAATAGCAACTAAACCTGCAAGGAAACCATTAATAGTAAAGGCTAAATCAAATTTGCCTTTTGTTGGGCCAAACCATAAAGCAGCAAGCATTGCGGTGAAACCACCGGCGCAGGCAGCAAGCGTAGTGTTAGCCGCAACGCGGCCAATACCTTGCATATCCATTGCCGACAATGTTGAACCCGGATTAAAACCATACCAACCAAACCAAAGTAAGAAACCACCTACAGCAGCAACCAATAAGTTGTGACCTGGAGGCAAGCCGCCTTTTTCTTTATCATCGCGGGCAAAAATGCGGCCTAAGCGTGGGCCTAACACCATTGCACCTGCCAGTGAAGCAACACCACCAATAGTGTGTACTACTGTTGAACCTGCAAAGTCGCGGAAAGGCTGAGCGCTTATTGACTTGAAGAAACCTGAAGTTCCCATTGTAGCAAGGAAACCATCCGGACCCCAAGCCCAGTGACCGATGATAGGATAGATAAAGCCGGTGATGCCGATACTGTAAAGAATGTCGCCACGGAAGCTGGTACGACCAATCATAGCACCTGATACAATGGTTGAGCAGGTATCAGCAAAAGCGTACTGGAAAATCCAGTGTGCCAATACCGGGATACCGGTTGAACCGTAAGTTTCAGGAGTGTTTTGAAGAAAGAACCAGGTTTTGCCATCAGCGCCGCCCCAGCCAATAAAGCCGTTGCCATTGCCAAACATAAAGGCATAACCAATAGCGTAAAATAGCAAACCACAAAGACAAGTATCAAAAATACATTCCATCAGCACGTTCACAGTTTCGCGCTTACGGGCAAAACCTGCTTCGAGCATAACGAAACCTGCCTGCATACCAAATACTAAAAAGGCAGCAACCAGTGTCCAAACAGTATTAACCGTGTTAATTAATGCTGTTTCATGGGCGGTATAAGTTTCGGCAGCGTTAGCTTTTGTACCGAACATACCTGGCAAAACCATCATTGCGGCAAAAACCAGCAACAAGCCAATCATTTTCCCTGTAAAAATGGTAGCACCCAGCGCCCATTTTTCACGTGTCAGCTGTCGGACTGAACTTAGGAAGTTGTGTTTTGTAGAACCTACTTTCATCGTTTAATTTAGTTTGATTGTTTTTTAAAAATTAATTAGTTTGATTGTTGTATTTAAATTTAGTTTGATTGCTATTTAGGCTTCACAAAACATCTTAATCGTTAGTTTCTTTCACTACTCCTTCCAATTATTCGGAATTTTCATAAAAACACCGATAATTTTGATGTTTTCGTAAATTATTTTCTGAAATTAGGTAGTATTCTTAAGAATAACAAATTATTAATGATAAATTAATGGTAAAAAATCTAAAAATTATGAAAATTGCAAAAACAAGGCATTCAAAATGCCATTTTTTAAACTTTTGAAAATGATATTTTCAAAAAAATTTCAAAAAACTTAATAAAAAATTTAAAAAACATCAATTTTAAACAAGTAAAATCAATTTTAATCCATTTTAACATTAAAAAACAGCGTAAATCCTATCAAAAAGCACATTTTTTATATTTTCAGACAAAACTTAATGCCCATATGGCTATTTCGAAGCTTTTTTCTATCCTTTTATATGGTATTAGGTGAAATGTTATATTTCGCTTAATTTTGCCCCGTATTTTAAAGGATAGTTATAATTTTGACCACTAACCTTTATTTAAACCTCATAAAAATATGTCCAATATCAGATTCAAAGCCTTACAGGATGTACTTTCACGCACAATTCCTGAAGTAAAACCACCTTCACCAAAAATTTCTGATTATTTCGGGTCGAATGTGTTCGATAAAAAGAAAATGAAGGAATATCTTTCATCAGAGGCTTACCAGGGAATAGTAAATTCGATTGAAAAAGGCGAACCTATCCCCCGCGACCTTGCAGAACAGATTGCATCGGCCATGAAAGCATGGGCTTTGGGCAAAGGAGCTACACATTATACACACTGGTTTCAACCACTTACCGGCACCACTGCCGAAAAACATGACGCCTTTTTTGAACCTACTGCCGATGGCGGCGCTATAGAACGCTTTTCGGGCGACGCGCTTGCCCAGCAGGAGCCTGATGCGTCAAGCTTCCCGAGCGGCGGTATCCGCAATACTTTTGAGGCCCGCGGCTATACCGCCTGGGACCCATCATCGCCTGCCTTTTTGATGGCGCGTACTTTGTGTATCCCAACCGTGTTTGTGTCATACACCGGCGAGGCACTTGATTATAAAGTACCTTTATTAAAAGCATTGAACGTGCTTGACAAAGCCGCTGTTGATGTTTGCCACTACTTTGATAAAGGCATTGAAAAGGTAAACGCCTCGTTAGGCATTGAGCAGGAGTACTTTCTGGTAGATATTGCCTTATTTAATGCCCGTCCCGACCTTTATTTAACAGGTCGTACTTTATTTGGCCACATATCGGCCAAAAACCAGCAGCTGGAAGATCATTACTTTGGTTCGATACCTGAGCGGGTATATGCTTACATGCAGGATATGGAAGCTGAAGCCCTTCAATTAGGTATTCCGCTTAAAACCCGCCACAACGAAGTTGCGCCATCGCAATTTGAGTGCGCCCCGATATATGAAGAGATAAACCTGGCTATCGACCATAACCAATTGTTAATGGACTTGATGGACCGTGTTGCCAAACGCCATAACTTTAAAGTATTGCTGCACGAAAAACCATATGCAGGCATTAATGGCTCGGGTAAGCACAATAACTGGTCGCTGATAACTAATACAGGCAAAAACTTATTATCCCCGGGCAAAACGCCTAAAAACAACCTCATGTTCCTTACCTTTTTTGTGAATACCATAAAAGCGGTTCATGAACATGCCGACCTGTTAAGGGCATCTATCGCATCTGTTAATAACGACCATCGTTTAGGCGCCAACGAAGCCCCTCCGGCCATTATTTCTATCTTCCTGGGCAGTCAGCTTAATGATGTACTGGACGAGATTGAAACATCGCGCATCAGCAAAAAAATCAAGGAAGAAAACCTGTTATGGCAGGGCATCCCTAAGATCCCGCAGATTTTACCTGACAATACCGACCGTAACCGTACCTCGCCTTTTGCTTTTACCGGTAACAAGTTTGAATTGCGTGCCGTAGGTTCGTCAGCTAACTCGGCCAGCCCGATGACCATCCTTAACCTTATCGTTGCCGATCAGCTTAAGAAGTTCAAATATGATGTAGATAAACTCATGAAAAAAGGCGAGAAAAAAGACCTTGCCTTATTAATGGTGATCAAAAAATACATCAAGGAATCAAAAAGCATCCGTTTTGAAGGCAATGGATATAGCGAAGAATGGGAAAAAGAAGCTGCTACAAGAGGTTTGTCAAATATCAAAACTACCCCGAAAGCGCTGGATGCCTTGTTAAGCGATAAATCGGAGCACCTTTTTGCCGAAACCGGTGTATTCACAGTACGTGAGGCTCACGCCCGTCACGAAATTTTATTGGATGCTTTCTACAAAAAGCTTCAGATAGAAGCCCGTGTAATTGGCGAACTGGTGATGAACGTAATCATCCCGTCGGCAATCGCTTACCAAAGCAAACTGATCGAGAACGTTAAAGGCCTGAAAGATATCGGTCTGGATAAATCAACTTACGAGTCGCAACTGGATATCATTAACAGGATTTCGGAGCACGTGAACTTCATTAAAACCAATACCGAGCAAATGGTTAATGAGCGCAAAAAAGCCAACGTAATTGATGATATCCGCCAGCGTGCTATCGATTATGATGAAAAAGTAAAATCATTCTTCCAGCCTATCCGCTACCACGTTGATAAATTGGAACAACTGGTTGATGACAGCTTATGGCCCCTACCTAAATTCAGGGAATTGCTGTTTATTAAATAGAATATCATCTAAAAATAAGAAGGCCGCTGATTTTAAACATCAGCGGCCTTTTTTATTTATCATGTCATTGCGAGGCACGAAGCAATCGCACGGAAGCAGGGCAGCTCTGTAAAGCATGCGATTGCTTCGTGCCTCGCAATGACATATTTTTTCATACTTTCCACCTACGCAAACAAATCACTTGCCTTGTGCTGTTCAATAAGCACCGCCCGGTATTTAGATAGCAAAGCCGATTTGGATATAAAACCTATAAAAACCTCATCTTTTACCACTGGCAGTTGCCAAACATCAATAGCATCGAAGGTATCCATTACACTGCTGGCCGGTTGCTCATAGTCAATTACAGTTGGCGGCTCTATCATAATATCGGCTATCAGACTATCTGCTATCTCCTTATTAAACAACCGGCGGCGGATATCATCTATCAGCACTACTCCTTCCAGGCTGCCGTCATCTTTCAATACAGGGAAAATATTAGCGTCCGTTTTGGCCAATACTTTATAAAAATCGGTCACCGTCATTGATTTATCAACAGCCGTGTATTTACGGTTGATAATACTATCAAGCGTTATGGCATTCAACATGCCGTAATCCTGGCCAGGCTGGATATTGTTTTCATGAATAAGATGGCTCCAGTACATATTGTGCGGCGACGAATAACGCGATATGATATAAGATATAGCCGATACGATCATGAGCGGAATAAACAATACGTACCCGCCTGTAATTTCAGCTATCAGGAATATAGCGGTAAGCGGCGCATGCAATACACCGGCCAGCGCGCCGGCCATACCTACAGCAATAAAATTAACCGTATTTAAATGTATGACCCCGGTTTGGTTAACACCATAAGCCACCAGTAAACCCAGAAAAGCCCCTGTAAACATAGTTGGCGCAAAAGTACCGCCATTACCGCCCGCGCCTATGGTGATGCCGGCTGCAATGATTTTCATAAACACCAATGCCGCTATAAACAGCAGCATAACAAGAGGCTGATCAAGCCACTCGCTAAATAAAGTTTCCTCTTTTAAAACATGGATATTACCATTTAAAATGGCCGTAAGGTAATGATAGCCCTCGCCAAACAACTGCGGAAATATCACAATCATCAATCCCAGGATTACACCGCCTGCAACGGCCCTCACATATCGGTTTTGCTTTTTAAATATACCACCCTCTAATTTACCTCCTACTTTGGCTATGTAAATGGCAACCCATCCGCTTAATACACCAAGGGCTACATAAAAAGGCAAAGCGTTCATTACCCAGCCTTCGGTAACCAGGTGAAACAACTGTCCTGAGTATAAGGCCTTTGAAACAACCACACCGGTAGCCGAGGCTATCAATAGCGGAATAAAGGTTGGAATAGTGATCTCCCCTATCAATATTTCAAGCGAAAATAAAACGCCAGCTATAGGACTATTGAACACTGCCGCTATACCTGCCGATGATCCTGCTGCTAACAGTACAGTTTTTTCATAGGGTGTAAGCTTAAAAAACTTGCCCACGTTTGAGCCAATGGCTGTGCCTGTACAAACAATAGGTGCCTCCAACCCTGCCGAGCCGCCGAAACCTACGGTTAATGAGCTTGTGATCAGATGCGAATAAATATTATTGACTTTAATGTTTGAGCGATTTTTTTTGATGTTAATGAGTATCTTACCTATTCCTTTTTCAATCTTATCGCGGTTTACCAGGTGCTGATAGGCTACTGTACCCAAAATGCCAATTGCCGGTAAAAACACGTAAGCTATGTGATAATACAGGTGCGATGATATATTGTGGCTCAGCTCTTCCATCAAATGCACCAAAAACTTAAGGGCCACGGCTGCCAGTCCGCCTACAAAACCTACAAAAACGCTGCAATAAATTAAAAAGTTGCGCTGACTGTTACGCTTCAAGCGCCAGCGGTTTATTTTGTAGGAAAGTGTTTTTAACATAACAGAAGTAAATACTAATCCTGCCGATGAGGTATTATCAGCGCGAATTGTTTTCGATTAACCCGATAAAACGGATTGATGTATGCATCAATCTATTTTCTTACAAAGAAACACAATTTCGATCAATTTATATGAATCTGATCTTACAGGAACTCACCCACCTGATTCTTATTCACTAAATTTACGACAACAATAAACTATATGTCTTTAATAAACTGCCAGATAGAACACTGGTTTAACCAGAAATACGGTGTAAAACCCAAAGCTGGCTTTAGAAAGTGGCTAAAAAAACAGCGAAACCGAAAAATAAGGCAAACACCTAAAATCGAAATTCCAAACGTTAAGTATAATGGGTGGGAATATTAAAAGCCATGAATATAATTAAAACAAGCTGTTCGAAGTCTCCGACTATTAGTGTCCGGTAAAAGATAATAAAAAGCAAGGGAGGCTTTTAACAGCCCCCCTTTATTGGTAGTTTTAAGTTACCACACAAAAAACACCAATGAACAAAAGTACTTTTTTTACCGGACAGCCGATATTCGCGCAGTTATTAAGATTTATTCCCCGGGATATGATCCGTCGCATATCCGCTGAACATAACGCGGATAGGTATTGCAAGCGATTCAATACTTACGAGCATTTGGTAACCATGCTTTATGCCGTTTTCAATCACTGTAATTCATTACGGGAGGTGACAACAGGTATGCTTGCAGCAGAGCAACGGGTTAATCACCTTGGCGTTCGCTATCATCCCAGGCGTAGTACCATATCAGACGCCAATCAAAGGCGACAAGCTGATGTATTCGGTTCTATTTATTACAAGCTATATCAACGATACTCGGGATTTTTATCGGACAGCAGGAAGAAAAGCATAGCTTCCCGACTGTATATCTTTGATTCGACCACTATATCATTATTTCAGGAAATACTACGAACCTCTGGTCAAAATCCTGTAGGGAAGCGAAAGGGCGGGATCAAAGTCCATACGCTGATAAGAAGCGATCTGGATATACCTTGTATGATTTGTTATAGTGCTGCTGCTGCAAACGATTCCAGTTTTTTAAAAGAGGTTCATCTACCTAAAGGTTCTATTCTTGTCTTTGACAGAGGCTATGCAGACTATATAAAACTTAACAGTTTTTCAGCATCAGGGGTAACATGGATTACACGAAGGCGAAGTAGATCGGCTTATGATGTACTGGAAGAATTGGATAATCCCCACAAAGAAAAAGGAGTTATTGCAGACAAACGCATTCGGCTGGGCCATAGAGGCTGCAATCGTGTTTTAGGCAGAATGGTTCAATTTAAAAGTCCTGATAGTGGTGAAATATATGAGTTCTTGACCAACAACATGAAAATGAGTGCGATGACTATAGCTGAATTATACCGTAAACGTTGGCAAATAGAGTTGTTATTCAAAAGAATAAAGCAAAACTATCCGCTTAAGTATTTTCTTGGTGATTCTGAAAACGCTATCAAGTTACAAATATGGTCAGCTCTGATAGCAGATCTAATATTAAAAATCCTCAAAAAAGGCATAGCAGCTAAATGGTCTTTCGCTAATTTAGCTGCTATGATCCGCTTACATCTTATGACATACATAGATATACGCGGTTTTCTCAGATCGCCTGAAAAGGCACTACAAAGCAAATTTTCAAATATTCGTTCACCAAACTCTAAACAACTGCTTTTAATTACATAAGGCCTGGGCCTGCTGTTCACATTATTGCCTAAAATCGTAGATATCTATTCTATTTCTGAACTTATTTAGTCGCCTCGGATCTTTACCGGACACTAATAGTCTCCGACTTCGAATTAGCAATGCCTGTAGTTTGCAACTACAGGCATCCCGTATTTTTGAGTTCCAGACGTATTGTAGTCACAGACTACAAGCATAGTAGTCCGAAGTCAGAGACTTCGAACAGCGCAGTTCCAAACGTTAAGTATAACGGGTGGGAATATTAAAAGTCGCAAAGCAATTAAATAGCATTTTGCTTTATAACAAACCTCCCATTCGTTCTATTAAAGTCAATAACCTTATATTTGCCCATGATTTCTTCGCAAAGATATGATCAGCGTGGCGTATCCGCCTCCAAAGATGACGTTCATAATGCCATAAAAAACATCGACAAAGGCATTTTTCCTAAAGCATTTTGTAAAATAGTACCTGATATTTTAACCGGCGATGCTGAATATTGCAATATCATGCATGCCGATGGCGCAGGCACTAAATCGTCATTAGCTTATACTTACTGGAAAGAAACCGGCGATATATCTGTATGGCGGGGCATAGCCCAGGATGCTATCATCATGAACCTTGACGATTTGCTTTGCGTTGGCGCAACAGACAATATCCTGTTATCATCAACCATTGGCCGTAATAAGAACCTGATTCCCGGCGAAGTTATCGCGGCTATTATCAATGGCACCGAAGAAATTTTAGCAGAACTGCGTGAAGCGGGCATCGGCATCTACTCTACCGGTGGCGAAACTGCCGATGTAGGCGACCTGGTACGCACTATCATAGTCGACTCGACAGTTACCTGCCGCATGAAGCGCGAAGATGTGATATCAAATCACCGCATTGAACCCGGCGATGTAATTGTAGGCCTTGCTTCGTACGGACAAGCCAGCTATGAAAAAGAATATAACGGCGGCATGGGCTCAAACGGTCTTACATCTGCCCGTCATGATGTGTTTAACAAAACCATCGCCGAAAAATTCCCTGAAAGCTACGATGCGGCTATTCCTTACGAACTGATCTTCTCCGGAAGTAAAAACCTTACCGATGCTATTGATATCGGCAACGGCCAATCTGTAACCGCTGGCAAGCTTGTATTAAGCGCTACCCGTACTTATGCCCCTATCATCAAAAAAATATTAGATGGTTTCCGTAGCCAGGTACATGGTATGGTGCATTGCAGCGGCGGCGCGCAAACCAAAGTATTACACTTTGTAGAAGGTTTGCATATCATAAAAGACAACCTGTTTCCTGTTCCCCCGCTGTTTAAACTCATCCACGAGGAATCAAAAACCAGCTGGCAGGAAATGTATAAAGTATTTAATATGGGTCACCGCATGGAGCTATATGTACCCGAGGCTATTGCTGCAGACCTGATCAGCATTTCAAAAAGCTTTGGTGTAGATGCCCAGATCATCGGCCGCGTTGAGAAGGCTGACACCAAGAAGGTAACAGTAACATCAGAATTTGGCGTATTTGAATACGAATAAATAAGTTAATACTATATGATAATAAAGGCGCTTAGGATCAACTTAAGCGCCTTTATTGTTAATGCACATTGCATCTATCCGAATCTTCTCTAAAGCAAAAAAGTCCCGACCAAATGGCCGGGACTTTTATATGTTATAAAGTTATTCTTAGTTAAAGATATACCTTACACCAATTTGCGCCTGGAAGCGAGAGAAGGTGCTGATATCGTTGATGAATGACTTAGTAACAGGGATTGCATTGTTTGCGTCAAGATAAGGGAATGAATACTGAGCTTTGCCAGTAGTAGCATCTTTGCTCATATACCTTAACACTGTAGTTGCACCGTTGTTGAAGCCACTGTATGAAGTTTGGTATAAACCCCAGTTGCGGTTCAATAAGTTGGTGAAGTTGATTACGTCGAAAGTAAACTCTAAAGTGTTTTTGGTTTTACCAGCCTGGATCATGAAATCCTGAGCAAAGTGCAAGTCTAACCTTTTGTAGGTTGGCAATATAGCGCCGTTCCTTTGAGCATACTGACCTCTGTGTGCACTTAAATATGAATCCTGGTTGATGAAGTTATTCAACTGGTTCCAGATTTGAGCCGGAGTACGAGTATCAACAGTACCGTTAGCAGCAGTTGGAGCAGCAACTAACAAGATGTCACCCTGATTTTTTGGGATGTACATTAAGTCGTTGGTAGCACCGTCGCCGTTAGGATCGTTAGCAGTGATGTAAGAGATAGCACCGCTGTTAGCAGCTTCAAATACTAAACCTACTGTAGTAGCTAAGTTTTTAGCGTATTGTTTACGGTAAGATACTGTAGCGATGATACGGTTTGGCTGTACGTATGAGCTGTTTGAAATGTTATCAGCGTTAGGGTTACCGGCAACGTACCTGGTGCTCCAGATAGTGCTTGCCGTTGAACCACCGTCGTTAACATCTTTCGATTTGGTGTAAGTATACGCGAAGCTTGCAGCAAAACCATTGGTGAAGCTTTTTTGTAACTGACCGGTAATGAAGTATGAAAAACCTTTTGAAGTATTTTTCATGTAATATAAACCAGTGATACCTGGGTTTTGCGCAGTTGCAGCAGCTGCAGCTGGCGTAGTGTTTTTAGAATCGTAACGGATTTGACCTTCAGGACCAGCAAAAGTGCTGTAACCATCAGAAAGAACAAGGTTCTGGTGATAAATAGCGCGGATATCTTTAGTGTAAGCACCTTCGATAGTACCGATGATACCACCAGGTAATTTCTGGTCGATAGCTAAGTTTGTTCTCCAGATTTTTGGATATTTCAGGTTTGGATCAGCAACATCTAACTCGTATGAAGTAGCAGCTACTGCATTTGTAGGCCTGTTTTTGTTAACGTTTGGATCAAAAATTAACTGACCGGCGTTAGCAGGAGTTGCATTTGCTTTGGTAATAGTGTATGAACCAAACAATAAACCGTTGTTTGAAGCCTGGTTTGAGATCCATACAAATGGTACAGAACCGGTAAATAAACCAGAACCACCACGAACCTGAGTTGATTGGTCGCCGTTAACATCCCAGTTAAAGCCTAAACGAGGTGATAACTGAACCCTGTTTTTTGGCAATTTAGAAACGTCAACATGAGTACCACCCTGGAAAGTTAAAGCAGCAGCGTTAGAGTTTGCAGCTAAAGTAGTAGGGAATACATCATAATCAGCCCTTAAACCGTAAGTTAACCTGAAGTTATCAGTTACGTGTACTTTATCTTGTACGTAAGCGCTGTAGATAGAAGCTTTGATTTTAGCAAAAGGGAAATCATTACCTACTGCAGAGTAACGTAAAGTATAAGCCTGTGCAGGTAAACCGTTTATAAAATCTGAAGCTGAGTTATAGGTATACAAACCATTGTAATCAGGAGCGAAACCGTTGGTGTAGCTCTGGATCTGGTTGCTTGTACCGATAGTGATCTCATGTTTACCAGAGAAGATGGTTAAATCATCAGAAAACTGGAAGATGTTTGTATTTAACAAGTTACCAGCTGTATAAAGCTCAGAACCAAAGCTGGTTGCTGTTGCGTTAGCAGCGGTTACTACGTTACCGTTAGCATCGCTTGTGCCGTTACCGATATCAACCATTGGAATAGCTGAGCTACCAAGGAAGTTACGGAAGTCTCTTAAAGCAGAGTAACCAACAGTAAATTTGTTTGAAATTTTATTGCTGAAACGAGTATCCAACTCAACAATACCAATGTTAAAGTTATTGTTGATGGTGTAACCTGAACCATAGAAAGGTAAAGTGTTTACACCCGGCGCACGTGTAGTACCGTAGCCTACACCACCGTTAGTAATACCTGAATTACTTGCAGGCTGATCTTTAAATGATTTTAAGTAGAAATACTTAGCACTTAAAGTGTTGTTTTTGTCGATGTTCCAATCGATTTTAGCAGTTAACTTGTTGCTTGAAGTACGGTAGTTGTAACCTTGGTAAACACCTGGGTCATAACCGAAAGTTGCAAGTTTTTGTTTGATTGCATCAAGTGTAGAAGCTTGTACCTGTGATACGTTAGCACCACTTGCACCTGAACCACCTGCTACATAAACAGATGAAGGTGGTTGAGTGATTCTTTCCTGCTCACCAGATACGAATAAGAATAATTTGTTTTTGATGATTGGGCCACCTACCGCAACACCGTCTGTGTGGTAGTTAACGTCGGTTACGTTAAGGTTGGTTGGACCAACATGGTAACCTTGTAATTTTGAACCACGAGCGTAGTAGTAAGCAGTACCTTTAACCTGGTTGGTACCTGATTTTACTACAGTGTTTACACCGGCACCGGTAAAGTTACCCTGACGAACGTCATAAGGAGCAATATCAACCTGGATCTGGTCAATCGCGTCCAATGAAATTGGCTGTGAACTTGTTTGACCACCCAAAGTACCTGATAAACCAAATGAGTTGTTGAACAATGCACCGTCTACAGTAATGTTGTTGAAAGTGCTTGAACGACCACCAAATGACAAACCGTTAGCAGAAGGGGTTAATTTAGTGAAGTCAGATAATGAACGCGCGATAGTCGGCAAGTTTTCGATTTGCTGACGGCTAATAGTTTCGCGGGCACCGGTACGTGATGAGTTGATCACTTTACCAGCAGCGCCTCTAACAGTTACTTCTTTTAATGAAGTAGTATTGTCTGCAAGCTGAGCAGAGATCCTTTGATCCTGACCGATTGAAAGGTTAATACCTTCCTGAACGAAGTTTGCGTAACCAATGAAAGTTACTTTGAAGGTGTAAGGACCACCTACCCTTAAGTTAGGGATGTTGTAACGACCGTCGGCACGGGTTACGGTTGAATACACAGTACCTGTTGGAATGTGTACAATTGATACAGTTGCACCGGGGATAGCACCTTTAGCATCGGTAACGGTACCGTTGATGCTGGCGGTGGTTACACCCTGGGCTAATACGCTCTTTCCAGTGAAGAACGAAAAGCCAATAAGGAGTAATAAAAGAAGGTAATGCTTCCTCATAAATTGCTTTTTTAATTATACGTTTAATTAATTGGCGCAAAGATAATTATTGAGGCAATCACTAATGTTAAGTTAACGTTAACAATCATTATATATTTATCAACATTTTACATCATAAATACAAAAACCATAAAACAATGGTCACAAACAATGAAAATATGATAAATAATATGGTTTAAATCATATGCGAACTCAACGGTTAAATTAACAGCACCTATTTTATGACACAGCGCAGATATAAATCCTCCGGGACAAGTCATATATACCGGCGGTATATTTTTGGTTTCAGCCCTTTTTATTTAGATTTGGCCTTCGAAAAAATAGGGGCCTGCGGAAAAACCACAAAAGTCCGCGATACTTATTTACCTTTGAAACGAAATTAAAGTATATCAATAATAATATGGATTACGATGTAATTGTTATTGGGTCTGGTCCGGGTGGCTATGTTGCTGCTATCCGCGCTTCCCAGCTTGGTTTAAAAACCGCCATTGTTGAAAAAGAATCATTAGGCGGCATCTGTTTGAACTGGGGTTGTATCCCAACCAAGGCTTTATTAAAAAGCGCCCAGGTTTTTGAATACCTTAACCACAGTACCGATTATGGTATTAAAATTAACGGCGCCGGCGAAGTTGATTTTGCCTCAGTTGTTAAAAGAAGCCGTAACGTTGCCGATGGCATGAGCAAAGGCGTTCAGTTTTTGATGAAGAAAAACAAGATTGATGTTCTTGTTGGCTTTGGTAAATTGAAAAGCAAAGGTGTTGTTGAAGTTAAAGCTGCCGATGGTTCAGCTAAAACCTACAGCGCGAAACACATTATATTAGCTACAGGCGGTCGTTCACGCGAGTTGCCTAACCTTAAACAGGACGGCAAAAAGGTAATCGGCTATCGCCAGGCCATGGTATTGCCTCAGCAGCCAAAATCAATGATCGTAGTTGGTTCTGGCGCTATCGGTATCGAGTTTGCTTATTTCTATAACGCTATAGGCACCAAAGTTACCGTTGTTGAATACCTTGATAACATCGTTCCGCTTGAGGACGAAGATGTATCAAAAGCATTAAACCGTATCCTTAAAAAACAAGGCATCAATATTATGACCAGCTCAAATGTTGAAGCGGTTGATACCAGCGGCGATCTGTGCAAAGTAACTGTAAAAACAGCTACCGGTACCGAAACCCTTGAAGCTGAAATCGTTCTTTCTGCAGTAGGTATCGCTACTAACCTTGAAGGCATTGGCCTTGAAGAAAACGGCGTTAAAACCGATCGTGGTAAAGTATTGGTTGATGATTTTTACCGTACCAACGTTGAAGGCGTTTATGCTATCGGCGATATCGTTAAAGGTCAGGCCCTTGCTCACGTAGCTTCTGCCGAAGGCATCATCTGCGTTGAAAAAATTGCCGGCGAAAACCCTCACCCGCTTGATTATAACAACATCCCGGGCTGTACTTATTGCTCGCCTGAGATTGCTTCTGTTGGTTACACCGAAAAAGCAGCTAAAGAAGCCGGTTACGAAATTAAAGTTGGTAAATTCCCATTCTCAGCTTCGGGTAAAGCAAGTGCTGCCGGTGCTAAAGATGGTTTCGTAAAAGTGATATTTGATGCCAAATACGGTGAGTTCTTAGGTGCTCACATGATTGGTTACAATGTTACCGAAATGATTGCCGAAGTAGTTACCGCACGTAAGTTAGAAGCTACCGGTCATGAGATCATCAAATCGGTACATCCTCACCCAACCATGAGTGAAGCTGTAATGGAAGCCGCAGCCGAAGCTTACGGCGAGTGTATCCACTTGTAGTTTTTAGGTTCATGGGCTATGGATCATAGTTCATAAATCCTGGTTGATAGTTATTAGCTACAACGCATATTTAAAGCCTCAAATTAAATGCAGTGCATTTGGTTTGAGGCTTTTTAGTTTCATAGCTTATAACTACAGCTTATCTTTAAAATATTATTCTAATTTAGCTTTATCACTATCATGATCCGGATCTGTAAAAACCATGAACTATGATCCAGCCATGATCTATGAACCATCAACCATGAACTAAAAATGAAACTACATACCATCGATACCGGATTTTTTAAATTGGATGGCGGGGCTATGTTTGGCGTTGTTCCGAAAACTATCTGGAATAAAACCAACCCTGCCGATGAAAACAATCTTTGTACCTGGGCCATGCGCTGCCTGCTGGTTGAACATGAAAATAGGTTGATTTTAGTTGATACCGGCATTGGTAATAAGCAAAGCGAAAAGTTTTTCAGCCATTATTACCTACATGGCGATGCAAGCATGGATAGTTCCCTGGCTTCCCTGGGTTTTCACCGCAATGATATTACTGATGTATTTTTAACCCATTTGCATTTTGATCACGTTGGCGGGGCTGTTGTAAGAGATGGAGAAACGCTTTTACCGGCCTTTAAAAATGCTACCTATTGGAGCAACGCCAAACACTGGGACTGGGCTGTAAACCCTAACGAGCGTGAAAAAGCGTCCTTTTTCAGGGAGAACATTATACCTATACAGGAAAGCGGTCAACTAAAATTTATTGACACGGCAGATGGTATCAATTTCATGAAAGATTTTGATATCCGCTTTGTATCCGGGCATACCGAATCTATGATGCTGCCACTTATTAATTATAAAGGTAAACAGATCCTGTATATGGCCGATCTGCTGCCATCTGTAGGGCACCTGCCTATACCTTATGTAATGGCTTATGATATGTTCCCGCTGCAAACGCTTACCGAGAAAAAGTTATTTTTAAACGAAGCGCTCGAAAAAGAATACATATTATATTTTGAACACGACCCGGTTAACGAATGCTGTACACTACAACAGACAGAAAAAGGAATAAGAATGAAAGAAGCCTTTAAATTGAGTGATGTTTAAGGAGTGTCATAAGATCACCACAAAAATCATACCGCTTGGTAATTTGCACAATTATTATTATAAACATGCACAGAATCTTTACACAACCAAAATTAAACCCTCACTATCAACATGTTACAATATTAATTAATGCCATATTTTTTTTCAAAATACTTTAACCAATTGTATTTTTTTAGAACAAATTTGTAGATTTACACGTTCTACTCCCTGAACACTGAGTAGAGAGGCTTAAGAAACTAAATGAGACAACTCAAAATAACGCAATCCATTACCAATCGCGAGTCACAATCGCTTGACAAATATCTGCACGAGATTGGTAAAGTTGACCTAATAACTGCTGAAGAAGAAGTAATTTTAGCTCAGAAGATCCGCGAGGGCGACCAGGCGGCATTAGAACGCCTCACCAAAACCAACCTTCGCTTTGTTGTATCTGTTGCTAAACAATATCAAAACCAGGGTCTTACTTTAGGCGATTTGATTAACGAAGGCAACCTTGGTTTGATTAAAGCTGCAAAACGTTTTGATGAAACAAAGGGCTTCAAATTCATTTCATACGCTGTATGGTGGATCCGTCAATCTATATTACAGGCTATCGCCGAGCAATCGCGTATTGTGCGTTTACCGCTTAACCAGGTAGGTTCATTAAGCAAAATCAGTAAAGCTTTTTCTAAGCTTGAGCAGGAGTATGAGCGTGAGCCATCGCCTGAAGAGCTTGCCGATATCCTGGAAACCACCGTTGATAAGATCTCTGATACGCTAAGCAACTCTGGCCGTCATGTATCAATGGATGCACCGTTTGTACAGGGTGAAGAAAATACGCTGCTTGACGTACTGGAAAACCAGGAACCAAACACCGATTCGATCCTGATCAACGAGTCATTATCTGAAGAGATCAAACGTTCACTATCGACCCTTACCGAGCGTGAGCGTGAAATCATTGTACTATTCTTCGGTTTAGGCACCAATCACCCGCTTTCATTAGAGGAAATTGGCGAAAAGTTCAATCTGACCCGCGAGCGTGTACGCCAGATCAAGGATAAAGCCTTACAACGTCTCCGTCATACCTCAAGGAGCAAAATCCTTAAATCATACTTAGGTTAATCAAACTTCCACAATAAGATATTTAAAAGCCATCGATTTTCGATGGCTTTTTTTTGTGCCTTACTCTCTCCACACGTCATTGCGAGGCACGAAGCAATCCCCTACTTACAGAGTAACTGTGCAAGTGCCTCTGCAGCTCGCGATTGCTTCGTGCCTCGCAATGACGCCTGAAGGGCGAGTATGGTCACAAAAAAAGCGGTGAGCCTAAACTCACCGCTTTTTATATCTGAAAGATCGGCAACTAATTTCTAATCACCAATCTCTAATCACTCTAACTAAAGCGCTAAAACTTCTTTAACACGGTCAGCAGCTTCTTTCAGCAATATAGCCGAGTAAACTTTCAAGCCTGAATTATCAATCAGTTCTTTTGCCTCTGCAGCGTTTGTACCCTGCAAACGAACAATGATTGGAACCGGGATATTACCGATTTCGTTATAAGCATCAATTACACCCTGAGCAACACGATCGCAACGAACAATACCGCCAAAAATATTGATCAGGATTGCTTTTACGTTAGGATCAGAAAGGATGATATTGAAACCGGCTTTTACAGTTTGCGCGTTGGCAGTACCACCTACGTCAAGGAAGTTAGCAGGCTCACCACCGGCTATTTTAATGATATCCATGGTAGCCATAGCTAAGCCGGCACCATTAACCATACAACCTACGTTACCATCAAGCTTAACATAGTTTAGGTTTGATTTGCTGGCTTCAACCTCAGTTGGATCTTCCTCATCGGTATCACGCATAGCAGCGTAATCAGCATGACGATAAAGCGCGTTATCATCAAGGTTTACCTTAGCATCAACTGCTAAAATTTTATTATCTGAAGTTTTTAAAACCGGGTTAATTTCAAATTGCGATGAGTCGGTACCTTCATAGGCTTTGTATAAAGCAGCAATGAATTTGGTCATATCTTTAAACGCTTCGCCTTCAAGGCCAAGGTTAAAAGCTATTTTACGGGTTTGGAAGCCCTGTAAACCAACTTTAGGATCAATCTCTTCTTTAAATATAAGCTCAGGAGTTGAGTGCGCAACTTCTTCAATGTCCATACCACCTTCGGTACTGTACATAATGATGTTACGGCCACGTGCGCGGTCAAGCAGCACGCTCATATAAAATTCTTTTACAGCGCTTTCGCCAGGATAGTAAACATCCTGTGCTACTAAAACCTTCTTAACTTTTTTACCTTCAGGACCGGTTTGTGGTGTTACCAGCTGCATACCTAAAATATTGCCTGATAATTCTTTTACCTGATCAATGTTTTTGGCCAGCTTAACGCCGCCGCCTTTGCCACGGCCACCTGCGTGGATTTGAGCTTTTATTACTACCCAATCCGAACCGAAGTCTTCTTTCATTTTTTGGGCAGCCTCAACAGCTTGCTCAACATTATCGGCTACAATGCCTTCCTGAACTCTAACGCCATAGCTTTTTAATATAGCTTTACCCTGGTATTCGTGAATATTCATGTTTTGAAGAATTTGCGGTAAAGCTACAATTTTGTTTGAAACGGGAAACACCTTGTTTCAGTTTATTTGCCTTTGTTCGGGTAAATAACATTGTATTTACAAAAGGTTTATTTCCTGTAACAGGTTGCCATGAATTAACATAACCCAAGTACCACACATTTTTGCTAAATGCGCCGTAGGCGCTACCTGTTTGTAGTAGCACAGTGTTCAGTTAGAATTTTGCCTTGTAGAGGCTACCCTTTTTCATGCGATATACTATCAAACTTGCAAGGGTAGCCTCTAACGAGACAAAAAAATCATTACAATTACTTTGCTACAAACAGGTATCCCCTACGGGGAATGGAAAAAGAAAAATGCGACTAAACGCATATTTAACATAGATACACAACTCAGCATAAAGCATCAGATTATCCCCCATCAACCAAACAAATAAATCAGCTAATCCGTTACCTTTGTCAAATGCTTAAAGCCACTTCTATCCATAAATCATACGGACAATTACAAATATTAAAAGGCGTTGACCTTGAGGTACAAAAGGGCGAAATTGTGACCATTGTTGGCGCTTCGGGCGCAGGAAAAAGCTCCCTGCTTAACATATTGGGTACCCTTGACAAGGCCGATTCAGGCACTTTAACTATCAATGGTATTGAATTAAACAAGCTGAACAATAAACAACTGAGCGATTTCCGCAACCGCCAAATCGGCTTTATATTCCAATTTCACCATTTACTGGTTGAGTTCAGTGCGCTTGAAAATGTTTGTATCCCGGCTTTTATAGCAGGTAAATCAAAATCTGATGCCGAAAAAAGAGCAGCCGAACTACTTGACCTGCTTGGCCTGAAAGACAGGCTGCACCACAAACCCAATCAGTTATCGGGTGGCGAGCAGCAACGCGTAGCCGTTGCACGCGCGCTCATCAATAACCCGGCGCTTATTTTTGCCGATGAGCCATCAGGAAACCTTGATTCGGTTAACGCGCTTGAGCTTCATGAATTATTTATTAAGTTGAAGAATGATTTCAGGCAAACCTTTGTAATTGTTACTCATAATGAAGATCTTGCAAACCTGTCAGATCGTACGGTTACAATGAAGGATGGTTTAATTGTTAACGCCCACTAACATGAGCATTTTAATTACCGCCGCTACATCAGCACAAGCCTATCAGCTTAAAAACAAACTTGACGGAAAAAATATTATTTTAGGTGATCACATGGACCTGCCCGATTTTATGGTTAAAACCGGCCAGATGATCCTGCTGCCTAAACCTGCTTCGGCAAGTTATACGCATGAAATGCTCACGCTTTGCTTAGACAAAGGTATCGAATCGGTTTATTTATTAAGGCCCGATGAAGCGGAGCTCCTGTTAAAAGCCGAAACCCTTTTTAATGAATACGATATAAAACTACATGTAATTGCTTAATGGACTATAAGGATATTGATAAACGTAAAACAGCTTTTATTTTTGAATTAGATGATGCGCTTTATCCGTCAAAGGATTACTACTTTCAGGTATATTACCTGTTTGCCAATATGCTTGAATATATTGAGCTGATAGACGCGAAGGCTGCAACCAAAGTACTAACCGATACGTATATAGCTGAAGGGAAGGATGCTGCTTTTGATCGTTTAGCTGTTGAATTTCCGGTAGCTGAGCAATACCGCGATAAGTTTGAAAACCTGCTTCTAACTGCCAAATTACCGCTAAAGCTGCTTTTGTACCAAAATGTGCTTACCCTGATGCAGGACATTGTGGTCGACCGTAAAAATCTGTTCATTGTAACCAATGGCAACGTACAGGAACAGGTAAATAAAATAAAACAAACTGAATGGCACGGATTGGAAAAATATCTGCGCTGCTATTTTACCGAAGAAACAACGCCCAAACCCGAGCCTGATGTAATAAACCTGCTTATTCAGGAACATGGCCTTCAGCGTAAAGAAATAGTAATGATAGGAAACTCGAAAACTGACAGACTCTGTGCCGAAGCCAGCGGCATAGACTTTATCAGTGTGGAAGACTTTTTATAACATCACCTATAACATACTTAATAACCAGGCGTTTAAATATTAAAATTCAAGCTTATGCGGAAAACACTCTACTTTTTAGCCCTTATCTCCATTGCGTCGTTATCTGCCTGTAAAAAAAACAAACCAGTTAACAACGGAGATGATGGCTCAGGGCCGTCAAGCACAGGATCATTGCTTGATCGCGTACGGGATTCGGTTTATCTCTATCCGCAGGAAACCTATTTATGGTACAACCAGCTTCCTACGTATAAAAATTTTCAGCCACGTAATTATGTTAGCAGCGATACCATCACCGGTTTAAGCAGCGAGGTTGATCATTTATCGCAATATGCCATAAATCCAGCTACCTCCCAGCCCTACGAATATTATGACAATACAGGTACCGCCAAATACTCATTCATTGACGACGGCTCGGTATCAAACGAGTTAAGCGGTAATGGCGGCGACTTTGGTTTTTCGGTATTTTACCCTACCCGTACCGATCTGAGGATTAAATATGTATACCCGGGCTCGCCTGCGGACCAGAAAGGTATTAAACGCGGCTACCAAATCACCAAGATCAATGGCCGTACCGACCTCACTTATGACGATGGCGGTACAACTACGCAGTTTGTTATAAACGCTTATGCCAACAGCAAAACCATAAGCATGACACTGACAAAACCTGATAATACAACCATCGACGTAACATTAAATACGGCCAATTACACCATTAACCCGGTAATTACCTATAAAACATTAGACGTGGGTTCGGGCAAAAAAGCAGGCTACATGGTTTTCAACTCCTTTACCGATTTAACCAATGCCAAACCTAAAATTTTGGAGGCTATAAACAGCTTTACCGGGATTTCTGATTTGATCATTGATTTAAGGTATAACGGCGGCGGATCGGTTGAAACTGCCGAATACTTTGATAACCTATTGGTACCATCGGCAAAAACCAATACTAAAATGTATACTGCTTATTTTAATGATAAGCTTACAAGTGATAATTATACCCTGTTTAAAAACCTTTACGATATTCCTAAAGGCTTTTTCTCGGTAACCAATCAAACTGTTAACTTCCAAAAACAAGGTTCGCTTAACTTAAGCAGGATATTTTTTATAGTTGGCGGCGGCACCGCTTCGGCAAGCGAGTTAACCATTAACAACCTTATCCCCGAATTGGATGTGCAGCTGATAGGCTCAACTACTTACGGCAAACCGGTTGGTTTTTATGGTATAGATATCAACAAGTACCAGCTGTATATGCCAATGTTCTCCACAAGAAATTCGGCTAACAGCGGCGACTACTATACCGGCATGACACCCGGAAAAGATCCTTATAAAGGCATCAGCGCGGCAGATGACCTAACCAAAGACTTTGGCGATCCTACGGAAGGACTATTAGCACAAGCTATAAGCTATATATCAACCGGTAAATATATAACCCGGTCGGTAACGACACAAAGCCTGGCAACTTCCTCCAAAAACGTACTTACTGCAGATCAAAAACGGACTATGGAACAGAAGTTTACCCGCAACAAGGTTAAAGGCCTGATGCTTAAAACACCATCGATATTTAAAAAGAGGAAATAAGATTTTTCCGGATCACTTAAGAGGCGAAGGGCTGCAAGGCTTTTCGCCTTTTTTATTGTCGTTGTTGGTGTTGTCACCAACAACTTTATGCTATGCAAATCAGCTTTAGCGTTAGTTAAAAAAGCCATGTCATTGCGAGGAGGAACGACGAAGCAATCTCGTAGCTATACAGATCGGGCATGCATTGGCTACGAGATTACCACGCTGCGCTCGCAATGACATACTTTTTTGCCGTTGTTGGTGTTGTCACCAGCAACTTCACACTATGCGTATCGGTTTTAGCGATTAATAAGATCATGCGAGGATAAAAAGTTGTTGGTGACAACACCAACAACGGCGAGAGGTCCGCCTTGTATAGTTTGGGATTGCTTCGTGCCTCGCAATGAAGTTTTTATTTATGTCTAATGTTTTATCCCTAATCGGCCAGTTCCCTTAAATCTACAGGAACCACACGTGAGATTCCCTGCTCAACCATGGTTACGCCGTAAATAACATCGGTACTGGCAATAGTACGTTTGTTGTGTGATACGATGATGAACTGCGACTCTTTAGAGAAGGTACGGATGATGTTATTGAACTTATCAATATTGGTATCATCAAGCGGGGCGTCAACCTCATCAAAAATACAGAATGGGGCCGGTTTAAGCAGATACAACGAAAACAGGATAGCCGTAGCCGTAAGCGTCTTCTCCCCTCCCGACAGCTGATTGATAGATAACGGACGTTTACCCTTTGGCTTCGCTATAATATCAATATCTGACTCGAGCGGGTGGTCCGGATCAGTCAGGATCAGATCACATGAATCTTCCTCATTAAATAATGAGCGGAATACCTTGATAAAGTTTTCGCGCACCATCATAAAGGCAGTCATAAACTTATCTTTGGCGGTATCATCAATCTCCTGGATAGTAGCCAGCAATGAGGCTTTAGCTTCGCTCAGATCTTTCTTTTGGGCCTGGATAAAGGTATAACGTTCGTTCATTTCGTTATAAGCCTCTACCGCCATCGGGTTGATGGCGCCAAAATCATCCAGTTGCTTTTTCAGCTTTTCAGCCTTATCGCGCAAGTCTTGCTCGTTTTCGCCTTCGGGTACTTCGCTTTCGGGCAGGTCTTCAATATCTATATTAAACTCCACCGAAAGGCGTTCTTTTAGCGCGTTCAGGTCTATCTTTAAATTGTTACGTTCGTCGCGTAATTCATTCTCAATAACTTCGCTATTCTCTTTTTTACGCCTTAACGAGCTTACCTGGTTCTCATTTTCAGTTATGAGGCCACGCCATTGATAGTACTCTTGCTCGGCTTGTTGAGTGGCCTTTTCCAGGTTTTCCTTCTGCTCGTACATCTCCAACAGGTTATCGTCGGAGTTATCGGCCATTTTCAGGTTTTCCTGAATAGCAACCTTTACCTTTTCGAGCTCAATGGTATTCTGGCGGATCCGTGTATCCAGATTTTCCTGCTGACTATCGCGATAGTCAAGGTCTTTCATTAAACCCGACACCTTGTTTTGCTGCTGATGGAAACGGATATTTTCCTGATTATAGGCATTCGACTGTACCGATACATATTCGTTAAGCTCATTAAAAGCCATCTGCTTATCGGCCAATAAGTCGCTTTGGATCTGGCGCTGAGTTTTCAGCTCGGCCAGTTGCGGCTGCAGGGCAGCCATTTCGTCTTTTATACCGGCAATTTTGCGGGCTATATCTTCCTTACGGTTAAGACTATTTTCAATAAACGTTTGATATTGTTCCTGACGGGTTTTTACGGTGATCAGCTCCGTATTTAACCGGTTAATGATCATTTGCTGCTCATTGATCTCTGCCGCCTTGGTTGAACCACGTAAAGCGCCGAGCTTATTTTGCAGCTCTTCGGATTTTGTTCTGAAAGCACCTACCTGGTTCTCTATCCCACGGATCTCCTTGGCTAAGTTCTCCAGGTTTTTGGCGCGACCGATCCTCTTACCCTCAAACAAACCAACCGATCCACCGGCCATGGTATGCTTTGATTTATTGAATTTACCGCTTTTGCCAATCAGCGTTACGCCCTGGGGCAAAGCTTCGCTGTTGATCTGGCCTTCTTTATCATCATCAACCAGGTAAACCCCTTTTAGCAGGTAGTTACAAAGCGGCAGATAACGTTTTTCAACCTCGATAACTCCAAGGGCTGGTATGGCATCTATCCTTTCGAAATTTACTTGCGCGGCAGCTTCATCGGCATAATTGTTCAGTACAAAGAAATTTGCACGCCCTTTAGCCGAATTACTGAGCAGGTTGATAGCCTTCACCGCGTCATCATAGCTTTCAACCACGTAGTAGTTCATGAGCGGCTCCAGATAATTCTCAATGGCCACTCGAAACTCCTCTTTACAAAAAAGCACGTCGCTGAACAGCGGGGCATTTTTAGCCCAATCGGTATTCTTTTTCAGAAACCTGATAGATTCCGGGAAGCCCTCCAAACTATCAACCATACTTTTGGTAAGGTTATACTCGTTTTGCTTGGCATCCAGCCTGCGGCTTTCCTTTATAATCGTATCCTTAACCGAGTTTAGTTCAACATCGGTTTCGGCAATTTGCTCTTTTAATTTATTTTCAAACTCAACAGCCTGTTGAAACTCATCGTCAAGCGTTTCCTTGCGGTATTGCAGCTCAGCAACTACCTGGTTAAAGTGCGAAAGTTCCACCTCTTTATTGGTGGTATCTTCCATGTTGCGCTGGCTCTCCTGCTCCAAAGCCTGCTGCTGGATCTGCAATATATCCAGGTCTTTTTCGGCTTTGTAAGCCTGATTTTGCAGGCGCGTATTGATATTATTAAGCTCGTTAAGTTCGTTGCGGGCCTCGCTCTGCTGCGCACGTAGTTCATCAACGGCTTCTTTTAAATCGGACAGCTTGCTTTGGATGGTTTGCAAGGCTTCATCCTCGGTGGCCTTTTCCTCGTTTAAGCGTTTAATATTATATAAAACGTGGTTCAGCTGGTTTTTATCGCGCTCCAACTCTTCTGTTAAACGTGATTCTTTATCCTGCTGAAACTTCAGCTGCTCGTTCTTGATCTTCTTTTCGCTTTCGTAAGCGCGGATCTTTGAAACAAACTCGTTGGTTGTTTTTTGCTGAACAGAAAGGTTCTTTTCTTTAGTGATACTATCCAGCTTCTGCTGCTGTAAGGTGGCTTCCAAAGTATCTATCTGGGCAATGATATCGCCTTTCTCTGCCTTGTGCTTTAGCTCCTGCTCTTCAATCTTTTTTAATGAATCGCTGAAAGCTACTATCCTGAACGAGGCCAGCATAATGCTCAGCGTTTTGTATTGCTCTTTTAAGCGATAGTATCGTTCGGTTTTTTTTGCCTGGTTTTCGAGCGTTTTGAGGTTCTTTTCAATCTCAAACAGCAGGTCATCCACACGGGCCAGATCGGCTTCGGTTTCCTTCAGTTTACTGAAAGTTTGCTTTTTGCGGAGCTTATATTTGGAGATACCTGAGGCTTCTTCGAACAGGTTACGGCGTGAGCCTTCCTTATTGGTGATGATCTCGTCGATCATCCTTAACTCGATGATAGAGTATGAATCGGAGCCGATACCTGTATCCAGGAAAAGGTCGGTAATATCCTTTAAACGACACTGCACATCGTTCAGGCGGTACTCGCTTTCGCCGGTACGGTAAAGTTTACGGGTAAGCGTTACCTGCGAATAATCGGTAGGCAGGATATTTTTTGTATTATCAAAAGTGAGGGAAACTTCGGCAAGGTTGGCCGATTTACGGCTCTTGGTACCGTTAAAAATAACGTTGTCCATCTTCTCCGAACGAAGCGCCCGGGTGCTTTGCTCACCCAAAACCCAACGGATACTGTCAACAACGTTCGACTTACCACAACCGTTAGGCCCCACAATAGCGGTAACACCCTCATTAAAATTGATGGTTATTTTATCGCCAAAACTCTTGAAGCCCTTGATTTCTAAACGGGTAAGCTGCATTTAATTTATTAAGTACCTTGCACAGTCCAAACCCCCAAAGTAATCATAAATAATTGAGTTTTGAAAGTATATTTTGAGGCGAAAGGGAAAAGGATAAAGGCAAAAGGAGACTTCTACTATCAATACGTCATTACGAGGAACGAAGCAATCCCCAAGGGACAGAGCAGCCATACAGATTCGCCCTGTAAAGTCGGGGATTGCTTCGTTCCTCGCAATGACGCTTTTTTATTTTCAAACCCTTATCTCCCCTTTTAAATAAGTAACTGCCTTACCACTCATCAGCACACGGTCGCCTTTAAGCTCGCACCAGAGTTCGCCCTGTCGGGCCGAAAGCTGGTAGGCATGAAGGGTATCCTTACCCAGGCGTTTTGCCCAGTATGGGATCAGGTTACAATGAGCCGATCCGGTAACAGGATCTTCGGGGATGCCCGCTCCGGGAGCAAAAAACCGGGAAACAAAATCAGAGTTATCGCCCGGAGCGGTGGCTATAATGCCTACGGTATCCATTTTTGACATGGCGAAGAAATCGGGTGTAAGTTCCCTGATATCCTGCTCCGTTTCATAAACAATGAAGTAATCGCGCGAGCGCAAAAACGCTACAGGCTGCTTTTCGCCAAGCGCTTCTGCCAGTCCATTTGGGGCCTCGATTGGTATCGGTGGCCTCGACGGAAAGTCCATGGTATACTTATCGCCATCACGCTTTACGGTAAGCGTTCCGGCTTTTACAGTTTCAAAATGAATGGTATCCCCCTCATAGCCCAGTTCCGAAAACAGGATATGTGCCGAAGCTAGCGTAGCATGTCCGCAAAGATCAATTTCATACTCCGGTGTAAACCAGCGCAACTTGTAACCTGCCCCCTCTTTTACAAAAAAAGCAGTTTCGGCAAGATTGTTTTCAATAGCTATCATTTGCATGGTAACATCGGGCAACCATTCATTAAGCGGACAAATTGCCGCCGGGTTGCCGCCAAAAAGCTTATCGGTAAACGCGTCGGCCTGGTATATGGGGATAGTCATATCAAATTGGTATTTAGCTAATATAGTAAGGAGAGAATCAAGATGCAAGACTATAAGAATCAAGATCTTTATTATTTAGCCTTTGTAATTGTGTTTTTCCAGCTTTTTATTCTTGCATCTTGATTCTTATAGTCTTGATTCTTTTCTCACTCGATCCATAAAACGGAATTACCCGAATTATATTGGTTGTTTTCATAAAGTTTATTTCCGGGATCAATCATCCATTTACCATCCACAATAAACTTATACAGCTGCTTACCCGGTTTAAGATTAACATTCACAGTCCACTCCTTGCCATCAAACGCAAGGGTATAACCAAATTCATCAAAGTTGTTAAAACTACCCGCCAGGTGAACGCTTTTGGCATTATTAAACCCGCTTAGTTTGAATGTATAATTAGGTTTTACCGATATATAAGAATTAACAACACCACCCTCCACCATATTACGCGGATTTTTAGGATCGGTCATCCAGTTATCATCAACAATAAATTTATAACCGTAATTACCCGGCGGGATAATCAGCGATACCGCCCAACCCGTTTTGGTTTTAACAAGCGGGATTTTACCATGTTCCCAATTATTAAAACTTCCGGCTACCTGTACTTTTTTAGCATCGGTATAACCATCAAGCTTAAACACAACCGTTTCGCCAAGGTTCAGTATCGAATTGGTCAAACCGTCTTCGCCCTGCATTTTATTTGGATTAGCAGGATCGGTGATCCATTTACCATCAACCAAAAAACGGTAAGCCTGCGTGCCATCATGCAGGTAAAGCTGTTTTTGCCACCCTCCGCCGTTTTTTTCCATAATGATGCTATTGGCATCCCAACTATTAAAGCTTCCGGCAAGTATTATTTTATGGGCATTTGCATAGCCATTTAGCCTAAATGTGTAGTTATACCTGAAGTAGATAGAGTTATTATCATGATCGGCCACGAGGTTGTTATAACGGTCGTTAATCCAATGGCCGTCAACAATAAACTTATACTCGTATTTACCGGGTTTGAGTTTTACATCAGCAATCCAGCCGCTATCGGTTTTAGCCATGATGCCTTTAAGCGTACTCCAGTTGTTAAAGTTACCGGACAACAGGGCCCTCCTGTTTTGTAAATAGCCGGGCAAAAAGAAACGGGTTAAGCCCGATGGCAACTCATGCACAGTTACTTTAGCAAAGTTATTAATGCCATAGGTAACGTCTGCCGGATATCCCGGCGACCCGTCATCATCCTTATCAATTTTAGTGGTTATCAGGTATGGTTGGGTTTGCGGGTTTTTGTTAAGGTTTTCAAGCGGTCTGTCAAACTCCACGATGTTTCCCCGCTTTGCGGCCATTGTCCAGCCATCTTTTTGCAGGGCGGTAAAATCGCCTTTCAAAATAGCGGCGGCATTTGCGCCCTTTAAACCGGCTTTTTTAAGCAGGCTATCTACTTCGGTTTTAGACGAGCGCATATCAATGCGCAAGGTCAGTTTATCGTTGCCCATAACCAGGTTACTGCGCTTTTGCGCGCTTGCAGACAAGGCCATGCAAACCATCGCAAAAAAAACAATAACTATATAGGCGCGCCTCTTCATATTACTGGTTATTGTAAATGTACATTTCAAATTCTTTTTTAACAAAGTTGATGGTGAATATACCCCTCACAAAGAAATCGTAACCTAAAACACCATCAATTTTGTAACCGTATGCATTTCCCATTTTTTCGAGATTGGTTATCAGGATCCGGTTTTTCATGTACTTGCGGTCGCCAACAACCAGGTTATCAAAACGGGTATAGATCACCTCGATAGATGTGCCACCAATACCCATAATTTTTGAACGACTGATAACCTCCATATCGGGGATCAGTTTTTTTGACCTGCGGTAATCAAGCAGGCTGGTTTCGGCGGCGCTGTCAAAAGCAAACCAAAGCGAATTGTCATTAACCGTACCCTTCATTAAAATAACATCATTAAGCATCTTGAAAGGGCTTACCATAAACCTGTCATGAAATACTTTCTCAGCTTCAGGGATATTGCCATTTTCGTCGAGCTTCTGGATATAAAGCGTATTGCGGAACAGATCGACAGTAACAGCAAAATCGGCAAACAACCGTGTGCCCAGCAAACCCAGGATCTTTATTCCGCGACCGTTTTCTATCGAGGAAAGATCGGTAACATCGGCCCTTAATTTTGAATAATGCAGATCAAGGATATTAAAATTACGCACATATGTTGTAAAGGAACTGCCGGCAGCCCCGTTAATTCCGGCAGATTCCTGCTCGGAGGCATGTGGCATATACCTGAAATAAGTTTCGTTTAAAACAAGGTAAGGCGCTCCGGTATCCAGCACAAAATTACCTTCAAGCGTATCAATCTGCGCTTCAATAACAATCAGGTTTCCCGCCCTTTTTATGGGGATAACCAGTGTCTTAAAATCGCCGGTGGGTGAAGGATCAGCTTCGGGTTTTACATTTTTAAAAGTGATGCCGTCAATAGTCACTTTCTCGTTTCCCGCTGCACCCAGGCAACAGAAAAATAAAAAAAGGACCAACAGACAAAACTTAGGCATTGCATTAAATACTATACCTAATAGACCCTCATTTTATACTTTAAGTTACACAAGCCGACAATTAAATCATGTGATTAATATAACCATACCTGATCAGGTCATCAGGGTTATTTATGGCTTTCGTACTGCCATCGGTGATCAGCACTATCCTATCGGCCACATCAAGAATATTATAATACTGATGATCAGTAACAATGATGCCTTTCAACTTCGCACACCGGCGGATTACCTCCTTAAACATTTCTGCCTGAACCGGCGAAACGTGGGTAAACGGTTCATCCAGCAAAATAAAATCTGCCCGGCTGTAAATACACATGAGTGTTTCCAGTTGCCTTAATTCCCCTCCAGACAGTTGGCTGGGCTTCTTTTGATAATGGTTTTGGTAGATTGGCAGTGCGGTAAATTCGTCAGCAAATTGAGGGTCAATAATAATTTCGGCCAGGCTTTCGATCTTTATATTCTGTGGCAGATAATTATGTTGTGGTAAATAGGTTACACGCCCTCCGTCATAGCCTTTGTAAACGTGCCTATCATCTATGCTTATATGCTTATATGATGGCTTTAGGGTGCCAAAAATGATTCGCAGCAGCGATGATTTACCGCAACCATTACGACCAAGCAAACCCACCACCTCGCCCTGGCGGCAATCGAGATAGATATCCTGCAATATCTTGCGCCCATCAAACTCCAGATGAACGCTGTCGGTTTTTAAAATATGCTGACCCAATATTTAACAAGCTTTAAGAGTGATAGCAATATACCGTAAGCCAGGGCATCGCAGGTAAGCGCGTATAAATACAACCTGTCAATATTATAACCCGCATTGCGAAAGTAGAAGAACGTTTTGTTGGCGTTGTAATTATAGTACTGAAAACCAATAATTAAACCGTAGCTCATTATTTTTAAAACGTATGATCCGACAACATTTACCTCTCCACGGAGCAAAAAGTAAATGCATACCATATTGATGGTCATACACCATAACAATATCGATCTATAAAAATACCAGGTAATTTTTATGGTGTTACGCATTCAGTTATCGTGACAGGTCAGCTAAAATAACGTAGGTTGCGAGTTAAAATTTTCCCCGTCGGCAATTCTTATTTTATTCACCAATAAATGTGCCTGCCGGGTTGGCTCGGGGATGCGATAGCCGCGGATGCAATTTTTAATAAGCTCAACACTTTGCTCCATACTGATGTGATGCCCCGGAGATATGTAAATAGGATTACATTTCTTTTTAGTGCGCAAAGCGATGCCAATTAGTTCGCCTTTATCATACATCGGGCTTTGATCAAACACTTCATTACCGGGTTCCTGGTACCTGCCGTAAAGCCTGCTTTTAGCGCTGCCTATAGACGGTACATTGGTGAGCAGACCAAAATGGGTTGCAATTCCGGTACGACGCTCGTGCGCTATCCCTTGGCCGTCCAACACCATAGCGTCGGGTTTAAAAGGCAGTTTTTCCCATGCTTCGAGCAAAGCAGGTACTTCCCTAAATGCCAGCAGACCGGAGATATAAGGAAACTTTGTTTTGCTGATAGCCGTTGCCTGGCCAATGATGGTTAACTCGGGATACCTGAGCAGGATGATGCCGGCATAAACTACTTCCGAATACTTATTGAATGAAATATCAGCACCACCTATAACTTTGACAGCATTATCTAAAGGACGAATATCAATTTGTCTGCGTAGCTCCTGTTGCCAGGCAATGGCCTGTTCGGGCGTAAGGTTTTCGTATAATGCTGGCTGCACCGTTGATTTTGGGTGATTACGTTGATTGCGCTGATGATTTATTTTGATAATGATTTTTAGGGGGATTTTGTTTTGAATGGCGTAGAGTTTACTCACCCCGACATCGCTGCGCTCGTCACCCCTCTCTACGCTACGCGTAAAGAGGGGATTGTAATTTATTTTTTCTTACCTGCATATTCAAAGTCTTAAAACCCAACCACTCACCAAATCACCCTAATCAACCACTCACTCAATACGAACTCACATTACTATAATCAATATTAGTTATCCCGCTGTAATCAGGAACAAAAGTTTCTTCCTTGCTGATAGCCATATCAAACTCGAACGAAGCAGGATATGGGGTATTGAGCAAACTGCCTTTAGGGATGTAGGGGAACAGTTCGCCATAAGTAAGGATCTGGCTGTGGTTAATGCGGCGATAAATGTACATGCGGTGCAGATCGCATGGTTTGGTCAAGCCGGCGGCACCTATCATTTGAATGGCGCTGCTTATGGTTAGTCTGTGAAAATTAGCTACACGGACTTTTTTATCATCAACTACCAGGCCTTTCATCAGGCTTTTATCCTGCGTAGCTACACCTGTGGGGCAGGTATTGCTGTTACATTCCAGTGCCTGGATACAGCCAAGAGCAAACATCATACCGCGGGCGCTGTTGCACATATCGGCACCAAGGGCAAAGTTTTTAACCAAGTCAAACCCGGTAGCCACTTTTCCGGATGCGATAAGCTTGATATTCTTTTTAAGATCAAAACCTATCAGCGCGTCATAAACAAAGGCCAGGGCTTCGCGCAGCGGCATCCCTACCGAATTACTGAATTCAAGCGGAGCCGCGCCGGTACCGCCTTCTCCCCCATCAACAGTAATAAAATCGGGTGTGATGCCGGTTTTAACCATCGCTTTGCAAATGGCTAAAAACTCACTTTTATGGCCTACGCATAATTTAAAGCCGACGGGTTTACCTCCCGAAAGATCACGGAGTTTCTGGATAAAAGTCATCAACTCCAAAGGATTAGTGAAAGCAGTATGATAAGGCGGCGAAATTACATCCTCTCCCATTTCTACCAGCCTGATCCGGGCAATTTCTGGCGTAACTTTGGCAGCAGGTAAAATACCACCGTGGCCGGGTTTTGCTCCCTGCGAAAGTTTGATCTCGATCATTTTTACCTGTGGCAGCACCGCACGCTCGGCAAAGGCATCGTAGTTAATGGTACCATCTTTATGACGGCAACTGAAATATCCTGTACCTATCTGCCAGATGATATCGCCGCCGGGCTGCAGGTGATAATCGCTCAGGCCACCCTCGCCGGTATTATGGGCAAAGTTATCCAGCTTTGCTCCCCCATTAAGGGCCAGGATGGCATTCATGCTCAGCGAGCCAAAACTCATAGCCGAAATATTGAATACACTGGCCATATAAGGTTGCTTGCAGGCAGGGCCGCCAACTTTTACACGCGGATCCATATTTAACTGATGATGATCGATAGCGGCAATGCTATGGTTAAGCCATTCGTAACCGTTATCATAAACATCAAGCTCGGTACCAAAGGGCCGGGTATCATCAACCTTTTTGGCCCGCTGATAAACCACGCTCCTGTTTTGACGGTTAAAGGGTGTGCCGTTGGTATCACTTTCAATAAAGTACTGGTAAATTTTAGGTCGTAGTTCTTCCATCAAATACCTCAGGTGACCAAATACCGGGTAATTGCGCACAATGCTGTGTTTAGGCTGCACCATATCATAAAAACCAATAAGATATATAGGCCCCATGATAAGAAACGACCATACGGCTGGCGGCCAGATGATGCACCAGGCACCAAGCATACTGAATATTATAAAGAAGGAAATAACGAAGAGCTTTCTCATGGTGGTTAATTTTATATAAAGCGGCTATTAAGTTTGATAAAAATAGAATTGTAATTTAAACAATGTGCCAAATTTGTGGTTAACAAACTTACTCAATGTCGTTTTAAAGTCAGAAAGTACAAATACATGTTTAAACATCTAATTTTGTACTTATCTTTGTATCAACAAAAAAAAATAAAAAATCATGGCAACAGAAACAGCAACAAAATGGGTTATCGACCCAATGCACTCAGAAGTACAATTTAAAGTTAAACACCTGGTTATTTCAACCGTAAGTGGTTTTTTCAAAAGCTTTAATGGTGAATTATTAACTGATAATGATGATTTTGAAAATGCTGAAATTGATTTCTCATTAGATATCAACAGCATTGACACCAACCAGACACAACGCGACGAGCACTTAAAATCAGCCGAGTTTTTTGACGCTGAAAAATATCCTCAAATCAATTTCAAATCAACTTCATTCACCAAAACCGATGATGAAGAATATGAATTGAAAGGTAACCTAACCATTAAAGATCAAACTAAACCGGTAACCCTTGACGTAGAATTTGGTGGCTCAGCTGCTGATTTTTATGGCAACACCAAAGCAGGTTTCGAGATCAGCGGTAAAATTAACCGTAAAGATTTCGGCTTAACCTGGGACGGCGTAACCGAAGCCGGTTCAATTGTAGTTGGTGAAGACATTAAATTGTTGATCAACATACAGTTCACTAAACAAGCTTAATTGTTTTAATACTGTTGCTGTGTTTTAACATTTAAAATGCCGCTGTTGTTAAAGGATCCAAACAACACGGCATTGTTGAAACCGCAAACAGGTTAAAAATTAAATAACAAAGCCATTCGTCAAAACGGGTGGCTTTGTTGTTTTTAAGGCTGTCATTACTTTAAGGTACTAAAAAATCTTCGCCAATACGCCATTGCGAGGCACGAAGCAATCCCCAATTAGTAGAGCGGCTATGCAAATCCCCTGTACAGTTCGGGATTGCTTCGTACCTCGCAATGACGTGATGGTGATGGGATTGCTTCATACTTTTACAGTAATGACGTATTTGTGAATTCATTTTGCTTTTGGAATTTTCAAATTGCCGCAAACCCATGATTTAAAGCGCGTTTTGCTGCCGTTATTAAACCAAGTAGCACTATATTTGTTCAAATACTTATGTTAATTAAAATATATCCCGAAAACCCTAATCCCAAAGCTATTGAGCAGGTGGTTGAGGTGTTAAAAAAAGGCGGCCTCATCATATATCCTACCGATACCATTTATGGTTTGGGATGCGATATTACTAATCACCGTGCTATTGAGGCTATTTGCAAGATCAGGAATATCAAACCCGAAAAAGCTAATTTCTCGTTCATTTGTTATGACCTTAGCCACATCTCTGATTATATCAAACCGATTGACAATACTACCTTCCGTGTACTGAAAAAAGCACTTCCGGGGCCATTCACGTTCATATTTAATGCCAGCCACATGGTGCCCAAAATGCTGAGCTCCAACAAAAAAACAGTTGGTATCAGGGTGCCCGATAATGATATAGCCCGTGAAATTGTACGTGTTTTAGGTAATCCGATCCTGTCAACATCAATAAGGGATGATGATGATATTATTGAATACTCAACAGATCCGGAACTGATCCATGAGAAATATGAAGATCTGGTTGATATTGTAATTGATGGTGGCTACGGCGACAATATCCCATCAACCATAGTTGATTGCACCACCGGCGACTTTGATATTATCCGTGAAGGTAAAGGCGATTTGGAGTTGTATTTATAAGAAGTACTATTACTCTTTTACCGTCATTGCGAGGTACGAAGCAATCCCCGATAAGCAAAGCCGCTTTGTATAGTTTGGGATTGCTTCGTACCTCGCAATGACGAAATGGAGAAGTTTGCCTTACGGTCTTATACCTTTTATAAACCCGTCTATTTTATCCATATACTCATCCTCGCCTAAAAGTTTTACAAACCTGCTGCCTATAATAGCACCGTTAGCGTAATTACATGCTTTAGCAAAGCTGCTGCTATCGGTAATACCAAAGCCAATAATAGTAGGATTTTTCAACTTCATTGCAACAATGCGTTTATAGTACTCTTCAACACTGTCGCTTAATTTAAGGTTATAGCCTGTTATGGTTGATGATGATAACAAGTAAATAAAACTGTTGCTTAAACCATCGATTTTACGGATCCGTTCTTCTGATGTTTGAGGCGTAACCAGGAATATATTGCTTAAGCCGTTATCAATAAAGTAAGACGAATACAATGTTTCGTATTCATAAATAGGCAAATCGGGTACAATAATACCATCAACCCCTACTTCGGCAGCTTTTTTGCAAAAACGTTCGATACCGTATTGAACAATTGGGTTCAGGTAGCCCATCAACAGGATAGGGATATTTACACGACTGCGCAATTCGGCCAGTTCTTCAAACAAAACTTTCAGGCTCATACCATTTTCAAGCGCAACTTCCGAGCTATGCTGAACAGTTGGGCCATCCGCAACAGGATCAGAGTATGGAAAACCTATCTCCAGAAAGTCAGCGCCTGATTTTTCAAGGGCTTCGGCAATATCAACCGTAGTATTTAGCGCGGGATAACCTGCTGTAAAATAAATGGATAACAGGTTGTTATTTTTTGATGCAAAAAGCTTGTTTAAACGGTTCATGATAGCCGGTTCTTTATTTTTTATAATGACTTATGACACTTTCGTCATAAATTTAATTTCTACTATTTCTTCTTCCTTTTCAAAAAAGGAAATCTGCGCTGCTTTTGAAAAACCGATCATAAAGATATCGTTCACTGGTAACAGTTCGAGGTGATACCCACCTGAAACTGTTGGAATCCAACAATCATCCCCCGCAATTAAATCGCCTTTAAAATGAAACACGCCATAAAAACATCGTTCATTCCCCTCTCCCTCCAAATCGAATACTTCGTAGTTTTTACTTATGTCTATGCCTAATTTCTCGAAAAGCTGTCTAACTTCGTCAGGATATACGTCATCAGTTATAGCTTCAAAATATTTGCAAGTATCGCAAACGCAACTTTGGGTTCCCCCCATCTCAACCTGTCGATACAGAGCTTCGGTTTGTTCCTTGTCGACCACTAAAATCCAATCCCTATACCCAACTATTTCCAAATTAATAGCCGAAATATTTAATATAAGTATCCAAATCCTTATCTCCCCTGCCCGAAATGCAGATCACTACATTATCGTTGGCCTCAAACTTCATCTTCTCCAGTTGGGCCAAGGCATGGGCTGTTTCAATGGCCGGGATAATCCCTTCTAACTGACAGCAAAGCAGGCCGGCCTGTAAAGCTTCATCGTCGGTAATACTTACGTATTCGCCGCGGTGGCTTTTAAATAAATGCGCATGCTGCGGACCGATACCCGGATAATCCAAACCTGCCGAAATAGAGTAAGGCTCAACAACCTGTCCGTCTTCAGTTTGCATTAAAATGGTGCGACTGCCGTGCAATACCCCCTCATTGCCCAAAGCTGTGGTAGCAGCAGATTCTCCGCTGTTTACACCTTTACCTGCTGCTTCAACAGCTACCAGTTTCACACTTTCATCATCTAAAAAATGATAGAACATGCCCATGGCATTGCTACCGCCGCCCACACAGGCCAATACATATTGAGGTAGCTCGCTTCCTGTGTATTCTACCAATTGTTTTTTTGTTTCGGCCGAGATTATCGACTGAAAACGGGCCACCATATCAGGGTACGGATATGGGCCAACTACTGAACCTATAATATAATGTGTATCAACCGGGTTGCCTATCCAATCGCGCAGGGCTTCGTTGGTTGCATCCTTAAGCGTTTTACTTCCCGATGTTGCGGGCACCACTTTAGCGCCCAGCATTTTCATACGCGATACGTTAGGTGCCTGGCGGGCCATATCAATTTCGCCCATGTAAACCACACATTCAATGCCCATCAAGGCGCATACAGTTGCTGTCGCTACACCATGCTGACCGGCACCGGTTTCGGCAATGATGCGTTTTTTGCCAAGGCGTTTGGCCAGCAGGATCTGTCCTATGGCATTATTAATTTTGTGTGAGCCGGTATGATTCAGGTCTTCTCTTTTAAAGAAAATATTGGCGCCATATTTTTCTGAATATCTTTTGGCATGATATAAGGGAGAAGGCCTGCCCACATAATTTTTTAGCAGATCGTCAAATTCGGCTTTAAAACCATCATCATTTAAAATAGTGAGGTATTGCTGCCTTAATTCCTCTACGTTAGGGTATAACATTTCGGGAATGTATGCTCCCCCAAAATCGCCATAATAACCTTGTTCGTTAACTCCGTATTTCATCTGCTGTATTTTATTTTTGACGATGTTAAATGCGTCTTTTAGTTTTTCGATATTCTTTAAGCCCGGTTCAATTTCAAACCTGCTGTTAAGGTCAACCCCATAAAATTGGGGATGCGTGATATTTTTAACTTCAGCTATATTTTCGGGACCTATCCCTCCTGATAAAAAGAAGGGAATATCCAATTTGTATTGATCAAGAATAGTCCAGTCAAACGTTTTGCCCGAGCCACCATATATTTTAGTTTTGGTATCGAACAGGAAAAGATCAACATTGTTGGCGTAATCTTTTAATTGTTCAAAATCAAAATCTTCGTTAAGTCCAAATGCCTTTATTACAGTTACCCTACCTTTAAAAGCTGCACAAAACTCCGGACTTTCATCGCCATGCAATTGAATAGCGTTAAAGCCATATTCAGCAATCAACTTATCTATATTTTCGGCGCTCTCGTTTACAAAAACCCCTGTCTTTTGAATTGAAGCTGGGATAGCCTGCAGCGCATCTGCTGACAAACCGGCTGCATAACGCGGTGTTTTATCATAGAAAATAAAGCCTACATAATCGGGCTGTAAAGCAGCGACCGCTTCAATGTTTTCAGGATGTTTTAAACCGCAAACCTTTATTTTCATGGCTTAATTCTGCAATAAATTATTAAAGCTTTTCAAGGCTTTTTTTCCAAGCAGTGCTTCTTCGGCTTCATAAAAACAATCGCCAAAAGTCTTTTCCGGGTTTATGGTTCTGATAGCTAACGCAGCATTGGCCAGCACAACATTATTTTGGGCATTAGTACCATCGCCTTTAAGCACGTTGCTGAATATTGTAGCCGAAGCCTCTACAGTATCACCGCCGATGATCTCTTTAGGATCGAGCAATTCAAAGCCGAGGTCTTCAACACTGTTGATCTTTTCGCCATCGGCCGAGAAGGTTTTAAAATCGCAGGTTAGTGAGATCTCATCATAACCTTCCAACGCGTTTATGATGGTATACTTTGTAGTTGATTTTTGGTACAGATAGGCGTATACACGGGCAAGCTCCAGGTTAAATACCCCTACCAACTGGTTGTCGGGCTTAGCCGGGTTAACCATAGGGCCCAGCATATTAAAGAAGGTCTTCACACCCAACTCCTTACGGATAGGCGCTACCGTTTTCATAGCCGGGTGGAACAGCGGTGCATGCAGAAAACAGATATTAGCTTCATCGGTGCTGCGTTTCAACTTATCCATATCATTGGTAAACCGGTATCCCAGGTATTCCATCACATTTGACGAACCACAACCCGACGATACACCGTAGTTACCATGCTTGGCTACTTTATAACCTGCACCCGCAACTACAAATGATGCCAATGTTGAAATGTTAAAGGTGTCCTTACCATCGCCGCCGGTACCACAGAGATCGATAAGTCCATCGGTTTCCAGATCTACAGGCAGGCAAAGCTCCAGCATGGCATCACGGAAACCTTCCAGTTCCTCAACGGTAATGCTCCGCATACAATAAGCCGTCATAAAGGCAGCCATTTGCGCGTTGTTGTACTTTCCCTGCGCAATGTTCATCAAAATACCTTTAGACTGTTCCCTGCTAAAGGTTTTGTGCTCAAAAAGATGATTAAGTATCTGTTTCATTTGCCCCCCAACCCCGCCAGCTGACGGGGAGTTAATATGCATAAATTATCCTTTTCAATCTCTCCCCCTGTCTTTCACTCCCCTTTAGGGGGCCGGGGCAAGGCAACAAAAAAGGGCTGCCGTATGGCAACCCTCCTGAATATATTTTTCAAACAAACATGGAATTGCCTTACGATTACTCGTTAAGCCACCACCAATTGTTGTTTAATTTGTTCATTGTTACTTGTTGGCACAAATATGTAAATAGTTTTTATAAAAACAAACAGAATTTATTTAGTTGGTGAATTATTGATTTAAATATTGAAAAGCTATTTAAATCACCTTAATAAGAGCCTCATTGCGAGGCACGAAGCAACCCCTAACTTTACAGGTCGGCTATGCAAATCGGGGATTGCTTCGTGCCTCGCAATGACGTCTTTTTTGTTTTAAATACTTCTGAGCAATCTGCGGTTCGCATAATTTCAATAATTTAGTTGTTGATTTATCAATCGATCATAAGTCACTAATCAACCCATGGCTATACGTAAAGAGAAAATTAATCCGGAAGACGATCTTGGTTTTGGTACCCAGCCGGTTATGAAAAGCCAGCCGGTTATCAATAAAGATGGTACCATCAATGTAAAACGTACCGGTCTGCCTTTTTTAAGTACAGCTAATAATTACCATTCGCTGATCACAATGAGTTGGCGCAAGTTCTGGGTTATTGTTTTCAGCGCATACTTTACTGTCAATATTATTTTCGCCCTGATTTACTTTTCATTAGGTTCAGATGTTTTAGACGGTAAAAGCGGAAACACCGATTTCGACCGTTTTATGGATGCCTTCTTTTTTTCGGCACAAACCATATCAACCGTAGGTTACGGGCATATCAGTCCTAAAGGTATCATACCTAATACCATAGCCGCGCTGGAATCTATGATGGGTTTACTGGCCTTCGCATTGGCAACCGGCCTGCTTTACGGGCGTTTTTCACGCCCATCGGCCAAGATCATGTACAGCCGCAATGTGCTTATAGCTCCTTATCGTGATGGCGGCAGAGGCCTGATGTTTCGCTTGGCTAATGAGCGCAAAAACATCCTTATCGATTTAGAGATGGAAGTTGTTTTTAGCTATAACGACGAGGAGAACGGCAAAACGGTACGTAAATTCTTTCAGCTGGAACTGGAACGCACCCGCGTTAGTATCCTTACACTGAACTGGACAGTGGTTCATCCCCTTGATGATAACAGCCCAATCAAAGATATTACCCCGGAAGAGCTTCAACGCAGGCAAGCCGGGTTGACCGTCAGCCTAAAAACATTCGACGATACGTTTTCGCAAACCATCCATTCACGTACCTCCTATCAGTACGATGATTTTATATGGGATGCCAAATTTAAACCCGTATTTGAGCGTGATGAAACAGGCCGCGTTGTATTGGATTTGAGCAGGATAAGCGCGTATGATCTTGTTGGTCATTAGGTCATTGCGTCATTAAGTCATTTTATCGCTTTGAGAGCGTTGTTGGTTATTGGGTCATTAAGTCATGTTTATAGCCTTAAAAGTAATGACCCAATGAAATAATGACACAATGACCTAATGACTAACAGAAATGACTAACGCAAAAGCGGATCCCGTTCTTTTGTAAAAACGTTATAGACCATCTTATCTAAAAATGCAGGGATAAATTTGCTGAGGGCTACAGTTAGTTTTCCCTGGCCGGTCATGATGAGGGTGCGGCTTCGGTTTTCTATGCCATCGGCTATGATTTTTGCTACCTCATCGCTGGTCATCATTTTTTGTTCTTCAAGGGTGCTTTCACCTTGCTGTTTACCTTCGCTGTTCAAGGCTGTATTGCGGATGTTTGATGCTGTAAAACCCGGGCAGGCGGTTAATACATGTACGCCAGTTTTCAGGTTTTCAACCCGTAAGGAATCTAAAAAGCCATTCATAGCAAATTTTGATGCCGAATAGCCCGAGCGGCCCGGCAACCCTTTATAGCCTGCTATAGATGATACGCCTACTACGCTTCCTTTAGTTTTAATAATTTCGGGCAGGGCATATTTGGTGCAGTAAACGGTACCCCAAAAGTTAACGTCCATTAAAGTTTTAAGCACTTTAAGGTCGGCATCTTTAAACAATGACCGCATAGACATGCCTGCATTGTTAATTAACACATCAACTTTACCAAATGTGGTAAGGGTTTGTTTAATGAGCTGTTTGCAATCTTCCTCAATGGTTACATCGCATTGTATAGCAAGGGCTTTGATCTTATACTCCTGCTGTAGTTTTTCGGTGATCTGGCAAAGGGTAACGTATTGCCTTGCTGCCAACACTACATGGGCGCCGCGCTTAGCACATTCATAAGCAAGTGATTTTCCGATACCTGACGAAGCGCCGGTAATTATAACAACCTTATCATTTAACTTCATACGAAGGAGGAATTAGCTGGGGGATGCCCTCCACCTTAAGTTCGGGCACCTTAAATAAATATTTGGAGGCGAAGATAATCATCGCGCCATAATATTCCTTAAGGTGTGTCCAGCTAAATTTAACCTTGTTTTGTATGTTAAAGTTGATGATATATGTTTTAGGGAAGTAGTAATTTTTGAACCCGGCAAGCCTGATCCGGTACGAATAATCGATATCATAACCATAAGTATGAAAACGTTCATCCATCAGGCCTATATGGTTAAGTGCTTCCTTACGTAGCAACATAAAGGCGCCGTTAATAATATCCGATTCGGAAGTCTGAAACTCCTCTACCCAATCCTTACTTTCCGGATTGGTAAGCCTTGATTTTGAAAAATGCTTTGCCAGACCGGTTAACTTAAAGAAGGTTTCCCATGGCTTATTAAAGCCGCGTTTTGACTCTTTCAGAAATTTACCTTCAGGAGTTATCATGCGCACGCCTAAACCACCGGCATCGGTGTGCATATCCATAAACCCTAAAGCTTTCTCAACCGTCTTTTTGCCTGTAATTGTATCCGCATTGACCAGTAAAATATACTCGCCAATAGCCAGCTTAAGCGCATGGTTATAGGCACGGGCCATACCCTCGTTTTTATCGTTGGCTATGATTTTCACATCTGGAAATTCGGTATTAAGCATGGTCAGGGACTTGTCGGCCGAGGCATTGTCGACCACAAAAACCTCGTGACTTACGTCCTGGGCAGCCCTGATCGCTGCATTCAGGGCAATTCTGAGCAGGTTACAGGAGTTATGGCTTACAACAACTATAGATAGTTTCATGCTTACTTTGATAGTGAATTTTCATACGGAACGCGGGTAGCTATGGAGCGGCCCAAAGTTATCTCGTCCACGTACTCTAATTCACCACCAAAAGCTATGCCACGAGCTATAGTTGTAATGGTAATATTGAAACTTTTTAATTTTTTATGAAGATAGAACAGTGTTGTATCCCCCTCCATGGTAGCGCTGAGGGCAAAAACCACCTCTTTCACCTCATTATCAACTGTTGGTTTAAGACGCTCAACCAGGGTATCCACCTGCAGGTCTGATGGCCCAACGCCATCCATTGGCGATATTAATCCGCCAAGCACATGATAAACGCCATTAAACTGGTTGGTATTTTCAATAGCCATCACATCGCGGGTATCCTCAACAACACAAATCAGGCTATGATCACGACGGTGCGATGAGCAGATCTCGCAAACCGACAAATCAGATATATTATGGCAAACGCGGCAAAACTGTATTTCGTTCCGTAGTTTAGTTACCGCCGTACTAAAACGCTCAACATCCTGCTTATCCTGGTTAAGTAAATGCAACACCAAACGCAGTGCGGTTTTCTGACCAACACCCGGCAACTTAGCAAATTCGGCAACAGCATTTTCCAGTAATTTGGACGAAAAATTCATTACGCGAAGGTAAATAATTTTTGTGTGATTGCATTCTGTGTACGCATTGCATCTCTTTCATGTCATTGAGCGCAGCGCGGTAATCGCACGGAAGCATAGCCGCCCTGTAAAGTATGCGGTTGCCGCGCTCCGCTCCGCAATGACATTTAATACATGCAGGCAAAATCCCATCCAACAATAATTACCTTTTTTAAAAAAAGATTCCGACTTTAGAAAAACATTATAACACACATCTATGTCGCCCGGAGTATTATTATCATTTATCATCGGTTATTTTCTGGTATTGCTTATCATCTCCTGGCTCACATCAAAAAAATCGTCAGATAATGATACCTTCTTCGTAGCCAACCGAAACTCCAAATGGTACCTGGTTGCCTTTGGGATGATAGGCACAGCCTTGAGCGGGGTTACATTCATCTCTGTGCCGGGCAAGGTTGGTACCGATCAGTTTGCTTACTTCCAGTTTGTGCTGGGAAACGCTGCAGGGTTTATCATTATCGCCACCGTATTGCTTCCATTATACTACAGGCTTAAGCTTACATCTATTTACAGCTACATTGAAGGGGCTTTGGGAGTTTGGAGCTATAAAACCGCTGCCGCTATCTTTTTAGTGAGCCGGGTAATCGGCTCGGCATTCAGGTTGTACCTCGTAGTTATCGTATTGCAGAAATTCATTTTCGATAGTTATCATGTACCCTTCGCAGTTACAGTACTCATTTGTTTGTTGCTTATCTGGTCGTATACCTTTAAAGGAGGGTTAAAGACCATTATTATTACCGATAGCCTGCAAACGTTTTTCCTGGTGCTTTCTGTTTTCCTGTCGATATACTTTATTTGCCAGAGCCTGCACATGAACATTTTCGAAGCTGCCGAAACCATCAAAAACAGCAGCTATTCCAAAATATTTTTCTTTAACGATTTCATGAGCAGCAAGCTGCACCTGGGTAAACAATTTTTAGGGGCCATGTTCATTACCATTGGCATGACCGGACTTGATCAGGACCTGATGCAGAAAAACCTCAGCCTTAAAAACATCAAAGAGGCACAAAAAAACATGTTCAGCTTTGTGGGTGTTTTTGTGGTGATCAATATCTTTTTCCTAAGCGTTGGCGCCTTGCTTTATATGTACGCGGCTAAAAACGGTATCAATGTTACTAAAACCGACTACCTGTATCCTACCATAGCGCTGCAATATTTAGGCATCGTACCGGCTATGGTGTTTATGCTGGGATTAACTGCAGCTACCTTTGCCACTACCGACTCGGCACTCACCGCGCTTACCACTTCTTTTTGTGTCGACTTTTTAGGCTTCAACAAACGCAGCGATGTGAACAGCAAAAAAATGGTAGCGGTTAGGCATTGGGTGCACATAGCCTTTTCGGGGCTGATGTTTTTGACCATTATCATATTCAATGCCATTAATAATGAGGCTGTGGTAAGCGCCATATTCAGCGTTGCCTCTTATACTTATGGCCCTTTACTTGGACTTTATTCGTTTGGCTTATTTGTAGGCAACAGGCAGGTAAGGGATAAGCTGGTACCTTTCATTTGCGTACTCTCTCCTGCTATATGTTATTTTTTAAATGCCGAATCAAAATCAATTTTAGGCGGATATTTTTTTGGTAATGAGCTCATCACTGTAAACGGATTAATCACATTTATCGGGCTCCTGGCCTTTTCAAGTCGGAAAGTCGGGGAAGTCCGTCAATCAGAAAGTTAAAAACTTAACAATTACCTAATCGAAATCTATTTTCTTTGTACTTTGCGTAAAGTAAGACAAATGTATTCCACTTCCGGACTTTCGGACTTCCCCGACTTCCGGACTATATAAAAGGCTATGACAGGTGAAGATAAAATAAGACAAGCGTTTGAGAACAAAGACTGGCAGGAAATTAAAGTTACCGACTCCTGGCAGATATTTAAAATAATGGCCGAGTTTGTTGACGGCTTTGAAAAACTGGCTAAAATTGGCCCCTGCGTATCCATCTTCGGATCCGCACGCACACATAACGATAACAAATACTACAAACTGGCCGAAGATACCGCCCGCCTGCTTACCGAGCATGGTTACGGTGTAATATCAGGCGGTGGCCCCGGTATCATGGAGGCAGCCAACAAAGGGGCTTATGAAAACGGCGGTAAATCGGTAGGTTTGAACATCGAATTACCTTTTGAGCAGTTTCACAATAAATATATCGACAGGGATAAGATCATGGAGTTTGACTACTTCTTTATCCGCAAGGTTATGTTTATGAAGTACTCGCAAGGTTTTATCATTTTGCCAGGAGGCTTTGGCACTATGGATGAATCATTCGAGGCTATCACCCTTATCCAAACTGGTAAAATTGCCCGCTTCCCTATTATTTTTGTTGGGGTTGAATACTGGAAAGGCCTGTTTAGCTGGGTTGAAGAAAAAATGCTGAACGAACAGCACAACATCAACCCCGACGATCTTAACCTGTACCGCGTTGTTGATACCGCCGAAGAAGCGGTTGAGCACATCACCCGGTTCTACAACAAATACGTACTTAAGCCAAACTTTTAACAGGCTTCAAAATAAAAAATGCCGCTCCGTTAGGGCGGCATTTTTTGCTGGTATAGTTTTAGTAATTGATCTGCTATTTCATACTTTGCTTTGGGGAGGCCGCAGTTTCAAAGGAAGCGGGCTCTTTTGCCATATCAATCATCGCGCTTACTTCATCTACCAATCCCTCGGCCGAACCATCAAAACCTACAACCTTAAAACGGATATTTCCGCTTTTATCAATGATAAACTTGGTTGGGATACCGGTTACCCCAAATTGTGTTACTACTTTTGATTGCCTGCCATCACCACCCTTCTCATCAATCAGCACGTTGAAAGTGTATTTATTATCGGCAATAAATTTCTTTACGCCATCAATATAATTATCACCATTTTCCCAGGTATCAATAAACAGGAATTTCACATCCTGATCGTCCTTATATTTATTTACGGCCATCTGCATTCCGGGGAAAGAAGCTTTACAAGGGCCGCACCATGTAGCCCAAAAATCCACTATTACAATTTTGCCTTTTAAATCGGCCAGCGAAACATTGTTTCCCGCAAAATCCTTAAGCGCAAATTTAGTGGCTGGCTGATTGATCATTTGTTTAGCCACTTCTTCCCTCTTTTTATCTTTTGCAACACCTGCTAATCCGGCCAGGTATTCATCATACCCAGTCTCGCTGCCCTTTACACCTACGTAAGCCTTTCTCAATTCTTCTTTTAAAACCGGAGAAACTTTAGCAGCCTTAAACGCGTTTTCAATTACCTCTTTTGATTCGGCGTATTTACCGAGGGCATTCAGAATAAGTACATAATGCTCGTTTGTGGTAGGGTCATTATCCTTATTGGTGGCGTAAACTTCTTTCTGATATTTAAGCGCCTCATCATATTTTTTCTCTTTATATAAAATGAATGCATAAGTATCAGCATACATATTATAAACAAGTTCATTTTGCTTTTTCGCATCATTTACCGACATAAACGACGACACCATGGGGTTCTTCATCTTTTCGCCAATAATATCCAAAGTTTGCTTTGACAGCTCTTCAGCTTTCTGAAGATTCTCGCCCTTTTGGGCCCATTCATAAGCTATATTATTATAGCTGGTTGCCACGCTCATTTTGTTTTGAGTTAACGTTGCATATTTATTAAACGCCACGGAATCACCCGCTCTTAAAAAACCTGAAGCTAACTGCCCTCTTATATAGTCAATCCTTGATCCTTTATCAGTGGCCATTTCAGGAAATTTGGCTATATAAGATTTATAAAGAGAATCTTTTTTTTGCAGGTCTTTTTCGCGCATCATAGCAAACTCGGTATCATTTTTCACCGATTCGCCTTTGGGATATTTAGCTTTAATTATTTCACCCAACGAATCGGCAGATGCTTTTTGGCTTCGCCAGTTCAGAATATTAGCAGCAAGGATAAGATCTTTCTCCACCGTGCTTTTTTCAAGCGATTTAACCTTCGCGTTTAACAAGGCAGTAGTAGCCGGATCTTTTTTCTTAGCTAAAATATAATAGTATGTAAACTGATATGTTTTTTCGCCGTTCGGGTAGGTATCATATTCTTTTTTGAACATTGCCAAACCTTCTTCCTGATCGATCTTTATTTTAGCCAAATTGCTGCCAGCACCTGTTAATATATAGCCTTTTGACTCATAAGCGCCCTGAACAGGCTTTTTATCCTTATAAACCAAATACGCATACCCTTTATCGTTATTATTATCAATATCACCGTCGCTAAATATTTTTATAAAGAAAGCCTTACCTGTAGCCGGAATGGTAAACTCCCCCGATAATAAACTTCCTTCCGCTTTCAGATTAATATCAACTGCAGGATTATCCCTCCCATCAATGTAATATATCTCCGCGGCGATATCCTTTTTTCCTGCTATGGGCGTTCCGGCAGGGTCATATTTGATCCTTATTTTTTCTGACGCTTCAGGATAATTATTTGATAATGTGAGGTGCTCGGTTTGCGCGAAAGCGCATTGCATGGCCAGCAAAGCCGGCACCAGCAAGATTGATTTGTGTGGTTTCATAGGTTTAACTAATTATATAGTTGAAGTTAGGGACAAATTATTTTAAATACAATTATTTTAACAATTATTAACCTTAATAATTTACTTTGCACCATGGACACTTCCGCCCAAAATAAACCACAGAAGGCTTTAGGCTTTATTTTTATTACTTTACTGATTGACGTAGTAGGCTTAGGTATCATTATACCGGTACTACCCAAGCTCATTGAAAAACTAATCCACGCGGGTTTAAGTGAGGCTTCGCTTTACGCCGGCTTTTTAACACTGGCCTACTCAGTGATGCAATTTCTGTTTTCGCCAATGATTGGTAACCTGAGCGATAAATATGGCCGCCGCCCGGTTTTACTTTGCTCGCTGTTAGGTTTTGGTGTCGATTATTTGTTCCTTGCTTTTGCCCCATCTATAGGCTGGCTATTTTTAGGACGCGCCATTGCAGGTATTACCGGCGCCAGCTTTACAACAGCCTCGGCCTACATTGCCGACGTAAGTACGCCCGAAAAACGTGCCCAAAACTTTGGGATGATTGGTGTTGCCTTTGGTCTTGGTTTTATTATTGGTCCGGCCATTGGCGGTGTATTGGGTAAAATGGATGTTCAATATCCATTCTTCGCGGCCGCAGGCTTAGCATTTTTAAACGCCATTTATGGGTTCTTTATCCTGCCCGAATCGCTTGATGACGCGCATCGTCGCCCCTTTGATATAAAAAGGGCAAATCCGCTGGGTTCATTATTGCAATTAAAAAAATACCCATCGGTAATGGGCCTGGCGCTGTCGCTGTTCCTGGTATATTTTGCCGGACAAGCCGTACAAAACGTTTGGACGTATTTCACTTTCGAAAAATTTAAATGGGGCGAGGATACCGTTGGTTATTCCCTGGCCTTTATTGGCCTAATGATAGCCCTTGTACAGGGAGGTTTAATGCGCATTATACTACCTAAACTGGGCATGGAACGTTGCATTTGGGTTGGTTTGCTGCTGTACAGCGTTGGCCTTATCCTGTTTGCTATGGCTACGCAAGGCTGGATGATGTTTGCCTTTATGGTACCTTACGCGCTTGGCGGCATTGCAGGCCCGGCACTTCAAGGCATTATGACTAACCAGGTACCGGCCAATGAACAAGGCGAGTTGCAAGGCGGCTTAACCAGCCTCATGAGCCTGAGCGCTATTTTTGGCCCCTGGGTAATGACTACCTTGTTTTATTACTTCACCAACGATAAAAGACCTTTCTTTTTACCGGGAGCACCATTTATTTTAGGTGCGATACTGATGCTGATAAGCGCTTTGCTTGCTATACGCAATTTTAAAAACGTAAAGAAAACCTCGGCAAAGGATATTGATACCATGGCAACGTTGCATTGATAACGTTGCATTGATGATTTATTTTTTGTATATTATAGATAATTAACATGCTTGTTTAAAGCAAATACAAATTATAATAATTAATACAATGGCTTACATTATGGTAGATATAGAAAGTGATGGCCCAATTCCGGGCGACTATTCTATGATCTCGTTTGGAGCAGTGCTGGTACAAGACGGCCTCAAAGAAACTTTTTACGGGCAGCTAAAGCCTATTTCTGAAAACTACATTCCCGAAGCACTGGCGGTATTCGGGCATACCCGCGAGGAAACGTTAAATTTTGATGATCCGGCAAAGGTGATGAATGATTTTGCCGCTTGGTTAAAACGCGTTTGCCGCGATAAACCTCATTTTATCAGCGATAACAATGGTTTTGACTGGATGTTCGTTTGCTGGTATTTCCATCATTTTACTGGCAATAATCCTTTTGGCTTCAGCTCGCAAAACCTGGGCAGCCTGTACAAAGGTATGGTGAATGATATGTTCCAGAACTTTAAACACCTGCGCCGGACATCACACACCCATCATCCGGTTGATGATGCCAAAGGCAACGCCGAAGCACTGCTTATCCTTAAATATGAACACGGGTTAAAGATAAAGTTGTAAAATACCTCATAATAAAACTTTTGACCTGCTTAAACCTTTATCATTATTAATGAGCGCCAAACCTAAAAAAAAACATACCGCCGCCTTAGGGTTTATCTTCGTAACGCTTTTTATTGATGTGCTGGGTTTAGGTATCATTATCCCGGTAATGCCTTCGCTGCTCGAAAAACTGGGCAATATGGACGTGAGTACCGCCGCGCAGTACAACGGCTATCTTACTTTCACTTATGCGTCTATGCAATTCCTGTTTTCATCATTATTGGGTAACCTGAGCGACAGGTATGGGCGCAGACCAGTGTTATTAGGTTCGCTTGTCGGGTTTGGAATAGATTATGTTTTTATGGCCTTTGCCCCTACTGTTGCATGGTTGTTTATTGGTCGTGCTATAGCGGGCTTTGCAGGGGCCAGTAATACCACTGCAACAGCTTATATCGCAGATATCAGCACCGGCAAAAACCGCGCGGCTAACTTCGGCCTGGTTGGGGCTGCATCAGGACTTGGGTTTATCATTGGTATAGGTACCGGAAGCTTTTTGGGCGCGCTGAATGTGCGGTTCCCGTTTATGCTGGCTGCAGGACTGGCTTTGCTAAATGCCACCTATGGATACTTTGTATTGCCCGAATCGTTAAATATCAAAAACCGCAGGCGTTTTGAGTGGAAAAAGGCTAACCCTATAAACTCATTACGCAACCTGTCGCGCTATCAATCTTTAACCGGGTTGATAGGAGCGTTCTCATTAGTATATATAGCGCAAAAAGCGGTTGAATATGTGCTATCGTTTTACGTAACCGAAAAATTCGACTGGGCCCTTAAAAGCATTGGCTTTTTAGGATTTTTTATTGGCATTGTGCTGGTAGCTATACAAGGAGGATTGATCAGATACACCATCCCCAAATTTGGCCAGGAAAAAAATATCGTAGCCGGGCTCCTGTTTTATACCATCGGCTTAACGCTCATAGCTTTTGCCAACCAGGGGTGGATGATGTACGCGTTCATGGTACCCTACTGCCTCGGCGGCATTTCGGGGCCATCATTACAGGGCATGATCACCAGTACGGTATCCCCAAAAGAGCAAGGCGAGTTGCAAGGCTCATTAACCAGTATCAGCAGTTTGGCGGTGATCATAGGGCCACTATTGATGAGCTCAGTATTTCATTTATTTACCCATCGTAATACATCAACTTATTTTCCGGGTGCGCCTTATATTTTGGGAGCGGTCTTGATGCTGATAGCGGTTTTCTTAGCGATAAGGAGTTTTAAGAAAACCGGGGTGGTTGATTCAAAAGAAGTGGGAGCGGTACCGTAATTCCAACACAAAACATAATTATTAATTTTAAGGAAGCAGGAAAGAAAGTAAGGGCAAGTGCGATTCCCCTCTTGAGAGGAGTGTAGGGGTGTGTATCTGCATTTATCGGCTAATCGTATAAACACATCCCTGCTTACGCTCTCGCCAACCTCGCCCCCTCTCAAGAGGGGAGCTCAAAAAGTTAATCCAACCCGCTCACGCCGCCCGATATCACAAACTTCATGACATCTGCCGCACTTTTATCCATCGGCTTTACCTTATCGGCAGCAATAATAACCACCTGGCCGGCAAACGAATAGGAATATGGGAAATATACGGCAACCTCACCGGGCAAACCGATCTTTGCCAGATCTTTTTGAACAAGGAAACCTATCTTTTTTAAACCAAACTCATTAACTTCTACCAGTACCGGTTCGTTGAACTTTTTCTCTTCACCAACAAAAGCCTCAGTGAGATCTTTTATTGAGGAATACAGGAACGCAAAGATAGGCAAACGCGCAAACCAGCGTCTGAACCAGGCTTTAATGGGCTCGGTAATTACGTTGGTAACCAGCACCCCCATTACCATGATCACTACAACCACATTCAGGATGCCCAGGCCGGGGATATATACATGCTTTCCGGCTTTATCAACCAACAAATCACTCAGGTTAAGGGCTTTATCAATACTGGCCACAGCCCAGTACATCAGGAAAATAGCCGCTCCTACCGGTACAACAACCAACATCCCTTTTACAAAATACCTGAATAATACCCGCGCTACCTTGTTCATTTTAACCCCAGATTTCTACTCGTAAAAGTACACTCTTTTTACCCTTTGTGAAATATTGGTTAATATTTCATAAGGGATGGTACCTATTTGCTTGGCAAGTTCTTCAATCCGCTGGTGCTCATCGAATATGATTACTTCGTCACCTTCCCTCACGTCCAGTCCGCTTACATCCAGCATGCACATATCCATGGTGATATTACCTACGGTAGGTACTAACTTACCTTTTACCAGCATTTTGCCAACACCTTTGCCAAAGGCACGCAGGTAACCATCGGCATAACCAATGCGGATAGTAGCTATTTTACCATCTTTAGCCAGACTGCCGCTGCGGCTGTAGCTGATGGTTTCCCCTGCCCCAATCTTTTTAACCTGGGCAACGCTTGTCTTTAAGCTGGCTATTGGCTGCAAACCGGCGTCAGAAGCCGGCACCGATGAATCAATCCCATACAACCCAATCCCAAGTCTAACCATATCATAATGTGCCGATGGCCAGCGGATAATGCCCGCCGTATTGCAAATATGTTTGATCACCTTGTATCCCAGTGTACGTTCTATCTCTTTAAAAGCTTTTTCAAATCGCTTAATCTGCTTCTTGGTAAACTCATCATGCTCCGGTGCTTCACTGGCCGCCAGGTGCGAAAATACCGACTGCACCCTTACGTACCGGTTAGCCTCCAGCATATCACACAGGGTTTCTATCTCGTAGTTTTCAAAACCAAGCCGGTGCATGCCCGTATCGATTTTAAGGTGTACCGGGTAACCCGAAATGCCCTGAGCCGAAGCATAACCCACAAAATCATCCAGCAAACCGAAACTGTAAATTACCGGTTCAAGCTTATATTCAATAAGCTTATCAAATGCCGATGCTTCGGGGTTAAGCACTTTGATGGGCAGGATGATACCTGCCTGGCGTAAAGCCACTCCTTCATCTATATAAGCCACTGCCAGGTAATCAACCTTATTATATTGCAGCATATTGGCCACCTCAAACGTACCGCTGCCATAACTAAAAGCCTTTACCATAGCCATTACCTTTACACCCGGCTTAAGCTTTGATTTATAAAAATTAAGGTTGTTTAGTAAAGAGTTCAGGTTAATTTCCATTACCGTTTCGTGCGCTTTTTGCGCCAGGGCGCGGCTAACCTGCTCAAACTCAAAACTGCGCGAACCTTTGATCAGGATGGTTTCTTCTTTAAAACTAAGCGCTTTTAATTGCTGAAGCAGCGTGGTGGTATCGGCAAAAAAATGCTGCTCGGCTACATCAAAATATTGCTGGTGGCTAAGCAAGGCTTCACCAACCCCCACAAACTTGTCGATCTTTTTAGCCCTGATCAGTTCGCCAACCTGCTTATACAATACATCCTGCTGCAGGCCCGATTGGTAAATATCAGACAGGATGAGCGTCTTTTTTTGATGTTGATTTTGCTGCGATAAAAAGTTAAGCGCTATTTCAAGCGACTGCAGATCTGAATTATAGGAGTCATCAATAACAGAGCAGTTGTTTACCCCATTTTTTAACTCCAACCGCATGCTTACCGGAGCAAGGCGTTCAATACGCTTATCGGCCTCTACCGGACTGTAACCTAAAGCCAGCATGGTAGCCCAGCAGGTAATCGCGTTTTCAACCGATGCCTGATCGGTAAACGGGACAAGGCACTCTATCTCCTTACCCTGGTAGCGGCCACGGAAGTAATAATTTTTAGAGATCACCGTCTCGCTGAAAACATAAAGATCAGCCTCGCGGAATTTACGGCTCCAGGTAAAAGTTTCTTTGGCCGCGATATCCTTTTCGTAACCAATCAGCTGATCATAATTATGTATAAGTAACTTGCTGTTTTTAAACAACCCCAACTTTTCCAAAAGTTTCTGCCTTGGCGATTCAAATCCCTCATCATGTGCAGGGCCCATATGGGTAAGCACCCCTATTTCGGGTTTGATGATGGCCTCCAGCTTATCCATTTCATTTACGGTGGAGATACCCGCTTCAAAAATGCCCAGGTCGTTCCGGTCGTTGATTTGCCATACCGATAAGGGCACGCCAATTTGCGAGTTATAACTTTTAGGATTACGTACAATATTCTTATCGGCCGAAAGCAACTGGTAAAGCCATTCCTTAACTATTGTTTTACCATTACTACCTGTAATGCCAATAACCTGCAGTTTGAACCTGCTCCGATGATACGCGGCCAATGCCTGCAGTGCAGCAAGCGGATCGGGTACTATCAGAAAGTTAGCGCCGGGCAGGTTAAACTCCGGACCATGCTCCACCACAAAATTGCGCACGCCGCCGGCATAAGCCTCGGCAACAAACTCGTGGCCATTACGCCTCCCGCTCAAGGCAAAAAACAATCCCTCGGCGGGGTTATTGATCCGGCGGCTATCGGTAAAAAGCGCGCTAATAGTATATTCCTCAACTATATTACCATCGGCTTTGATGATCGTTTTTATGGCAGATATCGTGTACGTGTTATTGGGCATGCTGCTAATTTGGAGATATTAAAACAAATAGAATAATTTTTAACGAATTTTGATTTTTAAATGGATCAGCCCAAATCAATTAAAATTACTGACGAGAAAGTTGCCCTTGCCAAAGCCGAGCATTTTTGTGCCTACCAGGAACGTGCCCAGCAGGAAGTTAGGGATAAACTTTACGAGTGGGGATTATGGCCTGATGCTGTTGAACACATCATAAGTCAGTTAATAGAGGGTAACTTTCTGAATGAAGAACGCTTTGCAAGAATTTACGCCAAAAGTAAATTCAACCAAAAAGCGTGGGGGCGCATTAAAATAAAACAAGGGCTTAAACTTAAACGGATCCCTGATGTATTGATCAAAAAGGCACTCCTGAACATTGACCTTGACGATTATTTGGCCTCCTTAACCCATCTTTTACAAAAAAAAGCAGCCACCCTAACCGAAAAGAACCAGTTAAAGCGCCGCTACAAACTCCAGCAGTACGCAATGGGCCGCGGATTTGAGGCCGAGCTGATATTAGATATTTTGAAAGACAGCGAGTTATAAACTATTTTCAAAAAAATGAAAATTTTCCTTGCAGACTATTCATTTCTGCCTATATTTGCACTCCCGCAAACGAGATAAGCAAACGGTAAAACGAAAGCCAACTCCAAACGAGGAAATACCAACGCGAAAGTAGCTCAGTTGGTAGAGCACGACCTTGCCAAGGTCGGGGTCGCGAGTTCGAATCTCGTCTTTCGCTCAAAGCCCTTCTGATTGAAAGAAGGGTTTTATTTTTAAAAGGTTAGACACCTGCTCAGATGGTGGAACTGGTAGACACGCAGGACTTAAAATCCTGTTCCCGTAAACGGAGTGCGGGTTCGATTCCCGCTCTGAGTACAAATGCAGAGTAAAATCGCTTCAAAAGCCCTTAAATCAAATGATTTAGGGGTTTTTTCTTTTAAAACCCCTCCAAAAGATTCATTCAACCGCATGTTTTCGTTGAACGATTCGTTGAACTCGCAAGAGCAATCAAAATCGTTCAACGAAAAGCTTACAACACACTGTATGTCAACATGTTCTACACATGAACATCTTGATAAAAAGGCCATCAAAATCGACATTTGTTTAACTTTTTTATTGAATGATTATGTTGGAAAAAAGCTTCGGGTTAATGTTCTTTATGCGCAAACCCAAAAACAGCCCAAATGGTATTTATCCTATCTACCTGAGAATTACAGTTGATGGGAAATCCAGTGAGCTATCTACCAAAAGAAAATGCCACACCTCTACCTGGAGTCCAAAGACTGGACGGTCAACCGGTAGCAAAGAGACGACGAAGGAATTAAACGCCTTTCTGGATACGCTTACACAGCAGGTCTACCAGGCAAAACGGCGACTGATGGAAACTGATAAAGAACTAACAGCGGAGGCCATCAAAAAGAATATGACAGGTGCCGATGAAGATAAAAAGACAATCATTGAAGTATTTAACAAGCATAACCAACAATTGAAAGCACTTGAAGGGAAGGAATTTGCAAGCAATACCATCAAGCGATACGCCACAACATTGGAGCACACAAGAAGCTTCCTTAAATGGAAATACGGTATTGAAGATCTTGACATCAGAAAACTGAATCATGAAACGATAGCGGAATTTGATTTCTGGCTGAAGGGCATTCAAAAATGCAACCATAACTCAACCATGAAATATCTGTCAAACTTTAAAAAGATTGTTTTAATTGCGGTTAAAAACAAATGGCTGTCATCTGATCCCTTCGCAAACTTCAAATTCACTAAAAAGCCTGTTCAGCGGCACGCTTTAACCGAGCATGAATTAAATGCCATTGCCACCAAAAATTTTAAAAACGAAAGATTACAAAGCGTAAGGGACATTTTCATTTTTAGTTGCTACACTGGTCTCTCTTATGCCGATGTCCAAAAATTACGGACAGATGAACTCCATATCGGCATCGATAAAATGCTATGGATCTTTACAAATCGGCAGAAAACCGGCGCTTCGACAAGAATGCCCCTCATGCCAGAGGCCCTAGCCATCGTTGAGAAATATAAAGCGCATCCAAGATGTGTTGTAAGCGGATTACTCCTGCCTATTTTAAGCAACCAAAAGATGAATTCTTATCTGAAAGAAATAGCTGATACTTGTGATATAGATAAACCGCTTACCTTCCATATCGCAAGGCACACATTTGCTACTACGGTTACATTGAGTCATGGAGTTCCCATAGAAACAGTTTCCAAAATACTGGGACATTCATCGATTAAACAGACACAACATTATGCCAAACTTACTGATAATAAAGTCAGCGACGATATTATCCAATTAATTACCAAACGCCATCTAATAGGTTGATATTAAAACATACAGCATTTACAATCATTAAAAACCTAACGTAATGGATGATTTGATGATATCAAAGAATATAGACTACGAAAAGCAGCATAAGGTATATTATAATCAGAATATCGAATGAACACAGATAGATCCGATCTAAAAAACTTAAAAACCCCTTACTTGCGGGAGCAACGCCCGCCTGTTGCGGAGCAACAGCGGGCGACCCGGCCTTTGCGGCTATATTTCAACAACCAAGCCCTCCTGACAATCGGCAGCTTCGGCCTCGGCATCTTTTCGATGTTCAAAAACCAGCGTATTGCCATCCTGATCGGTACAAATGACCGCATAGGCTGCACCCCCATGTGTTTCCAATACGAGGTACTGATGATCTCCCGGCTCTGACTGTTTCAAGGGCAGGTAAAACAATGTAACCGCCACTGCAAAACGAGGCGATTTAGCCCTGTGCAAACCGTATTGCTCCATACAATGGTTGCTGAATATGGCCGTATAACCACCAAACAGCTGCTCGGAAAACACATTGCCGCTTTTGGTCAGGTTTTTACCGTAGCGTTTAATCGCCCCGGCTACCTGATCACTCAGGTTCAACCATTGCTGGTAATTAAAAAAGGGGTTATTCCAACCAGCGATCAATGGTTCTTTATCCGTTTCGATCTTGGCATTTATTTCTTCCATATAGTTCAGCAACTCCGGTATTTCGTCCCGGAATAGGTCGAACATGATTTTGGCTTTCTCCACATTGGTTAATTGTTCTATCGTTTTCATGATTTTTAAAATTGAGGGTAAATGATAAAGGGGGATTGCTCCCCCTTGCGGATTAATTCAGGACTAAAGCTGCATTGCCCTGCCTGGCAAAATCCGAACACAGGTCAAAAGCGGTCTGCCCTCTTTGCAATCCTGTACCGTACATGATGGATTTAAACTTGCTTTCCTCATCCCTGAAATTGCGAACATTCTGAAAGTAGCCCGTAATACAGTTGTACGCCCCGAACAACGTGCCACGGGTCGTATTCTCCTGCTGGGTCGGGCTGGTCATGGCATAATCGAAAACGCTGCTCACCATATTATTGTAATGGCTCGATAATTCATCCTCTTTGCCCGTTTTCAGCTTTTCGTAAGTTTCCTTATTCGGCACTATTGCCAGTTGTATCAGCCGTTTCACCTGCGGATCGGTAATTTTGACGCGTGTCCAGCGGTTGAATATCGCCGACAATTCAGTCGCCAACTGGTCTGACAGGCCTAACATCGTATGTGCGCTTTTCAGTTTTTCCTCGGCACTGGCGGTATGACGGATTTTGATACAATTGCTGCAATTTTTCAAAGCGGCGTTTAAAGTATTGCTGCACCAAATCCGCACCGGGGTAAAAGCGATATTAATACAACCCATACCGTCATGGGTCGAGGTCAGAAAAAGGTACTGGTCGATCAGGTCATCCCGCCCAACTCGGATATGTCCAGGCAGTTTGGCCGTAATAAAGATCGTTTCGCCATAACCCAGCGCCCCGGCGGTTTCATACTGGATACCGCCCCGGCCACCGACAATGCTGTCGAAAAAATCAAAGGCATGGGTATTTTGTACCACTTTGTAGTCCCTGCCGATCTTATCGCCCAAAATCGCCTCGGTGTCCGTCCGGAACGTGTAAAAACTTTTGTCGGAAATGACATGGTTGCCACTTGGCAGGATATGCGTGTTCGGGTGCTTCAATACCTCGAAATCCAGTTCCGCCTGTTGTATCGCTTCGGCGCTCGTCGAATTTTTATTGATCGTTTTACCGATCATCTGCCACACTTTGGGCTTGATATGCTGATTGCTTAAAGTTTCCATAATGATTAAGATTTGAGTTTGTAGTCCATGAATTCCAGTTTTTTGACCTTCACCTTTTTGGTGTCGCTGATGGTACAGGTTGCTTTTTGCTGAATTTCCGTAATGGCATCATGCACCGTTTTGTGGCTGGACTGTATCGTCACCCTGACCAGTAAAAAGATCGTATCTTCCATAGGTTCAGAAATTATAGCAGTTCATAAATTCCGCCAGTTCCATCTGAAAAACTGCGGGCTGTTCCTTCGCCAGTTGTTCGGCGTAACCGCTCCAAAAAATCTGGTCGGTCAGTTCGATAAATAACTCTAACATGGTTCTTGATTTTAGTAGTTCGACCATCAACAAACGGCCTGTACACCGGAGCGCACAGGCCGTCACTCTGATTAAGGAATTACAATAGAAGCTTCCACCTCGGCCAGTTTTTCAATACACAGGCCTTTTACCATGTCGACCACTTTGGCGATAATGAAAGGGTTTTTGGTGGTGAATTCTTCGCCGTCATCATCCGATATGGTCAATTCGCAACGCTGAAATTTGCTGTCCCCGGCCACATCGTCTTTATCGTCGTTCTGCGTAACCATGAAACTGTCCAGATTGGTAATGGTATTGCTCAGCTTATTCTTTTGGGCGATCTTCTTACCCAAAACCTCCACCAGTTTAACGGTATCCTCCAAACCCCGAACATTTTGTTCCTGCAGCACGGCTTTAATTTCCTTTTTGCTCTGCTCGGCTTGTGCTGCTACGGCCTGCGTTTCGGCGGGTTTCGTAACGTTTTCAGGTTGCTGATTTTCGGCAGGGCTATAACCGGCCTTAACCTCGTTGGTCTCCACTCCGGGCGCAGCCTGCGCACCTTGAGCAGGGCTTTGATCTTTAGCAGGTTCATTTTTGACCTCCTTTCCCGGAATGCTCGGGCGCATGTTATTGTTATTAGCGGGTTTGTTGGTATTGGTGTTAGCAGTTGTTTCACTTGCTTTTTTTACATCTTTAGTTTCCATGATCTTTAATTTTTAAATGGTTTGTACTCAATTCAATTTTTAATCCTTGTGAGGGTCTGCGGTCTTTGTTTTCCGTCCCGCCCGGCGGCCCTCTTTTTTGCTGCGCGTCCATATTCGTCATGCTTATCAATCGCAGTTCGGCATACGCCTCGCTGGCTTTTTGTAAGCACCCTCACCTGAACACGGCCGGCTTGCAGGACAAGACTTTGCGGAAAAAAATACCTCGCCGCGCAGCGGCAGGGAAGATTTTTTTCCAGCAAACCCGCAGGGCCAGGTCTTGGCAGGCAAGCCGCCGTTCAGAAATTTGCTTGCGAAAAAGCCAGTGGGGAAAAATTGGATGAGTTAACCAGGCTTCATTAAAATGAAAAAAGGGAACAACAGGCAATAATGGCCGAGGTACGAGGCCATGTTGCCGAAAACGCGGTGAAGCGGCGAAGTGCAACGGAGCGGCTGTAACCGCTGACTTAATAATTTGCTAAAATTTCTTCGATGGTGAGTTCGCCGGGTTCTTCATCATAAAGCAGGCCGATTAGTGCGAAAAGGATGGTTTCCAATAAGATCGCGGGATCGTCATCCCGACAAGTGTCCGTTGACGGCAACGAATCCAGGACATAGCGGATCAAATGAACAAGCGCCTTCCCGGAATCAGCCCGGAAGAAAACTGGCATATCCATACAACAGCGCTGCTGCAAGGTCGATATATAATTGATCAAGACGTTATCCGGCCAATCCCGGAAAGGCCATAGGCCATGTCCCATATCCCGCCAGGCCATCAACCCGTTTTGGAGTTCGATAAATACATTCATGTCCGGATCAATTTCAAGAACTGTACAGGCTGTTCCCGCGCCGCCAGTCGGACCGCCAGCTCCATCGCCGAAATGACCGACAAAGCCCGCGCGTGTCCAATGCCCCGTATGGTCATCAGGTCTTCCACCTTCAACGCGGCCAACCGCTTCAGGTCATTGCCCGCTACCGCCAGTACCTGTTCCGCCAGATCGACTGCCGTCAGGCCCGGCAGCCCAGCACAGATCAGCATCGCCAGCAACTCCGCATCACTCAATACTTCCCTGCCTTGCTCCATCAGTTTCTCCCGGGGACGTTCACTGGCAGCCCAGCTTTTGATGCCTTTTATATGCTCCGGCGATGCCGTCAAATTTCCCTTCCTATCAAGATCCGTGCGATACGCCGCCGTGCGAAACACCGAGTTCAGCGACTCGATAAACCGCCCGATATCGCCCTCAAAAAAGCGCATGGTCTGTGTTTCCCATTCACCGCTACGGTTTTCTGTACAGGCCAACCGCAGATAAGTGCTATGATTGACCGCCTGGTTCACCGAGATATTATAATGCCGGTGGTAATAAGAGAATTTTTCTTCCGCTAAAATGTTGATGTGCATGTTACTGCCTCCTTTTGGATCAAAGCTATCGACAGAAAAAAAATTAACCGGAACGCAATCAATTATAACCGGACGCGTTCGTTTATAATAGCATCAACCATGACAAACGACACCCATACCAAAAGGCGTTGCGAAAGCTGCGGTAAGGAAATATTTTCGGGGCGCACCGATAAGCGTTATTGTGATGATGTATGTCGCGCACGGGCCACCCGCGAACGGCATAAACTGGATGCCATGGCAGGATTTCAGGATAAGCACACGGCAGTTATCAGGACTATCGAACGAAATTACAAACTGTTAAAAAAAGCCCTGGCCGGTCGCGACGAATGGATCGCTGACTATGTCGTATTATATTTCCAGGGATTTGACCGCAGCTTCTATACTGGTAGCCAACCGCTGGAGAACGGCAGTACCCGTTATTTTTGTTTTGAGATCGGTTGGGCGGAGTTAGGCGAATCAAAACTGGCACTTATTATCGACAAAAGCCGGCTTTCCATTTTCAACGCAACGGATCAGAACGGTTGGGGATTTAACCCAGGCGAATCATCCTGACCTTTCCCTAAAATTACTTTTAATTAGTCCGGTATAATCACCACTGATACTTTAAATCCGGGAGTCGATTGCTGTTCCAGGTCGGCTGCAAATCCTTGTTTATTGATAATGTGATCGCCCTTATCATATATAAAGATGACCAGATCAGTGCAATCCGGATAGTTTTTATATCGTCCGATATCAATTAATAATTCTTCGCCCAACGCCTTCGCTTTTAGCCTTTCATGGGTCATCTTGGTTTCCAGCACAATACCTTCCTCCTTAAGAACAAAGTCGATCCGTGTGTTGGCGCCCGCATGACTTGGTGAAAACTCCTCTGGTCGTACATCGTTAAAATACAGCTTCAACAGCGCCTTTAAAACGTATTGTACATCATATTCATCGACGATCAAAACAGGTTCCCGATCCGCCCGGCGATCACGCAATTCCTGTACAACCTTATGAAACCTTTTCAGCAAGCGCAACAAATTGTCCAGTTGAGATGCCTCTACCAGAATTGTCGAACCGGGCTTAACCCGCAATAATTCGATCTTATCTCCAAAACGCTTCAGCTTCGATACCTGGTACCCCATCTCTTTGCGTATGTTTTCAAGCGACTCTTCGAAGGATGGCGGTGTATATGATCCCCCGAAATAGGCACCGGGAGCACCTGTATGACGCTTGTATTCTTCACCGTAAACATTATCAGGATATTCAAAAGCTTGCTTGATCATTTCCAGATTGTAATGATCCCAATCCATGAACTCCTTCCAGCATTTATCCTTTCCGTCCAAATCCGAAATCTTACGCGTCAGGAATTCCTGGCCAATGGCCAACCGATCTGCAACTTTACGTTTAAAGTCCTCTTTATTAATAATCAGGTACGCGACCCGCTCTGTATTTTTAGCCACTATGATCGTTTATTTGGTATATTAAATCCCTTAAATATCCGAAAAGGCCATTAAATGATCTTTATTTTTTTGAAGACAATAACTAAGCCTGCTCAAAAATAGGTCAAACACTCGTATATTCGTTTTGCCAATTTCTAAACCCTACTGCACATTTATGAACCTACTCATCGATAAGGAGGTGGACCTGAATGAAAAAGATCTTCTCCACACCAAATCCTATGCACACTCTTTAAAGGACCTGATCCTGAACGCGCCGCAGAGCACGCCTATGACCATAGGGCTTTTCGGTGAATGGGGTTCCGGTAAATCGTCCATTATTAAAACATTAACTACAGAATTAGATAAGGACAAAAACCAGCGTGTTCAATTTGTGATCTACGATGCCTGGAAATACGCTAACGATTCGTTCAGACGTATGTTCCTGTTGAAAGTACAGCACGCGCTCGGACTGGAACAGACAGAGAAAATGTCATCCTTTTACATGAGTAAAAACACCGAAGTCGATGTCACACGTAAGTTCAACCTGCCCTACCTGACACTGATCGTAATCGCTTTACTTTTGCTTCTGGGTGCGTATTCGATATTCAAAACGCCTGGTTCCGGTACCATAACACTGGCCATCATCCTTTCCATGCTTGGTTTCCTGACCAATGTTTTTTCAAAAGCGTTCAATGAATATAAAGTCACCACGCAACAGCCTTACTTTTTTGCTCCCGAACAATTTGAAGAATGCTTTAACGAGATCGTCGGCAAAGCGCTTAAAAAGAAAACCGGCATAGAGAAAATGGCCAACTTCATTAAAGGCAAGGAAGACGGCGATATTGATAAATTGGTGATCGTTATCGACAATATTGATCGCTGCCATAAAGAAACCGCGTACGAGCTTTTAACCAATACCAAGAATTTTATCGATACCAGACTGGATGTAATTTTCCTGATCCCCGTTGATGACAACGCACTGAAGAAACATATTTTTAAAGGAGAAGCAGAAGGGTTAAAAGAAAGTGAAGAGTTTCTGCGAAAATATTTCAATGTAACCGTCCGGATCAAACCTTATAAGGTGACAGAGATATTTGATTTCGCAGCACAGATCAACAACCAGAATAAATTAGGTTTCAAACCGGACACCATCAATATCATCGCCAAGGAATATGCCTCAAACCCGCGCAGGATCATCCAGTTTTATAACAACCTGCAACTGGAAATGGTATTAATGAAAGATAAATACGGAAAAAAGTTCTCTGAAGATAACGAGATCGCCATTTGTAAATTCCTCATCATCCGCGAGGAATGGCACAACCATTATAAAGCGCTTTGTCTGAACCCCGAAACCTTCCTTACGGAAGGGTATCACAGTACCAAAGAAAAGGATCCGGATGGATATACCGCTTTTTTAGATGCCACCTTTGTCAGTACAAGGAACCTGGGTTTTGATACCCTGCAAAAAATCCTGATCAACAGTGACAATTATGATGTCCTGCCGGAGAAGATATTAACAGCAATCCAGGCTAAAGATTTTCCCGGTCTTGGGGAAATATTGAAGGAAACCGGGTATATCAAAGAGAACATTATTGATTTTTTCCTCTTTAGTCTGAATAAGGCCATAAAGAATAAACTTACCACTACCGATATACCTAACCTGCTGGATAATATCTACATTTTCCTGACTTACGCGCCGGAACTCAGTGATAGTTATTATGGCCGATTAGAAAATGAACTGCGGAAGAACATTGCCCTTTATGTGAGCAACACCAAAAACATGGCTAACCTGGTTGCCTTCAGCAATCATGCGCTGGCGCGAAAACTGTCCTTTATGGACAAAGGCATCGCTTCCGCTTTAAATGACTTTACCGTGGAAGAAAGTAAATTTTACGATAGTCCGCAGTTTGAATTATACCAGGCCTACTACCGCGCCGCCGGGACGGATCAACTTATCCTCGCCGCCAAGAGTTTCCGTAGTTACCTGAACAATAAAAAGCTGACCGACAAATTAGATCGTGAGTTAAGCGGTTGGCAACTGGACCTGTTATATACTGATATGATCATTCATGACTATCTGGTCAATGGAGAACAGCGGATTTGGGATGATGACAATAGCAAGGAACAGTGGCTATACCTCGCAACCAATTTAACTGAGCAAAATCAATTACTTTTCCCTTTATTTAACTTCGCGCAATTTTCAATTAACAATACGCCGGACAGCGAATGGCAGATCATTCATACGCTCGATCCCATTTTAACGGCTTCGAGAAACTTACAATCTGATCAGCGAATTCTTGATGGGATCACCAATCTGAACCAAACCTTATTTTCCTCCAAAAGATTACCCGGCAGTGGCATGCAAAAATACCTGCACAATTTACCTGAAGGCACCCTGGAAGAAACAGTTTCTTATTTATTTGAGTGTTATCGCCTGACCTGCGCCCACCCGGATTCGGCGACCTGGATCAGTGAACTGATCATGCAATATGGCGAAGATGCTGTGAAAGCCAAATTCTTCAGCACGATCGAAGAATATCCTGACCTGGACACCGCGCCGCTTAAAGGCATAATCAACGCTTTTTCGGTGATCAATGAGGAAACCAATGCAATCCTGCTGAAGACCCTATACCGGCAGGAAAATACGCCGGACTATACGGATAATGAATTAAAAACCCATTTATCACGCATTTTGGATCAGGTCAAGGCCAATGCGGATCACGATCCGCTGTTATTGGCGCATTTAAGCCAGGAAAGAGCCAATAAAATGGTTGCCGACCTGCTGTTCGAAATGCCGGAAGCAGAGTTTAAACGGCTGTCACCCGCCATACAAACCGTAGCCTTCGACCTGATGACCGACAAAAACAACATCAGCCGGTATAAAAACAATTATGAAATGTTGCAGATCATCGCATTGAACGGTGAAGAAAAGCATATCAATGGGTTGATCAACACGATCAAATCCAATTTACTTGACCAGCAACAAACCCAAAGTACGCTACACCTGATCCTTCCCATCGCCAGAATAAGCAAGGTGGATGCCGGCGATCTTATCACCTATATTCAAAGCAACAAAGTAGCTGAACTCGGATATAAAAAAGAAACGGATGCAGTTATTAAGAAACTCAAAACCATTTAGATACCTCGCATCAACAGCTAAATAAATTTAACAGAATATATAAACCTTAAACACTTAACATCATGTCACTGGAATCATCAGAAGGCTTAGCGCTTACACAAAGAAAAAATGTATGGGTCAGGATACAGGAATTCGACCCCGATGGCAACGGACGTCCGTACGAAGAAGATATGACCGATTACGGCCTTCATGCAGATAGTGTCGGCGATCTGCCGCTTCCCGGTGACTTTCTGGGCCTGGAAACTAAAGAAATGACTGGCGGAACAATGGAAAATCCCGAGTTCACATCAAAGGGTGGTGTTTATAAGGTACTTACCCGATTCTTAGATTTCCAGATGATCCAGGAAAGGCTGGTGATCCTCTGCAACATCGTGGTGCAGCGCGAAAATGACAGAGCGGTCATCGGGCGACTGATTAAAGACTAAACAGGAAATGCGCTGCCAACTCGGCCATTGGCAGCGCATTTTCCCTTACTCTAAAATAACTCATTGATATTTTGAGCCACATCAACGCAGGCTTTATTTAACAGATCCAGTTTACCATCATAGGATTTATACATAATTTTTGTCTTGATGCTGTCCTTGAATTTTTTCAACCGCTCCCATTCATCGATCACTTTTTGAAAATCGGGCGCGTCCAGCTGCACTTTTGGCGGGCGTTCATAAAAATAAGCCATACCCAATGGGTATTTTGACGCATTGTTATTGATCGCATATAAAAGTTCCTCAGCCGTTCCCGATTCGGCACGAATGGAGCCATTGGAATGACTCGTGGGCGTACCGAGTTTATGTTTAAAAACAGCAAGCACAATATCAACGTTTTTTAAATACTTATAGTTGATAATATCTTGGGCATAACCACTTTGCGTGGCAATATCTTCCCAGGCATGAACGATCAGCCGCCTCTGACAATGTGCTTCATGACCGTCCGTACGGAATTTGCGCTCCAGCTTATCCAGTAAAAATGCTCTTTCAATTTGCGTATCGCCCGGAGAGGCTAAAAGGACATTAACAATATCAGGTTGTTTCAGCTTGCGTTTGCCGTCTTTTTTGTTATTTATTTGGGGGGACTTCAGTTTTACGCCCGTATCATCAAACAATTCCAGTAGGGTGGTTAATTCCCGCGCTAGGTGGTCATATTGAATATTTCTCTTAAACTGGCCATGAAAGGCGATCAGATCATGATTGACAAAAACCTGGTATTTGGAAGGCAGGTTTAAGCTAATCACAGACTTAAAATCCTCCGTGAGATTAGTAAGTTCATCTTGTTTGGATTTATCCTTGCGGAAATAATTATCCATACAACGAATCAATATATTGAGTTTATAAATCAATATACCGTAATCCAGAATAGGTATCAAGGTAACTTCATCGATCAGGTTAAAATCAAGATCAGCTTCTGGCCAAAGGCTATTCCAGGTGTGCCGGTTATCGGAGTCAAGATTCTCTGCCACTCTTTGAATGATCTCTGATGGCTCCTTTCGTAAAAAACTTTTGAATTTAAAAAGGCCACTGTTTATGGCAATAAAGAATTGTTGATTTCGCAATGCAGGAATTTTCTCAGATACATTTTTCTTCTCAAAACTGAAGTAGGAAGACTTGAATAACTTAAGCTCTGCAAATAACGAGCCCGTGATATCATTAGTGCTAAAACAGCTTGTCAGGATCACTAACTCCCGGTCATTGATATATTTTTCATTTTCCAATACGAGCGACAACAATTCACCCATATACCTGGCTCTAACGCTGTTTGGATTATCATGCGCAACCGCATGTCGGGGGCTGATAAAATACTGACTTTCATCCTTAATCAAAATCTTGTCCTCTACCAATTTTTTACTAAAGTAAGTGCCTGTTTTATGCAGGTAATATTGATCCTTCTTTCGATTTTGTTTTGCGGTAGTTAATATAGAGCCGTGCAAATAATATTTGACGCTGAGCAATTGGTCATCGGTATCTGTTTTATTGACATCAAAAAAGTCATGCAGTATACCAATCTTAAAAAAGATAACCAACAGCTTTTCCAGTCTGAGCGCAGTCAAATATTGTCTGTTAGAGCTTTGCAGGTAAGCTTCTATGAAAATGATAAAAAGCTCTTCACCGGCTGCACCCGACCAAATGATGTTGTTATTAGGTTTAGAAATATCCTTGTCCATACAGGTTTTGTGTTAAGATTTATCATGCAAAATAGTATTTATTGCGCTATTTTATCAAATTCGAAATATACTTCAGCTCATTGGAATGAAACAACAAAGCCCTGCCGGACATCGGCAGGGCTTTACCCAAATTCGTTAAGCGTGAATGAATACTTATTTCGTTTCGTTTTTCTTTTCGGTTACGTCTTTACGCAGATCCGTCGCTAAAACTTTGATCTGCTGTAAGGCATTACGCAAACGGGTACCCGCTGCTTTGTTGCCTTTTTCATAAAACGCGGCACCTTCTTTTTCCGCGGTTTCCACCAATGCTTTCAATTCTGCAATTTTTTCCATGCTCTTAAAATTTAATGATAAATGATTTTGTTGTTTTTCAAATCAAAAGGCGGCAAAGATAAACAATACCCTTATACTGACATACCCTGTTCCTGCACTTTACCCAGGCCCTTGTCCTTGTTCAGCTTCAGGTCCTGCAGGAACTCCGGTTTCAGGAATTGCTCGCGCTTCTCCGACCGGCCATCTTCCCGGAAGAAATTGAGCTGGCTGTAACGTGGCTGCACTTCGGCAAACAATTTCACCTCCTGGCCGTCTTTTACGACAGTTACCAGCGGGCGGTTACCCTGCTCGAAGGATTTCACCAAAGCCTCCATTTTCTTTTCATCCGCCAGTTCCTTAATATTGAATTTCCCCAAGGTTTCCTTCAGGTCGAAACCAAAGGTCGGCACGTGATATTGCAGCATCTGGAAGTTATGGTACTTATCCTTCTGGCTGTCCATATCCAGCTTGTTCCAGGCCGCGTAAGGCTCACCGCCCAGTTTGATCAAATCATCCCGGAATACCGCCCGGCCCTGGATCAGGTTCACCGCCTGTTCCGACGTAAAACCTTTGCCGCGCTCGACAAACACCGTCTGGCTGATCCCCGGGTTACGGAAAGTGCGGTTAAAATCTTTTTCCACGTAATTGGTATTTCCGTTCTCCATCCGGGCCAGTTCCGTCTTGTGCGCCCAGTCCTTACCCGAAGCCAGCACCGCGTTACCGTTCTGCCCTTTAAAAAACTCTATCGCGTCCGCCGCACGTTCGAAGGAGCGTACCAGCGGTTTCCCTTCTTTTTGGATATCCGGGTTGACCACCATGTATTTTTCCCCTTCGCCCAGTGGTTTGCCGTTCAGTAAACTTACCTCGAACTTGTTGAGGTAATAATTTTCGGACTGGCCCGACTGCCGGAAATGCAGCGTCAGGTCAACCTGTCCCTTATTCCCCTGTACCCGGTCATGCAGCTGGAAATCGCTCACGCCTTTTTCCATTTGCTTTTGCATGTCCTCCGTTACCTTTTTTCCAAAACCCAGTTTGGAAAGTTCTTCTTTCAGATTTTCCAGATTGTTGTAATTCATTTCTTTATCGTTTGTTAAACCATTCGCTTCTTTCATATCGATCAGCAACTGATCGACGTGCCGGTAATAAACCGGGTGATCCACCTCGGCGGGCAGGGAACCCAGGTCTACCTTACGTTCCCAGTGATCGAGCGCATCACCCAGCGTATCGAAAAAATCCAGGTCAGCCGGGTGCAGCGACCTTTCGCAAGGCCACATTTCGAACACCACGTAGTTCATCCCCACATCCTGCGCATCTTCCAACAGCCTGATGATCGCCGGCGCATGTTTGGTTTCCAGGTACATATCAATGCCCGTTAAGCCTCAACAGCACCTGCTGCCCGCCATGCAGTTTCACCCGAATGCGTTTTGCCTTTTTGCCCAAAAGCCCTTTCGCCGCCGAGATACCCGCCACGGCCGCCTGGCTGCCCAGCGAGTAGTCCCCGGACGGGAACTGCATGCCCTGCAACGCGCCGTCTGCGCCCTGCCCGGCCGCCGCGCCCAGTTCCGCTTCCGGCACCGCGATACCCGCCATGCCGTCCAGCGAAAACACGGTGAGGTTCACCGGGATGATCGAACTGCCCAAACGGATATTTTTAATATCCAGCAACAGCCGCTGGTTCGTCACCGAACAGGCTCCCCAAAGCGATTGCCCTTTTTCCAGCAGCATCCCGGCAACCCGCACCGTATCCGCCAAAACCAATTTCACCACGCCACCTGGTGGGACCTTCTGGTTCCCATCGATCAGTGCCGGTATCGCTTTAAAAGCGCTGTCCGGCACCGGAACAGCACCAACCTCCGCAGCCCTGACCTTATCCGGCACCAAAGCTGGGTTTTGGATCTCTTTGATCTTATCCAGCATCGCACTCAGCTGCGCCATCTGCGGATCGGGCGCTGAACTTTCCACCTGTTTTTGCCTCAGCATTTTTTCCAGTTGCTTTAACTGTTCCGCCTGCTCGTTGTCGGCCGCAGGCAAAGCGGCAATCGTCCTCGATGGCTGCGGTGGCGGCTGGTTGATCTGCCGGTTGATCGCCGCCAGCCTTTCCTGAATCCGCTTTTCATTATCAGCCGCCGTGTTCGCCGGCCTGTTAAACTTCGCCGTATCCCAGCCCAAAGCCGCGAAGGCCCCGGCAGCCGAATGCGACTTTTCTGTCGCACTGTCCCGCTGCGCTTTTTCATACAGCCCCATTTTATCCGCCGGGCCGTCCTTTTGCAATTGCGCCCCCGGCAGCGCTGTATTGATACCGGGCTTTCGCTCCGCTGCGTTTACCGTATCCGTACCTTGCCCGCCGCCCAAAGCATAAAAGCCCAAAGCGGAAAACAACAGCACGAACACCGGCAGCACCAGCAGCATGACCAGTTTCCTTTTTTCTGGTGTTGTCATAAATCTTTTGATTAGAAATGAATAAATACTTTGATACACAAATACAAGCAGCAACTCCCGAACAGCACCACGAACAAGACCAGCGCTACCAGCCAGGAACCTTTATTCCAGTACTGCGTTTTTCGGCTTAACCAGTCCGCCGCCCTGCGCTGCCGCAATTCCAGGCCCGCCGGGAAACGCAGCAGCCAAAGCGCCGGCGCTGCACCGCGTTTCGTCTTCCGTTTTAATAAGTTCATGGCCGCTTACTTTTTACCTGTTCATCCTCGTTCCTGATCGTTTCCCAGCGTTCGATCAGAAACCCGTGCGGGTTATTATCGCTGCGGGAAACATTGCGGGCAAAGCCCTGCGTCACCAAAAACCGCGTCGTCACCGACGTACTGCGCACCAGCTTTTCCCGCGCATAACAGGTAAACCCATAAGGGTAAACATTCATATCCAAACGGATACTGTCCACCGTCACCTGCTGGCTGATATTCCCCGAAACCAGGTTATTGTAATAGCCCGCCTCTTTCAGGTTATCATAAGCCGTTTTAGCCGAACCATCCGCCAGGTACAAAGCCCTTAAAACCGTCGCCTGTATCTGTTTATCATCCGGATCGAGGTTAAAAAAAGCCTCATGGAACACCTTGATATGGTCGCGCAGCTCCACCGGGATATTATCCCGCCTGCCCTGCGCGATCGCTTCCAAAGCCTTACCATTGGCCAGCACGTAGATATGGCTGCGGAAATCCGAAGCGCTTTCATAACTCTTCCAGATCGCGAAACCCGAAATCAAAACACAGGATAAAATCAGCAGGTAGCTGAACAGTTTAATGTGCTTAAAAGCACGGTCAATATTTTTGAAGTGTTGAAACATACGCCCTCCTTAATCTCCTTTGAGTTTACTTTTCTGATAATCGCTGCCACCGCTGTCATAACCCTTCCGGAAATTACCCGGTGCATGCCAGATATTCGCCGCGCCCTGTTCCATCCGGTCGCCTAAAACAGAACCCGTACCGGAGGCCGCGCTGACCGTCGTATTCGTCACGCTGTGCGTAATCCGCGTCACATTATTCAGCAACCCGTTACCGCCATGCGCATGGATGACATAATTGGCCACGCTCGGCACCGAAAAGTACCCGACGATACCGATACAGAGAAAAATCAGGTACGCAAAATCCGTCTGGCTGAAGAAAGTATCGCCATTGCTATTGATATGCGAGATATCCAGCTTAAGCATTTCCTGCTGCACCTGGCCGATGATCGAACCGAAAATATTCGCGATGGGCAGCCACAGGAAAATATTGATATAGCGGGCGATCCACTGCGTCAGCGTATGCTGCAAGCCGTCGAACACCGCGAAGCCGAACACCAAAGGCCCCAGGATCGCCAGCACGATCAGGTAAAACGTCCGGATCACATTGATACACAGGATCGCCGCCGCATACAATACCTGCAGCACCTCGCTCAGCCATTGCTTGATGTTATTCCTGAAATTGTAAGCCTGCTTATCCATCCAGAATTTCACATCATTGCCCAAAGCCGAAAACATCCCTTCCTGGTCACCCGCCGGGTCATCCGGGTGCGTGTACTGGTACCATTTCGAGCGGTCACCATTCCCGTCATCGCCCACATACATCTGGTAAGCCGAAGAATTCTTGATCGCATCTTCCTTTTGCTTCAATAGCAAAGCGATACTGTTATCCGAATTTTTCACCATGCTGTTCGTCGCCGAAACCACCGGTTGCATCACCCCGTTCATCAACCCGATCACCGCCGGAAACAATAAAATCGCGATCCCCAAAGCAAAAGGCCTTAACAGCGGGTAAAAATCGATCGGTTCCGCCCGCGCGATCTGTTTCCAGACCCTCGAAGCGATGAACCACAAAGCCGCGAACCCGGCGATACCGCGCCCCGCATCAATCAGGTTCCCGCACATCGGGATCATCTGGTCATACACCTTGTTCAATACCGGCTGCATCCCCTTCAGGCTGGAACTGATATCCTGGGCGTTAACCGTTGTGGCAGTAGCACTCAGCAGTAGCAGTGCCATACCCATCCTTAAAACTTTATCAAAAACTTTACTTTTCATGGGTACAGGGATTTTAAATGGTTAACGAATTGCTGTTCCTGCTGCCTTTGCACCTGCAACACCGCCGTACGCCGGTTAAAATCGCGCAGGAATTGCAGCTTATTGCTCCCCGAAGCGTAAATGCGGTCAATGGCCAACAACCGTTCATCATCGCTCATTCTCAGCTTGGAAGCCGTGATCACATTCGTCAGCGCATCCAGGTCATCCAGCGCCGCAGCCGTCAGCTGCGCATACACCCGGCCCAGGTAATCGAGTTCCGCCGCGTTAAACAAACCACCGCCCCGGAACCGGCCCAAAGCCTGTTTATACTCCGAAACGATACCGGCCTCTGCACTGATAATATCCGCCACACGCGCATACCTGGCCACCTCCGGGTTGACCAGCAACAGGCCATCCAGGAACACACTGTGCAGCTTAAAATTCCCCTGCGCCAGGTCTTTCACCTGCTGGTAGCCCTGAATTAAGATCGAATAGCCTTTCTGCATATCCGACAGGATCGCCTTGAACTGCGTCAGCTTCTCGATATCATACAGCAACTGCTGCATATCCTGCCCGGTAGCGACCTGCGCCCGGGCAGGCCGAAAGCTGAAAGCGCAAAGCAGAAAGCAACACCAACCGACCAGGCGCGATAGCAAACATTTTACCTTTCGCGCTTTACCTTTCACCTTGTTCATCCTTTCCATAAATGCTTTTTAAAGTGTTGATATCGTTTATTGAATTCCTGCGCTGCACGATCAGTACCCGCACCGCATTGCCAAACGAAATGCTGAACCCCAGCTTATCCCGAACCCGCTCGTAGATCAGATCCAAGCGTCGAATGCGCTTATCATCCCGCATTTCTACCTTACCGTCTGTCATCACCAAATCCAGTTCGGCAACATCTTTGTCCGTTTCCTCCAGCACCGCCGCTTTGACTTTCGCGATATATTCCTGATCGCCCTGCCCCAAGGCTGAAAGCCCATCCAGCCGGTCAAAAACCAGGGGAATCCCCTCCGCATAAAGAAGGGTACTATCGGCCTTCGGGTTATCCCTGATCGCCGGGTTCACCCTCCGCAGGGAACTGTAATAAGCCGAATGCCCGTTAAACTCCGCTAAAACCCAATTGCCGATCCCGTTCCAGCCGCCTTTCGCTATCTGGTAACCCTGCCGGACGTAACTGCCATACTGGTTCAAAGCCGCGATCTGCTGGGTGAGGTACTTGATCTGCGTCTTCTTCTGGCTGAACCACTCCGCGAAAGTTTGCGCTTTACATAGCTGAAAGCTAAAAGCCCAAAGCAAAAAGCAAACAAGCCCCACCCAAACCCTCCTCGGTAGGGAAGGCTTCACCAATCGCCTAATCCAAACCATAATATTTTTTCAAAGTGAGCACCTCGTTTTCGCTTTTGGCCCGCTGGATACTCAGCGTATAGTTCTGGTTATTGAATTCCCGCAGGTCGCTGCAATTCGTATCGATGCGGTCCGCCGCCTTGTCGATCAGTTCCAGCCGCTTCGCATCCGTCATCTGCGTCTTGAAGGAGCTCACTACCATCAAAAGCTCATCCAGGTTCTTCACGCTTTCCTGCAAAATCCCCGAATAGACCTTTTGCATAACCTCCAGTTCTTCCACCGAAAAATGCCGGTCGGCCTTCAGCAAGCCCCAGGCCTGGTGATACTGGCCCAGCAAAGCCGCCTGCTTCTGCGTCATGGCCTTAATCCGCCCGTAGTAAGCGATCAGGGATTTCACCGTCGCCAGCTCCTGGTAATACTTCTTAAACAGATGCTGTTGCTGCTGCTCCTGATCGGATATCTCCGCGAGTTTGAGTTTGGATAACTGGTTTTCCAGCGCTTTTTGCGCATTCTGCAGCCAGATCGTTTCGTTCTGCAAACGCTGCACCTGCAAATCGATAGCCCGGATCACCCGGCCCACCGTGGAATTAATGACCGAGCCGACGACAAACTGCGCGTCAGCGCCCTTCGGCAGGGAAACCAGTATGGTCGCCGAAGAAAGCGGCAGGATCACCATATACTGTTTCATCATTTTTTTAAGTTTTTTAAACACAATAGCCTCCTTTAGCACCACGCAAATGCGGCACTTTCAATGGTTTGTGGTAAATAAATGGGTTAATTAATCCTGCGGTATACCGCCTGCTTTAACCGCAGCATCCCGGATTCCGGATCGAAATAGAACACCCGGCCCGTCGTCGTTTCGTTCAGCAAACGGGTATTCGGGTCATAGTCGCCCTCCACCTTTTCCAGCTTGAATTTCTTCGGCAGGAGCTTCCCGTTACGGATCGCCTGGTAACCCGTACGCCGGGTAATGTAATAATGCGTGCCATCCGCCTGCGTAAAACCCAGTGTATCATCCGCTATCGCAAATTCGCTTCGCGCACGGTTGACATACACCCCATCGATAAACGCCTGCACCTTGCCACTTTTACTTTGGCAAGCCCCCACGAAAGCGGCGCCGGCAATCATCATGCGGCTAACTAACTGTCTTCTGATCAACTGTTTCATCTCATGATTTTTTAGTAATTAATTCCATGGCCAGCATCGCTATCCCTTTCTGGATACTGCCGTATTGCTGCGCATACTGCTGCACCTTCAGCTTTTCGCTTTCCTCCGTCGTATAAGCCAGGTACTCCGTCAGACTTACTTCCGTCCGGTAAACCTTGGAATACTGGCCACCCAGCGAGATAAACACCTCCTTGTATCTCCGCTTCGGGTCATTCGCCCGGTTTATCGACAGGACCTGCGCCTTTTCCTTATCCGTCAGGCCCAGCAATTCCTGGATCGCATCAAACTTGTTCTGGTACTTGCTCTGATCAAGCAGGATCTTGCAATCGGAGTTATTGATGATCGCCTGCTTCACGATAGGGGAAGAAATAATATCCTCGACTTCCTGGGTAACCACGATGGCCTCGCCGAAGAATTTACGAACGGTCTTGAATAAATACTTCAGGTATTCCGCCATGCCTTCCTTGGCAATGGCCTTCCAGCATTCTTCAATTAAAATCACCTTCCGGATACCCTTCAGCTTGCGCATCTTACTGATGAACATCTCCATCAGGATCAGCGTTACCACCGGGAACAGGATCGGGTGGTCTTTCACCGCATCGATCTCGAACACAATAAAGCGTTCATGCAACAAATCCAGGTTTTCCGTCGCATTCAATAAAAAACCGAACTCCCCGCCCCGGTAATAAGGATTAAGCACATACAGGAAATTGGCCACATCAAAATCTTTCTCCTTCACCTTGCCATCTTCCAGCACCTGCATATAGACCTCCATCAGGTACTCGTAAAACGTATTGAAACAAGGGAAGATATCCGGGTGCTTTTCCAAATGCCCGAAATAACCTGTCAGCGCATTCGATATCGCCACATACTCCGAACGGGTATACGGCTCGTCATCCTTTTTCCAGAGCGCCAGCAGCAGGGTCTTGATACTTTCCTTTTTCTCCGTATCCAGCGTATCGCCAGCCGTTAGATAAAAAGGGTTGAAGCGGATCGGGGACGTATCCGAATACGTGAAATAGTAGCCTCCGACCAGTTCGCACAAACCTTTATAACTATGGCCCACGTCCAGCAACACGATATGCGCGCCCTGCGCATAATAACTATGCATCAGGTGATTGGCGAAAAAAGACTTGCCCCCGCCTGAGGGGGCGATCAAAAACTTATTGCGGTTCGTGATATAACCCAGGCGCATCGGCTCATCCGAAATATCCACATGTACGGGCTTACCCGTCAAACGGTCGCCCAGGCGCACACCGAAGGGCGAAACACTGTCCCGGTAATTACTTTCCAGGTTAAAGAAACAAGCTGCCTGCTCGATGAACGTATCAAACGTATCGTTCATCGGGAAATCCGCCTCATTGCCCGGCATCCCCGCGAACCAGATCTGCGCCGCACCATCCGTTTCCAAACGCACCGTCGCATCCAGCTGCGCCATCGCCGAACCCACCAGGTTTTTCAGCTCGCGTACCCGCGCAGGATCATCCGACCAGCACAGCACATTGAAATGCGCCTTGACCGGCATCCGCTGCTCGCCAATCGCCTCGTTCAGGAAATCATTCACCGCATCCCGACTAATCGCATTCTCCCGGCTATAGCCCGAAAGGGACTGCAAACGCAGCTTTTTCGCCTCCAGCCGTTTGATCGTTTTGACAATATCCCCGATAAACACATACTGGTTCAGGATATGGTTACAGGGGAGCAAACAACCCAAAGGCGAAGCAAAGCCGATCGCGAACTTCGTCCGGTCCGTCGAATATTTATCATAATTGATCCGGGAACCGCATAAAGGCGGCAGATCCTCCACATCCGCCAGCGTATACAACTCCGCCTGCTGCTTCCCGATCCGCAGCTCATCCGCGATGTGAATATCCTGCAAAACCGGGCGTTCCCCCTTACCCGAAAGCATCAGGTAACGCTCGATCACACCGGCCTGACCCGCCGTACCCGCCAGCTCATCGTCCCCCAAGCGGACCAGGGAAACAAAACCGCTGTCCGCCAGCACCCGTTCAAACTGCCCCGCGCTGTCCAGGAAATCTTTAAACAACACCGGGTTCAGCGTTTGCTGCGGCACAATACTTTTGCGCAGCAGATTGCTGTACGCCGAAGAACCCAGCCTGCGGTCTTTCGGCTTCTGCGTCAGAAAGACATAGCAGCTATGCGCCAGGCATTCCCGCTCATTAAAAAAACGCTCACTGGCCCGTGACAGGAACCCCGTACCCGCCCTTTCAAAATCCGCCTTGAAGCTATCCTCCAGCCACCAGTCCTGCTTATGGAACACCGAACCCACCGGCAGCAAACGAATCGCCTTCACCCAGGCCTGGTGATAAGCTTCATAATCCCGGTCAGACAGCGTAAAAATTTCCGGCAGCTTCACCTCGTAGCCGATTGTAATATCCCCGTGTGCCGAAAGGACCGCACCGTTCTCCACTTTCACCAATGGCAATAAATCCTCTAAATTGATCGACATAAATCCTCCTAAACCTTCCTAAATCCTCCCACCAGGAGAGGACTCTTTTAATTGAATAAACAAGCGGCGTGAATGGCAGCGGATAAGATCCGGCAACTGCCTTTTGGCCAAATGCTTCGTGAGCCCATGCTCCCCAAAACGGTGTGATAAACGGAACACCGAAAAAAACAGGCCCGTACCCAAAGCCAGCACCAGCGGCAGGATCACCCAGAGCGACAAGCCGCAGATATACAGCACCGCAAAACCGATCAGCAGCAATACCAGCCCAACCGCCAGGTAAGCGATATACTGCGCCTTCAAACCGCGAAAAACGATCGGTTTGGATACACCTTTATTGATCTGATATATCATGACACCCTTCCTGACCTCCCCAAAGGGAAGGAATGATTAAATGGTCATTAAATACCGAAGAACGACTTCAACACCGTCGCCACCACCACCAGAAAGATACAGGAGCCGAACCAGGCCGCCGCCACCTTATTGGTATCCGGTTCCCCCGCATTCCACTTATTAAACACCTTCACCGCGCCGATGATCCCGACCACCGCACCGATGGCATACATCAGGTTACAACCACTGTCGAAATAACCTTTGACCTTCGTCGTCGCCTCGTTGATCCCCGAATTGCCGTCCTGCCCAAAACAGATATTGAAAGTCAGCAGGCCCATCCCGAACATCAGCGCCTTGGTCAGCGCGATACGTTTTTGCGACGCAGGGACTTCGCGGTAAGCCCTGATCCAGGCGACCACAAATTGATATAGAGATTTAATGAATTTGATAAATGCTTTCATAAAAATTAAAGGGTTAAGGGTTAGTTCCAGAGGTTAGTTAACTCGTCATCCGAGATCGGAAAAAGGGCGTTCTCCCGGATGTAATCATTCAGCGCCCGCTGGCTGGGCGTATCCCGGATCGCCGCATACTTGCTTTTCACCAGGGCGAACAGCGCGATGAAATCATCCTTACCGCCCTGTTCCTTTTCCAGGATATGAAAAATGCTTTTCAGCTCCTCGATCACATCCGGCACCAGGCCCTGCTGCAGCTCGCGCAACCCGTCCGAAGCCTCCAGAGGATCAGCAAAGCCGAACATATTCATCCCCACGCGGGACAGGCCTGCCGGCAACCTGGACTGACCGATCAGCCCATCTTCCGCTTCCGCCAGCGGTTCCTCAAACATCTCCTCATCCCAATCCCGGCATACCGGCCTCAAATCTGGCTTACCCTTCCGGCTGCCCAGCCAATCCTTCAACTGCCGGCGGTACAGCAGCGGGAGCACCAACAGGTACCAGACACCTGCCAGCGCCAGGGCAGCCACCAAAAAAGCCTGCCAGCTCACATTTTTAAAAACCATAACATTTTGCTTTTATCCGGCACGGCATTGCGCCGGATTTTCAAAAGCAAAATTTCAAAGCCGCCGGGCTTATAACCGGGACAAGCAGGGATATCCCTCAAATAATCAATAGCCTCTAAAAAAACCATAAAACCACCCCCATCAAAACCCTTACAAAAGCATCATCAAACCATCACAACCCATCACCAGCCACACCACACAACCCCATCCCTAAACCTTCCCCTGGCCTCTCTTATACGGGTCATACTCATTCTCCTTATCCAGCTTCCGCTCGATACTCTCGCGCATCTCACCCAGGTATTGCGTGCGGTCCAGCCGCTTACGCCGCCGCAACTCCGAAACCCGTTTGGAAGGAATACCCAGGTTCACATGAAACGTATCTTCCAAAGCCCTGAAAATATCTGCGATACTCGCCGAACCATTGTTCACCTGAACCGTCTGGTAAATCCCGATCCCCACCTCCGCCAGGTTGATCGTATCACCCGTCCAGTGCAAAACTGAAGCTTCCCCACCCGGATCAAAAGGCGCAGCCGGGCTCCTGCGCAAATCCAGCACCCTTTCCACCAGCCAGTCCCGCAAAGCCTCAAAAGCCTTAAACTTCGAAAACAGGTAATCGCAACTTGTCGAAAACTCCGGGTCCAGGTCAGGGATATTGGGTAAAAGGATATGTTGCGGCTGCGCGCCCCGGATAAAATAGAGGCTGTCCAGTTCCTCCGCCTTCAGCTTATAATACTGGTATAAAAAAGCATATTGCCTAAAGAAACGGGTGACATACTGCAACTCCTGCTCCAGGAACTCCAGTTGTTTAGCCGCATCGCCCTTGGGCAGGTTCACTTCGATCTCATAGAGTTCCGAGTAATAGATATTCCAGTGATAAAAGGCGGGCTTGATAAACTTAAAAAAAGTGATTTCCTCTGCCTTATCCTTAAAGACGCAATCCTTAAAATGCACTTTCAGCTTTGCCAGTGCATCACGGATCAACTTTAACGCACTCGTCCAGCGGACAAAGGCGTCTCTGTGCTCAAAAGCCACTTTTTCCAATTCACTTTCCAACTGCGCCAACAGCCGGTTACTAATCTCCTGAATCATAAAAACTAATTTAAATCAAACTGCTTTAGCCTGTTGACCGGCAACAACTTCCACTCGGCAGCCAATACGTAAACTTTCACCATAGGCATTGATTTTCAGATATTTTCAGCAGAGAACAGCAAAGCTTCGCCGCTTAGCCGACGTTGAGCGAAGCCTGTCAATATATGCATAGGGGCTATTGAGAAAAATGTCGGTCAGGAGCTGCCCAAAGCGTTCCGGAGTAATCTTTCATCACCGGTAACGCTTTATTTTTCACAGCGCATGTTGAATCGATACGACGCAGATGTGCTTACCCTCTTCTCAGAAATAAACTGGGTTTTCGCTACAGGTTTTTAGATATGCCTCTGAGAATCGTGAGCTACCACACCTATACATGCATTCAACTTCAACCATCAGGGTTTCTCAAAATTTCTGATGGCTGTATCAGCGAAGTCCCGCTACTATTTGCCATGGTTTCCGCTATCAGAAACGATGACTTCCGGGTACTTATTAAGTAAAAGTGATGTGGCTGCATAAATCAAAATTTGCTTTACCGGTTAACTATAAAGCAAATAACCGCGTTAAATCCCGCCCATCATATAGGGAATTTAACTCAAAATGGAGATATGGGTATTTATCCCTATAGCTGTTCGCCCATCTTATTCAAATAATTTGTGAATGAGTGCAACCTTATTGTTCACTCCCGTTTTATCATAAATATTTTGAACGTGGTTCCCAACCGTTTTAACAGATATAAATAAGATATCCGCTATTTCATTATAGGTGAGTCCCTTACGAAAAAGCAAGGCGATCTCAATTTCCCGCTTGGTTAATTTAAACTGCCTGCTGCGTGCGTCGAAATCCGGCAGAAATACTTCTTTCCCGGAGACAACTTCGGCTAACTGCTCATGTCTCGCTTTCGTGACGGACTGGGCCAAAAAAATAAAAGTGATGAAAACAATACCTGTGTTCGTGCAGAAGACTTCTGTTACCTGGCTGGCTTCAACTACACCAAACAGCGTTAAAGCCGCCCAGGGGCTTACTGCCAGATACATGGCGATCTCCTCAAAATACTCCTTTTCGTTCCGCTTTAAAAGATATTTTGCACGGATACTTTTAAACATGACATAAAGCAGCACCATCGCATAGATGAACGGTGCTATAAGTCCATACTTTAAGTCTGCATCAATATCCCTGTTAATAGCATAATCGATCACAAAAAATATAAGGTAAGGCAGCATCAAAAATAAGGGAACACCATAATAGGCATGCCACCGTAATGCGGGCAGGTCCATGACTTTATAAAAGAAGAGCGGGAAGAAAGAGGCCATTAAAAATCCGCTGCCGTAGGCAATAATCAATTGAATGGATAGCGGCCATGATAAGGAGGTGTCGGGAAACAGTCCGCCGGTGATGTTATAAAACAACAGCAATAATAAAAGTAATAGGTAGTAATCCCGGTGTTTATCCTGGGGCCGGTAGAAAAACCTGGCCAGCTGGAAAATGAACATACAGAACTCCAACACGACAAATACAAAAGTGATCAGATGCATTTGTGTTCCAAAAACCAGCATAGGTTGATCAGTCGCTCCTAACGACGCAAAAAGTACAAAGTATAGCTTAAATCGAGTTCAGCATAAGTTTTAAAACCAAACCTGGAATACCAGCCTATATTTTCGGGCACAGAGGTCTCAAGCAGGACCGGCAGGTTTTGATCGTCAGCCATTTGGATAATTTCCTGCATGAGCTTCGATCCTACCCCATGATGCTGACTTTCCGGGCTGACCCCTATAAACCATAAATAAACCATCGCTCCCCCCGGTTGTAATCTTTTAATCGCAGACTCCCGGTTTAATGCTTTTCCGATGTTCAGTATACCCACCGCCTGAAAAATAAGTTTGATATCAAGCCAAAACCCACGAAGAGTCGGTCGCTTTTCCTGCGGGTACAGGAGAAGTGCACACCCCCGGCGGTCTTCAGTAATAAAAACCTTCCCGAACATCTCGCACACATCAAATGAATAGCCCATCAGGGCCTTTATTTGTTTTCTGTCACCCGGATCTGCAATGATATAATTGACACTTTTATTGTCAGCGAAAGCTTCTGTCAGCATGCTGACAATATCATTTCTATCACTCTTGGTTGCAGCAATCATATATAACAGGTAAATAAATTAACAAAAAGCTAAATCAAATTCATTATAACCAATAATAGGCAAAAAAATGAAATAATATTAACTAATATGTATTATCATTTAACGACATCCAACCGAAAACAATTACTACAAAGAATTTTGATTACTTTTCGATGACAAAGCAAGTCTGCTTTCTTTTCTATGCTTGCCTGATCAATTACCCACAAGTATGAATGAGTTAACGGTAATACCCCGGTGGCCGAGTTCTTTGCCTAGAATATCAACTTGTTTTTACCGGCACTTTTGCTGGAAGCATTTATTGCTGCCTCAGTCTCTGCATTCAGGATTTGCGTCGGGGAGATTACAGTGATCCGCTCGCCGGCCATTACATTCCTGGCTGCCTGCTGCATGACAAAGGAAGCCCCTTTCAGTTGATCGCTAATAAAGATATGCTCATATTTCATTGCCGGACATTACAAGAAATTAGCAATCGATATCTTCAACCGCTACAGGAGGCAGTGATCCAAATGATAATTTAACAGGAACTTACTCAAATAACTGCTGACTTTCCGTATAATACGTCTTACGTTTATCCAGCTCGGCTTTGAGTATTACTTCACCCTTAAGCGTCAGGGTTTGCTTCGGCCGGTGCACCTGCAGAAAATCGCGTTCCTTTTCAGTGATGGTATCCGGAAAATTTCCGCGGATATGGTTTTCCGCATCCGTTAACACATTTTTAATGGCCTGGGTTAAGACCTCAATATGAGCTTCAGGGATTTTGTTGGCTTTTGAAAAAGGGGATATTTTTGCCGCGTAAAGGATCTCATCCACATAAGCGTTGCCAATACCCTGTACAGTTTTCCCATCGGTTAACACCGTTTTGATGGGCTTGGACAATTTGGCGAGTGCAGTCTTCAGGTAACCGGCCGGCAGGTCCATGGCATCCGGCACTCCGTTGGGTTTAGGATCAAGCGTCAGGATCACCGCCTTTTGCCAGTCGGTGACCGCCAATCCGGTACCGTCAGCAAACAGCAATTCCGCAATCGTAAACCGGCTGGTATTTTCATTTTCATACCAGTACATGGTGCCGTGCAGCATCAGATGGATGCTTAATACATGCCCGTTTCCAAATAAAAAGTGTAATTCCTTGCCTATCCTGTTAATGGCCGTTAAAGGCTGGCCTTCCAACGCCTCCTGAATGACGTTTTCGGAAACTTTGAGCTGGCGGCTTATCGGGATATGGATTGACGCCAAGGTCTTTCCAACGAGTCTTCGGGAAAGGTTGCTGCTGAATATGTTTAAATCAGGGATTTCCGGCATGGCATTGATGGTTATTGATATTCATTTTCGACCCGTAGGCCAATCTCTTCAATGATCGAATCAGGCAGTATGGCACCGGATTCCTGGATCCAGGCCGCATCACCGGTGTGGGCGATAGTCACATTTAGACTTGAATTGAAAACGGTTCATTTCTGGCTGATTTCTATGACGATGTTTTTTTTAATTAATTCTTTCGCCCGGATTAATCATCATCCCGAGTGGGCAGATCCTGGTTGCGAGGCCGCTCGGATCTGGCAAGGAAGGAATGGACATTCTTAAACTAATCCTTTTGTTTTGTAGTTGATATTATCAAAGTATTCCCAAATGCGGCTTGAATTGAGGTCCCCATTTGTTGCAGGAATAAGTTGAACTCAAATTTATCTTCCGTGATCAGTCCCGTTTCTTTATCAAGTACAAAAGCGGTGGATTTTGGATCGCTGTTTTAATGGACGATAACCGGAGTATTTTGTTTCTTGGAATACCTTCTGATAGTCTTTAACAATGGCATTTCAATCCAGGAATAACAGATACATCCTGCGGCTGTCAAAACAGTGGTTATTATAACAAAAACACCGTAATGGTTGTGCATGATACGTTTAAAAATAACGTATAAAATAACAATGGAAATATAATGCATTAAATATATAGAGTATGATGCGTCCCCCAGGAAAACTAATGAATTCTTAATTTTGTTATTTGGATTATATGTTTCCAATGATATGAGTCCATAAATGATAAGGCTGTAAGGAATTCCAAAATTCAAGCTATCCATTTTGGGAAAGTATCTGCATTGGTTCATTTCGTTAATCCATGATATTGCTAATAGTATCATTCCAACGAGTAGTACCGATATACCAATAGATCGGTTTCGGCTAATTTTATTTTTTAACGATAGGTGAGCTATAACGCATCCATAGATAAATTCAATATTTTTTGCATTACATAAGGTCGACAACAAAGGAGACTGAGTTACATCGATAACTTTGAAAAAGTTTAAAGCGACAAAGAGCATCCATATTCCAACAATGAGTTGAAATATCTTTTTATTTGACAATATGTACACGCCAAAAATAATGTAAAATATTATTTCGAAACTAAGCGTCCAGGCCACAGGAATAATTGGCATTTCGCTTTTTACAATATTGGTTGGATATAATAAATATGAGCGTAAGATCCCCATAAAATCCAAGCTGATCCAATTGATAATCCCTTTACCCGCAAATTTAATCAGTAAATAATTGAGTATCAGAAAAGCTGTAGTGTAAAGCCAGTATATCGGATAAACCCTTATCAATCTTTTACTTAAATATTTTTTTAACTCATTTCTTTTACCCGCATATTTAAAATTAATGTAATAGATAATAAAACCGCTTAATATAAAGAAAAAGTCTACGCCACTCCATCCAATAATAAAAGCGCCGGAAAACATCTGCTTATCTACCATTAGGTTTGCATGTGCCATAAGGACCATAACAGCGGCAATGCCTCTGCAACATTGTAAATTGTAAAATATCTTTGTATTCGAATAGTCTTGCATCCGTGAAATTTGTCTGTAATGATAGTGCTTTTTTTTTTGATATCAGTGATGCTTTGGCTTGGTAATTATGTGATTATTATCATTGGAGCTTATAATCCTTAAGCCATGAATTAATAGCCGCAGCAACATAGTCTACTAATTGTTATTTATGAACAAAAAGCTATTTATATCTTCCGTCCTATTAATCGCCTGTTATTTACCGTTTAAATGCCCAGCAAAATGACTTCCCACCAATTGACAGAATCAATACTTCGAAACCTGATAATCAGGGATGAGGACACAGCGCGGTTTAGATGCTGAATTTCGGGTCGTTACGCCTGAGAATGCATCGGATTATGCAAATATCATGCTCACATCTAACGTTGTCAGAAACTCAACCACCAATATTGGGGCTTCGCCGGTTCATCAATGCCTTCATAGAAAGTACAAATGGTGCATGGGCTAAACGTTGATAATTTTACCACCGTCCAATCTGCGCCTCCAAATTACTCAGCACAAGTTTTTTCAGAATTGACAAAGCGGTAATATTGGTATCAGCATAGCCACCCCGAAAAACAAAATGGACGTTAACGGTACTATTCACTCCAAATCTGTCTTGATAGACTTAAATGGATGGAATGATTGCGTATTCAAAAATAATCGCCGACTGACCTTAATAATGCTATTTTGTACTTAAGAAGATAAATAATAACAATATGTAAAACGCTCAATACCTGATTCTATCCCAACTAAAGGAAGGTCTGGCCTATCCGCTTTTAAAATATTCTAATTTATTATTGAAAGATCTATAAAATGTTTTCTGTACTTGAAATAATATGTGCTCGTTTGTTGAGATTAAATCTAATATATTCGATGGATTAGTGAGGTTAAGTTATAAATTGGAGACCTGAAATGGCCGAAATAATAGTTGAAAAATACTTTTATTCTCATTAAATACATTCTATCACTTAAGATGCCCAAGGAAAGAAGGTCGATGGGTTTCCCACGCCCTGAAGGTTACATGAACAGTAAAGTCATTTATAAGGGCTATTGTTTCCTGAATAACTACCGAACCATTCATGTGTTGGAACAAAGCGCACTTGTTGACTAAAATTCATTCCTCCCTGATTGGTGTTACTCAATGAAAAAGACAGTAGTATGTTGATGATCAACAATATTATCTTACATGAATTTATCGGTACTGACTATTTCTTTTTAAATCTGAATGTGGCTCCATCGATATATAGAAAGAGATAACGTCCGTCATAGAACAAGCTATACTCCGTAGGAATTGATCGCTTTCCGTTTTCTGAAGTTAATGTACCCTTTATATTTATAGAGATTAGGGAGCCAGAGACAATTTGGAAATACTTTTTATTCGGGATATATGTATCCCATAAAAAGGCCAATATTTTTATATGCCCGGACGGACTGTATTTGGTTTGGCGAATTTTTCCATCGAGGCCACATTAACACCTGCGTCGGAAAGCTGGTGCACTTATTATAATGATTTTGTCTTACATGACCAGCTTTTCCATCTCCTTCTCTACGGATGCCTTTGAACTGGCGCCTCCCTGCTGTATTTGACAAAACTTCCACGCCAGCTTTCGAGTAAATTATTTCATTGAGAATAGTTCACCATCAATCTCCACAATTTTAACACCGTGTTCCTGCGTTTCTGATGATGTGCGCCGGCTGATAAAATCCCATTGGCTGACTGTTTAGCAGCGCAGCGGAAAAATGTCGGGGCGGCGAATTGAAGATCAATGCTCTTTCAAGACTTAGCTTGTGGAGATTGTTCAACCGGAAATGCGTTTAACTGAACAGCGGATTGAATTAACTTTTGCATACTGAACTTTCCTTTTTCAATAAAGGTCCTTAATAATAGTATATTAAAGTCAAAATCATAGTTTTTATGTTGACTATCAACAAATACTGGCTTCATCATCGCTTCTCCGGGGATGTTATGCACACTTTCCAAAATCCATTGTCCACCCCTATAATGTTTAACAAACTCACCTGCAAAAACTATTAAATTGACATACAAGGATTCAATCGCTCTTTCATAACCATATTTTTTAATAGCTTTATCAAGCCTTGCGAGGTCTTCCATCCTTATTGAATCTTGAGACTTAATAGAAAGCTTCTCATAAAGATCAAGGATTAATGCATGACTATCACTTCCAACAGATTTGATCTCTTGCTGTTTTGAGGCATATGGATCAAATGCCTGCCATTTCAGCACATCTCTTTTTTCGGCATAATATGCAGAACGATCCGCTTCTATCCAGATCATGCCGGCTTTAGTATTCTCGATGACCACCCGATTATCATCACATTCATAGTAATGAACATAATCGGAGGTAAATTCATTTTTTACCTCCTTCCCGTGATGATCTTTCAAAAATGCCGCTAATGCATTCTTTTTTAGCTTTACAGTATCTTTTTTCACTTCTGAAATTCTCAAATTAATTAAAAGTGCTAAGTTAAGCAACATCGTTTTAATTGTTTAATGGCTCAGGTATACAGACTGTCTGATATAATTCCATCTAAAAAACACCCCCGCAAAATCCGGATCGTAAAAAGACACCTTTATTCCGTCATCCGTCTTTCTGTAGATTGCCCTGAACTGCCACAGATTGATATTATAGCCAGTCTTAGCTTGGTTAACAAATCGGGGAGAAATCGTTGCATCTGATGTTGTTACGAATACCAAGGAAGAATAACCTTCTTGCGCGGCGACGGGATTGGATTTATACAGTGCGTCGACAAGACCGATTGCCTGATTTCCAAAACTGCTGCCGCTGATGACAGAAGCTGTCGCTTTGACTTCGTACCAGGACACATAAGGAATCAAAGTCCGGTCAAGGACAGCATCTTCTTCATCCCTCACCTCGAATTTCGCGGCAGAAATTCCGTCAGGTATCACAGCCTTTCTTCCAGCGACATCAGTTGGAAATGCTGTGGTATTAGGTGAATAACCCTTATCACTATACGTTGTCATAAAATTATTGAACGTTTTCTCAAAAATTTGCCCAGCCGTATTCTGTAGACTTCCCGGTGTTAAATTCGGATAAATTTGTTTTACGAAAGCTACCAAATCTGACTTGGTCATATAGCTCCAGAAAGGACTAATTCCCAAGTCTGCTCCTGTCTGAATGTTGTAAGCGGCAGCTACATCCAGGTTATTGGCAAAAAAGCTGTAAAGGCCATTATAGCTCTTGCCTTCGTAAGTAACAGTGACCCCGCCATCTGCGCTCCAGGTATCAAATGGCGAAACATCGATATCTTCACCATACCCGCCTTTGACTGTGACCATACCATCCGGGTCTATATTTCGGATCGGATTATTTTCACAATAGGCATAAACGGCGAACCTCCTGGATTTTTCCGACATTGGATCCACTGTAGTAAACCGACCTATAATAGGATCATAAAAACGACGGGAATAATCCAACTCACCGGTTTCCTCCTGAAGTTCCTTAGCATTGAACAGATAATCATTTTTAATTCCATTCACGAACCGGGGAATTTCCTTGCCAAAAGGATAATAATCATCTTGCTGGACAATACTGGCAGTGCCACCTGAATTTACAAATCCAATCCTGGTATTCCCCAGGTTGTCGGAAAGGTAATACTCATAACTAACTGTCCCCCCGGACACGAGTGCCCTTCCCTCTTCCGTTTGAATAAAGCTGATGGCACCATTGTCATACTGGATCCCGCCGTCATAATCAGTCGTACCTGTATTCGTGCTGATTCTTCTTAGCTTTAACCCCGTCACATCATAAACGTACGTAATGTTCGAGTTTCCAGTCACGGTCTGCGGAAGATCTGCCAGATTATAAGAAATATTATTTTTATTCCTGGCGTCGTAGTTCATATTACCGTTGCTGTCAAAACCGTAATTAGTCGTTGTCAGCCCACTGATAGCCTGAAGATTATTAGACGCGTACGTATAGGTTAAATTGGTCGCTGCAGATCCCGGAGCAAGTCTGTTTAATGTCTGGATATTCCCCATGACATCATAAGTTATAGACTGCTCGCTGTAGCCTTCATTATTTACTCCTGATAATAAGCGATTAAGTTTATCGTAGGTATAACTATAACTTTTCGTTAGATTTCCGGGCGTTCCCCATAGTTGCGATGTGATATTCCCATTATATTGAGGGCTGCTTCCAGCATTGTATTGTAACTGCATCGCAAATAGTGGTGCCGAACTTTGATTAAGCCAGCCACGTTCATTGTAAGAATAACTGACTGTCTGTAAATACGTGGTGCCGTTATTTTCCGAATGTAATTTCTTTGCTGCAACCTGCCCTACTTCATCATATACAACAGAACTAAGAATAATATTTGAGCCTCCATTGATCTGTTCAGATGAGTTCAGCTTGCGACCGATCTGGTCAAAAGTGTATTTCAGGTTAGCCGTTAAAGCCGCAGTTGTTGTGCTTGCGGAATTGAAATGCTTACGCAACGTCCCGGAAATTTGATTATTAAAATTATAGCTGGTAGACAGTTGATCATAATTATTTATGTTAACCGTTCCGCCTAAATAATGCTGCCCATAGGTTTGTACAACCCTACCCAGGTCGTCATAATAATTAATGGTCCATAACATGTCAGGCTGGGATGCAGTTATTGTGTTCAGGACGACATTGCGCGTAGCAACGAGCAGTCCTTCTGTCGTATTACTTGCTGTTGCAGCGAACTGTGCTGAAACTTGCTGATAAACATACTTTGTAGGCAGGACACCATAATTGTAATCATCATAATAATTCAGGCTAAGTGCAACCAGGCCGTTGTTCGGATAAGAGCTTATCACATAACCGGTTGGATAAACCGTTGTATTGTTGGTGTAATCCCTTGCCTCCCAAAGGGCGCTGTTCTGTGTTTTTACGTTGTATTGTAACTGTCCCTGGCTGATTCCAGTATTACTGTTTGTCCACAAGAATGAGCCGATCACCCTGGACATCGCGTCATATTTTTTTATTAGCCATTGATTCTTTGCCCGCTGGTTTGCGTCCTGTGTAGCCACTGTCTGATCTAACTGATTATAAACGGTGTACTCCCAGCCTTTGGACGGAACTTTCTTTCCGATCAGCCTGTTTCGTCCATCATATTGATACTGATAACAAAAATTGTCAAGAAGAGTCTGTGTTGGTAAAGCATTGTCAGCATTACTGCCAGGCGTTAATACAAAACATAAATTCCCCAAATTATCGTATACATAATACGTTGATAATTCCTGCAGGACATTATTGGGATTGTTATAAATCCTTTTGAGCACCACCCTTCCGTTAATATCTCTATATTCTTCCGTAGTTCCAGCTCTGCCACTTACCCAGTTTTCATCTTTGCTCACGGTTACGATCAACTCGCCAGCGCTATAGTTTCCGTTCGATGTGAGCGAACGGGAAATCAGAGTGACACCGTTTGTGGTTGTGGTCGTTATGCCGACATTGTACATCGGTACAATCAGGCTGTGGTCCTGATCAGTTGTCCATGCCAATGCATTATTGGAGGTATAACCGATTTTATTAGTGTGGCCCGGATTAGTTGTTCCGACAGTCCCAGCCGGCTGCCAATTATCTCCGGCTGCTCCCTGCTCAGTTATGCGATTAAGCGGCGCCTGTTCAAATACCGTCTGCGCAAAAGGGAATGCTGTTTTTGTTACGCTTGCCGGGGTGACGGCACTATTGTAAAATGCTTTCTGATCATTAATAGCGTTTGCTTTGAAACTTCCATCACTCACCCCGGTCACAGCATATGGCTCATATTTTACAGCCTCGCGTCCAAACTGATCATATGCAATTGGCTGAACCACATCTTTAAATGTTGGACTGCCCATAACCTGAATGCTTTGTACCGGTCTTCCTAAACCATCAGAATACTGGATAGTCTGCGACACGGTAAAAATATTTTGGGCGTTTGTGTAGATACTGTTGACGTTCTTAATACCGGCGGTTCTAGGAACTGTCGTTAGTATGTAGTTCTGGTTATTACTCGGATTGCTGACCAAGGCCTGCCCGCACACAATCGATGATAGCAGAATGGCAACGATCATTAGCGCAAAAAACTTGACAGCTTGGATTTTCATTTTGATATTCATCAGGGTTAGTTTACATGTACATTGAGAGGCGCAGAAGTTAGTTGTGTTCCGGAAGAAAGGTTCTGAACCAGCACAAAATTGTAAGACCTGTTCTGTGCAGGAACAACCAATGTGGTAGACGTTTGCCCGGCTGGGATGTTATAAGTATACACTTGTTGGGTCGAAGTGTCTGTATATTGAAGGCTTGCGCTTGCTGTCGGAGCATCAGAAGTAAACGACCAGCCTAGCGAAACTGCAGTTCCTGTTATGTTGGATATTGCGATACCTGAATAATTTGGTGCAGCCTGCCCCTGGTAGTGATAAGTAATGTTTTTGATGATGTTCCCATCTTTATCCTTGATATTTGTCAGACGTTGAAGGTTATCGTATTCGTAATAAGTTGCCATATTTTTTTGATCGGTCTGTGATGTCATCCCTACCAGTGGGTCATATGTGTAAGTGGCCAGCAAGGATCCCACAGGGTATAACCTGACATCGTCTATTTGCCCGTTGACCGATATTGCATAACTATTTGCCGTTACCGAAACGCTGCTCTTTGTCAAAGACCAGCCATTGCTTGTTTTGAGCCAGTAACTCAGCACATAATTCCCGTTATTTAATCCGGTAACTGTATAATTGAATTGTCCATTGTAGGCATAATGGCCGGTTTTCGCATCGAAGGTGTTGCCATCTCCCTCTTCGAACCCGTCGTAATAAAATTTGGTCGTATTAACACTGGTTGCCGATTGCAGATAGGCATAGGTGATGGCCTGATCCGGCGCGCTACCACTTGCCAGGGATACGGTTAGTGTATATGTTCCTGCCGGCGCGTTTATTGAAGCGCTTCTAGGATAACTACAGGTTCCGTTCGGATATGGCGCCTGGTTCCCGCAAAGAATTCCGCTGCTGCTAACAGGCCCCGTCAACGTATACCTAGCATTATAATTATCAGGATACGAAACTACCGGGTTCAGTACTATCGTACCGGCGGCCGATGTCGTAAAAGTTGCCGTTCGCGTGCCGCTTGAACTTATGGCAACAGTGCTGCTGGTTGTTGTGTTTATAGTGGTCGTTGTGTTAGCCGGCGCATTGGACAATACGGCTACCGGAAAAGTGTTACTGTAACCCCATTGATAAGCCTTATAGCCGCCATTAACAACATGCTCCAAAAGCGTGTTGCCATTGTTATCAAAAATATCAGTAACCATGCGTGGCTCATACGTGCCGTCTTTAACCAGGCAACAGCTTCCTGCGATTGTAGATGGGGTAAACGCAGCTTTGGGATCGCTGATCAGTGCCTTGTAAACCAGATTTGCAACCGGCAGAGTAGGATGATAAGAATTCAGTGTTGCTGATAAAGTCTGCGTAGTGGCTGAGCCATCATTTAACTGGACCATTGATTCCACGGGCAGCGATACTGCCGATTTGCTTTGAAGATTGACAATACCCTTTGTAAAATCATCTTCCGGATTTGACGGTGTTCCGTAATCCAATGGAAATTTTGTTAGACTAGTCGTCGTATATCCTTTGCTGTCTACAGTGCTCTGACTAACCTGGTTGCGTGTTCCATTAACCGCGTCATAGGCATAATTGGTTGTTGTAACCGTGTTATTAACAGAACCATCGTTAGGATAAAACGTCTCGACTTTCTTTTTTAAATAAGGGAAATAGTAGAAGAACCTTAGGGCAGAATTATTGACGAACGTTATATACGACGGACCACCTACGGGCCCGTTTGCATAGTTTCCAATATATTCTTGCTGAACAGATGACAAGATCAGTTTGGTACATTGATCAAAACGGGTTGCATCATCGTTGTAAGTGAACTGCAGCTGGTGAATGATTTTATTATTTTGGTCATAACTAGTTTCAGTTAGAATCCTTCCTCGTTCAAAAGTCCGGTTACTATTGTGAAAAAGATAACTTTGACTTGCCCCGGATAGTGAAAAAGCGATTTGGTCAGGATTGTTATTGGGGTAACCGTTGTCATGGTTGGTAAAAACGGTGGCCTTCATTCCATTGAAAACGCCATTGTTACTTTGTCGTTCAATCACATTACTGTAGGTTACGATATTACCGTCATCATTCTGTGAGGGATTGATGGAGTTGCTGCTCCAAAATCCAAAGTTAACACCCGAACCCAGTGAAACCGCATTGCCGTTGCTATCGTAACGAACATAAGTTACCTGGTCATTTACAGCATATGCAGGTTTTGGCATACCTAATACCCCGCTGGATACGTTATCGGTTAGATTATTAACATACTTATACTCATAGGTAATCGGAGTAAGATTAGCGTTGTCTGTAGTTACCACTTTCTGTACCCTTACCCCTGCTCCCGTCATTGCAGATGGCAGCGTGTTTACTGCTACGGGGAAACCCACCCATTTGCTATACTGGTTCGGTTCATAAAAAAACTGGGAATAACCCCCTGTCGGATAGGTGACCTTCGTCAGAATTCCGGCTGTTACGTAAGCAGGGTCAGGTTCCCTGAATTGATAATAACTATCCTGGAAGGCTGTGGTCACGAAATTATTAGCATCATAGGTAAAAGCCGGTAAGGTCTTCTGACCATTATAAAAGCCCCAATGATCCGTATGAATGGAACAATATGCGGGTAAAGGCGTTGTATTATAGGTAAATGTATAAGCCGGTAAATCATTTTCCTGAACTGAACTTAGAAACAAGCGTGTGTTTGCATCACTGCTATAACTAAGATTAAATGTTTTCAGGTTTTTATTATTGTTGTCATAGACCTGTATCGAATTCAGTTTATACCACATTTCCCCGAGATTGCCTTGACTGTTAAAAGGGAAATAAGGCGTATTATTGGCCAGATCGCCATAGGTATGAAAAATATTATAAGAATTCACAATCCCTGGACTGTTTTTTGCATACCCATTTCCTGCGTCCCTTATGCTAGTCGTATTGCGGGCTTCCAGGTAATCTACTTCGTTGGAGGGAACCGCATTAAAAACCACCTTTCCTTCAGGAAATACAATTGTTTGTAAATAAACTGGATCCATTGCGTTCATACTGAAATCAAGTGGATCGACGTTAAACCCTTTTCCGGAAACGCTTATGGAAGTTCCGGGTATCGACCCGTATACCTCATAATTTTCACTCATGGACGGTGCATAGGTAAAGACAGTGCCATCCCTGAAATAATTGAAAGTAATCTTTTTTCCACTTGGCAAGTCAATCTCAGATACGTGCCAGGCCATTGCAGTCATATTGTTATTATAGCTCTCGCTGGAAGGCCCTCTACGGTTAAATTCAATGGTGGTATTCGAGCCTCCGGAAGAAGGATTTCCGCCAAAGATATACCTAGTTCCGTCGCCGGCGGTCAGCGTGAATTGTACGAACGTTGGATTAATCGTTTGATAATCAAATTGGCTCGAAGAACTGGCAAGCGGTCTTATCGTAACAGAACCGACCGTTTCCTGGATTCTTAATGTGGTTCCGTCAGCGGACCGAACCTTCCATTTCCCGTCACTGCCTAAAAAAAAGGTGCCTGAAATACCGTTGATACTAAAAGAGAACTCATCAGGAGCCGTGTCTACCACCACATATCCGCTGGTAGTACCTGTACTTACCGCATGTCCCTGATATTGTGAGATAGAATAATTCTGAGTATGATTAGCACCAAAATACCAGCCATAATGCATATTATCCCCATAAGGCGAATTATAACCAATGTAATCCGAAGCAAACTCATCAGGTAAATCATTGATCTTTCGGGTTATAACGCCGTCTGCAATTAAATTCCATCCGGTCCCAACCCAGCCACTATGTGTGTTCGGCTGCACGCCTCTTGCATAATAGGATAAGAATAATGGAAAGTTAAGGTTATCTGACTTTATCGTGTAAAGCGGAACCTTTATATCAGGAATTCCGGTAAATTCACCTACAGGTACTTTAGTATACTGAATAAACCCGGCAGCATTAGGGGGAGTAGCAATCTCGTTGCCGGAAATCGTGTTTCCAGTTTGTGCATTAACAACTAAACTTGTAACAAGAAAGATTGTTGATAAAATCAAACAAAATAAAAAAATTCGCATAAGGTTAGGATATTATAAAAAAAGATAAACCTGCCGGATAGCAGAAAAACTACCGTACAAAAAACGCTACATACTTAATATCAAGAAATTAGCTATTGGACTGACAGAAATTCATAAGAGATGTAATTCATGTGAAAAGAAATAGGTTGATTATGGTTCAAATATAAATATTATATAAAAAAAAATAAAAAAATATTTTGTCAAAATATCTTTAAATCAAGGACTACAAAATTCGATGCGAAAGCGACTTTACCGCCTCATTTCAATTTGGGGACCACAAAACTATACTAATATTCTTAGCAAATCACTATGCTTTTTTACAAATTTTTATTCACCTTTGTTTTACATGACAAGTAAGTTATTCGATGATAAGGTAGTAAGGGCAAAAACCCGGTCGGAACGCTGGATCCAGCTCGTGCCGGATACCACCGGTGGTTATTGGCTCTATGAGCCATTGCCGGAGTTAAAATTGGGAAGATTATTGTTTGACCAGGAGGATAACTGGATTTATGATGGTGACTTGTTGAATGTAAGCGAACAGGAAGATGTCGCCGCGGTAATCACCGGCTGTCAGCGTGAAATGGATGAGTTATTGAGCAGTATAAAGCAGTTGTAACCAGGCAAATTGTTTTGCTTCTGACCGGCAAAACAAAAGTTGAGCAGAATGACGAAATTACCAGCGGGGGGTTAACCGATTTGAACGGACCTCTTGCCTGGTAAATAATCGAGGGGATTATGGATAAGAAATTCGAAATCATCAGGCAGGACGGTGATGACCTGATCTTTTTAACAGAAACGGAGATCACCTTAAGGGTTATTACACCTGCACAACGGGAGAAGCGCGAAAATTGTGCAACCGATGTGTTTGAGCTTACGGGGAACTATATCAGCGTACGCATCAATAATCTTGACCTTCCGGATACATTGTTCCCGGTTACCCAGGTTTACGCCTTTCTGATTGTAAATAGTGAACCGATAAAAGCAAAATCGACAATTGAGGACATCAGGGCGGCGATAGCATACTACTGCAGCTCGAAACTGAAAGCCGGCATCCAACAAATTCAGATCATAGACCTGGATGGCCTGGAAGAAGTTATTGCAGATAACATCAATGAACCTGCTGAAAAGGCGGAATATGATTTTAAATATTTTGAAGGGAGATAAAAAATTGATCTACCTGCCGGACGGCAGTTTCAAGATGAGTATCAAAGAACGTGAACTAAAGGAGACAGAAAGCGGGCGGATCCTGTCGGCCACGCTGTTACAACCTTTTGTGGATGCGCAGCCTTTGGGTTTTAACTATGACGATTGGGAGATCAGGTCACAGTATGTGTTTACGATATTGGCCTGTGATCAGAAAATTGATGGATTTATGAAGCCAAAGGCAATGTATTTTGAGGCCCTTGACTTCTTTTTCGGGCAGGTACTAAAAACAAATAATTACCTTCCTGCATTACCTTATCATTCCTTTTTATTTAAAGACGAATAAGAAAATTATCATGAAGAACAATACGATTATTTGAGTTCTTTATCGGATGAAGACAAAGCCTATCGGGACAGCCTCGCTCCAGGCGACAGGGCTTTATACGACTATTTCAGCAGGATGCCCGCAAAGCCAAAGAGCCGGGACGGAGTTTTTAGGCTGGACACCGCTATCGGGCCGGAACTGACTATAGGTGATTGCACTCCTGAGCTTTGGGCGAAAATAGGGTGTAACGGCTAATGCCGGTTATGCGATCAAGGCTCATCTGCATATTTTGTAATTGCCGCCGCTTAATTCCTTACTGGCGAAGTTTACTGATGAGTTGGGCAAGCACGTTGACACCTTAATAAATCAACGTCACATTGCCTGAAAACTTTTTGCCTGCCTTCTTTTCTGAAATGATGTAATAATAGGTCCCTGCGGGCAGTCTTTTAGTTCCCATCCGTCCGTTCCAGGGCGTATACAGGCCGTTACTTTGATAAACTTTCGTTCCGTAGCGGTTAAACACTTGTACCGAAACATCGGGGACGCTTTCAAGCGGAGGTATTACCCAGGTATCATTGATCCCATCACCGTTCGGCGTAAACGTATTCGGGATCGATGTTTCCTGACATTGTTCTGAAACTGTAATTTGTTTTGTGGCCTGGCAGCCATTGTTATCGATTACGGTAAGCTGAACAATTTGCGGACGATCGACACTAAATTGAGATCCACCTTTTACGCCGTTCCAGAGATAAGTCGAATAACCTTCGTCAGCGGTTAAAATAATGGTTTGATGAGCTGAGGGACAAATGACAGCGTCGGGAATATTGATCACCGGCAAAGCATAAAAATTTATATCGAAGTCTATGTGCCTGTAGCATCCTGTAGTGGACGTCAAGCCCACACCATAATTCCCCGGTCTGGTGATCGTGATCAGATCCGTGCTTTGCCCGTCGGACCACCTGATACTCCCCTCATTGTAAACAGCTCTCACCGTCAGCAACTGTCCATCGCATAAGGTTTGAGTTGTACTGCGTTCAAGCGTTAACCCAGGTTCCGGATTAAATGTCAGTGCATATTCGGTTGAAACGTAAAAACAAGTATGTAGAAGCGTACTGGTCACGATTGCCCGGTATCTGCCCTCCGCCGTAGCGTTTATTGTACTATGGCCATCCCACTCTGGCAAGGGGACACCGTTATTGGTCCAGTTTATGGCATAATCTGCAGATGGACTTATACCGGCGCTGATTTTAGCAATATCACCCGTGCAGTAACTGGTCTTGTCCGCAGTTAGTTGCGGGTTTGGTAAACGCGCCAGGTTAACCTGAACATTTTTGGTCCCGACCCAACTCCCTTCGCAGGAACTGACTTCCAGCGCATACAAACCGGAAGCGGTTACAGTAAGCACATTGCCCGTTATACCGTTTAGGACACCATCCTTATACCAGCGGTACTGGTATGATGGGTTTAATGTTGTTTTGAGTATCGTCGATGGTTCATTACAATAGCTCAGTACGTCCGGATAATCAAATGTAAAATGTGGTAACGGCGTAAAAGATAGGGCGGCTGCTTCCGAAACCTTAAAACAATCGCCGTTTTTGGCTGTCAATTTAACTGTATAACTACCGGGTTTAACCACCTCTATTTCCTGCTTGTTCAAATTTTCGGTTAATGGCTCGCCGTCTCGGTACCAGTTTATATTATAGCTATCGTCTGGCGGCACACCGGAATTTAAATGCGCCGTTTCTCCTTCGCAATACTTGAATTTATCAGGGATAACTTTAGGCTCAGGTAAGTTGATAAACTCCACCCCCGTTTCTTTTGACGGCACCCAGGTTCCGTCACATGCACTGACTTCAACTTTATAAGTACCGTTTTCGTTTACCAGCAGAAAATTATCTGTTTTATCCAGCAGCTCCCCATCTTTATACCAACGGTAATGATAGGCCTGGCTATAATCTGTTTCCAGTTTGAATTCGGAGATACCGCAATACTGTTTATGGTCTGGATAATTAAAGCTGAATATCGGGGCCGAGATCACTTCCACCTTCAGGTGGTTACTTTCAAAATGAAAATTCTGGCAGGGATCGTACAATACCGCATAATAGTCGCCGGGCTTTGTAGTGACCAGTTCTACGCCGCTTTCTCCCGGTAATTCCTGTCCGTTACGATACCACTGCACCGCAGCATTGCCATCGTTATATTGATCTGCTAAAAGATGAGCTTCGTTACCCTCGCAAATGCGTTTTAATGCGGGGTCATAAGGTTCATTTTCAAAAGAGATCAGTTTGGCCTGCTGGTTATTGAGCGCCGCGGCGTAGTCAGGCTTAACGAAATAAAGCCCGTCATCGGTCGCGAGCCAGAAGCCGTCCTCGCAAACCGGTTCCCTGGTCGACTTTGGATACACTGAAATATCATTCACCCGGATATTGCCAAGCTCATCAAAATGGCTAAGTGTGAATTCATTTAACTGGTTATTATTCCCATAATAGTCGTACATGGCCGTACTGTAATACAGGCCCTGATCTGTCCCTATCAGCATATTCTCCTTGATCAGCCCCGCATCAAAAAAGGCGTGCCCGTCACCGAAAGCCGTGAGCCCGTAAATACTGGTAATCTTGTTTACCTGGATATTATCCAGGTAATGCTTATAATTATCACTCAAATAGTAACTGCCGCTATTTTTTATCTGGAACATTCCCTTATCATTGCCCCAATAGATATTCAGAAAGTTGGGATGGATCTGGGAATCATAAATCGTCGGGGTAGTATAAAATGCGGTATTAATATGATCACCAAACGTTTGTCCATCCAGCCACACATAACCCGGAAAATAAGTATGATCGTCAAATACCAATGTCGGAATAAATCTTAGTGTACCTGTTTGCGGGCCACTGGAATCGTAAGTACCGCTGTGAAATAATTTTTTATAGGTCGCTTCAAATATCTGGCTGTCTTCCTTATGTGAACTCAGTATCAGCTCCTCCGTATCCATATTATAGCGGAACATACCGTTAAAAGTCCCTATGAGGAGCACATTAGCGGTCTCGGTTAAAAATATCCCGCTATAATCAACACCTATGGAATTGATATCATCGACAAGCCCCTGGGCTGCGGAGATGGTATTAGTGACTCCCTTTTTGTATTGTATTACCATTTTATTGCCGGTCGCAATAAAAACGGTATCAGCACTTTCACCGGCAATATCAATGAAAGTTAAATCATGATATGAGGAAAACTGAGCGGTAAAATCGTCAACCTTTTTAGTAGCGCTGTTTATCCGGTATACCTGGTTGTGCTCTGCCAGTACCCAGGCGTAAGGATCATTAAAATCACATTTTACTCTCAGGATTTTTTTACCGCCAAGGATATGGGTATTGACATGGAACTGCACATTCCCTTGCGCATATTGATTCTGATGACAAAAAATCACCAGAATCATTATTGCACAGCGCCTTACACATCGTATTAATTTGCTTAAGATAATTAACTCATGACTAAACAAAATATTATTCAAAAACAAGTGAGTATATGATGTCGCTTATTGCAATCAAAAAGCATTGCTACAAAATTGCCTCAGGCAAGAAAGTAAAGATTAAATACCAAGTAAAAAATGTTGATTACTGTAATAATCCCAATTACTATATCGGCATTTCGCTCGCTTAAGTAATTTCTTGCTAATACATTCAAAAGAGCATTCCAGATTATAAGGAATCCCCCGCTTCGGTGTATAAAATTCACCCAGGCATAGTCCAATTCATGAACCTTATCTCCGATTCGTCGAAGAAATATCATCCGAATAATAAATATTGCCAAAAACGAGATTAACTGTGCCCTATTACTAAAAATGGACCTGTCCAAGGAATTTTTTTGTTTCAACGTCATAATAATCAGTGTATTGTTTGCCGGCCCCACCAAATGCAGGTACCCAGTAGTTTTCATCTATAATGTAAACGCCCTTTTGTTCTGATGGGTTATCTTTATGCAGGATTAAGTAATTTTTCATAATATCTTCTAACGACGATGCTGCCTCAGAAAAAGACATTGTTTGCAATTTTATTGTGGTCGCTACTGCAACTGTTGGAGTAATGCCTTTTAGAAAGTTTTTAACTCCTTTTCGAGGTTTTTTAACAAAATTCACCAAATCTTCCTTACTGGGGGCGAAGCTAAGTGCTCCGAAAAAATCAGTTAGCTTATCAGACCATTCTGCATAACCAGTAAGAAACTCATGTTCTTTATTAAAATCGTCCATCCATTTGCTATTATTAATGGTCGTAATTTTCAAGCTATGATACTTATCGCTTATCGGCTTAATAGAACCAATAGTACGTCCATCATATTTTCCACCTGATAAAGCACCATTATCTTTTTTTTCATCTTTCGAGTTATCTTTTTGATGTCGTTCTTCGTGCTGTTGTTGTTTGTTTTGAGCGTTTTGCAGTCCTTTTCCCAAATTCACAGCGTCTTCTCCTGTATATAGATCTCCGCCTAAATCTCCGCCACCATAAATTACTTCCATACCATCAGGATCGATATTCCGCATCGGATTGTTCGCTACATAATTGTAGGGGCTAAATCTTCGACTAATTTCAGCCAGCGGATCAACGGTCGTCCACCTCGCAATCACAGGGTCATAGAAACGCGCGCCATAATCATATTCACCTAGGTCCTTTTGTAACTCCTTATTGCTATACAAATACGTATTATCCGGGTTAGGTGCAAGGATTTGGCTATAAGCTATTTGCCTGCCAAATGCATAATAGTCGGTAGTCTGCAATATTTCATCAACTGTTAACACCCCGTCATTATTCTTATCGCCAAATACAGCCCTCACGTTACCTAAATGATCCGCTATATTGTATTCAAAAATGTAAGCACCACCGGCTCCGTTAGGCGTTGTCCTGCCTTCAGGCGTATGTATCAATTCAATCGCATTGGAAACATATTCTATCCCGTCCACATAAAAACGGTCTTCTACAGTTGCCCCAGCCGAAGTAGTCAGCCGCTCAAGTTTCTTGCCTGTTGCATCATAAATATACTTGAGTACCTTAGTTCCGGTTGTGATATTGACTTGCGATGGAAGATTTAGCTCATTATACGAAATGGGGGTGGCTATCGTTTTTTTGCTATCAGTTAGTTGGTTTCCATTGGAATCGTAAGTATAATTACTATTGTAGGCTTCAGTACCCGAGGCATCCGAAACACTCATCAACATATTGCTTCTATTGGCACCATTCATATAATTATAGACTAGACTATTCAGCGTGCTACTCGCGCCACTCTTACGTGTAAGGGTCAGTATGTTTCCTAATTCATCGTAGGTAATTGATTCATTATACGAAGTATTGTCTGCAGAGTTCTGTGCTTTGTAATCCGCGATTGCCAAACGGTTCATCGCGTCATATGTAAACACATATCCCTTATATTGTTGCGGCAGCGAAATAAGTGATGACCACTTAGCCTGCCATTTGATATTGCTGATATTGCCGTTATATTTTGCGGTACCGCCGATGCCGTTAGTCACCTGGTCGTAATCGAGATTCTCTCCAAACAAATCCAGTTGGGTTGTGTAGGTTTCATCCAAGGTAGAGGCCGAATTATTGATCCGGCTCAGCCAGCCCCTAGAATTGTAACGATAGTCCACATGCTGCAAGAAGCCCGAGCTTGCCGGCATACCAGTGGCAGTACTATGCAAATGCTTGGTGATTAGCTGACCTAATTCATTATAATCATTCTTATTAATATTAACAATTGTCCCTGTGGTAGTCGGCGTGCTATATTGCTGTTTTAGCAATAACGACCTGTTCATATGATCGTAACTTGGCGTCGATATGACAGTAACAGATGGTGTCGACGTTGAAGAAAGATAATGTTTACGAGTAGTTTGTGTGGATGTACCTTGAAAACTATACTGACTTTCAACGGCATCAAATTTATTAGCGGAAGTGCTCCCCCCCTGATAATGTTGACTTAGCGTTTTTACAACATTTCCATCTTTGTCGTAGATAATCATTGAAAACAAATAATTACTTGCCCCCAAAACATTTACCAGTTTCGCTGTGGGCAATCCTCTTGGGTTTTGTTCCAGGGAATCAATTGAAGTTGAAGGAGCAGAAAAAGCAGCGAAGGAAGGATTTACGGTTGTATTGCTTAAAACATCATACCTATCATAATAAGTCGCCGTAAGTACTTTTCCTCCCGTGCCGGTTAAGTCAGGGTAACTCACGTGTGTATAACCATAGTTCGTCGTAACATTTGTAAACGATTCAAAAGTCGCAGTAATCGATGCATCCGCAGATGACTGCAAGCTGCTCCTCGTCGCGGCACTGGTTAATTTACCTGTCATAATAACGCGCCCTAAAGCATCATATTTAGTTACGATCCAAATTCCTAAGTTTTTTTGATTACCATCCTGCGTCAGGATGGGCTGATCTTTGCTGTTATAGACAATGTATTGCCATCCTTGCCCTGGCATCTTCTTTTCAATTGGTCGTCCAAGATCATCATAATGGTATCCATAAAAAAAATTGAGAAACACAGCACTACTTTCGGTAAACGAAGAAGGCATGGTAACTGCAGTATTGGAACCAGATGCTGATAGTGCTGGCGGGATTACATACCGTAGGTTCCCCAGGTCATCGTAAACGTAATCTGTGGTTACATAAGTGCCTGGGCCGGACTGTACTTTTTTACTGATTATCCTGTCGTCAAAATCCTTAAACAATATCACTGCGTTACCGTCTTCATCGATCATATTAGTGACAATCAAGCTTCCCGCTGGATAGCTCGAAGTCTGCGTGGCTCCAGTAGAAGCGGTACTTAGCACCCAAAACTTAATGGCATCAGTGGTTGTATTTACCGAGTATGTTTGCGTAGCAGTGTGCCCTCCTCCGATCTTCCACGAAAGACCAGGTGCACCTTGTTCAACTGGCCGGTTTAACGGTGACGCTTCAAATTTCGTTTCTGCGTAAGCCACTTGTGACGCAGTCGGGATTTGTACAACACCCGTTGTTGGTGCATTATAAAAGGCAGCCTGAGCGCTCGTTATTGCATCAGAGCGGTAATTACCGGCTGTCCCAGTTGGTGCATAGGGTAGGTATTTTTTTACTTCTCTACCGAATACGTCGTAAGCTTTTGGCAATATAATATCATTTCCCAACGGCGACCCTTTCCACTGTACCGATTGCAATGGTCTGCCGAGTCCGTCCGCATATTCGATGTTGATCTGAATTTTAGTCTTATCTGTACTGGCCGTTTTAAGGGAAGCATCGTCGGTTATTCCTTTTATTCTGGGTGTTGTAGTGATAACATAGTTTTGATTAATGGATTGTCCCAAACTTATAAAACAAAATGAAATGAGCAGTTGGATAGATAAACAGGCTTTCAATGCTACAAAAAACCTGTTAGTTGTTAGTGTTAAGGTTTGCTTCTTCATGGTTTCTGCATTAATTAACCTGTACAAATGAATCTGAACTCCCGGTCGCAATGATCACATTACTAAAATTGGCAGATGGCGCGGTTACGGTTGGACGTACATTACCCAATTGCCAGGTATGCGGATTGAATGGCGATACCGGCGGTAACTGGAGGCTATAAGTTCCTGCAGGGACTTGTACTACCTTACTGCCTGAAGTCGGGAAACTATACGTGAGCGTTTGCGGGCCGGAAAAAGTTGCCTGGAAACCGGCCAGGCCGGTATTATTAGTCAGCGTAAAGTTGATCATCTGGACCGGGCAGCCGCAGACTTTATTGGCATATGCCTGGCCGTTCGTGTTGTAATCATACTGGGCCTCCGCATTTGCTGAAGCTTTGGTTGACGAATAGTATTTATTGGCGGCAACAGTAAAGCTGGTAGACTGCGGATTAGTTCCGGCAGGGCAATTATTCCGGGTGATGGTGCCGCTGACCACGTCATTTCCTATGGTCATATCATAATTATGATAGCCATAGTTCTTAACAATATTTCCGTTCCAGTCTTTTGCATTCTTAAGCCGTTGAAAGGGGTCATATTCAAAATTTGATATCGTGCCTTTAGGGTCAATCAATTCTGTCAGCCCGTTACAGTCATAAACATAAGTATTGATATGGGCATCCTGAGGATATATAGCTAATTCATCTATTGTTGTTGAGCCGCTTACGCTAATCGTCGAAACATTGGCCGGAATCAGGTGCTGATAGAAAGTCCAGCCATTGGCTAACCTTAACGGAGTTCCACTGATAAATGATCCTGCGTATACTGTAGCTGCCCCGCTATTACTCCAATAGGACAATACGAATGTTTTAGCCAGGTCGGTATTGCTAAAACTGACGGAACCGTTACTCAGAGGATAAACCATTTTGCCCGTTGGCGCAGTATCATCCTGAACAGCAGCGCCGGAATAAGTCCAGCCACCGGTATTCCCGGTCTCAAAACTGGTGTATGCGCAATTTCCTGGTATCGCATTTTTTACCTGTAAAACCGGCAAAGCATAATTATAGTTCCAAATAATGGAAACAGGTGTAGAATTTCTTGGGGTATATTGTATAAGATTACTTTTAAGATCGTATGCGTCGAAGCTGATCATTTGTGCATAACGGGTATCGGCCGACAGATTGCTTGCCGAAATAGCGCTCGGAACAAAATTTGTTAATGGTGTTGCTACTCTTAACCTGCTGATCTTTTCTGGAACTATGGCAAGTCCATACAATCTGTAGTTGTGCAATTCCCCTGCCGTAACACCATTTGTTGCCAGGGTTACATTTTTAACCGTATCCCATTTCTCGATCATCTCCGCCTGCATATTACGATTGAGCATAGTGTCTAATGCCGCGTTACCGGTAGCCGTTTGCCCTATAGCGAGGTAGTCAGCCGGGTACTTCATCGTAGAAATATTGGTGTTCCCTTTACTATCGACATGATACGACCTTGTAACCTGCTGATGCCTGATATTGTCATACTTGAATGTTTGTGCCGATGTACTGAATTTGGTCGTATCGGTTTGATCAAAATTATAGATAGTAGTGCCGGTAATATAATTATCGTCGGAGGGAATACTGTAGTTCTGGGCTACAAACTGGTTAAAATTATTGGCCGGTCCCGCTCCGCTCCCGGCATATTGTATACCCATGGCATTCGGGCCTTCGTCCCAAGCCATTTTGTCGATCACCATACCTGCATAGGCGTGGTTATTTAAAGGAAAAGCAGTGTAGGTATTCACCTCGCGCCTGACCACCTGGTAAATACCAGCCCCATTGTTCTTGAATTCTGTCTTTTTTAATAATTGTCCCCTGGCATAAAAAAAGGTTTGTATAATGGGCACACCGCTGCGGGATGTCATCCGTGAGTCGGGCTGATCCCTGAAAATATATTCCGTTTTCCCGGTATTGGATGCTGGTGTACCCGAATATTCAGTGACCGACGGATAGCCTACTACGGCGGCATCAAATGGAACAAGATCGTTCGACGGATTAGAGGAAAAGGTCGTATAATTTTCTGATCCGGTTTGTATTCCGGGTAGGCCGGGCCCGTTACTTCCTCCCCAATAGCGGTACTGTTGGGTGTTGGTAAAATAGCTCGATTGCAGGATGGCATTAAACGTGGCGCTATTATACTGGTAAGTTTTAGTTACGGGTGTCGCGTTTACGTTATCATAACTTTTGACCGTAGCGATACGCAAACCGCCTACCTGAACCAGGTTATGCTGCGCATCGTAATACCGATTGGTCTGATACGTGAAATCCGTATGGCCACCTGTCGGAAAATCGATACGCTGCAGAATATAGGCCTGCATATAAGTAGAGTCTGAATTGCGATTATTAGCTACGCTGCTACCGACGGTGTAGGTGGCCGGAACGCCATTAGAGCTTGCATTGACAACCATTTGAGGAACCAGAGAGGTACTGGTCGTTTTTCCGTTATAATAATCCCAGTAATCTTTGGCGAACGAATCATAAGCCGGCAGTGTTACACTGGTATTATAGGTGAACCTGTAATGCTGCATCGTCGATCCGGCAGCATCCTGTACCTGGATGGAGTCGAGCCTAAGTCTTGAGTTTCCTGTACCGATGAAATAGCTTTTGTAAAACACGACGCTTTTTTGAAGTTGATAGCCCTTGCTGGCGAAATCAAATGCGTAGATCTTTATTTTACTTAAGCCATATGTTGAACCACTAATATCCGTTCTCGCGGCCCCATCCATCTCGAATACTATTTTTCCGTTTTTAAAAAGGATTTGGGATAGCGCCTGTTCGCTTACACTGGTATAGACCAATGAATTGTGGTGATCACCCGGCGTATAGTTCATCGTATAAGGGCAAGAGCCCGAAATAGAGACATTATCAGTAACTAAATCATAATGGGTAGTTGCCGAAGGATAAGTAATATTTTGTGTAGCATAAGAAAACAATATACTGTCACGCTTATCCTGGGAGATCATGCTTTCCAGCATCCAGGCAGATACGACTGATTTGGTATTAGTTGAGGTTGTAGTCGTGGTGGTTTCCGTATTAGTACCAAACCCAAATTTACTAACGGTACCATGTTCATCAATGATTTTAAACCTTGGCGCATTTTGAAATTGACCCGTGGTGCCGGAATTAATAAGGCTGATCGGGGCAAATGGGATCAATGCCGGTTTCAGGCCGTTGGTGCTTTCAAAGAAAAACTTCCCGCTGTGGCCGGGAATGTCATAAGAAAAAATATCCGGCCTTGAATCTTTGTATCCCGTTACTACATCCCTTGCATAATCGATATCGGTATTATTATTGTTCAGATCAAGTGAATTATAATCCCGCAATGAACCTGAGAGCAAGCCGCTGACGTCATCATCAGGCATGCCCATTACCTTTCTTGAAATACTTCCACCAGCCGAGACCGACCATCCAAGCCCTACCCAGCTTGCTACATCTGAAACCTTATTTCCGGAAGCATGGTAGGATAAGGTAATAGGCAGTTCCAATGATCCGGATTTAGCTGTAAACAGGTTGATGGATATATCAGGTACACCTGTATAGTAATTAACCTTGTAGTCGCCATATTTCGTAAAAGCCGTACTATTGGGGGCTAACGGGAACGGGTTAGGAATAAAATAACGTGAATTAGCGATTTGCGCGGACAGGTTGTCGGCCAAAATAAGCAGGACAAAAATTATCCCCAGATGTTTAGGTTTCATTAATGATGAAAGGTATAAGGTGAATAGAAAGATCAGCGAATTACAAATCAAGAGATAGCTGCAATGCCATCCGTATATTTGACGCTCACGTGTTACCTAACATTTGGGATACAAAAGAATTTTTTGCACAGGACTGCTGCAAAGTGATCAGGAAAAGGTTCATAAGGGCAATTGGTTTGGTAACTTCTAATTTAAAAACATATATTTTAAATTGCAAACTTTATTTAAAATATATCAATATAACTACCTGAAAACGTGACCATTTATAAAGAAGCAACGAACAATAGTATTTAAAGCAAACTGTATAATAATACCTATGCTGTTACAGGAAAAGATTATTTGTGAATTCTAATTCTGATTCGCTAACAAACTGTACCTGGGGATTGTATTAATTGAGGTTATGGGTATTAGGACTAAATATAGTACTGCTTTGGGGCACATTTACTCCCCTAAATAACGTTACCGTAGATTCTGCTGCTCCAGCACCTCTTAATACAGTCAATCCCTTACCAACACCCGAATCCAAAAGACCCGCACCAGCATTACCCAGTATTGGTCCGCCTGTTTTCGCATCATCAGTGACTACAGCTTTAGTGAGGACATAGCTTTCCTTCACTTTTCCATAACGGTCGTTGGTAGCTGCATTTGCAAGGATTTCACCAGGATGTTTGGCCGCATCGTTAATGATTCTCTTTACCGTTGTTACCGGATTAGTGGTAAGAACTGGCTTAATTGATTGATAATGATTAACAAATCCTTGTTTTATATTATCAGCCCAAGCTTTCCAGTCCGGCTACATCCTGTCTGGGTCTTCAAATCTGATTGGATCAGTAGTTCCCCTGGATATTTCCATACCAAAGGGGGAATAATCATCCTGCAGCCTGATCGTGGCAGCTGAATTTTGTGCCTTTTAACAGCAAGTTTTCAACCGCTATATTTCTCTTACTGAAAGCTATTACTCATCTGGAACATCGGCAAGTACATGGCGATCAGGATAACCCCCACGATGAGTCCTAAAAAAATAATGATCAGCGGTTCCATCATGCTGCTGATCGTGGAGGTTTTGTATTCTACCTCGTCGATATACTGCTCAGAAATCTTAGCGAAGAAATAGTCGAGCTGGTTGGTCTCCTCCCCTACCTTTAACAACTGGATCATTTTGGCCGGGTAGATCTTGAACTGCTGCAAACTTTGATGCAGAGATTCTCCTTTCATGATGTCGTCTTCCACTTTTTGCAGGGAGGATTCGATGGGGTAAAAGCCGATCATTTGCCTACTTAGCGCAATGGCCCTTAACAAAGGGAGCCGAGCATTGATCAACAGGCGCATGGAATTACAGAAACGGGCCAGGTAGATCTTTTGCACGATGTTACCCGCCAGCGGCAGGCGCAGTACCAAGGCGGAAATAAACTGCCGGTAACGTTCCGTTTTGCGGCTGTACCAGATCACTCCCGCGATGATCGAGACAATGATAACGAATCCATAAAAGTTATTCTCCATCGCCTGCGAGATGCTGATGATCTTTTCCGTGATCCAGGGCAGCTGGCCACCGAAGCGTTTGAACACGTCGCCGAACATTGGCACCACAAACTTCAACATAAAAAATACTGCCCCCAGCGAGGTGCTTAATACCACGCAGGGATAAGTGAGCGCAGAAACGATCTTCCGCCGCTGTTTGATCTTATTCTGGTAGAATTTCGCCAGGTCTTCAAGCACCTCTGTAAGCTTCCCCGTTTCTTCTCCGATCTGTAAACTGTACACCTCGTAAAGCGAGAATTTCCCGGTTTGATCCAATGCCCGGGAAAAGGGGGCCCCTCTCAGGACGGATTCCTGTATGGTGCCAAACAATTGTTTGTCCTTTTCTTTTTCCTGGTCGGCAGTAATAAGCTCAAAACTGCTTTTGAGATTGATGCCGGCCAGCAACAGTGAGCTAAGCTCCAGGTACAAGGCTTCTTTTTTTTTATCGCTCAGCTCCTGGTTACCAAAACTGATGTCCTTGTTAAGCAGGGCTAACAGGCTGTTTTCACCGTTTTGTTTAGGTGGTTTCGGCGCTTTTTGGGGTTCGTATCTGCTTAGGTCAATGCTTGGCATCTTTTAATGGCTGGAAAAGGTTGACGGAACTGTATATTTTATGATAATGATACGGAATTTTCTGGTTGTCCAGGAGCAGTACGAGTTGTAAATCGTCTATCATCTTTCCAGGTTGATCGCCATCAATAGGCACTGATTCAAAGGCAGTGTTGAAACTTTCGGTGATTACCTTAAAAGTATCAGCCAGCATTTTTTGACGGATGACTTTATCTGCCAGGAAACGATAGCTGACCGTATCTTTGCTGCTTGTCAGCGTAAGGGTATTGCCGTCCCTGGTAATCCCCTCCGCTTTGCCGATTTCCCTGCTCAGGCGCTGGTCCAGGGTGGTCACGGTACTGGTGCCGCCATTTCGGTCGACAAAAGACAGGTACGAATGACTGATGATCGCGTAGGCACTGTACATCATGCCGATCACGACGGCGGAGATCAGCATGGCGATAATAAGCTCCATGATCGTAAATGCCGGAATTTTATGGTTGATCTTCATGGCTGATGATTACTTTCTTTAACTGCGCTACCTGTTCCTGGTTAGCGTCAAAAGCGGTCAGGGTAATGACCGATAGCCGGGGCTCATTTTCAAACGGGCTTATGTCCTGTTTGACGGTTATGTCGTCAACGGTGACCGTCTGACCTACAGCAGAACCGGCCAGTTCGTCCCGGAAGAGGATTTCCTGCAAAACAGCCTGGGCCCTCAGCTTTTTCGGGGACAGCGACAGGCGGCTGATATTCGTAAAGATCATCATGGCGATCCCAAATACGACGATAATAATGATCATCGAGACGATCACTTCCAGCAGCGTAGATGCACGGAGCTTATACCCGATGTTCAGTTTGCCTCCAGCCATTGTAAGATCTTTTTAGGTTTGCCTGCAACCGGTGCAAGTTCGCTGCTTAAATAATACGAAGAAAGCGAGCGGGAATCGATACTGACATTGATCAGGTAGTTTTCGTACCGGGTAAATTCGCTCTGGTATAAAAAACGCCTGGCAAAAACACTGCCGTCTATCCTTACCCCCGCCTTTAGGTTCAGGATACCCGAAGCGTAAACCTGCCCGCGGACCAGGGCGCTTTTGCCGAGTGAAATAACAGGCGGCAATTGCTGTTCGTCTTTTTGGTAACTGAAAATAAGGCCTTCAAATGTACTTCGGTCTCCGAGGTCTGATCTGGCGGACAGCCCGACGGTATTTCCGGTACCAAACCGGAGCAGCCCAAGGCAGGAAGGGTAACTGAAACGGCAGTTACGCCCTGTGCTGACGGAATCCGAAGCAAATAGCTGACAGTTGCCACGGAAACCGCTGCTGACGGATATGCCTTTTGCGAATACCAGGATATTGTTCAGGCTGGCTGTGCTGTCGATGAATATGGTGGTGTCTGAATATAAAATGATATTCCCGGTCAGGCTGATATGGCTGATGGTTTTTACCTGCTTACCAAAACTGTAGGTAAGGACCGGTTTCAGGAAGGACTGTGCGATGCTGTCCGTGCCGGCAGGAAAGCCACTCACCGGGGGCGACAATGCCAGTTGTTTTTTTAGCTGTTCCAGCCTGCCTGCTGAAAGTTGCGGCAGCTTCCTTTCACTATCGGAGATTTTACCGTTAACAATGTCGGGGTTACCGGTATAGGCTTTGTTATCCACATAAGCGGCCCTGATACCTGCTTTAGGGATAAACGCGTTACCCCTGATAAGCGTATTTCCGCTGACAGAGACCGGGCGGTCTTCATCAATGAGGTATAAGGCCGCCCATTGGGCTGAGTCTATGGCGTTTGCCAGGGAAAATACCTGGTAAAGCGTATCGCGTCCGGTAAATGCACTTGCACTGCACACCTCAAAGATACCCCAGTTCGTTTTTTTTAAGCTGACCGAATCGGCATCACTGTTGAAGAGGCTGAAGGTACGACCATCGTTATAAATACTGTCCCTGGTGTTGAGCAAAATAGTTATACCGGAATTCAGGTTGTTCCGGAGCTGATCTGAACGGAATTTGGCCTGGTACCGGGTTTTATACAGGTATGCGGTGATAATAAGCGCGGAACAGATCACGCTGATAACAAGCGTGATGACTATGACCATATACAGGGCGGAGGCTTTGAGCATGTTATGATGTTGGCGCTTGCCGGGTCTTCCCGGCTTTCTTTTTGAAAATATTGATCCTTTTCAGGAAACTGCCGTTTTTGGAAGGAACTATTTTACCCTTTTTGTAAATGACCGTTCTGACAGAATCGCTGCCTGCATGAAAAATGATCTTGCCGTCCAATTGGTCTCGTTCATACCTGCCGGATTGCGTTTCGGTGCCCTTACTGTCGTAATAGGCGAATTTTCCGGTTTTAAGGCCTTCCTGCCAGGTGATGATGCTGCTCAGCCGGCCTGTTTCTGTCCAGGTTTTCCATGTACCGTCCCTGAGGCCGTTCCTGAATATGCCCTGTTGTATTAAATGGTGGTTGCCGTCTGATTCCTCGTAAATGCCATTGAGCAATTTGCCGCTGAAACCGCCCTGCTGCTCATGAATAGCGTTGTTGCCGAACCAGTAATAAAGCAGATCCGGCCGCGTGGAAATCGTGCCGGAAACGGGATGTACCTGGGTACGGATCGTTTTCCCGGAATCAGAGATATGGATATTGTACAGCCCGTAATCGGGCATCTGGGCCATAGCGTTCCGGGAAAATAATATAAATAAACAAGTCAGTAAATGCCTCATGGTGTTGCCGGTTTTAAGGGGATGTATTTTGTTTCGCCCTGGTAGGCGATTTTAATCGAGTCCTGGTAGTTTCTGATCAGTTTCAGACCGCTGTTCATCTCGCCTTCGCTCATCATCAGTTCCGTCCCGTTCAGGTGTACGATGGCTACCAGTTTCCTGGAATCGGCGTTACGGATATAGCCCACATACCTGATAAAATCCCAGTTCATAGCAGCAAGCCGCTGATGCGGCGCAATTTGTGCCATGCCTGGTGGCGCTGGTTTACGGCTGGCCGTATCTTTCCTTTGCACGATACCAAAAGGATCTCGGTAGTTCAGCAACAGGCGGGTGGTATCTTCGGGGATGGAGTAATCGTTATAAGCCTCTTTTTTCACCGGGCCCGACATTATGGCCGCATCCGGCCCGTTATCACCCAAAGCGCCGAATACCCGGTAGATGATCAGGCCCCAGACGATCATTACAGCACCTCCCAAAAGGTATGTGAATTTTTTGTTCTTCATAAAACCGTTTATTGGAGCACAAAACTTTGTAACGCTGAAAGGGCGCTTTCATTACCGGCTCCGTCGAGTGCGGAGACCTGCCAATAGATCCTTTCTCCGGAAGAACCCTGCGCAAAGCTATAGGTATTGGTATTCAGCAAGGCCGGGAATGCAGTACTATAGAGCGTCGTGGAATCTGCCTTATAAACATACAGCTTATAGTTTGAGGCTGTAGCGGACTTAGTCCACTGCAGGCCCACCGGCTTGCTGATCACCGCATTGTTTTGCGGGGATGAAAGTATAACGGCAGCAGGAGCTGTGGCGTCGAAACCGATGTTATTGACGGCAGACCATTTTGATTGTTCTGTCGCGCTCTCCGCCCTGACCCGCCATTGGTAGTTCTGGTCTTTAGGAAATTTATAGGTATACTGCTGGCCCGGGATGGTCAGGTCAATGAGTATATGGCTGGCATCAGCAAAATTATTCGTATCCAATTGCAGGTGGTAGCTGGTGGCGCTGAAAAGCGCGCCCCATTTAAAAACTGTGCTGCTTTGATTGGTTACTGTATTGTTAGATGGGGAACTCAGGATCACTGTTTGAGCAGCGAGTGAAGAAGGTATAATGGTCAGGTGATTAAGGGTGCTGAACTCAGTTTGGGAACTTCCGTTTTCTGCCCTCACCCGCCATTGGTATTCGCCGGGGTCAAGGGTCAGCGTAAACCGGTTACTTTTAATAAGTGTATCTTCGACCAGGCCGCCAATGGTGTCGAATCCCGGTGTCACTACCTGTAACCTGTAGTAAAGGGCATCTTCCACTTCATCCCACCAAAAGTTCACATTGTAACTGGTGCTTTGGTATTTATCTGACGGGGCTTTAAGTGTTACAGGCCGCTTGCTGATATTGGGTTCGATAAAATCCTTGCAGGCAGACAAGAAGACCATCGATAGGGCAAACAAAAAAAACAGGAGCTGTGCGGGTTTAAGTTTCATTCCGACTAAATTAAAAATAATTCATCATATGACCGGGAATGTTTTGCATGCAACGTGAATTAAGTATCCGGATACCAAACTGGCAACGCTGATTATTGTACCCTGATTGACACTTTACATTTTTCAATACAATATTTATTCTTCTGTATATCAAATGCTTTCAGACGGAAACATTTGCACTGAAATATTTTTTCTGTACTTTAGGCAGGAAATATGAGATTGCCTAAATTAAAATCACAAAAACGCCTTCCCGCGTACACACTTACCGAGATCCTGGTTGTACTGGTGATCATCGGTATACTCATTCTGTTGATCCTTCCGAATTTACTCCCATTGATTACGAAAGCAAAAAGTACGGAGGCCAAATTGCAGCTCAGTCATTTGCAGATGCTGGAGAAAACGTATTTCTATGAGCATTCCAAGTATTCGAAGGATCTGGGCGAACTGGGTTTTATCCAGGAGAAGCTGAGTACGGAAGGGAAGGATGCGAAAGCCAATTACCGGATCGAAATCGTTAATGTTTCCAATACCGGTTTTACTGCCAGGGCTACTTCTGTTGTGGATTTTAATGGAAATGGTACGTTCAACGTCTGGGAGATCGACCAGGATAAAAATTTAAAGGAAGTAACCCCCGATTGACGTGGCACTATTTTTAAAGTTAATTGTCTTAACGACGCTTGGCGTATTTACTATGCAGGATTTTAAAGAACGTGCCGTTTACTGGTTCCTCCCTCCTGTTTTAGCTGCTGCTTTGATCGGCCTGAAGCCATTCCGGAACATGGATGATTGCTGGCCGGTTATATTCAACCTTAATTTTATCGCTTTACTGCTCCTACTATCAACGGCTGTTTGCTCGCTCTGGAAGCGGCGGTTTATTAATATTTTAAAATTCTGGGGATCAGGCGATATATTGTTCTTTACAGCCATCTCGTTTTATTTGTCGGCACTGAACTTCATCCTCTTTTTCGTTACCGGCTCGATAGCCCTGCTGTTTTGCTGGAGCCTGTGGAGAAGGGTCTCAGGGAAGATCGCCCGCTATATTCCAATGGGGGGCTTTCATGCTATTTTATTACTGGCCTTATTGAGCTGCGACTGGTTTTATCTTCATTTTAATGTAACAGAGGATCTCTGGCTGTGGCACATGATCATTCACTAATGGAAAGGGAAGAAATATTTTTGCTGACGGAAAACCTCCACCTGCTGAGTAAGGAACAGGCCTGGCATTACCGGGTATTGCCCGAGCGTGGAACAGAGCTGCTGATGGAACTGTATTGTGAGGCTGGCGTAGACGAGGGCAGCCTGGCTGCTGAACTGGAAGTATTGCTGGGAAAAGAGATCCTGCTGAAACCGGTACCGGTAACAACGGTTGCCCGTTTGCTGTCAAAATATTACCTCCGGGAAAATGCGGCAGAAGGCACCGCACAGTTACAGATGAGCAGGCATGCGGATGATTTTCTTGAAAATCTTATTTCAGAGGCTAAAAGCCTGAAAAGCAGCGATATTCATATTGAAAAATATGAACATAAATGCCGGGTCAGAATCCGGATCGATGGGAATATGGTGGAGCGTTACCTGCTCAAAAATGAAGATTATCCGGCGCTGATCAACAAGATCAAGATCTACGCTAACCTGGATATTGCTGAAAAGCGGCTTCCGCAAGATGGCAGGATCAACTTTAAAAGCGGGGATCAGCAGTTCGATATCCGTGTGTCTGTGTTGCCGACCTTATACGGAGAAAAAGCAGTACTCAGGCTGTTGAATAATGACGCGACCGATATTGATCTGAACAGTCTTGGCTTTTCGGATACTGACCTGGAAAATTACCTCCAGGGTGTGAAAAGCCCCAATGGTATCCTGCTGATCAGCGGGCCGACGGGTTCGGGAAAGACAACCACACTGTACGCAACGTTAAAATTATTGAATAAAGAGACCCGGAATATCCTCACCATAGAGGACCCGGTGGAATACACGCTGGAGGGGATCAACCAGGTACAGCTTAAAGAATCAATAGGGTTGGGTTTCGCGGCGGCACTGCGCACTTTCCTCAGACAGGATCCGGATGTGATCATGGTAGGTGAGATCCGGGACCCGGAAACAGCCAATATGGCCATCCGGGCGGCACTGACCGGTCACCTGGTATTGTCAACAATCCATACCAATTCAGCCTGGGGAACAGTGTCACGCCTGATCGATATGGGGATACCGTCTTTCCTGGTGGCTAATACCCTGAGTACAACAGTAGCGCAGCGGCTTATCCGGCTGCTGTGCCCGCATTGCAAAACACTTCATGATTTTGACAATTCGCTGTATCCGCGCCAGTACCGGCCGTCGCGTGATCTGGCTTACCATTACAAGCCGCATGGCTGTGAACAGTGTTACTATACCGGTTATAAAGGAAGAAAAGCGATCTATGAAGTAATCCCGATCGACCTTGACCTGGCCGAAGAGATCAAGAAGGGAAACGCTAATATCCACAGTCTTCTGGCGGGTCGCGGTATCCATACACTGGCAGAGAATGCTTTCAATATATTCAGCGAGGGCCTGACTTCTATTGACGAGATCTACCCGCTGTTATTTAATTATTAAGTATGATGAAGAGAATTTTAACTTTTGGCGCTTTTATAGTTGCCGTTGGAACCGTCGCTCCGGTTTTGTCCAAAGGAAAGCGTGCTGTAGTGGATGTCAGCCCGAAAGCAAGCAGGACAAACGATTTGCATTTATTCCGGGCCAGCTTATGGCAGAACATAAAAAGTCTTACACCGATGAAAGCTGCTCCGGCAATTGAAAAAGAGGATTCAGCATTCAGGGACCAGCACATCATATCTGTTTGCGGAACGGAGATAAGCTTGCGCAAAGTGACAACCTTCGTCCCAGCCAACGGCGGGCCCGGGCCAAAGGTATTAATCGAATTATTCAAAGTAGACGTCTATAATCCCGGGCGCGTTGCCGGCGCTCAGCACGATCGTAAAACCGGAGTCGGCTTATCCTGGGGCACGGGTCACATCTTAACTTCAAAAAGTATAGACACCTTATTGGACAGGCTGAACAAAAACGCCTTTATTAATCTTGGGCAGTTGGCGCCGGCTTTTTTTGATAATCTGAGGGCGCTTGACCGTCATGATAAAATTGAAGTGGGCAGATTACCCCAATTGAGCGCAACCAACGCCGAGGCTGCAGAGCTGAGCCTCGGCAGCAAAAACTATTACCCGAAAAATAAACAAACCGGAAGCGCTACTGCAGCTTCAAATGCTGTTTCCTCAAAAGTTTACGAAATGATTAATAATAGATTATCCGTAGCGTTCAAACCTGATAGCCTAAATGGTGATGAACTAAACTTTAGGATCAGCGTGAAGATTTCCGACGCTATTGAAAATCCGGGGACCTCTCCCGGCAACCCGGTGATCAGTAAATCAGAGGCTAATTTACCGGTTCACAGTGGCGATGTTATTGTTTTGGGCGGGATCGGACGCCTGGAGAGCAGGGAAAACCCAACACATGATCCGTCCTACAAATGGGTATTCATGGGGTTACCAAAACCCCAATCAGGCATTATCAGTGTCCTGTTTATTAAACCTACAGTTATCAGGTGAGAGAACGGATGTAAGGCTACCGCTTAGATAGCTTAGGACTTAACAGGGGAGGCATTGAGGAACCGGATGGGGCTTGCCGGTAGCGTTGCTTTCAATCCGCAGCCGGAGACTTAATTGATGGTATGTGGAAGTCCACAGGAATGAATTGAGCCGACCGTTGCTATTTTATTATAAAGTAATATGGGGAAAAGATTTTTACTTTTTTTATTTTTTATCATTATTGCCGGACGCCTGAGTCCAGCCATCGCGCAGGAAACGGAACGTGTCCAGGGGATCCATCAGAAACTTGACGACCTGGCCGTAAGGGTCCCCGGCCTCGGGCAGCGTGTACAGCTGCGTATCAGCGGGATATCGATCCGCGAATACCTGAATGCTCTTGGCCGCGCCAATAACCTGAACATTAGTGTGGATCCCACACTTACGGTCGTCGTCAATGACAATTTTAACAATGCGACCGCAGCAAATATCCTCATGCTGCTGGCACAGAAATACAACCTGGATATTACCGTGGTAGGAACGATCATTTATATCACACCTTTCCAGGACCCCAATCGTTTTGTGAAACCTTTGTTGAAGGATATCAACGCGAAGTATAACCAGGCAGAGAATAAACTGTCGCTGGAATTGCAGAATGACAGCCTGCCGGCGGTAGCTAAAAAGATCAGCCAGGTTTCAGGTAAGAATGTGATCGTGCCGGGTTCGCTACAGGCTAAACTTGTAACGGCATTCATCGAAGGAGCTCCTTTTGACGGGGCACTGGAAAAGCTGGCTTTTACCAATGAATTGAAGATGGTGAAGACCGGTGACGGCTTTTACCTGTTCCAGCCATTGGGAGAAAACGAGGAGCTGTATATCAATGGGGATAAAAACACTTCTGTCCGGAAGAATTTCAGGCCTGCCGGGCCTGTTGCCGGAGGCGCAACGGGCTTATATGTCCGGATCGTAAATGGTCAGAAACTGATCTCAGCTGATGCGGTTAACGCACCGATCAATGATATGGTCAAGCAGGCCTCACAGGAAACGGGTAAAAGTTATTCGATCTATTCGGAGATCAAAGGCAACATTACCTTACACGTGATGGATGTAAGTTATGATACGTTTCTCAACCTGCTGTTCAAAAGTACGGAGTATACATTTCACTCAGAAAGCGGGATCTATGTTATCGGAGACAGAAAACAGGAAGGTCTAAGGTCTTACCGGGCGATCCATCTGCAAAACCGGGCGATCGATACGGTAATGATGATGATCCCGTCCGACTGGAAACGCGGACTGGAGATCAAAGAGTTCCGGGAACAGAACACCCTGCTCGTGTCAGGATCGGATGCACAGATCAACGAAGTGGAAGCCTTTATCAGGCAGCTTGACGTTTTGGTGCCAAGCGTACTGGTTGAAGTGACGCTGATCGATATCCATAAATCAAATACAATCTCTACCGGGATCTCAGCCGGCGTTTCCGATAGCGTAAAAACCGGAGGCACGGTTCTTTCGGGCCTTGATTACACGTTCGGGGCCAAATCAATCAACAGTTTTCTCAGCAGCCTGAGTAAAAACAGCTCGATTAACCTGGGCCGGGTAACGCCTAACTTTTATATCAGCCTGAAAGCGCTGGAGGAAAGCAATAATGTCGATGTTCGCTCAGTGCCCAAACTGGTTGCCCTGAACGGGCACACTGCTAAGATGAGCATCGGCAGTAAAAGATATTATAAAAATACGACCCAGAATGTGATCACAACCACGGCCACGCAATCTATTTTTTCGAATGTTTATGAAGCTGTTAATGCTGATTTATCCATCGGGATCAAGCCGCTTGTATCGGGCAATGATGAAGTGACGCTTGGGATCAGCGTTAATATTTCTGACTTTACTTCTATCCCGACGGACGGCTCTCCGCCCCCACAGTCAATCAGCAAGTTTGAAACCAGTTTGCGGGTACATAGCGAAGATACCATTGTACTGGGTGGTATAGAACGAACGGAAAGTGACGAAAGCGGCTCAGGAATTCCGATACTTTCCCGAATCCCGGTGCTGAAATGGATTTTCAGCAGCCGGACGAAAACCAAATCAAAAGTGGTCAGTGTATTATTTATCAAATCGACAATTATCAGATAGTGAATATGGCGGTGCTGGATCGTTTTTATGCAATCAAACAGGCTGGTGGCCTGAGTGTTGTTATCCTCAAGGATGGCAGTGCCGAGGCTGGTTATTGCCAGGTATCGCTTGACGGCAAAAAGCTTTCGTTTGAAAAGAAGCTCAGAGGTCTCGATTTACTGGAATTACGAAAGCACATCGTGCCGGCTGTACCCTTAAGTGTCACTATTTCAGGTCGCGGGGTATTGTATAAACAACTGGACCGGGCAGAAGATATCAGCCCGGCCAATTTTTCAGCAGTGCTGCCCAACGCGTCCATGGATGATTTTTATGTGCAACATTTCCCTTCGGGGGCACACTCCTTTGTGGCTGTCATGCGTAAAGCAGAGGCTGACAAATGGCTTGACCTGATTTTGGGCCAGGGGCTATCTCCGGTCATGCTAAGCCTGGGTCCTTTTCCTGTGGAGCATATCCTGCCGCAGCTGAATATTTATAATGAGGAAATTATCTTCAGCGGCATAAAAATTGAAAGGTCGCCGGACAGGAACTGGAAAAGCTTAAGTTTCGGCGAGGCTTTTCAGTCGGTTTATCCCATTAAGGTTGAGAATGAAGTGCTGGAGCAACAGCTCGTTGTTGCGTATGCAGCGGCTTTTCAGTTACTGCTTTCCGGAAAGGTGAATGCGGTGAACGCGGGTGTGCCTGCTGTAGGATTGGCACTTGACGGGTTGATCAGTGACCGGAAATTTAAGGTAAATACAGGCGTTGCCCTGCTGGTCTGCCTTGTTTTACTGCTGGCTAATTTTATATGGTTTTCGGAGCTGAACACGGAGAATGCCCGTTTAGCGGAGGAGGTCAGCACCTCCGCCAGGACAAGTACGGACATAGAAGCTCTGGCTGATAAGATCAGGCAAAATGAATCTTTACTGACCGAGCTTGGCTGGGACGGCGGCATCAATAAAAGTGTGCTGATCGATCAGGTCGCCGCATTGATGCCAGGTGAGCTGACCTTAAAGCAAATTGATATTAATCCGGTTGATGCAGCTGCTGAGCACGATTTTGCCAGTTTGAAATTCCAGGAGCGGAAAATGCTGATCCGGGGGGAATCTGCGCAGATCATCCCGGTCAATGAGTGGGCGGCAAGGTTAAAATCAAAGAAATGGGTAAAGAGTGTGGAACTGGAAAGCTATAATTTCAATAATGAACTGAGCACCGGGTTATTTACATTAACGCTGACCTACTGATATGCTGAAGTACTGGCCTTTTAAGAAAGACTATTTATTGGTATTGATAATTGCCCTGATGGTCACAGCGGGTTATAAGCTGGCTTTCAAACGTACGATGGAGGCCCGGAGCCTGAACAAAGAGTTTAAAGAACAGCTCAAGCAGCAACACAGCGTTGCAGACCAACCCGGTTACACAGAGCGGAAGGATACCAATCTGGCCCGGATCATCGGTCTTTACCGGGTTGATACTGTTACTTTCAGGAATAATGCAATCAACTCGATAGCCCTGATAGCGGAGAAAAATAATGTAAAATTCATAAGCGCGCCGCTGCAGGAAAAACGTTATCACACCGAAAAATATATGCTTCAGAAATTAAGTTTCTCGGGAGATTTTTTTTCATTATTGAAATTGCTGAACCAGCTGCAGGCTGCGAAGGGTACGGGGATGATCCGGTCCTGCTCTTTCAGGGTTCCTTCGGGGAGAGCGTCTCCGGAGGTCGCGAAAAGTGTTTTGTTGGATATTGTCTTTCAGGTGGTAATCAAGTAACCTGCCATAACGCCCCTGCCCCGCTCTTTTTGTCTCTAAGCACTGATTCATAATGTCAATTTCATATCCCTCATGTTATTGCCCTCCATTGCGGTTATCCCCTTCGGGAACAACCAGTATACAAACCAATTTCACGTACGACCATATGTACCGGGTTACCGCGATCAACCAGTATTATAACGGTTCGGCAACGGTAAGCCATGTGGCCACTTATAGCTACAATGAACTGGGGCAGGTCTACCAGAAAAAGCTGGCCCCGGTAAGCGCTTCCAGTTACCTGCAAAGCGTGGACATGCGCTACAATATCCGGGGCAACTGCTGAGCATCAACAATAGTAAGCTGAGCAATGACAGCGGGCAAACGAACGGCGATACCAACGACCTGTTCGGAATACAGTTATTGTACGAGAAGGTGGATGCCAACCTGGGTAATAACAGTTATTATAAGGGCAAGCTTTCGGCTGTCAATATCTAATGATCTGAGTGGAGTTCGTCTCAGCAGAAACTTTCCGGGAGCAGCATCGAAAGAATCTTGATCGGCGCCGCGGGGAGGAATGAAATTGAAATACCGCATTAGTTACCGGAAAGCGACTTCATAACACATTTAAGCGAATATTAAAGCTATAATAGCCCAACTGCCCGCCGGAAATGACAGTATTAATTGAGCCAGATCAGGTAAATTTAGATTAACAAAATGCCAAAAATTGCCTAGTCCTTAGCATAAGACAGGTCAGGGAGCGCCCGGATAAACTGCTTTTTATTTTCTCAGTAATTCAGTAATGTCGATCTCAAGGCCCTTGCAGACATCCAACAAGTACAGGTAGGTCGGGTTGATATTACCCCTTTCGACACGGCTGATTGACTGCGGGTCCTTATTGATCCTGTATCCCAGATCCTTCAGCGTAAGCCCCATACCGTTCCGTATAGTCCTGAGCCTGTTACCCAAAACGAGCAAACTTTCCTTCTGTGCCTCCTTGATACCCATGTGTTAACTACCAGTATCAATTTTGGCCACATTTAAGAAAAAATCAATCAACGTATACGTTGATAATTGAAAATAATTTCTATCTTGTCAGGCATCAGCATCAAAGACGGCGACGGCTTTGAAACAAGCCATTCCGACAGTTCCGGGTGGCTGACCGGTCAAAATCTCCGGGAACGGCAATACCCGTGATTTAACTCAGGTCCGGAAAAAATTAACATCCGGAAAAACCCAAACAGCTACTTTTTTACCTGGTAAAACACCGACAAAACGACCAACAGGCAAAAGCCCTATTAACCCATCAGCAATGAAAAACCCGGAAATACTATCCGTACCCATCCATAAACTGCCGGTAAGCCGGTTATTTAAACAGGGCAGCGAAAGACTGGGTTTTGGGACCTTACAGGAAATCCTGGATGAGACACCCGGAAAGCTAATGAAAAAAGAAAATTTTAATTACGTCTGGTTCGGGGAACTGATCGATATCCTGACAGCAGAAGGCCTGCTGCACCTGTTACAACCTACGCAGGGAAACAGTAGGGTTTAAGAAAATCAACCGCGCTGCCGAGCATCCGGACAACTTTTAAAGCGGAAGACTGCTCTAAAGCATAATACGCGTTACTGATACTTTCCGCCGAGATCTGCTCCTGGCGTTTTGTGGAAAAAACCGCAGCGGCGTGATCGAATATCGCAGTCAGTTTGACCGCCCCGTAAAAACCCGACTGATACAGCGCCCGGATCATACAAGCTAATTGTTTCACAGAAATATTGAGCGGGATTTTAGAGGTATCGCTCCCGGCAGGAGCAGAAAGCCTTAAAAGCGCCTGGTAATCATTCAGCCAGTCCCGGTACAGGGCACCGATAGGCGGCCATTTCGTGTCAAAACAGCGGCTGCACGCCACATGCGTCACTGGAACACCGGCAATTAACTCGGCGAAATGTTCTGCATGATCTTTAGGGCGTAAATTCGAAATGCCTTTTAAACACCGTTTGCGCAAATAACCAAAGAACCTGGCGTGATTGAAATTGAACGCCATCAACGTAGCAACCAGGATTTCATCCGTCATCAAGGCGAGATTCTTCCCTTTGCCAGACAGTTCCAGCATCAGTTCTTCCCGGTAATACAAAGCCTCCAAGGTCATTGGCCCCGCGTCCGGGGATTGGTAAATTGGTCCAAGACTTTCTCTTAAACACAATTTAAAATCCTCATCGACATTTGACAGCAAAAGCTGTTGACAGAATTCCCGGTAAGCCGGCTCAAGCAAACGAATCCTGTACTGTAAATATTCCAGAGCAACCCATTGATCCTGATCAATAAACCCGGTGTAAAACCTCAACAGGTGATCCATGAGTTCATTGAGTACTTTCGGTCCATCCGGAAAAGCATTAAGAAACTTCTCGGATATCAGCCCATTCAAAAAACTGAAATGAAAATCAAAATATCGGGATAGTGCATCTTTATTAATATCAGAAAAAGCTGCAATCGACCATGCTTCCCTGGCCCGATTACAGCTTTCTGTCGCCACTTTGCTGAAGTCCGAACTCCATTTATTATCAACGGCAGCTTTCTTACCTTGTCGGGCAAGTATCGTTGTCAATATCTGCAATTCGTTTTTCAACATTCCTTTTTATACGATTACAATATGGGTAGTCGTACCAACGGTCGTACAAGTGGTGGTAGGATCGGTTGTATTTGTACTGTTTGTAGTGGTTTCAAATCCCAAATAGGCTCTGCCCTGTTTGTAAGATTTCAAACATTTCGGTTCGGTTAATTTTAATTTTCCTGTTTTCATAATTATTTATTTTAAATTAATACGTATTTGATATATTGAGTAAATAAAACGTAAACAACATATTTCAACTGGTAAACGGCAACTAAATCCATCAAAGCTATAAACCACTCCATGAATAAATATATTATCCCACATATCGTATACTGGCTTGTTTATATAGTTTATGAGATGCTTTTCAACAAATTTCTATATCGCGTATCCACCCCGCTTGCCAGCTTATTTTTTTTCTATACATGCAATATATGTGTGTTTTATTGTCACTATCATATTTTGAACCGCTACTTAAATCGTACACCGCCGCGATATCTGGCCTTGATTTTCATGGTGATCGCAGAAATTCTAACAGCGTCTTCAATTAAAATAACCTTCGACTATTTCATGATGTCAACGAGTCTCCCACCGGAGGAATTTTGGCGCCAATTCAAAATGGTGGCCGGGTTAGATTTTCAGCGGACTTTATTTTTTTTATTTATTTCAACTGTTATTTGGTCTGCAATAAATTGGGGCCGGCTTCAGCGAAAAACGACAGAGGCTCTTCTCAGAAGTACGCTTGCCGACAAAACAAATGCTGAATTAAGGTTCCAGTTCGCCCAGGCCCAGAACGCCTTTCTTAAACAACAAATCAACCCACATTTGCTGTTTAACACCTTAAATGCCATTTACAGCACCGTGTATTTAAACGCACCAAAAGATTCGGAAGCATTATTATTGCTGTCGGAAATCATGCGGTACAGCTACGAGGAACCGGACAGCAAGGGACTTGTTGCGCTCGAAAGCGAACTATTTCAGTTGAAGAACCTCATTAAATTAAACACTTACCGTTTCCGGGATACCGTTCAATTGGACTTTGACCTTAAAGGCGACGCTAACAATCACCGGATTATCCCCTTAGTCCTGCTTACCCTCACCGAAAACATGTTCAAACACGGCGATCTCCGGCAAAGACCGCGCTCACTTGGTATAACGATAAATGAAGGTGGACAATTGAGCTATTTCAGCAATAACGTCCGCAAACTGCGTGGACAGGTCGAACCGAATGGCAGCGTCGGCCTAACAAACACCCGGCTCCGCCTTGACTACGCTTATCCCGGCAATTACAACCTGGACATCACGCAAACCGAAGAACTGTTCACCGTTAACCTTAACATCAACTTAGCCTATGAACGCAGTGATCATTGACGACGAACCGCCAGCTATAGACCTACTTTCTGCATACATTCAAAGAACAAACCTGTTGACTTTGCAGTCAACCTTCACCAACCCGGCAGAGGCCATCGGCATTTTTAACAGCGCCAATCCGCCGGACATAACCTTCCTCGACATTGACATGCCGGGCATCAACGGCCTGGATTTCGCCCGTCTTATCGGGCATAAAAGCCAGATCATCCTCACCACGTCCTTCCGCGAACACGGCCCCGAAGCTTTCGCACTTGCCGTGCGCGATTATCTTTTAAAACCCATCTCCTACGAGCGCTTCCTCGAAGCGATCAGCAAAGTGCTTCCCGCCCCTTCCCCCGGTACGCCATCGCCAGGCTTCTTCTTTGTTCACACCGAAATACGCGGCATTTACGCTAAGATCGATGTCGCCGATATCCTGTTAATCGAAAGCGATGACAACATCGTGCATATCACCCTGTCGTCGAACAAAATAACCGCCACCCACCAACTCGCCGAAGTCCAGAGCTGGTTGCCACCGGCCCTGTTTTCCAGGGTCCATCGTTCCTTTATCGTCAACCTGGCCAGGGTTACTGCCATCGACCACGGCCAGGTCCAGCTGGAAAACGGCACAAGGGTCCCCATCGGCAGGAAGTATAAAGAACCATTGATGGCCAAGCTCCAGCAACTCACCATCAACGGCCGTCCATAACCGCAGCTTCCGATTGCGCCTGCCGCTTCGAACCCGTCACCGCCATTTTCAACAGGCAATGCCAGATCAAAGCTTCATGGCGGCGCTGTTCCGAAGTAAAAAACCGGTTCACCTGCATATGGACTATATCTGCCATCAACTGCTGCCGGTTGAAACCACTTTCCATAGCCGCTTCCGAAAGGCGCCGCAAGGCCAGCTCCAGGGCCGGTGAAACCATACCAGCGATCCCATCCCCTGAAACCGCCTCAGCCAATCCGGCCCGCAGCTCACGGAAACGGTCATCCATCGCACGCTTCAGTTTTTTACCCCCGCCATGCTCCCGGAAAAAAGCATCCGCGCACCAACGGCACAAAGGGATCACCTGCTCCCAGTCACCATCGAAGAACACCGTAATGATCCGGTAACAATGCACCAGCGGCCAGAGGCTATCCCTGGCTTCCTCCCTGGTTGCCATAAGCGCCAACCGCTCCGCGACAAACTCACTTCCCCGGCAAAACACCTCCTCCACCGCTTCGATCAGCCCGGCCGAGTAGCGTTCAATTTCCCGCTGGTAGGTGTCGAAATAAGCTTGCTGCACCACAGCCGAAACCTCCCCTCCCGCTAACAGCGATTGCAGCCCGTACTGGAAATCTTTCACTATCCCCGCATCCAACCGGAAGCGGACCCGGAGGTGAGGCCCGGTATCGTAATAGCGCACAAAGAACCATTGCCTGATCCGCTGCCTGTTGCTGCTGATCCAGGGCAACAGCGTCCCCAATAAAATTTGCTCCAGGCTTTGATAGGTCGCGTAAACCTTCAGGTAAACCCACTCCGAACCCGGGGCAAAATCCCGGACGACCGGAACGGCTTCGGCTCCCGGCTGCACCGGGGCATAAACAGCCGCCGGATTCATCAAAGACAGCACATACTGGTCATTAAAACGGCGGCCTTCAGCTTTCCCGATATATTCCCTGATGACCGGCTCCACCTGCTCCTTCAGCGATTCCAGGAAGAAGAGCGCCTCTTCATCATCCGACAGGTCGAACACCAATTGCTGGTCGCCCCTGCCCATCGACACCCTTGCGGGTATCCCCCGCTCCCGGCAAAACAAATGCAGGCGGCTGATCGACAGCGGCCGCCGGGTAAGCGCCGCCGTTTCCGCCTTGTCCAGGTACCATTTCGCCAGGCTCAGTACCGTTCGTCCGTAAGCCATCCGCGGGTAGAAATTCAGTCCCGGGAAATATTTCTCCGGATCAAAGTCAAAATTCGCGCGGACCGATTTGTACTGCAGGGCACACAGGAAACGGAACAGCACCATTTCATTATGGTGATAATTGAAAGCCGTCGGCAGTCTCGGGATAACGCGTTTACCGCTTAGCCGTTGCACCAGCAATACCTCCCCACCCCTGACCAGCACATCCACGTCCTTTGGTAAAATACTCCCCTCCGGTGGAAAACTGTTCAGGGGTATCACCCGCCCGTAAACCCGCCTGCGCCGGTTGATATTATCGACCTTACGGTGGCTTACCTGCAGCACCTCGGCAAACAAAACCTCAGGGTTGGCCCCTTCCTCCAGCGCCGCCACTGACCTGCAAAACCCTTCAAAATCCCCGCTGAAAGCAGAAAAACGCCCCGTTAGCGCATTGGCCGTAGCACCGCCGATATTTTGAAAAATGAGCTTATCGCCGGCGATCGAACAAAAAACACTCGTAGACGGCGGGAACGGCAGCTCATTCCCCGGCAAACCGGACACATCCCCGGCAGTCAGCACCACCGGCTCATACTGATCCCGCCTGCCGTTTTGCAACCAGGCCTTCACCAGCAAACGGTGCACCGGCGTCCAGGTCAGCTGATCATTCTTTTGCTGCACCTGCCCAAACTCCAGCCCTTTCAGCAATTCATGCTCATCCGAAAGCTCGCCCTCATCAAAAGGAACGCCCAAATCAGGGTCAAGCGCCTCCAAAAGCGGGACCCGGCGCTCGCCGAACTTTTGTTCAAAAGCCTCCCTGAACCTGTCCAGGTTATTCTCCGGCGGTACAGGCGCCAGTACATCCAGCACTTGCAGCGCTTCCAGCACCTCCTGTTGCCAGTGCAGCGGTAAATCAACCGACGCCTGCAATTCCAGGCCCGCATAAAACGACTTCCCGTCCCGGACCCCACCGGCAACCAAATCCGGTAAGGACAGCCCTTCATTATAATTCACCGAAACCTGCCCCTCAAACACACCGTCCCTTAAAAGCGATAAAGCCTGCTCCGTGATCAAAACTTGTTCATCCACCAGCCTCACTATATGCGCCCCCGCCTCCTCATCCGTACAATCCGTCAGTTCCCTTAAATAGTCAACCAACCGGGCCAAAGGCGAAGGTTTATCCGCCAGGCGGCCCAACAGCAGCTCATCCACCTCGTCATAGGCCAGCAGGTACACAAAAAACGACAGCTTGCCTTTAGCGTCCGTTTCATAACGCGAATACCGCCAGCCCGCAGCGAACCGGTACAAGGTCGGGTTCAGCGCAAGCAGCACATCACCCGTCAAGGGTCTCGCCTCCAGCCCATCCAGTTCATATTGTACCGAGGGCAGCAAATGCAGCACCGGATCGATTCCTTCAACCTTTCCCCCTTCACCCTCCAAGGCCCAGCCCCCCAGCCCGAAAGCCGAAAAAGCACCAAAAGGCGTAGCCCGGAAACTCATCCGGTTATAAAACTTCAGCGCCGTTAAGCGCTCCCTGCTGTTCAGCAAATCAAATTCAAAACCCTTCTTCTCCAGTTCCCGGTAAAACTCCGGCGAAGCCAGCCATACCGCGTTCCTGAAAGCCTGCAGCTTCAACACCTCCCCAAGCCTGTCCACCCTATACGCCGAAGCCTCGAAATACGGCCTTCTGACAAATACCTTATCCAGGAACCCGATCTGCTCAAACTTCATACCGCCCTCCCCGAAAAAGTGAAAACCACCTGAACCGCAGCCAGCAAGGAAACCCTCAGCTGCCAAGCCGCCAGCATCATCACACCAACAAACACCAGCAACAGCAGGTAAATAACCGCCCCCAGCTTCGCCCGCAGGATCCGCAGCGCATTGCCCACCTGCTTGGAAACATTCCCCTCCGAAGTATCCAGACGTTCCGCAATTTCCTTATGCGACAGGTATTCCTTCCGGCTCAGCTCAAAGATCCGCCGCATCTTCGGCGGCAGCTCCTGCACCTGCAGCTCAATATAATCCATCAGCTGCCGCTCCCTGATCCGGTGATCCGTAGGCGCATCCGCAAACCTTTCCATACCCACATCATCCACCAGCGAAGCCCAATACGCACTTTCCACCTTTTCATGCGCCCAGAAATTAAAGATCCGGTTACGTACAGCCATATATAAATACCCCGCCAGGTTAGCCTCCACCGCACACGACGACCGTTTAAGCCATAAACCCGCGAACACATCCTGCACCACATCCCTGGCCACCTCCTCATCACGGAGTTTCTTAAACGCATGCCTGAAAATAAGCTTAAAATAACGCTGATAGATTTCAGTGTATGCTGAATGATCAGACTTATCTAAAAGCCCGAGCAATTGAGTATCAGAAATTTTGGAATATCTTATCATGCCTTATCTTCCATTATGCCTAGACGAAAAGCAATAATGGAAGACAACTATGCCGCATAAGACTAATTGCTGCAGTAATTTATATCCGTATGTATATTGAATTCCGCTCATTGTAATTTTTAAACAAAGAGCCTAAGAATCGGGAGATTGTCAGTAACACAATAGGGCTGGCAACTCGCCGGTCTAACGTCCACAGGTTCTGGTAAACCGACTATTTCTTTCGAAATAGCTTCACACGTTAGCATAAGCGAGCACCAGCCCTATTGCAAATAGGGTATGGATGCTCAACTTACCGACGCGTGAAATTTACCAGATTTGTGGGCGCGGCTCGTATGCGGATTCTAAAATATCCGCAAATCTATTTATAAAAGAATTAATCGTTCATAATAATCAAATATAAAATAATTGCATTTAATATGCAAATTAAATAATAAATACACGTAATCACTCAAAAATTGGGGTTCCATAACATGCTATATACATTTAGGCAAAGAATATAGATAATTTGAAAGTCACAGCCCCGGGGAACGATATTGGAAAGATTTTTGTAAGTGAAGGAATATCTAATATTGATATATCAGTTAAAACAAATATTCCTACGTACAAAATCAGCAGGATCAGAAATGGGGAAACTGTCGCAATCGAAGCTGACAAATTTTACTTGATCTCCTTGGCGGCTGCTATTCCGATAGAAGATTTTCTTAAAAGAGCCTATTGTAATCTTAAATTGATTGATGGAGGTGTTGTTTACCAGTCTAAAAAGCCTTCTTCCTTAACATCATTAGGAGCGATTCTAAAACCTTACGAAGATAATTCATTAAAAGGTATATCACTTAGGACGGGCATTACACTCCAACGATTAAAAGACTTATCAGGAAAAAAATCGGCCAAAGTTTTAGCACACGAATTGTGTTTGATTGAGATGGCAATTGGAAAGAATCCTGGCGATCTTTTTAAGGAGTTATTTAATAATCTCGAGTTAAACTCATTGGAAAAGGAAAATGAGTTGAGGGTTAAAGAAATTCAGAAGAATTATAGATAACGGAACGTAGCACATCATACCTAAATCCTCATTGGCGATAATTTATTGGAAACTCACTGTTTAATTTTCAAAAGAGCCTTAGCGAGTTCTATGTCATTTTCAGATAGATTAGCTTCCGGAAGAAGTACGTGCTGCTATTAATAATGAAGCTCCTCGAATAACTGACTTATTAAACCGGGAACCATCGTCTTTATTAGTGAACAAATTCAAAATAAAGGGTTCGGATAAGGTTGCTGTTTGTAATCCACACTCATACGATACCAATTGTCGCAAGTGTATCGTAAGTATCCTAAAATTAAATTAAAGTTTATGTTTAAAGCATTATAAGAAAATAAAAAAGCGAAGCCTTTGACAGCTTCACTTTCTTTTAATTAGTTCTACGCAGATTATTACTCCGTTATTTTAAGTCGAACGGGGGTGCCATCTGGCAGATTATATATCTGGCGAGCTATATTGGCATTAGAAGAAATATACCCAGGAAAAGTCTGGCTTGACAAGTTATCCACCTCATATTCTCCGCCAATGATAAAGGGTTTTGTTGGACATAATCTCATGTTTAATTCTAATAGTCCTCCCTTTTCCTTCCATTCTCTTGATATATTCTGTCCGGTGTAATATGAAATGTCATCCAAAATAACGTCGACCCATTCGTCAAAGTTATTGGCAACAACTTCCTTCTCACCTGTTTCTATATTAAAAAAAACAATTCCCTCTTTTGAGAAACCGAACTGGTTGGAAAAAATTTCCTGAGCAAAAAAGAAGATGCCTTCGACTATCTCTTTGTACTCATCCGCTATAACTTGATTTATGCGAAAGATATTGTTGTACTCCTTATCTGTTTTGATAGAATAAATTTGCAGCGCGCGGTCGTAAAAATATCCTCCGTTGCAAATCTTGTCTATAAAAGATATATAAGATTGGTCGTTAACTATTTCATTCAACCTTTTTAAAGAAATCGAATTTGACTTGGAGTTTGCGAAAACTACATCTGAATTATTAATTAAATCTTTATAATTACTCATTGTGTTACCCCCATTTTAATTTAGCGCTATTCGGCTTGATTTTAATGATTGATTTGTCAAAACTCAGTTTCTCCAGTAACGATATGTTATCGATTAAACTGTAATCTCCATTGCATCGTTGGCTAACAGTACAAGGCTTGAGCCATTTTTTCGACGCCATCAACACATACTGCCTACAACTCATATAAATTACTCTTTTCAACTGCAAATCTAAATGACCAATTTCGAAAATATTAATTTTAGATATAAACATATGTAGTTGTATATCAATAGTTTAACTTACCGACAAAGCAGTTGAAAAGAATATAAAAAGCGAGGATTTATCCTCGCTTTTTTGGGAAATTGTCGCGTGAACGCTTTTAAAACTAAATCAGAGTTACGAAAGCTTATCATACAACACTTTGTCGCATATTGTCGATATAATTGAAGTTTTTACTGTCGAAGATTTCTTCCAGAGCTTCCAAGCCATAACGAATTTTAAAATCTCGTTCTTCTAAAGTAATAGGAATAAGCCAATAACAATGTATTGTTTTATCTTGTTCTGCTGAGTATAGCACTTCGAGATCCGGCCCATCAAGATAAGGCAGCGAGATCAAACCATATGTACATATTGATGATAATTGCCAAGGCTTCCCAAAATTGACGGTATGTTCTAAATTAAGATTTTGATCAACATTGTGAAAATACACAACACTTGAGAGCAATTCTAGCAAAGAGTCATCCTGTACTTTAGAAAATATATGTAATTCAATTGGCGAACTTTGTGAAAAAGTTGACATTCCACAAGTAGCGTAAGTCCACATTTTCCGCTCCCCATGTGGAGGAAATTCTAATACCGTAAACTGATTCGAAAGTTTATTTATCGGCCCACTGTTCCAGGTTTTTTCAAGATAATTATTACCCCAATTTGCGATGTAATGCTTTTTGAGAATCTCTTTATAAAACTTCACACTATAAACCATATTTTTTCTTTTGTTCATTAGAATATTTAGCGGCTTTGCCTCCCTGCGAATTCGACTCTGACTGGGGCTGTAATTTCATTCTGGTACGATCGTTAGCGCTTTGCTTCCTTTCCTCTGGTGTCATTAAGTAACCTGGTTTTTCTCCTGTACTAGGATCTCCTTCATAGTAGCGTTCCACCAATGGAGGATCATGATCCACTACGTCACCTGATTGAGCATTAAGAGCATTTCGATCAGACTTTTTTGGAGTATTTCCGTAGTGTTGTTTTCTGTTATATCGCTCTGTCGGAGCATCATTACTTCCAGTAACCTCGCCTTTATCCTCCCCATTGCCTGTGACTATATTTACTATAGCATTTTTTATCGTAAACGTCCCATGTGCAGCCACGGCTCCCCCCGCTGCTGTCAATCCTAATGATAATCCACCACTTTCGGGAGCAGCCACAACTCCCGCCGCGCCAGCTGTTCCTCCTGCTTGAAATTCGGCACCTCCTGTAAAAATTGCGGCAACGTGGCCAAGTCTTCGACCAAAGTTATACACTGTCGCACTCGAATGTCGAGACATTGGGGCATTTGCTCCTGTCATATCGGAAGCCAATGCGTTTATTGCGCCTGCTAAAATGTCATTAGTGTTGCGCGCAATACGCCCCCAATCCGGCCACATTCCGTCTGGATCAACAAATATAAGAGAATTATCAAACCCATAAACATACGGGGACCACCTTCTACCTTTCTCAGCGAGGGGGTCAACGCTTGTCCATCTCCCAATCACCGGATCATAAAACCTTGCCCCATAATCATACAGCCCAGTTTCTTCCTGTAACTCCTTATGGTTATAAAGATATTCATTTTTAGGAGAAATGGTTTGCTGTGTCGACTGGATACCATACCCAAATGCATAGAAATCGTTCTCCTGCAGCAGTTTTGCTGTTTGCTGGGTAGCGTCATTCGGGTCAGGTGTCAGGGTTACCCTGGTGTTGCCCAAATGGTCTTTCAGGTCATACTCGTACACATAGTTGCTTCCGCTTTTCCTTGCCCGGCCTTCCTCCGTCTGGATAAAGGCGATGGTGTTGGTGCTGTTATCATACTCAATACCGTTCTCGTATTCTGTGGTTGTGGTGAGGCCTCCTGCTACCAATATTTTCCGCAGCTTATTGCCTGCCGCGCTGTATACATAAGTTACCGTACTGCCGTCGGTTTTAGTGATCAGTTGCGGCAGGTTTAGTAAGTTATATGTAATACTGCTAATGCCTTTGTTCTGGTCTTTCAGCTCATTGCCGTTACCATCATAGGTATATTCATTCGCTACCTTCACCGGGTCCTGGAAACCGAAGGCTCCGGAATAGGTTGAAGCATCATCCACCTGGTTTACCTGGTAATGGTTATACGTATATGTCAGCGTATCAATCTGGGTTTTGGTAGTGCCGATCCTATCATACCTGCCCAGGTTAGTAATATTACCCATATTATCATAGGTCACATTCTCCCCGTACAGGTTATCTTTTGCCGTACTGCTGGTTGATACCGCCGAGCGGAGCCGGTTCAGGTTATCATACCCATAATCATAGGTTTGTTTAACAGGAGTTATCGTTGTTCCGCCGATGATGATTGGTGCCGATTTCCAAACCGCGGTGGCAATATTACCGCCGTATTGTTTGGCTGCCGTGGTTGCTCCGTCATAACTTAACTCCTCACCAAACTTATCATTGCTGTCGTTGTTGGTCAGGCCGCCGTCGCTGTTCAGGTTGGCATTGTTGATACTGCTGAGCCAGCCCCTCGGGTTATAACGGTAGTCAATAGTTTGCAGGTAGTTCGTCCCGCCGTTCTTTGAATGCAGCCCTTTGGCTTTTAGCTGGGCTACCTCGTTATAATCACTCCGGGTCAGGATCACCGAATCCTGTGCAGCATTACTGCCATCCTGTAACTGGTGGACGGTTCTTTGCTTACGGCCCATATGATCGTAGGCATAACTGTTCCGTTCGGTCAGGGTAAGCACTCCGGCAGTTCCGTTGGTGTTCTTCAGGTAATGCTTCCGTTGTACCAGCGTGGGCTGTTTAACAAAGTTATATACCGTGCTGTCGGCATCATAGTTATACATGCTCAGCGATGAACCTCCGCCCACATAGTGCTGCGTGAATGATTTAACCACCTGCCCTTCGTTATCATAGTATGGTACGCTCCACAAATAGTCTCCGGTGGTGTTCAGCACCAATGTTTTCGAGGCGGTGAGCAGCCCTGTGGTTTGTTTGCTGAACGCGGGATTAGCCGTTTGGTCATAGGCCCCGGGAAAGCTTGGGATACCTGCGTAAGTATCATAATAGTTCACACTTAGCGTGGTTGACCATGACTTGGGCCAGGTGTTTGCGGTATAGCCATTACCGCTATTCACCGGTGTTTCCCACTGTTTGCTGGTGGTGTCCGCTGCGGCTTGCAGGGTCGCATGGTAATCTGTTCCTGCTGTACCGCCTGTATGCTGATAAATGCCCGACAACACGGTTCTTCCTATCGCGTCATATTTAGTGATCATCCATTCCTGCGGTGATTTCATCCGCTGCACCGAATCCTGGGTGGCTACCGGTTGATCAAGTTTGTTGTAGATTATGTATTCCCAGCCTTTGCCCGGCACCTTCTTTTGCACCAGCCGGTTCCTGGCATCATAACGGTACTGGTAGCAGCGATTATCCAATGTTGCTTGCGAAATTGCCGCTTGTGCGTCCGGGTTTGCTCCCGGGGGTAATACAAAGCTCAGGTTACCCAGGTCGTCATACACATAATAGGTCGAGAGCTCTTCGGCTGCCGTGCCCTTGATGTTATACGTGCGTTTCAGCACCACGTGCCCTTCCTTGTCTTTATACTCTTCGGTGGTATTAAAACAACCATTTGCCGGTTGCCAGTTTTCATTACGCGTAATGGTAACCGATAGCTGGTTGGGGCTGTAGGTGGCATTGTTGCCAGCCCTGCTTAAGGAACGGCTTTGATTGCTGTTTATGCCAGCTGTATACAGGGCTGCTATCCGGCTGCCGTTGTTGCCTGTTATTGCTGTACTGAAAGTGCTGCTCTGGTCATTCGCTGTGTATACCATCCGTACCGAATGGCTGCTGCTGCCGGCATCGGGTGTTGTGCCCAGTTGCCAGGCAGAACCCGGCGCTCCCTGCTCAATCACCCGGTTCAGGGGCGAGGACTCGAAGCCCGTTTGAGCGAATGGAAAGGAAGTATTGGGTATACCATTGGCTTGCTGGGAAGCCCCGGTATTACCCGGGTTATAAAAAGTGGTTAGCGCCCCGGTCAGGGCATCGCTTTTATAACTGCCATCGGTAGTGGTAGCCGCATACGGCAGGTATTTCATCGCTTCCCGCCCGTACTGGTCATAAGCAAATGCCTGTACAATGTCTTTTTTTAACGGCGAGCCTTTGATCTGTATGGTTTGCAGCGGCCTGCCCAACCCGTCTATATACTGCACCGTCTGCATCAGCTCGCAGGTCATCCGGCCGGCGAGCATGGTATTGCTTGTTAAACCTTTTGTTCGTGGTATCGAGGTCAGGATATAGTTCTGGTTCGCGCTCAGCGATATGGTTTGAGGAACGCAGTCAGCGGCTACAATATAAAACTTCAAACTGTTCCCTGCGGTTGCCGCGAAACTGAAGTTTGGGGTCAGCGTGATGCCCGTGTTGTTATAATAGGAGCCAGGTGCTGGTGCGGTAGTTAACGTTACCGGTGGCGTAAGGTACGTCTGTGCCGAAATACGTATGTTGAGCGTAAGCAACAACAAGAATATAAATGGTACTTTAAAACGGCCATTGTGATAAGCATTTCTTTTCATGCTTTAGTATTTAGATGTGAAAGGTTTCGTTATTTTTTTATCTCCTTTTGAACAGCCGTCAGTTGCTCTTTTAGCAAATCGATCTGTGCCTGGAGCGTCGTAAGTAGTTTGTCTTTTTCCTTATCCTTTTGCTCGTTCTCTATCGCGTACAACGTCAGCTCTTCCACTTTCTTCATCAACAACTTGTTCATCTCGCCTACATTCAACCCGTCTTTTTCTATTTCTTCGGCAGACGGGATTTCGGGCAAATGCCGATGTTGTTGTATGTAAGATTTAACAGCACTTAACGACGGTAATTTATAGGTCGGTTTAAAGACATAATCCGCCCAGCTACCATACAGCTTAACGGTAACGGAAGTGGCGATCATACTGCCGTTAACCCCCAGTTTATAGCCCTTGGTATCTGTTGTGCCGATGCCCACCGTGCTTCCTGTGACTGCAAATACAGTTCCTCCTGAATTAGTTTGGATGGTAAATTCATTATTAGCCGAATTTTGCAATCGTACATTATAATCCTGTGATGTACCTGAACCAAAATGAAAATCGAAATACGGCACGGCCCCCGTGCTTGAAACCGGGCCAAGTTCAATACCGCCGTTAACGTCCGAAACAAGCATGCCGGTACTCCCAGGTCCCCATTTGATATCTCCTCTTACATCGAGAGGGGCGGTTGGCGCATTCGTGCCAACACCGACATTTCCTGATGCCGGAAATGTGTTTTGTGCATATAAACGAGTGTAAAAAGCGAAACTGATAAATATTACTATTGTTAGTGCTTTCATATGTGAGGGTTAAAGGTTTTAAACAACATACCATTAGTATCGCTGATGGTGCAGCGTATTACATTATTGGGTGTTCAATCGTTATTTGAAATGAGTTCTGTAGTGTCTCTGTTTGTTCCTTTTTAAATCATTGATTTCTTTCTGAAGCCAAGCCAATTGTTTATCTTTTTGCTTGTCTTTTTTATCGTTTTCGATGAGGTATAAGGTCAGTTCCTCTACTTTCTTCATCAACAATTTGTTCATTTCGCCTACGTTCAACCCGTTTTTTTCTATTTCTTCGGCAGACGGGATTTCTGGTAAATGCTGATTTTGGTCGATGTAGTCCTTGACTTCAGCCAAAGGGCGGAGTTGATAAGTTGGTTTGAAAACATAGTCTGCCCAGCCATTCAGGTCAATCAATACCGATTTAGAATGTATGGTGCCGTTAACATCCAGTTTGTTCGCTGGGTTAGTTATACCAATGCCTACATTGCCTTGAACAATCGTCATATACGTATTGGCTGATGTTCCCCATGATTGAACATCCTGATTCGGATCTCTTTCCCACCAGGTGCGGGTATTTGTTTGCGGGTTTAAAAATGAGACATCAATAGAAATGCCATCGTGTAGCCGGGCAGTAATCCAATCGCTCCCTGCGGAATTTCTTACCAGCCAGAGGTTGTTCTTAAAATTATTTGCCCCAGAAGCGCCGCCCACTGAACTTACCAATACCGCATTTTTTGCAACACTGCCTAATGGTGTAGGCGAAAATACTGTTAGTTTGGCATCAGGACTGGAATTGCCAATCCCTAAATTCCCCGCAAAATAACCCTGCCCATCAGCCCTTACACTAAAATTGGTTGTACCGTTCGTTATACCGTCAAAATAGTAATTGGCTGCATTGTTATTATTGTCAGTAATAGCACGAAAGATGCCCGCGGGATAATAATAGCCTGTCCCAATTTGGTGGCCCGTAAAAAAAACCTGTCCAGAAGAGGTCTGCGCGACGATCTTTGTATTGTTATTTAGCACGTCATTCGCGTCGACTGTTACCGTCTTGGTTTGCGCATTGACAGTATGTACCATCAATAAACTTCCCGCCAGCAATAAAAGTGATAATATTTTCATAGGATTAATTGGATTTAACTGGTGTTTTGATTTGTTTTTGGAGTTGGCTTACTTCGGTTTTCAGTTCAATAAGATATAGCGTCAGTTCTTCTACTTTCTTCATCAGCAGCTGGTTCATCTCTCCCACATCAAGTCCGTTTTTAATCATATCCTGTTCTGAAGGGATTTCTGGTAAATGCTGATGTTGGTCGATGTACGCTTTGACTTCTGTTAACGGCAACAACTGATACTCTTTTTTAAACACACGATCTTGCCATCCATTCAGGTCGATCAAGACAACCTTGGAATGAATTGTGCCATTTACGTCCAGCTTGTTTTGAGGATTGCCTATACCGATACCTACATTGCCGGTATAACTGATTCTCATTCGCTCGATATTTGCGCCGTCGCCTCCGGCACCGGTAGCCCAGCTTGTTCTAAACAAGATATTAGTGACATCATCGTAATTGGTTGAAAACCGCATTGCATCAATGGATGCCAATTCGTTGGCCCCGGAACCAAAAGCCAATTTTCCCAGGCTACTTCCATCACGAGGATTGACGTCTTTATCGAATAACTGAATTACGGGGGTCGCATTGGTTACTGTTAAAACAGCAGCAGGCCCCGTCGTTCCTACTCCGACATTTCCGGTAGATGGGAACGTATTTTGAGCGTGTAAATGTGAGTAACAAGCCACCAGCAGAATGGCAGATATAAATAGTGTTTTCATGTGATTGGTCTTTAAAACGGTTATTGTCCGATGTAGTGGTAATCGTAATGCTTGATTATATTTTGGTCTTTATCCCTGATATTTTGTAATCGCAGGAAGTTATCATATTCGTAAAATGTCGTCTCTCCTTTTGGGTCAGTGGCACTAGTAATTCCGATGAATGGCGCAAAAGTATATGTAGACATTTGTGCTCCTTTGGGATAAAGTCGTAACTCATCTATATTCCCAGCTCCTGAAACTGTTACCGTTGTTTGGCCAGTTACTTGATGTTCGTAATATGTCCACCCATTAGTTGTACTGCCTTTTATAGGATATCCACTTGTAGTTCCTGCAATCGTTGACGGCGAGGCGTTTCGCGTCCAATATGACACGACGTAAACGTTTGCAGCCGTTAGGCCGCTTTTGGTAATGTTTCCGTTGGAGAGATTGTAAGACCTAACCCCTGTGGAGGCTGTCGTACCGTCGCGTTGCGTAGAAGCAATAGTCCAATTCCCCGTACCGTCAGCCTCAAAACTGGTAAATGCAATGGTGTCAGTGCCAGCATTGATACTCTGTGCTATCGGAAACGCTTTTTGATAATCCCAGATATATCGTTGGGTTGGCCCTCCTTGTTTGGAGACGGTTAACAGATTGCCTTTGGTGTCATACTTTTGATAATTCAACCGTACTTCTGAAGGATTAGCCATGGTTTGTAGTTCGACCGTTTGGGGTTCTATTACATTATTTGTAAGGGCATAATTGGTCTTTGACTTCATTAACTGCGTGCCGTTTTTTGACTCGGTAAACTCAATGGTTGGACTAATCATATTGGCTGTTGTCATCGTCGTATAAATCCCGGTTGGATCTTTACCGGCAGTAACCATATCCTGCGGATAACTAATCTGTTTCTGTAGCGTTTCACTTCTACTGCTTTTTTGGGCTATCCGTGTAGGAAAGACATGATTTAAATTGTCGTAATAGTAGATAACAGTGTCCTGCACCAGTTTTTTTATGCCGTCTGTATCGTAATTAATCGTGAGTATTTGTTTGGGCACACGGCTACCGGAAGAAATGGGATAATCAAAAAAGCAATAATTTGCCAAAGGATTATTGGGGATGGCATACGTATTGATATTTCTCAGCTCAAATCGTTGGCCAATGTATACGCTCAGACCCGCCGTACGAGCGTAATTATAATAGTCGTTGAATTTCTCCTGCACTAATAAGTATTGATTGCTCCCAGCGTTTCTGTAATGCGCCTCATAAGACAGCTGCCCGTTCTTCCACCCCACCGCGATAGGCTTTACTCCGTTTTGATACGCCTGATCTACAGTTAAGAGGCTATCCGGAAACGAGGTGTATGCATATACGCTTTTACCTGCATTGGTGACACTATCACCCTCGAATACAGTAACACCGGAATAGCTCACAGGACTTCCGCTAAGCGAAGACAACGAATAAACAGAACTGCTTGAGTAAGTAATATTTGAGCCCGTACAGACATCATATGTTGAACTGCCAGCCGGATAGTACTGATTATAAAAGGTCCTTGTGGTGGTATTGACAAATTGCAAACGCCCGCCCATGAGATCACCTATACCGTTGTTCCCTGGCCCATACTGATACGTCTCCGACGATGCCAGACTGCCTGAATTGGTATAGTGCTTTATGGCGTTGATGCGCAGGCCGCCTCCTGCCATGATCGTTGGTACACTGCTAGGTGGTCCGGCATAGGTAATACTAATATTGGCGGTGGGAATCACATCGGTACTCATGGACATATTACCTCCGCGGGCCAGTGAATATAGCTTGTATTGGGTATTGGCCTCCAATGGGAAAGAAAAAGTCGTGTTTATATCAGTACTGTAGTTCGCGTATTGATTGTATAAAACAGCACCGTTTGAGACCTTTACAATCTGCACATACGGCGTTTCCGGCAACGATCCGGGAAATCCACTGGTGTGCTTTAGCAACACGGTCACAGTAGCAGTTACGGCAGTCGCATCAGTAGTAAAGAGGGTTGCCTGGGTTTCGTGATAGTAGCCGGCGGAAGCGGCGGAATAGGTGTTTTGAGTAGGTGTTTGATAAAGGTACGTGAATTTATGCGGTTCGTAGGTAAAAGTAGTATACCCCTTAGTTGGGTAAGTGATCTTTTCTAACATCCCGGCCTTCATATAGTTAGGATCGGGTGTCCTGTCAGCTCCTTCAGTACCGCCGACGGTATAGACCGTATTGCCCGTACCATATTGTTGTAATGCTGGTAAAAGGGTTTTATTGCCATATTTTCCATTATAATATCCCCAATAATCCTGCGCGAAGAAGTTTACGGGAGGAGGGCTAACAGGATCATAATCAAATTTATGCACGTTGATCCGGACATTAGTCGCATCGTTTTCTGCAAGACTGTCCAGCCGTAACCGGTATTTACTGCCAGTATTGAACTGGTTTCCTGTTGGCAGATCTAGGTTGCTATAAAAATATCCGGTGTGTATCTTAAAGCTTTTGAGCCGACTATATTGTTTCAGTTTGTAGTTGTAATTTGAAACAATCACCGAATCGAGGGACAAATGCATGCCGTCTAACCGACCACTTTTGGTTACGAAATCAACTTTGCCGTTTTTGAATAAAATTGTTTTGATATACAGTGGAGCTATGGGGCTGCTAATGTTCATTGACTTATTCATCGGCCATAATTGCACTGCACCGCACCCATTTTCGTTATACAACGTGCCATAATTCTGGCTGAAGCTATACGAGTATTGATTATAGCCCTGAGGGTCATTCTGATAAATGAATTTCACTGTGTCAGACTTGTCGGCGGATATCATTTGACTCAGGTACCAGCTTGAGACCCCGGTAAGGGTTTCACTGATGCTGCTTGCTGTTTTTTCTGTGTCGTTGAAAATATACGTATTACCATTTTCATCGAGCACCTTGAAAGAGCCAAGCATCGGATTAGCATTTGTTGTGAACTGGATCTTTATCGGTTTATAGGGTGTAATTACCGGCTGTTTGTCGGCTCCAAACACAAATGCGCCAGATTTGTCAAGGAAATTGTAGAAGAAATTATCCGGCTGAGTATCATATCCTGCGGTGTGGTTTGTTGCTTCCTTAACGTAATTTTCATCATTGGTGTTGTAAATCTGTGCAGTGGTTTTCAATGTTGTCGAGAGAAAGCCGCCATAATCATCTGGCATGTTGACAATGCTCCGGGTAATAACTCCTCCTGCATTTAACGACCATCCGGTGCCCACCCAGGTTGCCATTTCATCAACTTTTACCCCAGAGGCATGGTACGATAAGGAAAGAGGGACTTTAAATCGCGGAGTACTAATTTCATATAGCGGAATCGAGATAGATGGTATTCCGGTACTCTTATCAACGGGAATTTGTCCGTATTTACCCAAAGCGGCTGCTTCCGGGGGTGGAGGAGTTATCCTGGGGGCATTGATTTCAGCTAATGACTGGGCGTTCGCTTTAAAGAAAAAAGAACACATCAGCACCAAGAGGTACAGTTTTTTGTGCATGAGATTATATTAATAAATTACGATAGTGATTTAGTGTCAAACGAGTGGATGAATGATATGCTTGTTATAGCGTAACGGCGCAGCGAAAACCAACGTTGTTTTTTGCAAAGCCAGTATAAAGAGGTCGCTTCAAAAGCATTGTGACGCGGTCGATTTCAGAGATCATATTTGGTTTGCGCAACAGGTCATTTGAATTCTGATTGAGCAAACGAAGCAGAAATATGCCAGGAAGCCTTGTTTTGATCATTGTGATAAGCAGTTTAGATTTATTTGCGGATAGTTTTTACAAATAGTATTAAGTCGCTACCGAAGATAGTTATAAAAATTCAAGAAAATAAACAGGTGTTTTAACTGTAAATGACTCCGTATAAACACTGATTACCCTCAAATATTATTCAATTATTACTACATCAATGGAATTACAATATACTCTGCTTGCATATTTTAAACAGGGTATTAAAAGCTCCGCACCGAACACACAGTCGCATAACCGGAGATAAGAAACTGGTCAGGAGTATCAGTAATGGCATCAGTCCCCAGACACCATGCATACCCGGCAGTTGTTGCAGTCGAACTCCAAAAATGCCCTGATGCGAGGCCAAGAGGATTGTCATAGAGATTTTTCTTTAATTGGGACAGCTCATCAGTTGACGGTAAATACCAATCTGTGTAGCCGTTTTTATTAAGGTTGTAACTTGCCAGTGCAGCATATACAATTGTTTGTGTGGTGCCATACTTGGAAACAATGGTGTTAGTATTAGCATTGCCGGTACCGAGGGCCTTACTGGTGGTTAATAAGGCGTTGATATTACTATCTCCGATCCATTTCGGCCCGCCGCCAAAGTTATAGACCAATGCATAAACACAAAGCGCTCCGAATCACCTGCAAAATCCAGAACCGAAAAATTTCCGTAATTTTGCATAAATCTGAACCTTTATGCGATTTCATAAAACCTGCTCCCTGTTACTTTGCTCCTTCATTTTGCTGTGCCTTAACTCATGCCGGAATAAAGTTGAATTTACGCCAAACGTTGCGATTATCAGCCTAAGCAAAAATTATGGCCGTGCAAATGAGCGGATCACTATAACCGGAACCGGGTTTGACGAAAACCCGGCCGGTAATAAGGTTACCTTTAACGGCAAAACCGTAACCGTTACGGCGGCAACATTCTATGAACTTACGGTACTGGTGCCCAAGGGTGCGGAAACCGGTGAAATCCGGGTAACCGTCAAAAACAACAGTGCGACCGGGCCGATCTTCAATTATATCTATGAAATGACCGTCAGCACCCTGGCGGGGAATGACTACTATGCAGAAAACGTTGATGGAATAGGCGATAAAGCTTCATTTCGTGATTTATATGGCATAGCTGTAGATAGCCGTGGAAATATTTATATTACCGACCGGATTAATCACGTGGTAAGGAAAGTAAGTGCTACCGGCAATACAACAACCTTCGCAGGTAACGGATCGGCAGGCTACAAAGACGGCAATAACAGGGAAGCATCATTTTATACCCCGACCGAGCTTGTTGTGGACCGATCTGATAATATCTATGTTTCAGACAAATACAATGAAGTAATCCGTAAAATCACACCTGAGGGCGTAGTGACAACACTGGCAGGCAAGCCTGGGAATTTGCAGCATGATGGTAAAGGATCCGGCGCAGGCTTCTGGACTATCGGTGCGATGACGATAGATGAACTGGATAACGTATACGTTACAGATGGGGGCCAAATCAGAAAAATAAGCCCCGATGGCGTAGTAAGCACACCCGTCACTTCATTCGGAATCATTCCTACTTTCGGGCTTACGCGCGATAAAGATGGATTTTTTTATGTGAGCTTTGCGAACGGTGTAAGTAAGATAATTGACTCGAAGGTTGGTTATCTTAACTTTATGGGTGACAGTGAACTGGGATACCGCGACGGACTTGCAATGCAGGCAAGATTCAGGTATATAGCTCAAACTTTGTATGACAGACATGGGAACCTGATCATCTTAGATAGTGACAACGGAATGATTCGCGAACTGACCATAACAGGGGATGTAATCACACTCTTGGGAAAACAAGGCACTACCTATCCCTTCCATGACGGCCCCGCAGATCAAGCGACCTTTAATGCGCCTTTCCGGATGGCCATGGATACCAAAGGCAGTCTTTATGTGCTGGATGAAACGCATCGCGTTAGAAAAATTATATTTGAATAAACCGGACATGTCCAGGGTACTGGCACTCTTAGTTTATTTTTTATTAAATATCTAACCTGCAAAGCGTTATATATTACTATCAATAAGTAAATTAGTCCAACACATTTTATAAACCTATATTCCTTATGGCTAACGAAGAATTAAGGGACGACTTAGCACTCCGTGAACTTGATCTAAAAGTTCGAGAACTGAAACTAAAGGTAGAAGAACCTGGAAAAACCGCCGTATAAGAAACTATCCTGCTGGACTTCTATAGTTACGGTTATAATCGCCGTATTTGGTTTCGGCTTACAAAGTTATCTATCAGACATTAATAATGCCAAGGCCGATCTGGACACCAAAATAGCGGAAGCTAAAAAGGATACCTTAGACAGGCAAATTCGGTTATACAACGATAGCCTTGGCAGGATCACCCACAGGGTAGATTCGGCGTCAAAGGCCTTAAAGCAAGTTTCCCAGGCATATATAGAAATGAAAAGCGCCATAGCCTTTTCAATGAATAGCCTTAGTGAACCGTCCCAAAATAAAATTCAAAGCGCCGACAAAAAAGTATCCGGTCTTTTATTAAAAAACAATTTTGGAACTATTTTAAAAGCTGCAGTTGTCAAAATTTATTATTTGCCGGCGCTGAAAGAAAAAGCAGAAAGCATTAATAAGATACTAACGGAGAACGGTGTGCAATCTAATTTGGATACCGCACCCTATGACATATCCCACTCACAAAACCAGGTTGTATATTATAACGACCCGCAACTGGATTACAGTAAAGCGGTGCTATCACTTTTGAATAAAAACGGGTGGAACAACTTTGAATTAAGAAAGAGCAGCAAAGCTAATGTTTCAACGCAGTTTTTTAAAATCTACCTGACGAGTTAATTCAGCGGCGTTTGCTTCAGGTCGGTATTTTCACCTCATTGTGTTATCAAATTTTAAATAAAAAAGAAGCTGTTTCATAAATAAATTTGAGCATCCTGGTGTGGTGGTACTTATAAATTGAAATTTTGCTGAAAGTATCAATGCAAGAGTGGGTTGACACTTTTTGAGCCAAAAAAAGTTCAATACACTCATTATCAAATTCTTAAGTAAAAAATTAGTACAAAATTCTGTTAACCCTGTACCACCTTTTTTAGTAGTATCAACCGCTCCCCAGGCGATATAATTCAATATGCAAAAGCAGGCAGCAATCATTCATACAAACCCTGTCTATCGGTATTATGAAATATCTCCAAGAGTGATTAGTGAAGCCAGATTATTTCAATTCACCTTCAGTGTCCGAATATTGTTTATAAACAATCATTGTTGTATACAAAGTCCCTATAGGCGTTTGCAAGAGCTTGTAATGGATATCTTTTAAGTTATCATAATCCACGGTATCCAAAAATGAATTGGTTTTAGTTTCCAGTTCTGCAGCGTTATCCGATTCGATTATTTTGACAAGGCGTTGTATCCGGGTAGGCATAATTTTAGTTTTGATTTAGCTAAGGTAAAAAATGCAAAACATAAATGGTCATCTGCTAAAAAACGGTCAACAGACTTTAGCGTAACCAATGCATTTCAAAACTACAAAGTCTCTCAGCCGCAATCATCGCCTGCTACCGATAATAGCAGTTCCCAAAGCCAGGCCGGCCAACAACGCCGCAGCGATATATTTGCGATGAGCTTTTGGCTTTCCCGCTAAGCCGAACCGGCCATGGGTACTCATGCCGTAATCAACGGTTGTAAAAACATTGCCATCGGTCATAGTGATCGGCCCTGCTGATCCAAAATAACGACGCATGACAGTTCCGGCTGCCTTAACCGTGAGTCCAGGAAACAAGGTGTGTGATAATTTAAACAACCGGGATATACTTCCTACATAGTTATTCGATGCGGGAGAAGCAGTCACCTTTACCATGGCCTGCGCAAGCCTCGCCGGGTCATAAACCGGAGGCCCCGGCTTCAACACCTTACCGGTATAGTTACCGGCATGGGAGATGCCCGGCGTATCCAGGAATGCCGGAAACAGATCGCACACATAAATCTCAGGCCAGGCTGAAAGTTCTGCCTTTAGCGCCTCCGACCAGCCGCGCAGCCCGAATTTAGCTGCTGTATACCCGGCGCCATAAGGCACCGGCAGGTAGCCGCCGATTGATATAATGTTGATGAGCGTACCCCACTCCTGCTCCTTGATAATGGGAAGCACAGCGTGTGCCCCGTTCATATAACCCAATAAATTGGTTTTGATCACCTGCTCATGCACCGCCATAGGTGTTTTATCAAAGTCCCCGGCTGCAAGCACCCCGGCGTTATTGACCCAGACATCTATCCTGTCCTGCCAGTCGACAGCTTCATTCACCAGCCTGATCATCGCCCTGGCATCGCTGGTGTCGGCTGCAACTACAAGGCCTGCGCACCCAGCAATTCACATTCGGTCTTAACTTCGTTCAATGCCGCCTCATTGCGTGCCGCGAGCACCAGGTTCAAGTCTTCTGCCGCAAATGCCAGCGCAGCCGCCCTCCCCGCTCCGCTAGACGCACCGGTTATGACTATAGCTTTTTCCTTTAGGTTGATTTTAGCGCTCATGATCATGTAAGGTGATAACCCGGATTGATCGGGATAAGTTTTAAATGAATAAACTATTCTATCCACGAGCGTTTGGGAGCATTAGGCAGTACCTTCCCACGCTGTACATGTTGCTAAACTTGGCGGAAAACGCAAGGCAGAAATGAAAGCCAAAGATGAACTGAACAGCAAAAGCAAGATGAACTGGAAAAGGATGATCTGCCCAGGATTGTACAAATCATTGCCTAAAGGTATGCCGGTAATTCTCTTACGGGAGAAGAATATCGATTTGTTGCGTTCATTGAAATCCGGCACAACGACCCAAAAAAGATAAAAGCCCCGTAGAACTCGCTTCACGGGACTTTTTCTAAACTTTATCACAAATCAATATTACATTGATTTTTTGCGAATCTACAAATTACCGTTTATTGTTAGCTAGGCTTTAATTCAAAAAAAGCCGTCCCCTTTGAGCTTGTGATAAACAAGTAGCGAAGTAACAAGAATATTCCTGATCACGACCTGTAACGAAATTATAGTAAAGGAAAGTTTTCGCTTTAAAAAAAAACGGATAGACTAACTTTGAATTAAATGGAGTAGCAAAAACCAATGTTCAACGCAGCTTTTAAGGCTACTAACGAGCTATACTTGAATATCCAAAGGCTGAATACATTTTTAAAACCGCGGGGAATTTATATGACCGTTTTAAATATTAACGATATTTACCTGAATAGATCATTAGCTGATCTGCCCGGCGAAATCTGGAAAGACGTACCGGGTTTTGAAGGCTCCTACCAGGCATCCAGCCTCGGGAGGGTAAAATCACTGGACAGGACGGTACCGCACCCACAGCTGTATAAGCAGTTCGTAAAAGGCCGCATCCTAAAGCAATCCGTTCATAAAATAATAACCAGGTTTCAGATGTACCCATGATTGATCTTAGGGTAACCCTTACCATCGAAAACAGGGCTTATTATTTTAATACCCGGAGGTTGATTTATAAAACTTTTATTGATCCACGTCTGGATTACAACAAAGACGGCCTGTATGTAATCAATACAGACAATAACGGCTACAACAACCGCCCGGAAAATTTAAAATTGGTGACAAAAAGTGAAAAGCAAAAACGGGCCGTTCAACGGGACCGCGTATTGCCCTATCTTAAAACGGCCGACAGGTCCGGTTGGAAAAAGAACTATTCAACCAGCAAACCTGTTGCCCAGTATGACCTGGAAGGAAACCTGATCAAAAATTATCCGAGCGTTAAAGAAGCGTCCAGGCAAGTGAAGCTGGGAGACAAAGCCATTATCCAGGTAGCAAAGGGATTATATAAACAATGGAACGGTTTTGTTTGGAGATATATTTAAAATTATCTCCAAACGGATCATTAGACATAAGAGAATTATTGCCTCCATAGTGATAAACCATCATGCTTTCCGCACTTTCCGCTTTGGGTCAACGGCTATCCACCGGCCTAAAGCCGCGTCATAATTTCGGTTAAGCGTTTGATAGTAATCCGGTGCATTGCTATAATCATTTTGCCATTCACTGCCACAATTGTACAGGTTTTTATTCGGACTTGTGGGCAATACCATGGTACTGGTCATTGCCATTCCCATACGGTAATTACTATTTTCCTGTCGTACTACGGGGAAGCATTCTGTGAAGTTGCCTATCGACTCTCTCTTCTCAGACCTTCGCTCAAACTCGCAGCGGCTCCCAGATTTGCCAAAGGCTAATAACGGATTTTTCATTTACGACAAAATCCCGGATGTCTGTTTCATCCGGGATTGGTACAGTTTTACTTGCATAAGAATCACGAGTCGTAATACTTAAAGCGGCAGGAATATATTCCCACTCTTTCCAGGTATCTTGTTTTTTACCAGAAGGCTTCTGGCCGTAACCATGTACATAGGTGCTAGCACTCTTTCTGGCCCGGACATCTTCCGCTTGGATGAACGATACCGCATTGGTACTACCATTGAACTGGATGTACGGCAGCCCTTCAGCAGCGGCTTGCCGAGCCGCCAAAGACTAATAACAAATTACTCATTTACGACCAAATGCCGGATGAAATCAACATCCGGCATTTTTTATACTCCGCAAGGTAATTTTGGAGTGCTTCTTTTATCGCAGGGTACGCAAAGCCCGGCTGGTGTGACCGGGCTAAACCTATTCCTCAGCATAATGTAATAAGATCCCAGTCTAGGCTAACGAGAATGTTTGTCATTGAATTTTGAGGGTTCAATTATAAGTCCCCCGCATCGTGGTATGACCATTGGTTTCTCGAGCACCCGAATCTGGGTAAATACATAAATAAACCATCTACCCCACTTATATATCCTTCCGAATTTTCAATTTCATTAGATACTTCTGCCGCGTTACTCAAATCCGCAGCCGAATCTTCTACCAAGGTAATCCTTTCTTATCCTCTCTTGGTTACAACAGAATGAAAACGTAGGTAAACGCTGGGTCTGGCGCCGACGTGATTGATATATATAGATGCTTTTTATACGCCATAATAAGACGCTTCATCGTGCATTATTACGACTGTTAGTAATCAAATAAATTGTTAAATAACTTTGTCGTCGCATCATATTTATTCCCCTGGTTTAATTAAAAAAAAAGATGAATAACCTTCCAATAAAGATCATAAAAGCAATTAAAAGAATTACTATTAAAGTCTTGACAAGCGTGTTATATTTCCCCCAATTATAATACTGGAAACCTAAGGTGTCTGTAAGATAGGACTTCCAAGTGTTTCGAATTAAGAAGTAAATAACCGTTATATAAGCGAGTATTATTCCAAGGAAGAAAATGTCCGTTAATAAAGTTTTTTCATTTATAATATTATATAGTAAATACAAAATGCTTATGGGCAAAATAATGATTAATATCATAATTAACTGGAACGATCTACTGACATTTGTCTTATGGTCAGCGGTCGGCTCGTAATGAATTACTTTATACAAGAATTTTATCATATTTTAATTAATAACCTAAAGCTTTGCCCCGCTACCGCAAGGCTGTGCCCTGTGGTAAATATGCAGAGTAATGAAAATGCAACTCTCGGCTGTTAGTTCACCCGGGGGGGGCCAATGTGTATACCTATGATTATGGCTGCAACTCCTTACAGGTCGAAGCTCCGCTTACGCTAACCTTTGACCTAAAATAACCCAAGCATCCTACTTGCGAGGTATGATCTTTAGTTATAAAAATCAGCCAGAATTGAACCGTTTTCAATTTAAGTCTAAATCTGCCAACCTTTTTAAATCGTAAAAGAAATTGTTTGTTATAATTAAAGTCAGACCAAACCGCTTTTAACCTGAGTACCGATTTCGCCCAACAGGGCAATAATGCTTTAGTCCTGAATTAATCCAATAAGAGGGAACAATCCCCCTTTCCTCTTGGATTAATAATAAAAAACGGCAATGCCCTTCGATATTCAATACCCATATTTCAGCGGGTGATGCACCAGCAGATGACTCACACGTTAAAAATATAAAACCCAAGATACATTGATACAGTCTGGATTTACGTGTTATATACCCTACTACCACAAAGTAAAACCTTGCGGTAGCAGAGATAAACGTTTATTATTATTATGTAAATAAGCTGAAGCTTGATTTATTTTGGTCGAAGTTTGGCTATTGTCAAACTTCGACTTTGAGGTTTACTTTGTTATTGGAACCTGAATCATGATATAAGCAGAAATAAAGAAATTTACAATTACGAAAAGTACGAACAACGTAACGCAATTTAAAAGCCGCCCTCATTCTGGCATTGAAATTAGGATCAGAGAATGGGCTAGCTACAGCCGCCTGCGGGTTACTCATGAAAGAGTAATACAGCGACTGCGCATAATTCCCCTCCGGGTCATTCATCATGATCGGGTTATTATTGGCATACTGATAAACGCTCATTGATTCCGTAGCTTCTGCCATAGGGTCAACAGCAATAAACCGTCCTAAAGCCGCGTCATAATTGCGGTTCAGTGTTTGGTAATAATCAGGTGAGTTACTGTAGTCATTCTGCCATTCGCTGCCCCCGTTATATAGATTTTATTAGGTACGCTTGGTATTATCGTTGGTACATTCATGCTCATTCCGTAGTAACTGTTGTCCTACGTCACTATGGCCTCCCTGCTGTCGTACTTTCTTTAAAGCTGATCTTGGCATTGCCCTGCGGTCTTCAATGATGTATTCGAGGTCTAAAGAGCTGGTGCATTTCGCACCCAACTTTCCGGGATCTGGCGTTCATCTAGTAACGGGATGCGCGCACCAGCAGATGGTTCATGGGTTAAAAATATAATACCCCCGGATATATTAATGCAACCGGATTTGCACACTAATTTCCTCCCTGCATGCTACAAGGTTATAACTTGTGGCATGCAGGGGAAAGTATATTGGTAAAAGTCCACTTTCCAATCCCGAGACCGTGCGAAACCTATTAAACTCAAGTGATGCTATAGATCGATAAACATCTAAACTAGCTCGTTGTCTGAACTTTGATTTATAAAACTATTTTGTTGGCATAATGCTAAAGCTAAATATAAAGAATAAAATCGCAAATAGAAAAACCCCAAAAGTGACTAAACTATACTTGAAGTTTTTTTGATAATTTAAATTGTCAAAAACTTTAAAATAGTCTACGTATCGATCATTTCTATATAAGAAGATGTGAAGTAAAAGACCCGCGGGAATGGTAAGTAAGAGAAGGAATACGATAAGATAAAAAGTATTCTCAAAAATATACCTAATCAAAGGTTTATCCATTAATAATTGAACAAAGTTAAAGACTCCATATTCAACCAGCACTATTGGAATAAATAAAAAGCCACCGGCTCGCGTTATGCTAATACCATATAACTTGTTCTCAAAGCTATTGTCAATTGAAGTTCCGATATTTGAAACCCCATGTCTACGGTAGAATTTATCTATCGATTTGATCTTATAAATAATTCTAAAAGGGTTGATATAGTTAAATAGCATATGTAATTTGAAATCAAATTTGTATAGCATATAAAATATCATATTGAAAAACCAACTAATTTTTTTCATATTTATTTAAGTCCATAATGACGTTTTACGATCGATCCGCCTAATTCACCTCCAGCCCAGCCGCCACCGAAACCGCCTACAAAACCTCCAATTATACCTCCTATCGCAGCTCCAGGAGCAGCACCAACACCAAAGAAGAAAGCCCCTATTCCTGCTCCTAAACCAGCGCCCCCTGTAGCACCTATTTCAGCGCCTACCCAGCCCCCGATAATTCCTCCACCTACACTTCCCATAGCAACTCTTGTGTGATTACCATAAGCCCACCCATCTTCATAATATCCATACCCGATTTGTGCAGCGCCTAACGCGTAGCCAAAGCGCGATGTATATCGCGAAATTTCAGCTCCGGTTTTTGCGATGGAATAAGTCGTAGTATATTGATTTCCCCGAAAAACGAAACCATTTGGTCTCTCGAAATATACAGATGTATTACTTCCCACTCTGGTTAATCCCCCTTTACTTGCCATCGCTCCCATAAAGGCATCAACGGCCCCATTTCCATCAGCCAACCCATTAAGATATCGATTACCTCCAGCGTCAAAAGATTTAGTATGCGTCGTTAACAATAACACAAAATCTCCAGTTGTACGATTAAATGCTCCTGTCTGAACATCCCAACTAATTTTGCCGGTAGTAAAATCTATTGAAGTTTTATGGCTTAGTAAAAGATCAGTAAGTTCTTCATTACTAATTGAATTATTATTAGCTCCCGCCTTATAGATCAAAGTACAACCACCACCGCAACCTTAACCTGGTCCAGAACCGCCACCACCATTGCCATTAACATCATTTGTAAGCCAGTTACCGCCACCATCTAGGTTCCACACGTTATCGGTTCCGCGCAATTTAAAAGCCGCTCTCATTTTTGCATAGAAATTAGGATCAGAGAAAGGACTCGGTTCAGCCGCCTGCGGGTTGCTCATGAAAGAGTAGTACAATGACTGCGCATAATTCCCCTCCGGGTCATTCATCATGATCGGGTTATTATTGGCATACTGATAAACGCTCATTGATTCCGTAGCTTCTGCCATCGGATCAACAGCAATAAACCTGCCTAAAGCGGCATCATAATTCCGGTTCAGTGTTTGGTAATAGTCCGGAGCATTACTGTAGTCATTCTGCCATTCGCTGCCCCCGTTATACAGGTTTTTATTAGGTAATGCAGGCAAGGCCATGGTGCTGGTCATATTCATTCCCATTCCGTAATAGCTGTTCTCCTGTCTAACCACTGGTACGCCGGCTGTCGTACTTTCCTCAAAGCTGATCCTGGCATTTCCCTGTTGATCGGTGATGATGTATTCGGGTTTTAAAGAACTGCCCGTGTTCCGTACCCGGCCTTCCGGCATCGGGGCATCTCTCAGTGGGACATGTCCACATTAGCAGATGCCCCATACGTTAAAAATATAAAATCCCAGATATATCAATAAATACATCCGGAATTTGCATGTTAAATACTTTGCATACGCACCACAAGGCAGAGCCTTGCGGCAGCAGAGGGGAACAATTCCCCCTTTCCTCTTGGCTTAATAATAAAAAAACGGCAATGCCCTTCGATACTCAATACCCATGTTTCAGCGGGTCATGCACCAGCAGATGACTCATGCGTTAAAAATATAAAACCCCGGATATATTAACACATCCGGGATTTGTATATTAAATATCATACATACAAGCCACAGAGCAAAGCTCTACGGCGGCAGTGGACTGATTATTTACATTCGCCCTTCCTCATTACCCCATCGTTTGGGAATTTCTTGAGATAGGTACTGTATCCTCCTAAAACTATGTCAGGCTGGCTGGTTGTTACTGAAGTAACGCAAGCTTCATAACCTTGTATGTCCAATCTAATCTGTATTCTATATCCCGTGGCTTCGAAATCATAATCTGCTGCATCATAGGCCCCTCCATCTTTTTCTGAATTATCAGAAAAAGATTCTTCAGAGCTCGTTAATTTAGCAACACCTTCAAATACTTTATCATCATACTTGTGTTGTTTGTCGTGAAGTACTAGTTTAAACTCAAGTTTTTCGGGAATCTCAAGTTTTTTATCTTTACTCATTTCTTTAACGCTTAAAGTTTGGCAAAGCGTGTCGTTTGAAAACGAATAATTAATCCCGTTTAAAGGATCACTACTCTTCTTTATTTTGGAAGTATCGACATCAGATTTCTCTGTTATGGGGGCTTGAGCTGGAGTTATTGCCTTTGCATTCGAATCCGCTTTAGCTTTTGATGTGCCATTTTTAACATCATTGTTGCAAGAGAATAAGGTAAACAGTGCGATTAGGATAAATAGCTGGTTTCTTTTTTTCATTTTTTAATAGGTTATTTTATTTTATTGCATTCTAACTCCCCTTGGTATGCCAGTCATTGAAGGTAACGTATACGAAGGTACAAACCCGGAGGGATAATTAAACTTCAAAATAGAAATCGGAAAAGACTCATATGATACGGCATCTCCCTGGTTGCCACCCAACATTACAACCCACCCAGGCCGATCAGCATCAGTTGCTACAATAAGTCCAACGTGACCGCCTCCTTTTCTTTCACGACTTCCGACACTACCAAAGGCAGGTCGATTTAGCTTTTGTCCAAAATCCCGCCAATTTAAGGCCAAAGCTGGATTTTTTGGTCGGCCTGTTATTCCCGCGCTTTTCATAGACCAATTTACAAAACAGCCACACCATGGTAAGCCGGTTCCTGATAAGCCAGCAGTTGCGAGATATTTATCAACATCGGGGCCATCATTATGGCCTGTGGCTTCCTTTACTCCTAACTGACTTCTTGCAAAGTTTACCCAAGGTGTCCCACCTTGACCTTGATTATTACCTTGTGCTGCATTGTTTAAATTTATAGTATAAGGAACCCATACAGTCCCGGCTCCTTTGCGAGCATAATCAAGCGAATATCCTCCTGGAGCATAATATGTTAATTTGCCTGTTATAAAGTCTATTCCAACGTTCTTTTTCAACAAAAGGTACGTTAGCTCCTCGGTACTCATTAAATTATTGTTTGCTCCCGCCTGATAGACCAAAGTACAACCGCTGCCGCAACTGCTTCCTGGTCCGGAACCACCGCCGCCTGATCCATTAACATCGTTTGTAAGCCAATTACCCCCGCCATCCATATTCCACATATTATCAGTACCACGTAGTCTAAATGCCGTGGTCATTTTCGCATTGAAATAAGGATCAGAGAAAGGACTCGCAACTGATGCTCCTGGATTACTCATAAAGGAATAATACAGCGACTGAGCATAATCTCCATCCGGGTCATTCATCATGATCGGATTATTGTTAGCATACTGATAAACCGTCATGGATTCAGTCTCTTCCGCCATCGGGTCTGCGGCTACAAAACGCCCCAAAGCCGCATCATAATTCCGGTTCAGCGTCTGATAATAATCAGGGGAGTTACTGTAGTCATTCTGCCATTCGCTGCCGCCGTTATACAGGGTTTTATTAGGACTTGTGGGCAGTATAGTTGTACTGGTCATGGACATGCCCGTACCATAATAACTATTCTCCTGTCTTACTACCGGTACGCCAGCTGTTGCACTTTCCTCAAAGCTGATCCTGGCATTTCCCTGTTGATCGGTGATGATGTATTCGGGTTTTAAAGAACTTCCCGTGTTGCGCACCCGACCTTCCGGCATCGGGAAATAACTGAGGGAGTTGCCAATATACACAAAGCCGTCAATATAATCTGTAGTAGTCCCCAAAACACCATTATCGTACTGTTGCTTTCGAATCAGCGCACCAGAGGCGTCATAGGTATAATCAAGGTGCCTGTTGGTACCGGAACTTACCGTAATCACATTGGTCTTGTTCAGGTCATTATAGGTGATTCCGAGTACTTTGTAAGGATCGGCCGTTAGGTTGCCCACAGCATCGTAGGTATAGCTTCCAGCACCTCCAACAAACCCGGCACTATTACCACTGGCATCCACTACAGATTTCAGCTGATTGGGGTTCGCGACATCATATGTATAGGTTAGGTTATCAATGGTTGACACCGAGGAGCCACCTGGAGTGGAGCTTTTTCTGGTCAAGGTTTGAATATTCCCGTTAAAGTCATAAAGCCCCACATTTTCATCAAAGCCCCCAACGTTGCTTCCGAAAGCGCCTGTAGATGCTGTTGCCCGTTCGGCGTAACTTTCGCCTTTATAGCGATTTGCGGCATCGTAAGTATATTTATAGCTCCGTTCAACACTGCTTGTGCCGCTTCCGTCTTTGCTCATCCATTTTATCGCAGATAGGTTGCCGTTATAATAAGCGGTATTGCCAATATTGGCATCTGCATTATCATACAGGAACTGCATCCCGAAAAGATCATTACTGTCATCATTGGTATAACCGGTGCCGTTATCCGCGCTCAGTTTACTGTTATTGATACTAATTAAATTTCCCCTAATGTTGTAACGGTAATCTACCGACTGAAGATAGTTTGTCTGAATTGAAGCAGAAAAAGTAGAGCCCGCCGGAACTGAGAAATTTTCAGATAACGTAATGCTTTGAGAAGCTACAAATGCATTGGTTCCGCTGTAGGTGGCTTTCAAATCAAGGGTTTGAGGTATTATTCCGCTGTTAATCAAACCCAGGTTTTTCTCTACCAATTGTCCAAGCTCATTGTAAACATAGGAAGCTATCCTGATAGCTGTCCCGCCATTATAGCTCTGGTCGATACTGTTAACCCGTCGCGTAGGATCATACCCGATAGTGGTTATAACAGAAGTTGTATTGCCTGCCACCACTTTCGCCACTTTTGTTTGTGTGGGGCTGCCGGCGAAATCATACACATTGGTCTTACTGTCGCTTACTGTTGTGGTCAGCTGGTTATTGCTTTTGGTTTGTATCGGCCTGCCGTTACTATCATAAAAAGTATAGCACACCAACCAGGTACCCGCTGTGATGCCATTGCCGACTGTCGTTTTCCGCGTCATGGTGGGCACCCCCCGGAGGGTTGCCGTAGTCTGGGCGTTTTCGCCGGTCAGCCCGCCGGGACTGGTATAGGAATAATCATCCGAGCCCGACATGTCCATATCGTAATTGTCGAAATAGACATATGTGAGAGGAGTGATACCACTCGAAGGGAAAGTGTTATTCGAATAGTAACCTGTCAAAGCTATGCTGTTACGGGTTTCGTACCAGTAGGTATTATAGGTAGTGTTGCCATTCACCGCGGTTTGCATGGCACTTGCCGAATAATGGTTGGGATCGGTATAAACACCGCTGCTTACCGGGTGGTCCTTCGCATCATATTTGGTATAGTACCATTTATAGCTTGTTGCCATCTGTGCGTCCTGTACCAGTACTGGCCGGTTGAGCGGGTCATAAATGATATTGACCAGGCCCTTGGTTGGTATCAATTTTTGATTAACGCGTCCCTGGTTATCGTACCAATATTGGAAGATCAACTTATTTACTCCTGCTTGTGCCAGGCTGTAATTTCCTGCCGTTACCATCAGGTCGAGCGCCTTGGGCGGTACTACATAGCTCACCTGCCCGGCGCTGTTATAAATGTAATAGGTATCCTGGTACTTACCTGCAGTTTCGGTATATTCCCGTTTAAGGATCAAACGACCTGTCGCGTCGTTAAAAGTTGCAACCTTTTTTTGATCCTCATCCGTAGCTTCGGTAACCGATAATTTTGTGGCCGCATAATTTCCGGTATTCGCACCTGCTGCACTCCAGACAATGATATTGCCATCGCCGGAATTGTTGGAACGGTAGTTTATATTTTTGGAATGCTGTCCGACCTGGTAGCCGTTACCGACTTTGCCTGCCAGTAATAGTCGCTGGGAAGGATCATCACTATAAAAAACCTGCGAATAAGGATTGCTGTCGTCAGCTACTTTATCCGCTAAGCCATTACTATAAAAGGCAGATTGCTCAGTAGTAAGTGCATTAGGGCGATAAACACCGGAACTGCCTGTCGCCACATAGGGTAGGTAGCTGATGGTTTGCTGTCCTAAGGCATTGAAAGCATAGGGCTGGATGATGTCGTTACCGGCAGGGCTGGATTTTACCGCGATGGTTTGTAAAGCCTGGCCAAGACCGTCATAATAGCTCCTGATCACCTGCCTGTCAGCGATGCCAAGCAGCGGAATATCAGCATCTGTATACACAGCTTGCCTCTTGATAATATCCTGTTGTACAAAACCGGGCGTTTGCCCTTCAGCTGTATTATTTAGCAGGAAAAGCGTTAATACCGCCAGTGAAATAATGCAAGATCCTCTGTACATTATTCCTTTAAATATGATAAGGTTCTTCATTATTGTGGAAGTGCATTTGCGCAATTAGGTTTGTATACGGTGAAATACAGCGAGCCTGATGTGGTAAGGTTACTGCTCAGGAAGGCATAGGTATTGGTATTATGAACATCATAATCACGGCAGACGTTCAATTTACCAGTCAAGTATACACAACCATAACCAGAGTCTGTTGATGAATTGTATTGCGTTCCGCCGCCCAAAGTAACGGTTATCGTGTAGGTGCCCAGTGGCAACTGGTAACCTTCCAATTGCGCCCCGGTCAGGTTTATAGTAGTGCTTCCATTGTTGAAGGCGACATTTGTGATACTGCCGTTGCTGGTCGTGTAATTGGTATAATGCAAAACAACATACGTGGGTGGTGGCGGAGGCGTGGTAATGGTTACGGATGTAGTTACGGTTTGTGTACCGTACAGCGGGGATGTAGCCGTCAACGTTATGGTATAGGTGCCTGTTGCGGAATAAGTATGTGTTGCATATCCTGTAGAAGTTGTTGCTGTTCCCCCATCGCCAAAGTTCCACTGGTATACGACCCCGGTATTCGTACAGTTGGTATAGCCGGAAGTATTAATGGAAATAGCTGAGCCTGTATAGAGGTTGTATCCTTGTGCCGTCACGGTTAGAGGCAGAGGATTTTGCTGGTCACCAGGTGTTACATATGTATTTCTCGATAGCAAATTTTTGTCCTGGTCATAGGTGTAAAGCAACCTGCCCCATATGTCATTGGTATAATAGGCTGAGATCCCATTGGTGTTTGTCTTGCATCTCAGCGCGAACGTAGATGGATCATAGTTGTAAGTGGTTACTTCGCAGTTCTCTGGGTAGAAGAGAATGTCGTCTACCGTAACATTGACATTATTGGAAAAACCGAAAGTAAATGACGAAGGCACACCTGACATTGGTATGGTAAACGAATAATATTTCCAGCCGCCTGTACCGGCATAGGTTTTGGTAATGGTAGAAATACCTGTCAGGTTCATCGTGAGGGTAACGCTGCCTACAGGTGCATTCGCCCAAAATGAAAAAATATAATTTGCCGCCTGGGCATTCTTTTGCAGGGCTTTGGAAAAGGCGACACCGCTATTCATGGGTATGGCATTTCCACTATGGCCAACATTACTTACGGGTATAGCTGTGCCGACATCGAAAGCAGTTCCCTGTACCAAAGGGCAATCAAAGTCCAGGAAGCCAACTTCACCCGTTGCTGCATTGGAGAAAGTGGCCTCGACGGTGTTGGTCAGGTAATTGGTTACTGTTGTACTTACATGTTTATGCGCATCATCTACGGTTGCGAGGTTTCCGAAATAGTCGTATGTAAGATAGTTTGTTGCTGGAACATACCCGCTATAGAATGCCGGTGTACCTGAATTGATCTGGTATGGTGTAAAAGCAGCATCGCCATCGGCCGAAAAGAATTTAAGTGATTGCGCTGGCATATAACTGGTTACCCCTCCGATTGCAAAGGCCCCGAAACGGGTCAATGAAGCGGATACTGTTTTGGTAGTTCCACCTGCCGTAACCTGCTGATAAGTTTCGACAGGAAGGTTTATATTGAGGGCTTTGAGGTTATTGAGCGCCACAACATCAGCGTTGGTTCCTGAGGTTGTGAAATCTTTAATGTACTTAATGTTGTTGGTCAGCACGCTCCCATCGCTGTTCGTGGTGCTTTGCTGGATCAGTTTATGTTGGGTAGTATTATAGGCATAGGTAACCGAAGACGTTTTATAAGTCGTTGAACCAGGACTATCATATACCAGGTTCGTTTGCGTCGCTTGCAGTTCACCAGTAGAGGTATAAATACCATACTTGCTGTAGGCTCTGACGGTCAGGCCACCATTGACGTTGTCATCGATTTCGAGCGCAGGAATAACAAACGGTGTTGCGGTACGCAGATACGAATAAGTGGTTTCACTTACTTTTAGCTGATCCCCGCTGAAGGTTGTTTCTTTTACAGGCAGCCCCCTTTCAAAATCATAGTTGCCATTTGGCGCAAAAGGATAAGAACCAGTATAGTTTTTTACCGGCCCATAGCTGGAAGCGCAGTTTGTCCGTGCGGCATAATTAATTGTAGGCAACCATTCTGTTGTACAGCCACTACAGGCTGGGGCAGCACCATTGTCCCAGTTCATTGCGGGCAGGTAAACCTGGGTCAGCTTAGAACCGGCCCCGTTGCTGCTTTCATACACATACTCATACATGATGGAATGGCTTTCAGCCGAAAGATCCGTTTCCGAACGGATGGTGGAATAATTCCAGTAGTCATTCCCTGTGGCAGTTCCTGAATAGGGGGTAGTAAAAGCGAACTGCGGCAGGGTTACCGGTTTGCCACTGGAAGGAGCGTTAATGAGTAATGAGGTTTTATAGGTATAGTTGCGTACCATCGTAGTGGCCGAAGTCACCGCGGAATCCGTGATTGACTTAACCCTGATTCCGCCGCCTTGTATTGTGGTGTTTGACGGTACGTCGAGGTAATCGTTGGGCTCATACTGGATGGTGGTATTCCCTCCCGTCGCGTAATAGATTTTGCTTAAAGACCCGGCGATAATATTACTGGCATTCACGGTACGGGTGTTGCCTGCCAGGGCATTGGCATAATCAGAACCTACTGTCGAAGATACGTTCACTGCATAACGGGCATAATTGCTGTTGGATGGATTAACAATTAGCGAAGGCAGCAGGCCGGTACTTGTACCATTGTAATAGCCCCAGTAATCCACTTTGGTGGTCGTTGAATCGCCAAGTGAGGTTGTATAATCATTTCCTGTTGATGGTATTTCATTATAATACTTAAATTGATAATTGAATGGGGAGCTGCATCCGCTGATATAGACATTCCGAAGAAATGCCCGTCTGAAATTAGTACCTGATGAATAAACTGCCGAATAATTAAATGTGTATATCTTAGCCCCCCTGGTAACATTGTTGATCACCATTTGACCGGTCGACCACTGGCTCCAGTTAAAAGTTACGAGCGGCGAATAACCATCTGTATAAACTTCGGCGATCATGCCGAGTGTCTGGGGTGTTATCGTACGCACAATATTATATTGCGCAATTTTGGTAGTGCTTCCGCTTGCTCCGCCTGTATATAAAACGATAGGATCAGAACCACTCCGGGGTTGCCCGGCGTTGTAGGTGATACTAACCCCATTGCCGTTAATATCCGTTACACTGGTCAGGTGCCAGTTGTCATAGAAATTGATTCCGTTAACAAATTGGTTGTAAGTATTTTTAAAATAGTTAATCGTTGCACCGGCAGCGATTACCGCTTTCATTGTCACAAGTTCAGGCGAAGAAAAGACGTATTTAATACCCTGATCGTTGACGATGGTGAAGCCCGTGATCACACCAGTTGTGGCGTTATAGGAAGGTGTAATAACAAGATCCTGGTATTCGACCGGCCGGAAGCCCGACAGGTTTTGGTCCCAGATCAGCTGGCAGGAAAGCCCCGGTGCACTCACATTAAAAACATCGGGCTCGGTATCAGAGTTATAAGCAAAATTGGCAGTCAGGTAGTTGATATCTGTGGTTTCATTGGCACAGGTTGTGCCATTATTAACAGGGGCAAAACTATTGATCTTGCTTTGATTGGTATTATAGATCCAGCCCGTCATTGTGGCGTTGGAATTGTCTTTTTTGCAATCATCGGGCAGGCCACGCAACTGACGGCTTACCTGGCCACCTGTTTCTACCGACCAACCAATGCCTGCGTTTCTTTCCACATCTTTGGGTTTAACGCCGCCGCCATAATACACCAGGTTTACAGGGATGGATACCCCGCCGCGCTTGACTACTTCAAGTGGGATAACGGCGCTGGCAGAGCCGTTCAGCGTGTTTACATCAACAATACTTTTTTGGGCGAACAGAGGCATCGTGCCTGATAGCATACAGAACGCCAATAGCAGAAACTGCTTTATTTTCATGATAGGTTTAATAGTAATAATTTAAGAAATCAAAATATAGACACAGGCATTTCGGCAGTTAAATACTTAACTATCAATACATAGACGAAATACTACTTCACGACTAATGTGATAAAGTTTAATTTACTGCTCTGGATATTTTATCGATTAGTTTTTAACGAAGGCAAAAAACTTTCAAGTCGCTTCAGCCGCTCTTCCGAAACCTTATTTATTAACTCCTGATCGGACAATTTTTTTTGTTGTTCCTTAATGATTTGGTCTTTTTCGATCAAATACAAGGTCAACTCTTCCACTTTCTTCAAAAGAAGCTTGTTCATTTCGCCTAGGTTCAAACCATTTTTGGTAATCTCTTGCTCCGATGGAATCTCAGGCAAATGCTGGTTCTTGTCAATATAGGTTTTAACTTCCGTTAAAGATGGAAGTTGATAGTTAGGTTTAAAAACATAATCAGGCCATTGGGAATAGAGTTTAATAGTTACGTTAGTCGCGATTACACCACCATTTACTGCGAACTTGTAACCTGTAGGTAAAGTACTCGTACCGATACTGATACCGTCGTTAAAAACTGAGTTTCCATTTACAGCGATGCCGTTTGATCCCACCTTTATTGCAAACCCAGCACCAACAAGCGGATCAACATAGCTGCCCAAATAATAATGGGATTCGCCAGATGCAGTAATGCCGCCTGCAACATCTAATTTAGTTTGCGGTGATCCTGTACCTATGCCAACATTGCCCAACCCATTGATCAGGAATTTAAGCCCCGCGGCATTTTGGACTTTGAACAGGTTGTATTGTCCGCCGTCACCAGCAATGGTCTTGATTCCGGCCAAAGTCGCTCCCCCGCCAAACCCGGCATTGACTCCACCGACCAGAAATAGCGCCCCATCATTCACATTCGAACCTTCTGTATGTACTTCCAACCCACTTGTTGGGCTTGAGGTCCCAATTCCAACGTTTCCACCGGCGGGAAATGTATTTTGCGCGAAGGCGCTTACCGAAAACAACAATGCGGATAAGGCCAGGTATAGATTTTTCATTTATTTGAAGTTTGTGATTTGAAGGCATTAAGTTGATTAGTCAGTAATTCGAGATGTTTGGTAAGCTTTTCTATTTGAGTAGCGTAATTTTGATTGATTTTCTTTTGCTCCTTTTCCACCTTGTCTTTCTCTATCAGGTACAGCGTTAGTTCCTCTACTTTCTTCATCAACAATTTGTTCATTTCTCCTAAGTTCAACCCGTTTTTTTCTATTTCTTCGGCAGACGGGATTTCGGGTAAATGTTGATTTTTGTCGATGTAGTCCTTGACTTCCGCTAAGGGTTTAAGCTTATAAGTTGACTTGAAAACGTAATCAGGCCAGCTACCATAAGACTTGATAGTTACTGACGTTGCAATAACACTACCGTTCACTGCAAGCTTATATCCTTTAGGATCTGACGTGCCAATGGCTACATTACCATCACCGCGAATGTAAAGTAACTGATTTTCGTTATTGCTATTGTCATGGTTATAGAATGAAAATCCACCAAGGGGACCGGCTCCTTGATTAGCGATAAAATCCGTCTCCCCATCACCCCGGGTCCTGTTCCAGCCCAAAACCATCTGACCAGTATTGGCTAAAAAATTAAGGCTGACCGTGTTATTTCTGTTATCTAAATTGCTCCAGTTTCCAGCGAAAACAGACATGCCGTTGACGTGTAACGCCCCCTGTGGAGCTGTTGTTCCAATACCTAAATAGCCCTTAGACGTAAGGCGCATAGCTTCAAACCAGCCGGTACTTCCATAGTTCCAAAATGCGAGGTTACTTGGTACCCCGGGTGTACTGCTTCCAATAATCCCTATCTGATCTGAGCTATCATAACCAAGATAAATACCTCGATAATTAATGTGATCTTGTATGAAAGCAGCATTGGCTTTACCCGTAGTACTAAAAGAACCTCCCGTTCCAGTTACATCAAAGACTTGATTTGGGTTTGCGGTCCCAATGCCAATAGAATTAGTAGTAGATGTTACTGTTCCGCTGGTTGTCCATTGGGCAAAAAGAAAGTTCGATATAGATACGAACAAAATTGTGATTAAGGTTAGCCTTTTCATCTGTTTAAATTATTTAATAATAGTTGTTCTTGAAAATGAGAGCCGACATGTTTGATGGGATACTATTGCGTACCTGTAAAGTTTTGCAGACGCTAAAAACCGTCACAGCCATAAAGGGATGTCGTTTATTTCGTATTCGTAATGCTTATTATTTTGATGAAGTACGCATATTGGTTTTCATCCTGGCACGGATCAACTCATGCAAAGTTGTCTTCGGCTTGTCGTCATCTATTCGTTGAGTGTAACGGGTTTTGCTAATATAGGAAAAGGGAGCCGGAAAGAAGGTGAAAGTATCATTTTCTCATTCGTGATAAGGGTAACAGTTAATTACAGGCAAATAGCGATTTGCGAAATGCGTTATTATAATACCATCGCAATATACGTATTCGACATTAAAAATCAACTGGGTGTCTTCAAAAAAGATAGTATAAACAAAAACTTGAGGCGTGGTAATCACCACGGAAAAAAAACCAGGTTGGGCAAGGTTTTTATAGCTTGGACATGCCCGTGGCGTGCTTTCAAAACATTAAAAGCTCCGAACCGCACAAATTATGCATGATATGAGAGATTGATTGTGCGCATCAGCTATCGCATCAATCTAAGCACATCGAAAAACGCTTGAAAGGCACTTTAGCCCATGCACTTAACCCGATATAACAAAAAAAACCGCCCGTTTCAGGACGGCTTGGCGCTAGGGACAACAGTAACGCTGAGACAGGAACTTGCTGTAACCTACCAGCAGGGTAACGTGCGCATAGCATTTGATAATACGGGTACCGGCGGTGCCGAAAAAACACGGAGAATAGCTATTAGGCTTTGTCTTTCAAACTAATTGTATTGACGTAATTAATTTTTCCTAAACTGGAATCAGGCAATAATAAATTAATTCGTTATTTAGGGTTGAAATGTATTAAGGCTTTGAACATCTGAACATAACGAAAAAACATTAAAAGTGAGTTGAATTATTATATTTCAAATGTATTTCCCATAATACTTCTATTTATACTAGGCAGATAGTTTCCCACCCTTTTCCCACTGTTTTTGCTTTCTTAAAGCCCGTTCCTTTGCCTGTAAAGAAACCATCTTTCATACCAGCAAAATGGAACAAATTGAATTCAGCCAGCATTATGACACAATTACTCAACCGGATAATAAAACTACCGGATCTCAATTAAACAGGCAGAATGATTACGCCTCCTATTTAGCTGAACAAGGATATGCTTATTGCATTGCTGCACCCTATTTAATTTCAGGCAACCCGAACGAAAACAACGCCTGGCTGATCCATATCAGTATTGTTCCGCAACAGTTTGACCAGATAATCACAGCGGTACTTGCATGCCTGAAACCCCTAGGCGTTTGCTTTGCTATCCCAGCTAATACAGAAGCACATAGCACCATCCTCGACGGACGGGCAGGCTTTGCGTTAACCGGGAAGGTGATCACGATCATTGCAAATACCGGCAAAGAAGCGAGGCTTATTGCTGATGAATTGCAGTCTTTGACAACAGGCATCATCGGGCCTTTGATGCCCTGCGCTTTCCACCTTACACCCGTTATCGCCGTCAGCTATGGACACCCCTTTGAACAAAACTCCCTTAACATCGCAAAAGAGGATATATTTTACGGCGCTACAATTGCTGATGAATTACTGCAAAAAATCAAATCAAACAATATGTCATGGCCATTCGACGATATCAGGCCATTGAAACCGTTAAAACAACCGCGCCTATTAAACCGGCAATACATCCCCATCGAAATTTTAAAAAAAGACCCCAAAGGCAATGTGTTCAAGGCATTGAAAATAAACCGGGTCTTTGATATGCAATGGTGCGTCATCAAACAGGGCCGGCAATACCAAAGCTTCGATAATGCCGGCCGGGATGCCAAAGACCGCCTGAAGCGGCAATTTGAAATCCACAGGCACTTTGAAACAAAAGCCATCCTTCCAAAAGCCATCTCCTATTTTGAATTGCACGGAGATGCATTCTTCGCCATGGACTACAAAGAATCCGTGTCACTAAGCGAAAAAACAGCCCAACTGAATGAGGGTCGCACCTGGCGAACCATGCCTACGGAACGAAGAAGGGAAATGATCAGTTACCTGTTACGAGTTGTCGGTATCCTCTGCATATTCCACCAGGAAGGATTTGTGCACCGTGACGTAACACCCGCCAACTTTATTGTAACCGAAACAGGGCAGGTTTTCGCCATTGATGTTGAGTTATGTTACCATATGGGGACCGGAACTCCAAACCCGCCATTCAGCTTAGGAACGACCGGCTATATGTCACCGGCACAGGAAAGCTGCAAGACACCCTCCTTTCAGGATGACATTTACAGCTTAGGCTCGCTGCTGATATCGGTACTGACAGGCATTCTGCCGAACAAACTGAACCAAATGGACCCGGAGCTGCTTACCCGTAATCTTGCTTACTTCCTGGACTCCCCTAGCCTTATCAGCATAACCGTTGCCTGCTTAAATGCGGATGAAAGCCTCCGGCCTTCCTTGGCGGAAATTAAAAGCAAACTGGAACTTTATGATATGGTGCTGCTCACAACAGACGAAATATCTTATGTTGACATATCGCATTCCTGTGATCCAGCAACTATCATTAAAGACGGCATTCAAACCCTTGCCCATATCGCTTTAGCAAACCACGCCCACTTTGCCGCTGATTTGCCGTCAGTAAGCTACGGCCGGGAAATGGCATTTGTCTGTACTGATCCGAACCGCCTGCAGCCGAATGAGTTTGCCGAAATCAGTATCCTCGCCTTGTTTACCCGGTTCTGCCCTCCTGCCGAGCATTCAACTATTGTGTCAGCGATCAACACCCGGCTGGAAAAGTCTACAGTAATCCAACTTTCTAATCTGGAAGTACAAATCTTGATGGCTGAAATATCATTGGCGGAGTTAGACACTCGACTTCGCTCGACTTTCATGAATATAGCCGAACCGCTACCGGATGATATCAGCGATGATACCCCACCCCAAACATCCGCTGGCCTCGCCGGGTTGGGTTTGAAACTATTGAACCTTATCGATCAGCAATCCGATGAACCCGATCTGCGAAAACTGGTGGAAATCGTTAAATCAATAGCCAACCTGCAACAAAAAGACGGGTCCTGGATGGGAGGCCCCGCAGGATCCGGCAAAAAAAGATTTGCAATCACCGGGTTTTCGCACGGTGTCGCGGGCATCACCTATTTCCTGCTGTGCTATTTCGCCAAATATCCTACGGGTCATTTAAAAGCGCGGATCACTTCAGCCTTAAACTGGCTTTCCGGGCAGCGCAAACCTGACCGCGGAAATTTGACGTGGCCGGTAAGCACAGAAAATAATACCGTTGATCCCTGGCTCGAACATGGGTTTACAGGCATAGCACTGACCTTTATCAAAGCCTTTGAGGTACTGGGAGACCTTCAATACCAGCAAATAGCTGCTGAGGTACTAAGATACCACCCAATACAGATCACCAGTAATTACTGCGCATTTGGTAATGGACTCAGCGGCCTGGGTGAAGTTTACCTCGAGGCTTTCCGTGTCTTCGGCGACGAAGAATGGTACTCACGTGCTACCGCTGTCCGCGATGTCCTGCTCAATTCCTGTTACCGGGAGAAAGGCATATGCTTCTGGTTAGATGGTACCCAGTTAATGCCTTCACCTGATTTCCGGACAGGCAGCGGCGGGGTGCTCCACTTCCTGCTCCGGTTTGAACATCCCGGTGAAATCAACTTCCCTTCACACCTTATTCCATAAACCATGAAAAAAGAACTGCTATACGAATTGGTCACTGCATTGCTGATACTCCTGTTCCTGTATACCGGCTTGAGCAAATTGCTGGATTTTCAAAACTTCGAGGTTGCCATGCGGTTCCAGCATTTGCCGGGATGGATAACATTCCCCCTGACCTATACCCTTCCCCTGGCGGAAATTGTTGTTGCCGCCTTAATGATACCGGATCAAAGCCGCCTGACGGGTATTTATATTTTCCTCGGCATGATGACGGCCTTCAGCTTATACGCCGGTGCGGCATTGATACACCTTTTCCCGAGAGCGCCCTGCGCCTGCGGGGGTGCCCTCCGATCGCTGAACTGGGAACAGCATTTTGTGCTCAACCTCTTGTTTACCGTTCTTGCGGTCGCAGCAATCCGATACTACCGGGCTAAACAAATGAACACACAACAAAAGCCTTAGCAGGCATAAGATATTTCTCGCGCGCGAAATCAGGTTAATACGGGTCCTGCGGTAAAACCCGTAAACAAATTTTAAACATTAAAGACCATGAAAAAGATCAGAATGGGCCTTATGGCCATCGCAGCCCTTTCGGGCGCAGGCAGTGCATTTGCGTTCAGCCCTAAGCCACAGGCTACCACTTATTACGCCAGGCAAACTGCCGGGAACGGTTTCCACTGGACCAAAACCGTTCCCAACCCGAGCACTGCACAATGTTTAACGGTGACCAGCCGCGTCTGCCAGATCTCGACCAACACGGCACCGACTGATAATCAGATCCCTGCCGGACACACATCGACTGACCACGTGTTTGTTACGCTTTAACCCCAAAAACCAACTGCCCGAATTCCGGGCAGTTGGTTTTTTTAGTATCGGTTCGGCCCCGTTGCTCTCGAGCGTCTGTAATGCTCAATTATATACGCAGAAAGTTTTTTTTGCGACGATGGAAGCCGTAACATGGAAGATTTCGATCTGATCAGGTTAATCTGCTTCCCTATTTAACGTGAGAAACCGGGCAATTTGATGTAGCTGCCCCCACAAAGCCCCCCTCCCTGTTCGCGGATGTTTCGCGGAATTATCCACAAGTGTTATAAAATAGGCTTATTTACGACCTCTAATATTTATGTAAAAGTATTTATTGCGAACAATAAATAATTATGTTTGCCGCGCCTAAGCATTTATCATATGATACTTTTTCGCCTTCGAAAAATCTTCCAATCAAAGCCTTGCAAAGGCTTGCAACTCTATCTTATCGCTGAAAAGAATTCTTAGACAGTATCTTCTTGGTACAGCTATGCGATAAAATTATATCATAATCACCTTAAACCTTCATTTATTATGAAACTTGCCTACCCATTTCTTTCAGTACTCTTGTTATTAAACGTTCATAGTTACGCACAAAACACATTTCCCGCAACCGGGAATGTTGGCATCGGCACAGCCACACCTGCAAGTAATCTACAGGTTGTAGAACCAACAACAAGTAAACCGGGTGGCGTATTAGCTCCAACCAAACCAGTTTTTAAACTTTCCAGATTAGGTACTTCCGGTTACACTTACAACGAAAGTGCGGAATTCAGAATAGGACACGGAGGTCCCAATGTATGGGGTTCACAGTTAGATTTGTTTATCAACGGCGGCAGTAATCAAAATGATATCCCCGATCAGCACGCCATGACCTGGACCTACAACGGTAATGTGGGTATTGGTACGACGGCTCCAATTGCACGCTTACATTTAGTTGGCAGCGGTGTTTCCATAGACGGTAGTAACAGCGTCAGCATCAATAACAACGACCTGGCTATTCAGGCCAACACCGGCGGACGATCAACAACTTTAGGAGCTCAGTTGGAATTCGTCATTCCCGCTAATACAGATGGTACTAATGCTTGGGGGCAGGCAAGGATAATAACCGTGGCGGGAAATGCAGGCAATGGTAACGCTACCGGGAAAATGATCTTAGGCACCCGGCGGATGTTTGATAAGTTGGGGACAGGAGCACAATGGTATTATGGGAATGATCTTACTATTGACGGCACCGGGAATGTTGGCGTCGGAACGCTAACACCCGATCAGAAGCTGTCTGTCAATGGAACCGTTCATGCTAAGTCCGTAGTGATCGACCTGAATGGATGGTCCGACTATGTGTTCAAAAAGAATTACAGGTTACCGGCCCTGACCGCGGTTAAAACTTATATCAGGGAAAATAAGCATTTGCCGGGAATTCCGTCGGAGGCCGAGATGATCAAAACTGGTCTTGATGTCAGCGAGGCTAATAAGCTTTTGCTAAAAAAGATGGAAGAAATGACGCTATACATGATTGAGGCCAAAGAAGAGATAACGATCCTGAAAAGAGAGGTTAAACAACTAAAAAGTAAACAGAATAAATAATGAAAAGAACTTTACTAACGGCATTAACTATTTCGGCCGGGGTACATATGGCGCTTGCGCAAACGAAAACGGTGACTGTGGATGCGAATGACGCTTTGAACAACAACACCAAAATTGTTGCCCAGACTTCTGTCGGACAATCTTTTTTTACCGGTCATCAAATAGGCACAGGGTATTATTATGGCGCGGGTATTTTCCGTGCCATTACTGATAATAATAACAATGCAGCCAATTATTATTATGACGGTATAACCAATGGTACAACAAATTTTAGTGTAAGGGCCGATGGTCAGGGATATTTTGCAGCAACGATTGGCATAGGCGTAAGTGCGCCTGCTGCCAGACTGCATATTTTCAACCAGTACGATGCCAATCAGACGACCGCGTTGAAGATGTTTTATCAGGGTACATGGAACACGCCGGCATACGCCAGTAATTTTCGATTTATCGACCTGAGCAGTACAGAAAACGGAAAAGTGTTACAGGTTAACGGAACAGGAGTAGGTATCGGATATGACCCGCCGGCCTGGTCGTCATCAGATAAGCTCTACATCAGCGGGAACGTAGGTATCGGAACCAATACTCCAAAGGAGGCACTTTCTGTCAACGGAAATATCCGTGCCAAACAAATCAAAGTAGAGATCACCAACTGGCCTGACTATGTCTTTAAACCAACCTATCAGCTACCATCGTTAACCGAGGTTAAAACCTACATTGATCAAAACCAGCATTTGCCTGAAATACCCTCAGAACAGGAAATCGCTAAAGATGGGCAGAACATTGGTGAGATGAACAAGCTGCTGCTAAAAAAAGTGGAGGAGCTTACTTTATACTTAATAGAGCAAAATAAACGAATAGAAAAACTTGAATTACAGATTAATAAATCTCATGAATAAGATACACATTTTTAAAGTAGTAATATTTTTATTAGGATTAATAATGGTGCCCGGCTTAGTGCATGCGCAATACTCGTATGAGTATGTTGGAGGCACCGCCCGGGTATCTTTATTAGTTGGCAGCCTCCCGCCGGATAACGATTCTAATGCTGCCAAACTGCAGATAGATGTTTTTGGCGGCGGCTGGGGCTCAAATAACACGGGCGTAACCACCTACTACGTAGGTAACCGAGGGGGGCTAATTATTCACCAGGTAACAAATGGTAATGCCACAAGTTCTTTTACAATAAAAGCCTATTCTAATCCAAATGGTAACACAGATATATATATTATCAATACCCAGGATTGGCCAGCCTTCTCCGTTAAGTCTTGTAAATTAGGCAATGGTGGACAATCACAATTACAAACCATTACCTCCCAAACACCAACAGGCACGGATATTACGCCGGCTATATTGCCGGTATTAATTACTGACGCCAATGGGAATGTTGCCATAAATACAAATGATACCAAAGGCTACAAGTTTGCGGTAAACGGCAGTGCTGTTGCAACATCAGTAACAGTTAAGCTTAATAATGTATGGCCTGACTATGTCTTCAAACCAAGCTACCAGCTGCCCTCCTTATCAGAAGTTAAAACCTACATCGACCAAAACCAGCACTTGCCCGAAATACCTTCAGAACAGGAAATTGCCAAAGACGGGCAAAATCTTGGTGAGATGAATAAGCTGTTACTCAAAAAAGTAGAAGAATTGACCTTGTATTTGATAGAAAAGGATCGAAAAGAAAAAGAACTGGAAGGTCGGTTACAAACCTTGGAACAACAGTTGAAAAGTAACGGACGTTAACCTAAATATTTTACAAAAATGAGTTATTCTGATTTCCCGAAAAACAACATACTTTATACGTGTTTGATGACCTTTGTCTTCTTACTGAAAATTAATATCGGATATAGCCAACCCAATAATCCTACCTTTGACCAAAATCCTGTTCCGCCTTCGCCGGAAGCGCAGGCTTTTATGAAATATGGCATTTATCCGGTTGACTATAGTACCGGTGTTCCCAAGATAGAGATCCCAATATATCAAATAAAATCGGGTACACTATCCTTACCCGTTAGTTTATCTTACCATGCCAGCGGGATTAAAATTAATGAGCTCGCAGGGAGTAGTGGATTAGGTTGGTCATTGAATGCCGGCGGTGCGGTATCCCGTGTAATTAATGGCATTGAAGATGAAAATGGTTTTTTGCAATATGATCATTACTCGGCATCCTATATAGATAACTATACGCCACCTTCCGGAAGCGATTATATTGCTATGTATCAATATGTCCAGGCTATAGCATTTGGGAATAATACCGGTGACGGTAGATCTGATGATTATTTTTATAACGTAGGAAACGGATTATCTGGACAATTTGTATACGATATCAATAAAACCCTTCACCAGCGTTCCTTTAGCAATAATGTCATTAATTGGACGGGCGCGACTCAAAACACCTTTGAGATCATAGGGGAAGACGGAACGCATTACCTATTCAATGATAAAGAGCTCGTTCACACGGCAAGAAGCTCTTGTCCAAGTTCCTGGTATATAAGCAAGATAATCTCCAGCGATGGCAAGGATGAGATCGATTTTGAATATAATGTCTTTCCTGGCAATGCCTACTTTACCGAATCCCAAACATTTAACAACAATAATCCAATAGCGGGAGACCCCTCCACTCAGCTTAAGATGGAGTGGCATCGTAATATTGTCACTACAGACAACTCGGTATTGATTAAGCGGATCAAATTTAAGAATGGGTCGGTCACATTCACTTATGAAGGCGGACGCAAGGATTTCATAAATAACAGATTGAGCGCTATAACAATAAATACCATCAATACCGCCGGCGCGGAGGTGCCGTTAAATAGCTATCAATTAGTACACACCTATTTCGGGGATGTAAATGCAGCAAACCCCCAATTTGCTACAAGGCTACGTTTAGATGAAATCAAAAGACTAGATAAGAATGGCCAGTATATCAACAGTTATCATTTTCAATACAATCAAATGACATTGCCTCCGATGATCGATCCGAATCATCCCGCGGGGCCAACATCAAACAGTGGGGAATTTGCGCAGGATTACTGGGGGTATTATAATGGACATCTGGAAAACAATCATCTATTGCCCTTAATTCCGACCGGAGAAGGTAGCCCCGCTAATCGGACATCGAATGAAACTTATATGAAAGCAGAAAGCCTGGAAGAAATCGATTTCCCAACCGGCGGTAAAACAATTTTTCAATTTGAGGCCAATCGTTTCGATGATTTATCGTTAGTCGGTGGATTACGGGTTAAAACGATAACCTCAACGGCTAACAGTACGGCACCGGCAATAGTTAAACAATATCAATATGGTAACGCAATATCTATAACGCCAAACGGAGAACAATCATCCTACGTTTTTCTCCAAAAATATGATAACGGTGTAGCGGGAAATTATGGAGCCTTTGATTGTCCTACTAAAGCTGTTTATTTTTCCGACCCGATTGTTCCATCCGGTTCTCATCATGGAAGTCCCGTAATTTATGCATCCGTTGCAGAATTGATGGACGATGGCCAGGCTCAGAAACAAAAGACGCTATACACCTATGATGCGGAAGCCGACCAATCCTACCCTGTTCCTGAAACCGGTAAATATGGTAATGTGACATATTCGGATAAATCATGGGCCAGGGGAAATCTCCTCAGCACAACTTATTATAAATTTGTGAACAACAACTATGTCCCGGTCAAGAATATCACTAATCACTATGACCCAAAGCAGGTAAGCACGATCAATACCGGGTTGAATTGTTTTATACAAACCCTGCATAGCCAAAACAGCGAGGGCAGAAACAATCCCGGCGGGTATCCCCTTCCTTATGCTTACCCGGCATTCAGGCCTGCTCCGCATCCCAGATATTGGGATTTTAGCTATTTTGATGTGAACGAAGAAGCTGGAATAAAAAAAGTGACCAGTACTGAAGAAATCGATTATGATGATAACGGTACCCCAACCACAGATAAAGTGACCAACCTTACTTATAATAGCCCGGACCATCTGTTCCCTACACAAAAAGATGAAACTAACAGTGACGGAACTAAGTATATTACTCAATATAAATATCCGCTGGATTTTCGTGGAACACCTCCATATGATTTAATGATAACAAATAACATACTTTCGCCAACGATCCAGGTTTTTAATTATAAAAATACAGTAAGCAACCTGCTATCCTTTCAAAAAACGAATTATGCAGATTGGGGGAATAATGTTATTGAACCGGCGACTATTGACATACAAAAAGGGAACAATCCGGTACAAACAGTATTTAATTATCTGGGATATGATGAAGCGGGCAATATTACCAGCACGGGAAAAACCGCCGGGCCAATAACCAGCTATCAATGGGGGTATCAGCAGCAATATCCCATTGTTCAAATCAAAAACGCAGCCAATACTTTAAAAACGACAGTAACATCTGTCGGAAATAGTTTTTCTATACAATTCCCTGCTACCAGCAGGGACGTCAGTACCCGGCAGTTTACGGTTGGCGCTAATGGTACTGCCAGCTTATCAATCGATTTTGGTGGTGATGAAGGCAGCGGTACAATTCGTGCGGAAGTCACTATAGGTATTACGGGGCCAAATAATTACAATTCGGGCTCTTTTTCGCTTTGTTTGGCCACCGGTACAGCGACTTGCGGAACTTATTCGTCGAGCAGGGTCTTGACCGGTTTAGCTCCCGGAAACTATACGCTGGCAGCCAGTATCTATGATGCTCAAAACTTAAGCATTCCCATTAACTTATCTGTAACTTATTCAAGCCTGGTTTCTGTTGTTTCAGGCAATAAGGATTTTTACTTCGACGGATTTGAAGAGAGCGGGGGAAACAGTGCCGTTAATGATTGCAGGACAGGGCATCTGAGTCATACAGGGGCCTACAATGTGACTTTAAATAATTTATCATCACGAAGCTATGTTTTAAGTTACTGGTTAAAAACTGGCGGCAGTTGGATATTACAGACATCTTCACCTATAAATGTATCGGGAGGGACTTACACCATTGATATTCCCAATGGACAGATAGACGATGTACGTTTTTATCCGGTGGACGCGCAGATGATTACGTATACTTATGATCCATTAGTGGGTATGACCAGCATAACGGACCCCAAAAATGAGACGACTACCTACGAATATGATAGTCTTCAACGGCTGAAGAATGTAAAAGACAAAGATGGGAATATTGTTAAACAGACCACCTATCATTACCAGGGACAATAAAAGCGGATTCTATTAAACCTTACCAGCATGCAAATACGATCATATTCAAATCAAAGTATATCAGGCAAACTGTTTATGGCGATCCTGCTGATACTAATATCACAGGGCGTGAAAGCTCAGTATATACCCAGCCCCGCCCAGTTGGGTGTCCCGGCAACTACACCCGGTAATTACTATAATGAAACGAGTATTACTTTATCAACGGGTTTTTCGGCTACGGCAACAACTACCAACAGCTATAGTTATTTTATTCAGACCAGTTGCGTTCCCCTTGGCATTAGTTTAAGTCAAAACCAAAACTATATCCTGACATCAGTGCCCCGGGAGGCAGGTATAGATCCCGCGGGCAACAACACCAATTGTAAACTGATGCAAACGGTGCAGTATTTTGATGGTTTGGGCCGTTTATTACAAACCGTTCAGGTTAAGGGTTCACCCACCAGTAAAGATATCGTACAACCGGTGACTTATGACCAGTTTGGGCGTGAAGCGAAGAAATACCTCCCCTACGCTATTACCAACGGAACAAGCAATGGAAGTTACAAATCAGATGCGTTAACCCTAAATGCAGGCCAGGATCAGTTTTATAAAAGTCCACCTGCAGGGGTATCCGTCATTCCCTATCCGTCAGAAAGCACCGGTTATGAGGCCTCTCCTTTAAACCGCATTTCAGAGCAGGGTGCACCGGGGCAGCCCTGGCAGTTGTCAACCAGCGGCATAACGGGCAGCGGACATACTATTCAGATGACTTATGGTAGTAATGTGACGGCTGATAACGTGATCCAGTGGGTCGTCAATACATCAGGGACGGGAGCGTCCGGAACTTCTAATTACGGCGCGAATCAGCTGTACAAAACTGCTACAACGGACGAAAACGGAAACAGTACAATAGAATTTACCGATAAAAAAGGACATGTTGTATGTAAAAAGGCGCAATCAGGAGCTGCTTCTTACCTGGCTACTTATTACATCTATGATGATTATGACAAGCTTGCCTACGTAATACCGCCATTGCCGGCCGGTACAGCTTACCCCACAAGCTTTACAGAAGCGGATGCTATATTTAAAAACTATACATATGGTTATCATTATGACCTGCGGAACCGGCTGATAGAAAAAAAAATACCGGGTAAAGATTGGGAATATATGGTTTATAACAAACTGGACCAGGTGGTTGCAACCCAGGATGGTGTGCAACGTTCAAAAAGCACCCAGGAATGGAGTTTTACCAAGTATGATCAATTCGGGCGAGTAGCTTATTCCGGGATCTATCAATACCCGGGGAGTACAGCTGGTACCAGCTACCGGGCGGCCCTACAGAGTACTGTAGACGGACAGACCGCATTGTGGGAAACCCAGCAGACAACCGGCACCGGCTATCCTGGTACGGCCTGGCCGCAGGCGAATATCCTGCGCTATCTGGTATTGAATTACTATGATAATTATAATTTCCCCAATAAACCATATAGCCCTGTTGTAAGTAACACACTGACCAATCCAACAGGATTGCCAACCGCGACAAAAACAGCCACGCTGTTGCCTGACGGAACTTACGGGTCGATGTTATGGACGGTAAATTTTTACGACGACCGGGGCCGGTTGGTACAAACCGATAAACAGCATTACCTGGGGGGAGAAGCAAGTCTAAATACATCAAATTATGATGAAATAGATAATATTTACAATTTTAATGACCAAATAAAAACCACGATGCGCCATCATTATGTAGCAAACGCACAGGCCCTCCTGGTAACCACCAATTACCAGTATGATCATATGGGGCGTAAGGTACAAACCTCAGAGGCTATCAGCTCAGGGCTCAGTCAGGCGCCTTTACCGACAATCATTTCGCAATTGGACTATAATGAGATTGGTCAGTTGAACACGAAACACCTGCACAGCACCAATAACGCAAGCAGTTTCCTGCAGGATATCAGCTATATTTATAATGAGCGGGGTTGGCTGAGCCAGATAAATGACCCATTAGTCGCACCTACCACAAATAAGTTATTTAGTGAGAAACTGAATTACAATTTAGTTCAATTTGGCGCGCAGGCCCAGTTTAACGGTAACATTGCTGAGCAACAATACAATGCCGGTGTGAGCGGTAATCAACATGTCAGCTACAGCTATGATAACCTGAACCGGTTAAAAACAGGTATTTCTACTGCCGGTTTCAGCGAAACAATTAGTAATTATGACAATCTGGGTAACATTATAGGATTAACCCGTACAGCTCCCAACGCCGCGTCCCTAACTTATAACTACACTGGCAACCAGCTACAATTGGTAACCAATAATGGTGTCGCATTCCGCAGTTATCCGGCTTATGACCCTAATGGTAATGCTTCCAGTGATGGACAGGGAAATACGATCCTGTACAATATGCTCAATCTACCCAGAAGTATTGCTTCCAAAAACTTGAGTTATACCTATTCCGCGTCGGGAGAAAAATTACGGAAGAACAGTAACGGAGCGATAACAGAGTATATTAATGGGATACAATACAAGGCTGATGGAACAATAGATTTTGTGCAGACTGAAGAAGGCAGAGCGAACAGGAGCGGGACAAACTTTGTATACGAATATACCCTAACGGATCATTTGGGTAATAACCGGGTAACCTTCGATCAAAACAATGGCAAAGTAGGGGAAGATGACTATTATCCTTTTGGGCTGAACGTACACCGGCAGTTAAATGGTGGAAATAAGTATCTTTACAATAATAAAGAGTTGCAAGACGAGCTGAATCAGTATGATTACGGCGCAAGGTTCTATGATCCGGTGGTTGCAAGGTGGACGAGTGTTGACCCGTTGGCTGAGAAGTTTAGACGGTGGTCGACTTACAACTATGGTGATGACAATCCAATAAGAAATATTGACCCAGATGGGATGGGAACAACCTCCGTCCATGTTGATAAATATGGGACTGTGTTATCTAATCATCCTGAAGATGGCGATAATCACGTTTATGAGCACGATAAAGCGAAAACAAAGGCTGATGTGGAAAAGAATTATAGTGCAAAAAACACAGGTGCAGGCGGCAAAGATATAGGTGAATTAGGTGGTAAGATTAATGCAAGTAACATCATCAAGAACCTATTAGATAAAAATATCCCGATTGCAAAAGACATCATTAACCCATTTACATTTAAAACGTTGGTTCAAAAAGGGGGGGATTGGGATTTTAAAAACTCTAATAGCAATAGATCGACCATATTTGATGTGGCGGAAAGATTTAAGCAAAACGGAGGATCAGAAACTCAATTTCAATTTGGTAAGCTATCTATGAGTGCAGAAGATTTTGGAAACTTCCATTATGGTGCCGTTGGAACTCAACTTTATTTTGGTAGTGATTATAGACTTCTGCATGAGGCAGGCCTTGCACAGATTGCCGATGGAACATCAAGGATAGAATGGAGCGGTCACATGGGTACAAGGCCGCCATATGGAGATGATCCTAAAGATCAAGAATGGATAAAAATTGGCATTGCTTACGGAAAGGAGAATAATAAATGAGAATAATATATTTGTTTTTATTGATAATGCTTTGCTCAAGTTGTCGAATGTTTGACAAGAAAGCAGACGTAATTGTTACTTATAAACTTAATTCCGATAGCACAATTGAAATATCGAGTGTAGGTTACGGTACTACCACAAAAGACTTTACCGAGATAAGAATGGTTAATTTGGGTAAAAATGAATTGTTAAAGAAAATTGAAGGGTCATACTTTAACTACAAAACAGATATTGTTCGCATTAATGACACCTTATTTAAAGTCAGTTTTACCGATACTTCTGTCTTCAAAGGAATGAGTAGATCATTTCAGTTCAATCTAAATGAACGAGTAAAATAAGTATGCAAAGCCCCTTCACCGGGGCTTTGTTCATTTATTCAAGTAGGCTTTCTTGGCTTTGTAATCACGGATTATCAAATCCACATAATCAAATATCTTTCTACGTTCGTCATCGGGTAGGCTTTCTAAGTCGTCTAAGCGCCTCAATGTTTCCTTGCCGTAATTGGCATTTAAGCCCTCTCCAAGCAAATAATCAATAGATACATCAAACGCTTTAGGCCGCTTGACAATTACTTCTATTGAGGGAGAACTATCATCCCGTTCATATTTACCAATCATCACCCGAGAGGCATTGATTTCCCCCGCTGCCGCGAGGCTGTGCCTTGTGGCCCGCATGCAATGTGTTGAATAAGCAGATCCCGGATAAAATAACAATCCGGTTTTTTTTTAAACGGTCAGGATAATGTACGGGTGTGATAACCTGAACCGGCTTAGCTCGGCGGTATCAATCAGCAGTACGGCAAAAAGATAACCTGTACGGGGAAGATGTGACCTGTAACAATATGGGTAACATTACACCCATTGCCGTCGTAGGAATAACTACAACGCCACTTAAAACAAACTTATGATTACGGGTACGACAACCTGAACAGGCTTCTATCTGCCGTCCCGGCAAAGACACCAGTAATCCAAAAGGATAATTTATACGGAGAAAATTTAACCTATGACAGTATGGGCATCATCACCGGCTTGGGTAGGTATGATAATACCGGTACAACAGCAAGTCCGGTGCGGACGCGGATCGACAGCCTCACCTATACCTATACAGCCAATACCAATCAGGTAGACAAAATCGATGATTAAGCAACATGCTATACAGGAAACTCAGGCTTCAAAAATGCAATACAAATAGCCCATGAGTACACGTATGATGGTAATGGCAATGAGCTGAAAGACCAGAACAAGGGTATCAACGGCATTTCCTATAACCTGCTGAACTTGCCACAAATAAGAAACCGACTCACTTACTTACAAAGGGATAAAGGCTACAGCTAAACTTGCTGGGGCCAATGATCAAACAGCCAGTACAATTGCCACGTTTTCCGATATTGGATTAAGTTTTGTTGGCGGAGGAGCCGGTGCCTTTAAAGTTCTGAACAACGGCAGTAAAATTGCCGAGTTTACAGTTGCTGAGAGTAAGTTTGATTATTTCTTTGGCAAAGTTGTTGAAGGTGCATCACATAATGTTGAGCGGTCTGCGCAGAATTTGAAAGACTTAACAACACTTGGTATTAAAGACGAAAAGGCACTTGTTAAAGTATTTGGAAAAACATTAGTTAAAGGAACAGAAGTTTCCAGGAAAACTAACGACTTTGGTAGAACTATCAGTAAGGTCATTAATATTGGAAAGAAAGGCTCTATTACAACAAGCTTCTTTTACGAGGGCGGTGATTTGTCGAAAATTCTAAAAGTGACAACATTAATGCCTAAAATCTTTAAGCAATGATATAGGAAATTATTAATAAAGAAATATTTGACTCGCTTCCCTATACAATTGTCTTTGAAAACATTAAGGCAGACCGTTGTTACGCGCTTCTAAAAGATGGTCAGGCCAACTTTAAACTGTCTTGGGCAAGTGATCTACTTAAACCCAGTCTTGTTACCATTCAGCCTGGAGTGTACGCAGTAGGTATAGATGAACAGTTTGCAGTGGTTGACTTCAATTCTAAGCAAGTGGCTCTAAACATTGAACTGTCTTTTCCTTATCATGAAGCACGAGTTGTTTCTACCTCAATCGTTTTAGCCTGTGAGTTGGAAGTCTTAATAATTGATATACATAATTACCATGTAATAGATTGGCGATCATTACCCGATATTTATTATAGTATGGATTTGGAAGGCGATAAAGTAAATATCACTTTTATGGATGGAAATGTTGTATCAATACAAATAAAATAAGAACTACAACAATGGAAAACATTACCCAATTACGACTGCTTATCACGGCTTTTACAGCCCATGCCCAAACGGCGCAGCAGGACAGCGCCACGGTCTCTATCACCTGATGCGTAAAAAAGACTCTTAAACAATTTAGTCCTTATACCTTTGTGGACAGCACAAAAAAGGAAGAAACTGACGAAAAAGAAAAAAAGCATATCCATGCCGGTATAAGTTTCCTAATTCACACCCACCTACATTGTGATAACAAGACATTTAAAGCCCCACCTAAGGTGGGGGCTTTAAATGTGCTAGTAACTAAATAGTAGAAGCAAAGGTATTCACTCAAAACTATGCATAAGATTTCTGACGTAGCCTCCGCTACTGACATACACCACTGAAGGCGGAGGTTTAGTCATATAATTAATTCTGAGCTCAACCAAAACAGCTGGGCTTTTTCCAAGCTTCTCTTGCTCTATTTTATTAGCCTAAGCCGAGAATTAAGCAAACGATTTTCAGATAACTGAATATATTATTGCATCCAAAAATTTGAACAAACGAATATAAGTAAATGATTTATTGGTGCGCCTTTTAACATGAGAGGGTGGAAATCCTACCAAATCAAATCAACTCAGTAAAAAAAATTAGGCCGGCTTCCATTGACTGACAAAGTCATTTGCAAATTAAACAGCACTTTGCCCTTCAAATTTATTAAACAGATTGAGCATTTTGACTATACTACCTAAATCCATTTTTTATTTTTCTTAAATCTAACTGCCATAAGAGCCTTACAAAAACATTCAGGAACAGATTTACCTTTAAAAGTAGCCTCGGCATATCCTCAAGCAATTTAAAATCATAATTAAGTCAGCATAATTTTAAATTAGCCTATAGTAGCGAGATATTTAATATTTCAAAATTTTCACCTTAGAGATATCCTTCGATCACCCGGGATAACCCTTCATCATCCAATTCCGGCTTTGGCCCCAACCTTCCCTCCTTGTCCACTATAATGATAGTCGGGAACCCATGAACATCGTAATCCTTGATGACCTGGTGCTGATCGCCCCTACCCTCGGTATAAAGCTTTACCGCCAGCGGTGAGGTATACTGGTTCGTTTTTAAGGTACGCAGCCATTGTTCCCGGGATTTATCGATGGAAACAGACAAGAACACGACAGGACGGTTAGCATACTTCTTTTCGAGCGCGTCAAGCGCCGGCGCCAAAGCCTTGCAGGCCCCGCAACCTGTAAACCAGAAATCCAGGATGACTACCTTACCCCTGAAGTCGCTCAGTTTAACCAGCCTGTCATTTTCGTCTTTCAGCTCAAAGTCCGGCGCAACCGCTCCCGCCGTGCTTCGCGCCATGATCTTTTCCAATACCTGCCGGAACGCGGAATTGCTGACATAGCTTAAGGCATCCTCGATATCTGCTGCTGATATTTCCGGACTGTTCCTTTTGAGCATAAAAAGTTCCATTACCAGTTGCTCCCGCATAGCCCCCCTGAAATGCCGGGATTCATATAAATAACAATCATGCAGGCTGAATTTCCTGCGGGTCAGGATACAGGAATCGACCAGGTATTGTCGGTAAATCATTTCCACAGCGAACTTAGAAGACGGCCTGTCTAAGCTATCCGCGGCAAGAAATGAAGGATAGCTATTGAAAGGCCTGCCGTATTTCCGTAAGGCGGTAATGTATCGATCCTGTATTGCTCCGGGCTTATTCAGGCAAGTATAGGTCATATACCCCAGTTTGGAAGTAACGGCCTCCGCCATCGCCTCATTGCACAACCATTCCCAGGCGGACCGGCCAATCCCTGATTTACTTTTTTCCAGTAAGCGCTGGCAGACCTCAGTACAGGAATCTATCCGGGAGAAAGACGAAGCCAATCCCTCCGGTGCATAAACTGTTTTAAATTCCTGCTTACATCGGGCCGACAAGACTGCCAGTTGTTGCTGCACCTCAAACCGTTTTGCGGACGGGCCTTTAAACAGGGTTTCAGCTTTTCGAATGCCAAAGTCAAGGTCATCCCCCGGAAAAATGAGTAACGGACCTAACTCTGCCTTTCCGGGCTTATTGAACCGGACCAGTACGAACCGCGGTTGATCGTCATCCGGGATCTCCAGCGTAAAGCGGCTACCCTTTGCGGGAGCAGCAAAGGAAGATTTGAGCTCATTTAACCTACCTGCATAAGGAGAAACCGTAACAGCAATCGTATCCCCGTCCTTCAGGAAATCAGCTTGCCCGATGATCCTAACCCTGTCTTCAGTCGCGAAAAGCTGAACACAAGTAAAAAACCATATAAAAATCAGGAAGGTTATTTTTTTCATGATGCTGTTCTCCTCCTTATCTTGGATTTTGGGTCAGGCCGCCCAACTGGACCTCGATATCCGGAATGGGGAAAGCATACCTGGAATCGTTCGGCGGCAGCGTGTAGATAGCGCCGCTAAACGTCCGTTGCAGGGTAAGGGCAAAGCGGCTTTCCTGGTTGAGCCGGCGCAGGTCCGTCCAGCGCAGGCCCCGCAACAGCAATTCCTTCCGGCGCTCGCTCAATACCTGCAGCAATGCGTCATCTGCGTTTGATGCGCTATAGGGTATGAATGCCCCGGTCTTCCATCTTGTAACGAGCAAGGTATTTAACGACGCCATCGCACCGGCAGCATCCCCTCCCCTGGCCTGGCATTCGGCTTTGATCAGGTAAACTTCATCCGTGGCGAGACCATCATATTTCAACCCTTTGAAATCATAGGAGCCGACAAAGCGCGGGTACTGCGGCAGGCCATCGAGGATCGTAAAAAATTTGGTTTTGCGCAGGTCATTCAGGTCATAGCTGTTATACAGGCCGGGGCCGATATAACTGTCCCGCCGTACACTGTACACAACGTGCCCGACCATATTGGAATGGTAGATATCCTCTGATAGGAAAGCATTGTTAATCGCGGTCGTCGTCGGTTTGTTCAGCGTATTGTAATCCGTTAGCGTGGAAAACTGTGCAAGGCAAGCATTAGCGTAGGTCAGCGCCGCCGGATAATTCCGCATGGCCAGGCTGATCCGCGCCAGCAGGGCATTTACCGCGGGCTGTGACGGCGCAGTCTTGTATACCGGGGTAACAGGTAAAGCAGGAAGCGCCGATCTGAGGTCACTGATAACTTTGGCATAACATTCCGCAATGCTCGACCTGCCCGGGTGCGTATTGAGGTCGGAACTCAGTCGCAGGGGGATTCCCGGCTGATCCGCTGCCTTGCTTTGATCATAAGGCAGGGCGAATGTTTGCAACAGGCCGTAGAAAGCCCAGGCCCGGTAGAATAAAGCGCCGGCCTTTACCTGTTCATAAGAAGCTTTTTCGCCCGCCGATGGCGTAATAACCGGCAGCGCATCCAGCACCACGTTGGCGTAGTAAACCATCTGGTATGGCGAATTCCAGTCCGATGACTGCGTAGTAGAAGCGTCGAATACCTCCTCCGCCCAGGTATACGCATTACGGTCGGTTGACGACAATGTCGGGAACACGGCATCCTGGATCAGGAAATCGTCCGAAGCGATCTCGCCCAGTCCCGGGTCGGGCTGGTTGTTGAATACATTTTCGTTCTGTAACAGGCCTTTGAGGTCCGCCAGGGTGGTTGGCGTTTTCAGCGCCTGGTTAGGCTTGGTGTTTAAGAAATCGTCCTGTTTCTTGCAACCGTTTAATGTCAGGCCCATGATGCAGACGATGCACCCGAGCAAAGGGCCGGTGATGGTATTTTTCATGGTTAGAATCTGGAGTTAAAGCCAATGGAAAGGGTTCGCGGAAGGGGGTATGCGCCCGAATACAGGTCCGGGTCGAGATGGTCCTTGTTGGCACTCCAAAGGATGCCCACATTATTCAGGTAGGTAAAAACCTCCAGCCTCTTAAATATGGGATTGTCGCCATGGAACGGGCTGAAAGCATAGGACAGCCGGATGTCCTGCAACCGGACATGGTCACCTTTGTCAACAAGTGCCTGCGAATACTGGTAAAAAGTGTACCGGTCGGTGCTTGCTGGCGGCATCAGTATAGACGGAACGCTTGTATGCGCCTCGTCGCCCGGGCTTCGCCAGCGCCTGGCATAATCGCTGTTCACCAAACCATAGGCGATCTGGTCATAAGAAAGGCCTGTCGATGACTTGCGGAAATAGTAGTTAAGCTTGAAGATGATATTGGCGGACAGCGTCCAGTTGTTGTAGCTGAAAGTATTCCGGAAAGAGCCAAAAGTCGTCGGCCTGGAAGGGCCATTATAGTACAGATCAGTTATCCCGGTTTTGGAAATGATGTTTTTGTAATCCGTGCTCAGCTGCCCGTCAAGATATCCCTGCGGGTCGCCGGTATCATGGGTCAGCGGCCCCGATCTGAAACTGTAAATACCGTAGATCGGCTGGCCAACGAAGGGCGTGATCGTCCCGCCGTTCCCGCTGCCCGAAGACAAGTAGGTCAAGGTAGTTGCCGGATTGTCGTACACCCTCACTTTGTCGGTCACATAACTGATCAGGAGGTTACTCGTCCACTTAAAATCGCTTCGGTAGATATTGCGCGAGTTGAGCACGAAATCGAAGCCGTGGCCCGACGTATTCGCGGTATTCCCGAAAAATGTCGTAAAACCGGCCGAGGGCGGCAGTGGCGAACTGCCAAACAGGTCTATTCCGCGTTTGGTGTAATATTCTAAGCTACCTGACAGTAAATTGTTTTTCAAGCTGTAGTCTATACCAAAATTGGCAATACGAACTTTCTCCCAACGCAATTCCGGGTTACCTGGACTGTTGATCATATTATAGGGGACACCGGAATAGTAAGCGTTACCTTGCTGTTCCAGCGTCGTGATGGCAGACGCGCTTTTATTCACATTGGCGTTATAGCCGTAGGTAGCGCGCACTTTCAGGTAGGGCATCCAGGAAACATGATAGAACTGTTCCTTGCTGATGTCCCAGGCCAGGCCGGTCGAATATAACGGTACCGATTTGTGATTCGTCGCCACGCCGAAAAGGTTGGAGCGGTCGATCCTAGCGCTAACGGAAAAAGTATAACGGTCGAGGTAGGTATAGGCTGCATTTCCGAAATAGGAAATGTAATGATCTGTGAATTTCCCGAAACCGAGGTTCGTCGGAATTTGTAAAGCACCGCTTTCGGGGTTCAGGTTGAAGTAGGTAGCATAATCGATCTGCGCAGCGCTTGTCCCTGTTTCCTTGTCATATCCGTAAACTGTACCGTTACTGCTTTCCGTAATTGCTGAACTCACCTCGCTGCCAATAATCGCGTTTACCCGGTGACCGGCGGCTATTTCCCGGTCAAAGCTGATCTGCCCCCGCACCCGGTGGGATGTCAACATGCCATCCGATTGCTGTAAGATTCCTTCATTGGGGATCGGGTAGGTAAAAGTGCCGTCACCGTTGGGCTGTGCATACTGGTTGATGAGGTCGCGCGTATAAAAAGTCGCCAGGCTGTAATAATTATCCGCATTGCTGACCTGTTTTTCAAACTGGTATCTGAGGGAGATGTCCAGGCCCGGGATCAAACGGTATTGCGCCCCGACATTGATGCGGTTTTCTATGGATGAGCTGGTATTATCTGCATTCCGGAGTTCATCCAGCGGGCGGTAAAGCCAGTCAAGATAGCCTTGCTGCTGCGCACCTTTGGCAAACTCATAATTCAGGCCTTTGACAATTGGCAGAGGATTGCCGTTCCCGTCGGCGAACGATTCGTAGGGGAAGGTAAAATTGACATAACGTCCGCCAGCGGTAGTGTTTGCGGCGGTACTGTTAGCGGTTGCATTCGCATGGATATAATTAATTGCGGCTGAAAGCTGCAGGTTCTTTATCGGGTAGAAATTATAGTTCGCGTTCAGCGTAATGCGGTTATTGCTGTTACCGGTCAGCGTCGCGGTATTATGGTCCTCGCCTGCTGAAAAGTAATAATCGCTTTTATCGCTGCCCCCACGAAAGTTCAGGTTGTACTGTTGCATATAACCGCGCCTGTAAAAATATTTATCAAGCTGGCTGCGGGTATCTTGTTTCCTCAGGGCCTTGATCTGAGCATCAGCCTCTGAAGCGGATGAAGTGCCCTCCCTTTGAGAAGCCAGGATGTTGACTACCGGAGAAGTAACCTGGAGCGGGTCACCGATCTGCCCGTCATAAAAACCGGCTTTGAACAGGCGCTGCTCGATGTCGACATAATCGGATGAGTTGAGGTAGTCAGGGCTGTAAAACAGGTCAGGTTTAGCTGTAGCCGTAACATTGGCATTGAGCTCAACCGCCAGTTTTTCATTGCGTTTTCCTTTTTTTGTGTTCATTACGATCACGCCGTTGCCCGACTTTACGCCCCAGATGCTTGCCGCTGCCGCGTCTTTTAATATGGTGATGTTCTCGATATCGTTGGGATTGATATTGCTCATGTCACCATCAAAAGGAAAGCCGTCCAGTACGATCAACGGCTGGCTGTTGGAAAAAAGGGTATTCGTTCCCCTGAGGCTGATATCACTGATGCCCCTGGACGAAGCTGATGTGTTTCTGTTAAATAACAGGCCCGGCACAACACCTTCCAGCCTGCTGACAATATCGCTGCCGGTACGCCGGTTAAGCAACTCATTATTCAGCTGCGCGAACGATCCTGTCGCCCGTTCTTTCGGAATATTCTGGTAGCCGGTCGATACGACGCTGACCTCGGTGATCGCCGAGGTAGTTGGGTGAAGCGTAATTTTCTGGTATGGGATTCCGGGGGCAACGGTAAATGAATAAGGTTGGTACCCGATGAACGAGATGGTCACCTGGTCGCCGGGTTCCGCCGCAAACGCGAATTTACCGGCTTCATCTGTATAATAAAAAACGTTCCTGCCGGCGACCCGGATCGTCGCCGAATTGAGCGGTTTACCAGCGGTATCAGCAACTTCCCCTGTTACATTGACCGGAGCTTTAGGCACCGTGGCGGGCTTTACCGGCGGCGCAGGGTTCTTCCTGCTGATGACTACCATCTTTTCCTGCAATTCGTAGGCCAGCGGCTGCTCATCGAATATTTTTTTAAGCACCAGGTTCAGTTCTTCCTGCTGAACCGTGAGGGTAACAGGCCTTGCGTACTTGATAACGCCCTCCGGCAATATAAAGTCATAGCCGGTCTGGTTGCTGATCTTTTCCATGACGGAAAGCAGCGTGCTGTTCTTTTCTGTCAAAGTGACTTTCTGCAGGAGCGGCTTTGCACTGACCTGCATGTTCAGGATCACCATTAAAATGGCCGCAAGCCGGAAGGCTTTCAGGACCAAAGAGGTACGGCGGTTTGACCGTACCAGTTTTTCTTTATAAAAACTGTACATTCGTTGTTGGAGTTGGGAAGCGCTGCGGCCGTATATTGTCGTGATGATCCGGCTGCATCGCTGTTCGTTAATAGTTAAAACCTTTAAAGGAGACCAGCTTAAGCCAGGTAACCGGGTCGGACCGGTCTCCTGGCTTTTAATTAACTGATTCTTATCATTAAGATATTACTTCATTACCGTCACCCTCCTTCCTTCTACTTTGAAATGCACGGTTTTGCTAGCCTCGAGGGCGCTCAGCACTTTGCTGATGTTTTTGGAGCGGGAGATCCTGCCGCTGAGTTTTTCTGTGGGTAAGGGGCCATCAAAACGGACATCGATGTCATACCATCGGGCGATCTCCCGCATTACCTGTTCAATAGGGGTATTGTCGAACCTGAAATAGCCATTTTTCCAGGCTATTACCATTTCAGCATTGACCTGGGCCACGTCCAGATTATTTCCGGAGAAGCGGGCTTGTTGTCCGGGGAGCAGCAGCCGATGAAAGCGTTTGTCGATACTGCCTACATTAACCCTGCCTTCCAGCAGCGTTGTCCGGACCAGTTGATCTTCTTTAAACGACTTGATATTAAAATGCGTACCCAGCACTTTTACTTCCTGTCCGCTGCCGCTGACAACAAAAGGGTGCGCCTTATCTTTGGCGACTTCAAAATAAGCTTCCCCGGTCAGTGAGACCCTGCGCTGTATTTGGCCGCGGAAAGTGGTTGGATAGGTCAGCGATGACGAGTTATTGAGCAGACCCTGGTGCCGTCGGGCAGGCTCAGCTGCCACATGCCCCCTACCGGCGTCGTCATGGTATTTTCTCCCGCCGGACTGTTCCGACCGGCATCTCTTTTGTCCCGGTATACCACCTGACCAGCCGCGTTTTTCATGATATTGGTCCCCTGCTCAACTGCGAGCCTTCCGTTTGCGGCTTCCGCAAGATCGATCACCTGCCCATTCGAGAGGGTCAGCATCGCCTTGTTGCCACCCGGCGGTATGTCACGGGTTTCATTTCGAACAAGCAGGTCGCGTTTATGGAAAACAACTTCCAGGATCAGCGAAACCATGACCACAGCGATGGCGGCTGCCGCCAGTAAAATTCCTGTTCGAAACTTTCCTCCGCCATTTCCGGGCAGCTCCCGGCAGATGTCCTCCCCGATCTGACGGATCCTATCCTCCGGGATATCCGCCAGGTCTTCTCCCAGTTCCAGGTACCAGGCTTCCAGCATGGCTTTCTCTTTTTCGGTGGCATCCCCGTTCAGGTACTTTGCAGACCAGCTTTTGATTTCTTGTTTTTCCATCTTCTTGCCCGGCCTCACCCGGTTTTAAAGGCAAGACAGTTGAGAAGCGCCGGACAGGAAGAAAAATTTTTATTTTTTTTATGGCATGACCGGTCATTTCTTCGCTGGCAATGCATTTATTGGATTTTTGGATTGAAACAGAATTATATCACACCAATATCCTTATCAGCAAGGATGCTTTACCTATTTTTGGGGATATATAAGTACCTGCTTTTAGGCACATTCTTCTCTTTGCTTAAAAAAAAATAGTATCTAATTACAAAGTGATCAATTATTGTGTAATCAAACCTACTTCGGGCAGAATGCTGATGACAAGAAGCAAACAATTTATTAACCATATGACCACTCGACGCTGGTAAAGAACCGATATAACGAATCTACATGGATAATGCATTTTCCGTAGCATCCTCATCATTGCCGCTTGTGGGGCGTGGTTGTTCATCCAACACCTTATTCGCCTCGATCAGCAGCATCTCCGAACGGATCAGCTCATCGATCTCCGCCTTGACCCGGATATAATTCTCCAGCACATCCTCCTCGGTCACCTGCTGCACCCGCGGAATCGGCCTGTAACCCGCTTCCTCAGCCGCAATCGCCCCATGGTCATTCTGCACCTCCGCATGAAACATTTTCAGGCTGATGCGCTGCTCCGGGTTATCCGCCACCATACCCACGAACTCACCCGATGACAAAGCCGCGATCTTCGAAGCCGGGATCGCATAATCCAGCTGCGTGGCTTTGGAAATGGACGTATCGCTGCTGTTAATCGTCATACTATTTTTATCCTGCACGATCTTGCCAAAATTCTCCGACAGCTTTTTCGCCGTATCGCCAGTTACCTGACCCGAAATCACATTGCCCACAATACCCGTGATCACATCCGCCTGCTCCGCGCCATAGTCTTTCGTCAATTGACTGAAATCCTGCACCGCCAAAGTCGTCGCCACCTTATTGCTGCGCGCCGTCGCGATCAGGCCGTCCATATTATTGAAAAATATCGTCGGGAACTCATCAAAGATCAGGCTGCTTTTCAGCTGGTTCTTCCGGTTCACCAGTTTGATCATCCGGGAAATATACAGCGACAATACCGCTCCGTAGATCTGCAATTTCTGCGGGTTATTGCCCACGCAAACCACTTTGGGTTCCTTCGGATTATTGATGTCCAGCGTAAAATCATTGCCCGACAGCACGTAATACAACTGCGGCGAAGCCAGACGCGCCAGCCCGATCTTGGCGCTGGCCACCTGGCCCTCCAGCTGCGGCGCCGCGTTCCGGTTATAGGCCGAAATAAAAGGATTGATATAGGCCCTGATCTCGGGCTGGGTATTCAGGATCGGGAACAACTGGTCATAATCCGCCTGCATCAGTTCGATCACATGCGGCAAAGTGCAATAGCGCCCGTCCTCATATTTACGCAGGTACCAGATGATCGCCGTTAAAAAATTGATCGGGCTTTCCACGAAGAAATCACCTTGTTTTTTGATCCACTCGCGGTTCAGCCCGAGCATAATGGTCAGGCTGGCCTCGGTCGCATCCGTAATATCGTGCATGCTGCCGGGATCGAGCGGGTTGCAGCGGTGCGAATGGTTCAGGTCATCAAAATTAATGATATAGAATTGCGGTTTCACAGCATAGTTGGCCTGGTATTTTAACAGTTTATTGTAGGCGATCTTCGTCAGGTCATCAAACTTAAAATCATACAGGAACATCGAAAACCCTTTTTTCAGGTGCTGGTCGATGATGTGCCGGATCACAAAATAAGTTTTACCCGCGCCAGGGGTACCCACCACCAGCAGGCCGCGGAACATATTGATGAAGTTGATCCACATGCTGCGGATTTTTCCTTTCAGGCGGTATTTGCCCGGCAGGTTGACCGAATATTCATTTTCCAGCTTCCGTTCTTCCTGCGGGAAGGTTTCGTTATCCCGGTTAAAAATATCTTTATGCAGTTTGTCTTTCAGCAGCCGGGTTAACCAGGTGCCGCCCGTCAGGATGAGTAAATAACCGGCGGCAGTCAACGCCAGGTAGGTGATGGCAATGATGTTTTTGGCGATGGGCAGGTAAAAGCTAAGAATACTGATCCAGTAAATGAGCAGGCCGCTGAGCAGGTAAGCGATAATGCTTTTAAGCTGTATCTTTTCATCCTTCCGGCCCTTGAAGCCGGTTAATGATATGACTAAACACAGCAGGGCAGCCAGCTTAGGTTTCCACCAGTTGTTGAACAAGCCTGTTTTGGCGATGTTGCTAATGATGCGGTCGGTAATGCCCGCCGTCCAGTGCCAACCGGCAAAGGCCTGATAGCAGCTGATATAAAAATGGATGGCTAATATAAAAATACTGATCAGCCGGGTAAAGTCGACGATCTTGCGCAGTCCCTGGGTATCTTCTCCGGTTTGCATGTTTTTTTAATTTATAGGATTAAGTCATTATCTGTGTCCTGGCCCTTCTTCTTTCTTTTCTTGGGTTTGGTCACGCTGGGCGCGGCACCGGGCTGGTATTTAGCCAGGGATGGTACCATTTTGATGCTTGTTGCCTGCTGTCTGGGTTTTGCACCGGCTTTGGCAACGGCTTGGCGCAGTTTGATCCGTTCTTCCAGCGTGCCTTTCTTTTGCGCGTTGGCGTATTGAAAAGTTTCGGCCAGGCCGCGCTCGAAGGAAAACTGCTTGTCAAATAAAGTTTCCCCCATCTGCTTAAAAGCCGAGCGGTCGAACTGGCCTACTTTTCTGGAATGTTCGGTGTTCCGGCCGCGCGATTTATTCATCGGGCTGAGCTTGACCGTATTGGTAATATCTTTGCGGCTCACGATCACCTGGATATGCATTTGTTCGCCCAGTTTCCGATCGCCGCGTTTTTTCAGGCCGTTTTTGACTTCGGCATCTTTATGGCTGTAATAACGGTAATGCTCCAGTTTGCCGAACCATAAGAGGTCTTTGCTGCTTTCAATGCCGGGCCGTTTAAAATTCCGGGCGTATTCATCCATCACTTTGACAGCGTAGGATTTCAATTGCGCTTCAGCTTCATCGCCGTACTGCGTTTTTAACCACGTAATCTCCTTTTGACTGGGGCTGATATTCACCAGGAAAAATTTGGCATCGGTGTGCATGAGTTTGGCCACATTGTGGTCGAGCGCCAGCTGCGCTTCATGGGAGCGGATGGCCTGCTGACCGGTATTAAACCAGAGTTCCGGCGCTGGCTGCCCGAGCCGGTTTTCCTTATCGAGGTAATGGATGAGCACGTTGCTGCTGCCTTTATTATCGGCAGTTTCGCTGTCGGTGATATTGATGAACATGGTGTTAGAGTTTAGCGACCTGCTGGCGGGCGGCCTGGTTCAATTCTTCTTTTTCTTTGGCGGGTGTGGTGAAACTGAAGCTGTCCCGTACTTTGATGTATTGGTTCAGGATGTACAGGAATTTGGTTTTGAGGCTTTCGCGGTTGTCCATCCTTTCGGCGATCAGTTGCAGCACTTTATCGGTTTCGGCGAATTTGCCGGCCTGCAGTTGCTGGCTGTTTTGCAGGTCGGTATTGGCTTTCAGGATCTGGTTGTTGAAGCAGTCCAGGATTTTGATCTGCGACTGGATCATACGGTCGATATCGAGCTTAACGGGGATGAGTATTTTTTCTTCCTGAGCGCGGATGAATCGGATATAGGTATCGTGGTTTTTAACGAGCGTTGTTTTCAACAGGTCATCGCTGATATCGGCGGGGTCTTTCCTGGTTTTATGGAAATATTCGACCATGCGGATAAAGAACTCGCGCTTGGTGCAGCCGGCTTTATCGGCCAGTTTTTGCAGTTTGGCATCGGTGGCATCGTTGTATTTGATGGTTTTTCTGTTGGTGCTTTCTTCTCCCATAATTTTCTTGCTGGCATTCCGGCGGGAATGCTGAATGTTTACTTTGCAGACTTATCGCGTGGCACAGCATCCCCGGAGGATGCTGCCCCCCCGTTTGCAGTGCAAACGGCGAGCAAAGTAGGGCTCTGCCCAACTTCCGCTCGCTCACTTCGCTTTCGCGAAGCGACCACCGCTTTTCTTTCTGATTTGCGGAGCAAATCATTACCGGTGCAGCCAAAGACTGCACCGGATTTATATACTAAATAGCCGGATATCTGAATATGTCTATATCGGAATAACCAGATATTCCGATATGCGGTTATCCGTATAGCCCGGTATACAGCTATGCCGATATAAAATACCGGGCTACACTTTCCAACCGGCAGGCCAGTAAACCTGGCTGCCAAGTTTGGGATGGTAAGACGGTTGATAAATGATGTAACCATATTCATCGAGTTCCTTGATACACTTGTGATACGTTGCAATCGATGCTATCCGGCTAAAAGCCATCAGCGTTTTTCTGGTGACAGAAAACGGGCTTTTAAAACCAGCGCGTTGCCATTGCACGAATAATGCACTGAACAAGCTGATGTGTGTCATGTTCAGCCGCCCGTCAGTGCTCATGCGTTTGAGCAGTTTACTGTAACCAGCGAGTTCACTAACCGCAATTTTATGAGTACTCATTGCAGTCCTCCTTCCAGTAACTTGTTAATGTCTTCGAGTTTGTAATACATGATGCTGCCGATACGGGTAAAACTCAGCGTACCGTTGATGCGCAGGTTCTGTAAAGTGCCTGGTGATATTTTTAGCAGCTTTCGGACCTCGTTACTTTTGAGCCATTTTTTGGACTGGCCCTGGCCATCCAATTGAACCAGTCTTTTGATTTCTGTTAATAGTTCGCTTTTAAATTCATTCAGATCTCCTTTAGTGATCAGTTCACTTGCTTGCATAATCTCCTCCTTAGTTAAATCATTACTTAATACTTGTACCGCCAGTACCGGGTACGAAGCAAAGATGTAGGCAAAGGGATATTGTTCATTACCATAAACCAAGCTACGGTAATGGCAACCAAAGCATAGTGCTGAAAAAGAGCGCACTGAATAGTTTTGAGGAAATTGTTAACGTTTGCCTGCAAAAGAATAGTGAACGTATAATCCGTAATTAACTTGCCCTGCGTTTTGCAGAAACGATGTTAAAATGCTGGTTTTCGGAGGGAATAGCAGATGACCTGCCACTCGGGTTACCTGCATCTCGCGGGTAGTAGCGCCGTACACGGTCTAATTTGATCGGTTCACCGCCTTCCTGAAAGTACCGGCAGATCAGTTTGGCCCATGTGATGGGCATCTGCGAAAATACCAGTTCCTTATCGCCTATTTTTAGTGCTTCGATCTTTTTGAACAGGTCAACTACGGTGAGGAAATGACCGCTGGCAATATTGATCGGGTAGTCAGTATCCAACTTCTCAGCTTCTCTGCGCTCATCCATCAGGCGTTGCACTTGTTCTTTCAGTATTTTGATCTGGCCTTCCTTATCTGCAATGATCTCAGCCTGGGTACGGCCAAGGTTCCACTCATCGATACTTTGAAGATATTCTGCAAAACGGTTAAGGTGAAATTTATTCCGGAAGTTGAGGGCATGGCCGGACGTATATCTTTCTTTATGCCTTAATTGTGCAATGGCATCCTGTATGACTTCCCATACGTACCTAAAGAACTCCCGCTCGGTAGCATCATCATATTCAGATAAAAAGAATTGCAGATGGTAATTATATAAATCATCGAATTGCTGTTCACTCTTTCGGTAAAGCAGGTTAAGAAAGTGGTTGTCCTCAACTTTTTTATTCCAAAAGAATGGACGGCCTATATCAAGAGAATCGTTATTAAAATCGAACGGTTTCCTGTGTTTAAAATACTGTTCTCGCATAAGTTAAATTTAACCTAAAGTTAACAATTCAAGTAAAATTCGCATTTCGAAAGCGGAAGGATAACGAAGTATCTTAAATATGAAGTTTTGTTGGTCTCATCATATCAACAGGAATATTCTCGGCTACGTCAGAACGGAGCATTAGCTGCCGTGCCTATAATTTCAATTTGAACTCATCGGTGGCCTCGACCTCGGGTTTGCCTTTAAATTCGATGACTTTGCCTTTGACAGTGATCGTTTTGCCGTCCAATCCTTTGATATCTTTTGCACCTTCTTTAAGTACGATGGTAAGTAATTGATTGGGATAGGCTGCTCCTAAATTGACTAAAGTGATCTCGCCCATTGTTCTTGATGAATAGGCCTGTGCCGTAATGCTTACCCATTCGTTGTAATGCTGGGCTGCGTCTTTAATATCAATCACCTTTGCGACATTCGCTGACATGGGGGTGCCGATATGGGTAATGATCTTATTGGTGCCGGTAACCGGGACAGGGTGATTTTTAAAGAAATGACAGTTAAAACTGTCAGTGAAATGGTATTGCCCTTCTCGTAGACTTTTGAGAAATAAAACGAAAATAATGCTCTAAAATAAAAAAAATCACAAAAAGCTTTTCATAGGAGGGTATATAAACCTCGGCTGCGCCTCGCCCCTGACACCCGCGCGGCGTGCTGAGTAGCCCGAAAAACTAAATTTCAGGTTATGGAAAAGTTTGCATTAACTACCGACACACTTCCGGCGATCTGTTAAAAACAATGATCTGGAATGCTGCAACTGGTTAAGCCAGTTTGGCGACTGGTTGCATGTGATCGTACGAAATATTCATGCTTACGACAAGGGGTTAGAATTCGGCTTTACCGCTGTTGAGCTGGATCAGTATGGCTGGCTGAAAAGCCCGCAATTAGTGGATATGGAACGTATCGATCTGGGGGATACTTCGCATTTCAATCGTTACAGTATGGTAAAGCTCGGTCGCGGTCTGAATGGTGTTTGGAGAAATGCGGTGGGGTGCAATTACGGTATTGCGGGTTCATACTCGCCGTTATGCGTTTTCGGCAAGCAGTTCGGCAGCCGAGATGCGGCGCTTTCAGATGCATTGAATAGGCTTAAAGCGATGATGACCAAAAAGATCGGGCATTCGGATACCAGCAATTATCATCAGGATGTGATTCGTAAAGCATTAGAAGCTATTGCTAAATATGAGGTAGGGCAAGTACAGCTGACATTATTTTAAATAGCTTTTTATTCGTTGCGCTAGAAGCTCTTTTGGAGCTTTTTCTTCGATCTGTTTATGATAATAGATTATATTCGTCTCTTGACCTATCGCAACCGTAAATGAGAAATTTTAAGCTTCTGGCTATACGTCCTCTAGAAAATCCCAATAAAAGGTTCCATAAAGTTCTTAATCCAGCCCAATTTTATATTTTTTATCAAGGAGCATCTTTTGAAATCGGCAAAGTTGATCGTCCTGAAAATCTTCATATCACAGTCGATAAAGATTTAACAGATAATTTTTACGCAAATTATGATTCGGGGACATATCCTGGAATTAATATAAGCGCAGTTGTTGGGAAGAATGGATCAGGTAAGAGTTCTTTAATCGAAATGCTATTTGCAGCGATTTACAATTTCGCGCTCGAAAAGAAGATTATCAAACGGTATCAAAAATTAAAATACGCTGGTAATCTCCGGGTGGAAATATTCTACCAGGCTGACGATCATGTTTATTGTCTTCATACCATTTCCGAAAATGGCGACAAAGATGGCTTTACGGAGTTCTCTGCCTCTAAACTTTACCGCTTTATCAGGAGTGATAAAAACCGGTTTGTGTTTGACAGAGAGATCAAATTAAATTCAAAGATTATACACGATCATTTCTTTTATACCATCGCGGTAAATTATTCGATCTACGGATTAAATAGTGACGAGATGGGAGAATGGATTGATCCACTGTTTCATAAAAATGATGGATACCAAACACCAGTCGTGATCAATCCATTCAGGGATCGCGGTAACATCAATATAACAGTTGAAAAAGAGCTGGTAAAACAACGGCTTTTAACAAACATCCTTGAACCAATTAAAGAGCATACTAAGCCGGAAGATTCATTAAGGAGTTTGGCAAATGGCAAAACGGCTAAATGGCTCAAACTGAAAGTAAATGAGCCTAAACTGGAAAAATACTCTAAGCAGAACCGATATTCTGTAGATGTTGATGATGAAGTTTTAGGCAAATTGCTAAAGGAATATACTGGTTACGATCTTCGGAACGTAGAAACAGAGCCGGAGCTCCAGGCGACAAAGATTTATATTGGATATAAGCTTGTTCGCATGTGCCGAAATTATAGTCGCTACAGGAGGTTCTTAAAAGACCAAAAGCTACAAGACGTGGATGATTTTATTGCGAAGATCATCAAAGACCGGAGCCATGTTACTTTCAAAATAAAACAGGCCCTTAACTTCCTGCGGTATAAATTATATGTTAAAAATGGGACAAAAAACAAGGATAGATTACTGATAGACGAGTTCTCAAATTATATAAAGCAGATAGTCGATGAAGAACGGCCGGAAGGTAAACGCAATCTGCAGACTATCGAACTTATCCCGCCTTCTATCTTTGACATCGAGATCATGTTTGATGAAATCCACAGCTTTAACGATCTCAGCTCTGGGGAAAAGCAAAAGATCCATAGCATAAGCTCTGTTGTTTATCATTTGCTTAATTTAAACTCTGTCTTCAAAAGCGGCGCGGATAAGAATGAAAAAGATAGGCAGAACGTTTATGAGTCTGTTAATATCATTTTTGATGAGATAGAGCTTTATTTTCATCCCGACCTGCAACGCACATTCATAAAAGACCTTATTGAATATATCGGTAAGATTAACCCGGAGCACATCGATCAAATTAAAGGTATCAATATTTTATTTTCAACCCACTCGCCATTTATATTATCCGATATCCCTGGCAATAACGTGCTTTATCTCCGCTCACCCCAGGACGCTAACGGTAAAGCAAAAACCCATTCGCAAACATTTGGTGCCAACATTCACGACCTTCTGGCTCATGAATTTTATATGCAGCAAGGTTTTATGGGTGAGTGGGCAAAGGAAAAGATCCGTTCGGTAATTAATTTCCTTGAAAAATTCGCAAAGAATCAACTTTTAAAACAGACCTATAGTGATCCGTTTTGGAACAAGGATAATATTAAAGAATTTATAAACCTGATCGGCGAGCCGATCATCAGGAAGAGCATGTTGGATTTATATTTTGAAGCTTTCGGACTCGACGAGATTGATCGCGAGATTGAGAGGTTGACCCGACTAAAAAAGAAATAAGAATTATGATCACAATTTTCAGCGCGGAGTTAGAACAGCTTATTACCAAGAGTTTCAAAACTGAGATCGATACGCAGGAAGCGGATATGATTGGCCGCTTAAACACTCTTTTGAATGATAAAACGGTTGTAAAGTTAAAATGGCACGAAAAATATATTCAAGAGATTATTAAGCCAGCGAATAAAATAATCATCAATAAGTTTTCAGAACTGGAGAAATTAATGCCGGTCTTTGATAAAATTGTCTCTCCAATCATTATAAGCAGCAAGCGACATAAAAAATTCCGGGAGCGGCTTTTAAAAGAAATGGGTTATAGCGATAACAGGTCAAAGTTATACGCCAGGTTTTATAGAGCTTTAGGGTTAAAGGCTTGTGTATATTGTAACGCTCAATTGACCGTAGCAGTTGACGCAGAATCCTATGATAAAAGAAAAAAAACTGCCACAGCTGTTGTTTCAGCAAAATTCCAAGTTGATCATCACCTGGCTAAAAGCGAATATCCCTGCTTCAGTGTTTCCTATTATAATCTTTACCCTGTTTGCGCGACTTGTAATAACATTAAGAGGGCTAATCCGGTAAAATTTAAGTTATACAATGAAGGGACCACGCCCAATACTTCGGTCTATAGTTTTGCGTTAAAAGCAGGCAGCCAGGCCAAATATGAATTGAGTTTGGATATTAACGATATTGAGATCATTTTCACTGATCCTGATAAACCCAATGCTACGTATGTTCTCGGTTCTTTAACGGATACCTTTGACATTAAAGGCATTTATGATACACAAAAAGATGTGGTGGAAGAAGTTATTCTACGAAGCCGGATTTACAATGATTCTTACAAGCAGACATTATTAACGGAGTTTCCCAAATTATTCAACATGAGCAACCTCTCCGATCGGGTGCTGCTGGGGACTTATGCAGATTCGGAAGACATTCATAAAAGACCATTGACGAAATTTATACAGGACATAGCAAAAGGCTTAAATAAGGTATAAATAAATCCGAAGTCCTGTTATCAATATTAAACCAATCTATAGTTCAAGTACGATACGTTGGATGGTTTCTCTTTTTTTATCTTCAAGCAATCGTGTGTAACGTTGTGTTGTTTTCACGTGGCGGTGTCCTAGCATTTTGGAGACGGTGTAAATGTCGGTGCCGTTATTGAGTTAAAGGGTGGCATAGGTATGACGGAGACAGGTGAAGGTAAGGTGTTTGGCGATACCGGCATTGCTGGGCCATTCTATAAGGAAGTCTCGTCTCTGGCAGTAATATAATCCCTGAAATACGCGGGTACTGGGTGTGTTGTTTTCTCCCATGAGGTCAACCGCTTGATTGCTTATGGGCATGTGCTGGGTTTTGGCGGTTTTCTTTTGGGTGAACTGGAGATAGTAATGGTCTCTGGTGCTGTAAGCTAGCAGGGTTTCGCTTTGCTCGTTATGATAATTGAACAGTTGGGCCAGTGAAGGGCCGATAGTGTGATTTGTCTGAAATACTGGTATGTAATTGGGCCGGTATACCGTAAACCGGCGAAGAGCGGGGCGTTTGTGCGTAACGGTAAGACTGGTTTGTGCAGGCATAATAAGCCACGAACCTAGTCATCAAAACATTCGGTGATGGTAACATGGTGCAATAATCAGAATAGCAGGTTAGGCTGCGTCTTTTTTAAGGCAATAGCGGGTGCTTTCTTTTCGAGATATTTTTTTACCAAACCGGCATGGGACAATGGTTTTTTTAAATTCTCGATGTCGGTGTTTGTTTCATAATCGAGAAAAACCAAATCTCTTTCCAATGCCAGTTGCAGCAATTTCACCAGCAGGGACTGTAATTTATGATCTAATACCCAGGCATAGGTTTTCAGGTAGATTTTTTTTCTGGCGTCGTGGTAATTAAGCAGCTCTGATCCATAAACGCCCTTCCGGTGACCGCGCACCTGACCGTTTTTTCTGACTGAGCGTTTTATATTTTTCATGTCATCTATACCAAACTTTGCGATATCAATATCCTGATCTTCAAAAACCTTCAAACCCTGCCATACTCCTTCAACACTTTTTGCGAAAAAACCGTTAGTAAACGGAACAGGAATATCACCATGAGGATAAAAAGGGCTGAATTGCTTATACTCTTCTCCGCCTGAAGATGTAAAATCAAGAATAATTGCTTCCGGGTATTTCCGGATCAGGCCTTCAGACTTTTTACGTTTATTTTCGATAAAGATCATTTACAGATTTTTAATATAAGCAACCGGGATTTTTTCGAATACGAGTACTTCTGCCTGAAATGCGTCATAATGAGTGCGATTGCCAAATTGAGGTTTCCGTTGAGTTAGTGCGTAATTAATTCTTGCAAAATCTGCTATAGAATCACCTATGACTGCATCCTTTCGTGTGGCGTTCATGTTGCTGAATTTTGTACCGCTCCAATAAATTATTTCCGGATCAATTTCTAAAAAAACTGGTTCTTTTACGACCCCGTCTCCAATTACCCGGTTTAACATAGGATGTTTACTACAAAATGATGCTCTGACATAGTTTTCAAGTTTTTTTCGGCTATCAAGATCTCTGGATAGCAAATTACCGCCAGGTGCGGGAATCATGATTCCGTTGTCTTCACAATATTTCCAGGAGTAAAGATAGCCGTGCTTTATGATGGAATCGATATTGCTGCTGTCTGTAAAATGATATAATTTATAAATGCCGTTCTTCTTAATGATGACACTAAAAGCTTCTGCATCGGATTTATAAATGATCGTCTCTTTCGGCTGCGTTCGTAACAGTTCAATTTCAATGTCCTGTTGTTTCAGGAAATCAGTGAGATTGCGATCATTCTCCAGTACTTTTTCGACAAACGCTGCAATATCAGCTGCGATTTCATCGGTCAGAGTCTGGAACTGCGCCAGCTTGCTCTTGTTGCGCAATACAAAGACTGAATCTATCGTCGAAAATAGAAACCTGAAATATTGCAGCAGCTCTTCAATTCTGCCTGCGTAAAGTTCATTCAGCCATGAAAATTCCGGAGAAGCAATCTTTAGCGTGAGGTGATAATAGGCATTCTCATCATTTAATTCTGCCGGGATATAAGCGTAGGTCGACTTTGGGACGAACTTTATCTCATAATCGATATGCTGGCCAAGTGCCTGATCTCTGAATATATCGTCGTAAATGCCGATAAGTTCACTGACGTTAACATGCTTGTCCTTTTCTTCATAATTAAGCAGCAGCGATTTAATCTCTGCAACATTACCGAGAAGCCGCTCAAACGTTTTGATGTACTCTGCATGAGCATCAGAACTGATAGCGTTTTCAGACATAATAAATAATTTCCAACTGTCTGTTAGGCATCTTTAATATAAATCTTTCTATCTGATCGAACCGGTTAAGCGTGATCTGAAAAGCATAATCCGAATCTTCTCCGATGTACTCTAACTGATTGCCATTGCGGCGCGATAACCTGGCACCTTTCGCGGACAATGTTGGTTCGATACTAATCATCGCTCTTTTTTTTTCGTCGGTGAAATTGACGATTACCTTGCGGTCGGCTACAGAATTGTTGATCATTATATTATTCTCATACCTTTCATGTCTCACCGAGTCAAAAACACAGATATCAGATTCTACATCATCTATCGCCCGGCCATGTGTTTTGAAAAAATATTCTCTTAAAAAATCCCACATCCCGGCCCATGAGATGTTTTGAACGATCATGAATGCCGCTATTGTAACATGATTTTGCGTGTAGTCCTGCGGGAAGAGACGTGCCGCATAATTTGTGAACCACAGCGCACTGTCATAAAAGCGCATATTGGCATCTACGTAGTTTTGCAGTTGATTAATATTATGATGAGAGGATATTTGCTGCCTGTAATGTTCAAGCAGCAGCAAACATCCTACATTGATGGTTTCGGTTTCCACGTCCTGCAGAATCAGATTTCCTTTTTTTTGCTGCAGATCGGCCAAAGATTCATATAAGGCCCGCTCAGCTATTTGTTGTGTCAGCATTTGTAGATAATTAGGTGATAATATTAAATGATTTCTTTGAACTGCGGCTGTCCTTTGGCTGCATTCGGCAAATACTGCCAGTAACCAATTGGAATATTCAATATGCTTTTTATTCGTTGAATGTAAGCTGTTTCCCGTGCCGATAAAAGTGATGGCGCGACGATGATCATTTTTTTAATTTTAAGATTACTGAACCAGCAGCCATAGTCAACCAGTTGGCCGAGGGCCTCCCGGATATTCTTTCTGGCCAGTCCCGAAGTTTTTATTTCAAGAATAGTTATCTCTTTTGCCCGGTGCAGGAGTACTGCGTCAGCAATATTATCGCCAAAACGCGTTTTTTCAATAGAAACATTTTTATTGTCACGTGAAAACTCTGGTTTTAAATATTGCTCTAAGGCCAGTGAAATATCGCTGTGGATCCTTTTGATGACTTTGATAGAAGGACTGGTCACCCGCTCATATTGTTTGGAATTACGGGCCACACCGTGAATGAAGGTGAAGCCTTTTTCTGGTTGTATGCCATCGATGAGCACCTGTAGTTCATCATCTACGATGTAAGGTAAGAAACGGTTATACTGTTGTCCATCAAGTCCTGGAGCTGGCAGCATATCTTCAAAAAGCTCCTCCCCGGTTAAAAGGAATCTGACATTTGGTGTCAACCCATAAGCTAAGCCATTTTCATCTGCATCAACATCGCGTAGTTCCGAGGTTATGTCGTCCTGATAACGCTTGTAAAGTTTTTCAGCAATGCGCATAGTGCCGGCGTTAGTTTTGATGACTTCCAGGTTATTGATTTGCCCGACGATGAAGCGTTCCCTCGTGTCCTGATTGAAGGTGAATAGCCATACTTTAGGAATAATGGTTACTTCGGTTGCCAAATCGCTTGCTCCTCTGATGAATCCATACTGATAACCGTCCAACAGATAACGGGGGTTGAACAGCCATTCCTCGCCGCCGAAACCATACTGATTTTCAAAAGCAATGGAAGATTTTCCCTGATTGGACTTTCGCCATTTATGTTTAACAGGGAACTGCCAGCCAGTTGTATTCCAGGTTAAGCGAAACATGCGGTCTACATCATTAGGTTCAATCTTTAGAACAACACGTCCATCTTTTTTTTCAAAGAGATGATCGTAGTTACTCACCCGTGCACTGATTTGTCCTGGAGTGGGCAGTTGTCCATCCGACTCCCGGTGCCACAGGCGACGTTTGGCAATAATTGCTGCGATCTCGGTAGTAGTAAGCGGTTGTTCGCTTTCTTTCAGAATACTAGCGATTATTTCGTGAAGATGAGGCTGTGACATCATAAAGGTTAACGGTATGCTAATTAACCTTTTAATTTTAATAAAAGCAAAAGCGGCCTTATCGACGGGCCGCTTTGTCTAACTTGTTTTTCTGATAAGCTTTTCATTTTATCGCTCAGTTCTTTCAGCCCGGTTTTATTCAGGCAGTCTTCTCCGAAAGTTCTTAAAGTTTGCTGCTCATCAGCTGGCACCAGCTTCAATAGTTCGCTGGTGACGTTTCCATCTTTACTTAGCGCATTTTCGATAACGCTATTTAATAATAGAAATGTCTTGCGGCTGATCTTGCCATCGATCTTCACCGATTCATTCATTCCAGGGCTGCACAATAAGGTTTCATAAACGGTTCCCAACACACTTGTCGTTGCCATATTTCCTAACCTGACGACAGACATCATCCCGACGATTAGTACCGGGAGATCCAATTTGATCTCTACCTGTTTGGATATCCAGGATGCGAGCGAGCTTCATAAAGATTATGGTAGGGAGCAGGCAGATGTGATTATGAACATTGTGGGTAATATGGCGGTGGGTCAGGTGTCAGGCGATACTGCTAAGTTCGTATCGGAAAAGATCGATCGTATCATGCAGGATCGCGAGAGTCTTTCGATCAACCGTAGTGATACATCGATCAGCCATTCTAAACAGTTAGAGGCGGCGGTTCCGGCCTCACGCATATCGACGTTAAGTTCTGGAGAGTTTGTAGGTCTGGTGGCCGATAATCCCGATTGTAAGATCGAGCTGAAAGCATTTCATTGTGAGATCGTAAATGACCATGAATCGCTTAACAGGGAGATCGATGGCTATCGACCGCTGCCTGAAGTAAGGGCGATCAGTAACGGTATCGTGGAAAGGAACTATCTAAAGGTGAAGCAGGATGTTCGCGATATCGTGGATTCGAAGATAGAACGGTTATTGAGCGACCCTTCTTTAATACATTTGGTGATTCGAAAGAAATGACCTATTGAACCTTCATTTCTCACATCAATACCATTTATAATACTGATTTGATGTGATGATATCTTTCTTTCCTTTACTTAAGTTACAGCTTGAACATAATAATTGAATATTGGAAACATCGTTGATGCCACCTTGCGCTAAGGGAACCATATGATCATAGTGGGCAGTGACATCCGGCCTGAGTATCTTTGTAAGGTCATTTCCGCATAGACAACAGCGTCCTTTTTCTCGAAAGAAGACTGCATTCTTGCACCACATTGGGATGTCTACGCGGTGTAATATACCGTCCTTGCGTAAGTATACGGCAAGATCTTCCAAGTCTTCGTCTTCTTCCAGGACAGCAATAGTTATCTCTGAAACATGTTGAGCGACAATATGGTTGAACCGAACGAGCAGGTTCCGATTATTGAAGAGCAGGTAGAATACTTCATGTGCGATCCGTTCACAAATTTCTTCTAAATGCCCAGTCAGCACCAGATCACTATGATATTCCTCTATATCACTGTAGCTGATGATTTCATCTGATTCCGGTCGTTCGAACTCATAACCCAGATCGTATTCCTCTACTAATTGCTCTACATATAATTTAGGTAGTTTCCCACCCAGCTCATAGTCCCGAAATGCCTTTTGATCGTAGTTATCGATATCTTCTTGTAGGAAACGAAATATGTTATAACTGATGAACTGATGCAGCACGCTGAACTTTTCGAATGGTGTGATATAAGTATAGTTCTCATTGAAGAAATCGGAGATGAATCCAATTAGCTCTATATCACCCGTTAATATATTATCAATGATGTTACTATAATAGTATGTGTTCAGATAGGTATGCTCGAAAGGTTCTTCCATAGCGATATTAAATGTTTAAGGGTCTGCCAATATGTAGAACGGGGGCTACGACGATTTGCTCAACTTCTTTGTCAGACCAATCTTTTTGTCCCATAGTTATAAAGTTAGGTGGCCTATTTTCTTATGGCAGGTATAAATATAGTTTAGATATATGTGTTAAACAATACTGTTTAAGATCTTGCGTATGGTGAGAAATAATACATATATTAGGCGATTAGTACTGCCTGAACCAAGAACTATCATGACAAAAGAAGATCTTATCTTTATACCAAGGAGATTACTTAATAAGCCTGGACAACAGGCCGTCGTAGTGATTCTCAAACATGGTGGTCCAGCGGGGAGGGGCAAACAGCAAAATGGCATGATGAAACAGCGACGATCAACGAATCTCATGAATAAGGTGATGGCCTCGATAGAGGACAAACCTTATCTACGAGATGGTCGTGCCCCTCTTCCAACCAACGCATTTACATCGAAGGTCATGCGTGGCAACAAGGCTAAGGACACAATGCCAGAACTTCTATTGCGCCAAGCCCTTTACGCAGAGGGCTTACGTGGCTATCGATTAAACCTTAGATCTGTGCCAGGTAGGCCTGATATCGCTTTTAGAAAAAAGAAGATCGCCATCTTCGTACACGGGTGTTTTTGGCATCGTTGTCCGCTGTGTGGTCCCAAGCTTCCTAAGAGCAATGTTTCATTTTGGTCTCAGAAGTTCGAACGGAACCAACAAAGAGATCGAGAGAAGACAGAACAATTAGTGGAAATGGGTTGGCAAGTGCTCACGATCTGGGAATGCCAACTGAAGATTAATATGAAAGATGTGGTCCGTACGATCAAGGACCTTTTACTAAAATGACCCTAACCAATACACCTATTATTCAACCGCTTACTCTGATCGACCTCTTTTGTGGAGCAGGTGGCTTTTCAGAAGGCTTTGCTCAACAGGGGTTCAAAGTGCTACTTGGTATCGATAATTGGCGTCCAGCGATCGATTCCTTCAACCATAATCATGGTACTAATAGTAGGGTAATGGATGTCTTAGAGCTAAAGGATGATATAGCTAAGATAAACGCGCTTCCCGATAGTGATGTGATCTTAGGTAGCCCACCGTGCGTGAGCTTCTCCAGTTCGAATCGTTCTGGGAAAGCTGACAAATCATTGGGATTGACGCTCATCGAAACCTTCCTCCGCGTGGTGGCTGTGAAGAAGCATCAACCCAATTCTTGTTTGAAAGCATGGTTCATGGAGAACGTTTCCCGTTCCGCACACCACTTGCCTGAGTTCTATACCTTTGAAAAATTGGGGCTGTCAGATTGGGCATCAACCCATGACATAGACCCTGCGGCGATAGCTGTTCAAATCGCTGGTAATATGGTGATCATCAATTCTGCAGATATGGGTTCACCCCAATCTCGCAAAAGGGCAGTGTGCGGAGAGATCGTTCATATTGGACACTTCGTGGTACCTAACAAGACGCACCGAAGTATTAAAGAAGATGAGCTCCTTCCCTTACACAGAACATTGGATGACATCAGATCGGTCCTACCAAGGCCAGATATGGAACGTAGTGAAGTCGCTGTCCGAGATCCGAACTACTCCCATGTTCGAATACCCCAATCTCAACTGACGGATCATTTCTATGACACAGGCCTTTACCGTACCGAATGGTTGAACTCACGGCACCTGAAGGTCAATCATCCCTTTATGGGAACGATGTCCTTCCCAGAGGATGGCTCTAGACCGAGCCGTACGATCACGGCTACGAAGATCGGTACTTCACGCGAAGCACTTATCTATCGCTCTGAACGTGATCGCGTAGGAGATGGAGAATACCGAACGCCTACTGTAAGGGAAGCGGCTTCCATTATGGGATTCCCGATCAGCTATCAGTTCCTGGGCTCAGAAGGAGCTAAATGGCGACTGGTCGGTAATGCTGTTTGTCCTGCATTAGGAAGAGCGTTGGCAGCAACCTTACTAAACGGCCTGCAGCGTCCCATAAATGAACAACCTGAGATAAGACCACTAGGGATATTAACAGGGGTGCTCAATTTGAACACATACATTGAAAAGATCTTCGACGAGCAACCGACGCGCAATAAGGGATCGCGGTTTCGACGTCATCCCTTTAAGAATGGGAACCTTACGATCACTCTATCGAACTATGATATCACTACTTCAGGCGCCTCAAACGGACAATGGTTAAGCTCCGTGCAATATGGCAACGGAGACGGCTTTCCTTCTGTAGAATATCCAGATGGTTTCTTTGACAGTATGGAACCGATGATCAAAAAGTTACCTAATGGTGAAGAGTTCCTTCAGATCATTAATAACGGATTTTCGGAACGAATAGCTACGGCAAGTGCACTTCAAAGCATGTATGAGGCTCAGCGGTCGTTCGATGGTTATTTGGAGCCGACCGAACTTATCGAAGAGGTAGCTCGCCTTGCTGAGCGCTTCGACCCGGACCAAGAGTTAGTTGGCCAGGGCGATCAAGTGATATTTAGGAAACTGTTGATACCCAAGCGGCAGATACTGGCGCTATATGCGGTCAATAAGATCGCGTCCATCGCTAATAAAAGATGATATGGCCGTTAAGTTCTTCCCTGATAAGCCGCTTGCACTCCTTGAGAAGTACATCTGTCACTCAGACGGGCGTCCTTTGCAAGGGGAGATAGACGTTTACCGTCAGCTCAGCCGAGAACTATCGGCATCAGAAGACGAATGGTGGGTCTGGCATGACCTCAAACTGCCGGCCCATTCTGAGCTGGTGAACCCTTATCGGAAGATCAGCGCACAGGTGGACTTCCTGATCGTTTGCAAGTATGGGGTGCTCGTTCTGGAAGTAAAAGGTGGGCCGATCTGTTTGCAGGACAATACCTTTCATTATGGGCATCAGCCCAACGACCCTTTGCCGCAGGATCCGTTCCAGCAGGCGGAAGGTTATAAGTTCACCCTAAAGGACAAAGTGCTGAACAATGTGAGCAGATGTCTCTTCTGTTATGCGGTGGTCTTCCCGCACGAGGACAGCACGTTCGAGACCCGTATATATGACAACGCCCTATTATGGACCCGGGGACGGGCCAATTTGTTCCAGGGTTCATTGACCAAGTTCATCCTGCAAGTGTTTGAACATGATCGTATGTTGCACGCGCGTTTCAATCGTCATTATCCATTCTTGAACGAAAAGGAGCTCTTGGCCATCAGGCGCGTGCTCAGTCCATTGATCGCCGATCCCAACCGTTTCTACGATGCGACCACGCTGGAATGGCTCCAGGTGGAGAACCTGGAGGTGCTGGACGGTCTTCAGAAGAACCGACGCGTGATGATCGAGGGTCCACCAGGAAGTGGTAAGACCACGCTGGCCAAAGCGTTCATCGATCAGCATCATGCCGACCGGGGACTGTTCCTTTGCTGGAACAACCTGCTCATGCATCGAACGGCTCATCTGCTGAAGGATCGTAAAGGGGCCCAGGGGCCTCAGGTGAACACGCTGATTCGATTCTTAAGAGAGATCGCACCCGAGATGCCGTTGGACACTTGGCTGAACACGACCGCCGCGGACTTCTATACCCTGATGTCCCAGGCGCTAGCGTCAGCGGAAGCGCGCGGGGCCTTGCCGTCCTATGATTACATCGTGGTCGATGAAGGACAGGACATCTTCGATCGGGGTATCGATCTGCTGCTAAATAAGCTTTGCGGTTACGGGAACAATGGGCTGGAGAACGGTAATGTCCTCATCCTCTATGATATCGATCAGAGCTATGCGACCAAAGGGAAGGACCTATTAGAGATCGCAGACCTCTTATCCAATTATTTCGCGCATTTCAAGCTCCATCAGGTCAGGCGTAGCGCTCAGCGGCCTGACATCCAGCGATTAGCTTCGCGGGTATTGGACGAACCGGCCATCGTGCTTGATCGAACGTTCATGGCGGAGCTGTACGGTGTCAAGGTCCATTGCTTCGATCAGCTGGCTGCGGTACGTGACCATATCGTTCGACAAGTGCTGAACCCGATGCGCGACAATGCCTCATCATTGAACGGCCGCCAATGTGTCGTCCTGATGGAATCAACCTTATTGAACGAACAATATAAGGACGGACCGGGTATGCGCTTTTGGCTGACGATCAAGGACGTCGAAGAACTTACTGAACAGAACGTACAGGATAAGGGCAATCGTTTACGTTATACGTCCATCCTCAAATATAAGGGACTGGAGCAGCAGAACGTCATCCTGGTGATGACGCCACCGAGCTCTCGGAACCGTTATGAACTATATGTCGGCTTGACGCGGGCCATATTGAACGTTGAACTATTGATCGTTGGCTGACCATGAGGATAGACCAGCATATCCAAGATCGATTGTCGGCGTTCATTGCTGAGCCGGCTGATGGTTTCGAAACGCGCTTCGAGGCATTGCGCCATCCACTCAAACAGGAACAGCGGGCGCTGTTGATCTATATCGATCGGGTGTTAGAGCTCATGTGCGTTAGCATTGGCGACGCGGTCAACTTTGAACATCTACATTTGGAAGGAATGGACGATGCTTCCTTGCAGCTGATCGGGGAACTTTTGATCATCCGTTGTCATTTCAAGGGGTTAGCGGCAGATAAGGGCCAGGCGGTGACCGATGGCTTGGCCGCTCGTGTTATCGCCCTGCAGCAGTCCATCGGTAAGGAACTGCGTGCCAACAGCAGTCTGTCCGGGAAGAGCGCTCAATTCAGGAAGCTTAAAGCGGCCAGGTACCTCCTGAAACGTCGACAAAGCTTTCTGAAGCAAGTGATGCGGGACCTTCCAGAGGCAACGATGCAGCCCCGTAGCTTACTAAATGTACTGAAACGCGATCTGGACAAGTTCAAGGAACATCCTGGCGATCTGCCCTATGTGATGACCGTCGAACAGTTCAGTGCGAACGATACGTCCTATGTGCTTTTGAACAAAGGTAGTTTCGAAGGGCTTGCCGCCATAAAGCATCTTGGCGGATCTCCATTGAAGGCTATCACAGATGTCTATCTGTTCGATGCAGAGGGCCGGACCGAGTTCGGTAAGTTCAATACGACCTACTTTAAGTTTGTCAATAACAAGTCTGGTTGTCAGTTCCGGTCGCTGGTCGTACTGTCGGTCAATGAAGGATCGTTGTCATTTTCTCGATTGAAGGTCTTGCAGGAGCGGACCAGACAGCGATACCATGTTCCAGTTCCCTATCCGAAGTACGGCGCTTATACAGTGCTGGCGACCGAGATCGCTGCACTGATGGGTCGTAGGACCTCGGCAGCGGTGCCTATAGAGCTGATCGGACCGGATGAACTGGAGGTCTGGAACGATGTGATCGGGCTGATCGACCAGTTCGAAGGGGTGGAGGAATTGAAGAGTGCCAAGTTCCTGGACCTATATGCTCTGGTGATCGATGCAAAGCTCAAAGCGATCTTACTGAACGATATCTTCGGTGGGGCGCGTTCACAGTTCCTGAGCGAGGACGCCTACCTGACCATGACCACTTTATCGAAGGAACAGCGGGAGATCTTGTCTACCGCGCTAGGATTGTTCTTGGATTGGAGCATTGGTTCGATCTGGCCTGAGCAGCTTCGCCTTTATGCCGAAGACTGTGACCAGGTGGTGATCTCACCATTGGCGAATACCCATGTAGCGTTCAACCGCCAGCTACGAGATGCGCTCCGTTTGAGCGGGAGACAGAAGTTCTTGGACCGTTGGCAGTTCGATGGCATTATCGAGGGTAGATCGCTGCTCTTGGACTATTATGACCTGGGGCCCATCCCGGATACCTACGCTTATAATGTCCTGGAGCTGAAGGACGATGGAGATAGACAGTTCGTGGGGTTGTTCCTGAACGTACTTTTCGGGCGACGGCATCGGCAGGCCCGTTATGAACTTGACCGGCACCTGACCAACATCCTGGAGCATCCGATCCGGTCGGAACATTTCGATTGGGGGCTGCTCCATCAGCAGATCAGGGCTTCCCGGCCGGCGGAGGCTATCCGCTATTACGAGTTCGATGATTGGTATGAGCAACAGCCACAACAGAGCATCAGTATCAAGCTCGGTGATCGGACACGCACGTTCCCTTATTCGGAGCTGTTCGTGATCAAAGGTGCGGAGGATGACCGACACTGCGTAAAACGCATTGGTGATATCGATGCAACGGCCCTTGATCGAAACCCGATCCTGGCGCAGTGTCTGACAGACCTATATGTGGATTTCAACATCTACGGCCGGTTGGTCAATGCAGCCCAACAGGCGGAGGACCTTCGCGTCATTCTGCAGAAGTTCAATATGCCCGAGGATATGCCGGCCATGCGGCTTTGGAAGGAGCTATTGGCTGCCCGGGTCGGGGCCAATGGTTTGGGAGTGGTCTACCGGGAGTTGACGTCCTTATTGCAGGATGCTGGCAAACAGATCGTTGACAAGGGGCATTTCCTGAAGAACTGGGCGGCGCCAGAGAGTGCCAGCTCGCTTCCCCGTGGACGGGTGATCTTCCGTACCATTTGTGCATACTTGGAGCTTCCGGCCAGCTATCAGCGGATCGCGGTGAACCTCTATAACCAGGAGAAGCTGCGAAAGATCCGGACCAGCCGGCAGATGAACGTGTTGCTGCGTGATTTGATCAATGATGGGTGTTTCGATGATGGCGCGGACGTACAAGCGCTGCTCAACAAGGAGAAACAAAGATATCTGCGTTCCCATGATCTTGAATCGAACGGTATCGCAATTGACAAAGCTGTTGATGAACTAAGTACCTTAGTGGAGCTATTGCGGCCACAACTGGCGCTTAGTCCCGTTATAAAGATCAACCTGAACCAATGATGATCAAAGAAAAAAGAAAGGGTCTGGAGCGGTTCCTGACCGAACAGGCCTTAGGGCCAGGTGCCAGTGGGTACCGCTATCTATGTGTGGACGACGTGCCAGCTGATGCTAGCCCGTTGACCGCGCTCCAGGGGCTCGGCAATGAGCGCGAGCTACTGAACATCGTGCCCGGTGCGATATATAGCACTGGCATACTTTTCCCGATCGATGATTCCTCTGTGGTCCAACAAGCCCAGGCGCAATCGGACGATCAGGATGCCGAAGATGATGAGGATGTCGCGGGGCAGCCGGTCGATCCGCAAGATGACGATGATCGATCGAGGATCGATCAGATGTTCCCGAACATGATGGGAATGACCTGCTGTTTCGATGACAGGCTGTTAGGCAGCGATGACCTACGGATACGGGTGCAGGCGAGATATTACATCAAGGTCGATCCGAAAAAGGAGGAAGCCGGTCATTATGGTGTTCTTTGTGAACTGGACTCGGGGTTCTTGGGCCGCTTCTTGGAACAGTTAGGGCTCGCGCAACGTTTCCGGCTGGTCGTCAAGGGAGCTAATGTCATCATCACCTATCATCCGCTACGTGGTCTGCCGACCAAGGATATACGTCGTCAACTGCGTAACGCCGGTGACACTGAGGCGCAGCGGATCGCGGGCGAACTGCGTGCCGCCGGTCACAATCTGCCGCCGGGGCAAACCTTGAGCGCGATCAAACAAAGCTGTTATTATGCGCTAAAGTTCGAACTGACCGATCAGGACCAGATCGCGCGTATCTACACTGCCTCTCAACAGATCGAGCAGATCGAATGCGGTGTCAATCACCTCTATGACCTTATGGAACTGTTCGATGGCGGCTATGGCATCTGGCGTTCGCAAGTGGTCGATGTGCTGGTGCCTTTCCCTGTCACGGTGCCACAAGTGGTGGGACGTAAGATGATCTACACATGTAATGAACTTAGCCGGAACTACCAGTCCTCCCTTAAGGATATCTTCAGGAATGATATTTCCCCAGATGCACAGGCCTCCTTGTCGCTCAACCTACAGTTGAGCCAGGATTCGCGACGCGCGGATGATAAGGTGTTCCTCAAAGTGCAGCTCCTGAATACGAGCACACATTTCCAGCCGAACGGGGGGCGTTACTATTCCACGTTCAATGAAGTGGTCAACGAACGCACTTTCTTTGGTGTGAAGATCAGTATCACCGATGAACGGTTAGTACCCTACAATACCTTTGAGCTGAGCGAGGAGGCGAACCTCCATGATGAGGACAATATTACGCGCTCCATCTATCGGCAATATGAGGACTATGGTATAGGTCACGGCTGTTCGGTGCGCTGGGAGACCCGGAACGGTCGAAGCATTGAAACGGAGTATATCCCTTCATGTGATACGCCGGACATCGATACGGTCCCCAAAGACAAGGAGACCCCTGGTGATGGTGCTCCCGCGGATATCTTGACCGATACGACCGCGCTGCAGTTTAAGTGGTTGTCCCATCTTTCTGACACAACGGACGAAGAGGTGCTCTCTGGACTGAAGGAGTTCGTGGCCAGTTATGGTACCTGGATCATAAGGAAGAGGCAGCGTTATGCGGCGGTTGACGGCCCCGAGGGGCGGATAGCTGCGGTCCAACTGGACCGTTGTGAGGCCGATCAACAGCGGATGTTGGCCAATATCACGGGATTGCTAGAGGGCGCGGCCAATGCAGATAACCTGATGGACCTTCGTTTGATGAACAGTAGTATGTTCATGCAGCTCTGGCACAGTGTCAATGTAAAGGCCAAGCAGGTGCAGGATGTGTTTTCGGCGGACGATTTCGAAGGCTTCGATCGGTCGTTCTATGAAGCGGCCGATGTTTCGATCAACGGTCGGACCGCGGCTTGGCGTGCGTTCCAGCTGGCATTCATCTTGTTGAACCTGGATGGGGTCTTCGAACCTTCCGACGGGCAGCCCTGGACGATCAGGAACGAACAGGTGGACCTTGTGTGGTTCCCGACAGGTGGCGGTAAGACGGAAGCGTATCTGGGCATCATTTCATTGACAATCCTGTACCGGCGCCGCAAGTACGGTGCGAGTGGCGGCGGGACAGCGGCGATCATGCGTTACACCTTAAGGCTCCTGACATTGCAGCAGTTCCAACGGGCGACCTTGGTCATCATGGCCTTGGAATTGATGCGTCGTTGGGACCCTGTAAGGGTCGGCCAGGAACCGATCTATATCGGCCTTTGGGTGGGCGATGGTTCCTTGCCTAACAGCCTGCCAGACCTTCAGGAAGAGTTCAATAAATTGGCCGCTAAGAAAGCTTCGCGCGTGCCGTTCCAATCGTGTCCATGGTGCGGTTCCGATCTGACACCGTCCGCTCAAATAGAAGGCCCGGCTTCGGCACCTTACGATCATAATCGGATACATTTGTTCTGCGCAGCTGAACGCTGTTGCTTCTCTTTCCCCGATCCATTTGCGCAAACGGTCCAAGGCGGCCTTCCGGTAGCGCTTTGTGATGAGGTCATCTACCAGCATCCACCTGCGTTAGTGTTCGGAACGGTCGATAAGTTCGCACAGTTGGCCCATAAGGTGACCGATCTGACCACTGACCGGAATAAGGACTCTAGGCGGATCTTTGGGACCGGGGATTGGGAACGAGGCAAACCAGCGGACGGTTATCTACCGCCTGACCTGATCATACAGGATGAGCTCCATCTTTTGTTGGGGCCTTTAGGATCTGCGGTCGCACTGTTCGAATCTGCGGTAGACCAGCTCTGCACGCGAAGTGATGGTACGCGCCCCAAGGTGATTTCTTCGACCGCGACGACGCGCAATACCCCTTTGCAGATCATGGCCTTGTTCGATCGCAAGGTCTCTATATTCCCGCAACCGGGTCCTGAGTGCGATGATTCCTTCTTTGCGTTCTATAAGCGGGAGCACTACGGTGGTGGTGCTTCGGCCGATGAGTACCTTTCCAAACGCCGTTATCTGGGGATACTGCCAACTGGCCGAACCCAGATATGGATGCAGATGAGGATCGCGGCGATCTTTATGACCCATCGGGCGCTCTTTGAACTGGAACGCCTTGGAAATAACGGTCCATTGGACGCGTTCGCATATGAAACGGTAGCGCCGGCAATGGACTATTACCATACGATCATCTCCTATTTTAATAGCCTGAAAGAGGTCGGTAAGACCGAATCGCAGGTCCAGACCTATTTGATCAAAGAGGTGCGGCGTGTGTTCAATCGGGCCGTACGTCCGGGACGTTTGATGCACGGGCTGTACACCTATGCCATACGTAGTGCTGAGCTAACCGGCCGCTTGTCGGGTGAAGAGGTCGCTAATGAGTTGCGCAAGGTCGGGGAACGCTGGTCAGCTCCAACCCGGTTCGCACATATGGTCGTTCGTGAGGATGGGCCAAAGTTACAGGCTGGCTTTGCGCCGCCTGATCTCGTTGTGGCCACCAACATGATCTCGGTGGGTATAGACGTGTCCCGTTTCAATACGATGATCGTGAACTCGATGCCAAGGAACATCGCTGAGTACATACAGGCCAGTAGCCGTGTTGCCAGAGATGAGGCGGGTCTGGTGGTGACGATACACCATCCGTTCAGGGCGCGAGATGTCTCCCATTATGAGAAGTTCATCGAGTTCCATGAGAAGATGTACAGCTATGTGGAACCGATATCGATCACCCCGTTCACTAAAAAATCGGTCGAGCGTTATTTGAGCCTTTACCTGGCGACAATGATTAGACATAGGCAGGATGATTTTGCGCGCCGACGTTCGGCAGGGAACATCCTTAATTACACCACGGCTGAGCTTGCGCAACTAAAGGAGGACCTATATGATCATTTCTGTGATCGTGCGCAACGCTCGGCGCTGTTGGGCGACCCGCTATTGAGGAACATCATCACCGGGCAGAACGTCGAAGATATCCGCGGGTGGATCGATGCAGCGATCGCTGATTGGCAGACGGCTGCGCAAGAGGCGGCCGTGAGTAGCCATGATCTGGTGTTCAGCCGGCGCGTAGCGACCGCTAACCCGCCACAGGACCAGCTCTATGTGGACATCGATGAATACCAGGAGCACGTACACAGTAAGAAATGGCAGGTGCCGATGTCCTTAAGGGTCATTGAGCCTGCTGCGGCATTAAAGATCAAGCTTAAGTAAGGATGGACATCTATAGGAACTACCAATACAACCAAGGGATCGGTAAATATAAATTGTTGTCCTCGACAGCAGGTGTGGGATCAATCATCACTACGCGTATGGGCCTTTATATCCTGGTCTCGGACGTCAACAAATGGCGGTTCATGCAAAGAGCGCAGGCCGTAGTTGCCGAGATACATGCGGAAGAACCGGATGATCGGAAGCGTTACGAACGGTCCAGAAGGGCATTGGCCAGACGGGGTGTTCATTTCGTGGACGATGCGCGCTTCGTGGCGTTCCTGCGGGAGGAAAAAGGATTGAGCGAACTGATCTGCCTGATCGGTATCCCTGATATCTCGCTGGATGACCAGTTCAACTCGCCGAAATGGAGCCGTCATCCGGTTAACCAGCTCTTGCGGAACAACGGTGAAACTGCCGTTGCTGAGGATTTCATGGTCCTTGGTACGCATTTCCCGAAATGGTTCCGCAACAACAACGGTGACCTGAAGAACTATCAGCAATGGCGGGCCCTATGGGCCAGTAGGCGCCATCCGCTGGACCATTTCGTTCCGCCTCGGGATGCCGACCACGCGGTCAAGGTGAACGGGGTGGAACTGCGGAAGCGTTTCCTTAATGCAGATAAAGTTCCTTACGAGCAAACGATCTATGAACCGTTGACCCAGATCAACCTGGCCCTGATCTGTCCTAATGGCCACATCTCTGACATACCTTGGCAGAAGTTCCTGCGTTGGCGCACGGAGATATTAATACACCTTCGTAACCAGCAGACCGATAAGGGAGCTGACCTCTTCAATGACCAGTCCTGTGAGCCATGCTGTCCGAACCCGAAACTGCGCTGGACGGAAAGCAAGACACGCTCGGAGGGTTATGGCAGTATCTTCATAGAATGTTTGAACTGTCAAATGGGTAGCGGCGGAACAGGTCAACCTAAGGTTAACCTGGAAGGAATCAATAACTTAAAACCAATATGTCCGGGTCACAAGCCTTGGGAGATACAGATCGAGGGCGACTCGCATGCGATCCCTTTTGAAAGGTGTACAGTAGCTGGGGCTGGTCAACGTAGTGAAGAGATGCAGGTGGCCCTGGTAACAGGTAATAATATCTATTATGCGAATGGTTTTTCGAGTATCTATATTCCGGAACGGTTGATCGATCCCTCGTCGCCGGAGGAGCGTTTGGCGCTTCAAACCTTGGAACGAATGCATAGCTTGTTCCCATCGTTAGCTAAAGAGCAGTTCTGTAATCTTTATCTTAACGAAGGTTTCCTTGATGCGAATGCGATCGTAGTACCGGACCGTCAGGCATTGCTCGCGAAGGTTCGTGATGCTTTCTTAGGAGTTGACGCCGATAATGACGAGGGGCTAGACCTGCATGAACAATATCGCTGGCAGGAATATCAATGCTTTACCAAGAATGGACTCGAAGAGGTCGAACTGCAGGATCTAAAGTTCAAGGACATCGATCTACCGACTGAGCTTAGTGCATTCTTTAGCAAGGTACAGCAGATAGAAGAGCTTCGGGTTACCCAAGTACAATTGGACTTCACTCGGGTCAAGCCAAAAGAAAGGATACGGCGTAATAATGAGATCGTCGAATCGACCGATGGGCAGGATATTTATTCTGTTGAGGATAATGAGCTGCTGGTATTGCCGGCCAATGCTTCTTTGGGCGAGGGTCTATTCTTCCAGTTCAATGATGAGGCGATCAATGCATGGGCGGAAAGGTATCAGGAAACATTGATCGCACGCTTCCATCGCTTTGCGCAGGATGTAACGCCGGGCAGTCAGGGTACGACGTTCAAACAAAAGATCAGGGATAACGGCTGGAAACATTTCTTGGTACATAGTTTTTCCCATATGATGATGAGGGAACTGGAGTTCTCGTGCGGCTATCCGACGGCCAGTCTAAAAGAACGACTATACATTTCCGAACGACTAAATATGAATGGAGTGTTGATCTACACGGCTGACGGGTCAGAAGGCAGTATGGGGGGCTTGGTCTGGCAAGGGCAACCGATTAACCTAACAGCTTTGGTCAAGAAGGGGCTATCCAGATCGATCGATTGCTCTTCGGATCCTTTATGTTGGGAATCGGAGGGCCAGGGTCTGTTCGACCTAAACTTAGCGGCCTGCTTCTCTTGTGCTTTGGTCTCGGAAACAGCCTGCGAAGAAATGAACCTGGGCTTGGATAGAACGGTACTGGTCGATGAGGTTTTCGGTTTCTTCAAAGACCTAATACCATAAGGGATCGATGTGTATTCGTGGATACTTAATTTATAAACTTGAATATGGACCGTAAGCTCATAGGTAGACTTGAACAGCTCAATTTATCAGCGGGTCGTAAGGTCAGGATATGTTCAATTCCAGGGTGCAGAGAACGTACCGTAAAGAATCATTGTGTGTCACAGGCTCTTATCGGATCGTTTTCAGAAGATGGCCATTTAAGAACATTGATAGTGAACCTGTGGATAACCGGAGGTCTTATGTTCAGGCAGACAGGTGTAAGAGATGTTTCCACATTTCACGGACTTTGCAACGGACATGACCATACGATCTTCAGCCCCGTTGATAGCGCCACAATGGACACGAAGAACTATCATAATCAGTTGTTATTATCGTATCGTTCGTTGCTTAATGAAAAGCTAAAGAAAACGAATAAACGTGAGGCGTATTGTATGTTCTATCAGGAACATAAGGGTTCGACCAAGACTGGCGTACAGTTGGCTAAAAGACATAGCGCGCAGTTTGAATATAATTTGCTGAGCGTCGCATCGTACGAACAACAGTTACTCGATGAAATTGCCTATCCAAAGGGCTGTTTTATTTTTAACGTCCTTGAATTTCCTTATTTCGGAGTGGCTGGCAGCGAATTGTTCAGTTATGAACCAGACGAAATAACTCATCTGAAACGTGCAAATCATTTCCGGTTCAATGTTCTGGACCCATTTGCTGATATATTTGTCCATATCGTCCCATCAAAAGAGAAGAACAAGTTAGATGTGGTTGTTGGAGCACATGAAAAGGATGAACTTGCGCTCAAATATTTCTATGATCATCTCAAAAACACAGAGCCTCTTAAATCCTTGTCCGATCTCCTTTTTTTATTCGTGGGTGATTGGGTTTGTTCAGAGACATTTTTTAGAGATTATCTTCAAGGGTATGAGCACGAGCTTGTTAAGATTTTTAGTTATACTTCTACTGTTTCGGCTACTTCTATAGCCACTTTTTACAATCTATTTACAGCACACGAAAAATGATGAAATCAATCATAGTGTATAGAGATTTTTTTATAAACTTACTTATCGCTAACTGATATGATCGATCGATCTCCTGAACTGTGTTTAGTCGCTTTTTTTCTATCGAAATTCGGGCATAATACAAATGGCAAGACTAATCCACCTGAAGAACTCGAGGTGGCCAAATGGAATGAAGCATATAGATTGTTCTATGAAAACTTGAACGCTGGAAGGACAATTATGGAATTCCAGAATACTTTGAACAATGCGCGCGATGGTTTTGATAGTCATATTCAAGGTTCCGAGCGAGCTGGCTGGAAGGACAAGCAAGGAAGACCAAGTCCGCTAACGAAGGTTTCTCAAGCGATCATGGAAAAGTTCGGAAACCTTGAGCGAACACATGTGTGGGAGTATGTCAAGGTTTTCGTAGGTAAAAAAGTTGCTAACAAGGTTTTTATTGATCTTCAAGCTATACAAGAGTCGGAGAGGAATGATGAAGTATTTTCAAAGACCGAGGGTGGCCGTATTGTAGTAACATCATTTAGATACGAGCGCAAGCCATCTTTGAGAGAAGATGCATACAAAGCTCATGGTTGTAGCTGCAGCGTTTGTGGATTCAATTTTGAGAAGGCCTATGGAGAATGGGGAAGGGATTTCATTGAGGTACACCATATCGAACCACTGGCTTCAGGCGGAGGACGATCGAGAAAGATCGATCCCAAGGTCGACCTAATAGTTTTATGTTCTAATTGCCATCGTATGGTACATCGACGAAGAGGGCTTACATTGACAATTGAAGAGTTGCGGGCGAAGCTAACGCCGGAGTACACAAAAGCAATCTCGCTTTTGTTCAATTAGAGCCTATCAGTCGTTATTCTTTTACCTAAATATTAAAAACTAATATTGTATATCCATCATTAAATTTTCAATAAATTCACTTTCGTTTTTTTGCAAACAGAAGTTTTGTATATTTGAAGTATAACGATTAATGGCCAAATCCAGTTTTGTACAAATCGTTGAATGATCTTTTAAGAGTTTATAACACATTGCAATTTAAGGACTTACAAGTGAAGTTCGATTCCCGCTCTGAGTACTTGAAAATGAGGCGATTAGGTGAAAGACACTAATCGCTTTTTTGTTGCCTAATAAATAATATCCTAAATTAATTCATCAGATTTGTGCTAAACTTGTGTAAATCCTAAAAATTCTAATAGTTTCCGACAACTTCACATAATCGCTCAAATGCAATGCCATTGCAAAAAAATAAATCTATGTACATCAGTAGATTAATTCTTTACCTTTGCAGGGAATGAAGTATTTAGCAATCATTTTCAGTGTCTACATGACAATCCTTGCCATCCTGCCTTGTCAGGATAGAGAGGATATGATTGCCAGCGTAATGCATGTGACGGTTCAAAAAAGTCATTCTGCGAACGATGAAAGAGGTCAAGAAACCTGCCCGCCTTTTTGTACTTGCTCTTGTTGCTCTACAGCAAGAACATTAACAGCAAAAATCACTATCAAAGTTTTTACGAAGTCAATCACCAGAGAATATCCCAATTATAGTACACTTGCTATTCAAGACCAGCCAATCAATATCTGGCAGCCCCCCCAAATAGGTTAATACGAAGTTCTTAGCTGTTTTCGCCTGCAATCAACTTTTGCAAGGCTATCCCTTATTCGTATTAATTTTTACAATTTATGTTTGATAAAATTATCTCGTTCTCTATCAGGAACAAGGTAACTATCGGGATTATGACACTGGTTTTAATACTGGTGGGCGTTTACTCCGCAGTCAATCTTCCGGTTGACGCGCAACCCGATATTACCAATAACCAGGTACAGATCATTACACAAGCGCCAAGCCTCGGAGCGCAAGAAGTTGAGCAGTTTATTACTGCTCCCATAGAATTATCAATGGCCAATATCGCCGGGATCATTGAGAAACGCTCGATATCCCGTTCGGGCATATCCGTTATCACCATTGTATTTAAAGATAACGTGGACATTTATTGGGCACGACAGCAAGTTAACGCCCAATTAAAAGAAGCTGAAAGTAGCATCCCCAAAGGTTTTGGTGAGCCGGTTTTGGCACCCATCACCACTGGATTAGGAGAAATATACCAATATGTTATCCATCCCAAAAAAGGGTATGAAAATAAATATACCGCTACTGACCTGCGAACATTGCAGGATTGGCTGGTCCGTACACAACTGGCAGGAACAGTTGGCGTGGCCGAGGTAAGCGGTTGGGGGGGGTACGTCAAGCAATACGAAATTGCATTAGATAATGATAAACTCAATTCGTTAGGCTTAACCATTCCTGAAATATACCAGGCACTGGAGAAGAACAATGAAAACACCGGCGGCTCCTATATCGAACAGCAAAGCAACGCTTATTTTATTCGTGGCTTAGGCCAGGTTCAAAACCTCGACGATATCCGCAAGATCGTTGTAAAAAATAGCAAAGGTTCGCCAATATTGATTCGTGATATCGCTACAGTACAATTTGGCAGCGCTACCCGCTATGGCGCAGTAACCCGTAACGGCGAGGGCGAAGTAGTTGCCGGTGTTACCCTGATGCTGAAAGGCGAAAACTTTAGCCAGGTGATCGGCAATGTTAAGGCGCGCATGGTGCAGATACAAAAGTCTCTGCCTGAAGGTGTCGTGATCGAACCATTTATTGACCGTACGGAACTGGTAGGCCGGGCTATAGGCACCGTTGAACGCAATTTATTGGAAGGTGCCCTAATCGTAATATTTGTTTTGGTGTTGCTTTTAGGCAACCTTCGTGCAGGGTTAGTAGTAGCTTCCGTTATTCCTCTGGCGATGCTGTTTGCCTTTTCCATGATGCGTTTGTTTGGAGTTTCCGGCAACCTGATGAGCTTAGGTGCAATTGATTTTGGCCTTATAGTAGATGGCGCAGTAATCATTGTTGAAAGTGTTGTCCATCACATTACTACGGGCAGCTACAAACAAAAAGGTGTGGACAAACTGTCGACCGAACAAATGGATGGTGAGGTTCGGGACAGCGCCAGTAAGTTGATGAAATCAGCGGCATTTGGGCAGATCATTATCCTGATCGTTTACCTGCCATTATTATCCCTGGTAGGAATTGAGGGCAAGATGTTCAGACCAATGGCACAAACTGTCGCCTTTGCCATATTAGGGGCATTTATTCTCTCGCTTACCTATGTGCCAATGGCAAGCGCTCTGTTTTTAAGTAAGAAAACTTCGCACAAGCCCAATATTTCCGATCGTATCATTGGTTTTCTGCAAAGGATCTATCAAAGAGCATTAATCATAATCCTTAGAGCCAAAGTAATAACGGTAACTATCGTATTTATCCTGTTTGGCATAGCTATCTGGGCATTCAGCAGAATGGGTGGTGAATTTATTCCTACACTCGAAGAAGGTGACCTAACTGTTGAAATATCTATGATGCAAGGCACTTCCTTAACCGAAGTAGTTAAAACTTTTGGCAAAGCCGAAAAAATCCTCAAAGACCAATTTCCTGAAGTAAAGCAAGCAGTTACCCGTATCGGCAGTTCAGAAATACCGACTGACCCTATGCCGATGGAAAAGGGTGATATGATGTTAGCCATGAAGCCTAAAGCGGAATGGAAGACGGCAAAAACCTGCGAAGAAATGACAGAGAAAATGGAAGCGGCATTATCCGTTATTCCAGGCATTAACGTGGAGATTTCACAGCCCATGCAAATGCGTTTTAATGAGTTGATGACCGGTATCCGCCAGGATGTAGCCATAAAGATATATGGCGACGACCTCGACGTATTAGCGACCCAAGCCAATAATATAGCCAAATTGATCGACTATATTAAAGGCGTACGGGAACCTTATGTAGAAAAAGTAAGCGGTTTACCACAGATACAGGTCGCCTATAACCGTGATAAGATGGCGCAGTACGGTTTAAATATAAGTGATGTAAATATGATCCTCAAAACCGCTTTCGCAGGAAGCGTAGCAGGTGTGGTATTCGAGGGAGAAAAACGTTTCGACATGGTTGTTCGCTTAAACCGTGACCTACGAGAAAATATCTCCGGTGTAGAAAACCTGCTTATCCCTTTGCCATCCGGTAACAAAGTGCCTTTGAGCCAGGTCGCTGACATTTCTTTCAAAGATGCACCGGCACAGGTTTCGCGAGAAGATGGGAAGCGCCGTATCTATGTAGGCTTTAATGTAAAGGATCGTGATGTAGAATCAACTGTTAAGGAAATTCAGGTCAAGCTAAATAATAGTTTGAAACTACCATCCGGTTATTACTTAACCTATGGCGGTCAATTCCAGAATTTGCAGGCAGCTAAAGCAAGGTTATCTATAGCTGTTCCCGCAGCCTTGCTGTTTATATTGATCCTGCTTTATGTAACCTTTCGTTCAATAAAAGAAAGCTTGCTGATTTTTACGGCGGTGCCATTAGCTTCAATGGGTGGCGTGGCTGCTTTGCTGTTACGTGGTATGCCTTTTAGTATATCGGCCGGGGTTGGTTTTATTGCCTTGTTTGGCGTAGCGGTACTCAATGGTATTGTACTGATCGGCTATTTCAACCAGTTAAAAGAAGAAGGCTGGGATAATATCTATGATAGGGTCTTAGAGGGGACAAAAACACGGTTACGGCCTGTGTTGATGACTGCCTCGGTAGCTTCTTTGGGTTTTTTGCCGATGGCTTTATCATCCAGCGCCGGTGCGGAAGTTCAAAAGCCATTAGCTACCGTTGTGATCGGGGGATTAATTACTGCAACATTTTTAACGCTGTTCGTATTGCCTTGCCTTTATCTTTTATTCAACCGCAAGGAAACGATTCGCATTAAAGCGCCAAAAGTCTTAGTAGCACTGTTTATCATTGGTGGTGCGTTGCTTTTACAACCGAGTCGCTCACAAGCGCAAGGCAACCCACCTTTGACGTTGGATAGCGCCATTGCGAAAGCGCTGCGCAATAACTTGCAAATACGCTCTGCCAGACTTTCCGTAGAACAAAGCCGCGTCCTGCAAAAATCAGGTACTGATATTCCAAAAACCGACCTCACCATAACGCAAGACCCAACCAGCGGGGGCAATATAGATAATGCCATCGGTATCACCCAAAATATTGCCTGGCCGGGTTTATATAAAAACCAGCGAAAGTTATTAAATCAGCAAACGATACTTGCAGAGCGGACTGGTGATATTGCCCGCATGGAAGTCACCCGTAATGTCCGTAATGCTTACTATGCCTATCTCCTTAACCGGGAAATGCTGCGCATATTAAACTACCAGGACAGCATTTATAACGGTTTCGTGAAACGTGCCGTGGTCAGGTTAAAGACCGGTGAAACTTCTAACTTGGAATTGTTCAGCGCCAAAAATAAATACCAGGAGGTGCAGGCCTTGAAAATAGGCATACAAGCTGATCTGAAAAGCAATGAGTTGGCTTTAAAGCAACTGCTGAATACGAATGAACCTATTTTGATAGCAGAAAGTAAATTACCGCTGCTTTTAACCACACCCAACGACACCATCAATACCAGTGGTAATGCGCAGGTGAATGCGGAGCTACAAAACATTGAAGTGGCCAATGCCCGTATTGCGGTCGAAAAATCGAAAGGAATGCCTGACCTAAAGCTTGGCTACAATCAACAATTGCTGATCTCCGGATTTAACCCGGCTGGTATTGACCGTAGTTATTTCCCCGGTACCCGCATCGCCGGTATTCAGTTCGGAGTAGCGTTGCCAATTTTCAATGGGGCCAACCGTTCCCGCGTAAAGGCCGAGAAAATATCCGGCCAGATCGCCCAGGCAAATTATCAAAATGCGCAGAGCCAGGTGCGGCTACAATACGAGCAGGAAATACAGCAATACCAAAAATTCAGGCAGGCAGTCGATTATTACACCAGCGGAGGTCTAAAACAAGCCGATGAGCAACTACGCATTACGCAAGTTTCTTTTAACCTGGGTGAGATCGGTTATATCGAATATATTCAAAACATATCTGCCGCCGTGCAAACCAAATTAGCTTATGTCGAAGCGGTTAGCCGATTGAACCAGTCTGCTATTCAATTACAATATTTAAGAGGAGAATAACATGAATTATCAAGCATATAAAATATACGGAGCCATTCTGCTGATCGCAGGGGCGCTATTGACTTCCTGTTCGGGAGGTTCAGAAAACAAAGAGAAGGAAAGCCCTAAAGCAGAGACTAAGGATAAAGAAAACGGATTGGAACTATCTGATGCGCAGATGAAATCTGTAGGTATTACCATAGGCCCGATTGAGCAAAAGAACCTGGATGCCGTCGTCAAGGCTAATGGACAATTGGCCGTACCACCGCAAAACAAAGCCGATGTCAGTATCCTGTCGGGCGGAATCATTGGCAATATTAACGTACTGGAAGGTCAGCAAGTGCAAAAGGGTCAGGTATTGGCAACGATCAAAAACCAGGACTTAATCAAAATACAGCAGGATTATTTGGCAGCTAAGAACAACTTCACCTATGTACAGGCAGAATATGACCGCCAGAGTCAATTGAAAGCCGCAGGTGCAGGTACCGGTAAGTCCTTTCAATCTTCAGAAGCGACCTACAACGCGGAGCGTTCCCGGCTTACGGCCTACGAAAGCCAATTAAGGCAATTGGGGGTCTCCCCAGGCAGAATCACCAGCGGCAATATCGTTTCCCAATTCCCTGTTTTATCGCCTATTAGCGGTACAGTTGGTACGATTACTGCAAATACAGGCGCATTTGTTCAACCGGGTACCTCTATTATGGAAGTGGTAGACAATTCCAAGATTCATTGCGATCTGACCGTTTTTGAAAAAGACCTGATGGCGGTCAAAGTTGGTCAGAAAGTAAGCTTCCAATTGACAAACCAAAATAACCAGGTCATCAATGGCACCATCAATGGAATCAATAAATCATTTGAAAATGAAAGTAAAGGTGTAATTGTTCACGCGGTCATTAACAACAAAGCGCATCAGAACCTGATTCCCGGCATGTATGTTACCGCGCTTATCAGTACCGGCAGCAAGCTAACCGATGCGGTGCCTGTCGATGCGGTAGTTCGCTCGGAAGGAAAGCAATACATTTTTATTACCGCAACCCATGCCAAAGATGGCAAGACCATTTTTACAAAAACTGAAGTTACAACGGGTGTAGCCGAACTCGGCTATATCCAGATTACCCCTTTAAGTGCTTTACCTGCCGGAGTGCAGATCGCCACTAAAGGGGCATTTTATTTACAATCAAAAGCGGCAGGCAGCGGCGAAGAAGAATAAGCCATGAAGGAATTAGAAAAGCAATTACAGGAAAAACAGATCAAGCCAACCGCAATGCGGTTGGTTGTGCTGGACTATTTGCTGAAGCAAACCAGCGCAGTAAGCCTGACTGACATGGAGGTTAGCCTAAAAAAAACAGATCGGGTGACTTTATACCGAACCGTTAAAACTTTTGAAGAACACGGATTAGTGCACCGGGTCGAAGATGGCACAGGAGTCACCAAATTCGCCCTCTGCCAGCCGGATTGCACAGCCAATGGCCACCATGACCTGCACATACATTTTTATTGCATTAATTGTAAAGAAACACATTGCCTGCCAAGAACCCATATACCGGAAATTATGCTACCGGACGGCTATGACAGGCAGGAGATCAACCTTTTAGTAAAAGGGCTATGTGCAGCATGTAAGAAATAATGCACTACGATTGCAGGCGGTGCCCGCTTAATTTTGATAAAATAATAATGAATCAGAACCTATGAAAAAGGAACAGCATAAAGAAAAACCCATCGATGCAAAGCAACCGAGGATTGATATATCACCGGCAAAAGAAAAAGAAGAAAAGCACGATCATCAACACGACGAGAACGAAGCGGGGCACGAACATGGTGGCATCTTTGGCAAGAATACCGAATTAATATTTGCGATCCTTTCAGGTGTGTTCCTGGCTTTAGGATTCGGACTATCATATATCCATTCTTTACCACCGTTAACCAGTACGATCTTATATGCCATTGGATATTTCTTTGGCGGATTCTTTACCACCAAAGAAGCTTTCGAGGCTATCAGCAAAGGTCAGTTTGAAATAGACTTTTTAATGCTGATCGCTGCTGTTGGTGCAGCATTTCTGGGCCAATGGGCAGAGGGCGCATTGTTGTTATTCCTGTTTAGTTTCGGCCATTCGCTGGAACATTACGCAATGGGCAAAGCGACCAAATCAATCGCCGCATTAGCCGACCTCGCTCCAAAAACGGCTATTGTGCGCCGGGATGGCAAGGAATCCGAGGTTCCTATCGAAGAATTGGTTTTAGGCGATATTATCATCATTAAACCTAACAGTAAGATATCTGCTGATGGGGCGGTTATTAAAGGCGAAAGCAGTGTAAACCAAGCGCCGATTACGGGTGAAAGCGTACCGGTAGATAAATCCCCAGTTAGCGACCCTGAAAAAGATTATGATGATAAATCTCTGAAAGCTGAGAACAAGGTGTTTGCCGGAACAATTAACGGCAGCCAGGTACTCGAAGTTAAAGTAACAAGATTGGCAGCTGATTCCACGCTATCCAGGTTAGTTAAACTGGTGAATGATACGGAGGCGCAAAAATCACCTACCCAATTATTTACGGATAAACTTCAAAAGTATTATGTTCCGGCTGTACTTATCCTGGTCGTGATCCTGTTATTCGCCTATCTCGTTATTGATGAACCGTTCAGTAAAAGCTTTTATAGGGCGATGGCAGTATTAGTTGCTGCCAGTCCGTGTGCGTTAGCGATCTCTACGCCAAGTGCCGTGTTGAGCGCCATAGCCCGCGCAGCACGTAGTGGAGTACTCATCAAAGGTGGCGGCCCATTAGAGCAATTGGGGGGCTTAACAGCTATTGCTTTTGATAAAACAGGTACGCTTACAGAAGGTAAGCCACAATTAACAGGTGTAGTCGCTTTAGGGAAATTGTCGGAAGATGAAGTTTTAGAAATTGCCATTGCTGTCGAAAAGCTAAGCGATCACCCATTAGCTGCTGCCATCGTTAAAGGCGGTTTGGAACGTTTAAAGCAAAAAGATATTCCGTCTGCTAAAAACCTGCAAGCTGTTACCGGGCATGGCGTAAAAGCTACTGTAGGCAATAAAAAGATTGTCATCGGCAATCGCAGCCTTTTTAAAAAACTATCAGATGAAATAAACAAACAGGTTGAAAAGCTTGAGAATGAGGGAAACACAACCATGTTGATTGAACAGGACGGTGAAATTATCGGAATGATAGCCTTAATGGATGTGCCTCGTAAAGAAGCGAAAAAGACGTTAGCTGAATTAAAAGAATTGGGTATTAAGCGAATGATTATGCTAACTGGTGATAATCAGCAGGTAGCTGAAGCTGTTGCTAAGCGAATAGGAATCACTGATGCTATGGGCGGTTTGCTGCCTGAAGATAAAGTAAAAGCAATTGAAGATCTCATCAAAAGGGAAAAGCAGGTTGCCATGATCGGTGATGGTGTGAATGATGCTCCTGCGATGGCGAAAAGTACTGTTGGCATAGCAATGGGGGCGGCAGGTTCCGATGTGGCTTTAGAAACAGCAGATATTGCTTTGATGGCTGATCGACTGGATAACCTGCCGTTTGCTATTGGGCTAAGCCGCCAATCCCGCCGAGTGATTAAACAAAACCTTGTGATCAGTTTGGGTATGGTGGCTGTTTTAATACCATTAACTATTTTGGGCATATCGGGCATTGGGCCGGCGGTAATCGGGCACGAGGGTTCAACGCTGGTGGTTGTGTTTAATGGTTTACGATTATTGGTTTATCAAAATGGTCGTAAATAATTAGTAAATCAGAAACGAAATGATTCGATAAACTTCCCTTCGTCTATCTCATTTCATGCGTTTAAACGCCCTAAAAGCTCAATGTCTTCTAAAAAATGGCCCGAAATTTGTATCGTATGGTGTACAAAAGCCCTGATACATGCCTGTATCGGGGCTTTTTATTTTTAATACTTCTGCGATAATTGTGGAGTAAACTCCGTCACGATAATTAAGACGAACATTAAATTCACCCCTACGCCGACCGCGTAGCTTTCTCAATGTTATCCCACATTTCGTCCGGTATAGCTTCAAACCCGCTGAATTGACCGGCCCCTTGTAGCCACTCCCCGCCATCGATAGTAATTACTTCTCCGTTGATATATCCTGAAAAATCAGATATTAAAAAGGCGGCCAGGTTTGCCAACTCCTGGTGTTCCCCTACCCGTTTAAGCGGAACCCTGTTTTTAAAATCGAACTTCTGGGCCATATCTCCGGGCAACAGCCTTTCCCATGCCCCTTTGGTAGGAAACGGCCCCGGCGCAATGGCGTTGGCTCGGATACCATGCCTGCCCCATTCAACTGCTAAAGACCTTGTCATGGCCAGTACACCGCCCTTAGCACAGGCCGACGGCACAACATAAGCCGAACCTGTAAAGGCATAAGTGGTAATAATATTCAATATAGTACCGGGCATTTTCTCCCTGATCCAATATTTACCCAAGGCCAGCGAACAATTGGCCGAACCTTTTAAAACGATATCAATGATGGTTGAAAATGCATTTGCTGATAAACGCTCAGTAGGCGAAATGAAATTACCTGCTGCATTATTCAACAGTGCGTCAACTTGTCCAAACTCTTCAACGGCTTGTTGCAGCATCTTTTCAACTTCATCATATTTCCGCACATCGCAGGCTATTGGCAGTACCTTACCACCGGTTTCTGCCTTCATTTCAGAAGCTGTTTGCTGCAGTACTTCTAATTTACGGCTTGTGATTACCAGGTTAGCTCCTAAATGCAAAAAGTAAGTCCCCATTGCCTTGCCCAAACCTGTTCCTCCCCCGGTTACAATAATGGTTTTACCTTTCAGGGCGTCATCCCTTAACATTCCGCTTTTTGCAGGATTATGGTTTGCTGAATCATTTAAAGTTGTCGGATCGGTCATCGTCAATTATTTAACAGCTGTATTTTTTGATTTTAAATTCTGGATCATCATCTGCAGGCCTTGCCGGGTTTCAGGCGCCCACCATTGCTTCAGCATTTTATTCAATGTCTCGGTTTGGTCGGCCCTTAATTTACCTGTCAAGTCTTTTCGTAAATTCAATTTGCTTTCAGTCCAGGTAACGGGGTTCAGTTTCATATAAGCCGTTACCTTCTCTGTTGCCGCGTTCATTAGCTTGTCCGGTGAAACAACTGCGTCGATAAGCCCGGCTTCCAAAGCTTCATTTACCTGGAGCAGCTTACCCTCCATCAAATATTGATAAGCCTTACGCTGACCAAGCCAAAAGGCATATAAATTAAAAACACTATCAGGAACGATAATGCCAACCGGTACCTCATTTAACCCTATGATAAATGCACCCTCTGCCATTATCCGGTAATCGCAGCAAATAGCTAATACACAGCCCCCGGCAGGACTGTGCCCGCTTACGGCGGCCACTATTGGCTTCCTGAAAGCTGCCAACCTATTTTGTAGGGCTAAAAAGTCTATCCAGAATTGACGGCTTTGTTCTTCGTTGTAATCATAGGCCTCAATCAGATCAATCCCTGACGAAAAAAAGCCTTCCTTCCCGGTTAAAATAACACCGCCCACGTTATCATCACTCTCCAGTGTTTTTATACAGGCATCAAGCTCTTTAACCATTTCATGATTAATGGCATTTGACCGGCCCCGGTTTAGCGCAATTGTAACCAACCTGCCCTGTATTGTTGTTTGAAATGTATTCATCCGGTTAATCAGTTTACAAGAGTGGGATCCTCGCTCACTTCGCAGGGATACATTTTATCTATTTCGGCTTTGTATTTTTCGGTGATCACCTTCCGTTTCATTTTCCCGGTTGGTGTAAGTTCGCCGCTGTCTATCGACCATTCGTTGGGAAGCAAGGATATCTTCTTCACCTGTTCTACGTGGTTAAATTCGGGATTATAGTTATCGATAATTGATTGATACAGTTTGATCACCCTTGCATCTTTAACCAATTCATTTTTGGATGAAAAAGTGATGCCATTTTCCTTACACCAGGGGTTTAAGTGCGTATAAGATGGTACGATCAATGCTGCAACAAATTTCCTTTCTGATCCAACAACCATCATCTGCTCAATAAAATAATTCTCCTTCATTTTATTTTCGATGGGTAGCGGAGCTACGTATTTACCGCCCGAGGTTTTAAAGATCTCTTTTTTACGGTCAGTTATTTTCAGGAATGAATCTTTATCCAGCTCACCTATATCGCCGGTGTGGAACCATCCGCCTTCCAGTACATCTGCAGTAAGGTCAGGATTTTTATAATACCCGAGCATAACATTGGGGCCTTTACAAAGGATCTCGCCATCAGGCGCTATCTTCACCTGCACACCACTCAGCAAACGGCCTACGGTGCCAAATTTTCTGTCACTTTTCTGATAGCAGTTAACAGCAATTACCGGCGAGGTTTCGGTAAGCCCGTAACCTTCCATGATAACAATATTAGCTGCGGTGAAAATTTTCTCCAGCTTAATTGGGCAAGCCGAACTACCAACCACTATGGCGTTTATATTTCCGCCAATAGCATCGCGCCATTTACTGTAAACCAATTTATCGGCTATGGCCAGCTTGATCTTATACCACAGGCTGGAATTATTAATTTCATACGCTTCGGCCACTCTTACCGACCAGAAAAAGATCTTCCTTTTAATACCGGTCAGCTTCTGGCCCTGCACCATAATTTTCTCAAACACCTTTTCGAGCAAGCGGGGCACAGCGGTAAAAAGGGAAGGTTTTACCTCTTTCATATTTGCGCCTATGGTATCCATGCTTTCTGCATAGTAAATAGAAAAACCGTAGTAGAGATACACGTATGTACACATCTTTTCAAAAATGTGGTTTAGCGGTAAAAAGCTCAAAACACGTTTTTCATTCAGCGGGATTCGGGTAAGGATATCGCCGGATGCCATTGCATTGGTCATGATATTTTTATGCGTAAGCATTACCCCTTTAGGCCGGCCGGTAGTGCCCGACGTATAAATGATAGTTGCCACATCATCCTCAATGATGTGATCGGTTATTTGCTGTATTTTTTGCAGAGCGCCATCTTTTAAGGGCTTAAGCAATGTTACCCAATGATTACAACTCTCAATGCTATCGAAAGTAAAAATGGCTTTTAGTGAGGGGATATTTAAATGTACCTCTTTAACCTTATCGCATAAATCTTTACTGCTTACAAATACATATTTAACCTCAGCTTCGTTCAGGATCTGTTCAATTTCCTTAGTACCGGTATTAGGGTAAAGCGGCACTAATATGGCACCCGTTTGCTGCACTGCCAGGTCGGTTATTATCCATTCGGGCCGGCCGTTGCTTATCAGCCCTATTTTATCGCGACCTTCGGTTGTACCATCACCACCCGAAACTCCCAGATCCAGCAAAGCCGCGGATAGCTGGTTGATCATCGTATGCACTTCTTCGGTGCTGTAAGATCTCCACGAACCATTCTCTTTTGCATTCAAAAGATCCGCCTTAGGCTCTTTGGCCTGGGCAATCATGCAATCAAACAATCTTGTCGCCTTTTCCATGTTTGCAGCAATTATTTAGATAATGGTAATTTCCTATAACAGTTCAAATACACCTGCAGCGCCCTGCCCGGTGCCCACGCACATGGTAACCATACCATACTTTTTTTCCCGTCTTTTCAATTCGTTAAAAAGCTGAACAGAAAGTTTGGCCCCGGTGCAGCCAAGCGGGTGACCAAGTGATATCGCACCGCCGTTCACATTTACAATGTCAGGGTTAAGCCCCAATCCCTTTATTATTGCCAACGATTGTGAAGCAAAGGCTTCATTCAGTTCTATCAGCTCAATATCCTGCTGCTTCATTCCGGCCATTTTTAACACTTTGGGGATTGCCACCAGCGGACCAATCCCCATGATCCGGGGCGGCACACCCGCAACGGCATAATTAATTAGCCGGGCAATGGGTTTAAGGTTATTCTGTTTCAGAAAGCGTTCGCTAACCACCATCACAAAGGCAGCCCCATCGCTGGTTTGCGACGAGTTGCCTGCAGTAACCACACCTTTTGCATCAAACACGGGTTTAAGCTTAGCCAGTGCATCAATTGAGGTATCGCTGCGCGGACCTTCATCTGTATCTACCTTAAATTCTCGTTTCTTTTTTTTGCCGCTCTCATCTACATAGGTTTCCACAATGTTTACCGGTGCTATTTCATCTTTAAATTTGCCTTCCTTAATGGCACTGATAGCTTTTTGGTGAGAATTATACGCGAACTGGTCCTGCTCTTCGCGACTGATGTGATATTCCCTGGCAACGGCTTCGGCAGTAAGGCCCATACCCCAGTAATAATCAGGGTGGGCAAGGGCAATATCGGCGTTTGGAACAATGCGCCAGCCCCCCATCGGGATCAGGCTCATGCTTTCTACACCACCGGCAATAATACAATCGGCAATACCGCTGTGTATTTTTGCTGATGCGATGGCAATCGTTTCCAAACCTGACGAACAATAGCGGTTTACTGTCATGCCGGGTACTTTATCGGTATCAAGTGCCATTAATGAAATCAGGCGGGCAACATTCAATCCCTGTTCAGCTTCCGGTGTAGCATTGCCTACTATCACATCGTCTATCTGTTCTTTATCCACGTTAGGCACCGACGCCAGCAGATGCCTGATAACATCCGCTGCAAGCGTATCCGGACGGGTAAACCTGAACCCGCCCCGGGTAGCTTTTCCAACAGCACTGCGGCTGGCTGCCACTATATATGCGTTCATTTTATTGAGATTTTATACTTATTGAAATTTAGTTCCTTAATACTTTTCCGCCAGTTAAAATGGATTGGATCCGCTCGAGCGTTTTCTTTTCAGTGCAAAGCGAAAGAAATGCTTCACGCTCCAATCCGAGCAAATATTCTTCGCTCACCATTGAAGGTTGGGACAGATCGCCCCCTGAAAGTACATAGGCCAGTTTCTGCGAGATCTTCACATCATGCTCGCTGATGTAATTGCCGCTATACATAGAATTGGCACCCACGTAGCCCAGGCCCAGGGCCTGTTTGCCCAGTACCCTGATATCGCCACGCGGAATAGGCTGCACGTACCCTTCGTTAGCCATCTGCAGGCATTGTTGTTTGGCTTCGGCAAGTAACCTTTCTCGTGATACCACGACAACGTCCCTTCCCTTTTTGAGGTAGCCAAACTCAAAAGCCTCATAAGCCGAAGTAGATACTTTAGCCTGGCCGATGGTTAAAAAACGATCACGGAAATTATTGAGTTCTACATCGCCCTCCTGAAGTTCGTCTGACAGACGAAGGGCAAATTCCTTTGTCCCTCCGCCGCCCGGTATCAAGCCAACGCCAAACTCAACAAGGCCCATATACAGTTCGGCATGTGCTACCACCTTATCGGCATGCAGGCACATTTCGCAGCCACCACCCAGGGCCATTTGATGAGGGGCTATTACAACCGGTACAGATGAATAACGGATCCGCATCATCGTATTCTGAAAGGCTTTGATCACCATATTCAACTCGTCAAACTCCTGCTCAACAGCCATCATGAATATCATGCCTACGTTAGCCCCAGCGCTGAAATTTGCCCCCTCGTTTGATATAACCAATCCCCGGTAGCTTGCTTCGGCAAGGGTAATTGCTTTATTTATACCTTCAATCACCTCGCCGCCTATCGTATTCATTTTGGTATGAAATTCAAGGTTCAGGATGCCATCGCCGATATCGGTAATGGTAGTATCGCTGTTTTTCCAAACTGTATTGGTTTCGCGGATATTATTGAGTAAGATAAGACCCTCCGTACCCGGAATTATTTTGTAGCTTTTTGATGGGATATCATAGTACAGGCGTTTACCATCCTCCACCTTATAGAAGCTTTTTGCACCGGCCGTAAGCATATCATATACCCATTGAGCAGGTTTATGCCCTGCAGCTTCCATAGCTTTTACTGTATCCTCAAGGCCAAGCGCATCCCATTTTTCAAAAGGGCCCAGTTCCCAGCCAAAGCCTGCATTGGTAGCAGCATCTATTTTATAAAGTTCGTCGGCTATTTCGGGGATGCGGTTACTGGCATAAGCAAATAACTGGTAAAAGGTGGCCCGGTAAAAGTCGCCGGCTTTGTCTTTTGCTGAAACCAGGATTTTAAGTCTATCCCGGAGATTATCAACCGCTTTTGTAGTTTCAAGCGAGGCAAATTTTACTTTTTGGGAAGGTTTGTACTCAAGCGTTTTCAGATCAAGCGCGTAAAACTGGTTTCCTCCTTCACCTTTCTCCTTTTTGTAGAACCCCTGACCTGTTTTACTGCCCAGCCAGTTATTTTTCACCATTCCATCTACAAATTCCGGGACCTTGAATAATTCCCTGGCCTCATCGCCGGGCGCGTTTTTGTAAAGGCCATTGGCAACATGCACCATGGTATCCAAACCCACCACATCATTGGTACGGAACGTGGCCGATTTAGGGTGGCCTATTACCGGCCCTGTGAGCTTATCAACTTCTTCAACGGTCATACCGGTTTGCTCCACATAATGCAAAACACTCATGATGCTAAAAACCCCGATGCGGTTGCCGATAAATGCCGGCGTATCTTTGGCTAATACGGTGGTTTTTCCAAGGTATTTTGCGCCGTACTCCATCAAAAAGTCAACAACACTTGCCAGGGTATCTTTTGTAGGAATGATTTCCAGTAGTTTTAAATACCGCGGCGGGTTAAAAAAATGGCTGCCGCAAAAATGTTTTTTAAAATCATCGCTCCTGCCTTCAGCCATTAAATGTATCGGGATGCCTGATGTATTTGAAGTGATCAGCGTTCCGGGCTTGCGGTACTTTTCTACCGTTTCAAACACCTGCTGTTTTATATCCAACCGCTCAACCACTACTTCTATCACCCAATCGCAATCAGCAATTTTGGGCATATCATCTTCAAAATTTCCGGTTGTGATACGCTTTGCGAATGATTTAAGGTAGATGGGCGAAGGATTTGATTTTAAAGTAAAGTCAAGCGCATCGTTCACAATTTTATTCCGCACTTTCTTATCTGCCGGTGGGGCATCCTTAGGTACAATATCAAGCAACAGTACTTGTACGCCGACATTTGCAAAATGGCAGGCGATGCGACTGCCCATTACTCCCGACCCTAATACTGCAACCTTTTTTATAATTCGTTTAGCATCCATTAGTATCTGCTTGTTTTATTAATTGTTTAATTTATTCTGCCCGCGACCAGGTAGTTGTACGCCCGAAAAGTGAAATGCCGATGTATCCGCGGATATCAAGCGTTTCGCCTTTGCAGGTCATTTTGCAGGAATATGTTTTACCGTTATTGGGATCGTAGATTGTTCCGCCCGAATATTTGTTTTCACCATCTTTTACAAAATCGGCTAATACAGGCAAGCCCAACCTCGGTCTTGAGCGCAGCTTTTCATCGGTATTCATTTCATCAACCTTAGGCTTCCCGTTTTTTAAAGGCTCCTTAAGCCATACCACCTTGCCGTAAAACTTGCCGTTGTTTTCTTTAGTGATCTGGATTTTGGCACTTTTTACATCATTATACCATAAGCCTTCAATTTTATCGCTTTGCGCTTTTGCATTGATACTTACAGCTGCAATAGTTAGCAGGATTAATGCAAAACGGACGAAATGTTTTTTTGATGCTGACATTGCCTTAGGTGTTTTTTATAATTAAAACAGCTCTTTCACGGGTGTATAAATGCGTTTAAAGTTTTACAAGGAGTGATACCCGGCATCAATTAAAACCCATCTAAAAAAGAGACAGAATAGAATTATAAAATGGTTAAATAATTTTAGTCCCGGTAAATACCGGTTGGTTTATAATAACAAATATCTATTTCTGCGGCGCTTTATAAAGGTCTAAACGGCGGAAACATTTGTCAATATTTCGGATTAAAGCTAATTGGTTTTATTTGATAACTGCGCTACCAAATTGATATATTGCTCCATGGCATCATCTGCAGAAGTACCTTGCAATTTTAACCATGCATCATACTTTGCTTTAGCCACAAAATCAAACATAGCGGGAGGGTTTCCTGTATTTAGATCACCTTCGGTTGCTTGCTTATATAAACTATACAGGCGTAATAATGTTTCATTATCTGGCTTTGAGGGCAGTTCTTTACTCTCTTTAACAGCACTTTCAAAGGTGTCTTTCAGGTTGGTCATGGTTAAATTATTTAAAGGCTACAAGCGGAAGGCATAAAGCTTAAAGCTGCTGAGCTACTAATCGTTTCAATTGATTATTATAGGTAAATCTCATCAGGCAGAATTGCCCTCTTCAACATAATCGCTGCTGCGGGGTGCTTTCATAAACATCTCGCTTAACTCCGCAGGTAATATGGCGAGTTTACGCTTCTCCATATCTATCCATGAACCCTCGGCATTTACGATAGCAGCTTTAACACCATCGCTCCGGTATAGTTCATGCCTGATTGCCCAGCGCGAACCATCAGGCCGGGACCTGATGAGTTCGCAGGTTACCCTGATCTGCTCGTTGATCCCTATTTCTCGCAGGTAAATCATCTCTTCCCTGAATAATACCGGCCCTATTTTGTATTCATAAAGTGTGGGCAGTTTTAAACCCAGGCTTTCCAGCATAATTATACGGGCCTGAGCTGCAAAATCTGCATAAGCAGAATGCCGCATATGCTGGTTCGAGTCTATCTGTGACCATAGCACCTGTCCTTCATAAAAAAAATCCATAGCCGTGATTATTTTATTGATGATGTTCCTTAAACTTTTTAACAGCTGCTGTTAGTCGTGGCAAAATCTCCAATGCGTCACCAACTACACCATAATTGGCAGCTTTAAAAAATGGGGCCTCCGGATCTTTGTTGATCACAACAATAGTTTTTGAACCATTTACTCCTGCCAGATGCTGTATAGCTCCCGAGATCCCAACGGCGATATACAAATTAGGGCGAATGGTGCCGCCTGTTTGGCCCACATGTTCGTGATGCGGTCGCCAATGAGAATCGGCCACCGGGCGCGAACATGCTGTGGCAGCACCCAGTTCTTTTGCCAGGTCCTCCAGAATACCCCAGTTTTCGGGGCCTTTTAATCCACGACCACCCGAAACAACCAGTTCGGCATCAGCAAGCGGAACTTCGCCGGTTACTTTGTTTACCGATTTAACTTTTACGCCGAAATCTTTATCGCTAAAGCTTACATCCAGATGCTCAACAACCGCCTTCCCCTCCAGCTTTTCAACCGGGAAGGTATTAGGCATCAGCATAATTATCTTTACTTCACTTAAAATATTTACATACGCAAATGCTTTACCCGAAAACACTGCTTTTTTAATCACAAAGCCTTTTTCTGTATCAGGGTACGAGAGCGCGCCTGCCACAAGGCCCGCTTTTAGTTTTACAGCTACCCGAGGCGCTACTGCCCTACCCGTAATGTCATGAAGGGTCACAATCACTTTGCTATCCTCCTTTTTTGCAGCGGCTATCAATGCACCGGCATACGCACCGGAATGCAGCTCGTTCAAACGGCTATCGGCAACGTGCAGCACCTTTTGAGCGCCATACTGGCCAAGGCCTTCCATTTCTGTAGCGGCAACATTGCCTAAAGCAAGGGCAGTTGCTGTAGTACCTATTTTTCGGGCTATCTGCGCGGCATATTGCACTGCTTCAAAGCTTTGTTTTTTTATAATTCCGCCGGTATGTTCTACTAATACTATTACAGACATTTTTTATTTTTTTAGTTGAGATGCTCCGATGTAGTTCACTATGGGCGTTTGGAAGATTTTTTAATTCCTTCCCTCGGGAGGGTTGCGGCCGAAATGTGCGTCGGCAGGGAGGGGTTTGTTCGCTATTTCAGGCGAACAGATGTATTGATGAACCCCTCCCTACACCCTCCCAAGGGAGGGAATCGCACAATCCCCATGTTTTTTAAATCTTCCTGGCACCAGTGGCCGGAATAAATATGATCATTAAATAACTTTGGCCTCCGTATGTAACAGTTCTACCAATTCATCCAGATTGTCTGGGCTAACCAGTTTGATACCTGTCTTGGCCGGCGGCAATTCGTAGGACAATATTTCGGTTACTGCCGTTATTTTTGAAGGCGTGATAACTTTTAACGGACGGGTACGGGCAGCCATTATACCGCGCATATTGGGAATCCGGGCTTCGGCAACACCTTTTTGGCAGGAAATAACCAGGGGCAAATTACAGGAATCTGTTTCCTCGCCGCCCTCGATTTCACGCGTTACCACAGCAGTATCAGCCTCTATCTGGATACCGGTTGCAAAACCAATGTAATCAATGTCCAGCAATTCGGCCAGCATAGCGCCTGTAGTACCGTTATTATAATCGATAGACTCTTTGCCGCATAAGATAATGTCATAACCCGCTCCGGCAGCATATTCAGCTATATGATGCGCTATTTCGTAAGGGTCGTTACTATCTGCATCAATGCGAATGGCTTCATCACCACCGAGCGCCAATGCTTTCCTGATCACGGGCTCAACATCGGCTTTACCCACGGTTACGAGGTGAACATCGGCAGCTATGCCACTTTCTTTCAGTTCGATAGCTCTGATCAACGCGTACCATTCATCGTATGGATTAATCACCCAGGTAATACCATCACTATTAACCGAGGTATTATTATTTTTCAATACAATTTTGGTGCTCGTGTCGGGCACCTGACTTATGCACACTAATATTCTCATTATCAGCTTTTCGTTTTTTAGGTTGATATTATTTAAGGGAAATGAAAGTCCCATGCCCATTACCGTTAACATGAGGAGTAAAAGCGCGGGCTTGTGCGATTCCCCTCTTGAGAGGGGTGGAGGGGTGTGTTTCTGCTTTGATAAACTTGTTGGAGAAACACACCCCTGCTGCCGCTCGTTCCTTCGCCCCCCCTCTCAAGAGGGGATTTTAAAAAACTAAAAGCAATATTTATTTTCAGCAATCAGTTTTGCTGCAATATTTCTGCGTGCCTGGGTGGTATTAATATCCTCTGTTTTGGTGAAGCGCTTAAGGCCCATCAGCATCATCCTTCTTTCGTCGCCCTCGGCAAATGAGTTTAGCGCATCCCTGCCGAATTTTGCGATGTGTTCTGCGGCATCATTGATATATACGTGCATCATATCCAGTTGCTCTTTGCAGGCATCTTCGCCCCTTAAACCAACCAATTTCTCCACCCTCAATTGAAGCGATTCGCTTACATAAAGTTCTATCAGCATATCGGCCAGGTTCATCAATACTTCCTGCTCTTTACCCAATTGCGTCATCAATTTTTGAACAGCAGCTCCGGCAACCAGCAATATGGCATTTTTAAAATTGGCTATATATTTCTTTTCTTTAGTAAACAAGCCATCTTCTTCAGCAGCGCCAAAATCAGGAATGCTTACCAGTTCGCCGGCTACCTTCTGAGCCGGTCCCATAAGGTCAAGCTCACCTTTCATGGCACGTTTCAGCATCATATCAACGGTTAACAGCCGGTTGATTTCATTGGTGCCTTCAAAGATGCGGTTGATCCTTGAATCCCGGTATGACCTATCCATTGGAGCCTCTGCGCTGTAGCCCATCCCGCCGTAAATCTGCACACCTTCGTCAGTTACATAATCCAAAACCTCTGAAGCGTGCACTTTAAGTATTGCGGCTTCTATGGCAAATTGCTCAGTCCCCTTCAACTTTGCTTTGTTTTCATCAAGGCCCGAAGCGATTAACATTTCTGTAGCCTCTTCCATATTCTGGCTGGCCCTGTACACCGCCGATTCAGCAGCGTAAGTACGGATGGCCTGTTCGGCCAGTTTATATTTTATAGCCCCATATTTGGAAATAGCCCGCCCAAACTGTTCCCGTTCGTTGGCATAGCGTACAGATGACGTGATCACATCCTTACTTGCGCCAACGGTTCCGCCACCTAATTTGATACGACCGAGGTTTAGGATATTAACGGCAATCTTAAATCCGTTCTGGCGTTCGGAAAGGAGGTTTTCGACCGGCACCTTGCAATCGTTAAAAAATACCTGTCGGGTTGAGCTTCCCTTAATACCCATTTTATGTTCTTCCGTATTTAACGAAAGTCCCTCGAAATCTTTTTCGACAATAAACGCGCTCAGGTTTTCATCATCATCAATTTTGGCAAAAACGGTAAACACATCAGCAAAACCCGCATTGGTGATCCACATTTTTTGACCGGTAATAAGATAATGTTTACCATCGGCAGAAAGCTTTGCCCTGGTTTTACCCGAATTGGCATCCGAGCCGGCGGCTGGTTCTGTAAGGCAATACGCCCCCTTCCACTCGCCACTTGCCAGTTTTGGGATATATTTTTGTTTTTGAGCATCGTTGCCATAGTATAATATTGGCATAGTGCCTATACCTGTATGCGCCGAAAAAGCAACGGAAAACGAATGCCCCGCGCCCAGCTTTTCGGTAACCAGCATGGCAGTTTTAAAATCTTTACCGAAACCACCATATTCTTCAGGTACGGATATGCCTAACAATCCCAATGCGCCGGCCTCATCCATTAAATGACGCATTAATCCCTCCTCCTGCTCATCAATTCGCTGCAAATTTGGTGTTACCTGCTGTGCAAGAAAATTGGTACATGTTTCGGCGATCATCAACTGTTCTTCATTCCATTCTTCAGGAATAAAAATGCTGTCCGCGGAAGTTTCCCTGATCAAAAACTCGCCTCCTTTTATGGCTTTCATCGGTTCTGTGGCATTCATAAAGTTTTATTGGTTTATAATCAGGAGTAAAATTAGAGGCATTATTAAACCAAAGAAAGGGCAGCAATGCGGAGATATTAGTCAAAAAGTCGGAAATGATTGAGGGGAAGGAAGGGGTGTGGGGATATTAGTAGAAGTACTCAGGATGCAACAACAATGTCATTGTGAGGAGGAACGACGAAGCAATCGCATGCTATACAGGGAAGCTTTGCTTCCGTGCGATTGCCGCGCTATCGCTCGCAATGACATTTTTTTCAATCAATGCGCAGATATTGCCCTGTAATCGGATGGCGACATGCCGGTATGCTTCTTGAAATATTTGCCAAATGAAGATTGATCGGGGAAATGGATACTCTCGGCAGCCCGGGCGATGCTTATTTCATGATTTCTTAGTAATACCTTGGCTTCCAGAATCACGGCATCATCTATCCATTCGCCGGCAGTTCTTCCGGTTACGTCCTTAATGGTCTCTGTTAAATGCTTTGAGGAAACGTAAAGTGCATCGGCATAATACTGCACGTTGCGGTGTTCTTTATAATGATGAAAAACCAGGGCCTGGAAAAGTACATTCAGTTCCTGTTTCCTGGTTTGCTTACCTTTTATGATGGTATGCTGCTTTTCGTAAATAGCCTGGATCTCATAAAGCAGCGTCATTAAAATACTTCTGGATATTTCAACATGGTATGGATGTCCTTCACGTGTCAGTTTTTGCCGGATTAGTAAATAGATCTCGAGTATCATTTTGGCATCGGCATTATCCGGATAGATCACCGGAATAGATGCACTGTTAAAATAACTGAACGATTCAAGAAAATGACTATTAACACTGTTTTCGATCAAAAATGCTTTACTGAATACAACAAACCGGCATAAAAAATCGGGGCTGCTATTGTATATTCTTAAAACATGAAAAGGGGTTGCCAGCAGCATGGCATCCGGGTGAGCATCGTAAATTTGCAGGTTTACTTCAACCTTGGCAGTCCCCCGTGTACAGATGCCGATGATATAGCCATCCGAACGATAGGGATATTCGCTCAGGCTTAATAATTGCTTTTCATCAACAACAAAAAAATCGGCACCGGCCAGCTTATCTGCATATAGATCTGCAAATTTCGACAGGCTTAACTGTCCAACCTTATTATTCATATAGTGTAGATATTATAATTCAGTTACTGCATTTATTAAAAAAGACGGTTATAAGGCTATTTTTCTTATCTGATATTAAAAATAAGTTTTATCCGACTTTTTGACTAATATCTCCGCATTATAGCCCTTTTTTTCTTTTCAATCCAAACTAATTTTATCCCTGATAGTTTCAAATTGTAACCTAAAGGCAATTTCCTGTCGCGAACCAATTATAATCTTATGAGAAAAATTCTACTCCTGGTGCTTACCATAGCACCGCTATTAGCTTATTCCCAAGGTTTCCAGGTTAATTTGGAAGGGCAAAAGCAAATAGGTATGGGCCATACCGGTACGGGCATTGTACAGGATGGCGCTTCCGTATTTTTTAACCCGGGTGCGGTGGCCATGCTCTCCGAAAATTACATACAGGGAGGAATAAGCCCTCTATTGTTCAAATCTGTTTTCAACCCGGCCGGAACATCAATCCAAAATCACACTTCAAATAAAGTGGCAACCCCATTCCAGGCTTATGCAGTATGGGGGCCAAAATCTTCATTCTGGAAACTGGGTATTGGTGTTTATACTCCCTTTGGCGGTTTAACCGACTGGGGAAACACCTGGCAGGGTAAATACGTGCTGGAAAGCCTTAATCTGAAAGCCATTTATATTCAGCCTACACTAAGTGTAAAACTGGCCGATTGGATGAGTATTGGCGGAGGATTTGTTTATAACCACGGCAGTGTTGACCTGACACGGGCCATCCCGCTGGCAAATAGCAATGGCGATGTTGGCCAGGCCCGGTTAAAGGGTAGCGGCAAAGGTTACGGTTGGAATGCCGGCGTTTACTTTAAAACGGAAGCGGGTATCACCATTGGAATCACGCACCGCTCGCAGGTAAATACTACGATTCCGGCCGGCGATGCCATTTTTACTGTACCTGCATCATTACAAAGCAGTTTTCCGCAGCCCAATACTTTTAGATCAACCATACCATTGCCTGCTACTAATTCTATCGGCTTCGGATTTTATCCGGGCAGTAAATGGATTTTGGCGCTGGATGTTAACCTCGTAAACTGGGATAGCTATAAAACATTATCATTTGATTATAAAACCAACACAGCAGTATTACAGGATACCCACTCTGCCCGAAATTACCAGCAGGCGTATAGTTTGCGCGGAGGCGCCCAGTACAAGGCAAATGATAAACTTGCCCTGCGTTTTGGCGGCGGCTATGCCAGCACCGCCGTTTTGGATGGCTATGTAACTCCCGAAGCTCCCGATGCCAACCGGGTTTACGGTACACTTGGTTTAGGTTATACCGTTGCTAAACACCTTGATATAGATATTTCCTTTGAGTATGAGCACCTGATGCAGCGTACCCAAACCAATTTCGAATCGCAGTTATCCGGAACATTTAAAACCGATGTATATATACCAGGTATCTCATTGGCTTATCATTGGTAATCTTTTAAAGAAATCAATTCATGAAAACGTTGAAACTACATATTTATATTATTGCAGGTTTATTTTTATTAGGTGCCTGCAAACCCGAGATACATACCCCAAAACCATCTGCAGGTTCTGTGGATTTTTCAAGATACATCGCGTTGGGCAATTCACTCACAGCCGGGTATGCCGACGGGGGCTTATATCTTGCAGGCCAGCAGGTATCTTATCCCAGCATTATAGGTAAACAAATGCAGTCGGTGGGTGGCGGTACATTTTCGCAGCCATTATTCAATACCGCCCAGGCAAACGGATCGGGTTATTTATCGCTCACCGGGTTTAATGCCGACGGTACTCCTATTACAACTCCGGTAACTACCAACCTGGCAATACGCGGGGTATTGCCTGTCCCCGGCTTTGGAAACGTTACTTTATATACCAAATACACCGGCGATATCAACAATTATGGCGTGCCAGGTATTAAACTGATGCATATTACTTACGCGCCATACGGTAACCTTAACGGCTATTTTGAACGCCTGTTACCCGGTAACGCGCCAACAAACTCTACTACCTATCTTGATTTTGTTATGTCTAAACCATTCACTTTCTTTTCTAACTGGTTAGGGAATAACGATGCTTTGGGATATGCCACATCGGGCGGTGCAGGCGACGTACTAACCGATAAAAGTACTTTTGCCGCTTTATACAATGTATTGATAAACACCCTTACCGCCAAAGGGCAAAAAGGCGTGGTTGCAACCGTACCTGATGTAACTTCGATACCTTACTTTAATACTATTACCGTTGCTGCTATACTCGCCGGCGTACAGAAAGCGAATCCGGGTGTAAAGGCTTTATATATTAATGCGCTGGTTTCGGGTAGTACTTATGCGCCACGTGCGGCAACAACCAATGATCTTGTCATACTTACCTTTCCTACAAGCAAAATCGGGCAACCGGTTGCAACGCCTGTTGGCAACCTTCCTTATGGTTTAACACCATATACACCTATCGACAACCAGTATGTACTTGACGAAAAAGAGGTTGCCCTTACCGAGGATTATGTTACTTCTTATAATACCACCATAAAATCGGTAGCAGCATCAAAAGGGCTGGCGGTATTTGATGCCTATACTTTTTTACAAAATATAAAACAGAACGGCCTTGTGGTAAACGGAGTAAGCGTTAATTCTAACTACATCAGCGGCGGCCTGTTTTCATTGGATGGCGTACACCTAACACCGCGTGGATATGCTATTGTGGCCAACGAATTTATCAAGGCTATTAATGACAAATACAACTCATCAATACCACAGGTAAATATATCAGATTATAATGGGGTTAAGTTTCCCTGATAGTCTTTAATGAAAAGTTGAAAGTCTTAAGTTCTAAGTCAGAACAAGGTTTTATTATACCTTATTAACTTAGAACTTAAGACTTTCGACTTATGACTAAAATTACCCAAGCTACACATTTGTATTGTCTGCGGATAGGCCTTTACCCTTTTGACCCTGGATAACCTCTCTTAACTTTTCGTTACTGTTGATAGTTTTCAAACCCTCTTCATAACCTATCATATAAATTTCTTCAGCGGCATCTACATCAAAAATACCATAGCCGCCTAAACCATGCGGTTCAATAACTATATCGCATAACATTTTATGCGCATTAAGACTCGAATTAATTGTTATCATGGCAGCCCTGTCAACCAGGTGTCCAAAGGATTTAATTGTTGAAACAACAGGCAAATGATTACAGCATGAACCTATGATCAGATCGCAATTGCCTACCAATGGTTCAACAGGGAAATTATTGAGTATACCCCCATCAACAAACATATGATCGTTAATGTTAATGGGCCTGAAAATACCGGGCAAACAGCAGGAGGCCAAAATGGCTATATCCAGCTCACCCTCGGTAAAGTAAACCAGTTTTGCTTCTCCAATGTCAACCGCCGGAATGGTAACACGTGTTTTGAGGTTTTGAAAGGAGTTATGCGAAATGTATTTATTGATCAATACCCTGGTATGTAATATAGAGATCAATCCGTTGCTGCCAAATGCCGGGCGTAACAACTTAAGCAGGCTGTTTTCCTTAATGATCCTTAAAATTTCTTTTGGTGCATACCCCTCTGCAAAAAAAGCCGCGGCTATTGCACCAGCGCTCGTACCCGATATATGCGAGAATTTGATACCATAATCGGTAAGGGCCTGCATAACCCCCAGGTGCGATACGCCTCTGACTCCACCTCCAGACAACACTAATCCTATCTTTTTAGAGCCATTTTGATCGATGTTTGTATTCATTGTGTATAGGTTATCATTAGCCGCCAACTATGACAAGTTACCGGAGCGCTGAGGTCAATATATGACTTTATTCAAATAAGATAAATTTTTCCGTCAAATCATATTTCTGTGCTAAACAATGCCCCTCCGTCTTCAAAACAATATAGTCACAGCACTGCCACAGGGCACTTTTAGTCAATACGTCCCCATCTTCTTACAGGCTCTCTAAAATCGAAAATTTCTTTACAGCAGAGGAGGTTTCGACCATAATACATTCTATTTACTATTTATTTACAAAGTTTACATTTTAATTTACAATCCTGATTACTTAAGCCCCAAAACACCAAAGTAGATTTGTTTCATCAAATTAACAGGTTATGAAAAATCAAAAAGTGAAAAAATTATTTGTGTTTGTTCCGGCTATCCTCCTGGTATTATTTCTACTAAATTCTTTTGTACTAAAAGAAAAGGAAGCTGGGAAAAAAAAGACAGAAGGGACAAAATCAGGGCTTTTGAACATCGTTTTCAGATCTACTGATGGCGGAGAAACATGGCAGAACATTAGCGAAGGACTGCCCGAAAATTTACAGAGAGAAGGCGTGTGGAGTCATGGTTTATTTGCAAATGACCATGGGCTCTATTTACGTACCGGCAATGGGGTTTATCACAGTGCCCCAAACTCCACAACTTCTTTTTGGACAAAAGAGATTTTCCCCGGTAAACAACGCGAGATTGCCCCTGGCAAGAATGGGATATTTGCATATACTTTCAGGGGACAATTTTTACAAAAAATAAACGGGACGAGTGATTGGAAGCCCATGTACACGAATTTTCAGGAGCAAGCTGTACGCATAGACAAAACGATAGATTGGATGTACAATAATTATAAAGAGCGGGAAGTACGCAGCGTTTTTGAAACCGCCGGGGGCACAGTTTTCATTAGCTCCAACAACATGCTTTTCAGGTCAACTAACAGTGGAAAAACCTGGGAACAAGTGCATGTTGGAGACGGTTCAATGAAATTGGCCGAGTCAAACGGTGTAATCCTGGCCACCAACAAGGATGGAATACTAAGATCGACAGATAATGGTCAAAACTGGGATCAGGTGCTTAGTGAAGGGGGCGCTGGTATGACTGTAGAACGTATTGATGGAGGATTTGCTGCTATAGTAAACAACGCCATAACCCATACAAACAGTATGCACATTTCACTGGATAGCGGAAAAACCTGGAATGCTATAGGCGAAGAACTTCAGCCTTCCTGGAATAGTTTATTAATGAAAAAAATAGGCTTAATTCAATCTTCATCGAATATTTTGTCTATTAAACAAATGGGTAAATATTTAATATGCGGTCGTTCGGATGGTATATTCCGGTCATCAGACATGGGCAAAACATGGAAACAGCTGGTACTTCCTTCGGTAGAAAACAAGGGCTTCAATTTATCTGTTTCAGGCAATGTAATTTATATCATGCCCAATAAAGGATGTTAAAAAATTCCAAAACCCTATAATACTACTCACGAAAAAGGGCCGTCAGCAGTATCAGTTTGTATTCAATAAACGTTTTGATTTTCTTCCCGCCGCCTTATTAAAAATTATCGTTTTAAATAATTAAATGCATTTAAACTTCTAAATCTTTAATAACGTGTTTGGAAAACCTGTATCGTCCTGGACACTTGAAAATGAAGCGATTAGTGAAAGACACTAATCGCTTTTTTGTTGTCGAAATTTTCTGGTAAAACTGTTTAAATCCAATGTTGTAAAATTGATGCATTAGATGGCATTGCATTCAACTTCCTGATCTACAAATACAACAAGCAAGCCATTCCTGAGGGCGGGATTTTCAACTTCCGAATACCTGTACCGGCTTCCAACCTGCTAACGCGTATCTTTTTTCCCTCGCAATCAAATATCTCAGCTTTATAACTCTTAACTGCCATTAACTTTACCAATACCCCTTCTGTGGTTTCCCCATTAATAACTTCTACATGAGGTTTATTTAAAAGCAGGGGCTTGCTTTGATCGCTATAAATGGCCGCAATTAGCTTATTCCCTTTTTCACTACTGAGCCCGGGGTAGTTCATCTCTTGGCTGTACGCCCTTAATTTATTATTCACCAAAACATCTTTGTTTTTTAGCCAGTACCGGGTATAAAACCGATTCCTTTGTACCCTATCCCTTGTTATTGATGCCTGTGTAAAACAGCCGACTTAACTACATTTTCATGCCAGCCATCGCTTGTCCATTTTTGAAAATAGCCTCGCTATCAAGCAGGTAAGTTCCGTTGGTTACTACAACTTCGCCGGGCGTTAATCCCGATTTGATTTTTATAAACCGCTGATTTCCGTCTGCCAATTCAACCATTCTTGAAGAAAAGGTGTTATCCTTATTTTTCACCCAAACATGACTTCCCTTACCGTCAGTTAAAACCGCAGATGCAGGAACTGCCAAATTGTACGTTCCATCGCCAGTCATAATATAGGCCTGCATACCGGGCCTGACTTGGCCATTGGGATTATCTAAACTAATACGAACAAGATCTACTTTACTTTGATCCGAAAGTTCAGGATTCATGAAAGTTACCTTGCCCTTAAGCGTCAGTCCAGCCTCAGGGAACGAGACTGACACCTGCTGATCTTGTTTCAAAATGCCGGTTTCTCCCGAATATAATTGAGCTTCTACCCATAAACTGTTCAAACTTTGCGTTTTCAAAACCGTCATCCCTTCCGATAAATAATCCCCTTCATGTATGTTTAGTTCAGTAACAGTACCGCTTATTGTACTCAGGATGGTTGTTGTAGCAGAAACTTTTTGGGTATGCGCCAGGTTACGAATCTGGGAAGCATTTAGCCCCCATAGTTTTAATTTGTTTTCGGCCGCACTGATAAGTGCCTGATAATCCATATCCGGATTATTCAATTTTTGTTGTTGTTCTCTTGCTAAAAGGTATTCTTTTTCCGCCTCTTGTAACTCTTCGCTATAAATGCTGTAAACCGGCTGGCCAACGTTCAGATTTTCGCCAATGGTACGGATAAACAACTGCTGAATCCGTCCCGGCAGGCGCGCTCCTAATGCCGCGGAAGCATTCTCATCTGAGTTTACTATTCCCGTAATATTTTTCGAGCTGCCTGTATTTTCTTGTTTAACTGTATCTGTGCGAATACCGGCCAACTCCAATTGAGTAGCTGTAAGCGTAATACGGTTGTCAGTTGTGGCTCCGGCGGTTTCAACTTTAATAAGTTTCATTCCACAGATCGGGCAGTCACCAGGATGATCCTCATGTATCTGCGGGTGCATGGAACAGGTGTAATAAGCGCTTTTTTTAGCTGCCTGTATAATCACCGGCTTATCTTTTTCCTTTTGCTTGCATCCGGATAACAATATTATTGCCGCAACACATACTAAAGTGCTTATGCTGAATATTTTAATCATGATCGTTAATTTTTATAAAGCTATCGCTATCAATAAGATATTGTGCGTTAGCAGCTACCTTGTCCTGCTTGTCGAGTCCGCTGATAATCTGTACAAGTCCATTTTCATAAACACCGGTTTTTACCTTTCGCACCTTAAGGACTACTCCATCTTTAATCCAAACAACACGCGTTAAGCCAAGCGCTGTAACAGCTGTTTGCGCAATCCACAAACCTTTTTTTTCGGCCGCCATGATAGAGGCCCTTACCAAACTTCCAACCTTCATACCATGCTGGTGATTATCCAGGTATACACGAACACTGGTGCTACGATCGCCAGGCTGTAATACCGGCTCAATGAAACCAACCTTTTGTGCCATAACCATGTTCAAATCCGGAATGCTAAGGTTTACGGGTTGCCCTATCCTCACACGACCGGCATCGGCAGGCTTAATTTTCAGTATGGCCCAAAGCCGGTGCGGATCAACCACATTAAACAGAGTTTGCCCCGTTGTTACATACATTCCCTCTTTAACAGCCAGTGGGGCATTCTGCGCAAAATCGGGGTTCTGATCGTTTTCGCCCGGCATCTGACTATGCGCTACATCATGCACATGCCCTTCATAAGGACTATAAACAGGTAAGGCGTAGTAAGCTTTCCCTGTTTTGATCACATTATCTATCTGCGATCGTGTCATGCCCAACAAAAGCAATTTTTGTTTAGCCGAATTGATCATGCTTTCTTCGCTGGAGGAATGTTTAATTAAAAACAGTAAATCCTGCTGGGCCGTTACCATTTCAGGGCTGTAGATATCCATAATACGCTGCCCCCGTTGTATCTTCTGGAAAGCAAATTTCACATACAGTTTTTCGATGCGGCCTGAAAATCTTGCGGCAATATTGTTAAATGTGCGGGTATCAAAATTGATATAACCATCAGCGTTAATGGTGTCTGCAATTGATCTTTCTACCGGCGATATAAGCTGAACATCTGTTATCACTGAGCTATTTACAGGTTGCAGCACCATAGGCAGGCTAACACTTGCTTTTTTTTCCGACTGCCCTGTTTTTTTAACCAGCTCCATGCCGCAAATCGGGCAATTACCAGGATGATTTTCATGTATTTGCGGATGCATGGAGCATGTATAATCTTCCTGTTGCTGTTCCTGCTGAACTGCAACGGGTTTTGGACTTTGCGAACAAGCGGCAAGCAGCAGCAAAAGCAGTAGCAACGTATTAATACTTTTCCAATTCCTTTTCATAAGCTACCTGTAGGGTTAATAAATCCTGTAAACGTTCTAATAAAGCCATACGTGCTGCCTGCAAGTCATTGATACTGGTCAGCACTGTCGTTAAGTCGCCTGTATTTTGATCGTAGGCAAGTAAGGCTGTCCTGTAACTATTTTGAAATGCAGGGATAATATTCCTGTTGTAGTTTTCAACCTGCTTTTGCCGACTGCCGATTTGAACTTTTAATGAGGCAAGTTGGCCTGTTGCCTGGTTAAGCACATCCTGCCGCTTTTGCTGAAGGGCTTCTGTTTCAAAACGGATTCCCTTTAAGTTGGCCTTATACTCTTTTGATGCCCAGGGCACAATTGGTATGGTAACGGATGCCATCAGGATGTACTGATTAGCATATCCACCATAACTAAGCATATGGCCGGCCTGCAAACCAAAATCGGGCTTACGTTTACTGGCTTCCATCCGGGCATTTAATTGCTGTAACTGGATGCTTTGGTCGATGCCTCGGATATCACTACGCGCCTTAGCCAATTCCGCAGTATCGCTTGCAGCATCCGCATAATTTTTGATTACAATATTAGTATCTACAGAAAAAACAACCAGTTTATCACGGTTCATCAAAGTATTTAATAGGATGTTTCGCTGGTCTACCCCATTTTCCAATTCTTCGCGGGTATTATCCAATTCATACAACTGCGCCTTTATTTTATAGATGTTGCTTAGCTTCTCCTTCCCGTAAGTAAGCTTGATATTGGCATCTTTCAGCGCATACTCAAGCAGTTTACGGGTATTTTGCAAGAGGGCTAACTTCCTTTCCAGTACCACCCTTTCATAATATGCCTGGCGCGCCTGTGCCCAAAGTTGGTTTTTAAGATAATTTTTATCTTCCACCGTTACATTTGACAATGCCTGTTCATAATTTTCCTTAGCACGAAGCTTGGCCGGGTTAGTAAAAGTCTGTTCGGCCTGTATCATAAATGAACCCGCGTCAGGATGAAGTGAATAAGGGGTTTGGTATTGCCCGGCACTGATTTTTGGTGCATCCAGGTTTTTCGCCCCGGCAGCATAAGCTTGCTGGGCACTGGCTTTGGCATCATAAGCCAGCAACGCTGGATTCCGGCCAATTTTAGACAGAACGCTATCTAAAGGCATTACCTGTGCCTTAACGATACCGGTGGATGACAGCAAAATATATAGGATTAATAGTTTCGTTTTCATTTTATTGTTCTTTTGCTTCCAGTATATCCAGCTTACCGTGTTTCTTTAGTTCATATTCTTTCACCATTAAAAAAATAAGCGGGGTTACCAACAAGATGTGCGTTGAAGATGTAAGCACACCGCCAATCATTGGCAGTACAATGGGGCGCATAACATCGCTGCCTGTACCTGTTGCCCAGAGCACGGGCACCAGGCCGAACAAAGCAACACAAACGGTCATTAGCTTAGGCCGCAGACGTTTGACAGCGCCGTTCATTACATAATCATGCAAATCCTCTCTGGTGATGGTTTCTTTAGAATTACCTTTTAAGGCCACTAACTGCTGCATAGCGTCGTTGAGGTAAATCACCATTACTATACCGGTTTCCACGGCGATGCCGAATAATGCAATAAAACCCACCGCCACCGCTACCGATAAATGCACGCCAAAGAAATAAACCATATAGGCTCCGCCGATGAGGGCAAAAGGTATAGAAATGAGGCTAAAGAAAGCTTCACGAACGGAATGAAACGCAAAATACAGACAAGCGAAGATGATAATAAGTACAACCGGCAAAATCAGTTTTAAGGTACCTTCGGCGCGGATCAGGTTTTCATATTGTCCGCTCCACTCTATGTAATAACCTTTGGGCAGCGTTTTAACCAGGGCGTTTAACTTGTTTTGTGCTTCCTTTACGGTGCTGCCCAGGTCACGTCCGCGCACATTGAATAAAACCGTTCCCCGTAGCAATGCATTTTCTGACTGGATCATGGCCGGGCCGTCGGCAAACCTGATATCAGCCACCGATGATAAGGGTACCGGGCCAAACGAAGCCGTTTGCAAGGGGGTACGCTTGATCTCATCCAGGCTGCTGCGATAATCCTGTGCCAACCGTGCATTAATGCTGAAACGCTGCCTACCTTCAACCGTAGTGGTCAGGTTCATGCCACCCAATGCGCTTTCAACCACTTCATTCACATCATCAACACTTAAACCATAACGCCCTATGGCTGCTTTGTTTACCTGTATATCAAGATACTTACCGCCGGTGATGGGATCTACATATAAATCTTTTACCCCGTCAATATCCTGCAGGGCTTGTTTCATGCGGTTAGCCAGGGTGTTAATGGTATCAAGGTTCTGGCCGTAAATTTTCAGACCTACATCCGTGCGAATACCTGTTGACAGCATATTGATCCGGTTAATGATAGGTTGCGTCCAGCCATTTACCACACCCGGTATTTGCAATTTGGAATTCAGTTCGTTTATGATATCAGCTTTTGTAACGCCTTTTCTCCATTGATTTTTTGGTTTGAGCAGGACAATAGTTTCAGTCATGCTAATGGGCGAGTTGTCGGTTGCTGTACTTGCCCTGCCTGCTTTACCCAATACATCGGCCACCTCCGGAACACTTTTTATGATCTTATCCTGTACCTGCAATAACTGTTTTGCCTGCGCATTTGATACATCGGGTTGCGTAACTGGCATAAACAGAATGGTACCTTCATCCAACGGCGGCATAAACTCGCTTCCTAAACTGATGAGTAGCGGGATACTGACAATCAGCGCCAGAATGTTGACAGCCAGCGTTGTCTTTCGCCAGCGCATACACCAGTTAAGCACAGGGCGGTAAAGATTTTCTAATCCCCGGTTCAATGGATTATGCTCGTCGCTCCGCAGCTTCCCTTTCAGAAAAAAAGAAATGAGCACCGGGGCCAGTGTAACAGCCAGTATAGCATCAATAGCAAGAATAAATGTTTTTGTCCAGGCCAGGGGGCCAAATAACTTGCCTTCCTGCCCGTGCAACAGAAATACCGGTAAAAAAGAAGCAACAATGATCAGCGTTGAAAAAAAGACACCACGCCCCACCTGTTTACAAGACCGCTCAATGATACTAATGCGGTCGGTATGCTCAAGCGTCCCGGCCAAAGACAGGTTGCGGTGCGCATTTTCTACCATCACAATACCGTTGTCGACAATTACGCCAATGGCAAGCGCTATCCCAGTTAATGACATGATGTTGGAACTGATGCCGAATGCGTTCAGCAATATAAAGCTGGCTGCTACCGTAATAGGTATCTGGATAATGATGCTTAGCGCGCTGCGCCAGCTAAACAAAAACAGGATCACGATAAGCGACACGGTGATCATCTCCTCGATGAGGGTGTGCTTCACCGAACCTACAGCATTTTTGATCAGTTCGCTGCGATCATATGCGATATGAAATTTTATATCCGCAGGCAGGCCAGTTTGCAGATCGGCCATCTTAGCCTTCACCTTGCTGATCACTTCATCTGCATTCTCGCCATAACGCATTACCACAATCCCCCCTACCGCCTCGCCATCGCCATTTCTATCAAAGATACCGAGGCGTTCATCGCCCCCCATTTGTACTGTGGCAATATCTTTAAGGGTAACCGCAACGGTATTGTTGGTACCTACAGCAATGTTTTCTACGTCCTGAAGATTTTTGATATAGCCCAGTCCACGAACAATATAGCCGGTGCCGTTCATTTCAAATTTCCGGCCACCTACATCATTGTTATTACTTTTGATGGATTTGAGTACCTGTGATAAAGATATCCGATAATAAGTAAGTTTGTGCGGATCGATATTAACCTGGTACTGTTTTTCGAAACCACCGAAGGAGGCCACCTCACTAACTCCCGGAACGGTTTGCAGGCCAAGCTTAATGTACCAATCCTGAAGCGCACGCTGCTCGCCAAGGTTCATGTTTTTGCTATCCAGGGTATACCAGAGTACATGGCCTACACCTGTTCCGTCGGGGCCTAATGTTGGGGTAACGCTCTGCGGCATCAGGCGCTGTGCATAGTTAAGGCGTTCCAGCACACGGCTGCGGGCCCAGTATACGTCAGCTTTATCCTCAAAAACAATATACACGAAACTCATGCCGAACATAGAGGTACCGCGAATGGCCTTTACTTTAGGAATCCCCTGCAGGTTGCTCACCAAAGGATAGGTTACCTGATCCTCTATAAGTTGAGGGCTACGGCCCGGCCATTCAGTAAATACAATTACCTGGTTGTCTGACAAGTCAGGGATTGCGTCAATAGGATTTTGAGTAACTGACCAGGCTCCCCAGGCAAAGAGGCCAACAGCAAGCAGCAGTACGATATACCTGTTTTTTAAAGACAGGGAAATAAGTTGATTAATCATCGCAATAGTTTTTAATCCCGGAGCAATTGCTCCGGGATTAGCTTATTTACATTTTCATTTTCATAGAATCCGCTTTCTTTTTTGCAGGTTCTTTTTTAACCAGGGTCATACCGCATTTGGGGCATTTGCCGGGTTTATCAGATAACACCTCAGGGTGCATGGTACAGGTGTACTGCACTTTTACCGGCTTAGCCTTTTGGTTTTTGGTTGTGTCGGGTAACATTTTGCCGTTATGGGCTGCAAATACACCGGTGGCAGAAAACAGGATGGCGACAGCCATTAACATTGCTTTTTTCATGAGTTTGATTTGTTATATATTGATTGGATGATTAATTGCAGGTTTTAAAGTTGAGCAGCATCGGCTTTTGACAAGTAGTAATTGACACTGTATTGCCGGTGTATCCGGTCATAAGTTAGTAAATCGCTATCTGTTCTGAAACGGGTATCCAGTGTTTCAAAATGCGGTCCGCTGTTATAGATCTTTTTTAAATTCTCCAGGGTAAGCAGGTAAACTTTATCTGTTCCTTTTACACTAAAATAATGCGTAATAATGGGTTTAAAAAGGTTGAGTTTATCACCCGGACGGCTGCGTTCATAAATAATAACCGGGCCGTTTTCGAGTACTTTATAATCGGATACGCGAGGATTGTGGATAGCTATAAGTGAATCCTTAGTACTGCTTTTTGTAATAAAACTCTTTGCCTGAACTTGTGAAGCAAAAAAGAACAGGATGGCCAAAACGGCCGAAAATTTGATCGTTTTCATTTTTGAATATATTGGTAGCTCATAGCCAACTACAGATTGACAATAAACTGTTAAAAAAATAGATTAATAAGAGAAATGCCTGACAGATGATTGGCAAGAGCCGATCAGGCTAAACGGAGAGAAATACCGGAAGAGATCAAATTCTATAAGTGGCGTAAAGGATATAAAGCGGTGGCTGCCCAAGTGGCGGTGCCTGACTATTATAAGTACACTGGCTAAGTTTTGTTACGCTTTGATGTGAAACCGGAAGAAAAAATACCGGCGCGATGATAGCCAAAGTGTTTTTGAAGGAGAGAGCCGTACGGCTTGAAACATGGTTATCCTTTACCTTGAGGGTTGTTTTAATATTTTTACAGCAGGATAAATCGCCGTCTTTGTGCGCCATTTTGCACTCGGCAGAAGCGGACAGTGATATATTTGCCAGCTTACCGCAGCAATAGAACCTGTTTATGGTGAGTCCAAAAACAGAAACTGAATAAACCAGGATAAGCAATATGACCGCTATTCGTTTCACAATACTAAAGTAGAAAAGTTATAATTGCTATTCTTATATAATTCCGTTTTTAATTTATATCCTATTGTCATTTGCTTTGTTAGGTTTAAAAAAAATCAGATCTTATCTATCGGCTTTCTGCCGTCAGTATCTGAAACTTTAAAACGACTTGGTGACATCCCCGTAATACTTTTGAACTGTGCAGACAAATGAGCGCTGCTGCTGTATCCCATCCTAAAAGCAATTTCGTTCAGGTTTAATTCACCATACTCAAGCAATTCTTTGATCTTCTCTACCTTTTGCTGGATAATAAACTTCTCTATAGTTATACCTTGTAAGTTAGAGAACAAGCGGCTTAACTGGTTATAGTCTTTTTCAAGCCTTGCAGTGAGTAATTCAGGGAAAGAAACTTTTCGGTCAGAAAGATCAGTATGGTGCACTAATTCAATCACCACATTCCTTACCGCCTCCACGGTTTTATCGGCTTCTTTATCAAGTAAGTCAAACCCCAGCGCTTTCAAAGCGCCGGCTATTTTTAGTAATTGCTCTGTATCGGGATCAGGCGCAATTTCTGCCTGGCCTAAAACGATTCGTTTTACCTTATATCCTAAGTTTTCCAGTTGCGGGCGGATGGTCATAATACACCGCTCACAAACCATGTTTTTAATATGGAGTACCATTTTATTGATTATCCTGTAAAATTACATTACACCTCGTTATCGGCTATATTACGAAAAGCGTTTTTACAGAAAAATGTCCTAATATCTTTTCTATAGTTAACTTTTTAACGCCGGGCTTTAAAATGCCTTGTTGTACTTACGTCAGAGTTGCCACAAACTGTAGACACTTACCTTCAGAACTGATTGAAACGGGTATTTTTTCGAAAATCCTGAAGGATAGCTAAAGTACAAGTAATAAATTAGCAGTTATAAAAAAGCAAAAGATTTGAAAACATACATCCAGCTATTGGCTTCGATGTAATAAAATATTTCAATCACAAAAAATCTGTTAAGGATATTTATTTGTTTTTTTATTTTGCTGCATAACGATAAGCTGCTCAGCAATTTTTTTGATAGTGTTGCTAAAGTATTCGTCGCTTATTGGGTAAACCCTATTTGATTTCAGGTTACTTAATACTGTTCCCAACTGTCTCTGAACATTTAACAGTTCCAGCCTACTGGTATCCCATAACTGCGAATTCATTCCTTTTTTGTGGCTCTCTGCTATCTTAGCCTCTATTTCATGTATTTTTTTCGTTATCTCCTCGTATGTATCGTCATGAAATTGATTATCTGTAAAGAATGTGTTTCTGCACACAGGTATAAAATGTTTATTGAGCAGCATTTCGGCATAATCCATCATCGACGCTTCGAAATTAACCCAATATGATTTAACGCTATGTTCGGATACCAGCCACATTACCGCGGTATTTTCCTTTGTCTGGTTTATGATAAAATCTTTGATCGACTGGCCAATGGTAACAATATTAACATCTATCCTGGTGCCTACTTTGTATTTGCCAAGTTCCTCCTGGATACGAAAAGCAAGGCGTTGGTCGGCATGATTATATGACAAAAATACTGATGCTTTTTCATCCCCATCGTCAGGAGACAATATCGGTTCGTTAATTAATGACGTTATTTTTTGGCTAATCCTTTCTTTATATTGATCAAATGTCAATTGTGAAATGAGGCCTTGTTCAAGCAGGCGTTTCTCATTCTGATAATCAAACCACACCAGCCTGGCGCTGTTTTTATGTTGCGCCAGGTCATGCAGGGTTTGTTCCAGCTTGGTTAAAGGGGTAATATTTGTTTCCATGGCTTTTTATAACTGCTCTGCTTTATATTTTTTCAACATCTTCTGTTTCGTCTGTTGGTGCTGTATCTGTTGCTGATATTTGGCTTGAAATATTATTGCTTTTATTGTCAAGCATCTTGTCAAATTTTTCTCCGCCAGAGTTATTTGAAAGCATAAAGGCCGATAAATTTTCGTCTTTTAGTAATTTGGTTAGCTGCTCTTTCTTTTTCTCGAGTAGTTTTACCTCATATGAATTTTCATCATCATCTGAAATTATCGCCTCGATAATTTTTCTGTCAGTCCGCCTTATCGCCTCTTGTAACTGCTCAATCTTTTCGATAATATGGCTTAAAGTTGTTCTGCTAAAAGTTTCCCCCACCTTATTGCTCAACTGTTCAACATCTATGATATCAATGATGAGCCCCAATTTGTCTCTTACGGTTTGGTCTGTATCAGCAGCAAACCTGCTAACAAGCTCATACATGCGTGCATCTGACAAAAGCGCTACATCTTTCACGTGTAACCGTATCAGGTTTTCTGTATGGATCCGTATCCTTTCGCCTACAGCGGCTTTTACCTGCTCGGCATCCGAGTAATTCCTGTTTGCAAACAACGACCACTTCAAAGGATCGACAGCTGTGACACTAAAAGTTACCTTATAATTAGCAGCGCCATTAAAACAATCGACAGGAACTTCTTGCAGGCCTGTTTGCAGCTGGTTTATCAGGTCAATAATATCTGACTCTTCCATCTGCGGCAGGATATCAACTTCGGGGTCGACGTTAAATTCAGAAACCAGTTTTGCGCGAATCCTGGCTTCAAGCGCAGGACCAACCTTATCGGTAAACCGGGTATAAAAATCGTCGGCCTGCGTATTCAACAATTCCTTCCTTACTTCCGGAATCAATACCTTTTTCATTTCTTTAGCAAAATCGGTATCAGGTGTTAGCGTGCTTTTCCAGGTAGGATGGTTCAGGCTGCTTATCTTTCCGCTAATGAGAACATTGAGCCTTACATTTTCATTCAAACTTGTTTGATAAGCCTGTTCATTTTTATCAAACTGAAAATTAAAATTCAATCGGGCATGATCTACCAGTTCGGCCGTAAGTAAGTACTCCACCTTATAGCCTATTTCACGGGCAACCGCATTTAAATCACTTTTAATACTATCGCCATAAACATTGATATTGGAAACCAGCTCCGCATACGAAACATGCGAAAGCATATTTTGAGCTATCTGCTGCAATTTTTCACGGATCCATCTTTCCAGATCAGTGATACGCCGGTTTTTAAACTTCTCGGCATTTTCCAGGTTAAGGATAACGGTATTACGCAACGGCACTCGTACGTTACGCAAGTCAACCTCAATCTCCATCTTTTCAAACTTAAACTCGGCGGGCAAAACCTCCAGGCTTTTAAGCACCAGTTCAACTGCGGTCCAACCAAGATTTTGCTTACTGAATTGTTCATTCCAGTAAGCCATCAGTGAGTTTCTAAACCTTGAATGCAGGTTGGCATTAAGGTCATTATAACTATAACTTTCACGAACAAAAGCCTGCAGCCACTGCTTTAGTAAACTGTTAAACGTATCTTTCTTTTTGTAACCCAGTTTCACCAATGTGGCCGGCGCCGCAGGATCAGGGGCCATGGTGACATTTATTTGCAGTTTCATAAGGTCATTATAATCCTTTGGCTGCACAGGTACATCTAACCAATCGGTAGAAAAGCTTCCGGGCAGAGGCTGATCCTCTTCGGCACCACTTACTTTCAGGTCGAATTTCAGGCCTATGGCACTACCCTGCTGAATAAGCGTACTTTTAAGGGTTGCTGCAAAGCTGTCAAAACGCTGAAATACATTTGTTACCTGGCTGGCTATTAACCCCTCTATCCAAACAGACAGCTTTTCCTGCAATATGGTTGTAGGGGTTTTACGCCGCGCAAGCGTTTCTACAAGTTTGGTTTCGGCATTCGGAATTGCGCTGATAGTAAAAGCAATATTAAATACCAATAAGCCATATTCAGGTGTGCTAACCTCATACTGCAATTTAAAACTCACCTTCGCGTCTGTGTCGATAAGATAATAGTCTGCGTTGCTGTTTGATTTAAACAGACCAAAAAGATTGCTCCATGAGGGGCGTTTTTCCTGCAGCGTTTCTGCTTTGCCCAATTTCGAATCATACTTAACAATTACCTGGTCAATAATGTCTGGTCGTTTTTCACCGGCCAATGCATTTTGTTTGCTGATAATATTGTCAAGATCTTTTATCTCATTTTTGCTTTTAATTTCCATGTTGTTTATTGATTTAAGGTTTTGAAATCAGTTGGGGGTAATTGAAATACAGGGTCACTTTGCAAATGCCGTAACAGCATGCGCAAACTTGTACGCCGCTTTTTGAGCGACTGCAGATAAGCCGATAATTTATTATCCTTCTTAGTAATCCGGCTGCTTATATCCTGGATCACCAGTGTATAATAACCGGTTTTTATCTGCCAAAAGCTTCTAATTTTTCGTAGTGTTTTTAGTTGGGATGATTGGGTCAGAAGCCTTACATAGGCTGTCCAAACAGGCATGAATGGCATTTCCGGCTGAATATCTGCCCCGGTATTTTTTGTAAGTAAATAGAACCAGGTTTCGAGGGCATCTGCCAATAATGATATAGCCGTATTATTAGGTTCATAAAAACGCGCCGAAACTACTAAGATCTCGTCTGTCTCCAATCCTTCCAGCAATAATACGCGGTTTTCAAACTGCTCTCTGTTGTACTGGTTTTCCATGATAAGACCCAGGTTTTTCAAAGAGTTTTCGCTGAGTAGCTGTGCTACCAATGCCACAAAGGTTTGTGGAAACTCATCTCCGTCCATTTTGTCCCACAGCTCATAGGTACCTGTACCTTTATGCATCCCAAAATATCGCTGAAAGCTGATTGCTGGCGCATAGCCTCGGCCTCCATACAATCACGAAGAGCATCATATGCAAAAAAGCGGTCGTCCCATGAATTATTACCTTCCAGTGTCTTCCTGAAATAATCCATCAGGTCCTCAGTAGAAAAGGTATCTGTCCCCTTAAATTTCTTATACAGATCGGAGGCTATAATTATTGCTATCCTGCGCGCATGGGGTTCATTTAACAATAACCGGAAAAACTCTTTGATAATTTCACGGTAGTCCGCATCATTCTCCGTAAGCAGTCCGTTAATAATGAGCGGTACCCGCTTAAGTAACATTTCTCCGAAAAATTTCTTATCATATAAATAGCTAAACAGGTCTTCATAGCTATCTATCTGCTCGGGCATTTCTTTTGAATATTCCTCCCACAAAGTGCACACTTCATTTTTCAGCCATTCGGCGCTATAGTTTTGTGTGTCCATACGGGCGGCCTTGGCAAATAAATTGATCAGCGACTTTTCCAGATCCTTACTCAGGTTAAGATTTGTAATTAACTTGGCATTTTCGAAGTTGCGGTAAACCCGGTAAAAAAAGGGATACCGTTCGTTTGTGATATAGGCTGACATGATATCTGCCAATCCCCGAAAAGCAAATTCTACCTGGTGGTTGCCATCCTTCCACACCGTTTTTATTGAACAGGCTGGAAGGTATTGGTCGGCATTTTTTTCCCACAACTGGCCTAAGGTTAATTTAGGTTCGGCAGTAACAGCCTGGTCTGTAGCTATATATTGCTGATTGACTTGTTCATATTTTAACAACTGGGTAACCAGTTCAGTAAAATCCCTGTAATGCAAACCGCTAAAAAACGAAGCGCAAAAAACAAGAAGTTTAGGGGTAAAGTCTGTTCCGTCAAGTATATTTATCAGGGCTTCTTTCCTTTGCCGTATTTCCTGCGCCGACTCCTCTATATGTTTATCAAGCTGCTCTTTTACATCTTCAGGATTTGCGTATGAACGTTTTACCAGCTCCCACCCAACAGCGTGTTCGCCGTATTTTTCTATTTTATCCTGTATTTGTTCAAAAGTTGCCTGCCCCCGTACACCAAACTTGCTGGTTAGCTCAAGTTTTACCACCGGTATATCCCAAAAAGCATAGGTTTGTTTCATCCAATGATCGCCGCCCGGAAATCTTTCAGACACGGTCGTTGTGGTTTGGATCTGGCATACAATATGCAGGTTTAGCCGCCTCAATTCGGGTAATTGAGTATTCATTACATACTGCGCGTTTTGCGTAAACTTTTGAAAAAAATCATACCGGTGAACAGGCATAATAATAACCACAGGATATGGCAATGGCCGTTCATTGATCCAAAAACCAAAGTCAAGGTCTTCGCCGGTATTGATGCGGATGATGAGGTTACCTCCCTCGTTTTCGGCATGCATCACCGTAGCCAGGCGTTGTAAGGCCCTAAACGACCAGTTTTCGGTGAAGGACCGAATAAACAGGATCCGTTTTTCCTTTAACTGCCTGATGATATTATTGGTATGGGTCCTTTCTTCCGGCCAATAATAATTGCTGTGCTCATCAACTTCGATATCATGACATGCAGAGTTAAGTTTCTCCCAAAGAGGAACAGCATTTGACCGCAACTTCCTGCTTTCAGAATTACTCGAAGTTTCTTTACTAACAATTTCCCCATTGCTTGCAGTTACTTTACCAGCCGGGCTCTCTTTACTTACTTCCTTGCTTTTATCATCGGTATTTCCTGTTGCGCTTGCTACTTCATTGGTGTTTATTGGCGCATTGCTAACCGGTGTCTCAGAATTTGACTGTAAACCTGCTACCTTTTGTGCAGATGCCGGCGTTTCCTCTTTTTCTAACGTTTTTTCGGTCACGGGTGTTTTTTCTTGATCCTGTTCCATTGTGATATTCAATTATCTGCAGTGGTTATTTTATGTTCCAGATAGCCGGATGGGTTTCTTTTCAATGCCTCCTCTTCCTGTTGCTGCCAGGCTACTACTATCTTTTTCGCAAGCGCCGCCTGTGCGGTAAGTATTTCACCCTTCACCTGTTCTTTTAGCTCCGAATCCAGTTCTGCTGCTTTGCCGGTATTCCGTACCGCCGCATTTGCCCTCACAATTTTTCCCTGCCTCGATTCTTCTATCGCGGCTTCTTCCTCATCAAGCGCCTGCTGTTCAAGTATGCTGAGCAGTGTATCATATTTACCCCGGTGCGAGCCCATCTTAACCAATACAGGGGCCAGTTCAAGCAGGAAAAAGAGGGTAGTAATTAGCAGATTGGCCGCAGCCATACCCGGATTATGTTCTTTAAGGTCGTCAAGAACGCTAAGCTGCCCGAGGATATCTTTACTCGCTATATCAACTTTTTGGGCCAATATGTTTTTCTTATGATTTAAGCTATCTTCCTGACTTTGTGCCGTGCCAAGTAATCTTATATTATTTTCCTGTAGCCGGTTAACAATAATTGATTGTTTCTTATCGTACTCCGCACCCCTGTCATCCCTTTGCTGTTTAAGCGACCGGCTGTTGTTATTCTGATTTTCAAGCGTCCTTCTAACACGACCAATTGCCGCTTCCAGCCCCGGCCTGCCGGGGGCTTCCTCGGGCGTGATACTCAACCGGCTCTGTAACCTGATCTTCTGTTGACGAAGTCCTTCGGCTTGGGCTAAACTTTCTTTATATGATTTATCCAAATCGGTATACACAGGATCAAGGTATCGGTTTCTGCTTTCCCTGATCGCGTTTTCCAGAGCCGTATTTGAATCTTTTGCTTCTCCTTTTACTTTGTCCACCAGTTGGCTTCTGTCAATTAAAGCTTTGTTCTGCAGTATTTCATTGTGGGCTGTAGTTGCCGCCTCTATCTGGTTCAGGAAGATCCTTACCTCAAGTGGTTTGCTGATAAGCACTGCAATAAAAAGGGCAAGTACGATACGTGGCGAAACCACCCAAATGTTCTGCAGCCAGTTATTTTCGCGGGTTTTACGCATGCTTACTACCATAAACCGGTCAAGGTTAAGGATAATGAGCCCCCAGAAAAGTGCCAGCGGCAGTGCGGTTGTCCATGTGCCAAATAAAGAATGAATGGCGTAATACGATGAAATGCATGCGGCTATAGAGGTACATAATATGGCTACACCTATACCGGCCTGCTTATCCTGCTCGGGTATCGGACAATGCAACAGCAATCCTTCGTCGGCTGCGGCAATAAACCACAAAAACGGAAAATACTTCTTTCGGAAATGAATAAACCTATTCTTCGGGGGTGTTTGATCTGGGTGGGGCATAGTTTATATTTTTTAAGATTTTGGTAAAAACATGAAACGGCCAGTTCATGATTGGCCTGAATGCGGCAGACATAGAAGCCACCGGAAATATTACCCAACGCCATGCTCCGTTATACTGAGCAGGTAAGCTGTGGTTGCTGCGTAATGATCTGATAAGCCCGGCAAGTTGCGAACCGGGGATAGCCGGCGATTCAACCCAGCGTATCCCCAACTGCACATCGATAGATGAAAGCGTGAGTGTTTTTATTTCAGGCCCAATAAAACGGGGCACAGGAACGGTTAAGGACATTACATTGTTATCCCCCCAACCGGTTAGTGTAACATAATCACAATCCTTAGTCACTGCAAAATGATGCTCAGTGATCACCGGCGAAATATCTACAGGGAGTAGCTGATCGGAGAAGGTAAGTTGCAGGCGCCTTGCAGCATTTGCTTTCCACCTCAGTTTGGCGGTTGTACCTATCATAGCCTTTCCGGTATCAAGCTCAAAGCTTTCAATATGGCAGCTTTTTATGGTCAGGCTTGAAGTAATTTCATCTTTTTCGGCAGTAAGGCCTACTAACGTATATATGCCGGTATCTGAAATGGCAGGCATACGGTATTTTTCAACCAAATGATCAACCGGATTATTTTGGGGCAGTAACCGTAACTGCTTTAAGCGGGAAGTATCCCAATTCAGAAAAAACTCCGGGTTTTCGCCGTCATTATTATCAGAAACATAGAACTTGTTAATATTAGCTATCATAATAGTCCTGGTGTCACTGGCATGACCGCCAAAATCGCCCTTGCCTATCAATTCAAGATGAAGGTCGTGATCACCGCTAACTACCAGGTTATAAGAGTTGCACCCCTTAAGGTCGATGTTGCCCGGGTTTAACCATAACCCGGTAGCATTTTCAGTTCTCCAGGTTAGGTTAATTGAAGATCCTGGTACCGCAGTTATTTTATTTGAATCAAGCGCTACTTTCACCGGCGGTGTACCCAACATGATCCTATCTGACGATATTTCTGCACCATTTCTTACCTGTAGCCGCAGATTGCAAATATCCTTCAGCGTTAGCTCAATAGTTTGGTCGGTCCAGCCATATCCGTCCTGCACAGCACCCTTAGCTACTTCTTCCTGCTGGCCGAGTAACAGACCGGTATATTCTGCCATAAGTTTCCACGATAAGCCATATTTGAACCGAAAAACAATACTAACAGGCTCCCCCTCTCTGATTTGTGTAGGCTTACAATCAAACAACAGTATCTGTGGTATATATAATCTAACTTGTTTTGATGCCTGAGCTTTCCTGAAAATACCGGATGCTACGAGGTTAAAAGTGCGTGTGTTTGTTAATGTGGTTGTGTATAAATTCCCATCCTGTGTTATGTCATCCAATTTTACCTCGCGGGCGTTTTCTGTATCCCAACTTAGCGTAACAAGCTCATTGGCCATTACCTCTTCCTTATCCGAAGTGAAAGCATGAATCACCGGGGTATCCATATTGGGCAAAAAACCCATCAATTTCTTTGGCTCGTTCATTGACTATAACTTGTCTTCTTTTATCAATTTCCAGTAGTGTTTTCCAAGGGTTGTGAGCCGGCAGCTTTTATTGCGCTGTGCCGCCCAATAAAGGTGCTCTTCTCCAACAGGTTCTACCAGATCCACGCTTCGCATTTGCTGTAAGTGTCCCAATATCTCCACATGAGCGGGAACGGCCACTTTTCTGTTTGTGAATTCGTAAGTTTTATCCAACTGAAATAAAGCGTCGGGCAGATCGAAGTAATCGGTAATATTTTTCAATACCTGTATCTCTACGCGCGGTACTACATTGCGCAGCGATTGAAAACGGCTGATATTAGTTTTGAAATGAGGCCGTTGTTCAAGAAAACCAAGAGAACGGTCAATGTAAGCATAGATACTGCCCGCTGTAATATTACCCGCAATATCGGCGGCAGCCCCCTCAAGCGCTGATAATAATAAAGATGTAAACAGGCCATGCCCGTTGCGTTCCATGGCGCTTTGCGTTTTACCTGCAGCCGCAAATATGGTAACGCCATCGGCAAGCAGGGCGTGTCCGTTTCCTGCTACATTGGGAATACCTAAAGCTCCGGCATGACAACAGTCAAGGATAATGATCTTTTGCTTTATTTTTGACCTGTTGGCAGCATCAAGCAATTCATCCATGCCAATTCCTTCATCCATCGGCCTGAAATCGGGGGTGATGATCATTCCGCCCCGCTCGGTTAGCGCGCCATGACCCGAAAAATAAAATAGTGCAGTATCAAGATCCGATTCAAAAAGCTTTTTTATCAATACACGAAGTTCAGTTCGGCTTGCGACATTCTTTTTTATATCACAATGAAAATTACGCGAACCATTGCCGTTGCTGCTTAGCATTTTACTAAGCGCAACCGCGTCATTAACGCAGCCGTGTAGAGCTAAATTTCCGGGGTATTCATTAATACCAACTAACAATGCTCCTTTCATATCATATTTATTAAATTAGGTCAGGTCCCTTTAGGCAAATCAAAAATACCTTGTCACTTGCTAAACAGAGGGAGGGGATTTTTCCTGTAAATCAGTCAGATACTTTTTTAGGCGCGAGCAAGCTTTTAGCTTAGCATCATTAAACCAAAAGCAACTTTCAAATCATGGAAAATCAAAAAACCCTAATCCCTCTTCCTCCTTTTTTTGTAGACAATGATGTTACAACCGGGCGGATAAATGAATTTGCATCAAAGAAAAACCTAATGCTAAGCCAGGCTATAGGTAAGCCAGATACAAAAAGCATCTGGTATTCGAAGGCCCACATAACCCAGCTGCTGGATGAAATAGAACGGGCCAATGGCGATGGGTTGCGCATGTACTTCGGCACCTACGAGTCAGGACACCGTTTTGAGGGCCAAACCTGTTTATTAATGTACGCTACCCGGGCAGTGCGGCAAGGTAGCCACACCATCCATAGTGATGTAATTCCGGAACACGAACACGATTTTGCCGACCGTAGTTCAATTGCGCGTGATTTTTCAGAGCAGGTTGACTCTGATCCCGAAAAAGAAAGAGGTTTTAATTTTGGATCGCCATGTCCTCCGCTTTGCGATTGAGGGTCAAGGTTTTGCCGGATTATACTTATATTGGCTTATGCACAAATTACTAAGTATTAACTACCTATACCTTGTCCCAATTTTGTTGAGTACCGTTGCCGGCATGAGATCTTTTATGCTGGCACGGTTAAAGCCCTACCGATTATTTGCAATATACCTTTTGATAACGATGGTTGTGGAGACGATGGCAATTCTTTGGAAATGGTACCTTTACCAAACCCCCTGGTGGAATCTTCCAAGGTCTAACATTTTTATCTATTGTGGATTTTTGCCTGTGAGGCTCGCTTTTTTGGTCCTGGTTTATAATTTATTCTTAAAAGATGTTAGGGTAAAAGCAATCATCAGATACCTGGGTATACTGTTTATCATATTCGGGATTCTTAACTATTTCTTTATTCAGGGACCTGACAATGTCAATACTTATACCCTTATATTAACTCACTTTACTGCTATAGCGCTTGCGCTGCTTTATTTTAACCAGGTTTTGCACGAGCCGAAAATCATGATACTAAGCCGCACGCCTATGGTGTGGATCTCCTTTGGTACACTGATTTATTATGCAGGTACACTGCCGTTTTTCCTCTTTCTTGATTACCTCAGCGGGAAACTGCCTGGGCTTGCCGTATCATTTTTGTATATTAATCATGGGCTGAACATAATTATGTATTCATTTTATTTAACTGCTTTTTTATGCAAACCACAATCTCAGCCGTAAGCACGCAAACTATTATCATATCTACAATATTGCTTTTGTTGTTTACAGCATCAATCATCTACTTTTTGTTTGTTTATCAGCAAAAGCGTTTTTTGCACAACAAGGAATTAGCCGAAATAAGGGAAGCCTTTAACCAGACATTACTTCAATCTAAATTAGAAATACAGGAACAAACCTTAGATCATATAGCCAAAGAGTTGCACGCTAATTTCAGTCATTTGGTTTCTCTCATAAATATCAACTTAGCCGAAATACTAACTTTTGTACCTGCCGAAGCGCGCGAAAATGTATCTGAAACAAAATCATTAGCAAAACAGCTTATGGCCGAGTTAAAGGCTCTTAGTGCAAGCCTTAACACGGATCATATTATGAAAATCGGGTTTATTGGCGCTTTGGAAAACGAACTGAAACGAATTAATAAAACGCAAAAATATCATCTGGTTTTTAGCAAATCCGGTAACGAGTACAGGTTGCGCCCTGAACATGAAATAATTCTTTACAGATTATGCCAGGAGGTGCTTAACAATATTGTTAAATATGCAAATGCTTCCTCCCTAATTGTGCTGCTTGATTACACTCCCGAATTATTTACGCTAAGCATATCAGATAATGGTACCGGCTTCGATGTAGCATCTGTTGAAGCAGGCATACCCGGAAAAGAAAGTACAGGCCTATTGAATATACGAAAACGGGCTAAACTCATTGATGCCGGTATAAAAGTAGAAAGCGAACCAGGAAAGGGAACCAAAATTATTATCCAAATAGCTCAGACAAAATGATTTCAGCACAAAAACCAATCATTAAACTTGCTATCGTGGATGATCATAATCTGTTCAGAAAAGGATTGATCAAACTTGTCCATCTTGGTGATACCGATGATCGGTATACGATACTTTTTGAAGCTGAAAACGGTATAGGCCTAAGGCAAAAATTGCGCAGAAAGGAGCTCCCGGACATTATACTTATGGATATTGCTATGCCCGGCATGGATGGCTATGAAACAGTAGACTGGCTGCAGAAATACTATTCTCAAATTAAAGTGTTGTTTATTTCGATGCTTGAAACCGAGGAGGCAGTATTACGAATGTTGCACCTGAAAGTCAAAGGCTTTTTATCAAAAGACATTGAAGTTGAAGATATGCACCTGGCGTTGGAAGCTATTGCCAATAATGGTTGCTATTATTCTAACTATTTTTCGGGGGTGGCGGCCGAACTGGCAAGTAAAACACCATTCAACCCGCATGACGGACGGAATTCTAAATATAATTCACTTAATATCTCTGAAAGGGAAAGAGAGTTTCTTAAGCACGCCTGTACAGACTTAACCTATCAGCAAATAGCAGACAAAATGAGCGTAAGCCACAAAACCGTTGATGGGTACAGGGAAGCATTATTTCAGAAATTCAACGTAAAAAACCGGGTTACCCTTGCATTATTTGCTGTGAAAAATGGTTATGCAGAATTTTGATATTCCAGAATTTCCCAATAACTAATTGCAGGTTTTGTCAGAATTCACGCTCAAAGCGTAAAATTTTTTCTGCATGCAAATCCTGACGACTATGAACGAACAATTAAGCCTAACTGAGATTAGCATAAACCTTTGCTAACTCATTAACGGATTGTTCTAAATGCCAGTTGTTCAAAGAATGAAAGCAAATCACAATTAAAAGAAAAAATGTAATCGCTCGCTATATTTTGCTCTTTTTTGCCATAATCAATTGACAATATTTGCAGCTGCCACAGATCGCCTTCCTAATCAATTTATTAACAAAATGTTGTTTCAGGCGTAATTTCATAGCAGGTACATTGGTTTTCAAAAATGTCCCCGCTATGAAATTTAAACTACTCGCTTATCTGTTGCTTTTTACAGCATACTTCGCAAACGCACAACAAAAGGTTATTCAGCTCTATAAAGGCAATGCACCCGGATCCGAAAACTGGACATGGCAGGAAGCGGTAAGTGAACATAATGCTGCTAATACCCGTAAGGTATATAATGTGGTACATCCATCACTTGGCATTTTCTTACCTGACCCGGCGATAGCTACCGGCACGGCGGTTGTTATCTGTCCCGGGGGAAGCTTTCAGACGCTATCCATCGATAATGAGGGAAACGAAGAAGCTAAATGGCTAAATGAACATGGCGTAGCTGCTTTTGTGCTTAAATATCGCGTAATCCATAGTCTTACTAACGATCCAGTAAGTGAGGTAACCGCCAACTATAAAACCCAAAGTTACCACGACAATGTAGTACAACTGTTTCCCCTGGCGCTTGCCGATGCCCGGTTGGCCATAAGTTATGTGCGTGAGCATGCTGCTGAATATAATTTGTCACCTTCAAAAATAGGTATTATGGGCTTTTCGGCAGGCGGTACGCTTGCGGCCGCGTCTGCTTATAAATACACCCCGGCAAACAAACCCGACTTTGTAGCGCTTCTGTACCCCTTCTTCCCTGCAGAACTACAATCGGAAATATTACCCGATGCTCCACCAATGTTTGTAACCGCCGCCGCCGATGACGAACTGGGCCTTGCACCGCACAGCGTTGATATCTATCAAAAATGGGTAGCCTCAAAACACATTGCCGAACTGCATATGTACACCAAAGGAGGCCATGGTTTTGGTATGCGTAAACAAAATTTACCTACTGATAAATGGATTGAACGCTTTGGCGAATGGATGGGCCTTGAAGGTTTCTTAAAACCTAACCCAATTGCTGTCAGGTAGAACACAGACGGCTGCCCAATTATAAGGTAAAAAGACAATTTCCGTTTAAAACAAAACAACCGCTGCAAATTATTGATCAGCAGCGGTTGTTTTGTATATTTTACTTTCTTTTAAAATTTCAATGTAGATGGCAAATACTTAGCCACAAGATCCTCATAATACGGCCTCAATTCTTTCCAGTTTGGAGGTACCGGGCTTTTTGAATAAAGATCATAAGGGTTAAACTGATTAACCGCCTTAAACAGCTGATGATCATGTGGGGTCATCAGATGGCTATAAGCGTTTTCGCGGTGTTGCGGATAAAAAGAATGGTAACGCAGCATGTATAAAGCCGGCTCAGGCAAGTATGGCTTCAGCATGTGATAAACATATTCATCGTGGCCCCAGGTCATGTGTACGTTATCTAAACCGCAATTGGGCTCATAAATACCGTATTTGGTATTATAACGCGGATCATGATGATCTTTGTTAAGATCAAAGTATTCGGAGAAAATGATCTTATCTGAGAACGCGCAGCCTACCGGATAGCTATCACCTACCACAGCCCATTGTGGTTCGCCGAAAAGGCATAATACTTTGCCCATATCGTGAAACAAACCGGTTAACACCATCCAATCCGGGCGACCGTCGGCACGAATAGCTTCAGAGGTTTGCAACAGGTGTTGAAGCTGGTCAAGATCGGTATCCGGATCTGAGTCATCAACCAGTTGGTTCAGGAAATCAAACGCATCCCAAACAGACATTTCTTTTTTATCAAACTTCAGATATTCCTCTTTTTTTTGCAGAACAAAATCATAAGTTTGGTTAATATGCTGTAAGCGGTAAAACTCCCTTACGCTGTCTTTTAAATTATTTTCATAATCGCGGTAAGCTTCGGTATCCCTGCCTGCGGCAATGGTATCGGCATCAGGATAACGGACTAACAGATCGTCTTCCCATTCATCTATTGAATTTAACGGACCTTGGTTTTGTGTGTTGCTAATCTGGCTCATAATTTGGTTGGTTTAAAGCAGCATTGTTGGACAATTCTGCTTATGTCTTCTATCAAATTTCCTGATTCCAAACATCAGTTTTACCAAATTTGGGATATTTATTTGCTTAATCGTTTAAGTCTCTGCGTGTTAAAACAAGACCTAAAATAATAGCTCAAGGCCTTTTTTCGTTATATTGCCGGGCTCAATTTAAATATCTCTTTACAATGACCTCCGGTAACAAAAGCGACAAGGTGAATATGAAAACACTGGCGGCAGAGCTTAAGCTCTCCACAGCTACTATTTCAAAAGCCCTGCGCGATAGTTATGACATTGGCCAGGAAACCAAACAAAGAGTTATGGAAGCGGCGCGGCGCTTAAATTATGTACCTAATGTTTACGCGAGCAGTCTCCGCCGGCAGAGCAGTAACACTATAGCTATCATCATTCCCGAAATTGCCGATAGTTTTTTTAGCCAGGCTATTAATGGTATTGAAAGTATCATTGCTCCCGAAAAATATCATTCCCTGATCTACCTTACACACGACGATTACCAACGCGAAGCATCTATGCTTAGTGACCTGGCCAGCGGTCGTGTAGATGGCGTGATCATGTCTGTTGCCAGTAACACGGAAGATACCTCTCACATAAAAACCTTACAGGAAACGGGGATCCCAATCGTTTTTTTCGACAGGGTATGTGAGGATGTAAACGCGGATAAAATTATAACTGACGATTTTAATAGCGCCTATATAGCTACCAGCCACTTATTGCAGTCAGGATGTAAAAACATCTCATTAATCACCATCAGCGGCTTTCCGAGCATTTTATCAGCCCGTGAGCAGGGTTACCGGAAAGCCTTGGCCGATAACGGAATCACGATTGAAGAAACAGGGATTGTAACCTGCTCAAATAAATATAATACTGAAAATGTTGGGATTATTAAAGAACATCTGAGCACCGCAATGCCCGATGGTATAGTAGCAACGGTTGAGCATTTAGCCACCTCAACCTACCTGGCCTGCGACGAGCTCAAGCTGAAGATCCCGGATGATGTTAAAGTGATCTGTTTCACCAACCAGATTACAGCAGCTATACTTAATCCGCCGCTAACCACCATTTTGCAACCGGCCTATGATATGGGAAAACAAGCGGCCGAAATACTTTTCGGCCGCTTGTCGGGAAGGATTATTACGACAGAACAAGAGCTGGTGATGCCTTCACAACTGATTGCAAGGGCATCTACATCGTCCAATTAATCTTTTTGAGGGATATTGGTCATGGTGAACGCTAAAGTACCTCCATGGCTGATCTGCTCATGTGATATGGTATGGTCTTTTATAGCTACTCCGTTAAAAGTAACTGACTTTACATATTTGTTTTGGGCTGACAGACCAGTAGCTTTAATCACCAGCTTATTTCCGTTTTGCAGGTTCATAGCTATGTACGGAAACTGAGGGGCGCCAATACTGTACAAGCCTGAAGCCGGCGTTACCGGGTAGAAACCCATGGTACTGAAAATATACCAGGCAGATGTTTGCCCGCAATCATCGTTACCGTTTATACCGATAGGCGCATTTCTGAAATTTTGCCACGAAGTATGTTGCCTTACCAGTTCCTGCGCTTTCCATGGCATGCCACAATAGTTAAACAGGTAAATGTAATGATGGCCCGGCTCGTTATCAGCCCTGTAATGTCCGTCATTAAAGTTGTGAGTTAGCTTGTCGGCAAAAGCTTTTTCGCCACCCATGAGAGCGATCATTCCCGGTACATCCTGCATAGCTCCAAAAGTATATGTCCATTTTGTACCTTCGGTAAAGCCACTATCAGATTGGGCCGACCAGCTTCCATCGGCATTTCGTGGAGCCATAAACCCGGTTGAGCTGTTGTAAACATTCTTATAGTTTTTGCTCCAGCCCATTAACTGGTTATAATCGCTTGTTTTACCTAAGGCTTTTGCAAGCTGGGCAACGCAGTAATCATCAATGCCATACTCAATGGTACGGGACACCGACTCTTTAGTTTTATCTACAGGGATGTAGCCTAATTTATGATAATTAGTCAGTCCTCCCCTTGCTTCAAAGCTTGTCCACAAGTCACGGTCGCCCCATTTTTTCTGAACATCACCATCAGGTGCCGCAAACGCGTCTTTGTGTAACGCTTCGTAAGCTAAAGCGATATTATAACCTCTAAAACCTTTAACATAAGCATCAGCAATTACAGCATCGGCATGAGTGCCTATCATGATATTGGTATAGGTTGGATTTGGCCACATTGGCATCCATCCGCCCTCCTGGTACATTTGCAGCAGTGATTTCACCATATCATTTACACGCTCGGGCTGAGTGAGGGTCAATAGCGGATGCAAGGCCCTGAAAGTATCCCACAGTGAATAATCATTGTAAGAAACGCCGTTGTGGATTTTATCATCAAAAGCGCTGTAATACCTGCCGTACTCTGAAAACTCCCTTGGGAAAAGCAGCGTGTGGAATAAAGCCGTATAAAAAATTGTTTTCTGCCCGTCGGTAATATCAGCTACTTGTACTTTCTTTAGCTGCTGCTGCCAGTTATCGCGGGTACTTTTAACCACTTTCTCAAAATCCCAATCAGGGATTTCCCGCTTAAGGTTGTGACGTGCCTGATCGATACTGATAAAAGATGTAGCTACAGTAACTTTTACTACAGTATTACCCGTTGTTTTAAATGACACATAAGCGCCCATGCGGGTACCAAACTGTTCTTTGCTTCTCTTTTTAATGGTTTGGTTATCCCAGGTGCCGTAGCTGCGAATAGGCTTATCAAACTTGATAATAAAATAACCTTTAAAGTTTTTCAATGGCGGGCCAAGCTGTGCCGATTGCCTGTCGGGATTATAACCGGTGATCTCGTTATTTACAGTATCAACGTGTACATATCCGCGCAGCTCCTTCATCCTCACCTTAAAGTCATTGGCCCAATCGGTAAGTGTAGGATTTAGGTTAATACCCTGAATGATCAAATGCGCCTGATCTGCCTTTGGGAAGGTAAAGCGGAACATACCGCAGGTATTGGACCCGGCTATTTCAGCCTTGATATTTGTGTTGGCAGCCGCTTTTAGCTTTACAGAATAATAATAAGGTTTTGCCACTTCATCCTTATGGTCAAACATGAGCTTGCGTTCTTCGGGTAGTACACGCAGGTTGCCAATTTGGGGCATTACAGATACATAGCCATAATCGCCCATCCAAACGGTTGGCTGGTGCGAAGCCATCAGGCCAATTACCGAGTTATCCTCGTAAGTATAACTCATTTTGCTCATCTTATTCTCACCGGTTTGAGCAACAAAATTGGTCATAGCAAACGGCACGTTAACGCAGGGCATGGTACCACCGCCGTCAAGTCCTTTAGCAAAACCGGTAGCGGCCGTGCCGATGAGCGGGTTAACATAGTCAACCTCGTCCTTTTTTACTTTAGTAGTTTTTTGCTGGGCGTTTGCTGCAACAGTCACTAACGAAAGCAGCATCAAGGGGTATACCTTCCGTTTTAATTTCGGACAAATGTTTAAGATCATTTCAGATAGATTTTTAGGCTTGTTTAAACAGGCTTGGCAAATCTCTAATTTTTCAGATCATATTTGTGATATGCCCGATATTTTTTTCAGCAATATTCCGCTATTGCCTAATCGATGCATTTTCTGAAGATACAATGCCTTTTATATCATCTGCCGACAAAGCCTCCCTGAAAACCATCACCTTGTTGATATAACCATGAAACACCCGCTCTGACGGAAATTCCTCATTTCGGCTCAGGGTCCACTTGTTATTTACCGACAGATCTGCGGTTACATCTAATTCAGAAGTGCCGGCTAAAACACCATCAATATAAACATACAGCATTTTGCCCGTACATACACCGGCTATATGATGCCAGTGCTGCTGCCAGTCGGCAGGCAGGTTTACCGTGCAATCGCCCCTGCCCCATCCTCCTGCAAAAAAGGTGAGCGTTTTACTATCGGTCATCTGCAAAACATGATTATCGCCCTTGGTGATGATATCTGTTAAGCCTTTCTCTTTTTCCATTGGGTATACCCAGCCCATCATACTAATAGTTTCGCCCATCCTATCTAAAACCGGGGCATTAGGTACCTCTACATAAGTATTATCGCCAAACAGAAGTTTATCCTTACTATCGGGCGTAGCTGAAATAATGTGCCCATCATTATGAAAACCTGAGCTATCGGCTACCATTTTCCCGGAGGATATTGATGCAAAATCCAGCAGTAGGGATTCCATGGCGTTTTCATAAACCTTATACCTAACCCGCGGATGATCATAAACTACCAGGCGATTAAAGCCTTTTGTCAATGCCTTGATATTATGAGCGATAGTTTTGACTTCGCCTGCTTTAAGTTTAATGCTATCGGTAAAAACGATAAGGTCATTCAATTTGACCGGGATGTTAAAACCGTGCTCAAGCCCACCGATATTTTTTATGGTATATTTTACTTCCTGAATGTCATTTAGTTTAATCATCGGCTTTACGTCCAGTGCGAGTACTTTGCACAAAGCTTCCTGTGGCTTCACAGGCAGCTTTACATTAACCGTAAATGGAGCCATGTTATCCAGTTTCAATGTTGTTTTTCCAGCCGGATAAAGCCTGAAATTGATAGAATCCTGAACAGTTTGCCCAGTTTCAACCAGGCAATTTTTGTAAGCGTAAGGCGCTCCGTTAACCAATAACTTTACCGTCTTAATTCCCCTGCTGCCTGTATTCTTGAGCTTAAAACTTACAACAAGTGGCTCATCAGGAGTTACAGTCTTTTTATTCACCGAATAACCAACGATGCTGAAAGCCGTGTTTTTTTGCGTGGCTGATAGTTCAATAGGATCTTTATCTGCCGGCCAGTTCGCGGGCTCCTTACCCATATCAAAGTTCATTGATCCCCCACTTGCCAGTACCGAATGTGGCAGAATTAATTGCTGCGATGTTTTACCATTCACCTGCAACGATTGCACGTAGTTGTTTTTTGCAGATGAATTACTACTGCCGATGACAAATTGTTTACCGTTTGGTAAATGAAGCGTTACAGACTTGAACAATGGAGCGCCGATGGCATAAAGTGGTCTTCCCGGACACGCCGGATAAATACCCATCGCACTGAAAACATACCAGCTGGATGTTGAACCAAGGTCATCATTGCCAGGTAAACCGCCGGGTGTAGCGCTGAACCTGTTGAGCATAATATCCCTTAGCCATTTTTGTGTTAGCTGTGGCTTACCGGCCTGGTTAAACAGATAAGGCAGATGAAACACCGTTTCGTTATCAAACAGGATAACGTTATTGCTCAGAGCAGAATCAAGCCGCGCAGCAAACTGTACATTACCGCCCATCATATTGATGAGGTCTTTTCCGTTTTGCGGAACAAAGTATGAATACACCCATTTATCGCCCTCTTTATACCCCGATGTACCCGGCTGGAGTTTAAACTCGCCGCCATTGCGCGGAAGCATAAACAATTCATCTTTATTTAAAAGGGCGCGATAATTAAAACCCCGGTTTGATGATAATTGAAATGTATGTTTATCCCCAATCACTTTGTCCGCAAATTGCGACAAGGCCCAATCATCATAAGCATACTCAACCGTACGGGTAACCGATTCCGGCTTGGTAAAGGGTACATAACCCTTTTCGTGATATACTTCCATATCCGATTGAACGAATGGCCCATCCACCAGGTCTTTTTTCATCGCCTGATAAGCAAGTGCCTTATCAAAACCGGTGATACCTTTCAAATAGGAATCAACAATAATTGGGGTGGCGTGATTGCCCGTCATACTTTCGGTTGGCAGGTGGCCGCTTTGTTTATAAACATCCAGCATGGACAGGATCACATCCTGTTGTTTTTGAGGATAAAGCAAGGTAAGCAAAGGATGCAGCGATCGGAATGTATCCCAGGGAGAAAAGCCGCCATACTGGTTTTGTCCGCTCTTTTGATGGATCAGGCCATCGTTGCCACGATAGTTACCATCAACATCATCAATTACCCAGGGCAATAACAGCGAATGATACAACGCTGTATAAAACACCGTTTTATGCGGTTCACTATCGTCAGTTATATGAACAACAGATAATAGTTTAGCCCATTCCTTAGCAGTTTTCGCCCGCAGCTCCTCAAAACTAAGGTTTCCGATTTCCTGATCGATATTGCGTTGTGCGCCGGAATAACCAACCGATGATTTACTCAACTGTAAAGTAATCACTGCTGCGCGCCCCTGGGCATTAGAAAAGCCAAATAACCAGCCGCCTTTAACTTCCTTTTTGTAGATGTATGCTTCGCTAAAGTTTATAACAACATTAGCCCCCGAAATATGGAGTACTTTATTTGATACAGCCTGAATTTCGCCTGCGTTCCCGATAAAAACTTGCGGGCTATCATTACCTTTAAAAGTAAAACGAAACATCCCTGTTCTTACAGTAGCCGTTGCTTCTGCGGTGATTGGCTGACCATCAAAACTTACCTTATAATAACCCGGCCCGGCAGCTTCATTTTTATGAGAAAAGCGGATGCTTGATTTACCGGCCTCGAAAGTTGTTGCGCTATTCCATGGCATGATAAAAAGGTGACCAGATGATCCCTCGGGAAAACCGCTCATATGCCCAAGGCAACTGAAATAATAAATTGAACTATCAATGTAATTATAACCTCTCGCTCCTGCAACCCTCGTTTCCGGGCTTAGTTGTACGCTACCTGACGGCGCAACCGCACCGGGATAACAGCCGCCATTGTTACCCCATTTAGTGAGCACATTGCTTACCGTTGTACCAACAAAGGGATCAACATAACGCAGATGGTTTGTTTGTTGGGCATGGAGGTTGGAACCCAATAGTATAGAGACTAAGACGAAAACGATACGGAATGATCTATTCAATTTAATTATGATTTTTGTAGAGACGCATCACATGCGTCTTCTGCATCCGATAATATGACGTTGACTTGGTTGGTTGGAGACGCATGTGATGCGTCTCTACGAGCATAACTATATTTTTATATAAATCTTCTTTTTATCAAGCACCCAGGCCACCAGCCAACAAAGCATCATATAACAAAGTGCAAATACCAGTGTGCCAAAAGCACCGGGGAATATCTTTTGATAAAATACCTGGTTTATCCAATCGTAAAAGCTTAGCTGTGGCTTTACCCAGATGGTTTGAAAAACGGTAAGCAGCAACTCTGATAACAGGTATATGGCTAATGAATTTCGTCCAAAAACCAGGAAGAAGTTAGTACCGCTTTTTATCTTTTTTATTTCGATGGCAAATACCATGAAACCTAACAATAAAAGGTCGATACCGATGGTCAGTAGCGTGAACGAGCTTGTCCATAGTTTTTTGGCTACGGGGAAAAACTGCGCCCAGAATAAGGAAACAGCAATAAGCAAAACGCCGCACATGAATAACCGCGCAACCGATTCGTAATTTTTCCCTTTACGCTGAATGAACGCTCCGGCCAGGAAGCCGCCTATTACGTTCACAATGGCTGTCATAGTGCTGAGTAAGCCTTCAGGGTCAAAAGCTATCGGGCCGCCCTTATCGTGATACAAATGGTCGTTACCTAAAATCGATATATCCAGGCGTGTGCCGGCGTTGCCCAGCATGGTATACTCTTTGCCCGGTTCGCCGCAAAATATCAGGAAAGCCCAATAACCCAATAAAAGCGCAATGGATATAATAATAGCAGTTCGTTGTGAACAATAATGCACTATCAAAGCACCAAAAAAGTAACACAACGCTATACGTTGTAACACCCCCATGATACGGGTATGGTTTAGCGGGTTAAACACCCAACTACCCGCCTCACGATGGAAAAACGGGAACCAATACATCAGGTAGCCCAGCAGGAAAATAATAACCGTGCGTTTAAATATCTTGCCTATAAAAGCGGCATCGGTTTCAAACTTCTTTTTAGAAAAACTAAGCGCGTTACCTACAGCGAACAGGAACGACGGAAAAACCAGATCGGTAGGTGTAAAACCTATCCAGGGCGCGTGATCAAGCGGCGACCATACGTTTGCCCCCGAACCGGGGGCATTAACGATGATCATGAAGCAAATGGTCATACCACGGAAAACATCAAGTGCAGTAAATCTTTCGGTTGTTGTAGCCATGTGCTGTTATTAATTAAGGGGTATTGAATATTCTTTAATTGACCGGCCCGCGGCTTCTTCGGCCGCGATCCGTGTTTTATTGATACCATTGCCGTCTTCATCATAAACCACCACCTGGTTTAACCCGGGTTTAAGCCAGCATTCGGGGATATAAAGGCCTTTCATATCCAGTTTTTCGGGGTACCGGCCCAGGTTATGACCGTTAATCCAAACAGAGCCATGGCCTAAACCTTCAGGGTCAAAACGCCAGATGAAGGTGTTTCCATTTGATGGTGGTAAACTGAATGTTGTACGATAAAAGACCGGCGCGTTTTTCATTTGTTTAGCAGCATCGGCCATTGTCCAACCCTGAGCAGCCAACGCGTCGCCGGGGCCTCCCTTCAGTTGCCAGTTGGTTACCGCTGTGGCATCACCAATGGCGTTGATTTTTACAGGCTGATCGATACCACCTTCGTTTGAATAATTCTCGATAAAGACCGTAAGATCAACCGGATGTTTTAATATTTCGGCATCGGTAATATTAACTTCAAAAGGCTGGTTCCAGCCATCGTGATGTGCTACCTGTTTGCCATTGATAAATACAGTGGCGTTTTCATCAACGCTTTTAAACAGCAACTGTATTTTAGCAGTACCTGCAGACTGCTGCGGAATGGTGGCGTGGAACCATGCGTAACCCTCTTTCAGGTTAAAAACATCATTGCCTATTTTATATTTTTTGTACACCGATGTATCAAATGCCGGCGGCCCTTGTTTTACATCATCTTTTTTGCTGGCCTTGGCAAAATACCAGTCGCCAAGTTCAGAAATAAACGGCCCTCCCTTTTTGATAAACGCCTTGCCGAAAAGCCCTTTGCTATCCACCTCATCTATTGGCCCAAGGTAGGCAGCCAGTTTGTCGCGCCCGTCATGTGCCGCGAAAACGGCTAACGTATGTTTCCCTTTTGTTAGATTAAGGGTTAGCTCATTATCATTCAGCTTCCACTTAGCGGCAGGTTTACCATCAATAAAGGCTTGTCCCCTGCCACCGCCTTTTACTTGTAAGGTATATTTTCCGTTGGATGGGATATTTAGCGTAGCCCTGTACCAGGCATCAGCGGTTACATCAGCGTCCGCACCCATAGGTTGCGGATCGGTTGATTTGAGCCAGCCGCTTGTATTAACATTGGTTGCAGCGTTTGTAGCCGCGGTTTTAAATTGCCAGTTAGATAGGCTGATAGTTTGCTGTTGGTTACTCTTTTGCCCATCAATGCTGAAAGCAATCCCTTTACTATCAGTATATAGTATCGCTTTCTGAACTGCATTTTGCGCCAAAGGAGTCTCCGTGGTTAATTTAAACTGCTCATTTTTTATAGATGCATCACCAACATAATTCAGCCCCGTGATAATGTAGTTTTTGCCGTCCGTTTCGGTGATCCATGTTTTATCAGTCAAAGTGCGGTTCATTGCTACAATCCGAATGGTTCGTGAACCTGCGTTGAAAGTATATTCAATAGGCTTTTCGACGGTTGCAACCATTGACTCATTAATTAACACGCTATTATTGTCAATTTTTACAGAACCCGATGCTGATGACGCTTTAACTTTAGTATCGAAACGAAGCAACAACGGATCGCCGGCTTCAGCATCAACAACTATCGTTGTGGTGTTAGCCTGTTTAACAATAGCAAATACACGGGTGAGCACCCAATCGAGGGTTGCATCCTCATTAAGTTTATAATTATGTACTAAAGGATAAATTTCTTTAGGCTGCAGGTTGATCTTTTTACCAGCAAACAGATCTTCGCTGCCTTTGATATTTAATGATGTGCTTACTTTAGCTATCCCCGGATTATCCAGGAATATTAGATCACCAGCTGGACTTGTGCGGGCGGATACTTTTATAGCAGTATCAGCCGCGATGCCTTTATAATTGTCCGACGCATTGGTACTATTCTCCAATACATCCTGAAAACTACGCGAAAACCAGGCGGCACGTTTAAAGGTATAATAGATAGGCCGTAAATCACCCGCCTGACCGATACCTGTGCCATAATCGTACGAAGCGGCATCCTCATCATTATTGGTATAACCAAAGTTTGAACCGCCGTGTGCCATGTAGTAATTATAACCGTTACCTCCATGAGCGATAATTTTCCAGGTACGCCTGTCATAAAGTTCAGCATCACCCGGCTTAGCACCGTATTGAGAATACCAAACGGCCCAAAACTCGGTAGAGAACCATGGGTTTGGACGTTTATCATCGTCAAGTTTTCCATCGCCGGCCGGGTCGCTGGCATGATGTAAGCCGCTGAAAAAATATGGAACCTGCATACCCATATTCAAAGCTTTTGCCTGCAGATGTTTAAAATAACCATCGGGCATTATAGTTCCCCAACCGTTGGGATGCTCGTTCTCCAACTGAACCAATATCACAGCGCCGCCTTTATTGATTTGCCTTTGGAATACTACCGGCAAAAGATGATCAAAAAAGCGATCTACATATTGCTCAAAAGGCTTATTGTCCTCCCGTACCCTCAGGCCTTTTTTAAACTTAAGCCATATAGGGTAGCCGCCGTTATCCCACTCGGCACAATAATATGGGCCAACACGCACAATAGCATATAGGCCAAGTTGCTTTACAATATCCAGGAATTTACCCAAATCACGGTCGCCGGTAAAATTGAATTTACCCTCTCGCTCTTCATGAAAATTCCAAATGGTATAGATTTCGATACAATTAAAACCTGCCCGTTTGATCCTCAACAGTCTATCGTACCAAAGTTCGTGTGGTATACGGGCATACTCCAACCCGGCCGACGCTATGAACGTACGTTTACCGTTTACCAAAAAGCCTTTACTGTCAAAATCAATAAAAGGTTTGGCAATTGCAGAAGCCGGGAAAATATGATCGTTAGATCCCTGGCTGTGCGCTGTGGTAAAACCGGTTATTAGTAAAATGGATGTTAATATAGTGTAGCGTAGTCTCATGATTTTTTACAATCCTGTCGTTCAGTAAAACTAAAAAAGGCGTCATTGCGAGGTACGAAGCAATCCCCGATTAGCCGGGCCGTCCTGTATAGTTCGCGATTGCTTCGTACCTCGCAATGACGTTTTATTATGCTTAGTGAGTTCCCAAAATCGCCGCATTATACTTTGCAAACAGTTGTTTCGCTTTTTCAATCGGGTCGCCTTTAGCGGTGTCGGTGTAGGCATTATCATGTTTGTTTACCCATTGCCATTCCCAGTCTTTTACCTGTTTGTCAAAAGCTTCAGCGTTAAAGTCTGTTTTAGTTGATAATGATTTATCCAGCTGACCAAAATACAATGCCCAACGTGGTTTGTAATAGCCCTTGATTAAACCTGCCCATTGACGGTTTGAGTATTCCCTTAAACCGCTTTCCTTATCGCCCCAAAGGGTAACCAGGTCGCGGGCGTTAAATTCGTACAGATTTTTCTCTTTATCGGTTACTCCATTAGCCCTTGCTTCATTGATCCATTTGCCTAACAGGAAATCTTTACAGGTACTGAGCAGGGCATCCATATCATCCATCAGTTCCAGGAACTGGCTGCTGTATAATTTAAATTGCTGCTGATCTTTATTTTGATAAGCCTGTGCCATTTTCTGCTGTAGCGGACTTGCATAATTGGCCAATACCTGGCGGGTTACATCAACCAGATCATACTGAAATCCGTCGCTTTGTTTCAGGCTATCAGCAGCATTAATGAGTAATGTCCAGGCTTTAACCAATTGCATTGGGTCATAATCCAGTTTGGTAAGTACCCTGTCTATATATTTTTTCATTGTCGGTCTTGCTACGATGATCGATTCTGGTCCGCCTTCAGTTAAACCACCCGAATACACCGAATTTAGGAGGATATGCCATGCTTCACTGGCCTGGGTATTAACCTGTCCGTAGCGGCGTTGGGCATAGTTAGCAACCCAGGCATCGGCATCAATTGGCGTATCGCGCCATACGTTTTCCAGCATCAGGGCAAATAGGGCCGGGTTTTGCTCAATGCCCTCGGGTGTAACACCAATACCGCGCATATTTTTTGATTCGGGATCGTGCAGGGCGATGGCAGGATCGGCAGCTACATGGCGCATACGGCCAAACAAGCTGATATTACCACCAAAGTTTTGCAGCATACTCCAGATCCATGGCTTACCATAATAAGCCTCGGTACGGTTCCAAACGGGGTGGGCATCGCTGTACAGGTCAAGCACAATCATTTGCTCATTCGGCACAGCATTAAGCAAAGCCTTGATCTGTTGCGGCTGCCAAAATTTGTTGTTGTAGTGGAACATCCAACCCTGCATCACCCAAATAGCTTTAGGATCTGCAGCAGCCATCGAGTTGAACACTTTTTTACTCATGCCATCCAGGTAAGTAGAATCATTGGTTGGTGGCACGTTTTCATTAAAAGTATCAGCCGAGTACAGATGATCGGTACCAAACTCTTTGGTTTGTGCTTCTATATATTTTTTACCGATGGTTTCAAACATCGGATCGTCGGGGTCAAGTATAAATACATCGGGAAAACCGGCATCCCAGTTGGTTCTTTTAACCTTAGCACCGGGGAATTTATCTTTAAATGATGGTGGCACGTGGCCGGTAAATGACGACAGAACAGGTGTCATCCCAAATGAGCGTTCACGCTCCAGGATCTTTTTTTGTAATGCTTTGTGCGAGTCCATCCAATGCTGCGGCAGCGGGCCACCCCAGGCGTCAATGTTTCCCATCCAAAACCATGAAAAGTAAGCAGGGCCGCTAAAAAACTCATCCAGTTGTTTATCGGTAAAGCCCATGTCTTTGTAAACGGTTTGCCAAACGGCTTCTTCGCCGGTTATGGCCAGTGGCATGTTAATACCATTCAGGGCCATCCAGTCAATTTCTTTTTGCCAGCGGGCCCAGTCCCACCAGGCCATGGTATAATTAAAAGTGCAATAATTTAAATAGTAGCGGTATTGATAAGGCGTAGTTTTATGGATAAGGCCCTTAACTGCTGGTAAGGTAGCAGGCAAATTAAGGTTAGTGCCATTCCAGCCGATATCGCAAAAGCAATAATTTTTAAGATAGTAGTTTAATGCCGATGCTATTGACAGGCCATTGTTACCTCTTAGCACAATTTTACCATTACGGCTTTCCAGCTCAAATACATCTTTGCCGTTCTGTTGCGGGATAGCCTCAACAGTAAACAAATTACTCTTGCCGGGTATTACCCTTTCAATAAAATCATAAGAGGCTTTCTGATCAACCTGGGCATGAGCATTAAAGCCCAATGCAATAATAGCAGCTACAACAAGTAAACACTTTCTCATTCAATAGATAATTAAGCGACGGCATTGGCCGGAATAAATACCGGCAACAGGGGTTATCCCTATCGCCGGTATGAGGATATTATTAATTAAAATTAGGGTTCTGTACTAATACGCCTTTACTCTTATCAATCTCAACCTGAGGGATTGGGAAGTAATAGTTTTTAGGGCGAACAAAGGTTACCGTTTTGTTTTGATCGAGCGGAGCTTTAGATACAGCAAGGTTATAAATGGCTGCTATATCCACAATTTTAGCTTTATCCCAACGCATCAGATCCTGGTGACGCTGATCTTCGCCGGCCAATTCAACACGGCGCTCGTGGATCAACTCTTTCATGCCAGCTCCTGAAACCGGTTTCAACGAAGCCGACGCACGGCGCCTGATCTGGTTGATCAGCGCGTCACCTGCTCCAGCGCCTTGCGTACGGATCAAGGCTTCGGCTACCAACAAATAGATATCGGCAGAGCGCATTAACGGAACAGCATAGCTATGATCAACACCGCCACCGGCAGCAGCAGTATTGAACACTGCATACTTTTTGAAAGCAAAACCGGTAGCAGAAAGATCGGCCGTAAAGGTTGTTAAACCGTTGCCATCGCCCAAATCAACTTTGTCGCCAACACTTAATAAAGTAGCTTCTTTACGCGGATCGCCTGCCTCAAACTCATTGGCAAGGCCTTGCAATGGCTGACTAAAGCCGTAACCGCCCCACGGACGCGGGATGTAGTAAACGGTAAAGTCGTTTTGTACCACGTTTTGTACAGCCTGAATTGAGAAAAGTAACTCAGTACTGTTTTCATTTGCACGGGTAAAATTATCAGTATAATTTGCAGCAAGCGCATAAGCAGGGTTCGAGATCACTTTTTGCCCTGTAGCGATAGCTTCAGGAAGTTTTTCCCAATACATATAAAGCTTGGTCAGTAAACCCAACGCGGTTCCTTTGCTCACCCGGCCACGATCAGCAGCAGCATAGCTTTCAGGCAACAGATCAACCGCTTTCAACAAATCGGATTCAATTTGTTTGCGAACATCTTCTATAGGCGATTTTGGAACATTGAAATTCAGTGAAGTATAATCAGCCTCGGTAATGATAGGAACATCACCATGAATGATCATTAAACGCCAGTAACCAAAAGCCCTTAAAAAGTAGGCCTCACCCATGCTGCGATTTTTCACATCGGCAGAGATAGCGGTTATTTTAGGAATGTTAATGATACAGTTGGTAGCACGGTTAATTTCCTCATAACGCCATTTCCACGGATAGCGGATAGCTGCGTTTGAAGCATCATAGGTCAGGTTTTCGATAGCCTCGTCTTCGCCGTGGTCACCAGAGCGCCAGTAATCATCAGATGGCGTATCAAATGTTGATTCGGCATGGCCTATATAATCTTCTTCAGGTAAAATACTGTAGATACCGGTTACCGCATTAACAGCGTCAACTTCATTACGGAAATAATTGGTTGAGCTGTAAACACCTTGTTGCTTTAAATCAAGCGCTTTTTTACAGCCGCTGCCCATCAGGGCCAGTGACACAAGCGTATATATTAGTTTGTTTGATTTCATGATGATGTTATAATTTAACTGTTACACCAAATGTTATTGTCCTTACCGATGGGTATTGAGCTACGTCAACACCTCTTTGCAAATTGCCGTTGGTATAACCCAACTCAGGTGTATAACCTTTATATCCGGTTATAAAAAACAGGTTTTGACCGGAAGCATATAACCTTACACTTTTTAAAGTTGCCTTTTTAGCCCAGCTAACAGGAAGCGTATAACCTAATGTGGCATTTTTAAGGCTTACATAGCTTCCGCTTTCAACAAACAGATCAGATGTGCGGTAGTTATCATTAGCACGGTCAAGCGATAAACGAGGAATGGTATTGCTGGTACCCGGACCTGTCCAACGACCCAAAGTTTCGGCATAAAGGTTAAACGGATAAGTTGGGTCGATACCCTGCATCCTATCGGCATTGTAAAGGCTCACACCAAATACACCGGTAAAGTTTGCCGAAAAATCAAAGCCTTTGTATGATATACTGCCCTGTAAGCCGGCAGTAACTTTAGGGTTAGGATTACCCAGGTTGGTGCGGTCGTTACCGTCAATCAAACCATCACCATTCAGGTCAAGGAAACGTACATCACCAGGTCTGATGCTTGCTTTACGCGGGTCATTTTTTAGGGCCGGATCATTATCAATGTCGGCTTGTGTCTGGTATAAACCGTTGGTTTTCCAACCGTAAAAAGAAGCTATTGGCTGGCCTTCATAGGTACGGGAAATTTCCTGGCTTGAACGACCGTAAACAGTTGAACCTACAAATGTACCTTCGCCATTTAACTTAGTTACCTTGTTTTTGATATATGAAGCGTTAGCGCCAACCGAGTATTTTACTTTATCGGCACCACCATGGTAGTTAACTTCAAACTCAATACCCTTGTTGTTCATGGTGCCAATGTTTTGGTTAGGGATATTTACCGAACCGGCCGCACCCACAACAGGAGGTGACAGAAGCATATCCTTGGTATTTTTATTGAACCAGGTTAAAGTTGTTGTTAACTGGTTATTTAAAAAACCTGCATCTAAGCTAATGTTAGTCATAGCAGTACGTTCCCAGGTAATATCCGGGTTGGCAAGGCTATAAACTGCCGCGCCTGTATAGCCTGTACCACCAAAGGTATAACCGTTATTTTCATAAGTACTGCCTAACCTGATTAAGCTGGTATATTGGAATGTACCAATGTTTTGATTACCAAGCTCACCATAACCACCCGATAATTTCAGGTTGCTTATCCAGGTTATGTTTTTGATAAATTGCTCGTTAGATAGCCTCCAGCCCAAAGAGAATGCCGGGAAATATCCCCATCTTTTTGATGGTGCGAATTTAGACGATCCGTCTGCACGGAAAGTTAAAGTAGCCAGGAAACGGCTGTCGTAATCATAAAACAACCTGCCGAAACCTGATTGTAATGATGATTCATCCGGCACTACGCTTGAATTAAACTGGCTGTTACCTAAACTAAGCACGCGCTGATCTTGTGAAGTATCATCATATCCAATCCGCCATGCATTAAAACCATATGTTTTAAAGTTTTGGTAGGAGTAACCACCGGTAAATGTTACGTGGCTTTTGCCAAACACCTTATCATAGCTCAGGAACGACTCAATTAATTGTGATGACAGCTCACCCTCATTTTGTGTTAGCTGCGAGGTGGTATTTTGCCTGGCCTGGTTAACATCAGCTATACTGAAGTTGTAAGCACGGTTTAAAGTACCATCATATGCGTAGTTTACACGCAGTTTTAATTCTTTTAGGAAAGAGATCTCGGCAAAGGCATTTGCAAGTGCACGATATTTTTTATTAAACCTGTCTGCCTCCTGTATGGTAGCATAAGGGCTATTTATATCTCCTAACTGGTTGGCAAATGCTTTTGACGTACCGTATGTTCCATCAGGATTAACCAACGGAATGGCAGGATTAAAACGTAAAGCCGAGAAGATCAAACCTGTTTGCGAGTTGTTATTATCAAACCCAACATTGTTGGCATAGCTTAACTGGATATTCTCGCCCAATTTTAACCATTCGGTTACTTTATGCTCCGAGTTGAAACGTGTGCTGAAACGTTTGAAGTTGGTTTTATCGATTATACCATCTTCATTATAAACCGAGGTAGACCAATAGTAGTTAGATACCTCATTACCTCCCTGCAGGTTAACATCGCCATTAATTACGTGGCCGGTTTTCATGATAGCCCGTTGCCAATCGGTTCTTTGAGTAGCGTAATACTCATCGTTCCATGGCGCGTCGATAGCAACGCCATCATTGGTATAACGCTCTCTTTTTAGCTGATAAAGCTGCGGAGCAGTTAACAGGTTAAGGTATTTGGTGGTGTTAGAAAAACCGTTGTAAAAATTGATATTGGTGGCTAATTTCTGATTGTAAGTACCTTTTTTAGTAGTAACCAATACAACGCCGTTAGCTGCACGCGTACCATAAATAGCTGCTGCCGATGCATCCTTCAATATATCAACCGAAGCAATATCGTTAGGGTTGATATCGCTTAAAGCGTCGGGATTGCTGGTAGGCACACCATCAACAACAATAAGCGGGTTGGCGTCATTAAGCGTACCAGTACCACGGATCCTGATACTTGAGGCCGCACCCGGCGAACCATCATTACGCACAATGTTTACACCAGCCGCACGGCCGTCTAAAGCCTGAGTTGCTGACGCTACGGGTAGATTTTGAATATCGCTACCCTTTACGCTGGCTACCGCGCCGGTAACATCAATCTTTTTGGTAGTGCCGTAACCAACTACAACAACCTCGGTTAAGGCAGATGGCAAAGCAACCATGGTTATATTCAAAGTTTGGCTTCCGGTTATGGTAACCACCTTTTTTTCAAACCCGATATAAGATATTTCCAACACGCCGTTAACCGGTGCATCAATGCTGAAATTACCATTTATATCTGTAGTGGTACCCTGATTGGTACCCTGTAGGCGAATGTTTACGCCAATAAGCGGTTCGCCTTTGGCGTCAACAACCTTACCTTTTACAATGGCCAGGCTTTTGGCTTCTTCATGATTAGCAATGATCACCACATGATCTTCATTCATCTTGTAAGCAAGCTTATCATCAATGATAACGGCAAGTAGCTCGTCAATTGTCGCGTCTTTCACATCAAGGTCAACCTTACCCAACTTTTTGATGGAGGCGTAGTTGTAAAAGAAGCGGTAATCGCTTTGTTTTTGAATTTTAGTAAGGATACTGCTTACTTCAGCCTGCTTCAGGCTAAGCGTAAATTTCTGCTGTGAGTATACTTTTGCAGAAACTTGCACACAGGTAACCAGGACCAATAAAAATACTGCTTTCATCAGCAAAATAACTTTGAGACATACGGGCGCGCCACGAAGCGGAAACACCCTTCTTGTTTTTTTCATTACATTTGTTTTGAAAATAAATGGATGGAGTAAGCGCTGTATTACAATAGCTTACTCCGTTAATAAAATCCTATTTGTTTGCAGGGAGGAGTGGCAGCTCTTCCCTTTTTGTTTGAGGATATTTCAGGAATCTGATAAGTAAGTTTTCAATATCATAAGCTGTTGGTTAGTGGTTAGTTAGTTTATTTGATTTCTATTTTTCTTTTTTTGACAGGTAAACGGTTTGCCCCTCTATCCTGAATTTGAATGGCGTTGTCAATTCAATAATGCCCAAAGCTTCCTGTAACGACTCTTTATCAAGCAAACCGCTTATCTGCTCAGTACGCAGCTTCTGATTTTCAAATACAACCTGCACGTTGTATTTGCGCTCAATTTGTACAGCCACATCTTCAAAGGCCTCATTGGTGAACAGTATCCTGTTATCAACCCATGCGGTTTCTTTTACCTCGTCGGGCTTAACATCCGGCAATTCGGTTACCTGGTATTCAATTTTACTCTCTTTAGGCTTCGCGCTTTTAGGCTCCCTGTTATTAACAACAATCAGCTTTTCATTGGGCAAGAGGATAATCCTTTTCTCGGGATTGTTTTTTAATTCAACCTGTACCTTGCCTTTTAACAGCGTAGTTTCAACTGTTTTATCATTATTGTATGCCTTAACATTAAACACCGTTCCTAATACCTTTACAACAAGTTTAGCCGTGTGTACCAGAAAAGGTTTCTTCGCGTTTTTAGTTACCTCAAAAAAGCCTTCGCCGGTAAGACTTACATCCCTGCTGTTTTTTTCAAAAGCTTCGGGGTATGAAAAAGTGCTCCCGGCGTTTAGGGTAACCTGTGTTCCGTCGGGCAGTTTCAGCTTTTCGGTTTTACCGTAAGGCACACGAATTTCATGTAATATATTCTCGGCGGTCAGGCTGTCCTGCTGCTCTGTTTTCTTGTAAAACAAAGCTCCCGCCGCAACAAGTAACAATACAGCGGCAGCAACCCATTGCCACCTGAACATTGGTTTTACCTTAGCATCATTCGCCGTATTTTTATTTGAGCTTTTAATCCTGTTCCAGATCTCCTCCAGGTTGCTGTTAACCTCTTCCGGTTTTGTTTCTGCCAACTCAGCACCATTTCCTTTTAATGCATTGGTAACCTGGTACGTTTTTTTATAGTCGGGAAATTGTTCAAGAAACATGTCGAGTTCGGCCAACTCCTCAGCATTGGCAGTTTTGCCCATACTTTTGGCCATTAACTCAATAAACCTGGATTTGCTCATAGTAATACGGTGTTCTGCGTTAAGGACACAGCTCACCCAGGTTTTTCCTAAAAGAAATTAAAATATTTTTTGAGGGGGGATTGATTCCAACATTTTTCAATTTGCTTTCTAACTAGCCGAGAGGGTAGCCTCTACGAGGCAAAAGATTATTAATTTGATTTTTGCTACAAACAGGTATCCCCTAACGGGGAATTAAAAACAACAAAGACATTCATAAACGGTAATTGAATCGCGTACTTCCCACTCTGCTTTTTTATCCTTAAATCAAGGATTTAACTATTCCCAAGCGCCTCATCCAATTTCTTCAAAGCAATAGCAAGCTGCGCGAATACGGTTTTGTTAGAGAGGCCAAGAATATCGGCTACTTCGTTACAGGAAAGCTCATCTTCCTTAACCATTTTAAAAATGAGTTTGCAACGTGAGGGCAAACTATTTACAGCAGTTAAAACTCCGGCTTGCAGCTCTTTACTAATGAGCAATTGCGACGGATCAACCGATAAATGGAAATAATAAGTTTCGGCAAGCTGGGCGTCGCGGTTCCTTTTCGAGTTATTGCTGCGGATATGGTTAAGACAGGCGTTTTTTATCGCCACATAAAAATACACTTTGGGGTTCGTGATCCTATCCAACTTATGCCGTCCTGTCCAAACGTTTACAAAAAGGTCGTTGATGATTTCCTCGCAAGCTTCCTTATCGCCCAGAAACGAATACGCAAACTGATTAAGACCATTGATCAGCAGCTTGTACAGTTCATTAAAGGCAGATTCATCATTATTGTAATGGATAGAATCTATAAGTTCTTTAATCTCCAATGTTGAGCGGCTTGCTTTTTACGAGAACAGTTAACTGAAATAATGTACAATTTTAAGTAAAAAAATCTTCATCAAAAGTATTTTAGGTGGATTTAAGAAGCCGGGTTTGTTTATCAGACCAAACCGTAGTTTGCAATTCCCCGGCTCTATACCCATCGGGAATATTCGCGGTTTAATATGTCTATTTCAGCCGATAAAATGTCCGTTTGTGCCATAAACCCATGTTTCCATATTGAAACCTGCTATATTTTAGCGGTAAACGGAAATAATTGGGGCGTTTGGTCAAAACAAATTAAAGTTTGGCGGTGGTTTTAGCAACACAACGGCAGATTTGGCCAACAGGCCATAATTAACTATATATTTGCCCGGCAACCATTTTATTTCCGCAAACCCGTTGCAATAAATGAAAGACACAACATTTAAAATCTCTCCCGGAATTATATGGAGCAGTTCAATTTTCCTTGGTCTGCTGGCTTCTGTTCCTCAAATAGCCGAACGCCATTTTAAGCCTGCCGAAGCTGCGGTAAACTCGGCGGTAACAGCCGCGTTTTCGCTGTTTGTATGGTATTACAATATCTATACGTTGCCAAAGCCATCAAACAATAAACAAATAAATAAAAGCATCTCCTACTCCCGGCTGCTCACCACATTGGTAATAGGTATGGGTGTAATGCTGGCTTTAGCTTATATACAGCAGCTGATATTAACGCACATGAATTTTGGCCCGGTAATGCTGATGATTGAGGTTAGGGGTATACTCATTAACCTTGTGTTTTACATGCTGATAAACCTATTATACCAAAACTACCAAAACCAGCAGGTTACTGTTGAACTGGAACGTATTAAAGCAGATAACCTTGGCGCTCAGTACGAATTGCTTAAACAACAGATCAACCCGCATTTCCTGTTCAACAGCCTTAACACCCTGAAAGCCATGGTTGAAACCGGCGATCAGCACTCGGTAGATTTTATCCTTAAGCTTTCCAACTTTTATCGTTTTACGCTGGAGAGCCGTAAGTTAGATCTCATTCATTTATCAGAAGAGCTTGATATCGTAGACGCGTACAATTTTTTGCTGAAAGCACGTTTTGAAGATGGCTTTATCTTTACCAACACCATCGATGATCAATACCGCGGGACACTGATACCCCCGTTTACATTGCAATTGCTCATCGAAAACTGTATTAAACACAATGTGGTATCGCTTGATCATCCCCTGCATATCAAGCTGTATACCGAGGGGGATACCATTGTAATGGAAAACGAAATTAAACCCAAACGTTTTGAAGAGCCATCAACAGGAGTTGGGCTCAAGAATATTAACCTGCGTTACGATCACCTGCTTGATAAACAAATAGAGATCATTGCTGAAGATAGAATATTCAAAGTTAAACTACCTATTATACATGAACATTATCATCATTGAAGACGAGCTAAAGGCAGCCCGTTCGCTTGAAAGCATCATATTAGAGTTAAGGCCGCACTCAAAAATTGTCACCAAGCTGCAAAGCGTTGAAAGTTCGGTTGCCTATCTTTCTGAGAACAAGCAACCCGATCTTATTTTTATGGATATCCAGCTTTCGGATGGTTTATGCTTTGAGATCTTTAAATCGGTAAAGGTATCATGCCCCATTATTTTCTGCACCGCCTTTGATGAATATTCGTTAGAAGCCTTTAAAGCCAACAGTGTTGACTACGTGCTTAAACCTTTCTCCAAAACAGATATTGCCGATGCCTTTAAAAAGGTAGATGAACTGCGGAATTTCTTCCAGCAGGGCTCAACGCCTGATATCAGCAGTCTGCTATCGCAGATTACTCCCCCGGCAGGTAAAAAAAGCTTCCTGGTATTTAAAAACAATAAATACATCACCATAGCTACCAATGATATCGCTTTCTTTTACATCCGCAATGAGCTGTCAACTATCATGACCTTCGATCAGCAGGAATATGTTGTTAACCAATCGCTCGATCAGATCAGCGGCCAGCTCTCGCAAGATCAGTTTTTCAGGCTGAACAGGCAGTACATCGTAAATTTTAGCGCGATAAAAGAAGTGGAGCACTATTTTATGCGCAAGCTGTTTGTGAAACTAACAATTCCAACTCCGGAGAAACTGCTCATCAACAAAGAAAAAGCACCGGTATTTTTAAGCTGGTTGGAGAATAGGTAGTACTAAGTCAGCAGTCTTGAGTTTAAAAACGGTTAAACAAACTGTTATATCCCGCTCGTCATTGCGAGATACGAAGCAATCCCCTACTTTACAGGGCAGACTTGTATAACCCCTATGCCTATTGGGGATTGCTTCGTACCTCGCAATGACGGCTTCTATATGTTTTAAATAGCTTCTTCATATAAAAGAATAACTCAGAACTTTCGGCTCAAACAATGCCCAACTGAGCTTGCAATATGTCCGGTTGGGCTTTTTTATGCTGTTTTAGCGGCCATTTCGAGGCTAATTTTGATATAAATTAAAAATCGAGAGATATGAAAACGCTAAAAATTTTAAGCTTTTGTGTTGGTGCTGTAGCACTGGCGCTTGCTACTGCCGCATATGCCGCCCGTAAAGTAGACTCTGTTAAAACTGTAAGCACCGCTACGCCGGGTAAAGGTTTTGCTTTGGTTGAATTGTTTACTTCAGAAGGTTGTTCAAGCTGTCCGCCGGCAGATGAGCTGCTGGCCAGGATCCAGAAGGAAACACAGGATAAACCGGTTTATATACTGGCCTACCATGTTGACTACTGGAATAGTCTTGGCTGGAAAGATATATTCAGCAATGCCATGTTTTCAAAACGCCAGCGGGAATACAGCGCTTATTTAAATGCCCAGGTTTATACCCCGCAGGTTATTGTTAATGGTAAAACAGAATTAGTAGGTTCAGATGAGCCTGTACTTCGTGAGGCTATTTCCAATGCTTTAAACACAGCCCAAACTGCCCAGGTTACTTTAAAAGCGCAACAAACAGGCGATAAGCTTGCTGTAAATTACGAGCTATCCGGGAATACCGATAAGCAGCAGTTGCTGATAGCTATCGTACAAAAATCGGCCATAAGCAAGGTTGCCAAAGGCGAAAACGAAGGCCGAACTTTATCCCACGCCCAGATAGTGCGCGACCTGAAAACAGTTACCTTAAACCAGGCAAAAAAAGGTGAAACCACCATTAACCTGCCTAAAGATTTTAATCAGCAAGGTTGGGAAGTGGTAGGTTTTATACAAAAAAAACCCAACGGCGAGATTTTAGCCGCCACTAAAGCAACCTTGACAAACAACGCTGTAGCTAAAATATAATAACATAAATTTTAACATCATGAGCAAGTTGAAACAAGGCCGGTTATTAGTAGGCTTCCTGTCACTGTTCTCATTATCATTTTTAACCAGGGCGCCGTTCGAGCGCAACCCTCAGGATTGTGAATTGATCTGCGTTCCGGAAAAGAGAAAAAAACCGGCAGAAAATAATTAAATCTCCAATAAACAGCATCGGCCCTAAAAATGGGCCGATGCTGTTTTAAATAAATACTATCATGAAAACATTACTGCTAATTGCCATAACAACCTTTTTAAGTATTGGTGCTTATGCCCAGGCCAATGAACTAAACTGTACCGAACAAGCGTTTACTTTTAAAATAAATCTGCCTGCCAGCGGACATAACTATTCATCTAAAATTGGCCGCTTTGCCCCTGCTCAGCAATCATCAGATTTCAAACTGCCAGGTGCTTATACCGGTAAACAAAATCAGGCGGAAACTATCCTTCTATTCAGCTTTGTGAAGAAACCTGGTGCTTCCATTGATTATTCTTCGGCTGATACGATCATGCTTAAAAAGATGACATTTCTATATCCTAAAATAAACAACGTAACAGGTAAATTTACCTACACAGTCTACGATCATTTTAAGCTACTACCAATGCCTGTTTTAAACGCTTTAGCTCCGCTTTTAAACTAATCATCATTAACATAAAAAACCAAACCAATGAAACTCAACTATTACGGTCACTCATGCTTCTCGGTGGTTGCCGGGGGTAAACACATTTTGTTTGATCCCTTTATTTCGGGCAACGAACTGGCTAAAGACATTAACATTGATGAAATTAAAGCCGATTACATTTTTGTTTCGCACGGTCATTATGATCATATTTTAGATGTGGTAACTATAGCCAATAATACCAACGCCATGGTTGTGGGCATTTACGAAGTATATGATTATATCAGTAAAAAGGGAGTTAAAAACGTGCATCCTTTAAACCCGGGTGGTAAGGTGACCTTTGATTTTGGTACCGCGAAATCCTTCATCGCCCAGCATTCGGCCAGCTTTCCGGATGGCAGTTATGCCGGTGTAGCTTGTGGCTATGCTTTAAAAACAGATGACGGTAACCTTTATTACAGCGGCGACACGGGCCTTACCCTTGATATGGAACTGGTAGCTAAATGGGTGGATCTTGATTTTGCGGTTTTCCCTATTGGAGATGTATTAACTATGGGCGTTGATGATGCTATTGAAGCAGCAAAACTTGTTAAGGCCGATAAGGTTTTAGGTGTGCATTACGATACCTTCGGCTTTATTAAAATAGATAAAGACGAAGCGGTAAAACAATTTGAACAAGCCGGCCTAAAGCTGTTTTTACCGGGCATAGGCGAGAGCATAGATATCTAAGAATACTGATTTTCTATATACAAAAAATGCTGCCTCGGAAACCGAGGCAGCATTTTTTTTGATTTTAAAACTCCCCGTTTAGGGAGCCTGGGGGGCGAGGCTTATACCAGGTTGATCTCAACGTTGATGTTACCGTAAGTTAATTTAGAATACGGACAGGTCCTGTGCGCTTCTTCAATCAATGCTTTGGCTACTTCTACATCCAGGCCCGGCAAGCTTACATTTAAACGGGCTTGTAAAAAGTAAGCGCCGGTAGTAATACCCAAATCCACTTCGGCGTCAATAGCCAGTTCGGCAGGGAGTTCGATCCTTTTTTTAGCGGCTGCCAAACCGATAGCACCTTCAAAACATGCAGACCAGCCGGCCGCGAATAGTTGTTCTGGGTTGGTGCCCGGTTTTGGTGTTCCGGGAGTTGAATGTTTAATATCCAACTGACCATCGGTACTAACAGATGAGCCGCCATCGCGACCGCCAACTGTGCGTACTTTATCGGTATATAATACTTTATCTATTTTATTAGCTGAGATATCTTCGATAACCTTGATCTTATTGATAGCTGATTCTTGAATAGTTTCCATTGTGTTATTTATTTAAATAGTTTTTGTTTTTTGTATGCTCAAAGATACCCTGATATCGGCCCGGCGCCTATCAGTAACTATGCGAGCCGGACATTCCATATCACGAACCGGACATTCTTTAAGCCGAAAATCCAATCGCCCAAAAGCACTATTGAAACTTTTAATTACAATCGATAACGAATAAAGAAAATGGGCTATGCTTTACGCATAATTATTCTAAATAAATTTGGATACTACGTTTATAAACAGCATTTTTAGATAAACCTTTGTTCGTAAACCGATTGAAAAAATTTATTGCCCTGATGTTGCTTAGCTTTCACCTGCTTAATATAGGCGGGCAGTTGGCATTGCATCAGTTTATGGTTTATAAAAGCAATAAATACTTTGCCGAACAAACAGCCAAAGGCTTTTATAATGTCAAGGACCTTACCGAGGTAGTTATCCCTGTTGACATGCCCGGCATTCGCGACTGGCAGCATTACGAGAATATTCACGGGCAGATCCAGTTTGGGAATAACAGCTACAATTATCAAAAAATGCGCGTGACCAGTCGTGCCATTTATTTGATGTGTACCCCTAACTATGAAACCACCCGCCTGGCCGATAAAAACATCATTAACGCTAAGGATGTAAAAGAGAACCCGGTACCGCAAAAAGAGCATGTACCTTTTGGTAAAATAACAATGCAGGACAACCTTAATTTCACTTTTGTGCATTTTGAGTTTAGCTGCCCTATAAAATATACGCAACAAACCGTTGTTCACCCTGTTCAACAGTTAATTCCTGCTCACCAGGATATTCCGGAGCAACCGCCAAAGGCCGTTTGCTAATCTTCTCCTTGTTTTAATTCATTTTTTGGGGTAGCGGTTGTACCGTTACTGTTGCATTATTTCTTTTCTGTCGATAATTTATTCATGGCTCAATAGCTATGAAATAATGTTGTGCTGATTGCTGTAAATAATCCTTATACAGGTATACCTCTCCCCCAACCTACAAACATTCAATTAATTATTTATGCCTTATATTACCCTTGAAAGCCATTTGCCGGGCATTACCGGCCTATTGGAGTATGCCAAAGAACCGGCACAACCTATCCGTAACCTTACGCAGTTTTTATTGCGCGGGCCATCAACCCTATCCGAAGCCGACCGCGAGTTGATTGCCACCGTGGTATCACACAACAACCAGTGTACCTTCTGCACAACGGCACACACTGCAGCCGCCGATCTGCTGGCAGGCGAAGCCGAAACCGCGCAAAAAGTAAAGGAAAATATTGAAACCGCCCCGGTTACCGAAAAAATGAAAGCCCTGCTTACCATTGCTAAACTAACCGCACAAAACGGCCGAAATGTTACAACCGAAGCCGTTGACAGGGCTAAAGCCGCCGGAGCCACCGACATTGAGATACATGATACAGTACTGATAGCAGCTTTATTTTGCTACTACAACCGCTATGTTGACGGATTGGCTACCGCCCTACCCGCCGATGCCGGTTACTATAACGTACTTGCCGAACGCCTTGTTAACCATGGCTATACCCGCCTGCCCCAAGGCTATGATCATTTAAAAAAATAACCCTAACCCTAATTAAGTAAACCCAATCACGATGAAAAAACTTTTATTCTTTATATTACTGTTCGCCTCAATAAACCTGTTTGCGCAGGAAATTAAAATAACGGGGAACATTACCGATGTCGCTACAGGTAAACCTGTTTCCGGCGCAAGCATTACTGTTAAAGGAAAGCTTACCGGTACCACTACCGATTCGAAAGGTAACTACACTTTAAATGCAAACAAATTAAAGCTGCCTTTAACCATCATTGTATCGGCGGTAGGCTTTGAAGTACAGGAAAGCCAGGTAACATCTGCCGAAAGCAACATCAGCATAAAGCTAACCCAACAGGCTATTGTGCTTAACGAGGTAGTATCATCAGCAACGCGTATCAACCAAAGCATTTTGCAGTCGCCGGTAAGTATCGAAAAAATGAGCCTTAAGGCTATTAAAGATAACCCTTCGTTTACTTTTTACGATGGTTTGCAAAGCGTTAAAGGCATTGAATCGGTTACCAGCAGTTTAACCTACAAACAAATCAACACCCGCGGTTTTAATAGTACAGGCAACAGTCGCTTTTTACAACTGGTTGATGGTGTTGATAACCAAACGCCCGGCTTAAACTTTTCGGTAGGTAACCTTTTTGGTGCTTCGGATATTGATATCGAAAGCGTAGAAGTTATCCCCGGCGCGGCTTCGGCTTTATATGGCCCGGTGGCTTTTAACGGCCTGCTTTCACTTAAAACCAAAGACCCGTTCAAATACCAGGGCTTAACCTTGCAGGTAAAAAGCGGTCTCAACCACTTTGGCGAATCGGTTGTTAAGCCACAGGGACTGTATGATTTTGCAGCCCGTTATGCCAAAGCATTCAACGATAAATTCGCGTTTAAAATCAACGCCTCATACCTGACGGGTCGCGACTGGTACGCCGACAATTATACCGATGTAAGCGCCTCAACCCCGGCTGCCCAACGTGGCCCTAACAACCCCGGCCGCGACGCACTTAATATTTATGGTGATGAGGTTACCAAAACCCTACCCGGCATTGGTTTGGTATCCAGAACAGGTTATGAAGAAAAAGACCTGATGAACTATAACGTGTACAGCCTGAAACTGAACGGTGCTTTACAATACCGTTTCAGCAATAACCTGGAGGCTATTTACCAGTACAATTACGGCCGCGGTACCGCAAGCTATACAGGCAGCAGCCGTTTTGACCTTAACAACTTTGTGTTACAAACGCACAGGATTGAATTAAAAGGCAGCAATTTCTTTATCCGTGGCTATTCGGTTGAAGAAAACTCGCACGATTCATACAATACCCGCTCACTGGCCCAATTCATTAACCGCGACTGGGTGAAAGACCTGAACGGTAATACTGTAACACCTGATAAAGCCGATGATACCTGGTTTACCCGTTATGCCGCGGCATTTAACGGTTCGGTAAGTGGTGTTACACCCAACAGCAATTCGGCAGCAAGGGCTTTTGCCGATCAGGGCCGCTTTTTACCGGGAACAGCCGAATTCAACGCCGCTAAAGACGCCTCTATCCACAACTATGGTTTAAGCGGCGCCGGTGTTTTCAGTAATAGTAAGTTTTATCATGCCGAAGGCCAGTATGACTTCACCAGCGCCATTAAAGTATTTGAGCTTTTAGCCGGTGGCAGTTTCCGCGATTACAGGATGTTTACCAACGGCAGCTTGTTTGATGATAAAGATAAACGTGTAACCATTAAAGAATACGGCTCATTTGTACAGGCAGCAAAAAAACTGTTTGACGATAACCTGAAACTGACAGCATCACTACGTTACGATAAAAACGAAAACTTTAAAGGCAGCTTCACCCCTCGTTTTTCGGCAGTTTATACTGTTGATAAAACCTCAAACTTCAGGGCATCATACCAAACCGGCTTCCGGAACCCAACCCCTGTTGATCAGTTTATCCACCTTAACGTAGGCCCTATCACCATCTTGGGTGGTGCGCCTAATAACAGCAAAGGTTTAAATGTTTATGAAAACTCGTTCACCTCATCATCGGTAAGTGCCTTTGGAGCGGCGTTTGGCAAAGCGGTACAAAGTGGAACACCTTTCCCTCAGGCTATTGAACAAAACAAAGGTCTGCTTCAAAAAGCAAGTGTAGCCTATATCAAACCCGAGCAGCAAAAAGCGTTTGAAGTGGGTTACAAAGGTTTAATGATGGATAAATTACTGGTTGATGTAAACTACTATTATAGCAGCTACACCAATTTTATCCTGAACACGGTTGTCATCCAGCCAAGCAATCCAATTCTTGGTTCTGATGGGCAGGTGACAACTGCCTCCGCAACTGATATTCCTAACGGTAAAGTTCACGCGTTTCAATTGTACACCAACGCTCCCGATAAAGTATCGGCCCAGGGAGCAAGCGCGGGCTTAACTTATCTACTTAATGGCGGTTACGCTTTGGGTGGCAATGCAACCCTATCGGTGTTTAACCTTCGCAACGCTAATCCTAACAATATTGCTGCCTTTAACACACCAAAATGGAGCACCAACGCCACATTTGGTAACAGCAACGTGATTAATGATTTTGGCTTTAACGCTGCCTGGCACTGGCAAACAGCCTATGACTGGTACGGAACCTTTAATGGTACCCGTCCGGGCCGTGTAGATGCCTACTCTTTAGTTGATCTTCAGTTCAGTAAAAAACTGCCAAAATTCAAGTCAACAATCAAATTGGGCGGCAGCAACATCTTCAATAATAAAGTATACCAATCGTACGGTTCGCCGGCAATTGGCGCCATTTATTATGTATCAATAGTATTTGATGACCTTTTAAAATAAAACAACATGAGCACTTTAGCAATTGATGAGCAGGTTTTAAAACCTCAAACAAACCTCAGCGCCGCATACAGGGCGGCGCTGTTTGTGATCTGTTTTTTCAGCACTGCACTTGGTGGTTCGGTTTCAACGCTGATGTCGGTTTACCTGCCTGTAGTGGTAAAAGACCTTCAGGGTGCTGTGCCTGCCGATGAGATCAACGCCATAAGCGGGTACATCAACGCCATTTTCATTTTTGGATGGGCCTTTGGTGGCTTTACCTGGGGTGTTATCAGCGATAAAATGGGGCGCAAAAAAGCCCTGCTGCTGGCCATTGGCAGCTACGGTGTATTTACCATTTTAACCGGATTGATGCCAACCTGGTGGGGCGTGCTGCTTTGCCGCTTCTTCAGTGGTTTTGGCGTGGGCGGCGTTCTGGTAACTTCAATTACGCTGGTGAGCGAGGTTTGGCCTAACAAAAGCAAAGCCGTGGTTATCGGGATTCTTTCTATCGCGTTCCCTGTAGGTATTTTCTCGGCTGGGGTAATTAACCTTATCGTATCATCGTGGCGGTCGGGGTTTTTAGTCGGGGGTATTCCGCTTACACTGGCTATCATAGGCGCACTGGTTTTGAACGAATCTGAAAACTGGCTTAACTATCGCAATGATATCGCCAACCGCGAAAACCCATTAAATAAACTGCTCTCCAAAAGCCATCGTCGCGAACTCATAGTGGGTTCGTTAACCTTTGGTACCATGCTGATAGGTTTATGGGCCATATTTTCATGGCTGCCAACCTGGGTACAAAGCCTAATTACCGATCACGATGCGGCTAAAGAACGCGGCCTAAGCATGATGTGCCTGGGCATGGGTGGTTTAACAGGTGGTTTCTTTTCTGGCTGGCTGGTTAACCTGTTATCCATCAGGCGCTCTATGGTGATCTGCTTCGCGGTTTGCGCAGGCATGTCATTCATCCTGTTTAAAACCAACAGCACATTCAGTTCCGTCATTTATATCGAAATAGCCGTGCTGGCCTTGTTCTTCGGTGCAAGTCAGGGTGTATTATCAGCCTATATACCCCAATTATTCTCAACCGGCATCAAAGCTACAGCCACAGGCTTTTGCTTCAACATAGGCCGCATATTCACGGCTACAGCAGTATTATTCGTGGGTGTACTGGTATCGTCATTGGGTGGCTACGGTAACGCTCTGTTCATATTCTCGCTGGTATTTATCATAGGCTTGTTGGTAGTATTATTTGTACGGGAGAAAGCTAAAAGCTGAAGGCCTAAGGCCAAAAGCTTAGAAAAGAAATTAAAAAATCATCAATTTATTAAATCAATAATTCATTAATTAAAAAATATGGCACACATCAATGTACCCGAAGGCGTTCCGGGCATCCGTTCGCTGGTAATGTTCAGGCCCGAAACCGGTCAGTATTTGTATGAACTGGCCGAAGTATTATTGCGCGGAGAATCAACCTTAAGTCCGGCCGACCGTGAGCTGATAGCAACTTATGTATCATACCGTAACAATTGTACGTTTTGTTACAGCAGCCACGCGGCTGCCGCCCGTTGTCTTTACGAAGACGACGCCCTTATTGTTGACGAGATGCTGCGCGACATGACTGAAGCCCCGATCAGCGCCAAACTAAAAGCATTGTTAAACATTGCAGGCAAAGTGCAGATATTGGGTAAAGAAGTAAAACAGGAAGATGTTGACGCCGCACGTGCAGAGGGAGCTACCGACCGCGAGATCCACGACGCGGTATTAATAGCCGCTGCGTTCAGCATGTTTAACCGATATGTTGATGGTCTGGCCAGTCTTACCCCTACCGACCCGGAAGCTTATGCCGAAATGGGCAAACGTATGGCTAAAGGCTATGTATTACCACAACCGCAGCATTAATTTTTAACCAGACAGCTATGGCACATATAGAATTAAATAACGATCTGCCCGGCATCCGTGGGCTGATGTTTTACAGTCCGGAAACAGAAGCCCCGCTAAACGCCCTTGCCGAGCAATTGCTTCGCGATGATAACAATTCCTTATCGCGCGGAGAACGTGAGCTGATAGCCACTTACGTATCCTACCTTAACGATTGTTTCTTTTGTCAAAACGTGCATGGCGCAGTAGCCGGGTATTACCTTGGCTGTAATATTGACGAAATAGACGCTATCAAAGCCAATTTCTCCGCAGCCGACCTATCGCCAAAGATCAAAGCGCTGTTGGCCATTGCCGGTAGCGTACAAAAAGGCGGTAAACATGTAACCACAGATCAAATCGAAGCCGCCCGCGCGGAAGGCGCCGATGATAAAGAGATCCACGACACGGTGCTAATTGCAGCCGCATTTTGCATGTTCAACCGTTACGTTGACGGCTTAGGCACATGGGCACCACAAGACCGACAAATTTACATAAACCGAGCGCCCGAACGCGCAGAGGTTGGCTACATATCAAGCATTTTTAAGAAAGTTTAATACCTAACGCTTTATTCACATCTACAGCCCGAAGTTAAAAGCTCCGGGTTTTTTTATTAAACGCTATTCGAAGTCTAACGCTGTTCGATGTCTCCGACTTCGGATAGCGACTTAATTACGTTTTCATCCCTCATAACCAGCCAATTGAAACAGTAATATTACTTTGTAAATTAATTTAAAAAGTTAATTTTAGTTATGCTTACCACCAATTATAAACCAGTTAAAACCCTGCTGATCACAGCACTTATTGCCTTGCAAGGCCTGCAAAGCAATGCCCAAACCAAACCGGGCACAACCGAAATAACCAAATGGCAATACGGCAAAACCGGAGCTGTTTCCCTTACTTATGATGATGGTTCCATGAACCAGTTCAGAAAAGCCCTGCCGGTAATGGAACGCCTTAAAATGCCCGCCACATTTTTCATTATCACAGGTTCCATTCCCGGGTCCAAATACCATGGGAAATTTATAGGTCGCCCGGTAAAGGATATCATTAAAGAATCGGCAACGGTGCCTACTAATGATCAGAACTTTTTTGAGCGATGCTCTGCCGCCGGATATCTGGGTTACATGGGCACCATAGCCTCGCATACACAGGCCGGAAGTTTGTACGATAGCGGTAAAAAGGAAAAAGCTTTTAAGGTTCTGGATGATATTTATGCCAAAGCCCGCAACGGAGAATTGAAACCCGGTTATGAACCTAACGATGAGTTTAAACAATCTGTAGGTTCAACCTGGGATGATTTCAGGAAAGACGCCGCCGAAGGTTATGAATTTGCCAGCCACTCCATAACCCACCCCAGCATGCCCGGTCTTGATGAGCCCAACCTGCTTTGGGAGCTGGAAAAAAGCAAGGCCGATATCCTGGCACAGCTTGGCCCCAAACATACCTTTTCGGCAGAGTGCCCCTACGGTTTTGAAAACGACCGAGTGATGAGTTACGCGCTCAAAATTTACCCTGCCCTGCGCAACCGTATGCCTGAGCCGTGGTTAAAAGAAATTGACCGGGCAAGTAAACAATCACCCGGCTCAACCGATAAAGATTATATCCAATGGCAGCGTGGCGCTACTACTAAAACGCCTTTACCCATGATGAAGCTTTGGGTTGATACTACGCTTAACCATACCAATACCTGGCTGGTACTGGTATTTCACGGTATTGACGGCATGGGTTACGAAGCCCTGCCAAGCACCCTGCTTGATGAATATTTTCAATACATCAAAAGCAAAAACGATAAGCTTTGGATAGCTACTTTCGGTGACGTAACCAGATACATCCGCGAGCGCCAACATGGTAAAGCCGTGGCTTCGGCAGTAGGCAATAGCATCCAGGTTAAGGTAAGCCATAATCTGGACGATAAAATGTACTACCTGCCGGTAACGCTTAAAACTTATGTAGCGTCCAACTGGACGAGTGCGACTGTTACCCAGGGTTCAAAAAGTAAAAAGATTAGCACAGCTAAAGATGAGCAGGGCACTTACGTGCTATACCAGGCTCAACCGAATGCAGGCATGGTTACGCTGAAGAAGGGATAATTATATTAGAAATTATTTGATGCTGAAGCAGGCTGGTTTTGTTAAAACTGACTGCTTCAGCATCAAATAACAATTGCGTTTTAGTTCAATTGCAAAGTTTGCGGGCCGAACTCTTCAAAATGGATCAGTTGTTTATCGATACCTTTTTTAACCAATTCGCGGTAATGCAGTTCAATAAACCCGGCCGGGCCACAAATGTAATACTCTGTGTTTGGCTCAAATATCTCGTCGCTTAATTGATTAAGATCAACCCATCCGGCGTATAAATCATCAGCACCTCCTTCTTCAACCTCGCTGTAGAAAATGTGTTTTTTAACTTCCTCGTTTTTGCCTTCCCAGTGTTCAATAACTTCTTTAAAGGCATGCACATTTTTATCGCGGCAACCGTGGATCCAGGTTTTCGGTCGTTTACTGCCGCTTTTGATCAGGCTTTCCAGCATACTCATTAACGGGGTTTGACCAACGCCGCCGCTTATGAAAACAATTGGATGGTCACCATCGCCATTTAGCACAAAGCCGCCTGCCGGTGCCGATACCTCTATGATATCGCCCTCATTAACAAAATTATGCAAACGGTTACTGATCATGCCATCGGCAAACAGTTCGGTGCCAGCCTCGCGTTTTACAGAAATACGGTAATATTCGCCGTTTGGCGCACTCGAAATGCTGTACTGGCGCGGCTGCAGCAAATTAAGCTCGGGTAAAAACAAACGCACACTTAAAAACTGACCGGGCGTAAAATCCGGAACCACCCCACCGTGAGTTGGAAACAGGTAAAAAGAAGTGATCTCGGTCGATTCTTTTACTTTTTGCTTTACTACAAATGGCCTCCAGCCGGTCCAGCCGCCCTTTTTTGCTACTTGTTTGCTGTAAAGGTTTTGCTCATGGCCCGCCATGATGGCCGCCAGCTGGTTATAAGCAACAGTCCAGGCTTCCAATAGTTCCGGAGTGGCGGCATCACCCAATACTTCGCTGATAGACGCAATCAGGTGCCCGCCAACAATGGCATAGTGTTCGGGCCTGATATCGAGACTGGTATGCTTCTGGCCAATACCGTCAAGCACAGGCATTAATACGCCCGGATTTTCGATATGCTCGGCATAAGCCAGCACGGCCATGGCAAGGGCAGTTTGTTGTTTGCTGTTTTGTTGGTTCCCCATGTTAAACACATTTTTAAGTTCGGGATTGTGGGTGAACATCCGGTTGTAAAAATGTGTAGTTAACAATACTCCATGCTCCTTCAATACAGGCACCGTGGCCTTAACCAACTCTTTTTGTTCTTTAGTAATCATCGTTTTAACAGTATATATTTATCATTAATTGCCGCACCTGTTAGCCTTGTATTAAAAAGCAAATACTATCCTCAAGGGCCAGCAGGCTGTGCGGCACGTTTACAGGTATTTCAAAATCAGCATCGCGTTTCAAATCAACCGCCCGTTCATGCTCGTTGTAGGTTACATGACCTTCAGTAATTATGAGCCTGGCCGGTACAGCGGTTTTATGTTCTTTCAAAACCGCACCTTTTTTCAGGCCGATGACCATCATTTTATAGTTATCACTTTGCTTTAATATTTTAGCCACCGGCCCTTTGGCCAATGGCATCTGCTCCCGCACTTGTTCAATTATCATATCAGTTAATGTTAGTAGTATCGGGCTCAAAATATTTGATCTGAGCACCGTTGGCCAGTACAATCCAGGCCTTAAAATCATCTATTATTTTAAGCATGTGCTGCTCATTGGCTGGTATCAGGAAGGTTTCGCCTTTGCTGAGCTCATAAGTTTCGCCCGCGTAAATGAGCAGGGCATTTCCGTCTTCCACAATCAAATAAGCATCAGATGTGGCTGTATGCCTTTTCATGTTTGCGCCGGCGGTTAGCTCAATTTTAACCACCTGGAAGTGTTCATTTGTTTGAAGCTGTTTCATAACTTGATTTTTAATCTAATAGCATTCACTACATAATCACCCTGCCTGCCCCGCCTTTCATGTTGGCCAGTTTGCTCATAAACATCGCTGCCATTAAACCAGCCCTGTTTTTAGCGTCATCAGCCATTGGGCCTGCAAAGTGCGCGTCTACCGTTTGGGTAAATAGTTCCAGCCAGCGGTCAAAATGAGCATTACCTATAGGTAACGGCGCATGTCTGGCAAAGGGGTTACCTTTAAATCCCGGAACACCAAACAAGGCGGCATTCCAGAAAGCGTACATTTTATCAAGGTGCGGCTGCCAATCGTCTTTAATCACCCCGGCAAAAACGGGCCCCAATAACCCGTCAAGCCGCACCCTGCTATAAAATTCATCAACCATTAACTTAATTGATGTTATGTCTTCTATGTCGTTCATTCGTTTTTGTTATTTCATTATTACCCCACGTCATGCCGAACTTGTTTCAGCACCCCACCTGCTAAGCACACCTTGTGAGCGTCGCTTGTATGATGGGATCCCGAAACAAGTTCGGGATGACGTCGTGTTCATTATTTACATTTCAAGTACCGCTGGTTCGAGCCAATCAGGAAAAAATCCTAAATCGAACATCCGAAATCCGAAATCATCAGTGCGTTACCTCCGGCCCGGGCTATCCGCTCATACGCCTGCAGGCATTACGCTCATGGCCGGTATCCGCTGCTATCCCTAACGCGGGGGTAGTGATCAGAGATTAGTTTACTGCTAAAACCTATCCCGCCTAATCACTAATCTCCAAACCCTACAACTTCACGGCCAGCGATGTGATAATGAAATAACCCGTCCATGCCACAAATAACACAATGCCTACAATCAGCCACCAGGGGATACTTTGCGGTGTTTCACTACCCTGCAGCATAAATGTTTTCTGATCGCCTTTGCCATAGGCATTGATCATCAGGGGCAATACCCCTTCTACAATCTCATCTTTCTTTAAACCTTCAATAGCTATCGCCGGGCCATTACGCACCACAAAGGGGATCAGCTTTATACCTTCTTTACCCTGATGGTCTTTACTTACTACTTTGAGTACGTGGTTGCCATCGGTCAGTTTGCGGGTGTCCAGATCAAAGGTTACCGGTGCCGGGAACTCTCCTATCGGCTTCGGATCTTCATCTATAAACAGGGTTACAAAACTTTGATCTCTCATGGCTTCAGGTCGTTTAAAATCATCCGTTTAATATGTTCTTCGTTCTTTTCGCCAGGTTTTATAAAACATTTGATGGTTGCCACCAGCACGTACAGCGTAAAGACTACCATGACAAGTACAATAAGGTAATCCCAGTTACTATCGGGCCCGGCGCCGTGGGTTATGCCTCCAAAACTGGCGGGTTGTTGTTTCTTGCAAGCTTCGCAGGCCATGACATCCAGTTTAAGGATGACCATAAGCAGCAGTATGATATATCTTTTCATGTTGAGGTTCTGATTAGTTTACTTTTTAGCAGCTATTGTTTCGGGTTTACCAAACGAGGCGATGATCTTTTTCACATCATCAACCGTCACTTGTTTAGAATTGTTGCCCCAGTTGCTGCGTTCATGATTTACAATGGCAGCCACTTCTTCGGGCTTAAGATTGTTATTGGTGCCCACGGCAGGCATTACGCCATAACCTTCACTAACACGGCCATTATAGCCTTTCATGATAATGGTTACCTGCACTTCAGGATTATCATCCAACACTACCTTGCTGCCTTTCAGCGATGGAAAGGCGCCCACCAATCCCTCGCCGTTTCCCTGGTGGCATGACTGGCAATTGCTTGCATAAAGTGCCGCGCCATCAAACTCCGGTTTAGCGGCAACGCCTTTGCTTGGAGCAGCCGCAGCTTTTTCAGCGTCGCTTTTCCCATATAGGAATATCGGTACGGGTTTACCATCGGACAGGGTAATTTCCTTTAACGATCGCAGGTACGCTACCAGCGCCACGGCTTTATGCGTAGCTACTATTTTGCCTGTTATGCCTTTTTTAAAATCATCGGGTACATTCACTACCACGTCATTTGGCCAAGCATAATCCTTGATATCAAACAGCCACTCGTATGAAGGCATAACTGATTCTGCCACTACCGACCGTGGGTTAAACAAATGCAAGTAATGCCAATCGTTACTTGGCTGCCGGGTCCCCACGTTGGTTAAATCAGGCCCGGTACGTTCCGAACCCATGAGGGTTGCGGTGTTACGCCAAACATCGGTACGGGTAATGTTGGCATAATCGGCAGCTATGTTGGGACGTTTGCCCCAAACTTTGTCCATATCCACATTACGTACCTGCTGGGTATGGCAGGCCACACATCCCTCGGCAATAAATACCGCCTTACCTTCGGTTTCAAGTGCATTCAGCGGCTTACTACCCGGCAGCGGGGCATTATTATTCTGACTGGTAAACGCAGGCCCTATCGCCACAAAAAATGTGAGCAGCACAAAGAAGCATAACGCGGCAGTAAAAAGTTTTTTATGGTTGTTATAAATTTCCATGGCTATCAGATTTCAGCGTTAACGGGTACGTTCTTTAATTCATCAAAAACTTCCTTCCTGATATCGGGATCACTTTTATGCCCCGAAAACATCACATAAATGTTCCAGGCAAACACCAGGTGCGATGCCCACATCAGCGAGCCACCAATGGCACGCCATAGCCAGTAAGGGGCCATAAGCACTACACTGTCAATAAATGGTTTTCCCTCGCGCCAGGACATGCCTTTCAGCGTACCGCCTACCATAAGGGGAATAGTGTAGAACAATAAACCGATAAAAGCCATCCAAAAATGCGCGCCTACCAGGCCCTGTTTCGGTTCGTTACCGGTAAGTCTTGGTACTATGGTATAAATACTTGCCCAAAGAAAAAAGGCAATGATACCGTACATGGTAAGGTGCGAGTGGGCTGTAGTAAAATCGGTAAAGTGCCAGATGAGGTTAGTCTCCCTGAACGCTTCGGCGGTTCCTTGCGTTGAGCCGGTGAAATAAAACAGGATGCCAATGATATAAAACGGCAAGGTATAGCTCCGTCCTATTTTATTAAAATTACCCCTGAAAGTCATGATAAAATTAGTAGTGCCCGAAAATACCGGGATCAGCATTCCCATACTGCCTACTATAGCAACCGTTTGCAGCCACCATGGTATCGAGCTGAAAATGAAATGGTGCGTACCTATCAGCGTATAAAACAAAATCTGCGACCAGAAAGCCAAAATCCCCAGACTATAGGAGTAAATTGGCGTATTCAGTTGCTGCGGTAAAAAGTAATAAACTAATCCAAGGTTAAAGAACATAAACCACATGCCCACGGCCTGGTGCATATAATAGCCTTGAATAATGGTTTCACCAAGGCCGTTCTGGTAAAAGGGCAGATAGCCAACCGTTACAATCACTGTTAAAAACATCATGGCCGAAACAATGTACCAGTTAGAAATATAGATCTCCTTGGTTTTACGCTGCGCTATGGTTTGGATATAATTGGCGAGGCTTACCACAATACCGCCCGCGAAAAGTGCCATCACCGGCCATATATATTCACGGTATTCGCCGCCACCGTTGTTGATACCGGCCATGAGCATACCGCTGCCCAAAATAATGGCGGCATTCATGAGTATGAGCGAGTAATATCCCCGCTTTATGCTGTAAACCGCTGTATTACTTACCGTGCTCACCACATAGTAACCCAACCCCAGCATAGCCATTGACGACCATCCCCAGAAAACCATATTGGTATGTACCGGCCTTAAGCGGCCAAAACTCAGCCAGCTGATATGATCGGCATCGGGCGATACGAACTTGATACCTATGTACTCGCCAATTGTTGTACCCAGCACCAGCCACAGCGCGGCGCTGCCCAGGTACCACATAATCAGCTTTACCAGTTTGGGATCTGTTTGGTGCTTATGCGCCGCTTTACGCTTGGAAGCAAAAAACCGCGGACCATGAACTTCATCAATATTAAGCAGGATACCTTTTGAATCTTCGGGCGCGATTGTTCCGGCAAGTTCATTGTTAGTTAGGCGGTAGTCAAGCGCGTGTTTACGTTTGATAATTTCATCATAAATAGCATCGTCATGATCAACGGCATCGGCAAGCTCACGTGTTTCTTTTTTTACGCGGCGATAGCGGGTTTTAGCCGCCAGGTTACGAATTTTTAAAGCCACCAGGAAAACGGTTACCACCAGCGGAATAAAGATCAGCGTAAGCATAATGATCATACCGGGGCTGGTTAATATGTTTTTATTTTCGCCTGGTGCCTGCGCATGTACAGCTAATGATGAAAGCACAAGCAGCAGCGCCATAACAGCCGTAAAACCGTTGTTACCGCCTTTGGCTTTGCTGATAGCCTTTTTACGGCTGTTACGGCGGCTTATCAATTGATCAAGCTGACGGCTATCCAGTCGGTTTATCTGGCTGAATACCCATTTGTCTCCGTATTTTTTATAGATGGCTTCATCTTCTCTCAGACCATGTGCCAGGCGGATAAGCCAGAGCAGTAGTAGTAACAAAAAGAAAATGGTAATTCCAATAAGGATGCTGGCACCGGTATTAAAGACGGGATCGGGCTTCAATACATCGGCTGCATAGGTGGCCGCGCCGGGGATCAACAGCAGCACTCCTATCAGGATAATGGTTAAGTAGATTTTGAGTTTCATATAAAATATATTAATACCTTTTTATCTTTTAAATTGATCGTTTTAATACATCTATAATTTCATTAGTTAAGAAATTCAAATGATTTTGACCTCGCCTGTAACCTTTTGGGCGGGTTAGGTTATTTTTTTAATACTACTATTCCCAGGTTCAGATCTTCGTTGAACTGGCCTATGGTGATAGATTCAAGCATGTTTTGTAAACGGTTCCTTACGTCTAAAAAATCATGGTGCAAAGGGCAGGGATTTTTTGATGAACATTCTTTCAGTCCTAAACCGCAATCCCTGAATATACCCCCGCCATCAACCGCTTCTATAACATCTGACAGCGGGCGGGAAAGGTTTTGCGCATCAAGATAAAAACCGCCGTTAGGCCCCTTTACCGATTGAATGATGCCTCTTTTGCTCAGATCCTGAAGGATCTTGGCCAGGAAATGCTCGGGAGAATCAATATTTACAGCTATTTCCTTTATACCTACCCTACTGCCATCGGCGGTTTGCTGGGCTATAAAAAATACTGCCCTTACCGCATACTCACATGTTTTTGAAAATATTCCCATTGCTTTATAAAGCAAAAGTAGTTATTTCAATCAACAATAAAAGACATTTTTATCTTTTATTATTTCCTTACTTAAACATGACTGTTTAAGCCATCAATTTCAGGGCCTCCTGCCCGGTAGTATTAAATTTACTTTGCTGACTAAGCGGCAGGCTAAAAGAGAACACAGCACCTCCGTTTTTTCCGTTCTCGGCCTTTACCGTACCGCCGTGTTTTTGAATAATGTTTTTCACAATATATAAACCCAGGCCCTTACTGTTTTTTTGCCTTACCGATTTTTGATTGCACTGGTAAAATTTCTGGAACAATACCTGGCCATTCTCTTCATTAATGCCTACACCCTGATCGTGAATGGATACTTCAACATCGTTCTCATTACGATCGATATTGACGTTGATGTGCGAACATGGCGGCGAAAATTTAGCCGCGTTTGTTAAATAATTGATGAGTACCTGGGTAATCTTGTATTTATCCCCTCTGATAAAAATGCTGTCGGCTGTTGGGTATTTACAAAAACGATGACCGGGATACAGGATCTTCATTTCGCCAAGTACGGTATCAACCAGATCATTAATATCAAACAAACTAAAATTGAGCTGTGCCGACCGATCATCACTGGTTGAGGGCGACAGGTACTCGTCAATCAGTTTTGTCATCCCATTAATATGCTGATCAACCATGTTCAGCAGCTTTACGGGTTGTTTATTGATATTGTGCGCAAGGTGATTGATCAGAAACTGAGTATTGAGTTTAATAATAGTTAAAGGTGCACGCAATTCGTGGTTTACAATGGCCATGCTCAGGCACTCTTCATTAACTTTTTGAGTTACATCTTCAATGGTGCCAATCATTTGTTCGGCGGTGCCCCACCTGCGTGAGTATAATACCCCCGAAAGCTGTACCCATTTTTCGGTACCATACGGGGTCACTATTTGCACTTGTTTTTCAAATTTGGTTCCATTAAAGCAGGCTACCTTAAACTCGTGGATCAGTCCGCTCAGTTGTCCGGGTTTTATCAGTTCAAAAAGCTCATCAATATGTTCGTCATATCCTTTTGATAGTTCAAGGATCTTGCGCATCCGCGGGCAAAAGGATACCTTGTTTGATTTGAGTTGAATTTTCCAGTTGCCAACGTAAGCCCCTCCTATGGTTTGGTCAGGTATTACACCCGTCCGGTTTTCCATATTTTTGATTTCCCTGTTCATGTGGATATGTTTTTCTTATCTTTTATTTTATTACTGATAGATTTAACCTGATTACATTATTAAATTTTGACCACAACCGTAACGACATCCCTTTAATGTACGATCGGTAATCGCTCATCAAAATGCCCTTCATATCATAGTTAGTTAACCTGATAGCATACACCAAACTGCAGTTATCATTTGCGTTTGAGGCCCTGCGATGATAGGTTTCCAGAATCTCAAAATCATCGGGCGAGATCAGCTCGTTATATTGAAGGCACCTGATGTGCTCATTCTCGATAACAAAATCGTGACTAAAGCCCCGCTCCTGCAGATCAATAATGAGATTTACCAATTGTTCATCATCGTAACGCATATCATCAATTAAATAGGTGAAGCTATCAGTTCATTTTCGATGGTATTACTTATTGTATTGCTTTTATAAAGCCATAGGCGGCCTTGTAAAGTCATGTAGAATAGCAGAAGTGATGCTTGCGCTAAAACAAGCGATACAGGAATGCCTGTGGTTACGTTGGAATTGTTGTTAAACAGTAGTAACGCCACGTCGGCCAAAATAAAACCGATACTCATTTGCTTAAGCACAGGCTTATCGGGTACAAGCATAATGATTAGTAAAGCGAATTTTAAGGCGCAGATAGCGTACAATGCCACGATGAAAAGTTCGGCAGGAACTAAAGGTTCCATTATACCTGTACTAAGTTTAATAAACAAACCCGTTACCATAAACATGAGTACACTTACAAGGAAGGTTACCACGAAGCAAATAAACTTTTTCATAGGCGAACATTACAGGTTATCAAAAACAGCTTAACCAATGATTAATTATTAACTGTTGATTTAACAATGTAAAGTTCGGGCTGGAGTTGTCCTAAATCAATGTACTAATTATGGTTTCAGTAGTACAAATTACGTATAGCCTAAGGCGATTAAGTGTTGATATTACACGCGATAGTTTTAAGCGTCGATGTTCCCGAATTTCTTTTCGGCCGGGAAAACAAACGTGATCACTACGCCATCGTTGTCTTCTATTTTTAAATTTCCGTCGAGCTGCTTACTCAGCGCCTTCATCATTTCCATACCTAACGATGAAGCATCTTTAATATCAAAATCTTCAGGAAGGCCTATCCCATCATCGGCTATATTAAGCATCATGTTATTATCATCAATTGTACCGAGAGAGATGTTTATAAACCCGCGCCTGTTCGGAAAAGCATACTTAATGGAATTGGTTATAGCTTCATTGAGCATCAAGCCAATAGGTATAGCCTGGGTAACGTCCATTTTTGCGGGTTCGATCTGCTGCTCAAACCTGATACCGCGATCATGTGCGTTATAACTATCTGCAAGATAATTAACCAGTTCGTTGATATAAACCGCTATATCGATATACGCTACATTTGAACTACTGTATAGCTTTTGATGGATGAGCGCTATAGCCTGTACCCGGTTCTGGCTTTCGCGGATGGCGGCAAGCGCCGCGTTATTCTTCAAAAATGCTGATTGTGTATTGAGCAGGCTCATCACTATTTGCAGGTTATTTTTAACCCGGTGATGCACTTCCTGTAATAACCAGTCCTTTTCGTCCAGCAACCGGTCGTTATCAGCAATTAAATGTTGTAATGCCTGATTTTGTACATTAATTTCATTCTGTTTCAGTTGCAACTGATTGTTGCTGAATTGCCTTTGCCTGTACCCCATATAAGCTATGATCAAAATGATAATCATGGCAACAATGCTTATAGTTATAGTATCCCACTTAATAACGTGCGGGGCACTGTTTACCCATAGCGCGTTGAGACGTCCGGAATACTGCGCCGGTGAGTTTGTGGATATCAAAAGCAACAAACTTGTAAGTATCAGCTTACAATAAAACCGGGGCGAGCTTATATTGATATTCACTTGATATTATTTTTATGACCAGCCTAAACCAAACAGATCCTGCTTGAAAAGCGTGCATTATTCACATAAATCTGCACTCAAATTCAACTTATAAAAATAATATGCTAACTAAAGCCCACCGATGTATTAATCAGGGATTTTGATGTATAAATTACATATTGTTCCGCCATCTGTACAACTAAACAGCGTATTAATTTATATCATTAAAAATCAGAATATCAGATATCAGCTTTTTCGATTTTAAGCTTTTTCATTCGTGAGTGTAAAGTGGTTGAAGGCAGGCCCAGTATTTCGGCAGCCCCACCCGGCCCTTTAACCCTGCCTGCTGTATGCTTAAGTACATGAATAATGTGTTGGCGCTCGCATTCATCAAGCAATGTTACCTCAGTTGCGGGCACTTTATCAACAGGCGGTGATACGGTAATTGCTTTGGGTAAAAACACTTCTTTTAAGGTATTTCCTGATGCCATGAGTACACTGCGTTCAATCAGGTGTTCCAGTTCGCGTACATTGCCCGGCCATGAATAGGCCGTCATTTGTTTTAAAACACTATCAGCAATTTTATCTATCCGTTTACCAAATTTTTGTGCAAACTTATTGATGTAATGCGTAATAAGCAGCGGAATATCCTCCGCACGTTCCCTCAAAGGCGGCAGGTTTATCGGGAAAACATTAAGGCGGTAAAACAAATCGATACGGAAGCCACCGCTATCAACCTCGGTAAGTAAATTGCGGTTTGTGGCCGTTATAATGCGTACATCCGTTTTAATGGTTTGATGCCCGCCAACACGCTCTATCTCCTTTTCCTGTATCACCCTTAACAGTTTAACCTGCAGGTCGGGAGGCAGTTCGCCTATCTCATCTAAAAAAATAGTACTGTTATGTGCAAGTTCAAATTTACCTATCCTACGCTCGTTGGCACCGGTAAAGCTTCCCTTTTCATGACCAAACAGTTCACTTTCAATTAAACTTGCAGGCAGGGCGGCACAGTTTACCTTTACCAGCATTTTATCCTTACGTGGCGATGCGTTATGAATAGCCCTCGCAATTAACTCTTTCCCTGTACCCGATTCGCCCAATATCATTACGGTACTATCCGTTACGGCTACGCGCGATATCAGGTTAAAAACATCCTTTAACCCACCATTTTGGCCAATAATTTCGCCATGATTGTAGGCAGTATCTATCTGCTGCTGCAGGTAAAGCTTTTCTTCTTCAAGCTGGGCTTTAAATTGATCTATTTGCTTTAGCTGACTTTCAATTTTTTCATAGGCCCGTATATTGGCAACGGCTATTGATATCTGAGAGCAAAACGCCGTGAGCAAATTAAGCTGCGATGGTGTAAAGGTATTTTTCTGCCCCATCCATATAAACACGCCGCCAATGCATCTGTCATTTTCACGCAAAGGCACCGTCACTAATTCGCGCGAGCCGTTTTCATAAAAAAAGTTAATATAAGGAGGTACAAAATCGCGGAGCAGCAACGCTTCAAGATCATAAACAAGTGGATCCTCCGAATTTAACAGGATATCATAAATGCCGTCTTCCAGCATATACTTTTCGGCAGCCCTTTCTTGATAATCCTGGTGGTTTCTGGATTCTTCTGTTAAGTTATATAGATAAGCGCTGTGTGTATTGCCATCTTCGTTCAGCAACGATATCACCATCTCCCTGTAAGGAAAAAGAGCGCCCATTTTTTCATGCACAACATCTAAAAACTCATTCTTATTGCGGCAGGCCACAAAATCATGGCTTACCGATAACAGGAAAGTTTTTTCCTTCTCGCTTTCCAGAATCTGCTCATTAGCAATGATATTAGCTGTAGCTATTGAAAGCTGGTTACTGATACCTTTTAAAATATCAAAATACTGATCCGGGAAACTATTTGCAACATCCGAAAAAAGTGATAAAACCCCGGTAAGGTGGGCGTTGATATTAAAAGCTACCATGAGTACTTCCTTTATCCCCAACTGCAGGTTTTTCTTGAATATGGCAGGTAAGCGACCTGTTTTCTCTTCGGCCTCAAGATTAAAAACCAGGGGTACATCCGCGGCGGTTACCTGATTAATGATATTATCAGCACGGATATCAAAATCATCGAATAGTCCCGCATAACCGGTATCATATGATGCTTTGGAATCAGGATCGATCAAAAACGGACTTGTTTCGCCCGTTACTGTATTAACAATACCAATACCGCAATGCGTGCAGGTAAACAAGATTTTTAAACGCGAATTAATAACATTTAACAGATCGGTGCGCCCCCTTACCCTCGCCATATCGCTGCCGACAGACAACAAAAAAGCAATATTACTTTCCTGCTTTTTCATAATACCTTTTAACAACTCGCTTTCGGCTAACATAGGATACTTACAAGGCTTGGTAGGGTTGAAAATACCATTATAAAGATACGATATTTCGCTCCCCAATCAGGGATATCATGATATTTCGTTACAAACGCAGCATTAATAAACAATTAAAAATCTGATTATCAATTAAATATAAATACCGGCACGAAATTAGATTAGTACCACATGCATTACAAGCTTTAAACTAAGCCACCATGAAACAATTAAACGATTTTGCACCACGCCATTTTGAGAAAACATCCAGTTGTCTCCCTTTTAAAATCCATACCATTGAATGGATTAAAGAGAATGGCATCGATCTTCCAAATGATTATTTCATGCTGGTATGGATAGTGGTCGGTACCGGTTACTATAGGCTTAATTTACAAAAAGAAACGGTGCACACCAACCAGTTGCTGCTGATAAAACCCGGACAGGTGCACGACCTTAGATTCGGCGATGGCTTGAAAGGCTATGTTATATCATTCACCGATTCGTTTCTGGACATGGAGGATTACAGCCGCGAACCAATTTACAATCCTATCTACCAAATGTTTAACCAAACCAATAACATTGCTATTGACAATGAGCTGGCCGATGACATGTGTGATATCACCGAAATAATGATGAAAGAATATAGCAGGCATAATCTTTACCGCTCCGAAATATTAAAACGCTATTTCAAGATCTTCCTGATCTATCTTTCCCGTCAGTTGGAGTCAATAGAGCAGGCACCAAAGCAATCGCGAAATACCGCTATCCTGCAAAATTTCATGGCCCTGCTTGATAAAAACTTCAGGGAATATAAAATGGTTGCCGATTATGCTGAAAAACTATCGGTAACTCCTAATTACCTTAACGAAGTGGTGAAAAAATTAACAGGCCAGCCGGCCGGATATCATATCAGGCAACGCGTAGCTGTAGAAGCCAAACGTCAGGCCATACATCCGGATAACTGTATGAAAAAAATAGCTTATGACCTGGGCTTTTGCGACATGGCACACTTTAGTAAGTTTTTCAAAAACGCCACAGGGGTCAGCTTTTCTGATTTCAAAAAAAGGGGTACAGTATTGCAACCTGTTTTTTAGCGATAAACCTTTTAATTATTTAATCAATCAATCAACGTCATGTCAGAATCAGTACAACTAATCCCGGGCAATTCCTTAATAACTGCAACACCACAGGAAGGGCGCGAGCTCGCCATTAAAATGGCCCGCCTTATTATCAAAGTAACCCAGCCAGATGATGAAATTCGTGGAAGGCTCCGTGGTGTATACGCCGAAGATGCCGCTATGCTTATAGCCGTTGGTCAAACTGTGGCAACCGAATTTGCTACGATAGCGGCAGCTAACAATTATTGGAGATAAAAGTACAATATCTTTCTGCTGCAAATTGAGAATATCTATTTTTAAGCCTGGTAACAAATTGTGCATACACAGGTAATTATTATCGGCGCCGGACCAACCGGCTTAATGGCTGCCTGCCAACTGGCGCGCTTCAATATTGATTTTATTATTATTGATACCAAACCCGCGCCTACTCACGAGTCGCGGGCGATGCTGGTTACTGCCCGCAGCATGGAAATTTACCAGCAAATGGGTATTGTTGATAAGGTTCAGGAGCAGGGAAATGTGATCAGCAAATTTGCTATTTACATGAAAGGCCGGGAAAAAGCCACACTCCAAACCGCCGAAGCAGGTTACGGACTTACCGATTTCCCAAACGTACAGGCTTTTGAACAATTTAAAAACGAAGAACTGCTTTATGAACAGCTTAAAGCAACAGGCCACGATGTTTTATGGCGAACCAGCCTAATAAGTTTTGAACAAAACGAAGACCTGGTTTTTGCCAACATTTACGATAAAAGTGATCCGTTCAGAAAAATAGTGGTCAAAGCCTCATACCTTTTGGCTTGCGATGGTGCCTCCAGCGTAGTCAGGCAACACCTTGCATTGGATTTCGCAGGTGGCACCTATCAAAACAAATTTTTTGTTGCCGATGTACAGCTCAACTGGCAGCAACCGTTAAACAAGTTGATCGCATCCTTATCCCGCTCCAATTTTTGCGCTTTTTTCCCAATGTATGGTGATAACAATTACCGTATACTGGGCACCTTGCCCGAAAGTTTTGCGGGTGTTGATGATGTTAGCTTTGATGATTTAAAAGACGTGATTGCCGAAAACATAAAGCTACCGCTTAACATCAACAAGTTAAACTGGTTTTCGGTTTATAAGCTACACCATCGTTGTGTTGACAGTTTCAGGATAAACCGTTGTTTTTTATTGGGCGATGCCGCGCACATTCATAGCCCGGCAGGTGGGCAGGGCATGAACACAGGCCTGCAGGATGCGCATAACCTGGCCTGGAAATTGGCTCTGGTACTGCAAGGTGTTGCCGGCGAAAAGTTAACCGACACCTACCATACCGAGCGATATCCTTTTGCCCAATGGCTCCTGAAGTTTACGGATAGCATCTTTGCGTTTATGACAGGGCGTAATTGGCTTATATACCTGGTGCGTACCTACCTTATGCCCCTCGTTTTACGAATGGTGTTATCAAAAAAACGGATAACCCGGCGTATGTTCAGGGTACTTTCTCAAATTTGGTATTCGTACAAAAATAGCCCCTTATCGCGGCAATTTATCAAGCAAAACCTGAAGTTTAGCGCCGGCGACAGATGCCCCTATGTTATAACGGAGATTGATGGCCAACCGCAAAGCATTTATCATTTACTCACCGAAGCAAAATTTCACCTGCTGTGTATTGGTACTAACCTAGATGGCGGCCAAATGCCAGATCATTTATTACCCTATATCAAAATAGTTAATTTACCCATTAATGAAGGGTGGCAAAAACTCGGCGTAAAAACCAGTTTATATCTTTTAGTAAGACCTGATAATTACATAGGCCTGCTTAGCGATGAAATTAGTCCGGCTTTAATAAGCGGTTATTTTGATACATTCAAAGGTAACTGATCTGCCCCGAAGAGTTAACCGGCGTTAGGCCTCATCGTATATAAAATCGATACTCCAGCGATAAGTGGCTATACTGGCCAGTAATAAACTACCCGCGCTATCGGCCCAAACCGAATAAGTAAAAGGGGCCTTGATTCCCGAAAACACGGTCATGCATAGGGCAAAAGTGAGCGTAAGGGCAAAGCTTGTATACGCTGCTGTACGGATCTTAAAACCTACAATAAACATAATGGCTATAGAAACTTCGGCCACGGTTGCTAAAAAACCCATAACGCCTGCCATCCATCGGCCCAGATATGGCATAAGCGTATTGGTATAAACCACAAAATTGTCCCAACTACCCCAGCTTACCTGATTTTGTCCTGCAGGGCCTAAAAAACCTAAACGGTCGGCCACGGGTAATAAGAACCCAATAGCCAGAGCAAAGCGGAGATAAAGTTGTGCTATTTGAAGGGTATTTTTCATCTGTAAACATTTAAGCACTAAAATACAGGTTTAAAACCCCGCTTAAAAACGCAAAATCCATGTTTACACAAATAAGATAAAAGTGTCATCTTTTTGTTGAGAGATGGAATATTGAACATTTATCCAGATTTTCTACAGAATATGGGGGTAGTATCGCACCATTCACATGCCTGCGATAAGTATAGTAAAAAGGGCCGCTGCCTACGTAACATCGTTGATGGAAGAAAATCTTCCGGGAAACATGTATTTCCATAATTTGGGACATACACAAAGGGTTGTAGATGCGGCAATTGAAATTGCCGGGCACAGCAAACTAAAAAAACCGGAGCTAACTATTCTAACTATAGCCGCCTGGTTTCACGATACCGGCTATCTTTACCATTACAAGGGCCACGAAGATACCAGCATGATCATTGCGGGTACATTTTTAATGCAGCACCATTATAATAACGATTTTATACAACAGGTATGGGATTGCATTGAGGCTACAAAAATTCCGCAGGCACCTAAAAACCTGATACAACAAATCATTTGCGATGCAGATATGCGGCACTTTGCTTCACCCGATTATTTTGAATGTGCCCAAAATTTAAAACGGGAATGGAAGATACATTTAGATAAGAATTTCAGTGATGAAGAATGGCGCAGTTTAAACCTTAGGGTTTTGCAACACCATCAATACTTTACTGACTACGGCAAAACAGTATTGCAATTTGAAAAAGATAGCAATATTGATTTGTTGAAGAAGCAGGCTTAATGTTTTTTTACCGTTTCTTTTCGTACCCGGCTCAATGTTTCAGGAGTGATGCCTAAATATGATGCTATCATAGCCTGCGGCACCCTGAGCGACAGATCGGGGTATTTCTGTACAAAGTCCAGATATTTTTGTTCGGCAGTGAAGGATATAGCCGCATGGATGCGGTTTTGACTGGTGATAAAGCTTTTATTAATAATAGCATTTACCATATCGTTCAAAGCCGGGATCTCCTGGCAAAGCCTGTCGAAGTTTGTTTTGGTGATCAGTATCAGTTCAGTATCCTCAATGGCGTCAATATTATTTTTAGATGGCTCACCGGTAAGCAGGCTGGCACGGTCGCCCGTCCACCAGTTTTCTTTTGCAAAGCTCACTATGTTTTCGCGACCGCTTTCATCAACACTGTAAAAGCGCACCAGGCCCTTGGTTATAAAAGCGTTATACTTCCAAACATCACCTTCCTGTAACAAATATTGCCTTTTACGAAGCTTTTTGTAAATGCAAACGGCCTCAATTTTGGCATATTCAATTTCGGTTAAGGTTGTTTTCTGACTGATGTATTCTTTAAATAGCTCGAACATATAAAAGCAAATATCCCCTTTATCCGGGGATATTTGCTTTAGTTAGGGTCATATTTTTATACGCAGCTTATGCTGTGTATTTACTTAACCATTTGGTTTTGATAGCGGCACGGGCATCAATAAATTCCTGATCGGTACCTTGAGCCACGGCATCAAGCGGGTAACGCAAAGGGCGACTACCTTTTTCCATCTCAACCAGATGTAATATACCATCGGCAATAGTTTGCGGATCCATATTAAACTCGGCCATTTTACTAAAAAGCGCTGTACCCATGGCGTTGAACTGCTGTACCGAAGCCTCACCATATTCAGCAACAACTTCCGGTTTATCGGCATGGATACCTGCTTTGCTGCCATTATTCATTTCGGTTGGATAAACACCTGGCTGAATGCTCACGTTTTCGATATTATAAGCGGCAAGCTCATCCTGCAAACCTTCGGTAATACTTTCCACCCCAAATTTTGAAGCAAGATAAGGGATCATAAACGGCAGGGTGTGGCCGCTTGCACCTGAGGTAATGTTGATGATCAACCCGTTTTTTGCAGCGCGCATGCCCGGCAATACTGCAAAGATGGTGCGCAAGGTTCCGTAAAAATTAACTTCAAACATTTGTTTGATCTGGTCTATAGAATAGCCTTCCAACAAGCCGAAGCCAGAAACCGCGGCATTATTCACCAACACATCAATATGGCCGTATTTTGTTAGGGTGTATTCAAAAGCTGCTTTAACAGAAGCATCATCGGTAATATCTACCTCAACCACTTCTACGTTTGGCAGGGCAGATAATTCTTTAGCTACAGCTTCGTTTTTGCCATTTATTCCGCGCATACCTGCTATTACGGTATGGCCTGCATTTGCAAGGGTTATTGTGGTTAACTTACCAAATCCTGTACTTGTTCCGGTTATAAAAATTGTTTTTGACATTTTGTATCGTTCTTTTGTTGATACAAATCTACTGCGGCGCTACAACCTGCACATTGATGTTTGATAAGAACGAAATTGATATTTGTCAAGAAAATGGGGAGTATACCAGATCGTCATTGCGAGGAACGAAGCAATCGCGAACTATGCCGAGCGACTCTGTAAGTTTGGGATTGCTTCGTACCTTGCAATGATATTATTGTAAGCTATTGATTATTAATAGTATTTTTTTGATTCACTTTTATAAACAGGGCGTTGCCTGCGGCCCGTGCTATACGCTCATACTACACAGGCATTAGCCACAAGGCCGGTATCCGCTCCTATCACTAACGCGGCCCCCTCACACCATCGCTAAAATATACGCTATACTTAATAACGTTTTTTTTCAGGCCCGCCTGATGGTTACTCGCAATGAGGTTGTTTCTAAAACAGCCCCCCTACTTAGTTCCCGACGGCACAGCCAAAGGTTGCCCATCTTTCAGCGGTACGCCAAAATTGGGTGAACCATCTTTATTCCAGGTGAATTTTTGAGCACGAGGTGAACGTTTATTACCGCAGCCCTCGTTAGGATTTGAATTGGCATGATACAGGATCCAATCCTCCCTTCCATCCGGCGACTTAAAGAATGAGTTATGCCCCGGCGCATATACGCTGTTTTCAGGTGATTGCTTAAATACCGGTTCTTCTGTTTTTATCCATGAGGCGGGATTTAGCAGGTCACTATTTTTAGATGCTGTAAGCATGCCCAAAGCATAAAAGTCGGTCCAGCAGCCACTGGCCGAGTAGATCAGGAATAGTTTATTGCCATGCTTTAATATCTCCGGCCCTTCATTCACGCTTACATGTGCTGGGTTGCCGGAATCGTGTAAGTCGCCATTAGTTTCCCATTGATAAGCCGGACTGGATACCTTCACGCGTTCGCTGCCAATGGTCAGCGCATCCTTCATTTTAGCGATATAGATATTCTGCTGACCGTTATGGTCACCTTCCCAACCCGACCAGATCATGTACCAGCTACCATTGTTTTCAAATACCGAAGCATCAATAGCCCATTTATCAGTACTATCGGCTATTTTCCCTTTAAACTCCCATGTGCCTTCAGTTGGATCGGCAGACTTGTTTTCCAGTACGTAAATGCGGTGGTTGTTGTTATCGCCATTATCGGCGGCAAAATAAACATACCATTTGCCTTTAATAAATTGTAACTCAGGTGCCCAAAGCTCCTTTGAATGGTCTGTTCCTGCGGGTGGCGACCAAACCGCTTTTTTAGGAGCAGTACTCAATTTGGTTACATCCTTAGTTTTCCAGATAACGATATTACCCCCGGTTGAGTTAGTATAGTAGTAAAATCCATCTTTATAAATCACCCATGGGTCAGCACCTGATGGCAATAGTGGATTGGTAAAAGTTTTATCGGCAGTGTTTTGTGCAATAGCAGCACCGCAAAACATAAGTAACAGCAAACAGGTATTGAAGATTTTTTTCATGAGGCTGAAAGGTTTTAGCTTGGTTTATAACGCGCTAAAAGTCTGCAAAAGATTTTATAAAAACAACAAATGTTAATAATACATTTATTATACAATCAGCCAGATCAGTACCTATGCTTTTATCGGTTGGGATGAGCTACGAATAAAAACCTGGGTAGGCAATACTGTAGTTTCAAACTCGGTGACAGGCCGTTTGCTTTCGATAATACTGATGAGCATTTCGGTTGCCTTTTTCCCCATTTCAAAGCCGGGCTGATAAACGGCACTCAGCGGTGGGTTCAATACTTCGGCCAATTGGGTGTTGGTAAAACCAAGCAAGGCAATATCGGCAGGAATGCGGTAACCTAATTTATGCAGGAGCGATAAGGTGGTCGTGGTGATCCTGTCGGATGCAGTAAAGATAGCGTCAGGTTTACTATCGGCAAACAACTCGCTGAGTGCGTTCTCTATCTCGGCAAGATCTTTACCCCCATGCGGGCAGTATTTGATCAGCTTTTGATCAGGCGTTATACCATGTTGTTCAAGCGCCTGCCGATAGCCCCTTAGGCGTTCTGCAGTAATGGATACATTTACCGAACTGGTGATATGAGCTATTTTGCGATAACCCGCATTAATTAGCTGCGTGGTGGCATCATAAGCACCTGCAAAATTATCGGCAACTACCTTGTGTGTGTCAATTTCATCACTCACCCTATCGAAGAAAACTATGGGCAAGCCTTTTTTATGAAGTTCTTTGAGGTGATCGATATTATTGGTTTCGGTTGAAAGCGAGATCAGCAAACCATCAATAGAACGAAAAGTTAAGTGGCGTACGTTTTGCAGTTCCAGGTCGTACGATTCATGGGTTTGCGTAATGAACACATTATACCCTTTACTATGCGCAACCGATTCGATGCCATTGATCACCTGCGAAAAAAACTGGTTATCAATAGTTGAAACTACAATACCGAGGGATTTGCTGTTGCCCTGCTTCAGGCTTTGCGCGTTAAGATTGGGCTGATAGTTAAGTCTTTTGGCACACTCTAATACAAGTGCTTTTGTTTTTTCGCCAATTTCGTGACTGTCTTTAAGTGCCTTGGAAACCGCCGAAGGTGAGATCCCTAATTCTTTAGCAATATCCTTTATAGTAACTCCGCCAAAATTCATTTCGTCCCCTTGCTTATGATCTTAAAATTAACAATCCAATTTATATACCGGATAGTAAACATAAGAAAAATAAGTACTACAGGACATAAGTACGCATTATTACATTGATAGCCATATAATTAAATTCAGGGCTTATTATGTAACATTAACTCCCTCCCTCGGGAGGGGTGCGTTGGCAATGTGCAGTGAAAGGGAGGGGTTTATGCAGCATTTAAAAAATAAGTCTATAGGTGAAACCCCTCCCTACACCCTCCCAGGGGAGGGAATCGCACATGGCCTCGTTTCTTTCGGCAATGAAATCAGCGAAATAATACTTCGCTATTTCACAACCACTATAGCCATACCATCGTGCTCCTTGGTACCTACTGTTTGGATAATGGTAGCCGTCACTTGCTTATTATCGGCAAGTGCCTTGTTAAAACGTTGCACTCCGCTAACCCGTTCATCATCGCAATTATCGTCAAGCACCTTACCTTCGCGGATCACATTATCAGCAACGATAAGGGTACCCGGTCTTGAAAGCTTAAGTGCCCATTCAAAATACTCGGTATAGGGTGGCTTATCGGCATCAATAAAAATCATATCAAACGGACCTTCATCTTCGGCATCAAGAGCCGCGAGACTATCCATCGCCCTGCCCACTTTAATATCAACAACCGGATCTAAACCAGCCTTAATAATATTCTGACGGGCAACGTCGGCATAAGCCTGCTCCAGTTCAAGGGTGATGAGCTGACCATCGGCAGGTAATGCACGGGCAAGCCAAATGGTGCTGTAGCCGCCAAGGGTGCCTATCTCCAAAATCTTTTTAGCATTACATAACTTAGCCAGTACCTGTAAAAACTTGCCCTGGTTAGCCGATACATTGATACCCGGGATACCGGCGTCTTTCATTGATTTTAGCGTACCTTTCAGCACCGCATCCTCATCGCCCAATAGGTTACCTATATACTCATCAACCGATTCAAAAAGTGAAGTATCCATAACGTTATTTTATTTATGATAAAATTAAATACTATTTACCAAAAACCACTTTCCCGCCCGCTACCGTCATCGTTACTTTAATATCGTAAATTTTATCAGAGTCGATGGTAGTAGGATCCTGATCAAGCACTATCAAATCTGCAAGCTGACCGGCTATCAACCTTCCTTTTTTCTCTTCCTCAAACGTGGTATAGGCGCCGCCATAGGTGTAGGCTTTAATGGCATCTTCGGCATCAATACGTTGGTTTGCACCGATAACGATGCCGCCATCCTTAGTTTTACGGTTAACGGCGCTGCCCAGCCTGATCATTGCCGGATATGGCGAAATAGGCGCATCGGAGTGCAGGGCATAAACAATACCCATATCCATTGCTGTTTTAGTTGGGTGCAGCATAGCCATCCGTTTTTCGCCGTATACCTGCATTTTCTCGCCCAGCTCATACATATAGCAATGAAACACAGGCACAATTCCGTCAGCCTTGATTTTATCCAGGATACCCTGGTTAGTGATACTACAATGCTCAATACGGTGACGGGCATCGCCACGAGGGACGGCCTTTTGGGCTTTTTCGATAGCCGAGATCACCATATCAATCTCGCGGTCGCCATTGGAGTGGCAGGCAATCTGTAACCCCGCCTTGTGAATGGCCAGAAAAAGGCTGTCGAGCGATGCCTGGCTCCGTGCAGGCGGAATACCATAGTAATCTTTTTTCCCGGTAACCCGGTTGATCATATCATAAGGTTCGTACAACCAGCAGGTTTTACCGCTTAACGAGTTACCGTGTATTACCTTTACGCCCTGGATACGCAAATGATCGGTATTGCTGCGTTGTATTTTACCATTGATCAAATCAGCAGCATAAGGCGTGCCCATGAGTACATTAAACCGCATGGGGAAACCTTCGGCAACCAGTTTGCGATAGATAACCACCTTTTCGGGCGTTGTCCAGGCATCACCTATGCTGGTTACACCACTGGCCAGTACGTTGCTAAAATATTTACGATAACCCTCCATCTCCTCATCGGCAGTTGGTTTAGGCGGGTATTTGATTTGTTTTGATTTGTGCAGATAAGACGCGGCGACTTCCTTACAAATACCATCGGGACGCTTGCTGTTTGGATAACGCTCAAAAGCACCACCGGCTGGATCTACGGTATTTTCATCGATGCCGTTCATTTCCATCAACATAGAGTTCGCTGCAGAGAGGTGCCCGCTCACATGCGAAATAATAATAGGATGATCTGCAGATGCTTTATCCAGGCTATCGCGGATAGGCTGCCCGCCCAGTTTAGTTTCGTTATAGCCTACTCCTCTGATCAGCATCCCTTTAGGAGTAATGGCAGCTTTACGTTTAAGCAAAGCGACCAGGTTTTTCATGGATGTTACCGTGTCCAGTTCAAGCGTGGCATAGGGCTTATCAAAAGTATAAAGCGGAGCCGGGTGTTGATGCACATCGTTAAAACCGGGCAGTACAGTTTTCCCTTTCAGGTCGATAACCTTTGTGTTTTTATCGATGTACTTGCTGATTTCCTGAACCGAACCTTCGGCCATGATCTTATCACCGGCTATGGCCATAGCCTGGGCACGGTCGCCTTTTTGTTTCAGGGTAACAATATTGCCGTTGATTAAAACCAGGTCGGCTTTTTGCGCGAAAGCAGCTATGGAAAAGGCTAATAAAAACGCGGAAAGACAAATATATTTCATGTTGATGTATAAACTATTTTAAACAAAAAGCAGCGGGATAGCTTCGATAGTAAACTGTTCGGGTTCAAGCACCATTACGCCGTTATTGAACATGGAGCGCGCCACACACGGGCCATAAAGCCATTGCATTTGATCAGACAGCTTGTATTTACCAAAAGGATTGCGCTCGATATGATCATCGTTGCAAATACTAACCCCCTCAAAATGCATGTGCCCGCTAAAGCCTGTACGGCAACCGTTTTCCTCTATAAAGCTCAGGTGCTCATGGTACGCATCCGCTTCCTGCGGAAAACAGGCTTTCACCCCATGCAAATCCGGATAGGCAAAATGCGAGAAGAATACTTTATGCCCGTTAAAATCGCGCACGGCAAAATCAGGAACTGTTTCCAACCAGGCCTTATCCCCCCGGGTCATGAGGGCGTTAAGCTGCACCTCTTCAAAAAGCAGCACACGGCCATCGCTCCATTTCTTGCGCTCAAAAAAGTCAAGCTCATACCAGTTTGCAGGGAAACCCAGACCGCCATCATATTTGGGCAGCTTTTTTACCTGGTATAAATCATTATTGCCGATAACTACCGTACTGCAGTTGGCACGGATCATGGCTATACACTCATGAGCACTGCGGGTATCCAGATAGTAGTACGTATTTACCTTGTACCCTACAATATCGCCAAGGCAAACCACCTCGGTACAACCGGCTTTTTCCAATGCATCAAAAGCCTTGCGTAAGGCTACAATATCTTCATGGATGTCGCCTAAAATCCCTATTTTCATTTTTGAGCCGAAAGCGGAAGGCTGAAAGCTAAATGCTATTCCCTTCCTGTTTATAATTTATACGCCGGTGTTCAATGTGTTTAGTTCTGGTTGTTCGGCAGCTAAGGGCTGTATGGCAAGGCTGTAATCAGCACGGTATTTTACAATACCCTCCACAAAAACATTCAATACTGATGCAAACGACTTTTCGCTGCTGAATGCCACCAGATCGGCCTTTTTACCAATTTCAATACTACCAGTTTCTGTGTCAAAATTTAACAGGCGCGCCGGATTTAACGATACCATGTTAACCGCCTTACTCGGACTAATACCGTTACCTATCATTTTCACCACACTGCCCAACATGGTCGGGAAATGATAATCGCTGCAAAGGATATCGCACAGGTCTTCAGCAATAGCGTCGATACTTGAAAGATTACCGCAATGCGAGCCGCCCCGGTAGTAATTTGGTGCGCCAAGGCAAATCCACAAGCCCAATTCTTTAGCTTTACGGGCCGCAATTAAGGTAGTAGGCATTTCTGATAAAGTGGCGCCGTAGTATTTACCTTCCTCAACATGCTCGATAGTAGTGTCATCGTGACTGCCAAGAATGTATTTATCCTTAAACGTTTCGTAGATCTGCGCACGGTTATTGATCCTGCTTGTTTTATCTATCTGTTTTTGCAAACGTGCCATAGCCTCTTCCGGCGTTATGCCGAATGCTTTGGTACGCAGCTCAATCTGCTGTTCTATGGTATATTGCCTTTGGCCCGGAATATGATCGTTGTAAACCACCATGTACAAACTTTCCAGTTGGCGCATAGGCTCCAGGTAATTCAGCAATCCTTCAGAGTTTGGATCGATGCGGGCATGCAGAAAGTGACGTACCAGCAACGAATGGCGTGTTGCATCAATCTGCCGCGAAAGTTCCATAGCCTCGCTCAGGCTCCGGTTTTTCTCTTCGTTATCAGAAAAACTCACGGCGCTAAACACGGTAGTGATACCACAGGCCGCCGCTCGTGCATCCATAAAATGAAGCGCGAACGGCAATGGAAATCCTGCACCCGAACGCGGGTAAAGCTCTTTCTCCAAATAATCGGTATGGATATCTATGCAGCCGGGAATAAGCCACTGACCTTTCAGATCAATACCTTCGGTAAAATATTTATCCTTTATTATTTCGGCTATAATACCGTTTTCAATGATAACCGAACCGATGAAATCTTCAGTTGGCGTAACGATGCGCGCATTGGTGAGCAGGTGCGTGTTCATTTTATTATCAGATATATTTTATCACTGGTAAAAATATACTCCAATTATTAGCGCGATATTAGGGTGAGGTGAGTAGTTGATTGGAGCCAACCATGTCATTGCAAGGCTCCAGCCGAGTGGTAGTTATTCCCAGGCCTCTGGCCTGTATACGCCATACTTATTTACGGCGGCCAGAGGCCGCTTGATAGTTGCCACTCGGCTGGAGCCGAGCGGCTATGTCTATTCTTTATTCTGAAAATTCATTAATTCTGAAAATTCTGATTCAGACAACCTACCCCAGCTTCCCTTCACCCAAAATCCTTTTCCTTAAATAATCGGATAACTTTTCAACCAAAATAACCAGTATAATAATGATGGTGATAAGCGCGGTTACGTCTTTATAATGCAGCACACTTTTAGCCATCTGTAATTGGAAACCGATACCGCCGCCACCAAAAATACCCAGGCCTATCGCCGCACGCATGTTTACATCAAAGGCATACAGCAAATTGGCGATAAATGAAGGCATAATTTGGGGTATAATGGAGTACCGGATCACCTGCAGGCGACTTGCCCCTACCGAAAAGATAGCCTCTCCCGGACCGCTCTCTACATTCTCGATAATTTCGGTAAAGAGCTTGGCAAATGATCCTATGGTAACAATAACCAGCGTAAGCACACCAGAAAACGAACCCGGGCCAACGGCTATTACAAACACCAGCACCACAACCAACGCCGGTATCACCCGCAGCATGGATACAAATACCTGTGTTATGATACGCACGGCTTTATAAGGCATCGTGTTGGATGCAGCCAGAAAAGCAAGTACAAAGGCTATGAGGCCGCCATACAAAGTACCCAAAAATGCCATGGACAAGGTTTGTAATATAGATATGCCTGTGGATGTATTTTCATACAGGATCTGGTAATTGGGCATAAACATTTCGCCAAGCAAATCGCGCACATAATGAAACTCAGTAAAGATCATTATGGGGTTAAAGTTCAGATAAATGCAGGCTACCAGGATAACAATAGCCGATACCATAAAAATGGTTGCCTTTTGCTTATACCTTTTTGAAGGCATGATAATATCAACCGTACTCATTGCAGCGCCCCCTCTACTTTAAACTTTTTCCTTAACATGTATGATAAGCGCTCGGTACAGAAGATCATGACCATAACCACAATCATGGCAGTAAACGCGCGGTGGTACTGTAGCATACTAAACGAATAATCAAGTTCATAACCAATGCCACCAGCCCCAATCGCCCCTAATATTACCGATAAGCGGATATTGATCTCAAACCTGAACAGCGCGTAAGAAACAAGATTGGGTATAATCTGCGGCATTACGCCAAACCAGATGATCTGTAGTTTGTTGGCCCCTAATGACTCCATCGACTCGATCATTGCCGGGTCTATCTCCTCAATAATATCGGCCAGCAGTTTGCCCAACATCCCTATGCAGCCCAAGGTTAACGATACGATGCCCGGCATCGAACCTAATCCAAAGGCTGCGATCAGCAACAGCAGGATCACTATTTCGGGTACCGACCGCTCCAACCCTATCAGGAAACGGGCTGTATTACGCACCCAGCTATGGGAGATATTGGAAGCCGCCAGTACAGCAAACACTACCGAAAGAATGGTGCCGAATATAGTACCTAACGCGGCGATGGTAATGGATTGAAATGCAGGTTCCAGCATATCTTTGAACGCGGCCCAATCTGGCGGGAACATAAATTGCAGAAAGGATAAGCCTTTAACAATACCTGTTTCCAATTTGTCAAAAGTGGCCCCGCAAACTATCGCGGCCCCTTCGGTAACTGCTATGAGCAAAATGAGCGGGAGCACAAATTTGCGGTACCGCTTAAAACTGTATGTAGCCTGGCCTTTCATATCCTTACAATTTCGGGTGTAGGTACGGCGTGCTCATACTGCTCCATCTGCGCCAGTTCTTCGCCGTAAATATCTTCGAGGGTTTTGTTGGATAACTTGGGATCGCCATCGTAAACAACCTGTCCGTCCTTTATCGCGATGACCCGCGTACAATATTTGGCAGTCATTTCGGGTTGATGAAACACGCCTACAACCGGGATATTTTCTGATAACGGACGGATCAGCTTCATGATCACCTTGGCATTGCTTGGATCCAGGTTGGAGATAGGCTCATCCGCCAGCAACAAGGTAGGCGACTGAAAAATAGCCCTCGCAATAGCTACGCGCTGCATTTCGCCACCGCTTAAACTGCCCGTACGGTTTTGTGCCAGGTGAGCCATCTTTACTTTTTCCAGGGCCAGCAGTGCTTCTTCAGCTTCCTTGTCGGTAAAACCATAAACCAGGCTCCGGATGGTACTAATCTGCCCTAACCGGCCAATCATTACATTCTCCAGTACCGATAGCCGTTTCACCAAATGGTATCCCTGGAAAATAACGCCTATCCGTTCGCGCACATGACGCAGTTGCTTTTTGCTGATCTGACAGATGTCGTGCTTTTTACCGTGCTCATCCTCCACCAATACCGAACCTGCATCGGGTTTTAACAAGCCGTTAAGGCACCGAAGCGTAAGCGTTTTCCCCGCCCCACTTGGCCCCAAAATCCCTACAAACTCTCCTTTTTTAACGGTAAAATCGATACCGTTTAACAACTTACGCCCATTGGGCAGTGTTTTGGTTAAACCTTTTACTTCAATCATCGCGCTTTATGCTTTAGTATACTGTTTTGTTCATAGTTGATGGTTCATGGTTGATGGTTCATAGGTACATGAATAAGAGCCAAAATACACTATCAAACTCTTTGCTATAATCTATGAACTTACTTTTTGCCATGATCCATGAACCATCAACCATGAACCCTTTTTTACTATGATCCATGAACCATCAACTATGAACCCACTCTATGAACTAATTACTTAACTACGTTTAGGTCTTTAATTCCGGAGGCTATTGCTCTGATGCCGTTATACATCGAATCCTGAACGGTCATGTACGAGTAGCGTTCGGGCTGGGAGTGCAACAGTTTCATATAAGGCAAAAAAATACCCGGCTCATCTTTGGCCAGGTTCACATATAAGTTTTGGATCTTTTTAACCAGCTCCTTATTCAAGTCGTTACGTACTACAATCGGGCTGCCTACAATAGGTTTAGATTGCCATAAAACTTTGATCTGATCTGCCTTTACCAAACCCTTCCGTTCAGCAATCTCCAAACCGAATTCGGTAGCGGCACAGCCAACATCTACCTTACCAGATGCCGCGGCAAGCACCGATGCCACATGATTGCCCGCAAAAATGGTTTCCTTAAAAACGTTTTTGTCCGGGTTTAAACCAATGGTGGTCAGGTACGCCCGGGGTATTAAATGCCCCGAAGTTGAAGCCGGATCGGCAAAACAAAGTGTGATGTTTTTGGAACGTTTTTTTAAATCGGCAATACTGTTAATGCCGGTGCGGATATTGGTAAAAATGGTACTGTGGTACATAGACTGTTTCCCATCTTCGCCCGTGGTTATTATAGGGGTAATATCATGCTTTTGCGAGGCCAGCACATACGAAAAAGGACTCAGGTAAGCTATATGTGTTTTCTTTGCCCTTAACGCTTCAATTACCGATGTATAATCGGTAGTGTAAATGAACTCTATCGGCATACCAAGCTTTTTTTCAAGATAATGCTGAAAGGGTTTTATCGCTCCCTTCAATGCTCCGGGATCATCGCTGCCATAAAGCGTAACAATAAGCTTATGAGGAATGCCATTAGCATCCAGATCGGCACTATCACGACAACCGCCGGATACCAGTAACGTACATAATAAAATCAAACACGTTATCAGATTTTTCATCGTTACAGCGTTTTATTTTTGCTTCAAATCCTTTATACTCCCCGCTATTTTGCGCAACTGGTTATATGCCGAATCCTGAATAGGCACGTAAGACATTTCATGCGGGTTGGGCCAGTACAGCAAAACGTATTTTTTAAAGGCTTCAAAATCGTCGTGGTTGGCGTTCAGGTAAGCTTGCTGTACTTTATTAATAAAATCTTTATTCAGATCGGTTCTGATGGCGATAGCATCGTTTACAATCGGCGGTGATGTCCACAGGATCACAATATCCTCGCGATTAATAATATGCTCACGGATCAGCTTTTCCAAAGCCAGTTCGCTGGTAGAGCAGCCCACGTCTACTTTCTCCGACTTCACACTCAAAATAGCGGCGGCGTGGCTACCGGCAAATATGGTTGCTTTGAATGCTTTATCCGGATCGAGGCCAATGGAGTCGAGGTAGCCACGCGGAATAAGATGGCCCGAAGTTGAGGCCGGGTCGGCAAAGCAAAGGGTAAGATTTTTGGCGCGGGCTTTAACATCGGCCATGGTTTTAAGGCCTGTTTTTTTATTGGTAAAGATAATGCTATGGTACACCGTAGGCTTGCCCTTAATACCAAGCGTAACAATAGATGCCAAACCCGGCTTTTGCGTAGCCAGTATATAAGCGTAAGGCGTTAAATGCGCCATGTGGATCTTTTTTGATCGCATGGCCTCTATCAATGCAGGATAATCGGTAGTGTAAAAGAACTCTACTTCCATTCCCAGTTTTTTGGAGAGATAGGCCGCGAAAGGATCAAGCGCCTCACGGTATTGAGCCGGGTTATCACCCCCATATGAGCCTATGAGCAACTTACCGGGTACGCCATTGGCATCCAGATTGGCCTTGTTTTTACAACCGCTTACGGCGGCCAACATGGCTACAACCAGCAAAAAAACATTAAATGTCTTCATGTTTAGTTTGCCTTTAAACTTTTAATGCTGCCTGCTATTTTCCTCAAGCCGTTATACAGTGTATCGTTAGCCACCATATAGCTGCGCCTTGTGGTATCTTTTATAAAGATTTTTACATAGGCTTTCAATATCTCCGGGCGCTCTTTGTTCATATCCAGGTAGGCCTGCTGAATCCGTTTTTGAAGATCTTTATTGATATCACTTTTAACTACAATTGGATCGCTGACAATAGGGTCTGATGTCCAAAGCACCCTGATATCGCCATCATTAATCATTTTGGCTTTAGTCATCAGCATAAAAATGAGATTAGTTGTACAGCCAATATCCGTTTTACCCGATTTTACTGATAATACCGAAGTAAGGTGGTTACCCGCGAAAATGGTTTGCTTAAAGGCGGTATCGGGGTTAAGACCGATAGCGTTTAAATATGCTCTCGGTATCAAATGCCCCGAAGCCGAAGCTGGCTCAACAAAACCAAGAACAAGGTTTTTGGAGTGTGCCTTTACATCATCCATGGTTTTGATATTGCCATGGGCGTTGGCTATAATCACACTTTTGTACGTTGTTGGCTTGCCGTTATTGCCTAAAGTAACTAAAGGAGTTAGTTTTAAAGTACGGGTGGCTATCACGTAAGCAAAAGGCTGCATATCGGCTATATGGGCCTTATTGGCACGTAACGCTTCTATCACCCCGGTATAATCATTACTGTAAATCAGCTCAACCGGCATATTTAATTTCTTCGCCAGATAATCACGCATTTGTTCGCGCACCTGTTTTATCCCTTCTACCCCTTCCGATTGTACAACGGCTATGGTAAGTGTTTGGGGCACGCCGTTGCTATTCAGCGCAGTTTTATTTTTGCATGCCGAAAATGCCGTTAAAGCAATAAGGGCAGCAATGATCAGTTTTTTCATAGGAGATTATTAACAGTACTTATCAATGAATACTTCTAAATTGAGCAGATCGTTAAAGTTTTGTTCCAATGTTTCGCGGTCCCAGTTCCACCATTCGCTGGCCAGCAGCTTTTCGATAGTGGCATCGTCAAATCGCTTTTTGATCACTTTTGCGGCCACGCCAACAGCTATTTCATAAGGGCCAACATCTTTAGTCACTATGGCTCCCGATCCAATGATGGCTCCGGTACCAATATTTACGCCCGGCATAATTACCGCGCCATGGCCTATCCAAACATCATGGCCAATGGTACATTTATGGTCCCGGCGCCACTGAAAAAAATCCTGATCATCCTCGCCTAAACCATAATGGGCACGGCGATAGGTCATGTGATGCTGTGTAACCCTCCATTGCGGATGATTACCGGGGTTGATACGCACACTGTTGGCTATGGAGCAGTATTTGCCTATTTCGGAATAGATGATCTGTACGTTACCGGCGGTATAACTGTAATCGCCAAAGATTGATTCAACCAGCCAAGTACCTGCGCCAAGGGCAGTCCACGGACCAAGGCTGCTGTCTTTCACAATACAACTGGAATGGATATAGGGCTCCTCCCCCAACTGGTGTCCCTGCTTTTGTTCGGTAACCGGCGGGTAGTTTTCAAAATATTTCATCACCAAAAAATTTGATTAAAATTGATGAACAGGGTAATTATCCTTCTTCATAAAATCGGCCAGGTGATGGTACCTCCTGAGTCCGGTAATCGCGATATTGAAGTAATTATCCTCAACAGCCAGGCTTTCGTTGATCTCGCTGATCACTCCGGCCAAATGTTCTTTTTGATTTTTGTTGAGGTTTTGTTCGATGTAGGTTAACGTGATATGACCGATGAAAGGGCGGGTCATTTTAACATCCAACTTTGCCAGTTGTTCATCGGCATAAAAAGCCGACCGGAAGTTTACGATCTGGTTGTAGTCTTCTTCATCTTCAAAAACGCCCAAAATACCTATCGCGGTACCAAAAATGCTCAGTCCGGCCATTTTCATACGAATAAGCGCTTCACCTTCGGTAGATGGTATGGCATTTAAGGCTTTGCCTACTATCGACGGATAAGTTTGTTCCAAGCCGGCATACAAGATATGTTGTTTAAACCTGTCGGCAGATAAAGTATTGGCTACAGTTTGATGAAAGCTTTGAGGAGGGAGCTGATAAAAAGCAGCGCGTGGCGAAAGGTTTAAGCTAAGCTCTTTCTGAATGGCGGTTAGCCGGGCGGTAAGCGGTTCGTTGCCGGGGTTTTCATCCAGCATGGATACTATGGCGAACCCTTCGTACTCCAGCGGTTGCCAGCCATCGTTTTTATAAATAAAATTACCCGCGGGCCGGGCTTCCAACGCCCGTTCCTTGTTCCGCTCTGCCGAAATTTCGTAGACCTGCCTTTTGTTGTAATCATCAAATGCCAGGTCCATGGTGCTTGCTGTTGCCTGCTTATAGCTCATTGGTTAATGATAAATTATTATCCGGTTGATAGTCCTTATTATAATTTATTTTATTGCTGGCCTGCGCCACAATGTGCCCCCTTACAATGGTATGTGTAACCATAGGGATGCCGTCAAGTAGCTTCACGATGACCAGATCGGCATCTTTGCCGGTTTCGATACTGCCAGTATGATTGTTGATCCCTACCGCTTTAGCCGGGTTCAGGGTTGCCATTTTCACCGCTTCGGGCAACGGCATACCCTCTTCATTATATAACTTAAATATAGCATGAATAATAGCCGGCGGGTAGTAGTCGGAACATAACGAATCAACCGCACCTTGTAACACCGCGTCCTTCATGTTCAGGTTACCGGAAAGCGAACCGCCTCTCAATATGTTTGAAGCGCCGCCAACCACATGCATGCCTAATTGGGCAGCATGCTTTGCGGTCTCCATAGTGATAGGAAATTCGCAGATATCTATGCCTAAACCGCGCATATAATCAACTTTTTCTACGCTGTCGTCATCATGTGACGCTACAGGAATGTGTAACTGCTGTGCATGCTTGATCATGGCTTCCAGCTCTTTTCCGGCGATGACCGGCATCGCCAGTTTTTCAATAAAAGCCTGCTCAGCCTCTTCGGCCGATTTACCCATTTTCATGGCGAAGGCTATAAAATATTCCTTGCTAATCTGCCCCTGCCCCGGGGTATGGTCCATTACGGATAACAGCTGTACATAACCTTTATCCATCAGTTCAAAGCAGCTTTCGTAAGCCTTTACACCCGATAGTTCAAACCGTAAGTGGATCTTGTTATTTAAAAGCGTGCTGCCTTTTGAAGCACGATGCACGGTTTCAAAAACCTCATCGCGGGTATATTTACTGCGCGAATGCAATTCGGCCATATCATAGCCGAGGTGCATAGAATGGTAAACGGTAGTAAAGCCGCAACCACTCATTTTGCGTTCCAGCTCACGGAAAGCCACATTGATAGGAATATCGGCACCCGAACGAGGAACGATCTCGGCATCCATAGCATCGGTATGGATATCGATAATGCCCGGCATCAGGATAGCGCCATCAGCATCAATGCTGAAAACGGCAATTTGTTCATCAATTTCAGGAGCGATATGTGTAATAATGCCATGCTCAACCAATACCGAGGTATTTTGAAGCACTTCAGATGGCGTTACCACCGTGGCATTACTGATAATGAATGATCTCATTTTAACGTGTCTTTTTCTTTTTTTAATTCCCTCCCTTGGGAGGGGTGTGTTGGGTTGCGTGATGGCAGGGAGGGGTTTATACGCCTTGCTTCATTGATACGCATATCGATGAAACCCCTCCCTACACCCTCCCAGGGGAGGGAATCGCACATTCCCGCGCTTTTATTTCTTTCAATATACCACTCACTCTACAACCTCTACCTCATTGATCCTGCCAAACTGCAGATCAATCCGCCTGTCGCAAAGCCTTTCCAAAGTATATTCATCATGCGAGATGCACAGCACCGAGGTGCCGTTTTGCTTCAAACCTAATATCATATCAATTACCACATCTTTGGTACGGGCATCAAGCGAAGCCGTTGGTTCATCAATTAGCAAAAACCTTGGTGAAGCGATTATGGCGCGGGCCACATTGATACGCTGTTGCTCGCCACCGCTGAAGGTTACCGGGAAGGCATCAAACAATTCTCCCGGCAGGGCCAGTTCCTCCAGCATTTGCTTTGCCTTATCGCGGGCAACCTGCTTATCTTTTTCTATCCTGAACAGGTTTTCGCAGACCACGTCAACAGCGGTTACACGGGGTATCACGCTCAAAAACTGCGAGCAATAGTTGATCTCGGTTTTGCGCAACTCTATAACGCGATGGTCATCGGCCTTAACCAGGTCAAGACTGCCATCTTTTGAAGTATAAATGATCTGTCCTGATGATGCCAGGTAGGTGCGGTAAATGCACTTCATCAAACTTGATTTACCCGAACCCGATTTACCGGTAAGCCCGATGATCTCCCCCTCCTGCATCGTAAAATTGATATCGCTTAAGGCCTCAATTTTTTTGTTATTGAGGATGTGCAGGTTGAACACCTTGCTCAGGTCATTAACTTCTAATATATTCATCACTAATTAAACAGATGATCTAAAAATTTCATTTACAACAGCGAGCTAACCAGTAGCTGCGAATATTCATGTTGCGGGTCCTGCAAGATCTGGTCGGTTAAGCCGCTTTCTACAATCCGACCGTTTTTCATTACCATTACCCTATCGGTAAGCATCCGGATAACCGAAAGGTCATGCGATACCACGATCATGGCTATGCCCAGATCGGTTTGTAGCTCCCGGATCAGGTCGAGCACCTTAGCTTGTACCGATACATCTAAACCGGTAGTCACCTCATCCAAAAACAAGAGCGGCGGATTATTGGCTATAGCTTTAGAAATCTGCACCCTTTGCTGCATCCCTCCGCTAAAAGTACCCGGGCGGTTATCCATTCGCTGTACAGGAACCTCGGTTTTATTGAGCAGATCTGAAGCCCTTTCACGAATATTGGCTACGTTCATTTGCCCCGCCATGATCAGCTTTTCGGCAATATTACCTCCTGATGAAAAGCCAAAGTTTAACCCATCGCGCGGGTTCTGGTATACCATGCCCATCAGGGTATTGCGGATATAGCGTTTACGCTGGTTTGACTCTTCAAGAATATCCAGCAAACCGTCATTATATGGTTTAAGCCATGCTGAACCGTAAGTTTTTTCCAGATCAAAATACAGCATTTTAACAACCGTACTCTTGCCCGATCCGCTTTCGCCTACAATGCCCAACACTTCGCCGGGATAAAGGTCGAAGCTGATATCGGCACAGGCTACAATACTTTCTGTTTCGGGACAGATGTTTGAACCAAACTCCGGACCAGTTAAATCCAGCGTACGGTCGTTTGGTTCACCGTATATTTTGGTAATGTTGCGCACACGCAGCAACCAGTTATCCTCGTTAAAGGCCATATTCTTGCAGTTGGTCTATGTATTTATTGCTGTATTGATGGGTTTCCTGCTTTTCGCTCTTTTTATCCAGGAAGTTGCTGTCGCTGATCACAAATTTACGCTCGCCCTCGTCCGAGTAGATCTCATCAAGGAAAGCCTTTTTGTAACCTGTTTTATAGCACTCACTTTTGCTGAAATCTTCAATTTCAAAATTCACATCCTCAAACTCCAGCGGTTCAACATCAGTGAAGGGAGGCACAGCATAAAGGCGCTTCTCACGACCGGCACCAAATAAAAACAGCGTTTGAGCCTGATTCAGGTTTGGTGTATCCCAGCGTGGTATTGGTGATGGCGACATGATGTACCTGCCGTTAACCATAACCGGGTAGCCCGCACCCTGCATGATAGCCCCGTGGCGTACATATGATTCATAAAGCGATACATACATTTTGGCATAATCGGCCTCGGCATGCATTTGTAACGTCTTATACTCGTAACGCTCAACCATGCGCAAAGGTTCGGGCAAGGGTACCTGGAAAACGATGATCTGTTTATAGGTAAGCTCTTCTTCGGTGATGCGATGACGGGTTTGAATCAACGTTGCCTCAGCTGTATCAAAGGTTGTTTTGCAACCCGTCATCCCGTTTACAAACTCGCGCAGGTTACAGGCATTTACGCTGGCATCGCTACCCTGATCAATGATCTTGAACACATCCTCCTTGCCGATAACAGCCAGGGTAATGTGCAGGCCTCCCGTACCCCACCCGCGTGAAATAGGCATTTCGGGCGATGAATACGGCACCTGGTGACCGGGGATTGCCACAGCTTTCAAGAGCTTACGGCGGATCTCCTTTTTGGTAGCCTCGTCAATAAAGGCAAAATTGTATTTGTTGGTATACTTGGTATTTTCAATCATGACGTAACGCTTTTAAACCGATTGCATCTGGATCATCTGCTGTTCAACCTCTTTGTTAGTTTTGTTGTTGCGCTCCACCGCAGCGCGGGTATTGCTCAGGCTTGACTGGAAGGTAACATAATGCGGCAGTTTGAGGTGATTGGTAAAGCCCATGGCTTCAACACCTTCGGTATGGTATAAAACAAATTCCTGGTCATTAGCCGGGGCACCCATTTCGGGGCGGCGCATAGCGGTATCCAGCGTGCTCATGCAAATCACTTTGGTTTCGTTATGGCCGAAGCATAAGCCATAGCCAATGGTAAAATATGGCGGGGTGCCCTTTTTAGCGGGTTTGCTGCCCGTGATCATTTCGTTTTCGGTAACCTCAATTTTGCCGATGTAGCGGTTGCGGCCACCAGCGTCTTTTACACGTACAGGCACGGTGCCATAACGAAGCTCACCAACGGTTGGGTGTACCGCACCAAAACCGCGCTGGCTGCTGTAACCCAAAGCCATTAAACCACCGGTTTCGGCACGGGCCATCATTTGCAGCCTGGCCGACCGTGGGGCCGGAAATTTGATAGCTTCGCGGGTAATGTCAACAAGGCTGCGGTCTTCAGTTGGGTCAACCGGGGCCAGCAGGCCTTCCTGCTGTAACAGGTCAATCACTTTACCAAAAGTGCTGATGCCTTCCAGCTTTTCAGGGTCGATCTTAGCATCAAAGCCATCCAAAAATGTTTTTATATCGATAGCCGTTTCGGTAGCCTTGGCGGTATCAAGCGTACGTTGGGTATAGTCCCTCGTAGGCCCGAGGATCTGCCCGCCCGGAATTTCACGGAACGATGCCGAAATCTTGCGTTTAACAAACATCTCGCGGGTATTAATCACTTGCGAATAGTAGTTGCGCTGCAAAGTAGTACGAAAAGCCCTCAATATAAAAGCGGCTTCGTATACATCACCTTCAGCTTGTTTTAAAGCTATGGCTGCATATTCAGGAGCATAAATGCCGCCCTCGCCCATCACCTTATCAATAGCCAGGCGCATTTGCGCCCGGATCTGTTTTATATCAATAGGGGTTGTATCACCTTTTACACGGTAAAACTCGGCCAGTTCACTCGCGTTGTGGATGGCTTCGGTGCCTCCCTTTACTGCTACGTATCCCATGGTTTAGTTTGTTTTAATATAAGTGAAAGCATTGCTGCGGGGAATGCACAGCAGGTTATTTTGCCTGTCGGTAACAATCAGGTCGATGCCTAAAGGATATTCAACATTTTGCTCTTTCAAATAATCAAGCAAAGCCGGGTTGATACCGCTTACGAAAATCTGTGCCTCACCGTTAACACCGGGACCTTTCAGGGTAATGCCCAAACTATTTTCAATAGCATGTTCGCTGATCAACTCCGCTTCGGCTATCAATGTAGCGCTATCTTCAGGATACACCGGCGTGCCAACACGGGCTTTTTCCAAACCTCTGCCGTCATGGTTTTCGGGCAGAAAGATGTATTCGGCAATATCGATACCTGCCTGTTGCGAGGCTGTGTTTACCAGTAAATATTGTGCTATATCGGCACCATTATAACCGGCTATGTGATAGGAAGTATCGGCGTTAAGCAAAGCAAAACCAGTAAGCGCCGATGCCTGGTTTAAACCAACCGGCGGCATAATCTCCATGGCAGGAAAAGTATTGATCTTACCCGGACGGGCCATACTATCAAGCAACAGCCTGAAATGCTGCTGCGCGTCAAAAACGGTATCATAATGTAGTTCTGTTTGCATCTTATTCTTGTTCCATCAGTTTAAAATCAACCCTGGTACGCATGATCTGGTTATATTCCAGTTGTTCGGCTTGTTTGATCAGTTGATATTGCTGGGTTAAAAAAGCCTCAACATCTTTCAGGTCGGCACCCGGTAGTTGGGTTAAGGCATCAATAAATGCTATGCAATAACCGCGAACAGGCTCGTCGCCAAGGCAAATGCCATAACCGCGTTGGCCATTCACAACCAACTCGCATTCGGTAGTCAGGGCCTCGCCCAAATAAAAATCCTGGAACTCGACCGAATCTTCGGCCTGGATCATGGTCATGCAGGTTGAGGGGGCTTTGGCAATTATTACTTCAAAATTACCTTCAACGGAGGCTACGAAATCCCTGAGCGGTTCCAGTTCGCACTCGCATAATATAAAATCCTGTTCTTCCATCGGGCTTAATGATTTAAATCAAAATTAGGCCGCAATTATTTGCGAATAATTAGGGAAGGGATATTGTTTTGTTAGGGGATTGTTAGCCCCCGGCCTCCTAAAGGGCGAGTTTGAATGTCTGAACTCGAATTAAACGAATTATTTGAATTTGTCGAATTTGCCTGACATTCTGTTAATTCCTAAATTCGTTTAATTCGAGTTCAGACAAATGCGAGCATGCGGCCGTGAGGACACGGCCGCCGGGGGGAATAGTTCATGATAATCTTCAAATTCTAAAAATCAAGGTTCAGGCTCACACAAACCGCTCGTTAAACCTATACCCTACCGACCTTACCGTTTCCACAGCATCCTTATACTCTCCCAATTTCTTACGCAGGCCGGCTATCTGCACATCTATTGAGCGCTCGGTGGCAAAGTATTGCGAGCCGTTGATGCGTTCGATGATCTGGTTGCGGGAAAAAACCTTGCCGGGTTGCTTGGCCAGTAGCTCGAGCAGTTTAAATTCGCCTATGGTGAGTTCCAACAATTCATTGTTAATATAAACCTTGTAACTCACCAGGTTCATCCGCAGCACGCCGCATTCAATAGTTTCTTTTATTTCCTTACGGGAGCTTACGACATCATCGGTACTTTTGCGGCGAAGGATCTTTTTTATACGGCTCATCAGTTCGCGCATGCGGATAGGTTTCGTTACGTAATCTTCGGCACCTACTTCAAGGGCGGTAACAGCATCTATCTCATCGTTCTTACCGGTAAGCATCACCAATGGAATATCACGGGTGGCGGGGCTCATTTTAAGGTTACGGCAAAGCTCCAGGCCATCCATTTCGGGCAGCATCCAGTCGGTAACCAGCAGGTCGGTATTATCGGCGTTGATATATTTGAGGGCATCAACCGCGTTGAAAAACATTTTCACCTCGTACCCTTCCTGCACCATATTATATTTCAGGATTTCGAGGATATCATAATGATCGTCAATAATTACCAGCCTGTGTTTCTTCATACCGCCGTTTTACCATACGATATTACTCAACACAGGTGAAGAAAAGATTAGCGCATTGTTAAATCCTAATAACAAAACGTGAATTTACTGTTAAATTAACCCACACAAAACACAAAACAAACCATACACTAACCATTCACTAATATTTCAAAGATCAACTATCATTTTTTGCACGAACCTACTACTACAATTGAGGCCAAACAGCAACTTTAATTAAAAACTAATCATCAGCTAATAATTAACGAATGTTGATTGTACAATTTAGATTGCTGATATTGCTGATGTGGAAAATGTTAAAATTATCACCATAAATACTTGGAAATGTGATGGTGAATACCGGGTGCGCATGGGCATACTTGCCAAACAACTTAAACAATTAAAACCCCATGTTATAGCCTGCCAGGAATGCTTTTACAGCGAAGAAGCTAATGCCGATACCCTGAAGTTTTTGGCTAACGAATTAAATATGAACTACAGTTTTTTACCCGGAAGATCCAAAAAACGCCTGTTTGAGGGCAGGATGGTTAACAGCACATCCGGACTGGGTATATTATCTGTTTATCCGCTTACCGCAACCGAAGGCTTTGATTTGCCCGTAGTACCCGAGGATAACGACCGCAAGGCTTTCCAGGTAACTGCAAATCTGCCATCTGGAAAAAACGTTACCATTACCACAACCCATCTTACGCATTTAGGCAACAATAAAGGTTTAAGAAAAGCGCAGGCCGAAGCGCTTGCCGGTTTTGTCAATGCCAACGCAGCCCATCCGTATCATATTATTTGCGGTGATTTTAATGCTACACCCGATTCTGAGGCGGTTATGGCTTTCAGAGCATTATCAGCTGCCGCCGATTGTTTTACCGAAGGCAATGGCACCGAGCCGAGATACAGTCTTACCGAGGCCTACTATAAAGCCAACAAGCAGGTATGTGTAGATCTTATTTTTACCCTTCCACTACCCGGAAGCGATAAATATCCACAGTTTATCGATTCGGCAGTTGTATTAAATGTACCTGATGAAGAAACCGGCCTGTACCCGAGCGATCATTTTGGCATCACTACCACACTTGTAATACCCTGATTGTGAAAACACCGCATGTATTAGCTATCAGTAGTTTCGCGGTGCATGGCACAGCCAGCTTAAAAACGTTTACTACTATTTTAGGTGAACGGATTTTACCGGTGCCAAGTCTGATGTTAAACGGCCTTACAAATATGGCGCTTGTTAAAAAGCTTGATGTACCATTCACAGAATTGCTTCAAAGCTCATTTGAACTGGCCGCAAACCGCGAGCTCGAGTTGATCCTCTATATAGGCTACCTGGGCAAAGCCGAACAGGTGGATGTGATCATGGCGATGATAAACACCTACCGGCATATCATAAAAACAATTATTGTTGATCCGGTTTGCGGCGATCATGGGCGAGCCTACGTGCCTGCGGATGTAATAGCCCGCTGGCCTGTACTTATCAATCTTGCCCATCTGGTATTCCCTAACCTCACCGAAATCAAGATCCTGACCGGTCATGAGCCCGATGACAATCAACCCAATACATTTTATATCGAAGCATTCCGGAAACAATATCCTAATGCGCAACTGGTTATTACCAGCATTAAAACCGGTGATGATAAAACAGGCATACAATATTATAAGGGTGATGAATGTTATAATTATTGGCACAATGTATTGCCCAAAAACTATGGTGGCACGGGCGACGCATTTTTAGCAACATTTATATTGAACCATTTTTATAATGCCGTAAACTTAGATGAGGCGCTGAAAGCAGCTGCTGATCAAACGTACCAGCTGATCAAAAACTCCATCAACAGTAATTCAAACGACCTGGTACTTTCAACCATAAAACCATTATATCCCCAATCATGAGCAAGTTATTTTATGTTATTGGCGCATCCGGAGCAGGCAAAGACACCCTGATAAATTATGCCCGCAAACAGATCAACGGATCTGAAAATGTGGTGTTTGCACACCGATACATCACCCGTCCGCCGTTTTCGGGCAACGAGAACCATGTTAGTTTAACCAATGAGGAATTCGCGTTAAGGAGCAAAGCCGGCATGTTTGCCTTAAACTGGGGCAGCCATGACAAGTACTATGGTATTGGACAGGAAATAAACAGCTGGCTTAATAAAGGTTTTAACGTGGTTGTTAACGGTTCACGCGAATACCTGCCGGTTGCGCAGCGCCTTTATCCTGATTTAAAAGTAGTATTGATAACGGCCAGTCCTGAAATTATTGCAAGCCGTTTGGCTGTGCGCGGGCGTGAAGATGCAGAGGAAATTGCCAAACGAATAGCCCGCACTGCCGAGCTCAACACCAATCTTGAAAACTGCATCGAGATACAAAATAATGGGGCTGTTGAAATAGCAGGGACAGAGTTGGTAAACCTGATATCAGTAACAGAAAAGCAACTGGCTTAAACCTGCTTTACAAACCCCGAAGACCGGATAGCATAACCCATTTTTTGGTAAAAGGCATGGGCAACCTTCCGGTCATCACGGTTACCGCTATTGATGATTACGGTATTCAGGCCTTTTTCAACGGCATAATCTTCACAGGCTTTAATTAATATTTTACCGATACCGAGGTTACGTGCGGTTTGCTTCACTACAAAAGCCAGCACACGGAGGTATTTGCCATTCTTTTCGTAATAATTCCCTTTTACCAAACCAGCCATGCCAACTATCTCACCGTTATAAACTGCCAGGATTGTTTTATAATCTGGATGGACAAAGATAGATTCCATGCGCACCTGCATTTCAGCCGCCGTAGTCGGATAGCTCAGATCGGTCATCAGGTCGGCTATAATTTCTACGTCGCCCTCATGGGCATCTCTTAGTGTTACCTCGTTCAACATTATATAGTGGAAAAAGCTATATCACTAACAAAATTCTGTTTTAATTATTAGCCTATTATTAGCAAGCTGTAAGAAATAAACAGGATTACAACGACAAAATATACCTACAAAGGGGTATTTCAGGACGAGAATTTTAAATCTATTTTTATAACAGAATCACAAAGAAGTTTTTAAGGGTAAATATATAACCTAAACCCTATCACATAAATCAGCCATCTGTTTAAAAGCAAGTGGCTTTTTTATTTTCAAACATTGAAATTAAACGAATAACTCATTACCGTCGACTGTAGTCAACGGAATGATTGCGATGAGAAAAGGCTTTAGCCAAAATACAGCACATTTTGGGTTAAAGCCGGCCTCTCCCCTTTTTTAGCCGTTGACTAAAGTCAACAACAATAAAGGAAGAAACTCTTGATTATCTCAATGTAGCATAATTATAAAACTGCAACCTGCCTGTACCTTGTACTTTAATGGTTTTAGTTTCTGTAGCGCCCTGCGCGTTTTTGAGTGTAATGCGCACCTGGTTATCCCCTTTTTGTAAGGGAACACGGGTGTAGGAAATATAAGCAGGTAGGCTTTGCCAGTTGCGTGTATCTGCCTTTTCGGATAGTAAACTGTATAACTGTATACCGTAGCCAAGTCCTTCCAACAACCCATTGGTTTTGCCATCGCTTTTGGCCGCTGCACGTAATGAATATTCGGCTATTTTTTTCACCGCCAACCGCGACAGGATGCCGCTCATTTCTTTTAGTGCACGTTGCTGCAACGTTTTAAATGCCAGTTCATTGATATCCTCGGCTTTTACAAGCTGCGCATCCTGATTATTAACGGAGATACTCGCGCTTGAATAATAAGGTGTTTGGGCAACGTATTTTGGGAACGCGACACGAAGGCTTTCAACTGATTTGGTATTTACCCTGTTCCTGTCGCCGTCATAATTAAAGGGAACTACTATACCTCCGGCTGCGTCGGTAAAAAACAGATCACCATTGCTGTTGCGAATGAGGCTGAAAAATAAATCGACCTGTGTTTTTACCGGTGCAAGGCCGTTTTCCCAAAAAAAGATCAGCTCCCCGCCATCCGATGGCTTTACGGGTTCATATTTGATACCAAAGGTTGTTTCAAACTGGTCGGCCTCGGTTGTAAAACCATTCAGCTTTGCCGTGCGGATCACGTCCTCTTCCAACTCAACAGGCATTGTGGTACCGTAATAAGTTTTATCAGGACTTTTCAGATAAATTTCGGCCGCGTTCCTGTACGATATAAAGGCGTTGTTGACATCGTTATTGCTTTCGTACAACATGCCCTGCAGCGTTAGCGCGAAAGCATCATTTGAATAACGACTGTCTTTGTTGTTATACTTATCGCCTTGTTCCTGGGCCTGCAAAGTGATGCGGCGGGCCTCAACTATAGCGTCTTCTGTTTTATTGAGGTATAAATAATTAAGCGCTTTATAATAATGGATCATGAACTTCTCAAAATCCTCGCCTTTATATTTTTGCGATGCCGAGTTAAGCAAAACACCAACGGCAGCGTCTGAGGCGCTGGTTAAACCTTGGTCAAGCAATTGATCGGCCTGGTTAAAGTAGTTGTTGCTGTTTTCGTATTCGCCTTTTAAATGGCAAATCCTCCCCTTCTCCATCAGGTACAGGAGTTTATTGCGGGGTGTCTGGATCAGGCTGTTTTTATCAAGCTCTTTCTCGGCCTGGGGATAGTTACCGGCCGAAACATTTTTATAATAAGGCGCAACACTTTGATTATAGGTTGAACACGCCGATAAAAAAAGCATCAGCCCGATAAAAGAAAATACCCGGAGAATATGCGTACGTAAGTTGACCATTATTAAATGCAAACTGCCCCGAACACGGGCGTACCATGTTCAGGGCAATAATGTATACGGGCTTTAGTTTTTAACGTATTTGGCAATTTTCTTTTCGCCTATCCAAACTACTTCATTGGTCTGGATGTTGGTAAGCTCCAGGTTTACCTGGTAGTAAACAACTTTTTGGCGTTTGTGCGCATCAACGATAGAGTTGATTGAACCTTGTAGTATGTAATCGGCACCGTTTTCCAAACCAAATTTTTTCATGGTTGATACAGATGCGTTTGTTTGCTGATCTGCTTTTTCGGCGCGCAGCTCTTCACGTTTTTTACCGCCTTGTACCAAACGTACTTTTTGCGATTGAATAAATGAGCTTTCGATATCAGTTAAGAATGTTTCGGCATCGATATGTTCATGGCTTTTATTTTGCACAAAGCCAACTATAACTACCGGGCGTTTACCCTGGTGCTCGCTAACGTGCGTATCAATCCAGTTAGCACCTAAAATTTTGCCGGTGAGCTCATCGGCTGCCATGCGTGCATCACTGTTATTCCAGTTGCCGCTAACATCAATAGTTTGGTCGGTGCTAACGCGTGTAACCTGCCTTGAACATGAGGCTATAAAAATTCCTGAAACTGCTATTGCAGCAACTGTTAAGATCCTGTTGAATTTCATCTGTAGTATATATTATAAATTATGATATGTTAGATTGAATGCTTCCGTAATTGTTACCAGCCAAAGCCGATGCCAATGCTTGTACGGCCACCCCAGCGGCCACCCCAATTACCGCCCCAACGGTTGCCCCAACCATAGTTTAAATATGGCGAATAGGAGTAGCCACCATATAAACCCCAGGAAGGTGAATAATCATAGTATCCATTCATGCGTTCCTCATGCCTCCACTCGCGGTTTTGACGGCGGCGTTCCAGTTTGGCTTCGTACCAGTCGTACGCTTTATAAGTATTTTGGATAGTTGTACCGTGCAGGCTGTTCAGGGTATCGGCAACCCTGATATATTTTGCCTGGCTTTCCATATAACGCGGGTTTTGATCGGCTATTAACGATGCTGTTTGCTGGGCTTTTACCGTGCCGCTGAACAAACCTACTGTAAGCATCAAGGCTATAATGAAGATATTCTTTTTCATCGCGCTTTATTTAATAAGTAAAGTTACGTAAAATGGTGTCCAAATATTACACCAGTGCTAAGCATAAACCGTTAAAATATGTTAATCGGGAGCTTTTTGACTTAATTATGAATTGCGGCGGTGGTTCAAACCATTATCAGCTATAAAAACAGCTGATAATACTGTCACAATACGTCAATACGGCACGTCATAACAGTATATTTGATTACAATGAATATTATGAAAAAATCGACCTATATCCTATTTACTACAGGCATTGTTATGTTGCTATTGGCAGCTAATACCAATGCACAAACCACAGCTTTTAAACCAAAAGATCAGCAATTATTCAACACTATTGCACATATGGACAGCGTTATGTTCAACGCGTTTAATAACCGCAACCTGGATGTGATGAAAACGCTGTTTACCCCCGATGTTGAGTTTTATAATGATGGCAAGGGCGTAACAGGCTACGATGCAACCATGGCGGGCTTCAAAGGTATCTTTGAAAACAAACAGGCGGCAGACCTACGTCGTGATCTGCTTAAGGAAACGCTTGAAGTTTATCCTATGCCTGGTTTTGGTGCAATTGAAATGGGTACACATAAGTTTACCCATACCGAAAATGGAAAGCAAATTGTTGGTGTAATGAAGTTTGTACACGTTTGGCAATACCAGGATGGGCAATGGAAAGTGAAGCGGGTGGTGAGTGTGGGGCATTGAGTAGCTTCTGCTCAACTCAAAAAATGTTGTTGAGAAATAAGGAATACAAGGTAAAAAAATGTCATTGCGAGGAAGAACGACGAAGCAACCGCATGCTATACAGGCGGATTTGCTTCCATGCGGTTGCCACGCTGCGCTCGCAATGACATGGTTTATTGATTTTTACTCTTACTCCACACTTTCCTTCAACGCCGCTTCCCATCCAATAATGGCATTTTTACGGCTGCTGCCCCAGTGGTATTGGCCAATTTCGCCGGTTGATTTAATTACGCGGTGACATGGGATCAGAAAGGCTACCGGGTTGCTACCTACGGCTGTTCCAACAGCCCGGTAAGCATTTTCACTGCCTGCTTTTTTGGCGAGCGAGGCGTAGGTAGTTAACCCTCCTGCCGGGACCTTCAACAGTGTTTCCCAAACTTTGATCTGGAAATCGGTACCTTTTAAATGCAGTTTGATCTCGTCCAAACGGCTCCAATCCTGTGTAAAAATAAACAGGGCATTCTGCTGGATCCTATCAACTAACTGGTTATACACCGCATTCGGGAAATTTGTTTTTATTTGCTCCAGTGCTTTCTCTTCGCCCTCATCAACAAAAGCCATGTGGCAAATACCCTTAGATGTTGATGCTACGATCACCTTGCCAAAAGGTGTATCAGCGAAAGAATAATTAATCTGCAGCATAGCGCCTCCGTTGCGGTATTCGCCGGGTGTCATACCTTCTACCTTAATAAACAAGTCGTGCAAGCGGCCGCCTCCCGAAAGACCGGTTTCCAATGCGGTATTGAATACGTTGGCATCCTCCTGTTTTAATATTTCCTTGGCATGTTCCACACTTAAATATTGCAGAAACTGTTTTGGGGTTACCCCTGCCCAATCCTTAAACATACGCTGGAAATGGAAAGGACTTAAATTAACGTGTTCTGCCACTTCATCTAATTTTGGTTGAGCCTTAAAGTTTTCTTTAAAAAAGCCTATTGCATCCGCTATACGGGTATAATCTATTTCTTGCTGAGTTTTCATGATGTGTTATTATTAAATAAATTTAATCGAGCTCTTATTTTTATAACACAAAATTACCGGCCTCAACAGCCCTGAACAATCCGATTCTTGCTGAGTTTTCAAACGACACGATCATCAATTATATTTTTCAATACCACCGCATTATTCAAATTCAGCTCCTTTGACGAAAACACCAATGTCACTGTTTTATGCGCTTTGATATAATCCACTATTTCGTCCAATGCCATTGTTCCATCTATTTCTGCATGATACTTCTTATTGAAAGCCTCAAACTTTTCAGGATCATGATTATACCATTTCCTTAAATCGTTAGATGGTGCAATCTCCTTAAACCATTTATCGATATGTGCATCTTCCTTTTTTATTCCGCGCGGCCAGAGGCGGTCTACCAAAATCCTTACTCCATCGGTTTTATCGTAAGGCTCATAAACCCGTTTTACTTTAATATCCATGGTATAAACTCCTTATAATTTATAATTAATAAAATAAGCATTTGGAAGATTCTTTCATTCCCTCCCCCGGGAGGGGTGCGCCGGGATGTGCAATAGCAGGGAGGGGTTTCTACGTATTTAAAAATTTGGATACTGATGAAACCCCTCCCTCCCCCCTCCCAGGGGAGGGAATCGCACAATCCCGCACTTTTTTCATTTCTTCCGAACACTTATAATCGATTGATTGAAAGCAAAACACCGCAAGAATCGGATTGCCCGCGCAACGCCCTCACGATAGCTTTGACATTATTCAAAATAACAAAAATGAAATTGGAACAAACACTTAAAGATCGGATCAAAAATCTTGATTGGGATCAGATCAATCATACGTTACATGATAAAGGCTTTGTAATTGTTAAACAGGTATTGGATGAAAAAAGCTGCGATATATTAATTGGTGACTATGAGGCTGATGCTTACCGTAAAACTGTTAACATGGAACGTTATAGGTTTGGCTACGGCGAATACAAATATTATAAATACCCCTTGCCCGCTGTGATAACCGATTTGCGGGGAAGCGTTTACCCTCACATTGTTCCTGTTGCAAATGCATGGATGCGAGAACTTGGGATAGATAGGCAATTTCCGGAAACGCACGAAGAAATGAAGCAATTAAGCCATGAAGCAGGGCAAACTAAACCAACCGCCCTGATATTACAATATACCGAAGGCGGCTTCAATACCCTCCACCAGGACCTGTATGGCGAAGTTTACTTCCCGATCCAGATGGTGTTTATGCTCGATCAGCATAACAGCGATTATACCGGCGGCGAATTTGTACTCACAGAACAGATTCCGCGTGCGCAATCAAAAGCCAATGTGCTTACTCCCGATATGGGCGATATGGTTTTATTTACCACCAACTTCCGACCGGTAAAAGGAAGCAAGGGCTACTACCGGGTGAACATGAAGCATGGCGTAAGTCCGGTTCATAGCGGTAAGCGTCATAGCCTGGGCATTATATTTCACGATGCGCTTTCTTAAACATAATCATGTAGCTTTAAGCGTTATCATCAGAGATTAAAACAATGCTGCAAAACCGCGTAAACCCATTTGGACAACTCATTAAAACACCCGAACGCGGTGCATGGCTTGGCAACCGGGGGGTAATACATAATGAGCATAAAGAAATTGTGCGTGCCTTTAAAATTAAGGCCTGGATAACTTGTGTTCTGGAGTTTAGGGGCCGTCATCGTGAAATTATGCAGCCTGACCGATGGACAGAACTTTTCTTTTTGGATGAAGCTACTGCTTTTTCGGCCGGTCACCGCCCCTGTTTTCAATGCCGGTATCAGGATCATCAAAGGTTTAAAGAGTTTTGGCTGAAAGGAAACCCACAATATGGATTTGATATGAAAACGCCGGTATCTAAAATAGATGAAATCTTACAAACCGAGCGGATTGCCGCCGATAAATCAAAGGTCACCTACCAGGAAAATATAAAAGCACTTCCTAACGGTACTTTTGTGATTTATAACGATCAATCCTATTTGTTAAAAGACGATCACCTATACTTATGGAGCCCCGCCGGATATGAAAAAGGGATAGCACTGCCTGATGCAAACAAACTACAGGTATTAACTCCACGGTCGTTTGTTAATATGTTTAAAGCAGGGTTTATACCGCAAATGAGTGTATAGTTGCAGGTGGTATTAAAACCGATATCACGGGTTAAATAACTTCCAATGCCCTTCAGTAATTACCTCAATGCCCACGTCAGTAACTTTAATCGCTGTTTGATCATCAATTGCATACGAAGGAACCGGTATGGTAGCCGCCAGTTTTTCGATACTGGCCAGGGAATTATCCGGAAACCATTCATGATCTAAATGCGGATGGATTGCGAAATCAACAAATCCCAGCGACTTATTGCTGTCCGCCGGCAACGTATGGTGTCCGTAGCTTGTTCCAAAGCGGGTCATGATCATGCTGCCGGCACTTAGGCCCACATATACCATTCTGTGCAATAACGATGGTAACAACTCCGCCAGTCCGGACTGTTGCATCCAATAGGTTAGGTATTGGCAATCGCCGCCACCTACAAGTAAAGCATCGGTCTCCTGAAGCATATCAACCCATAACTTTCTCTTGATACTGGGCAAAGCGGTAAGTTCCAGTAAGCCCAGCGATTTCCAACCTAATTCGCAAAAAGGGTCACCTAATGTGCCATTGATCACCCTCCGTACAATATCGCCACCATTCGGGATGCCATATATGGCGGTTGGTACAAAAAGGGCGCTTGCTTCAGCAACTGGTTTGCCCAGCAACTCAATCAAAGCATTTCGGATACTTGCGTTACTGATTCCCGCGGATGTTAAGAGAAGCTTCATTATCTTTTGGTATTTTATTAATGTCCTGGCGGGGCTATTTTAGGCTTAATTAATAGCAAAGCTAAATTTAAAATTGTGAATTATATTTACCCAACGCATTAACCATGACCAATAACGAACTTGCCAATATCAAGGCATCAGGCAGATGGCCAGTAAAGTTTTCTGACTTTTACCGCCATTATTTTTTTGCAACTATTCCGTTAGGATGCATATTTGTGGCTATTACAATGCTTTATAACGCCTTTGAATTCCATAACAATGAGTTGAAAATGCCAGGAACCATCGGGTTATCTATTTTCATTCTGTTTTTTATTTTTGTTATAAAACGTTTGTATCAAAACCAGGTGTTTGAAAAATATCAGGTGACGGATGAGGTATTAAACAATCTTAAAAAAGTACTAAAATCACTTCATTTTCATAATGTGAGATATTATGAGCGCGGCTATTTCAAATGTACCTCTGGCGTGTCATGGTTTTCCTGGGGCGAAGAGATAACGATAATTATTGACGACAACTACCTTTTAATCAACAGTAGGCCCAATCAACCCATTGCCCTGTACGAAGACAGAAAAAACGTCAAGTCAATCATAAAATCCTTACAATCAATATATAACAACGCAAACATCTAAAATCGTAAAAACTCCATCCACCCCTTCTTGAATACGCCAGCACGCTATCTCCGGCTAATGCGGTTTTACATTTCATTATCTTTTGCTCTATACAAAAACACCCGCTAAACTTACTCCGTCCATTCAATCGCTTTATTCGTCGGTACAAAATTTCATGTTACGACATCGCGGCTAATTTTACAACATCAAATAATAATTTGATCAGTGATAAGGTTTAGGTTAGAGCTTCCAAGCAGCGAGTGCAAGGAAGCTTTTTTTATTTACACCCGTGTCTGTTATTCCTGGTAAAATAGCCCCTCGCCCGGTTCATCTATACAATTTCCCGGTTTACCGACACATGATTGTTAAAACAATGTCCCATCTGCACCTTTGATTTATAATTCAGGAGCAGGGACACTGAATTATAGGTTTTTTTCATAAAGATGAAGCACCTGTGCAGTAGTACAGGTGCTTTTTTATTTTAAATCCATGCTATTAATGCGAACCGGTCATGCTAAACCGGCGCAGACAAGTAAAAGAATCCAAAATCAAATGATCCGCTCAAAAGCAACTACTTTTTTTATTCATGCTGCAGGCTGGCTCGTATTTTTAGGGTTCCCGCTCTTGTTTATGAACCGTACGCAGCAAAGCAGCGCAGGTTCTTTTACGGTACTGTTTTCGCCATATTACTGGCTGTTTTGTCTCACCTATATCTTCATGTTTTACCTGAATGCCTGGTACCTGGTACCAAAGTTTGTATTCAGCAAAAAATATATCTGGTATGGCTTTATTGTATTGGTGCTTTCAGGCTGCGTTTACTTTTTACAGCCTTTTGATAACCTGCTGCTGCATAACCTTATTAAAGGCAACAAACCAGCAACGGCAGCCGTTCCTAACCCGCAACCTATAGGTCCGCAAATTACGCCTACAGGTATCGATACCTCGGCGCCCGATCAGCAAAATATGCCATTCGGCCCATTGCCGCATGAGGACCTGCGGATGCAGGACCCGAGCCTTAAACCCACTAACAAGGTTATTTTCATCCATCAGTCGGGCAACATTGATATGGTCGGGCTGTTTATTTTCATTATTGTAATGGGCTTGAGCGTGGCCATAGCCACAGTTCAGAAATGGCAGCTTACCGAGCAAATGGTTACGCGTGCCGAAGCCGAAAAAGCCCATGCCGAGCTTTCTTTTCTAAAAGCGCAGATCAATCCGCATTTCCTGTTCAATACTCTGAATAATATTTATGCCCTGTCGGTCACCAATAGCGAACATACATCCGAAAGCATCATGAAGCTCTCGAATATTATGCGTTATGTAACCGATGAGGTAACCGAAGATTTTGTGTTGCTGCAAAATGAAATTGATTGTATTAACGATTATATCGATCTGCAACGCCTGCGTCTCGGCAAAAAAACAACTTTAAATTTTGAGGTATCAGGCGAGATCACGTATCAAAAAATCCCGCCTCTTGTTTTGATGACCTTTATTGAAAATGTGTTCAAGTACGGGGTAAGCAAGCATCAGCCATCAGTTATCAATATTTGCCTGAGGGTGAGCGGCAATCAAATGCTGTTTATCTGCAAGAACACCATTTTTGAAAAACGTCCCGACACTGAGCGCAAGGGCATAGGCATTGCCAATAACCGCCAGCGCCTGCAGCATATTTATCCTAACAAACACCGGCTCGACATTAACTCGGTAGATGGCAATTTCATTGTCGAACTGGAGATTAACGCTTAAAACTATTTATTATGCAACTGAAATGTGTAGCTATTGATGATGAGCCATTGGCCCTTCAGATCATTGAAAAATATGTAGCCGAATACCCGGCGTTAACACTGGTTAATACTTTTGAAGATGCCATATCGGGCGGCGAATACCTGAAACGCAACAAAGTAGATGTGCTGTTCATAGACATCAACATGCCCGATATTACCGGTATCGACCTGGTAAAATCACTGGAAGATAAGCCTATGATCATTTTCACTACGGCTTATAAAAACTATGCGTACGAAGGTTACGAACTGGAAGCGGTTGATTACCTGCTGAAGCCAATCAACAACATGCGTTTTGGCGCGGCTGTTCAAAAAGCTATAGGCTATTACCAGTACAAGCATACCGATACTTCAGGCGAGGATGATTTCCTATATGTACATTCAGAATACAGGCTCATCAAAATCAATATTAAAGATATTGAATACATTGAAAGCATGCAGGATTACATCAAGATCCATACGCTGGGCGCATCCAAACCTATACTTACCCTTATGCCCTTGAAAAACGCTATTGAAAAGCTGCCCTCGGCAAAGTTTATCCGCATTCACCGCAGCTTTGTGGTAGCGCGCGACCAGATCAGATCTATCCATAACCGCAAGGTTAAACTAACTGAGGTTGAACTACCTGTGGGTACAAACTATACCGATTTTATTAAAGACTGGCACAAATAATCAATTCATCGGCACATTGAAGGCATTGAGCGACACATTATTTAAAAGCCTCATAAATAGCCTCAACTTTATATTAATTAATTGACACTAATCCTTATAGTCATGAAAACGGCAGGCAACAAAAAAACCATTTTAGTACTTGATAAAAACAGCAGGATGTTATCGGTAATTGATGACATTATGTATTATGGTGATTTTAATGTGCACTTAACTTATGATCCTAATGCTATATATGACAAGGCTAAGGTGATTAACCCCGACCTGATCATCCTGGATTATTTGCTGCTGGATACCGACTGTGAGCTGGTGTGCCAGGATTTTAAAGACGATGAAAAACTGTGCAATGTGCCTATCATCATTGTTACCGCCTTTAAAACAAAAAAAGCACAGGCCGATTCCTATAAATGCGATGCCTTGTTTGTAAAGCCGCTGGATATGGAAGTACTTGCCTCAAGGATAGAATACCTGATGGCATCATAAGGACCCTTTTGTAAAACTCATATAAACCTGCTAAGTTTAGCCTTTATTACTTAACCAACCTGCAACTGTAAATGAAACTCAAAAGCAATATTGCCACCAGCGAGAATGGGTTTATTTTTAACCCGGCCACCGGCGATTCGTTTTCCGGAAACGGAATGGCGGCTCAATTGCTTGCGGCCATGAAAAATGGCAAAACCAACGCTGAGATCAAACAGGATATCCTTAACAGGTACGATGTGAGCGAAAACCAGCTGGATAGGGATTGGGACGATTGGATGCTGCAGCTAAAAGAAGCAAACCTGCTGGAAATTTAAGGACGATGGCAAACAAGTACACTAATTTATGTATTGCCGTTACCGGGCTTAATGCCAATGATAATCCGGGTCCGGGGATGGCGGTTATTCGTTCTTTAAAAGAATGTTTCGGGGATGATTTGCGCATAATAGGCTTGTCATATGAATCGCTGGAACCGGGGATTTATTTGAAGGAACTGGTAAATAAAACCTACCAGATCCCCTATCCAACCGAAGGTACGGCTGCCCTCATTGAACGGCTAACCTATATCAACCAGCAGGAGAACCTTGATCTCGTGATCCCCAACTTTGATTCGGAGCTGTTCAATTTTATAAAGATAGCGCCACAGTTAAAGCAAATGGGCATAGCAAGCTATCTCCCTACACAGCAGCAGCTGGCATTGAGGGATAAGGTACACTTGAAAGACTTTGGTACAAGGCACAGCTTTTATGTACCTGCAGATCATAAGCTGTACACTGCCGACGATCTGCAAAAAGCCGCCGCTGAGTTTAGTTTCCCCATGGTGATAAAAGGGAAGTTTTACGAAGCCTATATAGTTTACACCATGGACCAGGCTTTAAAGGCCTTTCATCAGCTTAATGCCACCTGGGGCACACCGGTGATAGCGCAACAGCATATCAGGGGCAACGAGATCAATATCGCGGCGCTGGGCGATGGACAGGGGAACAACGTGAGCATTGTTGCCATGCGTAAGCTCTATATCACTGATAAAGGAAAGGCCTGGGCGGGCGTTACCATTAAAGATGATAACCTAACCCAACTGGCCAACAGTTTTGCCCTTGCCACCAACTGGAAAGGCGGTTACGAAATGGAGATCATGAGCACCGCCGAGGGGCATTTATATATACTGGAAATTAACCCGCGGTTTCCGGCATGGGTTTATTTAACGGCTGCTGCCGGGCAAAATCAGCCTGCTGCTCTTGCCAAAATGGCTTTGGGCGAGGCTATTGAGCCTTATACCGATTACCAGGCCGGCAAGCTATTTGTCCGGTACTCGTGGGACCATATTGCCGATATCGCCGATTTTCAACAGATTTCGGCATTTGGCGAATTATAATTTATAACAATGGAAAAGCTGCCATACCAAAAACCATATATAAAAAAACTACATGCCGGTGCCATGAACAAATTTGGTACCCGCACCGGTGTGCAGCCCGTTAAAAGCATCGACGGCGTTTCGGTTAAAAGTTTAATTGAAAACTATGGCTCGCCGGTGTTTGTACTATCCGAAAAACAGATCCGCAGAAATTACCGTGCAGCTTACCGCGCTTTCAGCACGCGCTACCCTAAGGTACAATTTGCATGGAGCTATAAAACCAATTACCTCAATGCTGTTTGCCAGATTTTTCACCAGGAAGGCAGCTGGGCCGAGGTAGTTTCGGGCTTTGAATATCGTAAGGCATTAGACAACGGCGTACCCGGTAACAAGATCATCTTTAACGGCCCCGGCAAATCGTCAGATGACCTGCAACTGGCTATCGAGCACGATTCCATGATCCACATTGATCATTTTGACGAGCTTACCCAGTTGCTAAACCTCAGCAAAAACCTCAGCAATAAACCACGTGTAGCCATCCGCGTAAATATGGATACCGGTGTTTACCCGCTTTGGGACCGCTTTGGCTTTAACTACGAAAACGGAGAGGCCTGGTCGGCAATTAACAAGATCATTACTTCCGGGAGTCTACAACTGGTAGGATTACATTGCCATATAGGCACCTATATGCTCTCCACTGATGCTTACGGAATTGCCGCCAATAAACTGGCCGAACTTGCAGTAAGCTGTCAAACCCAGTTAAATCAAAAAATAGAATATCTTGACCTGGGTGGCGGCTTTCCATCAACCAATACCCTGAAAGGTGCGTACCTGCCGGGAAATGATACCGTACCAACGGTTGATGATTTTGCGGAAGTAATCACCTCTGCCCTGCTCAATTTTGGTTTTGCCAATGATGATTTGCCCTTGCTGATACTGGAAAGCGGCCGCGTATTGATAGATGATGCCGGTTACCTGCTGGGCACAGTTATAGCCAATAAACGTTTGGCTAACGGTAAGGCCGCTACAATTGTTGATTTTGGGGTAAATATATTGTTTACATCCTTCTGGTATGAACACCAGGTAAGCCCTGCTCAGGATTTTGTGGCGCATAACGAAAACATGGTGATATACGGACCGCTTTGCATGAATATCGATGTGATCAGGGAAAGTATCAATCTCCCTGCGCTCAATCCCGGCGATCAGCTGGTGGTTCACAAAGTAGGTGCTTACAACATGACCCAATGGATGCAGTTTATCACTTTACGGCCCGCGGTTGTGTTGATAGATGAAAAATTGCGCACCCATCTCATCCGCAAAAACGAAACACTTGAATATACTGCCGAACCGGAATTAGTGCCCGCTCATTTAAACAACAACAAGTGAAGCAAATTTCAGCATTTATAAAACCGGTCCTCAATTCCTATTCGGTACTGTTTTTTTCGCAGAACCGGGTATTGGGGATCATTTTATTGCTGGTTTCTTTCTTTAACCCGGTATCCGGTTTCGCCGGGCTGGGCTGTGTTTTACTTTCCTTATTAATCACAAAACTATTAAAACTCACAGGCGAAGATCACCGCACGGGGATCTACAGCTTCAATAGTTTGCTGTTGGGCATAGCGTTCGGGGCATTTTTCCAGGTTAACCTGATGTTTGTGATCTGGACTGTTGTTGCCTGCTGCATGGTGGTTATTGCATCCATCATCATATCGCAACGCTTGAGTAAACAGAACTTGCCGATGCTTTCTTTACCTTTTATCCTGGTATTCTGGCTGGTTTTACTCACATCTAACAGTATTTTTAATACCGGCCTGTTGCAAAAGAGCAGTTCTTTACTCCAGGAAATTTATACTGGTCCGGGTAACCTTGCCGGGGCCGAAGGGTACCTTGCAGCAGCATTGCCCAGGTTGTTGAGCCTCTTCTTCCGCTCATTGAGCGCGGTGCTGTTTCAGCACCATATCATAGCCGGGATGCTTATCGCCATTGGGATACTGGTTCATTCGCGCATTGCTTTTAGTTTACTGGTAATTAGTTTCTTAGCAGCCTGTGGCTTTAACAGCATCACCCATACTTACCCTGAGGGCATCAGCTATTACCATTTGGGTGCCAATTTAATGATGGCGTCAATGGCTATCGGGAGTTTTTTTACTATCCCCTCGATACGCTCTTACCTGTTGGCTGTAGTTTGCATTCCTTTTGGATTTGTGGTCATCAACGCGCTTACCACACTCATGGCCGTTCATGTGCTGCCTATTTTCTCCTTGCCGTTTTGCGTAATCAATATAAGCCTGCTTTATTTCGTAACGCTGATTGGTCATCGTTCAACGTTACTATTAACCAAGGTGCAGCACTACTCACCGGAGAGAAATCTTTATCATGTTTTAAACCTGCAAAACAGGCTAAACGATCTGAAATATATTAAACTCAGCCTGCCATTTATGGGTTACTGGACGGTATCCCAAGGCTATAATGGTGCTATTACCCACAAAGGCGAATGGGGCCAGGCGCTTGATTTTGTGATCACCGATGATGAGCAGAAAACGTATCAATTCCCGGGTACACTTCCCGAACATTTTTATTGTTTTAACAAACCAGTATTAGCTTGTGCCGATGGCGTTGTAGAACAAGTGGTAAACCATGTTGAGGATAATGATATTGGCGAGGAAAACCTGAAAGAAAACTGGGGAAATACGGTAGTAATTAACCATGCTCCAGGCCTTTACTCCAAATTATCGCACCTAAAAAAAAACTCCATAAAAGTTAAACCCGGTGATAGCGTAAAACAAGGCGATCTGCTGGGTTTTTGTGGCAATTCGGGCCGGTCGCCGGAACCGCATTTACATTTCCAGTTGCAGGCGACCCCATATATCGGTTCCAAAACATTGTCCTACCCGTTTGCATACTATTTCAACAAAAAGGGTCATCAAAACAGTCTTGAAAGCTATGCTATCCCTAATGAAAATGACGTGCTCTGCAACTTTGAAGTCAATGCATCGCTCAAAAAAGCATTCGACCTGCAACCGGGTTTTGTAGCTAAACTAAGTACCGAAACCGGCACTACCGAAGATTGGGAAGTTTTTAAGGACGCGGCAAACCAGTCATATATCTACAGCAAAACCACGGGGGCAGCGGCCTATTTCATCAATAATGGTACTATGTTTTACTTCACCAGTTTTTATGGCGATAAAACATCATTGCTTTATTACTTTTATCTGGCGGCTTATAAAGTTATTTTTAATGATGCCGGGTATATCCAGGCCAGCGATGAGCTGCCGGTGCCACTTACCAATAATAAAATATTGCTTTGGTTACAGGATTTTGCGGCACCCTTTTACAGGTTCATCAGCATAAAATATAAAAGTGGCATCCAGGTGAAAAAAACAGGGTTAAACGTTGTATCCAGGCAATACCAGGAAATTGCAGGCAAAACCATCCCGCTTAGCGAGGCAACGGTTTTTGTTGAGCATGGCAACTTGCAAGCCTTCATTATAAACATAAACAACCGGCATATTGAAGCACAATGGAGTACAGAAAATTAACCATCATTTTTGTCCTGCTATTCGCTGTTCTTGTTGCTCATGCGCAAGACATTGGCGTAGTTGTGCCCGATAGCACCGTCGATCAGCTATACAACGCCGGTAACTGGAAACAACTCATCAACTTTGTAAATAAAACAGTTACAAACAGCACAGACTCGCCGGCTTTGCATTTTAAGGTTGGATATGCCTACATGCTTACCGGCAACTACAAAGCGGCCATCAGCCAGTTTAACCGGGTTTTAGTTAAGGAACCGCAAAACACAACTGCCCGCCTGTACAACTATTATTGCAATACTTATATCAACAATAACAGCGCGGCATTCTATAGCGCCTCGCGTTTAGATCAGGAAACCTTACGAGGCATTAAGCTATCTCCCTACGGCTTAACCGACGCTACGCTTGAAAGCGGCATAAAACTCCCCGCCAATAACGAGCGGGATAATGGTTTTTTTGAGCGTGCGGGTATTGGGGCGAGGCTGTTCTGGCGTTTACAGCTGGATCAGTCGTTCATATTTTTTAAACAGAATATTTTTCGTTCGCGGTTTATTGATTATAAGAACCAGGTTGGCCGAACCGACAAACAAACCGAATATTATGTTAGGGCGAAGTATTCACTGGCGAAGAACATCAGCCTGATTGGGGCATATCATTACCTGCATACCAGCTACCGCAGCAATATCAATCAAAGTAATCTCGGTTTATTCGGTATAAAATATGATACCCGCTATATTGATTTGCAGGGCGATATTAACTGGGGAAAGCTGATTGATAAAACCTTAAAGCAATATGATGCCAAAGTGGATTTTTATCCATTAGGGAACCTCAATTTATACACCATGAGCAGGGCGTCAATATTGAATTTAAGCGGGGTTCATACTTTTATTTATAGCCAGTCGGTTGGGTTTAAGATACTGGATAAAACCTGGCTGGAATCGGCTGCTACGTTTGGCAACCAGGATGATTACCTTGATGCCGATGGTTTGTATGTTTACAATTCTATCGACCCTACAAAATTTAAATGCGGGGAAAGCGTTTTTTACCAGATAGGTAACCATGCCTTACTGAATTTAAATTACTTTTACGAAAAGAAAACAGACATTTACCGCGCTGTTAAGTACAACCAAAACTCTGTCACGTTAGGCATAACATGGAAATTTTAAAGAAAACGTTTACAGCCATACTTTTACTTGCTTTTGCAGCACAACTGCAGGCGCAAACAAATGCGGTGCTGCAAAAGGCTTTCCACAACAGTTATGCTAACGAATTAAACAAGAACTACGTAGCCGCCATTGCCGATATCTATCCATACTATTCGGAAAATAACTATGAAATAACCATCAGGCTGGGCTGGCTCAACTACCTTAGTAAAAACTACACGGCTTCGCAAAACTATTACCAAAAGGCCATAACCCTGAAACCCAACTCGGTTGAGGCTAAATTTGGCTATGTAAAACCCCTTTCCTTTTTGCAAAGCTGGGATAAGGTACTGGAGCAATATCTTGCCATATTAAAAATAGACCCGCAAAATACCCAGGCCAATTATTGGGGCGGCGTAATTTATTACAACCGCAAACAATACGAACCGGCAATTAAACTTTTCAGAACTGTGGTAACGCTTTATCCCTTTGATTATGACGGCAACCACATGCTGGGCTGGTCTATGCTTATGGCCGGCAAAAAAGCCGAAGCAAAGCCTTTTTTTGAAAAAGCCCTGATCATTAAACCCGCCGATGCTTCAAGTACCGATGGTCTAGCCCGGTGTAATTAAAACCAAGCAAGACATTTTTTTAACGTAGAGATGCATCACATGCGTCTCCCGCAGGGATAGGCTACACTTCACCGTGGTTAATTTATGATCGTATTGCAACCTTTTGCCGGCGGTGTAAATGTATAAAGGTTAATATCAGTACAACTGCTACCAGCAATATTACCCAGGTATCAAGCGGACAATTGTTCGGATCATAGTCTTCATCATCAGGGTCACCGGCACAAGGTATTTCTTGTGCAAATGCAGTAGCAATACTAAAAAGAAAAATGGCGGTTAACACTATAACCTTATACGCTTTGTTTATCACACTTTTCATTGTTTGATGAATTTGGCCGAAGCGATAGTCTGTTTAGTATTATTATCGATAAGCAGAATGCTATAAAAACCTGTCATTAAAGATGATACATCCAGCTGCCCTGTATTGGAATTGAAAGTGGCACTTTTCAAAAGTGCCCCCATACTGCTGTAAACATCTACCCCAAAAGTTGTTTTAACAGGTTGGTTTGTGCTGAAATGCAAATAATTTGATGTGGGATTAGGATACACCGTAAAAACATCCAATCCATTACTATCCACAGAAATGATCACAACATTTGAATATTTTACAATCCCGTCCAGATCTGTTTGCTTCAAACGGTAGTACCCGGTTTTAGCAGTAGCATCAGCAAAACTGTAAGAACCGGAACCAGTCGATTGCACGGTGCTTATAGTCTTAAAATCTTTATCATCTACACTATATTGTATTTCAAAAGTGATATAGGTAAATTCATTTACTGTGTTCCATTTTATAATATTTGAATTGATGTTGCGCTGCCCTGTAAAAGCAGTCAAGGCATACGGTGGTAAAGGCTTCTTATTGATAACTATTTCAAAGCGGCTATTTCCATAAGTAGCCGGAACCTTTTTGTCGAGCCGGAACCCGTAGCCATCGTTATTTCGAAAGTTCAGCGAATCGTTTTGAAAATGATCAAGGAGCCATACGTCATAATAATCGGGAATGGCTGATATATCCGTTTTCTTTATTTGATAATCACCGCTTTTAATGTCGTTAACACTTAAAAAAACAGACGTGCGTTGTTTGTTAAGCGGCTGCGAAGCAATAGATACCTGATGGCCATCGGCAGTCATGGCTCCAAATAACACAGTTTGCCCGTTCCCGTTCAGATCATCGGCGTCTTCGGTTTCTTTGTAGTTCTTGTTATAAGTGTCAGAGAACCGGAGCTGCGTGATATCATAATTGGCAGAATCCTGTATCATTTTTAGCGTTATTGCAGGCCTTGGCACCTCGGCTTTAAATGCAATAGTTCCGGGGGCATTAGTTTTTAAGCTTTCTGTAAATGCGATGGAACTGGAACTGCTGTTAGATTTAAGGTAGAACCCCTGCCCGGTTTGTATCGTTACTCCTGCAGATACATCTTGTGCAATTATGCTGTTACCGCCAGGTGCAAAAGTGTAAACAAAGGGGGTAGTACCTGTTAAAGCTGAGGCCGGTATTGTAATATTAGATGGATAAGGATTGCCGATTAAATTATAGCCTGCACCTGTATTAGCTAATGTATAAGTAAACGCCTGCTGGTTAAGCGTACCTGATTGCAAACCAACCACATTTTTTTCGGGTATGGCAAAAGTATTGGTAGCGGGCGACCTGATTAGTTTTTGGGTAATGTTATGGATATTATCGCCCCTGAAATAAAAATAAAAACCAGAACCAACATTCACAGCTGGAGCAGGAATCAATGTTGTTAATGGAGTAAACAAACCAGTGGCTATATTGTAAAATAATATGGTTGGTCCATTGGCCCCATAACTTGCAGGCTGATCAAAGCCATTAGCGTTGCCGCCTGCTCCGGTAATAAACAAATTGGTTTTTAAACTCGAAAAGTTATATGTAGCGGCAGTGGATACCGGAAGCGTATTATTGTTATTGACCGGCGAGCTCATCAGGCGCCATCCCCTATTGGCAATACTGCCGCCTGTAAAATAGCGTTGCACTACAAAAGTGCCGGTTAATTTAGTATTGCCGGGGATACTTCCAATTGAACCTGTTCCGTTGGCGTCAGAAAGCAAGGTAAAGGTTCCGGCTGCATTATTAAAAACAACTGGATTAGACGACCCGAATTGAATTGATGCGGTACTGGCCAGGGTTGAGAGACCGCCGTTTACCTTAAGGGTGCCAACAGCAGGTGTAGCAACGCTGCTGTTTAAAGTAAACACTGCTGCAGAATCGACACTTAAACCATTGTTCACCGTCATGGTTTTACCGTTGAGATCCAACAATACGGCACTTGCGGCCGAACTGGTTGAACCTAACCTGCCTATCTCGAGGTTGCCAATTGTAATATTGGAACCTGAACTGTTATTTATAGGATTGTTATTGTTGGTGTAACTTATATAACCTATCCGTACATTATCTTTACTACTGGTAATGCCGGGTGCGGTCGAGGTAGACACGCCATTTTTCAACCAATTTGTAACAACGGTCCAGCTACTGTTAGTGGCCCCGGTCCAATCATATATCGGCACACCGAGCGAGAACTGCTGGCCATCGGTATTTGATGTACCTATTGTAGCACCGGAATTAAGAGTAATAGATTTGTAAGTAAATTGAAAAGTTGTGGGGCTGCTAACAGGTGTAAGCCAGTCGGCCATTATGAAATAATAGGAGGTTTGGTTAAACGGAAGCGTTTCCGGCGGAGTAGTGGACGGCGTGGTCAGGTCCAACTTAAACACATTGGAGCTTAAAACTATCGTGCCGCCAACCAGGTTTGCCGGAACGGCCGTAGCACTTGTAAAAGTACCGGACGTTGATCTGTAAACCCGGAAATTACTAAAAGCCGCCGGGTTAATAGCAGTCATATTCAGTTGGATATTACTGATCGCTGTCTGACTACCTGTATTGGTCAATGAAAAGCCGTATAAAACAATGTTTGTTTGATTTAAAGTTAAAGTGGTACGTGAAATATCATTGCCATTGGAGCCTACAGTATTTTGCCCCGTGAACATAATTGTTGGTGTGGCAAACGCGATAGGATAACCATTAATAACCGACTGGGGCGGATTTACCGTTTGAGCAGTGATCGCTGAACCTCCTGAGATCTCTGTGTAAGCTACAGCATGTGGATTAAGCGAGAATGTTACTGCATTAGGGTAGCTTTTAAAATTGCTGTTAAAGTTAATGTATACAAAAAAATTCCTTGTAATGCTGCCCGTTGCCGATGGTGGCGTAAAGTCAAGCGGAGTATTAAAATTGAGGTTGATAGTTGAAGAATTGCTGCCTACAGCATTGGTGGTAGGCACAGGAGTGTTTGTGCCCGAATTAAAATCGGTCCCGTTGTTTTCAACAACATAAACATCTGAAGTGCTAAAAAATGGCGCGGCGGTTCCGGATAGCGCTGCAGACAATGCCACCTGAGTTACCAAAGCCTTGTTATTTGCAACCGTTATAGAAAAACCAAAAACACAAATGCCTTGTTGCGTATAATAAATATCATTCACCTCAATGCCATTATCCTTGGGAACGTTATTTCCGGTAACTGTTACAATAGCGGGATTAGCCCACGTGTAAGTCGGCCCAACAATTGTTGTTATCGCAGTACCATTAACTTGTGATAAATTAAAATTGAAACTGGCAGGTGAAGGAGTTGGGGCATTGCCTCCAACATCAAAAGTGACTACCAGAAAAAAGCTTGCCGGGGTGGAATTTATAGGCTGGCTAAAATTACTTATCGTCAATGTATTTGAACCCGAACCACTAACAACGAAGCTGGTAGAGGTGCCGGTCACGACAGTACCTGTACCTGCAGCATACGTTGCATTTATGCCATTTATCCGCACCAGGGAGATACTGCTGCTGGTTTTAGTGAAATAGATTAAGATATTCTGATTACAAACAAACGTCAATGATGTCAATGATGAACCTGTGGGGTCGGTCAGCGTGACACCCAATACCGCTATACGCTGTCCACCATATATACTGGTTGGAGAAGTTAAGCCATTGGGGTTTGGTGTTGCAATTATTGCCGCTTGCACTTTGGCAACGCTTATTAATATTGCAACAATTAGTAAATATTTTTGTAAAGATGTTTTCAAAAGCTTAGGGTTTTCCCTAAGATTTGCAAAGATGGTGCTAACAGCCAGGCTGTTAGTTATGACGCGTGTAGCGGTAAATTGCGCGAAAGGAAAAAGCGAGAAATAAAGATTTTCGTAATGGTTTAATTCGATTTAACAGATGCTTAATTTGTCGTGCAGCTTATTAAATGTTGTCTTAAACGGATACATTTCAAATAGTACGTGTTCATAAAAATGCAAAAGTGTAGCTGAAATTGTATAACAAACGAGTCATTAATATGATGAAGAAATAGGGCCTGTAGCTATGAAAATTTGGCAAGCCAAAATTTCAATTTAAGATGTGTATTTTTTTTCCCGATACCGGAAAGTAAATACACATGTCAAAGTTTTTCAAACGCTCTATTGGCTACACTACATAGATAATTTTATGCAATTAACCGCTTTGCTGACCATATAATAACTAATTAATAATTAGCTATTTACACCATTATTAAAACCACCTAATGTTCACAAATATTCAGAAAATAGCGAAATTAGTTTTCGTTCCAATAACATGGCACAGCAGCTATGCCCGCAACTTTTTTAATTTCCCTCAATTGTCAAAAATGTTTTATAAGCTCACTAATAACCCCGCGCATTTGCCTGTGCTGAATACTCGCGCCATTTGAGGATCGAAATAATCCCCAAATGACAAAACATCCAAAATGATCTGTCAATTCATAATTAGCTCCATCTATAAAACCAGGATCATTTGCCAATTACAAAGAACTGCAATCAAGCCGTTAACGCCCTTAAGCAACATTTCAAACGTCGATTTAAATCCCGCATTCATCGATACATCTCCCGACGAGCCAATTTTCCAATTTAATTTTAATTAAACCTGTCCACAAAAAGGCAGCGCTAATTATCAATTTAAATTAAATCAAGAAAATGAAATCCTTTTACGCTACACTAATGGTGTTGGGTACAGTTATCTGCCTGGCATCATGCAAAAAGGAGAACGCCTCAAAATCAGGTTCAACCGGCGTTTCTTCATCAGCCATCGGCTCAACGGGTGCTATTGCTATCAGCCTTGCATCCGGAAGTACCGATAGTGTTTATATGGTTGGCTGCTATGGCAGGCATAATCAAATAGATACCGTTGCTTCAAGTGCCTTACCAACCGCTATAGGCACCTACCTTACAGCCAATTACAGCGGCTACACTTTTAAAAAGGCATATGCCATTGATAGCGCAAGCACCGTTGTTAACTACGTTGTAGTAATCAAATACAACAGTGCCCTTGTTGGCCTTAAATTTACAGCTGCCGGCACCTTTGTAAACATCCTTGAACAACGCGAAGGCATGGACCTTAAAGGACAAGGCTGGCATATGGGTGGCCCTTTTGACAACCGCGACGGCAGACACCGCGACACTGTTGCAATTTCGGCATTGCCTGCTGCTGTGAGCAGTTACTTTTCGGCAACCTATCCAACAGATACCTTGCTGCATGCTTCTGTAGCCCCCGACAATGTTTATATCTTGATCAGCAAAAACGGCGTACTTTATTCAACCGCTGTAACTGCCGCAGGCAAACTGGTTAAACGTGTTCAAATTGAAAAACACGATTTAAGACATGCCGCTGTTACCGAAGCAAACCTTCCGGCAGCTATTGCTACATACCTAACCACTACCTATCCCGGTTATGTATTTGACAAAGCATTTTCTGAAACATCCAACGGTACCTTACAAGGTTATGTTGTGTTCATTACATCAAACAGTACCAGGTACGCGATAATTTTTAACGCTTCGGGTACATTTGTTAAAGCCCTGCCTATCCACTAAACAAAAGATCATAGCGCTGTTGGTAAGCCATGTTTTTAACTAAACATGGCTTACTTGCTTATATTCAGGAGCTAAAAGCCGAACGCCAACCGATCATCTAACCTCCATAAATTCGCACACAACAATCACAAATTTAGTAGCACAGCGTTTGGCGATTCAACCTTTTGCCTTTGACCTTTAGCCTTTAACCTTAAAACTAATTAGCCGTCAAAGCCACCGGGGCCAGTTGCCTTGGCGCTCCATCCGGGCCAACTGCTATAATGTTATCAAAAATTACGTGCGAACCCGGTTTGATACTACTGAGCGAAGCCTGCATTTCATTACTCAGGGCATTTCCAGAGGTAACCTGTACCGAGGCACTTTCACGCGGATTGGCAATGATCAAACTGAAACGGGTGATCTTAAACCGCGCATCAAAATCAAAATTATCCAATGTGGCATAAATGGCGTCCTGCGCTTTTAGCGCTACCGTTGGAACGCCCCCACCCGACCTGCCCGAAAATTTAGCGATAGGGTCCGGGACCCTTTTAGCCCTGAATTGTGTGCGGCTCAGTACCTCCGTTTTGCCGGGAAAAATCTCTGCCGATACTGTTACGGTTACCATGCCGGGAGTGTTTACCCTGGCTACATATTTACCCGAAGTACCGCTTAATGTACCTGCCGAAATACCTATCCTGATATTTTTTGAGGGGATACCCGGTACAGATACCGACACGGGATTATCTACACCGATATAAAAAACGTTCATCTTATCGGGCGATACCACTGCCGAGGGCCGGGCAACCATATACTGCTGCTCGGGCGTGGTATAGGTTTTTATGCTACCATCGGTTTGTTTCACCTTGATGGTACCTTTCCAGCTAAAAACACCTTCCTTGCTGGTTGAAGCATTATATACACCCCGGCCATCGGTAACGCTGATCGGACTGCCGCCAACCTCCATTTGTGGGGTCGACCGGGAATCATAGGCTGTTAAAAAAACCTGGGCCTTGTACGGCTGCCCCTGGATGAGGTATGAAGTTGGCGCTACGGCCACTGCCTCAAACTTATCCAGGTTAACAATGGCCCTGTCCATCTTGCCCAGGATCTTTTTCACCACTTCCGACTCGGCGTTTTTATTATCGGCCTGTATTTTTGAAAGTATAGTAAAATCTGCTGTCAGGGGTACGCCCTCGCCAAAATTCAGCTCCTCCCAGGTTTTGGCATTTCCGTTGTGCTTAACAGGATCATTGGCGCTCAGTGTAAACGATACTGCGCTGCTATCTTCCTTGCCCAGCAGCAGCTTAAGTTTTTCGCGGGTATCGTTAATCTTTTCTTTGAGTGCTTTTGCCCTTTTTTTGTTAATCATCACATTATAACCTATATCCAGGTTATCCCGCTCCTTTAAATCGCCGGTAAGTTCATCGTAGCCCGAACTTTGATTAACCAGCTCGTTCTTTATCTGGGTAATGAGATCATTTAACCCGGCGCTTACCTTTTGGGCCGCTTTCGCCTTTTGGTAGATGGGCGCTGCCCTTTCGGGCGATTCTTTAAGCCGGGTTTGTTCAAAAGCCGTAAACAATTGCTGTACCGAATTACCAACGTTAGCCGCCGAGGCGGTTAAGCTATCGTTAATGGTTTTAAAGGCATCTAAAATAGAGGAAGACACATTTAGCGCCAGCATTGCCAACAGCACCAGGTACATGATATTGATCATCTTTTGCCTGGTGGTTTCCTTTCCTGCAATAGCCATTTCTTTATCTGATTAAAATTTACACTAAACCGTTATTGCCAGTCCGCAATTACACGCGGGGCTGGTTCATAGCCGAAAGCATATTGGCATAAAAAACATTTAATGCCGATATATTTTTGGCCAGCTTGTTAACCTCATCCTTAAACTGCCTGCTGTCATCTGCCGATTCATTAAGGTTTTGCAGGGTCTTGCTTAATCCGTGGTAAAAGTTATTTACCTGTTTCAGGTTTTCATCGGCACCTTTCAGTTCCGACTCATACAGGGCATTAAGTTGTACCAGGTTGCCTGTAAGCTTTGCCACCTGGTGCTGATAAGCATTGGTATCGGCACGGCTATCGGCAATGGCCGAAAGTCCAGATGTCGCCCGCTCAAAAGCAATCCCAAACAAATCAAATTTGGATGCGGCCTGCTTCAGCTTTACCGAAAACTCATCGGTACCTAAGGACACATCAGCAATGGTATTGATGCGGTCAACCTTTTCGGCAAACACTTTCAGGCCTTCGCCAAGCCTGCTGATGCTCAGCTCGTTCAAATCAGCATCGGTTAAAAGCTTATCAAGCGCTGCTGTTTGGCCGCCTGCCACAGGCATCATTCGTGACTTATTTACCGGCCCTCCATCGTAATCAACAGCCAGTTCGGGGTATACCCTTTCCCATTCGGGTTCCTGCGCCGGTGGGAAAAATCCGAGGGTAAAAAACAGCATGGCCTCTACGGTAAGTCCCAAGCCTATCATGTAAGTACCCGCCTGGCCACCCCAATGATTAATTTTAAACATAGCACCAAGAATTACGATACTGGCACCCCATGATATGGCTACGTGAAGCCAGTTAATTTTGCTCTTTTTCATTTTCTTAATATTTAAAGGTTAATCAATTAAAATCGGTAGTAGAGAGTAAGCCCGGCGTTCATCCCCGGTAATAACCCACGCAAACCGCTGCTTACTTTTTCGGCTCTATCATCATAGGTTGATGTAGGTGAGCTTATAGGAATAAAAAAACCGAAATCTGTACGGAGCCCTATACTGTGGCTTAACGGCATGTTGCCCAACCCTGTGCCTATGTACGGCCGCAGTTTCGACATGTAGATGTAGTAATTGGGTACTGTGCCTATCCCCTCCCGGTACAGCGTATTGTTAAAATAATAGCTGATACCGGCCGATACATACCATTTGCGCGAAAGCCAATCGGCATTACCGTACAGCGGTTGCCAGTCAACAATACCATAAACAGATGTGCGGTTAAGGCCAAGGTCGCGGCCATTATATTGTACCGTAATATCGGGCACGGTATTGAAACCTATGCGGGCGTTAAACACCCTGCCAAAGGCGGATGATCCCTGCAGGCCTACACCCTGTGTGCCCAATTGCAGGCCTATCGAGTTTTTTGGGAAGGCACTGTATTCGGGTAATACCTGCGCGCTCGCCCTGCCACAATAGCCCAGGAAGCCCACAAAAAGCATCCACCACATAAAGTCTTTCAATAATCTGATTTGCGTTGTCATGGCTTTTCCTCCTTATTATTTTGAGTTTGATTAACCAGGTTTTTATCATTAATTCCCCGTGGATTTTTCCAGATATTTTTCTTCAGATCGGCTATCTTTTGTTGCAGCTTAAGCGCCTCGGGGCTACCCGGATCCAGCTGCCCACTTTCGGCATTACCGGGCGAAAATTGCCTGATGAGGTAGGCCGAAAACTTTTGCTGCATGAAAACATCATCAAGCGTTACGTCGAAGATCCCCTTATCAGGCTCGCTCACATCCTCCTGTACCAACGCGAAACGCAACTGCGGGAAGTAGAGCCAGAATGCCGGGGCCGATGCCATATTTCCCGGCAGATCGGCCGTGCCGGTGATGTTCATCATGGGTGCGAGGCCGATAATGCGGGTATCCACCTTACCCCGCTGCCTGTCGAAATAAACATCTTCCTCAATCCTGAAGCGGGTTATCCTGTCGGGATTAAAATCATTGAGCACCATTTTTGATGAGATCTGGTTGCCATCCTTATCAAACTTTGGCACCAGCACCGAGTCGGTAAAGCGCATGGAACCCTGTTTGGCGGTCAGCTTCTTTTTAAAATCATCTTTTTCATAGGGCGTAAGCTTTCCGGTAGTTAAGCCCTTCATAATGGCTTCCATTAATGAATGACCAGGGATGGCCAGTATAGCGTTCGAACTATCGGCCAGATCAATAACCCGCCAGATCCTGGCATACATCCTGATATTTGCCGGATTGGTTTTAGGATAAGGAAATGGCCTGGCCTGGCTCAGATCGGCCTTTTGCAGGTAGCTATCGAATGATGGCAGCGTATCGGTTACCGTACTATCCGGCGCCGACTGCGCGAAATTTTTATGAATGCAGGTTCCCATAAGCAGTAGGATTACTGCAGTTACTTTTTTCAGCATGTTCATGATTGTTACTTTTTAGTGTATTTCCTGGTTTTAACCTGTTCGCCGGTGAGTTCAAAGGCGGCCATCACACAGCGGAAACCGATATAGGAATGTGCGGCTTCCTGGTCATCAAAACTGCGGGTATCGGTGTTCAGCATTTCGCCATTATCTTTCCATGAGCCCCCGCGCACAACCTTACGCCGCATCAGCATGGCATCCTTACTTGTAGCATCGTACAGCAAAGCCGGGTTCAGGTCATTCACCAGTTGAGATGAGGAAGGGCTGTAAGCGTCAAGCGTCCATTCAGATACGTTGCCGGCCATGTTATAAATTCCGAAGGCGTTGGGCGTATATGAGGTTACAGGAAGTGTAAAGGTAGATCCATCACTGGCATAGCTGCCCTCGCCCTGTTTAAAGTTAAGCGAAAGCTGTTCTTTACCGGTAGCCTTATCAACCGTGGTTTTTACCGTATGATCGGTAGTATCGTTGGGACTAAGCTTTGCTTCGGCAGCAAATTGCCATTGTGCCTCGGTTGGTAAACTAAAGCTAAGTTTAAAGTTGCGCAGGTTAGGATTGTTCCTGATCATAAGCCTGAGCTGTGTACCGCGCCAATCGGCATAAGCCCGGGCCTGTTTCCAGGTTACCCCAACAACCGGGTTGTACTCGTAAATTTTGTTGGTAAAGTAATTGGCATCCATCACGGTCATCTGCGCATTAGGAAAATCTGCCGACCATACCGATTCATGCGGATAAACACTTACGGTATCCATCATGTACTCATTATTTTTTACGCCATCCATCCTGATGTAGTAAAACCGGTAAACAACAAGTTCCGGATTGGGCACCCGCACGCCGTTAATCATAGTCATCATCGGTGCCAGTTTCTCTTTAACTTCGGGCGGAGCCTTTTTCCAGAGGGGGGAAATCTTGTTAACCTTGCTCCAGTCTATCAGCCTTTGTTCTTTGCCTGCGCTACCAACGGTTGCGCCGGTTGCGGGCATAAAAAAGGAGTCGTCGTGGAGATAGTCGGTAATAGCTACAGAATCAGCAACCCAGTTTACAAAAGCCTGGTACTGCTTGTTGGTTACTTCGGTTTTGTCGATAAAAAAGGCGCTAACGCTTACCTTTCGCTGTTCGGCTTTGTCATCGTTCAGCATTTTGTACATGAACGTTCCTGACGGAATGTAAACCATTCCCTGCGGCGGAATAAGCCGTTTTACAGAAACAGCGCGTGTTTTGGGCGTATTATAAATACTTGGCTGGCAGGCGCTGAGCATCAGCAGCAGCAATCCTGTTATTGGAACAGACGATCTCATTCGACAATTAATTAAAAATTAGTTAAGTCAGAATGATTTCATATGTGCTTATTGATTGTGTGGTTAAACAATAATCAAATATGAATGAAGGTGCTGTTAAGAAGTGTTATGTGTCGATAAAGTATTTAATGTTATCGATGAACAGTCATTTTGTATGCTTTATTTCCTGCTGATAAGTTTAAAATTAGAGAATTTAACATACGAGCGATGCGGGCCGTAGGTACTGTGGTAAAGTCCGATCTGTAAATCGCTGCTGTTGAGGTCAGGCCTTGATACCGGGCTTCCGGGCAGCTCTGTCCAGTGTGTACCATCAGCGCTGCTCCTGATATAAAACACGTCCCCTGATTTTTGAATCTGTAAATAGTGGTTATACTTCCATCCGGTTTGCGTGTTGGTTTGCATACGATCGCCGCCTCTAAAATTGGTAAACATATTGCCGCAGTTCCAGGCCGGGAAAATACTGTTCTGGATGAGGTTTTCTGTACCTTCCGAACCGATCTGTTTAGCTTTCCGAACCATTAAGCCCATATCGCTATTACCAGCTACCTTTTTCTCTTTGAAACCGCTTACATCGGTTACCTCTACTTCGGCCACAAAATCGCCCGATACGTTGAGATATAGAAAGGGACCATAAGACAGGTTGCCGTCCCAGTTTGAGCCTTTTGATTCCAGCATCAGCACGCTGTCACCGCTTATTACTTTGCGCTCCAGTTTATCTTCGGCACCAATTAAGCCATTCCATACAGTACCGGTTGCGCCATCGGCAATAAAATCCTTTTTAACTATAAAACCATCTGTAACTACATTAAACAATGCCGAAGATGTGCTCACCGGTAAAGCCGCTGTTTTTGAACTTACGTTGCCATAATTATCTTTTACTTTAAATGAATAGCTGTAGTTTTTATCGGAGGTAAGCCCGTAGCTGATGTAATACGGATTAGCCTGCCATCCGCTTGATTTGCTGCTATCTACCTCGTTAATAAAATCATATTGAAGATTTGACTTTACCGAAGCATAACCTGGTGCCTGCATTTCAACCATACCCGGTGTGATGGATTTGGGAGCGATTTTAAACGCCAACGGCCCGGTTACAGGAGAATGATAGTTTTGCTTCCAGGCACTACTTAACTGCTTGATTTCTGTTGATGACAAACAGTGTTTATAAACCACAAGACTATTGACAGCACCCTTAAAATCATCCCCCAATAATAGCTCATCTTTAAGATTATTGGCTTTTGAAATAATTGAAACCAACGTGCCATCCACATATAGCTTACTGGTATTTCCGCTAACGGTTTTAATGATACAATGCCAGTTACCTCCGCTTAAATATTTTCCGGCATTGATTAAAGGTTCTGCGGAAGACCTTGATTTCAGTATTGAGCCGCTTTGGGCAGATGTACTTTGATAAACACTTAAAGCTATGCTGTAACCTTTCCCCGAAACACCAACACCATTGTTGAAAACCAATGCGTTTTTGCCCGTAAAATTAACCGCTATCTTCCCTGCAACATCGGCCACTTCAGCCCTGCTTCCATCTCCCGGTTGAAATGTTCCACCTGCTTCGCCGTTGTTCACCCATTTTTGAAGCAATCCGTAATTTAATTTAGAAGCATCAAGATAAACTGCGATATCTGACTTTGCAGGATGTAAAGCCCATTGTTTAATGACGCTATCGGCCATGGGCTTGTTGTAAATTTTAAGCGATGATATTGCGCCCGAAAAATAGCCCGAGCGGTTTGTTTTAGCGCCGATGATGAACTTATCTGCAAGCTGCAAAAACAGCATCTTGTTTTCTGTATTGTTCAGCTCGCCATCGACAAATAGTTTTTCAAATGACCCATCAAAAGTAACCACCACCTGGTGCCATTTCCCGGCGGTGGGCATGGTTTTGTATTGAAAGTCGGAAACGCCAAAATGCTGTACCGCGCCGGCTGTTTTATTGCTTCCGAAGCCAAAAGCAGCACCCCGGTGATCCGATTCGCCGCTTGTCCAGCTCAGTATCGGATTCTCATCCTTGATCTGATCGGTGTAAACCTCATATGCTACTGTATAACTGTTATTACCTGCAAGCGACTGCGGTACCGCCACCGTTGATTCAAGCGCCTGTGTGCCATTAAACACCAAAGCTTTTTTTCCGGCAATGATATCAACAACAGGGGGTTTACCTGACGCCATAAAACTACCGCTCAATACACCATTATTAACCCACTGAGACACAGCTTCGCCTGCCTGATTAGCCACATCAAGGTTTACCAACAAACCTTCTTTTTCTTTTGCAGATACTGTTTTTGCTATGTCTTTTTTATCAGCAAAAGCATCACCGGTTACCACTCGCTCACCGTAGACTTTTACATTCCATATCGCTTTGTATAAACCCGGATATTCTGTCCCTGTAATGGTTAAGCGTATAAAGCGGGCCTTAGCGTTCCCTGAATCCACCATTGGCGAGCCATGTTGCTTATTCTCTCTTCTATCAGCAAACAGCTTCCAGTTTTTTCCATCTGCTGATGATTCTATCAGGTATTGATAGTACCAGGTTGCATATTCAAACTGGGTTAATACCTGTTGTACTGTTTTTTCCGACCCCAGGTTAATAGTGATCCAGGCCGGGGCACGACCGTTATCAGCCGGTTTCCATAAGCTGCCATTATTGTTATCAACCGCGAAAGAGGGCTTATAATTTTCGTTATAGTAAGATGAAGCGGTTACCTTTTTCTGATAAGCCTCATCGGGAGTATTAATGGTACTTTTTCCTAATAACCCAACGCCAAGGTGCGTGGGAACAATCTTTTCAATATTACCATCTGCATCAAAAACTATCTTATCCGCGCAAACCTGCCGGTGATAGCCCCCGTTGGAGTGCGGATTGTTATGCCGGTGATACACCATATAAAAATCATCTCCCACCTGCACTACCGACTCGTGGCCCGGCCCATGAATAGAGCCATCACTATTGGTACTTAACACCGGGTTATTTTTGCCGAACTCAAACGGCCCCATAGGCCCGGTTTTACTGATAGCGTATTGCACCCGGTAGGTAGAATCTTCACAAAAACCAGACGAGTAAGTAAAATAATAAATACCCTTCCGTTTAAACATAAAAGGGGCCTCAAAAAAATCTTTAGCTATAGTATTAGGAATCTTTGCCGTTTTGGCAAATGTGTGCATATCCGGGTTCAACAAACCTACACCACAACCATGATCGGGATAGATACCCCAGGTACCCCAGAACATATAAATCTTGCCGTCGTCATCTTTAAAAGTTTGCCCATCCAGCGTAATCACTCCGGGGATAAAGTAATTGGGTATCATTGATTTGCCATCGGACAGCAAGGGTGTCCACGGTCCGGTAGGACTTATTGATGATGCCCCATAGATATCAACGGGCTGGCAATAGTACATGTAATACTTGCCATCGTTTCCGTCAATTACGTCGGGAGCCCAATAGTAATTAGAAGTTGGCCAGTTCATATCGTGCATGGTCCAGTTCACAAGATCTTTGGATGTCCACACCTGTGACGGGCCATGCCCGCCACCATTACCATCAGTGGTAGCATAAACGTAGTAGGTATCGCCAAACTTGCGTACGGTTGGGTCGGCAAAGTAACCGGGAATAATGGGGTTACCATTACCCGGTACTGTTGCTGATTGTTGCTGTGCGGAACTGTTTAAAACAGCCAGACACAAGGAAAGGAAAACTATTAACTGAACTTTTCGCATTGTGTTACCTATCCAGCAAAATTAATTATGCGCTAACTCATCGGTGTTTCTTGCCGGCGGCTCTGCATTAAGCAGGTGCTTTACAAAAAAGTCGCGTTTCTTTTTACGACCATAAGGGCCGCCATCGCTATGGCCCATACCCGGCACCACCAGCAAGTCAAACATTTTATTGCTCTTGATCAGCGCATCCGCAAAACGGAAGGTTGATTCGGGCGGAACATTGTTGTCAGCCTCTCCTACTATCAGCATCAGATCGCCCTGTAATTTACCGGCATTGGTAATATTTGACTGTTGCTCATAATGCGACCCGACAGGATAGCCCATCCACTGCTCGTTCCACCATTGTTTATCAATACGGTTATCATGGCAGCCACAGGCAGAAACCGCGGCTTTATAAAACTCGGGATGAAACAATAAAGCGCCTGCCGAATTTTGCCCACCTGCCGACGTTCCGTAAACACCTACGCGGCTGATATCAACCTGCGGATACTTGGCTGCAAGCGCCTGCATCCACAGTATCCGGTCGGCAAAACCTGCATCGGCAAGGTTATGCCAGCATACATCATGAAAGGCTTTTGAACGGTTTGCAGTACCCATACCATCCATTTGTACCACAATAAAACCTAACTGCGCTATACTCTGCATTTCGTTGACAGCCGAAAAACTTTTAGGCACAAACGAGTCCTGCGGACCGGCATAAATATTTTCAATTACAGGATAGCTTTTATTAGGATCCATATTGGCCGGGCGATAGACTACACCCCAGATATCGGTTTTGCCGTCCCTTGCTTTAGCAACAAAAACTTCAGGGAGTTTAATACCGGTAGCTAAAAGCGCGCTCAGATCGGCATGCTCCAATTCCATCACTGTTTTTAGGTCGGCAGTATTTTTAATTACAATCCGCGGAGCGATATTAACTTCCGAATAAGTATCGATGTAGTATTTTCTATCAGCCGAAAATGTTACGCTGTGATTGCCTTTTTCGGGCGTAAGGTCAACCAGGTTTTTACCATCAAAGCCAATACGGTAGTAATGCATAAAGTAAGGGTCTTCGCCTGTATTTTTACCGCTTCCCTTAAACCAGATCTGCCTTTTCTTCACATCAACACTGTCGATATCGCGCACTACCCAATCGCCTTTGGTTACCAGTTTTTCTTTTCCGCTCAGCTCGTCAACCAGGTAAATATGGCGCCAGCCGTCTTTCTCGGTGATCCACACTATCTCATGTGTTTTGGCGGCGTAGTAAGTATAAATTCGTTGTTCATAAATAAACGTATTTGTTTTTTCATCAATAATATCACGGGTTTTACCATTGGTAACATCTACCTCAATAACCCTGAAACGCTGGTGACCACGATCAGCCTTTTCATAGGTAAAATAGCGACTGTTAGCATCGCGCCAGTGCAACCGCGGCGCGCCAAAAAAGTCTATCTTTTCGGCATCGGTTTTTATCGCGCTTTTATCGGTGATGTTGAATATATACTGCTGATAAGATGTAAATTCATCGCCCGGCTGATCATATTCATGCGATTTCAAAACCGCACGCGTAGTGCCCGGCACCGAGCTTAGGAGATAATAAACCTCTTTTGTTTTTTTAGGATCAATGCGATAACCTACTATATGCTTGCTATCCGGAGCCCAGCTCAGTTCGCCATAAGGCTTGTCTAAATTGCCATCGGTAGTTAATTTGATCTCACTCGCGTTTTTTAGTGATTTAACAATGATGTTTCCCCCCTTTACAAAAGCCGCCCATTGTTTATCGGGCGATACAGAATCGGTAGTAGCATTCTCCCAACGATAGTGGCGTTCCTGCAGTGGCTTATCGTTATCATAACTTTGGTGTACGGTATCGGTAGTTTTGCTGCATTGCAGTGTGCTCAGATCGTATTTGAGCCAGGTATTATTTGTTTTAAAAGTAGCCTGTTTTTTATCGGCGCTAAAAAACATATCGTCAATTTTAAAGCTGCCTTCTTTTATGGCTTTGCCTGTTATTTTGCTTACTTCTGGACTTAGCTGGTTGCTTTCAAAAATGGTTTTCTTAGATCCTTTTTCAGGATCAACCAAAACATAAGCTGTTTGGTTGCCGGCTATCCTTTTGCTATACCAGAACTGGTTGCCATCCACCTGCCAGTTGGGTCTAACATTAGTAACATAAGGGATCTTTTTTAAAGCAGAATCAAGCGCATCGGCTGCTTTATAGTTTTGCAGCATTTCTGCATGCGTGGGATAATATGGAATAGCTTTAGTTTGAGCTTTGGCTGATTGGCCTGCAGCGGCTAAAAAAACGGTTAACAGTAAATATTGGTGGTACCTTGCCATAAGTTATAGTGTTGCGTAAAGTTACCTAACACCACAAGCTTATATTTACATAAATTAACACATCATAGCAGGCATTTAGCAAATCGGCCCGCGATCTTTTAGATGCGGGCCGATTTGCTTTATTAATTCATTTTGCTTTTGATTCCCCTCTTGAGAGGGGGTGCGATGGGATAAGTGGTAGCAGGGGTGTGTTTCTCCAACAAGTTTATCAAAGCAGAAACACACCCCTCCGCCCCTCTCAAGAGGGGAATCGCACTTAACCCCCGCCTTTATTTATTTTATCCTCTCAAAGCCTCAATTTCCTGCCTTGTTTTAGGCAGATATTTACCTAATAACTGGCTCCCGGCATCGGTTATTAAAAAATTATCCTCGATACGGATACCGCCGAAATCACGATAGGTGTTCAGCACGTCGTAGTTAATAAACTCTGTGAATTTCTTTTCAGCTTGCCAGCGATCTATCAACTCCGGAATGATATAAATGCCCGGCTCAACAGTAAGCACATATCCTGCTTCCAGCTCGCGGCCTAATCTTAATGATTTTAAGCCGAATACGGTTTCCTTTTTCAAGGTATCGGTATAGCCAACATATTGCTCGCCCAGGTCTTCCATATCATGCGTATCCATGCCCAGCATGTGGCCTAAGCCGCATTGAAAAAACATGGCATGTGCACCGGCGGCAACAGCCTCGGCTGGGTCACCTTTCATCAGGTTTACCGCTTTGAGGCCTTCGGCCAGTTTCTGACAAGCCTGTATATGCACGTCTTTGTAACGTACGCCCGGTTTTAACATGCTAATGGCATGATCCATCGAATTTAAAACCACATCGTATAGCTCCCGCTGGCGGGTGTTGAACTGCTTGCCTACCGGGAAGGTACGGGTAAGGTCACCTCCATAGTGCATGGCGTTTTCTGCACCGATATCACTTAATACCATATCGCCTTCTTCCAGGATGTTACCGTAATAATGCGTGTGCAGGGTTTGACCGTGTTTGGTGATGATAGCTGGGTAACCTAAACGGGAATCATTGGCGATGGCGACTTCATGCGCTTTGGCTACCAATTCATATTCCCTGATACCGGGACGGGCATATTTCATCACTGCCAGTTCCATGTCGACGCTGATAGATACAGCTTTCTCAATTTCGGCAACCTCCAGCGGAGTTTTGATCACCCTTTGGGCTATTACCGCTTTTACCAATTGCAATGAAACGCGACTTGCCACATCTTCCAGACTGGTATTTAGCCAATCGGCCAGCTTAATTTTATTTTCGGGACGATAAGGCGGCAGGATATGAACCGGGCGACTGCCGGTAACCGCCTTATGGATATAATGCTTTACATCCGCATATGGCCTGGTTTGCGAAACACCAACCTGCGCGGCCATTTCGCTAACAGATGGCAAAGTACCAGTCCAGATAATATCATCAATAGTAAGATCATTACCGAAGATCACTTCCTCGCCGGTATCAGTATCAATAATAGCCGCCAAACCCGCTACATCAAGTCCGAAGTAATATAAAAAGCTGCTATCCTGCCTAAACAGGTAGGTATTGTCTTTATAGTTCATGCTGCTGTCATCGTTTCCTAACAAAACGATGATGCCATTAGCGCCCATGCTTTGTTTTAAAACATTACGGCGTTGCTCATAAACCTGCTTATCAAAAAGTTGAAGTTTCATAATACAAAATTAAACATGCCGGCTCTGTTGAGGAACCGGCATGTGCAAGTATAATTTAAATTTGATTATCTGATGATGTTTAACATCGCACTATTTCTTCCACTCGCCATCAAACAAACGCCAGATGTTGGTTGGATTGGCCTGTTGCAAAGCCAATGGCAACAGCGCGTCCGGGCAGTTTTGGTAGCAAACCGGGCGTACCCAGCGTTTAGCAGCATTGATACCTACCGCGGTAAAACGGCTATCGGTAGTGGCCGGGAACGGGCCGCCATGCACCATACTGGCACAAACCTCAACACCGGTGGGTACGCCATTAAACAATACCCTGCCTGCTATTGACGGCAATAATTGTAACAGGCTTGAATGACCTGCAAAATCATCATCGGTACCCATTACTGTAGTAGTGAGCTGACCTGATACTGATTTTAATACTTTGATCAGTTCCTGCTCGTCTTTACAAGCTACCATTAATGAATATGGTCCGAATACCTCTTCGTGCAATAAGTGATTTTCAAGAAAAGTTTCGGCACTTACGAGGGCGATGGTTGGCTGAGCTTCGATATCGATGGCTTCTGTAGCCGACTTAACAACGCTGGTTACACCGCTCTGCTCCAAAGCAGCATGGCTCTTTTTCTCATAAGCCGAATGGATGCCTGCGTGCAGCATTTTGGCCGGTTTGATTTCTTCAATACCGTTACCTAACAACTTGTAGAAATTATCCAAACCTTCACCTTCGACAGCCAGCATTAAACCGGGATTGGTACAAAACTGACCAACACCTAAAGTAATGGAGCCTGCATACTGCGCAGCCAGATCGGCGGCGTTTTTGTTTAAAGTATCCGGCAAAAATATAACGGGATTTATACTGCCCATTTCTGAAAATACAGGAATAGGCTTTTTGCGTTCTGAAGAATACTGAAGCAATGCTAAGCCACCAACTGTTGAGCCCGTAAAGCCAACAGCAGCGGTATCATCCGCTTTAACCAATGCTTTACCACTTTCAAACGAAGTACCATGTACATGCTGAAAAACATGCTCAGGCATATTGCTGCTTACTATCGCTTTTTTGATAGCCTGGTAAACCATTTCAGAAGTTTCGGCATGAGCAGGATGTGCTTTTACTACTACCGAACAGCCTGCACCCAGCGCGCTTGCAGTATCACCACCTGCTGTTGAATAGGCAAACGGGAAGTTACTCGCGCCAAAAACTACTACAGGGCCAAGCGGAACAAGCATTTTGCGTAGATCCGGGCGTGGCAAGGGTTTTCTATCGGGCAAGGCGGTATCTATACTGGCTTCAACCCAGCTGCCTTCGCGCAGCATTCCTGCAAACATGCGCAGCTGACCAGTGGTACGGGCGCGCTCGCCGGTTAAACGGGGTAACGGAAGATTAGTTTCTTCAGATGCTTTTTGCAGCAAGGCATCGCCTATTGCTTCTATTTCATCAGCAATAGCCTCCAAAAACAGGGCCTTTTGTTCGGCGCTTGTTTTTTGATAAGCCTCAAACGCGCTTTGCGATTGCTGCATGATGATATTTATTTCTTCGATGCTTTCTTCTTTAAAGTTGTTAGCCATGGCAGATATTTTAGTAAAAAACGAGGGCTTGCGCCATTAATATGCGCGAGCAAATATATTTAACCTTTTATGATGCGCACTGAAGATTCCTAACCAGTTATAGCAGGATTTTATCTTATTTCTACAGCACAACTTCAAAACAGATTAAAAAACGGTCAAGCGATATAGTACTCAACAGGTAGGCAAGCGTCTTGTTTACATCAATTTATAAAACCTTACCCCATGCGGCGGGATATTACAGGATACGCCGGCAACATTTTTAGCGATATCTTTTTGCTGCCAGATATCCCTTACAACTTTAACCCTGCCCATATGGATGCTGTTAAAATCAAGCGTATACTTCGAGTACTTTTCGCCGAGATTAAAGATGCCGATAGCCTTACTGCCATCTGCCAGTTGTTTAACCCAAACCTGAATCTGTTTATCGTTAATCACCCGCCCGGCTTGCTTGCCTGCTACGTCCTGATCAATGGCTATAACCTCCCGATTTTTTAACAGGTTAAGGGTAAATTCATCAAGCTTATCCATATCACAGCCAATAAGCAGCGGTGCCGATAAAAGGCTCCATAAGCTCATGTGTGTATACTGCTCATAAGGCGTTAAATTAGTTTGGTGCAGATTTTCGCCCCAACCTACCCTGCCTAAAATAAGCATATCTGGGTCGTTCCAACCTCCCGGCCCGGCGTAGGCCGCGTTATTGGTCTGACTAAAACCTATACCGTACAAACTTTCCCAGGTATCAGTAATATCCTCGGTAGTGCGCCACAGGTTACCGTTCATTTGCGTGCCCCATTTCCAAACATCTTTTATACCGTACTGGCAAATGCTGTAAATAATATCCCGGGGCTGTTTTGCCAGTTCATCGCGCATTACCATGTATGGTTTTTGCTGCGCGAATAGCGTGGTATCACCGGCCGTTTGGTCGGAGTAGCTGCATAGGTCGTATTTCAAATAATCAACGCCCCAGTTAAAATATGTGCCAGCATCCTGACCCTCATGGCCTAACGAACCCAGGTAACCGCCACAGGTTTTTGCTCCCGGCGACGAGTAAATGCCAAACTTTAATCCCTGTTGATGCAGGTGCACGCCAAGGGCTTTCATATCTGGAAATTTCTCATTCGCGGCTATAGCTCCATCCTGTTGCCTTGCAGGTGCTTGCCAGCCATCATCTACGTTAATAGAGTTCCAGCCGTAATCGGTGAGGCCTTTATCAACCATTGCTTTAGCTGATAGCCGAACTTTTTCATCGCTCACATTTAGTCCCCAGCAATTCCAGCTGTTCCAACCCATGGGCGGGGTAAGGGCTAATAAATGCCCCGATTTGATAGTAAGGATTCGTGCGCTTCTTCCTAAATTGTTACTTACCGAAACAGATACTTTGTAATCTCCTGCTTTAGGTGCGGTTCCGGTTATGATGCCCGTTTTATTATCGAGTGATAAACCTTCCGGCAGATTTTTTGCTAAATAGTTTAAAGGCTTTTGCCCGCTTGCCGCTATTTTGTAAAGTACCGGTGAGCCGGGATGTATGCCTAAAACCGCAGCGCCATTAATCATTGGTGTTAATGGAACCCTGGGCGTAAGCAAATAAGGCGCTATCTCGGCAAAGGTCTTGGTCTTGCCTGATGCAGTTTCGGTAAACTCATAAAACAATTTAATGCCTTCGCGATGGGGAAAATTGAGCGTGTAAGTTTCCTTACCCAGGGGCTGGAGATTAGCATTTACCGTTTTCTCGGCAATTGTTTTTTCAGTAACCTCGTCTATGATCCGATAGTGAAACTTGCCCGTGATAATGGTTTTAAAGCTATTACTGATGGTTAATTTGCGTACCGATTGCGCATTGGGTAAAAAGCTGATATCTGTTTGGGTAAAAACGATGCCATCAAATTTTTCCAGCATATCAATATAAGGGCTTCCCATAAAAATGCCACCCGAGCCGCCGCCGTCATAAACTTTTATGGCGATGACATTTTCCGCATCCCATTTAATGGCCGGATCGTTTGCCGCGATGCAGTAATTGCGTACAGCAGGCCACTTGCTCACGTAGCCGCCCTTATCTTCAGGGAATGCACCGGTTTTACCAATCAGTTTGCCGTTAAAATAGGTTTCATCAACATCATTAACATGGGCAAGGAACACTCTCAAACTATCGGCCCAAACCGCCTGCTTTTTTAACGACGACGGAATAACCACATGAATCCGGTACCAGGCAAAACCATGATAATCCGGGTAACCCTGCTCCTGCCATACATCGCCTACTTTGATGTTTTTCCACTGCGCGTCGTTAAAGTCGGCATTTTGCCAGGCTTCATCATTTCCGGTAGAGAACTTTGCAATGCTTAACTTAATAAAATTCCCATTTTGGGCCCGGGCTGCTATGCTCATAGTTATAACACATAGCAGCGATAAGATCTTTTTCATGAATGGGTAGTCTATAAACTTTCAACCGGGAGTTCGGCGGCTTTACGTTTTTTGCTGCCACCTATCAGGTAATAAACAGGGATGCCTGTCAGGGTAATGATCAAGCCCGGATAAGTATATGCCGGTTTGTATTTGATGAGTAACAGGCAAAAAGCAATACCCATGATGATATAAATTATTGGCAATACCGGGTAGCCAAAAGCCTTGTAAGGCCGCTCGGCATTGGGCATTTTTTTGCGTAGGATAAAAATCCCGATGATGGTAAGCACATAAAAAACTACCACCACAAACGAGATCATGTCCAGCAGATCGCCGTATTTACCGCTCAGGCTCCAAAGGCAGGCAAACACGCACTGCAACCATAAACCAAAACCAGGTACCGAGTTTTTATTCAGCGTTCCTACTTTTTTAAAGAAAAGCCCATCCTTAGCCATCGAGTAATAAACCCTCGCGCCCGACATTATAAGCCCGTTATTGCAGCCAAAGGTTGATACCATGATGAGCAAAGCGATGATCACCGTACCCGAACTGCCAAAAATATGCTGTGAAGCAACCACACCTACCCTATCTTTATCAGCAACGGCAATATCATGCAATGAAAGTACACCAGTATACATGATATTGGTTAAAATGTAGATCACCGTTACGATCAGCGTACCCAGCGCCAAACTTAAACCGATGTTCCTTTTCGGGTTTTTGATCTCCCCGGCTATAAAAGTCACGTTGTTCCATGAATCACTGCTGAATATAGAGCCCACCATAGCCGATGCGATAGCGCCTAAAGCAGCAATGGTAGTATAGGAGGCAATAGAACCATCACCGTTGAGATGGTGCATATCCCATGCATTTTTCCAGTTATCGCTCCACACCGAAGCTTTTAAGGAAAACAGGCCAAACACAATCAGCCCTAACAAGCTCAGCAGCTTGGCCATGGTGAAAATGGTTTGTACAATTTTACCGCTGTTTACCCCACGGGTATTGATATAGGTTAAAAATACGATCACCAGGATGGAGAGCAGTTGTGCTGGTGATATGGTGATAAAACCCAGATCAACAGCAACCAGGTCTTCGCTCAGCTGTGGGATCAGATAGGCCGTAAATTTGGCGAAAGCAACCCCTACCGCGGCAATAGTAGCCGTTTGTATCACGGTAAAAAAACTCCATCCGTATAAAAAACCAACCAAGGGGCGATATGCCTCTTTCAGGTAAACGTACTGGCCACCCGCCCTGGGGAACATGGCACTCAGCTCGCCGTAGCTCAGGGCCGCGGTGAGTGTCATAAAACCGGTGATGAGCCATACAAATAGCAGCCAGCCCGCGCTGCCCACATTGCGGGTAATATCCGCGCTCACAATAAAAATACCGGAGCCAATCATACTGCCTGCCACCAGCATGGTGGCATCCATCAACCGCAACGAAGGCTTAAAAGAAGTACTGTTCTCCATAAAATGTTTTTTGAAAGCTAAAAGCTGAATGCATAAAGCTTAAAGCTTTACCATCGATGCTATTTAATTAATTATTTACCTCCGAAATCGTAAAATTTCCAGCTTGTTGTAAAATCTTTGCTTAAAGCCTGGTTGGTTAACGTAGCACGAAGCATCTCAACCGGGATCAGGTTTTCTTTGATAGCTGCATCATGGAATTGTTTAAAAGTCATTTTGCCACTATCAACCAACTCTTTCCTCAACTCGGTCAATTGCAAACCGCCCAACAAATAAGCCACCTGGTAAAGCGGACTATAGCCCCCTTCAAATGAGCGCCTTACTTCCCCTTCGGCATTGGCACGTTCATGACCTACACGGTCAACCAAAAAGTCGATACATTGCTGCGGTGTCCAGTTGCCTAAATGGTAGTTGAGCGAAAAGATTATCCTTGCACAACGGTGCATGCGCCAGAACAGCATACCAACACGCTCTTCAGGCGTTTTGGCAAATCCTTTATCGTACAACAACAATTCCCAGTATAAGGCCCAGCCCTCAACTGCGAACGGTGTCCCAAAATCCTGCCGGTAAGCTTTGTAACGGCTGTTCATAAAATATTGCAGGTTATGACCGGGGATTAGTTCATGCTGTACCGTTCCCCTTGAAAAATAAGGGTTATTGCCGCGCATGCTCATCAGCCTGTCATCATACTGCATGGTATTGGTTGGATACGAGATGCTGATCTCCTTGCCACCGGTGAAAAATGGGTTAACCAATTGCCTCTGCGGCGACATCATCACCATGCCCCAGGTTTCTTCGGCCAGTGGCGGTATCGTGATCAGGTCACGCTCTTTTATAAAGCTGATGGCATCGTTGTAGAGTTTAACAATTAGTTCGGGCTGATGGCCTACCGGTACATAACTGTTCTTTACTTTTTCAAGCGCTTTTTTCCAATCGCTGCCAAAACCCATTTCCTGCGATGCTTTCAACATCTCCTTATCGCACCAGGCAAACTCCTTGTTGGCAAGTTTGATAAGCTCTTCAGGCGTATAAGGGATCATCTCGGCCTGTAACTGGCTAATCAACTCTTCCCTGCCAATCGGCACGCCTTTGATACCGCTGCTATCGCTTTTTTGGCTGGTGTTCAGCTTTCCTTTGCTAATAGCTAACTCGCTGTATCTTTCCAGCGCATTGTCAACAGCCTTATAAGGCTCAGGCACCCACCATGTAAACGATGGATCGTACTTATTATAAAAGCCAAAAAAATCTTTTAAACGCCCTTTCAAACCAAGCAAAGCGGCTTTAGTTACTTTAGCTACCGGCATATCCACAGATGGAAGTTTACGATATGCTGTAGTATCTGCTTTGAGTTCTTTCAAGATCTTGTTCAAATCACCTGCAACCCTTTCGCCATCCACAAATGTTCCTCGACGGCGTTTTTGTTCAAGCGCGTAGATCTCATCGGCAAATGAAATATATTTAGCGGCCTGGCTGTACAGGCCTTCTTCTTTCTTCAGGTCTTTCAGATCAAAGTTGATACGTTTTTTCAGCAGGATATAATCAACCTTGCCGTATATACTCAGGGTGTTAAAGTCGGTTTGCTCCAGTTGTTTCAGATAGTCGTTATCAACCTCAATTAGTCTTTTACGTTGTTCGGGAGAGTTAATAACATCCTGTTTATACTGATCTTCGCCGCGCTCATTAACGTTGTAGGGCGAGTAAAAATCGCGGATTGCATTCATATCCTGCCCATACCTGATAATGGTACCGGCAATTTCGCTGGTTTGCTCGTATAAATTACCGGTTGGCTTTGTTTGCGCCTTTACAGTAAGCACGCCAAGGGTAAGGGCATAAAGGGTTAAACCTTTTATGGCTGTTTTAGTATTTATTAGCACGATAAATTAATGGTTTGAGGTAAAAAGAAAAAGCCGTATTAGCTGGCAGCCCTGTTAAGGCTGATAAGATTGTTGTTGTATGAGTCGAGATAGCCGCGCGGTGAATTACCGATTACACATTTAAATACGCGGTTAAAGTTGGTAATGCTTTTGAAGCCACATTTATAAGCCACTGTATTGATGCTTTCAAATTTATGGGCGATGAGTTTCTTGCAGGCCTCATTGATCCTGATCTCGTTCAGGAATGAAATAAACGTATGACCTGTATGCTTTTTGAAATATCTGCAAAACGACTCGGGGGTCATGTAGGCTACCTTAGCAACATCCTCAAGCGTGATAGGCTCACTGTAATGCTGCATAATATAGTTGTAGATATTACCTATCCTGATCCCCTCGTTTTCGGTTATACCCGGCAGGTTGCCATAGGTTGATAAAGGATCGAGCTTGGTTTTGATATTAGTAAGCCCTTTCAACAAATGGAAAAACTGAATGAGCTGATCGGGGCCGGATGCCTTTTGCAGGGCGATCATGATCTGCGATACTTTATCAACCACAGAATGTGGCACTTTAAACCCTTGCTGATGTTGTTGCATAAATATCAGGCTGGGCTTAAGCTCAGGTAGTGAGAACAGCGGAGCCAGTGCACCTTCAGGGTTAAAAAATATAGTAAGCGCCTCAATTTGCTTGTTGGAGTTAGGCACAAAGTATTCAGGGTTGCTTTTAAATACATGCGGCAGATTGGCGCCAATTAAAAACAGGTCGCCGGCCGAGTAATCATGCATGTTATTTCCTGCAATCAAAGTCCCCTCACCCTGCTGGATCCAGGTGAGCTGAATTTCCTTATGACGGTGCAGGTATGGGTAATGGTAAGGCAAACAGACCTTTTCTGCTATCACACTTTTATCGTGCGGAACCGGGATAGTAAATTGTAAAACTTTCATCTGCTACTTTGATTATACTTGTTGAATTTACAATTACTTAACTTAATTTGCTAATAAATGAAGTTAAAAGGATAAAATACGGGCAATATCTGGTAATTTATGGTTGATAGCGCTATCAAAATTGGCCTAAAAACCCATTTTTATCCAACAGATAAAAAGTAAATTAAATGTTATATAAACAATTAAAATCGAAATTATAGCTACTACAGCCATTATTTAACCGAATAAAATATTTTTAATTGTATAGAATACAACTAATGTACATTTTACACTAACCACCTTTTTTAGGCAGAAAAACCATTTTTTAACCTGTTTTCTATGATTCAGGTAATAAAACGTACTCCTGTTAAAGCAAAAAACCGCTCATCAGGGGTGGATGAACGGTTCCGTTTTCCGGCAAGCCGGAAGGGTAATCAATTGTTTAAATTAAGATCTTTCAGGAGCAAATTCTTTAATATCGATAGAGGTTGGTTTGCCCGAAATAATTTCGCTGGCCAGTAAACCGGTTGCCGCTCCAAGGCTCAAGCCCATCATACCATGCCCGGTAGCCACAGTAAGATTATTATACTGCTTGCTCCTGCCGATATAAGGTAATCCATCGGCAGATGAAGGGCGGAAACCAAACCAAATATCTTTTTGATCAGGAACAGCAGGTTTTAAACCAGGGAAATACTTCGGCACCGATTCAACTATACCTTTTACACGGTTCATGTTAATGCGGTCGTTGATTTTATCAAGTTCCATAGTACCACCATAGCGTAAGCCGCCGTTCATTGGTGTTATGGCAACCCTTGCTTCGGCCAGTAACGCAGGGATGTGCATAGTTTCGCTGTCGTCCTTCACATTAAATGAATAGCCTTTACCCGGCATCAGTAAAATTTTCAAGCCCAATAACCTGCCGATAGCCGGCGACCATGAGCCGCCCGCAATGACATACTCATCGGCGATAAATTCCTCATTCCCTGATAATACCCTGCTTACCTTACCACCTTTGCTTTCTATTTTGGTAACCTCTTTATTAGCCACCAATTTTACACCAACGGCTTTCAGGTGTTTGATTAAAGCAGCCATCAGTTTATTGGGCGACAGGTGAGCATCACAACGGTAGTGTACCGCACCCAACACATCAAGCTCAAGCTTGGGTTGCAGCTTTTTACAATCATCAACACTAAGCACGGCCATGTCCAAACCTAATTCCCTGCCTTTTTCGGCCATGTGCGCTTCTTCTTCGCCGGCCTTTTCGGTTTTATAAAACATCAGGATGCCCTTTTCAACCAAATCAAAATCGAAGCCCGGCTCTTTGCTCAGATCTTCATAAAGCTTTTTGCTGAGCAATGACAGTTCGGTTAAAGGCGTAGCCGACCTTTCAACGTGCTCCGTATTGGCTTTCTTTAAAAATTTCAATCCCCATGAAATCAATTCGGGGTTTAAAGATGGCTTCACGTAGAACGGGCTTTTGCTGTTAAACATCCATTTAATACCCTGCGAAACCATTCCCGGAGTTGCCAAAGGAATAAAGTGGCTTGGCACTATCATACCCGCGTTTCCGTATGAGCAACTGTCGGTCATATCACCCTTATCCAGCACAGTAACCTCATGCCCGGCCTTTTGTAAATAATAAGCCGAACTAAGTCCTACTATCCCACCTCCTATTATCAGCACCTTTGCCATTTTTTATTTTAAGCTGAAAGCTTAAGGCTGAACGCCGAAAGCTTTTATTTAGAAAATTATTAATTAGAACGTTAATGCAAACGTCATTGCGAGGCACGAAGCAATCGCAAACTATACAGGGCGGCCCTGCCAATCGGGGATTGCTTCGTTCCTCGCAATGACGTTTGGTGATATTTTATATCACCTGGAAACCGTGAGCATAAGGATCGTCATCATCTATTTTGATGGTATTGTAGCCATAAACTTTGGCCCAACCTTCAACACTTGGAATAATGGCGTCGATATCATTGATCTTAACCACGTCCTCAACCTTGCCAATAAATTTACTGCCGATGATACTTTCGTGAACAAAAGACTCACCTACTTTCAATTTACCTTTGGCAAACCATTGCGCCATACGGGCCGAAGTACCGGTTCCACAAGGAGAACGGTCGATGGCTTTATCCCCATAAAATACCGCGTTACGTGCAGTTGAATCTGCCGATAATGTAGCACCTGCCCAAAGGATATGGGTGCAGGTATTTATGGTAGGATCCTGCGGATGCACAAACTGATATTTTTCGTTGATGCGCTTACGCAGCACCTGGCTCCAGGCTATCAGCTGTCCGGCTGTATAATTCTCAATGCCCTTAAAGTTAGGCTGAGGATCAACAATGGCATAATAGTTACCGCCATACGAAACATCGATAGTGAGCGTACCAAGATCAGGGCATTCGACTTCCAGGTCGGTGGCGGCAAGATAAGCAGCCACATTTCTGAGTTTTACCGAAGTTACCTTTTTACCCTCCTGCTTGTACTCAATTAATACAAGGCCGGCAGGTGCTTCCATACGTACAATACCTGGAGTTTTAGGTTGGATCAATCCTTCCTCAATGGCTATGGTGATGGTGCCGATAGTTCCGTGACCGCACATCGGTAAACAACCGCTGGTTTCGATGAACAAAACCGCAACATCGTTTTCCGGATCATGAGGCGGATACAGGATACTTCCCGACATCATATCATGACCACGGGGTTCAAACATCAGGCCTGTCCTGATCCAGTCGTACTCCTTTAAAAAGTGCTGACGTTTCTGGCTCATGTTGTCGCCTTTTAGTGTGGGACCACCGCCGGCCACCAACCTTACGGGATTACCGCAGGTATGGGCATCAACACAAAAGAAAGTTTTACTTGCCATATATTATTATAAAGCTACCTCAGTTAATTTACCCCAGCTTCCAACAGGCAATTCCGGCCTTGCAGCAAGCGCGTCGTTGATAATTTTCTGAACTTTTTCGCGCTCGGCACCAATTAACGGCAAACGTGGCGCACGTACATTTTCGGTACCTATGCCCGTTGCAACCTCGGCCAGTTTAATGTATTGTACCAGTTTAGGGTGGATATCCAGTTCAAGCACCGGTAAAAACCAACGGTAAATAGCCAGGGCCTCATCATACCTTTTAGCTTTTACCAAACGGTAAATGGCAACAGTTTCTTTAGGGAAAGCGTCAACCAAACCGGCAACCCAGCCATCAGCACCCATTACAAGGCTTTCCATAGCCAGCGGATCAACACCGGTGAAGATCTTGAACCTGTCGCCAAACTTGTTAATCATACGGGTAACGTTTGATACATCGCGGGTTGATTCTTTTACCGCCTGGATATTATCATAAGCTGCAAGTTCTGCAAACATATCTAAAGTAACCTCAATCTTATAATCAACAGGGTTATTGTAGATCATGATTGGCAGTTCGGTACTTTTAGCGATAGAGGTTAAATAAGCGACAGTTTCACGTGCTTCACTGTTGTAACGCATTGGCGGCAACAGCATCAAACCGTCTGCACCCTTATCAAATGCTTTTTGTGCATAAGCAACAGCCGCTTTGGTAGTTTGCTCAGCAATATTTAATATAACAGGTACTTTACCTTGAACAAACTCAACAGTGTGAGCAAGCAGCGCGAATTTTTCATCATCGCTTAAAACACTTGCTTCGCCCAATGAGCCGCCTAATATAAAACCATCAACACCAGCCTCAAGCTGCGCATTCAGGTTTATATCAAAAGCTTCAAAATCAAGTTCGTCGTTATCTGTAAATTTAGTAGTTACTGCAGGGAGTACGCCTTTCCAATCAAAAGTTATCATTGTATATTATTTTTCACAAAATTAAAATAGTACTTATTACGAATATTTAACAATTTAGCAGACATTGACCGTATTTTAACATACAATGCCATATACAGACAAGTTGCCTGCTAAATAATGCCTATTGCACATCCCACCAAAGCCTGTCAGTAAGCTTGGCGCTTTGCTGCGGCTGCGGGTTCGAGGTCATTTCCGACTGTGGATATAATACCCTCCGCGGAATATCCGACAAAGCATTTTTCACCTTGGTTAAGGCCGGATAGCCTGTACGTCTCCAATCAACATAATTCTCCATCGACAGGAAGTTGGCCACAACCTTTTCCTCAATAATCAGCTGCATGGCATTAGCACTGGTTAATGTACCTCTTGAAGCCAGGTAAGTATTTACATCAGCATCGGCAATGCCCAGTTTTGACATATGCGATTTAACCGCCAGCAAATAAACCGGTTGCGCCGCCGTGGCACCAGATAATACAAATGTAGCTTCGGCTTTTAAGAATAATGCTTCCGAGTAAGTAACAATGTAGTTATTTGAACTTGTACTTGCATAAAAAGAGCCGCCCAACGAGTATGATTCCAAACTACCGATATCTTCCAAACCTATCTGACGGCCGGTATATAAACCTGTTTCAATTGCCGGAGCAACCATTTTTGACAAACGTGGATCTTTCCTGGTTTTAAAACCATCAACAAAAGTTGAAGCCAACACCAATGTTGAACCCGGCAAAAAGTTCTGTTGCCAAGGGTTTTCAGCACCTGCGGCACCGCTGAAAGGCATTTTCATATCATCATCATTGCTTACCATGCCATTTTCAAGAGCGGTAAGCGCCAGCTGTGCCTGTGCAGCCGCGGTGTGTCCGGGAGCCTTGGTAAGGTGCATGTAATAACGCGCTTTCAGCGTGTAAGCAGCCTTTTTCCATTTGGTCATATCGCCGGTGTAGTAATAATCATCTCCAGACGGCGCCGTAGTGCTGTTTTTGGCAATATCGGCAATGGCATTATCAAGCAGGGTTTGTACCTGCGTATAAACGGCTTCCTGGCTATCATAAGTTGGGGTAAGGTTATCTGTACCGCCAAAACCTTTTGAGTATGGTACATCGCCCCAGGCATCAGTTGCCGAACCAAGGGTATAGGCAAGCAAAATCTTTGAAATGGCTGCATAATTGGCATTGCCATCGGCCTCTGCTTTTTTATCGAGCAATACAAGGTTGTTCATAACCTGTACATAAAAATTGTACCAGTCGCCATCCATATCCTGGTGATACATGAGGTAAGTGCCAAAGTTTGGCGGTACCTGGTTTAGGGCTATTACCTGCAGGTATTGTTGCAATACTATAGCAAGGTTACCTCCGCCGGCGGCAGTAATATTTTGTGATATGGCAGCTTCAACCGGGGCCAGGATCAATGACTCCTTAACATCGATAGGCCTGTTGGGGTCCTGGTTTACATCAATATATTTTTTACAGCCCGTAAAGCTTACCAACGCGCATGTTACTAACGTGATATATTTATTTTTCATGACAATTTCTCTGATTAATGATTTAAATTATAGGGTAACTTTCAAGCTAAAATCAACTGATTTTGAAGTTGGGGTTGAGAATGAATAAATACCCTGCGAACCGTTTGATGAGCCAAATGAACTAACTTCCGGGTCGCCGCCGGTAAAGTGCGGCGCATGGATCCAAAGGTTACGGCCGGTTACGCTAAATGTTGCCGATTTGAAAGGGCTTTTGCTTAACCACGATGGTTTTAAAGTATAGCCTAAACTAACATTACGCAGTTTAACGTAGCTGCCATCCTGAATTACAGACTCAAGCACACTGTTTGCACGTTGGTAGTAAGCCTGACCATTAACCGCTATGGTATTTGGTTGACCGGTAGTGGCATTTACACCATCAACTACCCGCGGACCACGGTTTTCGGTAACTTTTGGAGTACCATAAAAATAGCCGTAACCATCAACGTTGTTTTGGATGTCGCCGCCGCGTTTAATATCAAAGAAGAAACTGAAGTTGAATTGTTTATACCTGAAGTTGTTGTTGATACCGCCAAGCCAGTTAGGATTAATATTACCTACTATACCCTGGTTATCATCGGCATATGGAAGGCCCGAATCATCAATCAACAATTTACCTGCCGCGTTACGGGCATAACGGGTGCCATAAATAACACCGTAAGGCTGTCCAACAATGATATTGGTAAAGCCGTTACCCAATTGCTGCTGATCTTTATAAATAGATAATACCTTGTTACGGTTGCGGGTAAAGTTTAAAGTAAGGTCCCAGCTAAAGTCGCGGCTTTTTACAGGCGACGCGTTTAACAACACCTCGATACCCCTGTTGCGCATCACAGCAGAGTTTACGCTTGTTGCCGCATAACCTGTTGACGGAGCGATAGACACTGACGGGATAATACCATCAATTGTTTTTTTGCTGTAAAACGAGGCTTCCAGGCTGATTCGGTTGTTGAAGAAACCAGCTTCAAAGCCTGCTTCAAACTCGTTAATACGCTCGCTTTTCAGGTTGGCGTTACCCAATACATCGGATATTAAAAAGCCCGACTGGCCAGCGTAAGGGAATGTAAGGTTACGGATAGTTGCGCTGTTATAGGCTGTTAACAAGCTGTAAGGGCTTATGCTGCCATCGTTACCTACCGTACCATATGATACCCTCAACTTACCCAGGTTCATAACCTTTGAAAACTCGGGGCTAAAAAACTCTGAAAATATAAAGCTGGTTGCAGCCGATCCGTAAGGATAAAAATTATGATCGGTTGACAGCACCGAGTTGCCATCGTACCTGCCTGTTAATGATAACACCAGGAAGCGTTTATACTCGATATTTGATTGCAGGTAAAAACCAACCTTACGCTGTAGGTATGAAGCCTCTTTGTAAGTAACTGTTGACGCCGAAGCCATGTTATACAAGCCAGGTACTGTTAAGCCAACACCATTAGCGTATGTATTTTCTGAATAGCTGGAGAAAATGTTGTTACCTAATAAAACATCAAGGTTAAAGTCGCCAAACTGCTTGTTTGCACTCACCATGAAATCGTTATTGTACTGGCGGAAGGTAGTGTTGTTATCAACCAAACGACCATTAGGGTTTGAAACCGATTGGGTTGATTCATGATACCTGTCCATCTCAGTATAAACATCTGCACCAAAACGCTCGGTAACGGTCAACCATGACAAAGGCTTGTAATCGGCAGTAAAAGTTGGTAAAAACCTGTTAACACCCGAATGATTTTTGATATTATCTAACACCCAGTACGGGTTATTACGCGAGAAACGATACAAACGCTGGGTACCATCGGCATTTAAGTAAGGCTGCAGATTGTACGAAACCGGAGCTGTAAAAATTGTCCATACCGGGCTTTCCAAAGCATAACCTTCAGGCAACCTGTCGTTTTGCGAATTGGTATAGTTTAACTGAAACGTAGTATTCAGGTTTTTCAATACCTGTGCGCTGTATTTAGCAAAGAATGTATTACGTAAAAATTTAGTTGTCGGAACTGTACCCTGCTGATTGAGGTTTGAGTAAGAAACAAGGTAAGTAGAGGCTGTGCCACCACCACCTATGTTAATGGTGTTATTGTAAGTATGCCCGGTTTTAAAAAACAAGTCGGACTGGTTATAAACTTTGGCAGGCTGTCCGTTAATTTTAAGGGTATCCATGCGGGCACCCCATGATGTACTGGTTTTTTGCGTTACACCATCATAGTAATTACCATTGGTACCCAATGAATACTTATTTTGGATTTGTGGCAATAAAGGTTTTTCGGCAGAAAAATCTGATGAAAAGGTGATTAGTGGCTTTTTATTTAAAGCGCCATTTTTTGTGGTGATAATAATAACACCGTTTGCACCTTTTGAACCGTAAAGCGCGGTAGCCGCCGCACCTTTGAGCACGTTGATATTTGAAATGATAGATGGATCGATATCGGCAATACGGTTAGTACCCGGCCCAGAGTTAAGGTTACCTGTTTCAGAGTTATCAACCGGCACACCGTCAACTACCATTAACGCCTGGTTATCACCAAAAAATGATGAACCGCCACGGACTACGATACGCGATGAACTACCTGGCGTACCTGATGAGCTGGTTACCTGTACGCCTGCGGCTTTACCGGCAATGGCATTTACAAGGTTTGGCTCTTTTGATTGCGTAAGCGATTCGCCCTTAATTTCCTGGGTACTATAGGTCAGGATCTTCTTATCGCGTTTTATACCAAGGGCGGTAACAACCACTTCATTAAGGACTTTGTTGTCATCGGCCAAGGTCACGTTAACCTGCGCCTGCCCTGTTAACTTAACTTCGTGCGCGGCAAAACCAATGGCAGTTACAATTAATGTACCCTGCCCATTATAATTAAGGCTGAACAAACCGCCGGTGTTGGTAACAGAACCAGCGTTTGTACCTTTTATTTTAACGGAAGCGCCGGCTATGGGCTCGCCCTTCTCGTCGGTTACCTTTCCTTTTAGTGTTACTGTTTGCGCGTATGTGCTGTAACAAAACACAAACACACTTAGTAAAGGCAAAATGAACCTCTTTAGTAATTGTTTAAACTTCATAAATTAAATTTTGGGGTTAATGACTATGTATTACACGCTGTATTTCAGACACGTAAAACTATCGGCGCACCGCCCCTTATTTTATTATGAATTTTGCCAATACTGCCCATATATTAACATTCCTGTTACAATAGCATTAATTTGTTATTATTTTTATATAAAACTTTTAAATACGTTAATATTTTGCCATTAGGCTGTGAAAAGCACTAAGAAACTTACTATAAACAGCCAATGCGTTAAAAAAACGGGTAAAATCCTGCTATCAACTGCAAAATACCAATGAAAATAATTGTTAAAAGCACAATAATTTAGAGGATAATTATTATTACAATTACAAAAACGGATCATGCTTATAAAAAAGTGGTTTAAATTGAACTTATGCCTCGCTGCCTGCTTAGCGGGGGCACAAACAATACATGCGCAATCATATGTGCCTGAGTGGAACGATACCCGGGTAAAAGTAAAACCGGTGGTTCCGGTTAAGGCCTATTCATTTAACTTAAAGGATGTTCAATTATTAGAGAGCCCTTTTAAAAAAGCGATGGATGCTGATGTTAAATATTTGCTATCCATAGAGCCCGACAGGTTGCTCTCGGCCTTCCGCTCACATTCGGGCCTTAAACCTAAGGATAAAATGTATGAAGGCTGGGAATCATCAGGTTTGGCAGGGCATACACTTGGCCACTACCTATCGGCGATATCCATGCATTATGCATCAACCCGCGATCCTGAGTTTTTAAAACGTGTAAACTATATAGTTAAAGAGCTTGACGAATGCCAGGTAGCCCGTAAAACCGGTTACGTAGGCGCTATTCCTAAAGAAGATACTATTTGGGCCGAGGTTGCGAAAGGCGATATCCGTTCACGCGGCTTCGACCTGAATGGCGGCTGGTCGCCATGGTATACAGTACACAAGATCATGGGCGGTTTACTTGATGCCTATTTATATTGTAATAATGCCGAAGCACTGAAAGTATGTAAAGGCATGGCCGACTGGACAGGCGAAACCATCAAAAACCTTGATGACGAAAAACTGCAAAAAATGCTCCTATGCGAATATGGCGGCATGGCCGAAACGCTTGCTAACCTGTACGCTATCAACGGTGATAAAAAGTACCTTGAACTATCATACAAGTTTTACGATAAAAAGATCCTTGATCCGCTATCCCAACAGCAGGATATTTTGCCGGGTAAACACTCCAACACCCAGATCCCTAAGATCATAGCCAGCGCACGCAGGTATGAGATCACCGGCGATAAAAAGGATAAAGCCATTGCCGATTTCTTCTGGACAACCATTGTTAACCACCACTCATACGCTACGGGTGGCAACAGCAATTATGAATATCTGAGTGATGCAGATAAACTAAACGATAAGCTTACCGAAAACACAACCGAAACCTGCAACACTTATAATATGCTAAAACTAACCCGGCATTTATTCGCGGTTGAGCCTTCGGCCATGCTGATGGATTATTATGAAAAGGCATTGTATAACCACATCCTTGCATCTCAAAATCACTCGGATGGCATGATGTGCTATTTTGTACCCTTGCGCATGGGTGGTACTAAACATTACAGCACCCCGTTTGATGATTTTACCTGTTGCGTTGGCTCTGGTATGGAAAACCACGTTAAGTACAACGAAAGCATTTACTTCAGAGGGGCCGATGGCAGCTTATACGTAAACCTGTTCATCCCCTCGGTACTAAACTGGGCATCAAAAGGTTTATCAGTAAAACAGGAAAGTAGTTTCCCTAATGACGATCATATCGCATTTACGGTGAACACCAAAAAGCCGCTTACTATGGCTATCCGCATCCGCAAACCAAAATGGAGCAGCGATGCTACCATCAGCATTAACGGTAAGACGCAAACCGCTACTACTGATGACCAGGGATATATCGTTTTAAACCGCAAATGGAGCAACAACGATAAAATTGAGTTTACTACTCCTGAAAAGCTTTACACCGAAGCCATGCCGGATAATGCAAACAGACGCGCTGTATTTTATGGCCCGGTGTTACTTGCAGGTAATTTGGGTAATACCGAACCTGATCCGCTGAAAGGTGTACCGGTTTTTGTAACCAGCGAAACCGATCCTAACCAATGGTTGCAACTGGTTGATAAAAAACAACTAAGCTTCCGCACGGTGAACATTTCAAAGCCTGAGGAAGTTACATTGATCCCATTCAATCAAACCAAAAATGAATACTATTCGGTTTATTGGGATGTATTTACACCGCAAACCTGGGCTGTACAGCAAAAGGCTTACGAAGAGCAACGCAAAAAGCAACAGGAACTGGAAGCCCGCACCATGGATATTGTACGCTTAGGCGAGATGCAGCCCGAGCGCGACCACAACTTCACCAGCGAAAACGCCACTACCGGCGAAGATCACCAAAAGAAATGGCGGTCGACAGAAAATGGCGGCTACCTGCAATATGAAATGAAGGTGGATGCCAACGCTCAAAATACCCTCATCAATACTTATTGGGGCATGGATAACCGCGGTCGCCGATTTGATATTTTGATTGACGGCGTTAAACTGGCTTCTGAAGATCTGAACCAATACAAGGAAAGCCGTTTTTACGATATCAGCTACACCCTGCCCATCGAATTAACTAAAGGCAAACAAAAGGTAACTGTAAAACTGCTGCCACAAAAAGAAAACAGCGCAGGGCCGGTTTATGGCACCCGCATGGTTAAAAACTAATTTTAAATTAAACGAACTTTAATATCATGATCAATAAACAAAAAGTCGCCGGTGTACTTGCTGTGTCTTTAACGGCACTTGTAAGTCCGCTTTTGGCGCAGCAAAAGGATTATCCTATCCAGCCGGTTGCCTTTACCAGCGTGCATGTCAATGACAACTTCTGGCAGCCAAAAATGGAGGTAAACGCTAAGGTTACTATTCCGTATGTATTGGCGCAATGTAAAGCCAATGGCCGTGTAGACAATTTTTTACGCGCCGCAAAAAAACTGGACGGCGATAAGCTAAGTGAATTCCCATTTGATGATACTGACGTGTACAAAGCCATAGAGGGCGCCTCTTATTCCATGCAGAATAAAAGAAACCCGGAGCTTGATAAATCAATTGATAGCCTTATCTCTATCATCGGTGCGGCCCAGGAGCCGGATGGCTATTTGTACACTTTCAGAACGGTTAATGCCAAAAAACCGCACGAATGGATTGGCGACAAACGCTGGGTGAATGAAGAAATATTGAGCCATGAGCTGTACAACGCAGGCCATCTTTACGAGGCTGCCGTTGCGCATTACCAGGCTACAGGCAAGCGCACGCTACTCAACATCGCAATAAAAAATGCCGATTTGTTGGTAAAAACTTTTGGGCCTGGCAAAATAGAGGAATATCCGGGCCACCAGATCGTAGAAATCGGCCTTTCAAAAATGTACCGTGTTACCGGCAACAAGCAATATCTTGACCTGGCTAAGTTTTTCTTAGATGTTCGCGGACCTAAAGGCGATGCTTATAACCAGGCCGATAAAAAGGTAGTTGATCAGCACGAGGCCGAAGGTCACGCCGTAAGGGCAGCTTACATGTACACCGGCATGGCCGATATCGCGGCCTTAACAGGCAATACAAGCTATTTGACGGCCATAGATGATATCTGGAGCGATGTGGTAACCAAAAAGCTTTATATAACAGGCGGCATCGGTGCAACCGGGGCTGGCGAGGCTTTCGGTGATGCATACCAATTGCCAAACATGTCAGCTTATGCTGAAACCTGTGCTGCTATTGGTAATGTTTACTGGAATAACAGGATGTTCCTGCTCCATGGCGATTCAAAATACATCGACGTACTTGAACGTACGCTGTATAACGGCCTGCTGTCGGGCGTATCGTTGAGTGGTAACAGGTTCTTCTATCCTAACCCGCTGGCTTCTATGTTCCAGCACCAGCGCAGCGCATGGATCAGCTGTGCCTGCTGTATCAGCAACATGACCCGCTTTTTACCATCATTACCGGGTTATGTTTACGCTAAAAACAAAAACGACCTTTACGTTAACCTGTTCATGAGCAACTCAAGCAATATCAAGCTTACTGAGGGCAACGTGAATATTGTGCAGCAAACAGATTACCCCTGGAAAGGTCGGGTTGATATTACTGTTAACCCCGATAAAGCAGGCGAGTTCACTTTAAGGGTGCGCATACCAGGCTGGGCAAAACAACAACCTGTACCGGGCGACCTGTACACCTTTATGGATAAAAAATCCTTCCCGCTTACGCTGATGATTAACGGGCAGGCAAAATCATTTGAAACAGAAAAAGGTTACGCCGTATTAAAACGCACCTGGAAAAAAGGCGACAAGGTTTCGCTTTTATTACCGATGGAAACCGAAAAGGTACTGGCCAATAACCAGGTTAAGGATGACAGGGGCAGATTTGCCTTTGAGCGCGGTCCTATTGTTTATTGCCTTGAAGGCCCGGACAATAAAGACAGCCTGGTGCAAAATATATTGATCAATAAAAACGCTATCGCCAACGCCAACTATCAGGCCGATCTGTTAAACGGTGTTGACGTAATTACTGCAGAGGGAAAAAGCGCTAAACGCCAGCTAAAAACCGACAGCCTTTTACAAACCGATCAGATGGTGAAGGCTATCCCCTACTACGCCTGGGCTAACCGCGGACCAAGCGAAATGACCGTTTGGATCCCTTATGAAGCTTCGGCAGTGCGGCCAAAACCGGCTCCAACTATCGCAAGTACAAGTAAGGTAAGCGCTTCGTTAAAAAATACGAGAATGTTTGCGGCCATCAAAGACCAGTATGAGCCTGCCGACTCAAAAGACACCAATTACCCATACCTGCACTGGTGGCCCGCTAAAAACACCAGCGAGTTTGTGCAGTATGATTTTGATGCCGAGCATACTGTAAGCGAATCAAAAGTATATTGGTATGATGATGGCCCGTGGGGCGGTTGCCGTATCCCGGCGTCATACAAAATCCTGTATAAGAAAGACGGTCAATGGGTTCCGGTTAAAAACACTACGCCTTACACCGTAAGTAAAGACGGCTTTAACGTGGTTACTTTTGAACCGGTGGCTACTACGGCCCTACGTATGGAAATCCAATTACCGGTTGATAATTCAAGCGGCATCCATGAATGGGCAGTTAAATAAGCTGTTGTTAAGTTGGAGATCAGAAGCCGTTTTTTCTTTTTTCTCTGCTTAGAACTTATAACTTTGGACTAAACACTAACCTCAATTTGTAGAAGAGACCGTATTACACTATTGCCTATACAGTTATATTCTATACATTTGCGGCCTTAAAAAATAAAAAAATGGTAAATTTTGAAAAAGTGAAAGAAGTTATCGCAGCGGCAGAAGCTGACGCGGCAAGCTTTTATGAAAAAGGTAACAAAGCAGCTGGTACAAGGTTGCGTAATGCTATGCAACAATTAAAAGTATTAGCTACGGATATCCGTAAAGAAGTTACTGAACTTAAAAACACTGAAAAATAACAGTTAAAAATCTTTTGAATAAAGCGGGTCTGGTTTTCCATGTACCCGCTTTTTCTGTTTTAAAGATCCTGTCAACACGTGCTTATCGCCTCCTCTCCCCGCCTCAATTTTTTCTCAATAGTTATACTAATTATCAAAACCATAAGTACTTAATAGTGTTCATGATTGGTAACCATAGGTCAAAACACTATTTTTGACTATCACAGATTGAGTTGTTAATTCATGTATCGCGGAAATATCTTTTCAAATATATCCATCCGTTGGTATGCGCTTTTATGGTGCATAGCGCTTTTGTGTGCTGTTAAAAGTACCTACGCCCAGGATACCTCCGTGATACGCTCCCGCAATTTTGGGGTACAAAACGAAATATACTTTAACGATTCGCTTTGGTATTTTCATGCAGGCGATTTAACCAGGGCTCAACAAAGTGAAGCCAGTACAACGGGCTGGGATACCCTGCATTACACAGCATTTGGAAAAGAAAATGCGCCGCGCGGCTGGCGGGGTGTTGGCTGGTTCGGCTCATGGATCAGGGTTGATACCGATCTGGTCAATAAAAAACTGTCGCTCCGTATCAATCATGATGGTGCTTCGGAGATCTTTTTGGATGGTAAACCTATTGGTGGTTACGGTAAGGTTGGCAATTCGGCCCGGGAAATGGTAGCCATGAGCGCCAGACGGGAACTGATCCCGATTTGGCTCCCCGATACCCGCCCGCACCTGATCACTATCCATTATTCCAATTTCTTTGAGGTTTACGCTAATTTTTACGGTTTTCAAACCTGGATAGGCGACTACAATCAGCTTGCACCTAAGATACAAACCGCCAATCAGCGCTTTAATTATATGCTGATGTGTGCCGCGGCGCAGCTCATTTTAGGGCTTTTACACCTCTTGTTATTCCTCTTTTACCCCAGGCAAAAACTTAATTTGTATTACGCGCTTTTTGTACTGCTCGTTGGCATTAATGGCATTGGGATATACTTGTTTTACCGTACTAACACACCTGTAGTACAATATTTTTCACAATCGTTAATTGATGAAGGCAAAGTTGTCATGATGTGGGCTGCTGTAATGCTGCTTTATATACTTGATTACCGCAAGCCTCCTCTTTGGCGAAGAATAGCCTTAACTACCGTATGCGCGCTATATTTCATAGCCTATATCTATAAGTTTTTAAATCATATTGAATACTGGGTAGATTACTTCGCCCTGGTTTTTCTTATCTGTATGATGGATGGTTTTTGGTCGGTATTTCATCTCATCAAAAAAAAGCAAAAGGGCGCATGGTTAATAAGCGCGGGGGTAGTAGTAGTTATATTACTGTATTATTTTACCTGGGACGATGTGTTTCACCTGTGGCCATACCAGCTTAACTCCATGCGTTTATTGGTAATGGCTGTTGGCGAATTGATGTTACCCCTTTGTTTATCGCTTTACCTGGCACTCAACTTTGCCCGGACTAACGAAAACCTCACCGCAAAACTATTTGAGGTAGAAACGCTATCGGCCCTGGCACTTGCCCAGGAAACCGAAAAACGGGAATTAATAGCCGGCGAGGCCAGGCGCCTTGAGGAACTGGTACGGCAACGTACCGCCGAGCTCAGGGAACAAGCCGATAAACTGCGCGAGATGGACCTGGTAAAATCGCGCTTTTTCACCAATATCACCCACGAGTTTAAAACACCATTAACACTCATCATCAACCCGGCAAAAGAGCTAATAACCGAAACTGACGATGAGCATGTTCAACGATATAGCCGCCTTATCCTTAACAACGCATCGCGCCTGCTGCAACTCATTAACCAATTGCTGGATCTGAGCCGGCTTGAAAATGGATCGATGGAAGTGAACCGTGCTCCACTTGACCTGGTAGCGCTCATCAGGATGCATATCCTTTCGTACGAGTCGTTGGTAAAACAAAAGGAGATTTCCTTACATTTCACCTCACATTGGAATAAGCTTTGGATACTTGGCGACCGGGACAAGCTTGACGCCATTGTGATCAACCTAATATCAAATGCATTAAAGTTTACGGATAAAGGTAAGGTAGAAATTGTTTTGCAACAGGACGATGACCTACCGGGAGCGAGCTTCTCATTTACCATAAAGGATACAGGGCAAGGCATACCTGCAGAAAAACTACCTTATGTTTTTGACCGCTTTTACCAGGCCGATCCTTCAGATACCCGCTCTGCCGAAGGAACAGGTATAGGCCTTGCGGTCACAAAAGAACTGGTGGCATTGATGGGTGGGCTAATCCGGATAGAAAGCGAGGCAGGCCTGTTTACAGCAGTGCTTATCAGCATGCCTTACCAGGTTGCAAATGCAGCATCAGAACCTATACTGGAGATCCTGCCTGCTGGAGTTAGCCCATCTGTTACCGTTCTTGAACCAATAACAAATATTGACGGCGATAAACCACTCGTATTACTCATAGAAGATCACCAGGAACTCCGGGATTTTATCCAACAATCCTTAAAAGATAATTACCGGATATTAACCGCCACGGATGGTAAGGAAGGGATAACTTTTGCCATGGAGCATATCCCAAACCTCATTATTACCGACCTGATGATGCCACATGTTGATGGTTACGAAGTTAGCTCAACACTCAAAAAGGATGTAAAAACCAGTCATATTCCTATCATCATCCTTACGGCAAAGGCTGATACAGACAGCAGGATCCAGGGGATTGAAACAGGTGCGGATGCATACCTGGCCAAACCCTTTGAAAAACGGGAGCTATTTGCCCTGATGGAAAACCTGATCAGCGTACGAAACCAATTACGGGAACACTACAGCAAGCAGGACCTCTGGTTCAGCAACGCGCTTTCCATGCCATCGATAGAACGGGATTTTATAACCCGTGTGCGCAGCGCCGTTGAAAGCCATTTGAACGAAGAAGGTTACAGTGCAGATCAGCTTGCCCGGGATATGGGATTAAGCCGCACCCAGCTGCATCGTAAATTAAAAGATCTCATCAATCAGTCGCCCGGCGAATTGATTCGGATAATAAGGCTGCAATATGCCCATGACTTGCTCCAGCGCCGTGTTGCTACAGTGGCTGAAGTGGCTTATATGGTTGGTTTCAGCAGCCCTGCAAGCTTCTCGGCAAGCTTTTCCCGTCATTTTGGCTTCGCACCAAAAACTGTTAGTGCGATATAATTTCAATTAATAATTGAAATTATATCATACGCCCAATCCAATGTTACTACTCAAAGTTAAAAATGCAACAAACTCGAAAGCATTTGCAACAAACTCAAAAGTGATTACCGGCTGTCAGGCGTTTATTTGCGATTGCATTTCCCCTTGGTGCACAGTTATCCGGTCATTTTAAATATGATCGGTAAAATCGTAAATAAATAACAAACCGATAGCCTATATGAAACAAATCAAACCAGGAATTTATTTCCTCGCGGCATGTGCCGTATTCATCTTCAGCAATTGCCGTAAACCGAAAGATATCAAAACACCTACTGTAGATCCCAATATCATTAATGCGATGTACCCTGTCAAGGTATCTTTCTACGATGGCGGTCAATCCGCTTATCCGCGGGTTTACACGTATACTTACGATAAAGACAATCACCTTACCAGGTACGGAAAAGATAGTCTCGTAGTATGGGATATTAACGCCCACCAGGTTAGCTCAACTGTTTTTGATTACCCTAACAGTATATCAGCCTTTACCTATTCTTACGGACTTGTAGCCATAGACAAAACTCCTGGCGCTGTAGATATTTATACTGGCTTACCTACACAAGTATCAATAGATTTTTTTTACAAAGATCTGCATTTCGGTACTACGCGCAGTAATGCATCAGGTTTGTGGCAATTTGAGCTCGCCGGTGGCCATATCATGAAAGCGCTTACATCAGATGGAGGAGGTAGGAATTATAACTATTCATATGATAAGGATGGCAACCTGTCGGGTATGACATTTGTATCGCTCACAGGGCCGCGTGCCGGCGCGGAGTATTACAGGTTTACAGTTAAATCACTCGACGATAAATCATCACCATTTTCATCAGTAAAGGGCTATGGTACAATCTCCTATCCGCAATCCTATTTTATTGATTATGCACAAGCATTCTGCAAAAAAAATCCGATACAAATTGTAGGCGAACGCTATGATGAAACTAAAAATGCCTTTGTAATTGATGAACAGGATGATTTCACTTATCAATACAATGATAAGGGCTACCCTACACAAATTGTTGTAAGTATGACTTATTTTGAAGCCACCACAACACATTATACCCGCACTTACAACTATACTTATAAATAACAATTTCGACAAAGAATAAAGAACATAAAATATTGACCTATATAGATTTATGCATCAAAATCCATATATAGAAAACTCAAAAACATCATGAAATATTTACTCAATATCTGCTTAGTACTATTGATAACATTTCTGGGCACCACATCTTTTGCGCAGGCCAAAAATGACATGGCCGAGCTTTCAAAAACCAATGCCAACCATCAAATATTGGCACAGGTTAAAGGCGAATGGGCATTCACCGGAAAACACACCTTTGCAGGAGGTAAACACAAGCCGATAGAGTTTGCAGGAAGCATGACTGGCAAAGATTTATGGGACGGAAGATATTTTACAACCGAAGTAACCGGACAGGATATCCCAATGCCCTGGTCGGATGGAAAGCTTGTCACCCTGCATGAAACGATGCTGCTGGGCTATGATAACGTTAAAAAGAAGTTTGTAGCCTCCTATATCAACAATGAATTTGAAACAGGGATCATACCCTTAGAAGGCTCTTATGATTCGGCTACAAAAGTTATTACTTATGACGGAGAAACATTATCGCCGCCTCAACCCAACCTGCCATCGGGGGCAATGCGAAAGTTTCACGCGCTCCTTAAATTTATTGATAATGATCACTACATACTCGAATGGCACGAAGGTATTGGCGGGAAAGAGCTTTTTGATACTGTACTGAATTTTACCAGGAAATAATAAATATAGACTATCTCATATGAAACGAGGTTCTTTTGTACACACTTTAATAGGTGCAACAGCACTTTTGGCTATGCCCTTTGAAGGAATTGCCAAAGGTCTCTCTAAAATTAGGGAAAAGAAAGGGTATAAAATTGATTCAGGTGCCGACCGGGTTCAAAAACCGATGCACTTGTTTGAAGGAGATACTTTTTACACCAAGATATCAACGGCAGATACTGACGGCGACTTGTATGTTTATGAATCAACCAGGGTAAAAAAAGGCGGCCCAAACCTGCACCTGCATCATGAGCAGGATGAATGGTGGTATATTTTGGATGGTGAATTTCAAATTAAAGTAGGCGACCAACTTTTTCATGCCAAACCTGGCGATAGTGTATTTGGGCCTCGGGGTGTGCCGCATACGTTTACCAAAATAGGCGACGATAGTCCCGCAAAAATGCTGATCACGTTTCAACCTGCCGGTAAAATGGAGGCTTGCTTCCAGGCGCTCAGCGACGGGCTGATGAAGGGTAAAACAGAAACCGAACTTGATGATTTCAGGAAACAACACGGCTTTGAACGGGTTGGCCCTCCGCTTGACTATTATAAAAAGTTTTGATCAAGCTAAACTTGTCGCAAAGAAACTTTCACTAAATCAATTTATTTATAGTCAATGCTAACAACAAAACCTTTAGAAGATATAAATCCACTCGCTTTTAAACAAAAGCTCGGACTGCTTTACCTGTACCTCGTACCTTTAATTGTTGTTGCCATCGGTTTTGGGGTAGGCCACGTGAGCTATAAAATTTATTTGCCGGTTTGGATTTTTAACGCCTGTTTAATGATAACAACAGCTTGGAACCTTGGCGGCCACCAATTTAAAAGCAGTAACCGGGGCATAAAACAACAGGCTGCAGCGGCTTTGTTATTGTTTATACCATGGCTGCTATTTTCCATTTTCGCGGGTATGGGGCCACCGCCGGCTACATTGCGGGGCTGGGTTAATACGGCTGCCGAGCAGCAGATACGGTTTACTATACTGATTGTTGGTGGTATATCATTGGTGCTTGGCTCTGCTTTGTTAAAAGTAAAATTACAGGCCGCGGGCGAAAACCTGTATTCGGTAATGGCCGCGGCAGCTATCAACCTTGCAGTGCCGCTTTTTATCATCAACATGGCTTTTTGGGGGTATTTCCTGACAGACGCATTCAGGGTTTTTGTACAATTAAATGTTTCAAAACGCCCCGACTTATATGAGCCTATAAAAAGTTTATTTTACGTTATCAGTATAGCAGAAGTGTTATTGCTATACCTCGGCACGGTATTTTTTGCTGTTTCGCTCAAAATTACCGGGCTTTTTAATCCGGTGGCGTGCCGGTATTATGTTTTTTTCGGTTTAGCCGGCATTGTGCTGGTTGTATTACCTCCCAACTGGCCCGAGCCATTCGGCACCGCCGGGTATCTTGTTGCTATACCGGCTATTTCTTTCATCATGCCTTACCTTATTGGAGTAAATTTATTGAAAAAGATAAAAAATTAGCCTACATATTTTATTTACGCAATCGATTGCTAAAATGTCATATATTGTTTATTTTTAGATCGAAAACAACGGGCAACCCTATGCAGGTTCTTTTCTTTCAACCAATTACAATTTAAACTTAATATATGGGCAATAAACTAATCTTGCTGTACCGCGTACTACTGCTACCCGGTGTTCTTTTGGCTACAACATCTTCTGTACTCGCCCAAAACGGCGAATGGGTTTCAACCACAAGCACATCAAACTGGAACGTAAAGCATCAAATACCCGCCGCACAAAACGGTAAAACCGCGGATGCTGAAGTATTCACAGATAAAGCACTGCAAAAAATTGAGGGTTTTGGAGGCTGTTTTAACGAGCTTGGCTACACATCGTTGCAACTGTTGAGTAAAAAAGACAGGCAAACGATCATGAAGGAATTGTTTGCCCCCGGTTTTGGCGCAAACTTTACCATTTGCCGCATGCCTGTTGGCGCCAACGACTTTTCACTCGATTGGTATTCATATGACGAAACCGATGGCGATTTCGACCTGAAAAACTTTAGTATTGATCATGACCTTAAAACACTGATCCCGTTTATAAAGGAAGCGCAAAAGTACAATCCCAAGCTTGCTTTATGGGCATCACCATGGAGCCCGCCGCAATGGCTTAAGCTAAATAAACATTATGCAGCGGCCATGGTACCATCAAAAGAGGTAATCAAAAAATATGAAGCCAGCGGCCACAAACTTACCGGTATGGATTTTAGCAACGTAACCAACGGACTTGAACCCAACCAGGTGGGCAAAGAAGGTACCGATATGTTTGTACAGGATGATAAATATTTCACCACCTATGCCAATTACTTCGGCAAGTTTATTGACGCGTATAAAAAGCGGGGAATCAGCATTGGCATGGTAATGCCTCAAAATGAATTTAACTCAGCCCAGATCTTCCCAAGCTGCACCTGGACTGCTCACGGCCTGGCGAAGTTTGTAAGCTATCTTGGTCTGCAAATGCAGCAAAGGGGCGTAAAAGTATTTTTCGGCACCGATGAACGCCCTAATGAAAAACTGGCCGATACCGTATTAACCAATCCGGAAAGCAGCAAATTTGTAACGGGTATGGGCTTTCAATGGGCAGGTAAAGGCGCTATTGCAGGCATTCACAATCGCTACCCTAATCTTACCCTATATCAAAGCGAACAGGAATGTGGTGACGGACAAAACGACTGGAAATACTGCCGCTACACCTGGGACCTCATGAAGCACTATTTTAACAGCGGTGCAAACGCCTATATGTACTGGAATATTTCGCTGAACGAAGGCGGTATCAGTCACTGGGGATGGCACCAAAATTCATTGGTTAGCGTTGATACAACAGCCCGCACTTATAAATTTAATCACGAGTACTACCTGTTTAAACACCTGAGCCATTACGTAAAACCCGGCGCGGCCATGTTAAATACAAGTGGCGCATTCAACAATATGCTTGCTTTTAAAAACCCGGATAACAGTATTATACTGGTTGTGCAGAATGAAACAGAGACCGAAAAACAAGTTACTATCAAAGTAGGGAATAAAACCATCAGCCCGGTTTTAGAAGCTGATTCGTTCAATACATTTGTTGTAAATTAAACATCTGTCGCAGGTTTAGCAACAGTGTAACCTGTGACCCGGCATAACTGAAGCTTTCAGCTTCAGTCTTCAATCAAAATAAAAAAGGATGTCGCTCTCTGAAACGACATCCTTTTTTATTGGCTTAATAAATATTCACAAACCTATTTCGCTAAAACATCCAAAATAGGATGATCAATAGCATTTAACGTATTTTCTGATGGTTTGATCAGTTCGAGTACAGTAATTTCATTGTCGCCTTTCTTTAACCACTCAACGGGTACATAAACGGTTTGCTGCGGACCGTAATACCAGTAGCGACCTAAATTGTGCCCATTGATCCAAACAATACCTTTACCCCACTTACTCATATCAAGATAGGTATCCGCTAATTTATCAACCTTGAAAACAGCTTTTTTCAACTGAGGTGCGCTATTGGCCGTAACCTTTTTGACGGCCGGACTTGTATTCACTTTATTGATGTCATCAAACGGCAGCGAATACATTTTCCAGTTTTTAACTTCTGTTCCTGCAAAAAGTACTTTCTCTGTAATACCTTTTTTGTTTTTAAGCAGATAAGGGCCAAAATTGATACGACCAAGGTTTTCAACCAAAATATCCAGCGTTACTTTTCCTTTAGGCAGGGTAACCATCAGGCTATCCTGATATTTGCGCCTGTCAACAATACCTACACGTTTGCCATTTACATAAACGATACCATAATCGCGCAGGTCTTTCAATTTAAGCAGGCCCGATTTGCCGCCGCTAAGGGTTGTGCGGTACAATACAAAACCATAAGCCTGGTTCAGGTCTTCGAAAGTAAGCGGAGTACTGTTGATCTTTGCAGCCGGTAATATATCAAACAAACTGGTTGATTTAGTAAAGTTAATTGCAGGAAGGCTCATGGCCAGTTTAGCCGCCGGAACTTCGGGCAGGGTTACTCCTGCGGGCAGGTGTTTACTGATCACCGCCCTGAATTTCATAAATTTATCAGTAGCATTACCCGCCTCATCAAGCGGCGCATCATAGTCATAGCTGCTGATCTGCGGCTCATACGGGTTCTGATCGTTATAGTTTGCACCGTTCATGAAAGCACGTGTAGTACCGCCATGAAACATATACATGTTGATAGAAATACCGGCTGCCAATACCGAATCAAGTTTCGGAACGTATTTATCAGCCGGGATGGTATGGTGTGCGGTTCCCCACCAGTCAAACCAGGCCGGGTACCATTCGGCGATAAAGTAAGGGCCTTTGCCATTATAATTCTCGCTAATCAGCCTTTTAACTTTTGCCACATCATCAACTCCATTAATGGCAGGCAACAGGCCCGGTAAATGTCCATCTTTAATAGCGGGCTCAGGGTCACAGGTATAAAGCTGGCAATCAAAACCGGCATCAATGAACATTTTGCGGTTAAGCGCCAGATAATCTTTATCACTACCGTATGAGCCGTACTCGTTCTCTATCTGTACCATCAAAATATTGCCGCCATGGTTCACCAATAACGGAGATAATTGCTTACCAACTTCTGTAAGGTATTTTTTATAAGCCTCCAGATACTTCGGTTCCTTGCTGCGTACTACCAAGCCTTGCTCTTTCTCGAGCCAGTAAGGATAGCCGCCAAACTCCCATTCGGCACATACATAAGGGCTGGGACGTAATATTACCCAAAGGCCTTCTTCTTTGGCTATCTTCACAAACTCGGCTATATCATGGTTGCCCGTAAAATCATAGTGCCCTTTTTGTGGTTCGTGAACATTCCAGAATACATAGGTGCCAATGGTATTTAACCCCATAGCCTTAGCCATTTTCATCCGCTGACGCCAGGCCTCGCGCGGAACACGGGTATAATGCATTTCGCCCGAAATGATTTGCAAAGGCTTACCATCAAGCAAAAATGTAGTATCGCCCAGGGCAAAAGTGTGTTTAGTAGTTTGCGCATGCAATCTTGAGGATGCAAACAGGATAACAAAGAGGAACAATAATTTTATAAGCTTCATATATTGAAAAAATGCAGGAATTTTAATTCTTATCGATGATTTTGGGTGATTACTTTATGGTTAATGTTACGGTTGATAACTTAAGGCTACCCGCCCTTACTTGTACCTGCACCTTACCCGGCTTACCGGTAGTTTGCACATAGGCCAACAAGCGACCGTGTAATGCTTTACGTTGGTTAGACTGATAGTTTTCATGACTGCTGGTGCTACCGCTTTCTAATCCGAGCAACTTAGCGGGCCCGGTTACGGATACGGTTACCTCATCAGTGGCATTAAACACGGGATTGCCATCCTTATCGGTAATGTAAACCTCAATCTGGCTCAGGCCTTTTGTATTGGCCTTAAATGAGGCATTATCGGCTATGGTTTTAAGCTGCCAGGCATCACCTGCGGTTTTGATACTGTTGGTTGATACTTCAATACCGTTGTTGTAACCTTTCACAACCAATTCGCCGGGTTCATAATCAACCTGCCATGATGGTACCTGTCCCTTTGCAGCGCTACGGGATTGTTTCCCAAGCGATTTACCATTCAGGAACAACTCGGCTTCCTGGCAATTAGTAAAGCAATCAACCTTTATTTTGCCGCCCGGCTGCCAGTTCCAAACCGGTTCGGCAGTGCGATGGCTCCAGATGCCTTTATCCTCGGTACTGGTTATGGCACGCGCACCTACGTAAACCATTGGCTTGGCCGACCATAAACTTTGCCTGAAGAAATATTCCGGCTTTTTAAAGCCAGCCAAATCAACCAAACCGGCACCATTACTGCGCTGCGGCCATTTGCCGGCCTCGCCCAGGTAGTCGATACCAGTCCACAGGTACTGGGCCGAGATATATTCATTACTGTCAACGGCATTCCAGGCCTGTTGAGCCATACCGTTTTCGCTGCCATAAATAATTCGGTTGGGATATTTTTTGTGATCTTCTGGATAGCGGTATTCCTGGTAATTGTAGCCCACAACGTCAAGCGCTTCGGGATACCCTACCTCATTTGACATTACTACACCGGCCAACGCGGCTGTTACGGGACGTGTAGTGTCAACAGCTTTTACAGCTTTAACCAGCTGCTTAGCTATTGGTGTTAAGCCGCTTGCCGAAGGATGATCGGGCAGGTAACCTTTACCGTAGATCTGCGGGTTACGGCCGGTATTCAACACCTCATGGGTATAAGGATCATTAGGATAATCAATCTCATTACCGATACTCCACATAATGATTGAAGGATGGTTACGCGAACGTAATACCATGTCTGCAACGTCGCGATCTGCCCATGCCTTGAAATATTCGTGGTAGCCATTTTTTGATGGAGTACCTACATTCCAGCCGGCTACCCATTTATTTTTGCCTACTTCCCATTCGTCAAAGGCTTCGTCCATTACCAAAAAACCCATCTTATCGCATAAATCGTACAGATAATCTGCGTGGGGGTTGTGGCTTAACCTGAGCGAGTTTACCCCGGCATCTTTCAATATTTTAAGCCTGCGTACCCAAACTTCTTCAGGAACGGCTACACCCAGCGCCCCGGCATCGTCGTGGATACAAACGCCTTTAAGTTTGGTGCTTTTTTCATTTAAAAAGAAGCCTTTATCCTTATCAAAACGGATACTGCGGATCCCTACAGCTTGCGTTATTTCATCAAATGATTTGCCATTGCGGTTAAGTGATACCTGAAGTTTATAAAGGTTAGCTTTTTCGGTATCCCATAATTGGGGCGATGAAAGCTGCTGCTCAAACTCAACATCATGAACACCGGGTTTTACTTTTATCTGTTTCTGCAGAGCAGCAGCCGATTTTCCTTTTCCGTCGAACAGGTTTACCTTTACCAGCACAGCGGCATCTGTAGCGTTGCTATTGGTTACACTCACCTTAACTTTTACAGTAGCTTTATCTGCCGAAACATCGGGCGTAGTAAAAGCCACATCCCAGGGAGCAATGTGTACCGGATCTTTAACAATCAGGTATACATTACGATAAATACCCGAACCTGTGTACCACCTTGAATCGGCAAATTCGCTATGATCTACCCTTACAGCTATCGTATTCTTTCCACTTAAATTTAAATATTTGCTTAACTCGTATTGGAACGAGATAAAACCATTCGGGCGTTTGCCCAATGAATGCCCATTGATCCATACCTCGCTGTTTTTGTATACCCCATCAAAATAAACATAAACCTGCTTCCCTTTCCAGGCGGCATTACCGTTGAAGGTTTTTTTATACCAGCCAATTCCGCCTGGCAAATAACCGGTAGCACTTGCCCATTCATCGCTGAAAGGACCTTCAATGCTCCAGTCATGCGGCAGGTCTACGGTTTTCCATTGCGTTTCGGCAGCAGCGCCGCTGATACCCGTACCGATATCGCCTTTATGGAAACTCCAGGCCGAATTAAACAAAGCCGGTTTGCCATTACCCTGCGCCTTTACCAGGCCGGGAAGCAATAACATGCCGATTAAAAGAAGAAGCAGATAATTTATATTTTTCATGTTATGATAGGAATAAGATGCTACTTGATGACACCTGTAAGCGTGACAACGGAACGGGCTGGTATCACATTTTTATCACCGGTTATTTTACCGGGTTTAAGCTCATCTATCTGCGATGTCAGATACGATGTTGTAAGCTGAACTTTGCCACCATTGGTGTTAATTGCAGCGGTTACATCAGTAGTGCCAGGATTGATCACAACTACTGTTACATTTTTGCCGTTTTTAAATGCCGATACCAATAATGATTTGTCCTCTGCAGATGTTGAAACAGCAGCATCAACCCGCACAGCGCCGGGATTAACAAACCTGCTGTAGTTACCCATGGCCCAAAGCATTTTGCTGGTATAAAAATTACCGTCTGTTTTATTTTTATCTATGTAGATAAGACCATCTTTATAATCATAGGCAGAGATGGATGTCCACCATTGCCAGGCCGAAGCGTTAGCTACAGCAAGATCGGTATGGATCACCGATGCTAAATATAAGGCCGAGTTGATACCAAGATCGCGCTTGTTGCCATCAATTTCGCCGGCATTATCGCCCAAAATACAATATTCCGATTGCCAGAAATTAAGTCCGTTAACAGCCGCCACACTATCTGCAAGCGCAGTACGGGCTTTTACCGATGATGCCATTGGCGAAGTAGAAAAATAGCTATGTGCCGAAATAGTTTTGGCCACCGACGGCAAGTCGCCTATATAATTAGCCGATCCCGGTTTGAAAAAATCAGAGATCTGGCTGCCCTTACCCGGCTTATCGCCTTTGGTAAATAAATAGTTGATGCTTCCGGCTTCACCAACCAAAATCTTTGAACCTATCTTATTTTTAGTAAATTCTTTATCGATAGCCTTTATTACACCCGCTATCTCGGTGTTATTATATGGCGCACCTTCTTGTCCGCCATCGCTCCAATCCCACTGCGGCTCGTTTATCGGGCTTATATAATCAAATTTTACTTTGCTTACCTGCTCAACACCTTTAATTACTTTAGCTAAAAAAGTTGCATAGGCATCATATTTATCAGGAGCTATATTTACTTTACCGCCATTGGCGTATGATTTACCGTTGATGGTAAATTGTACCGGCGGACTATTATTAAAACCTAAAAACTGTTTAACCCCGCGTTGTTTGGCGGCTTTCAAAAACCAAACCTGCGCAGCCTGGTTTTGCCAGTTGTAACTTCCATCATTATTTAAAAATGATTCGGCCCGACGCCACTCGTCTTTGATACCGCTCCCTTCGCCCTGCTGGGTACTGCCTGCACCAATATTAAACCGCCAAAGCGATAAACCAATCCCTTTTGGCGAACCATCTGTATTGTTCTCCCTGCTAAAAAGCAAGTCGGCTATTTTGTTGCGCTTATCATCCGGCCAGTTGCCCACAAACTGGCATGACCAGGCATCAGAAGCGCCAAAATTGCTAATGGTTTGATACGTTTTTGAAAGGTTGATATCAATGGTAACCTCTTTTGTCTGACTGCTTGCCAAAGGGATATTAAGCCCTAAAACAGAAGCTGCCAACAGTACTTTTTTTATGGTAGTTTTTATTGTCATCTCATTTAAATCAACAAATAAAACAGCACTAAACCGTGCTGTTTTATTGCAATATTATTGTTGCACTATTTGCCATTGCTGGTTAGTAGCGCCGCTATATGGCCACTGAATGATGCCTGCACCATTTGTGGTTGAAGCCCCGTTAACATCAAGCGCAAGGCTGCTATTACGGTTAATTACTTTATAAATGCCATCGCTGGTAGCTGTAAGCTGCCATTGCTGGTTGTTGCCACCATTCCATGGCCATTGTATAATGCCCGCGCCGTTGGCTGTTGAGCTCATGTTAACATCAAGAGCTTGTGTACTGTTACGGTTAGTTATCTTGTAGTAGCCTCCACCGTTATTTGCAATAACCCATTGCTGGTTATTGCCCCCGTTTTGAGGCCATTGAATAATGCCCGCACCATTGGTTGTTGAGGCACCGTTAACATCAAGCGCCTGACCGCTGTTCACATTTAAGAACCTGTAATAGGCACCGGTATAAAATGTATCGGTACCGCCTGCCCCTACACCCCATGCATATTTAATGCGGCTTAAGCCCGACGCATTTGTTGTTGAAACGGTAAGGCTGGTACCTGTTCCGTTTAATTGCTGAATAGCATAGCTATCGCCGGTACGTACGCCAGGCCAGTAAACCGCCCCCATTCCGTAAGCACGTGCCTGGTTGGTTAAACCTTGCAGATAGGCTATTTCCTGGTCACCGCCAATAGCTCCGGTGTAGTTTTTACCGCCCGTCATCGGGATACCAAACTCGGTAAGCACCGCGCGGCTGCTGTAAGCTCCTATATTGCCTTTCAGGCGGTTTTCCCATTGTAGCGCCGTTGTAAGTGTGCCATTGCTGAAAAAGGTATAATCATGTATAGATAAAAGACAGCCCGAGAAACGGCTATCTGCTCCCACACCCGTAATATCCTGCGAATAAGAGGTACCGCTAATCAGGATCCTGCCTTGCGGAACCGATGGATAACTACTTAACCACTGGGCACAAATGGTTGTCCAGTCGGTTAATGAATAACCGTGCGGTTCATTAAAAATTTCAAAGTACACATGAGCATTGCTGCCGTATTTGGTAACTATGGTTTGCCACATCGACCAAAACTCGGTGGTGTTGTCAATCTTACCGTCTTCAGATGATTTGGCTTCCCAGTAACCCAGTATCACGTTCATGCCTTTGCTCAGGGCTTTATCAATAACACCGGTGTATGAATTCCACCAGGTTTGTGATACGGTTGAATAATTTACAGGCAGCCTTACCGTATTGGCCCCTGTATTGGTTTGTATGCCCGATAAAACGGCGTCAGCTTTAGCCGACACCGTGGCATAACTATCGGCAGACGTTAAACCGCTTAATACCAGTATCCCATCGCTAAAATTATCGCCGTCGGCTGCCCAGTTAACGCCTTTGAGCGCACTTGCCGGGGTTGAATCTGTGGTGACAATCTTATCTCCTGTTTTTATTTCATCCGGAGTTGATGATTGCTTTACAGCTACGATATCCTTTTTACACCCGGCCACCAAACAACACATCGCTAATAATAAAATACCTGCGTTCTTCATAATTTGCTATAGAGGTTATAATTGGGGAGAAAAAAGGGGGAAGAAAGAAGATCTTCCCCCGGAAATATTGGTTGTTAGTAACCTGGGTTTTGTTGTAATTGATTACCCGATGCCTGAATTTCGGCCCTTGGTATAGGTAACCAATAGTGCTTAGTCGCAAACATGCGACCATCCAAAGCCACCTTAGGGGTATAAACAAAACTACCGTTAGCGTTTTTGGTAATAATCACGCCACCAGCCGGTTTATTTTCGGTAACATCGGCAATTTTCCAGCGGCGTACATCGTAAAAGCGATGCTCTTCAAAAGCAAGTTCCACACGGCGTTCGTAACGTACGGCATCACGCATTTGTGATTGTGACATACCTACAGCCAAATCCGGCATGTTAACGCTTGGACGAGATCTGATCAGATTAATAGCCGTGCGAGCAGATAAGCTTGAGCCTGAAGGGATCACATCCGGCCCGTAAGCCTCGTTAGCCGCCTCAGCAAAGTTCAGCAGGATCTCAGCATAGCGGAAATAGATCCACGGCTGGAAACCGGCGTTGCCCCATGGATTTTGCAACGGATATGCGTCGTTCATGAATTTTTTAAGATAATAACCAGTTTTGGTAGTGTTCCAGTTATCAGGTCCGTCTTTACTGTCCTTACCACCCGGGATATATGAATCAACGGTTTGCCCACGATAAAGCGCGCCATTGTATAATACGGTAGCGGCAAACCTTGGATCGCGGTGGTCATACGGATGTGTTGGATCGTAGCCTGATGCTGGATCGGTAATGGCTTTACCATTGTCCATTTCATAATCATCAACCAGGTTTTGAAGCGGCGAATTACCGGCCCAGCCACCATAGCCGTTTGGTCCGTTGGCTATTTCAAGATGGGTGTGGTTAGCGTTTTTAGTATATAAACGTTCAAAAATGGCTTCATTGGTTTCGTTGGTCAAAAACAGGTTGCCGTAGCCTCCTGTATAGATACCATACTTGTTTAAACTGATAACAGCCTGCGCAGCGGTAACAGCATCAGCCCAGGTGCCGGCGGCATACAGCGGACTTGCCGCATAAAGCGTCAATCTCGATTTTAAAGCCAAAGCAGCACCTTTGGTGGCACGGCCTAAAAGCCAGCCGCCATCATTATTTAATGGCAACTTTGAAGCGGCATCATCAAGCTGAGCAACGGCGTAGTCAATACTCTCTTTTATTGAGGCACGTTTAAACAACGATGGGTCCTGTAAATTATCGGTAAGCTCTGATACCTTATCGCCTACTAAAACAACGCCGCCATAGTTACGGATCAGATCCTGGTAACGGAAAGCCCTGATAAATTTAAGCTCACCTTCCAAACGTGTTTTGCGTGGAGCACTAATTGTTATTTTTGGCAAAATACCCAAAGCATAATTACACTCCCTTATGCTACGGTAACTGCGTGCCCAAAGTACGCCAGCACCACCTAAGTTTTCGGGAGCTAATTGCCCTCTTTGAATAAGCCAGGTAGCATCATCGTTATTATAAATAGATTCGTCGGTTAAAGAGCTCCACATGCTGTATTCAAAACCGCGGCCAAAACCGGGGTTTGATCCATCGCCTTCTTTGTCCTGTAACCTTGCACCTATGTAACGGTTTGTTATAAATGCCTCAAATACAGCTGTATCTGTTTCTACGGCAACTGTAGAGATCCTGTCGGTGGCCTGCACGTTCAACAGATCTTTTTTACATGCTGTGATACTTAGCATAGCGCCGCATATCATCACATATAATGGGGTTTTATATTGTAGTTTCATTGTTATTTTCTAATTAAAATTTCACGTTAACACCCAGGTTAATAATTCTTTGCTGCGGGTAAAACTGGCCGCTGCCACTGGTTCCTTCCGGATCATAATCTTTCACCTTAGTGATGGTGAAGAGGTTAAACGCGCTTGCATAAACCCTTAAGCCGCCAAGCTTAATTTTTGAAAGGAATGGTGCGTTGAAATTGTAACCTAACTGCACATTCTTTAACCTCAGGAACGACGCGTCATTAAGCCAGAAAGTGTTATTATACAAACCACCGCTGATAGCGTTTGAAGCACGGTCGGTTACACGTGGATAGGTACCATTAGTGTTTGAAGCGCTAAACCGGTTATCTGCCCAGCTGCTGTAAAAGTTACCTACACTACCTGCTTCGGGTAATACATATTGGCTAACCTGAGCCTGGCCTGCAAACAGAACCGATAGGTCAAACCCTTTGTATGCGGCATTTACGCTAAAACCGTAAGTGATTTGCGGTATGTTACCATATTTGGTACGGGTTTGATCGTCGGCAGTTATTTGTCCGTCTTTATTGTAATCAAGATATTTCAGATCGCCTACTTTTGCTCCGGTTACGTGTGGATATGCGTCAAGTTCGGCCTGGGTACGGAAGATACCGATAGCATCATAAAGCAATGATGTACCCAATGGCAAACCTGTTTGACGCTGATAGCTCAAAGTACCGCTGGCTTCATCAATAAAGATGATCTTGCTTTTTGCGTAGGTTATGTTACCACTTACGCCCCAGCTAAACTCACGGCCTGTATGATTGTAACCTAAAGTTGCTTCAAAACCCTTGCTGTCTACTTTACCAATATTTTCAGAAGGTACTAACGGCGTATAAGTTGAAGAACCATCATTATATGGGTTCACGATACCTGAAGATCCCGGAAGAGAAGCGCTTCTGTTTGTAAGGATATCAGACCTTTTTTGCTGGAAATAAATAGCCTCAACAGTAAAATTGTGCAGGAAAGTGGCGTTGATACCAATATCCAGCTTTTTGGCAACCTCCCAGGTGATATTAGGATTGGCAAGTTTTACCAGGTTAACGTTAGGTTGCGCGGTGTTTGAACCACTTCCCGGGTCGGTTGCTACAAAACCATTGTTAACCAAAACGTAATTGTCAAAATATTGGAAACCATTTACGTTATCGTTACCTAATGAACCGTAAGAAGCCCTGATTTTCAGGTCATCAAAAAAGTTAACGCTGTTTTTAAACCAGTCTTCTTTTGAGATTCTCCAACCTACTGATGCAGAAGGGAAGTAACCCCATTGTTTACCCGGAGGGAAAATTGAGCTACCATCTGCACGGAACTGGCCTTCAAATAAATATTTCTCGTCATAAGCATATGCCACACGGCTGATTACGCTTCGGCGGTTATAGTTTGAGCTATAACCTGAGTTAAGGTAATCAGTAGCAGCACCTCCACCCTGTGAAAGTTCAGGTAATTGTGATGATAGGTAGTTAAAGCGTGTTGCATCAAAATACTCCAAATGGTTTTTGCTTTGCTCATAACCAACAAACGCGTTGATATCATGCAAACCGAACTTGCGTACAAAATTCAATTTAATGTTTGAAGTGATAAGCGACTGGTTATTCTGCGATTCGAACAGCGTTGCCTTGTTATTATTACCGCCAACAATTACAGGTGAATAAATCTGCGTAACTGCGCTGTAACTGTAAAGGTTATATGGTTTGCTGAAGTTTTTATCAAAAGCATTAGACTTATCTACCGAGAAGAAACCATCTAATGAAAGACCTTCAATACCCGGAATGGAGTAACTGCCTCTCAAAATACCGTTGAAAACTTGTGTAGGATTATTGTTGGTACCGCCCAGATCAGTTACCTGTACAGCAGGGTTGTTGTTTTCGATACCTGTTGTTGGCAAGCCATTAGGGTAATATGCAGCAACGATAGGTTTTGCGCGATAAACAGAACGGAAAAGATCGCCTGCACCGGTTACAGGGAACTGCCTGTCTTCCTGGCGACCAGATAATGATAATCCTATTTTTAAGCGTTTAGTAACATTTGCATCAATGTTTGAGCGGAAATTGTATTGATGATATTTAGTAACACCGCTTTTGTAAATACCATCCTGATACAATGTACCCAGCGAAACGAAGTATTTTACATCTTCAGAACCGCCGTTTACTGATAAGCTATGCTGATTTTGCAGCGCAGTGCCTTTAAGCGTTTGCTTTTCCCAATCAGTATTTGGGTAGTTCAACGGATCCGATCCGTCTTTGAATTTTTGGATCTGATCGGCAGTGTATGCCTGGTTGGGGCCGCCGTTCGGGTTCGAATCGAGATTGATCTCGTTCATGATCTGGGCATAAGTTGCTGCATCAGCCATTTTTGGCAGGCGGGTTGGCGAAGCAAAGCCCTGGTTAAAGCTGTAATTGATCGTTGGCTTACCTGTTTTACCACGTTTGGTGGTGATCAGGATAACACCGTTTGCTGCACGGTTACCGTAAATAGCTGCCGACGCATCCTTCAATACCGACATGCTTTCGATATCGTTAGGGTCGAGCCTTTCCAAACCACCTATCTGGCCTGGGATACCATCAACTACGATAAGCACGTTATTGCTGCCCGTTGTAGCCAAACCACGCACAGTGATGTTTGAACCATCATAACCAGGCTCACCGCTACGGTTGTTAACAATAACACCCGAAAAACGACCGGCGATTGAGTTAGATAAATTGGGCTGAGGACTTTTTACCAGTTCTGCACCTTTTACCTGCGATATTGAACCTGTTAAGGTTGCTTTTTTCTGGGTGCCGTAACCTACAACTACCACCTCATTCAATGATTTTGAATCGGCTGTTAATTGTACGTTAATAGTGGTTTGTCCGTTAAGAACTACCTCCTGAGATGTGTAGCCAATATAGCTAAACACCAGCGTGCCCGATGATGCATTTGGTACGTTAAGGTTGAATTTACCATTAATGTCGGTAACTACACCTGTTGATGTACCTTTAAGTGCCACGCTTACACCTGGTAATGTTTCGCCTTTTTCATCGGTAACTTTACCGGTAATCCTGGCATCGGGAAGGCGCTGTTCATTAACAGTACCCGCAAAGGCCATTACAGGCATTTGTACCGTAGCGAAACAAGCTACAGCCATGCTGGCCGCAACGACGAAAAAGCGGGGTGATCTTTTCCAATGAGGAGAATCCTTTTCGAGTAAATTTGGTTTCATATGGTTTTAAAAAATTGGTTTTTTAATCGGTAAAAACCTTGCTGCTGCGAAGCGCATAAAACTGGAAAACAGATTGGGTATTGATTAACTACCGCCTCCTTTTTCCTGGTAACTTTCATGCACAGTACAAAAGTTTGGTTTAAACCTTGGTTATTGGTAGGGCTAAATTGCGTTTTAAAGCCAAAAAGAGTGAGGGGTAAATTCTGATTATGACAGGGGGTATTTCATCAAAAAGCCCAAAAAAACAGTGATTTTGAGGCTTTTTGGACAGGGGGTAAATCAATACAACAAGGGGGACAAAAATATAACACCGTATTTACCCCCCTGACTTCGCTTTGTTTCCCCCCTTCCTTCCACCTGGCGGAAACAAGGGATTTTAGGAAAAAGCGTATTAGTCTTTTACGCTATTATAGAAAAGCCAAAAACAGCTCATGCAGCAAAGCGCAGACCGGGAGAGTAAACAATTACATAGCCTCTGATTAGCTTTCCCTGATCACATCCCGGTTCACGTTATAATTGTTGTGAAAGGGTTTACGATATTTTTTAATATAGTCTGAAGGGTTTATGCCAAACAGCTTATTGAATTGCTCCCTGAAGTATTTCAAATCATTTAGGCCAACCTTGTATGCAGTTTCATAAACCGTACTATCGGTGGTAAGCAAAATCTCCGCGGCTTTACGTAAGCGGATAAAGCGAATAAAACTGTTTGCCGATTGCCCCGAGATTGATTTGATTCGTTTGTATAAATTGGAGTGGCTCATGCCTATTTCGGCAGCAAGGGTTTTGATGCTGAAATCAGGATCAGTTAAATGCTGCTCAACTATCTGCAAGCATTTTTCCAGAAACTCTTTATATTCCTGCGAAATCTTAAGGTCGTTCGATTTATTAAGTGTTATCTCATTATAGAAATACTTCTGAAGGTTGTTCCGGCTTTTCAGGATACCATTCACCCTCGCTACCAGGATCTCCTTTTCAAACGGCTTGCTGATGTAATCATCGGCACCGCCCTCAATACCTTTGAGCTTTATCTCTGGTGAAGAACTGGCGGTAAGCAATATCACCGGAATGTGGTTCAAAACAGCATCTTCCTTAATGCGGCTGCACACCTCAATACCGCTTAATCCCTGCATCATTACATCGCTTATCACGATATCAGGCACCAGGTGATACACCAGCTCCAGGCCATCGGTGCCATTGTCGGCCTCAAAAATTTCAAATTCGCCGCTAAAGATCTGTTTAAGATAAGTCCGGATCTGCTGGTTATCATCAATCAACAGCATAGTTTTGGTGTCCGAACTTAAAGCTTCGGAGTTTTTTGCTGCTACTGCTGTGTTTTCAGCCTCAACCGTAACCAATTCGCCTTTATTTTCCATTAGCTCATCCAGGAACACCGAAGTTTCGGCAACGTCCTCAAAAATAAACTGCTGACCAAAGTGTTCCTTTCCTTTTAATAATGACACGTGGAATGTTGTGCCCTGATCCTGTTTGCTGGTATAAGTAATGGTTCCTTTATGATGCTCAATAAAGGCCTTAACCAGGTAAAGCCCAATGCCAAAACCACCGGCCAAAGGCGCCGAATTTTGCAGCTGATAAAATTTACCGAACAACTCATCGCCTGTTCCTTCGGCAATGCCACAGCCGCTATCTTTAATGTTGATAGTAATACCATTACCGGTATCATTTATGGTACAAGTTACCAGGCCAAAATCAGGCGTAAATTTCAAGGCATTCGAGATCAGGTTAAACAATGCTATCTCCATCTTCTCCCTATCTGCGTAAATCTCTATCGTATCCTTTTCGCTTATAAAGTCAAACTGGATATGTTTGGTGCGCGCCTGGTGGTTAAAACATAAAAACACCTCATGGCACAGCGATACGATGTTAAGCCGCACAATTTTAAGCTTATCGGTATCACTTTCGGCCTTTCTGAACAGCAACAATTGATCAACCAGGCTCAGCAAGCGACGTGCGTTTTTGTAAATGATGTGCAGGTTACCTGCATCATCAGTAGCCTCGCTTTTGCCAAACAGCATATCCTTTACCGGATTAATGATAAGCGTTAAAGGCGTGCGGAACTCATGCGATATATTAGTAAAGAACGAAAGCTTACGCTCATTAAGTTCCTTATCCTTCTCGGCCGAAAGCTGGGCTACCTTAACCTCATATTTAAGTCTGGTTTGGCGGCTTTTGTATAAAATGTAGTAATAAGTAACAAGGCCTGCGGCAGCTATATAAATTAAATAAGCCCACCATGTTTTATACCATGGCGGCAAAATTTTAACCTGCAAGGTTGCACAATTATCAAACCATAAGCCGTCCTGGTTAGATGCTTTTACCCTAAATGTATAAACGCCAGGCTCAAGATAACGATAGGTAGCCAGGCGCTGATCGCCAACGTAGTTCCAGGTTTTATCCAAACCATCCAGTTTATATGCAAAACCGCCCTTATCCGGATAAGTATAATTCAGTGAAGCATACTGAATGGAAAATACCGACTGATCCGGCCCCAGCGTGATCTGCTGGGTTTCGTTAATGGCCTGGGTTAACACGGTGCGGTTTTTATCCTGCTCACCAACCTCAACCTGTTTACCAAAGATCTGGAGCCCTGTTATGATCACTTTGGGCTGATAATTGCTTTTGTTCACTTTGGCGGGGTCAAAAAAGTTAAGCCCTTCAGTTCCGCCAAAATAAACGAGGCTGTTATCTGCATCAAACAAAACAGAGCCGGCGTTAAACTGGCCGGCCTGTAAACCATCGGACTGGTCGTAATTTAGGATTTTCCCGGTTGCCGGGTTTAAATTTGACAAGCCTTTGTTGGTGCTCATCCACAAGGTACCATCAGCCACTTCTTTAAACGCAGAAACCGTATTATTGGCAAGGCCGTTTGTTTCATTAAACTTCTTGAATACACGCTTTTTCAGATCGTAAGCTATCAGCCCATCACCTTCGGTAGCTATCCACAGGCGGCGATATTTATCTACGTAAAGCGAAAATATCACCTGTCCCGGCAGGTTATTCCTTTCATCAATTGGTGTAAAATACCTGCTGAACTTTTTTTGCCGGATGTCATAAAAATCCAGCCCACCGCCGTAAGTACCTATCCACAGGTTGCCTTGTTCATCTTCGGTAATGGCCCGCACATCATAGGCTGTGAGCCCACTGTTTGCCGGGGTAAAATTGCTGAAGGTTTTACTAACCGGATCAAATAAGCTTAAACCGCCGCCATTGGTGCCAATCCAGATATTTTTACGGCTATCCTGATAAATTACTCTTACATCGTTACCTCCAAGACTTTTGCTGTCGCTTGCGTTATGGGCGTATGAGGTAAACGAATCTGTTTTTTTGTTATAAAGCAGTAAGCCTTTAGCATAAGTGCCAAACCAAACATTTCCGTTGCTATCGGTATAACCATATAAAATGGCATTATCTGTAATGCTGCCTGCCCGTCCATCGGCTTTGTATTGTTTGATAAGCGTGCCGTTTCTACTGGTTTTAAAAAGACCTTCACCGTCGGTTCCGAGCCATAAAAAGCCATCGCGGTCCTGGCACATGCCATAAAACCTTATCGGGCTTTCGCCGCTGGTTTCGTATTTCTTTTTAGTGATCAGCGAAAACTTTTCTTTAATGCTACTGATCATGTAGATGCCATCGCCGTAGGTACCTACCCAAACGTTCTTATCCTTATCAATAAAAAGCGTTTGTACCGAGCGTTGGGTAAGATAAAAACCATCATCGCCGGTTACGGGCTGCAAAAAGTAATTGGCAGTGTTAAAGTTTGGATTTGAACCTATATTGAGTTTAAAAAGTCCCCCATCCTGCAGGCCAACAAGCAGTTGGTTATCATTATCTTCATTAACTGAGATATATCTTTTACTTTTAATACCAGGCTGATTGGCTTGCAGCAAGGTAAACTTGTTAGTCTGGCGATTATAATAAATAAGTCCGCTGCCGGTAGCTATCCAGATGTTATGAAAATGGTCTTCAAAAATATCATTGATCCGGGTAGTGGGCAGATTAGCAATTTGAGGCGTTAAACCATCGGCTTTGCTAATCAGGCCGCCTTTATGCCTGAATATGTTAATGTTACCTTCCTGTGTTCCCACCCATAACAAACCTTTAGAATCTTCAAACAAACAAATTACACGGTTACTTGCTAAGCGGGGTAGGTTGATCTGGGTGTAGTTAATGAAGCTGGCGGTTTTGATATCAAAGTAAGAGAAGCCCAGGTTGTAAGATGTGATCCACAGGTTACCGTCATGACTTTGGGTGATATTGCCGATATCACTCTTTACCGCTCTGCTAAGCTTCAATTTATAGTGCACAAACTTTTCGGTACGGGTATCCAGTTTGCTTAAGCCGTTGCGTGATGACGCCCAGATATTACCATGCACATCGCACAAAACTTTTTGCACATAATTACTGGCCAGGGCGGTTGAATCGCCGGCGCGCGATTTAAAAACCTTAAAGGTAGTGCCATCAAAACGGTTAAGCCCATCATTGGTGGCAAACCACATAAAGCCCTTATCATCCTGGGTAATGCTGTTTACAATGCCAAAAGAAAGACCATTTTTTAAAGAATAGTTGAGGATCTTGTTTTTGATGGGCGACTGGGCATGAGCCAAAGAAATGATCAAAAAAAGAACAATACAAAATAAGGATCCCTTTTTCATGAACGCGTTGCAGGCTGTAATTACACAATAATTGGTATTTTAAAGCTACTTAATTAATTGTTGAAAGTACAATAATATTATCAACATGTAAAATACCCGTTACAAAAAAAGATCAATTCGTCCTGATTATAAGAAAATTGGCGTGTTGATTAAAGCCTGCTGCTCAGGGTAGCACCTACGGCGCAAAAGACTGCTACTATGCTTTTTCTACAAATAGGTAGCGCCTACGGCGCATATCTTCAAAATGTGTGTATGGTGGTTTAGGGGTTGGATTATTTCTCCTCGGATACCGCTAACTGCTTATAATGTGTCATCACCTCATCAAAGCAAATTGCCAGCCAGCGGGTATAATCACCGGGATTATTTTCCAATTCGGTTGCCAGCTGGGGCATGGTTATGTATTTAAATGATGATACCTCATCGGGATTAGGTACAGGCAATTCATCAGTAATACCAAAGAAAACATGATCATACTCGTTTTCAATAATATCATCCTGAATGGTGGTGCAGTATATAAAAGAGAAAACAAAGCTGAGCTCACTTGTCATTCCCATCTCTTCCTGTAACCTTCTGTGTGCCGCATCAATGTTGGTTTCGCCGGGCTTTGGGTGACTGCAGCAGGTATTTGTCCATTTGCCGCCTGAGTGATATTTATTGTCAGCACGCTTTTGTAATAACAGCTCGCCTTTTTTATTGAATATAAAAACAGAAAACGCACGGTGCAGCTTGCCCTGAATATGCGCCTCCATTTTTTCCATAGTACCTGTTTCCTGATCATCGCGATCAACCAAAATCACAGTTTCTTCTATTTTCACTCGCTATTATTTGATGTTGCCTTATTTATGAGAAACGCTCATCTCCGGCTTTTTGTTATTTTATTTTTGTTAGATGGCTTTAGTCGATGATTCTTTGTTCAACTTCCCTATTATCCGGTAGTGGTTTCCCGGCTATTTCAAGCAATGTGGTTTCTATCATCCGGCACATGGCATTTAAGGCAAGGTCGTTAGCCTCCGTTCCGAAAGGTTCTTCAATTTCATCGGCAATTGCCTCAAAGGCTACAAAGGTATAGGCTATAAACACCACAATCAGCGGTGTAAGCCAGCCCAGGCTATCAACCAAACCAAAGGGCAGCATAAAACAGTAAAGATAAACCGTACGGTGCAGCAATACCCGGTAACTATACGGAATAGGCGTTGAAGCTATCCGTTCGCAACCGCCAACAATGTCTGACAGCTTATTGAAACTTTCCTCAAATGAAACCTGTATAATGGAGTCGATTTTCCCTTGCGCCTTGACCATACGTACCCAGCTCCCCATTTCGCTCAATAGCATAATGGGTTTATATTTAGCGTTGCCTATTCGTAAAGCTAAATCGGCGGGTAACATCTGTTCAAGATCAGCTTTGGTATCAGTGCCTCGTAATTGATGCTTAAGGCTGTATGTTAAAGCAATGAGCAGTTTAACAAAGGCCTGCGGTTCCTGGTCGGCTGTTTGATAGCCCGTGGTGGAGAAAGCCTGCCTCGCAAGTGATCGGGTGTCATTTAACAAGGCTCCCCATAATTTTCGACCTTCCCAAAACCTGTCATAACTGGCATTGTTCCGGAAACCTAAAAACAGGGCAAGTGCTAAACCAAATAAGGTAAACGGTGCCGGGTTTAAAGGTACCTTGAACGAAAACAGGGAACCGTGCAGGTATACTATAATTACCGATAATACTAACAATAAACCCAGGCGGGGCAACAATCGGGGCAGTACAGAACCATGCCAGATAAACAGCATCCTGAACCAATGCTCTTTCTTCCTGATAATCATGCTGCAAATTTCAGCTTTATTTTCCATAAAAAAACGGATTTCCCGTTGGGGGAACCCGTTTTTAAGTTTATTTAATAAAACTATGTTTTGTTTAGTTCACATCAAACCAAAGCTTGGTGGTAAGCGCATCGGCTCCTTGAGCGGCAACTGCTGCCTGATAACTGGTTTTGTTCAGTGATTGCTCGGTTCCCGGATAGATAAACCTTACCGGTATTTTACCATTCAGTGTGCCTGCAACAGCGGGTTGCAATTGCGGATAATCAAGCCTGCGCCATTCGGTCCAGCCTTCCAGGCCCTGGCCAAACAGAGCTATCCATTTTTGCTCGCCAATTGATTTTTTATAGTTAGATGCATCGTATTTAACAGCCGCCTGTGATACATAAGTGGCAATATCCGCAGAAGCAATACTGTATTGCGACAATGCCGCTGTAACCGCCTGATTATATAAAGATGCAGCATCTTCGGTAGTAAAACCACGGGCGGCTGCCTCTGCCCTGTCAAACAAACTTTCGGCATAACTTAAAATAACAGCCGGGGCATGCGGAGCGCGGAAATAAGTGCCCGGTTTTGAAGTTTTGGTAAAGCCATAGTTGCTGGCATCCCCCACTAATAAACCATTTGGCAAGCCAACATAGGTTTGCGGTGTAGCATCCTGCGTTGGAGCAGCATAAATAGGTAAGCGCGGATCTTTGAGTGCAAACAGCTTGTCAACTATAGTTTTGCTGATACGGTAGTCATCGCGGGTATCAAACAGGTTGCTCACCGGGTTTTGGTTTGGCGAATCAAGGTAAACCAACTGCGCGGTCTCAGCATTTGAGCTGATATACGAGCCTCCTTCTGCTTTGATATCATCCAGTACCTGTTTAGCTTTGGCAGGTTCCCTATCGGCAATGCGTAAAGCAATACGAAGCCTTAAAGAGTTGGCGAACTTTTTCCATGATGTAATATTATTGCTGTAAATCACATCGCCTGCTATGGCTTTGCCTGAAGGATCAAGTGCAGCCTGAGCAGCTTTCAGGTCATCCAGCAAAGCAAAATAAACATCTTTCTGAGCATCATAAGCAGGGGTAAGATACTGATCGATATTGGCCGCCTGTTTATAAGGAATATTGCCGTAAGCCTCGGTTAATAAACTGAATGTCCACGAGCGTAATATCAAGGCAACACCTTTATAGTTGGTATTACCCTGGGCATCGGCAAGTTTGATGATTTGGTTAAGGTTTACAATACTTTTAGCATAACCTGTACTCCAGAGTTCTTCAAACGCGCTGCTGGCATAAATATACCTGTCGGGATCAGTGTATTGAATTTTTGACCAGTACTGCACAAAAAGCAAGCTGGCATCCATGTTATTGGCTACGCCCCAATAGGTATCGGCCGTTGCTTTGGTAGCGGCGGTCAACAGGTAATCGGGCTGTGCTATTTGCGAGCCGTTCGGGTTTTGGTTGATCTTTAACAGATCCTTTTTGCACGATGTTACCGATAATAAAACCGCGGCGGATAATATGCTGATATATTTAAGTTTCATGATGTTTTAGAATTTAAGGTTTACGTTAAAACCGATGTTACGCACAGTAGGTAGGGTAAGGTCTTCCAGTCCCTGGCCGTTGCCTGCGTTAAAGGCCGTTTCCGGATCAATATTCGGTGCGTTTTTGTGGATGATCCAAAGGTTACGGCCAACTACCGAAAATGTAGCACCCTGGAAACCAATTTTATTTACCCATTTAGCCGGTAAAGAATAACCCAGTTTTACTTCGCGAAGCTTGATATACGAGGCATCGTAAACAAACGCTTCATCGATATTAGTAAAGCCTTTATAGTAGGATTGTGCAGGGATGATAGTGGTGTTTGGCGAACCATCGGCTTTTACACCTTTAAATATCATACCATCGTTATAAACCGTTACACCTGCAGGAACCGCACCGGTAACCTGTACCGCCGCTGCCGAAGTGTTATTACCCGGATAGTAGTAGCTTAAACCACCGTTAGCAGCGCCACGGCCCGGCAAAGTTGAAGCCAATACGCCGGTATAAGTACCTGTACGGTTTGTGTTTGAGTAAATAGATCCGCCGAAACGCGCGTCAACCAAAAAGCTCAGGTTAATGCCTTTGTAGGTAAAGCTGTTATTGATGCTTCCTAACCAATTAGGGGTAAACTTACCTAAATAGCGTTTGGTAGTGTTAAATACAGGTGTGCCATTGGCATCAATTACGATATTGCCGGAAGCATCACGTGTGTAAGCAGTGCCATAGAGTGAGCCGTAAGGCTGACCAAGGGCAGCTAAAACCTGTACTGTACGATCTGTACCCAAAACTACGCTTTGCAGGCGGCCGTCAGCGTCAAGTGAAGCTACCTTACTGCGGTTTAGCGAGTAATTGGTGGTTATATCCCATGTAAAGGCTTTTGATTTAATTGGCGTAATACCCAATTGAACCTCAACTCCTTTGTTGTTGATGCGGCCACCGTTTATTACTTTTTGGCTATAACCCGTTGATGAACTTACCTGTACAGTAAGGATCTGGTTAGTACTGTTGGTGTTATATCCACTTACATCTAAATGTACACGATCATGGAAAAAGCCTAATTCAAAACCGGCCTCTGCCGATGTAGTGGTTTCAGGCTTAAGGTGATCATTCAGATCGATAGTTGGTGAGCTTTGCTGCGGGTTTGAGCCGAAAAGCGTTGAAGAAGTGAAAACATTAAGCAACTGATAAGGATCAGTAGCCTTACCCACTTTAGACCAGCCACCTCTTAGTTTGGCATAAGTCAACACATCGCTTTTAATATCCAGGGCTTCTGACAACACCAAACTTCCGTTTACCGATGGATAGAAGTAAGACAATGCATCTGAAGGTAAAGATGAAGACCAATCGTTACGGGCGGTAAAGTTTAAGAATGCATAATTCCTGAAACCAACCTGGGCCGAACCAAAATAGCTATAGGTTTTAAGCTTACCATAATAGTTTGTCGAAACCAATGGATCACGGGAATTGCTTAGTGTGTACAGGCCTGCAACTGCAAGTTTCGGAGCCAACTGATCATTATTCTCGGTTGTTCTCACAGCAATGTTGCCACCGCCAAACACATCAAGCGTGAAATCATTATTCAGCTTTTTAGTGTATTGTAACCTGGCTTCGGTATTATTTTCGTTCACGCTGTAAGCATCTTCCTCGTATGATCCAAACGGCGTTCCGTTGGTGCCGTAAGCTACTTTGATCTTGCGGCGGTCGTTATAATAATCTGTTCCGGTGCGGAAGTTTGCAGACAGGCCGTCAATGATCTTATAATTCAATTCGATGCTACCTATCAGGTGGTTTTTATGCTGACCAACCGTGTTTTCATAAGCCAGCCAGTATGGGTTGCTATAGTAACTGTTGTTCCAGTTAAAGGTATTGCCATTAGCATCTTTATAATTTTTAAGTCTGTTGATATCAACCTGCCGACCGAACCACGTAAACTGTAGCATAGTGCTGGTTGCGCGTTTTCCGTAAGCGCCCGGAAGGTTATCCGCGTCATCTTTGCTATAATCAACAATAGTATTTACTGTTAATTTATTATTGATCCGATAGCTTGAGTTTAAAGCGAAAGAATTACGGCCTTGTGAAGTATTAGGTACAATACCGGTTTGGTGCAGGTTGTTGTATGATAACCTGAAATCACTTTTATCGCTGCTGCTTGCTATCGCGACGCCATTATTCAATGTAACACCGGTTTTAAAAAAGTCTTTTACGTTATCAGGATGGGCAACAAAAGGCACAGCCTGCCCATTTGAGTAAAACTGCGGAATCAGCGAGCCATCTAATGCAGGGCCCCAGCTTTCGTCAACACCATCGTTAACGCCGCCGCCCTTACCATCTACATAGCTGAATTTGCCATTTGAACCCTGCCCGTATTGGTTCTGATAATCAGGCAGGATCTGCACGTTTGAAAAACTGGTGTTCGAGTTTATGGTAACACCTAAGCCTTTTGCGCCCTTACCGGTTTTAGTCCTGATGAGGATAACGCCTGCTGCCGCGCGTGAACCGTAAAGCGCTGCCGCATTAGGGCCTTTCAGCACGCTTACCGATTCGATATCTTCAGAGTTAAGATCAGAAATAGCATTGGCAAAATCCCTTGAACCATTATTTCCTAAAAACTGGCTGTTGTCAACTATAACACCGTCAACCACAAATAAGGGCTGGTTATTACCCGAGATAGAAGTTTCTCCACGGATAACGATACGGGACGAACCCATATCACCCTGGCTGTTGGTAACCTGTACACCGGCAATTTTACCCGCCAGCGCGTTTACAAAGTTTGTTTCCTTGGCTTCTGAGATATCTTTCGATTTTAAACCCTGCACTGCATAACCCAATGATTTTTTATCTTTTGAGATATTGAGGGCCGTTATAACTACCTCATTAAGCGAGTTTGGCGCTTCAACCAAAACTATATTCAAGGTTGATGAACCTGTAACCGTAACGTCCTGGCTGGTAAAGCCTATATAGCTAACCCGCAGTACATCGTTTACTTTGGCGTTAATGGTAAACTTACCGTCAACATTGGTTTGTGCGCCCGTTGTAGTGCCTTTAACTGATATGCTTACACCGGGCAACGGCAGCCCATCGGACTTGGCGGTTACCACACCGCTTATTTTAACGGATTGCCCCGCAACCGTCTGGACGAGAATGAAAGGCAATAAAATTGCCAGAAATAGCTTGTAAATTTTTAACATGATTTAATAATTGAGAATTAATTTTTTGATGTCTTTACCGGTACAAAAAGCATGGCTATCGCGTTAGCAGGCATAAATTGCCCAACTCATAACCTGTTATAACAGTAAAGAATTGATTAGGGGATGGTATTATTAAGCTACGGCAAGCTGCAGCAAGTCCGTATTTAAATACCATGCATGCTGTAAAGAATTAGCAGCAACAACGCATGCTTTGCATATATGGATAGATGGATTTGCAGGCCGATTGGCTTACCGGGACGAAGGTGTTTTTGTGTAAGGGGTTAGTTTTTGTTTTCATAAAAACGGGTATTAAATAAGTACGGATAGATTCTTTCTTTATCGATAGCCAGCAGGGTGGCCGTCATTCATTTAGTTGATAGATGCTGTTTTGTTGTTCACCAAAGCGTCGACAGCTTTTAGCATGGATGCAAATTCCTGTTTATCGTACAAGCGGGTGAGGTAAACAATTTTCCCATCGCGGTCAATAACTACATTACGCGTGACGCCACTTTTTTTGTTAGCAAACCGTCCGAAGATATCTGCACCGGGATCAAGGGCCAGCGGGTAGCTGATGTTCATGACCTGGTGAAAACCTTTCACTTTTTCAAGCGGTTCATCGCGGTCAACACCTATTAAAACCAGGCCTTTATCTTTATAAGCCTGCCAGATCTCTTTTTCAAGATGAGGCATTTCTTCGCGGCATACGCTGCACCAGCTTGCAGTAAATTGCAGGATAACCACTTTACCGCGTAATTGCTTTAATGATGTTTTAGTGCCATCGGTAAGCACAAGCTCAAAATCAGCCGGGGCGATATCGCCTGTTTTCACGATGTAACCACGATCTGTGTTCGGATCAGCAGCCGCGTTTGTTTGCGCTGAGGCAAATAGCGCTGTTATGGAAAACAGGCAGGTAATAAGTAAAAGTTTAATCTTCATTGCTAAACACTTTAAATTGTGATATCAACTCAGTAATATTTTTTAGCAAGAAAAGTGAAGGGAGAAAAAGAATTGTACTTATAGCCTGAAAATACAAGGCAATAGCTTATTACATTATCTTTTCCACCCCTATTTGGGCAGACAGGAATTAGCACCTTTATAACAGTGGGCTTACAGGTTGCTAAGACATCACAGGGCCTTTCCCTCAGTCTTTCTTGATAATAAAATACTCAAAGAACCGATTTGATGGTGCAAATATATACATATTCTACTAAAACCATAGACTTTATATAATTATTGCAATAAAATGAATTAAACCGGGTAAAAATTGCAGCGCCAATATGCTTCGATAATACCATCTTTAAAGCAAAAAGCGCCTCCATTTTATGGAAACGCATTTTTTATATCGATTGATCAATTCTTTATAAATAAAAAGTCCCTAACGCTCGCCGCAGGGACTTTTAACCTAAACTTATTTGCAGATTAAATCTACATCCACAATAACCCTATGCCTTGCAAAAAGTTTGTTAACTCCTTACAACGTATGGTTGGAATTTGGAGACCTTAATTAAACAGGCTCGCGAAGCTATTTTCGGCGACTATCTTTTCAACTTTGTTTTCCAGCTCCTGGTAAATAATGCTGTTTAAAAAATTACCTGAACTGATCCGTTTTACACCGGCGCTCTGCAGCGCTTTAAAATCAGGCAGGTTAGGCATACACATTACGCTAACGGGGAGGTTGGATAAGGCGGTTATTTTTTCGATATCACTTATTTGTGTGATGCAAGGAAAAAACAAACCATGTACGCCTGTATCCTGGTAAAGTTTAGTGCGGGTGAGGGCACCTTCAAGCGCGTTGGGCAAACCAAGCAAAAATGAATCGCCCCTTACATTTATAAATACCTCCACTCCTGCTTTCGCCAGTAAACCGGTAACCTGTTTAAGTTTTGCGGCAAATTCATTCGCATCAACAATGCTGCGCTGACCGTTGATTACTATCGAATCTTCGATGTTAATACCTGCCACACCAATACTATGCAGACGGATGATATTGTCACTGATCTCTTCAGGCGTGTTACCATAACCCGCTTCAAGATCAACTGATAAAATGGCCGATGCCGATGCTGCTATCCGTTTGATCACAAAAAGATAATCATCAAAACTCATTTCTTCACCATCGGCAAGACCTAATGTAGCTGCAACTGCCGCGCTTGATGTGCCTATGGCCTTAAAATTCAGTTTATCATAAACCTGTGCGCTTTGTACATTCCATACGTTACCAATTTGCAGAAGTTCTGTATTATGATGCAGGGCTAAAAATTCTTTAAATCTGTTTTTCATTTTCTTATTTTTTATTGATGCTCAAAATTAGCCCGCTTGCTTTTCTGAAAATTGTATAAAACGGAACAAATTGAGGTGAAAGGTGAAAGGTGAAAGAACAATGGCCGGATAAACCGGCCATTGTTCTTTCTTAATTTTAATCATGCTACAAGATTAGCTTCGGCTCCGAAAGCGTGATCGATGATAATTTTCCAGCTGCCATCGGGTTGTTGCTTCATAAGTTCGATGCCTTTTGCTGCAACCTGGGTTTTACCTTTGTCTGTAATGCTCCACTCCGATCGGCCTACGGCTACATCGCCCGATTGTAGACAGTAAACGGTTTTAATTTCCATTACGCCCGGAACAGCGCAAATGCTTTTTACTGCTTCTACAAACTGGGACTGCCCTGATACTTCTTTTCTGGGTTCAGGGAAAATGATGCCGTTGGCATCGTACACATTCATAATTACATCTAAGTTTTTGGTGTTAAAAGCTGCCGCCAGTACGGCGTGCACTTCCTGTGGTGTTTTTGCTGTTTTCATTTTGCTGTGTTTTTATTATCAGCAAAACTATATGGCTTTAACAACCCAAAATTGTATAAAACGGAAGCGTATTAACTGCCCGCCAAAATCTGGTTTATTGGCGATGCCTGCGCGGCAAAGGCATTAGGGGTAAGTCCTGTAAAAAGCTTAAACTCCTTTATAAAATGGGCCTGATCAAAATAGCCGGCGCTGTAAGCTACATTGGTCAGCTTTTCTTCGGCAGCGTTTACGAGGTTAAGGCTATGTTGAAAGCGATTTATTTTATAAAATAATTTGGGAGGTATGCCAGTATACTGCGAAAAAAGGGTATTTAAATGCCGTGAAGAAATATTATGCCGGTTGGAAATAGATAGGATATTATCATCGCTGTAGCTCTTTTTAAGATTGCCTATGATGTCACCTATGAATTTGATCTTCGAGTGCTTTTTTTCAGTTACAGATAAACGGCTCCAAAGGTAATCCTCAATCATGGCTACCTTCGCGTTCAGATCGGGAGTCTCCAATAACCTTGAATAAAGCGTTTGCAATTTAGGGCCGAATACCTGCCTGGCATCTACAATTTCATTATTGAACTCGGCTACATTTTCGTCAAAAAAATAAGCGGCCGAATGTGGGTAGAAACGGAAGCCCAGCATGATATTTCTTCCTACCGATTGTATGGCCAGCGGCTTGGTGATCTGCCCCCAAAGCTCAACTGGAGGCGTGGTATAAAATGTATCCCCTTTTTTTGACTTCCAGTTTCCGGCGCCAAGGTTAAAGATCACTTCCATGGTGCCGCTTGGGAACACGATATCATCATAGCTCCTGTCCGAATCAGATTCGTAAAAGTAGAAGCATTTGATGTACGGCTGCAGCCTTTGGCCCGGAAGAATCTCTTTAAAAACCATTATCACAAATATAAGATACAGGCCAATCATCCGAATTGTAAAAAACGGAACATTCTTAAGCTTAAAGTCATAAAAAAGCCGCGCGATCTACAATGATCGCACGGCTGATTTATGATAGCATTTAGATGGGGATAAATCAATAACCCGGATTTTGAGTCAGTTTGCTGTTGATCTGGATCTCCCGGAAAGGAATAGCGTAAATCAACCTGTTCTGATCAATCAGGAAAGTAGATGGCAATAAAAATCCGTACAATGCTTTCAAACGCACACCCTTGGCTGTGATAGCATCAATAGCCTGACCATTTCGGATCAGATCTGTCCACCGGTGATTTTCAAATGCCAGCTCATGGCGCATTTCATTAGACACGTTAAGCTTAGTGGCCTGAGCAAGGGCAGGTAAACCGGCTCTTAACCTTACCTGGTTTAAATATGGTAAAGCCTCACCATTTTTATTCTCGGCAACTAAACACTCTGCCAAAAGCAATAATGCGCCCGAGTAACGGTATATAGGCCAGTTATCATCAGTATTGTATTCAACCTGGTATGGCGGGTGCAGGTACTTTTTGATGAAATAGTAATAACCAAGACCAGCAGTTGGTTTATAATCAACAGGACTTTTAACGGCGGTTGTGGTCAACACCTCGTTATTTACCGTGCCTTCGGCCACAGCAATTGAGGCAGGTAACCTCAAATCACCTTTTTCGTATGAGTCAACCATTTCCTGTGTTGGTACATTCCATCCGCCGCTGGCAAGACTGCCACGGGCATTAGTACCATGTAGACCAAGTATAGCTTCGGTGTTGGTAGTTTTAGGAATAAATCGCCAGATAAAATCGCTTTGCTGCCCATCATTCCCTGCCTTGTACTGTACCTCAAAAATTGATTCGGAATTGTTCTTGTTGGTAGGATCGAAAACATTGGCATAGTTAGGCAAAAGCGAGTAACTCATTTTGGTTATATCCAATAACGCGGCTTCGGCCTTGGCATAATCAGGACTTGGTTTTGACATGTATGCATACCCTAACAGCATTTTAGCCGCTCCCTGCGTAGCACGACCCGATTGCGGGAATGCTTTAACAACAGGTAAAAGCGGTATGGCTTTGTTCAAGTCGGCTAATATCTGGGTATAAACCTCATCTACCGAATTACGCGGCAAAAAGGCTCCATTCACATCCGTTACTTCTTCTACCTGCAGCGGAACTCCGCCAAAATGCTGAACCAGATCATAGTAATAAAAGGCGCGTAAAAACAAGGCTTCCCCTCCAATCTTGTCTTTATCAGTTTGTGCAAGAGAAGATTTATCGAGCCTGGTCAAAATCGTGTTTAACTTAGCTATTCCTTCATAGTCATTTCCGTATCGGTTGCCCGGCGAGTTTGGCGCCTGGCTTGAGGTAGAATTATCTATAAACTCGGCATAAGCTTCAGCGCTGGTTGACGTTCCCCTATCGGCAGAATAGAAAGTGAAGAAGGTATTATCCGAACGCATTTCGTCCATGTAAATACCCATAAAGGCCACTCCCCTAAGGTTTGTATATGCACCGGTAAGTGCCTGGTTAAACTGGTCGGCATTTTTAAAAAATGAAGCCGAACTAAGCGCGGTTTGCGGTACAAGGTCAAGCGTTCCCTTTTTGCAGGAGGCCATGCAAACCATTGCTGTTAGTAATATATAGGTTATCTTTTTCATTGTGTGTCTTATTAATGTTTGCAATTAAAAACCCGCGTTTAAACCCACGGAAAGGATCCGCGGAATGGGATATCCTGTAAAATCACGTCCCTGGTTCAGGCCGTTCAAACCTGCAAGCCCCGCCTCTGGATTCATACCTGGATATTTGGTGAAAATGAAAGCATTTTGCGCACTCACGTAAGCACGCAGGTTTCTGAAATACTTGAGCTTTTTAACCGGAACAGTATACCCTAAGGTGATATTTTTTACGGCGAGGTAAGTAGCTTTAAAAACCTGACGGCTGGTGAAATTACGGAAGTCTTCGGTAGTACCGGTTCTTGTACGGGGGTAGATACCATCACCAGGATCTTCTGGTGATCTCCAGCGGTTTGCCACACCTTTACGCACGTTAAATACACCGTCGAGGTTTTCGGTAGATTGAAAAGCATCGTCCGCGATATCATTGCCAACCGAACCGGCCATAACAATGCTCAGATCAACGTTTTTATAACTAAAGCTGTTGGTGATACCATATGTAAATGTAGGGTTCGGGTTACCGATAAAAGTACGGTCGTAGCTGTCAATCTTCCCGTCCGGCTTACCATCCGGACCGCTTACATCTTTAAAACGGGCGGTACCAACCATGGCTGTGGCATCGTGCGGCTGGGTATCAAACTCCTGCTGTGTCATGTACACGCCTGTATTAATATAGCCATAAAACAAACCTATCGGGTGGCCAACAGCAGTCCGGTTATCGTCCCAGTATTCGCCATAGCCGCCAATCGGCGCGTCGTTAGTTCCTAACTTCTTCACCAAATTCCTGTCGAACGAGATGTTGAAGCCGGTATTCCATTTAAAATCGCCAACCAGGTTTTTTGAGTTAATGGTAAACTCATGTCCCCAGAAATCAAACCGGCCTATGTTTGATGTAATAGTTGAGAAGCCCGATTGTACTGGGATATCGATGCCATACAACAGACCGTCGGTCTTCTTCCAATAATAGTCATAAGTAAAGGCAATGCGGCTATTAAAAAGCTCCAAATCCAAACCGGCATCGTAACTAACGGTAGTTTCCCAGGTAAGGTTGTTGTTACCTATACCGTTCAGCGCTTTACCGGGTGTTACGCTGTTGCCAAAAACATAGTTATTGCTGTTTACATTGGCTAAATAGCTGTAATCGCCAATGTTATAGTTACCTGTTTTACCGGCACTCACCCTGAATTTAAGGAAACTGATAGGTTTAACCTTCTTTAAGAAATCCTCCTCCGAAGCAACCCAGCCAACTGAGCCTGAAGGGAAATTTCCGTATTTGGTGTTAGCGCCAAAGCGAGATGAACCGTCCCGCCTGAAGTTTAACGAGATCAGGTATTTACTGTCGAAGTTATAGTTCAATCTACCAAAAAGTGAAATCAATGCCGACTGGCTGGCATCCGCGTTACCAATACGGGTAGTAGCAGCGTTTATCCATTGAATGTTATCATCCGGAAACTGGCTGGCAGCAATAGAACTGTTTTCTGTAGAGTATTTTTGGTAACTGTAACCAGCCAGGAAATCAATATGATGTTTGTTAAATGCCTTCTGGTAGTTTAAGGTATTTTCGCTAAGCCAGGTTAAAAAATTGCTGGTATTGTAACTACCGCTTGCTGGTTGTGGTGGTGCGCTGCCTAAACCGCCCTGCGCTGTTGAAGGTGTAAACTGGCGGTTAACCGTATTATCGGTATTAACGTTGATGGTAGTTTTGAATTTAAGGCCATCTATCAATTTAACTTCAGCAAAACCATTAGCCAGTACCCTTGCAGCCTTTGTTTTATTGGTGATTTGCGTTAACACCAAATAATAGTTAGGATTTGGGAACATGCCCGGTTGAGAGAACGACACCGGGTAGCTGCCGTCGGCATTTTTGTATTTAACCGTTGGATCCATTAAAAAGGCATTTTCAATGATATTACGCCCGTTATCTAACCCCGGCACTACCTGGTTGTTACCATAAGATAACTCCAGATTGACGCCAAGCGTAAGCCTGTCCGATGCGTTGTAGATATTGTTTGATCTTGCCGTAAAGCGCTCATCATAGGAGTTGAGCATTACCCCCTCCTGCTTGTTATAGTTTAAGTTTACCGCGGTTTTCAAATCTTTGGTACCCGAACTGAAAGCGAGGTTATAATTTTGCGATACCGCATTGCGCAGCAACACATCAAACCAGTTGGTGCCCGCGTTTCCTGCATATTGTTCAGGGTTTTGATATACAGATGGCACGCCGCCGGTATAACCTTCATAGCGGGCTTTATCCTCATAAAACTCCTTTTTGAATTGAGCAAATTCCTGCGCGTTCATCAAATCAGGTTTACCACGATCTGGTACCGATTGTACGCCGGTGTAAGCGCTGAAATCAAGCGTTTTAATACCGGCTTTACCCTGCTTGGTTGTTACCAAAACAACGCCGTTAGCAGCACGTGAGCCATATAGCGACGAAGCGGAAGCATCTTTCAAAACGGAGATAGATTCGATCTCATCAGGGCTTAAAGTTTGCAAGCCGCTTTGCGACGGGAAACCGTCGATAACGATGAGCGGGTTATTACCGGCGTTAATGGATGCCGCCCCCCTGATCCTGAAGGTCATTTCAGCACCCGGCGTTCCGGAGTTTTGGTTAATCTGTACGCCGGCAAGCTTACCCTGCAGTTTCTGCCCGATATTGGCTACCGGCATATCCTTTACCTCTTTTGTATTGATCGAGCTAACAGCGCCGGTAATTTCGCGCCGGGCCTGGGTACCGTAGCTCACTACAACAACTTCCTTTAGTCCTTGCGAAATGGACGCCATGCGTACATCTAAAACAGCACCCGCCGGAACGGTTAATTGTTGCTCTTTGTAGCCGATATACCTAAATATCAATACGCCGCCAACCGGCGCGTTGATTCTGAATTTTCCGTTAACATCTGTCTGCGCACCGGTTGAAGTGCCTTTTAACATAACGGAAACACCAACTACCGGCTCGGAGCTAAGGGAATCTTTTACAGTACCGGTTACTGCTACCTGCGCACCGGCATTGAACGGAAGGTACATCAGCAGACCGATGATGACGGCCAGCATATGCTTCCAGGGGTCAAAAAGTAGAATTTTTCTTTTCATAAAATTTACATGGATTGGTTAATGATGGATGGAATAAGGCATAGCAAAGCCAGGCCAGTTTGAATTAGCTTTTTTTTCGCCTAAAGCAATTGTTATTTAATGCTTCAGGAGTTTTGAATTAAGAAAACGAATAATCGGCAGGCCGCTAAGGACTTTGCGATTGGGTGAAGACTTTGGGTATAAAACGTTTTACCAAACAGGCGAAATTTTGCTTGTCTGTAACAGTCTGTACCCGGTCAATAATGTTTACTTTCATAGAGCAGGGTGGTTAAAGATGATGGCAACCACTTACAGAATAGTTATCAAAATTCGTATCTGGCTGGTTGGCTTATAATTGTAACATCAAAAGTATTTCATAGATCAAAAATCGAAATACACATTCCGCACTTTAATTTGTACTTTTTGATATTTTTTACTGGTATTTTTTGGCAGACCGAAAAGTAAAAGCGATATATCAAAAAGTACAAAAAATAGGCGCTCTTGTGCTAACTGTCAAATTTTCATTTGAAATACTTTTGAAACCGTAAACCATAAAATACAAGACCTAAATGAAAAATGAGCTTTCGCAACAACAAGTTGCGCAATACCGCCATGACGGTTTCCTGGTGATTGAAGATTTTTTAAGTGCCGATGAACTCGCCTTTTGGCGGGAGGCATTGGATGCCGCCGTTGCCAAAAGAAACGGCAATAAAATGCCCGACAGAAAAGAAGTATATGGCAAAGGCGATGATGCCGATAAAGCCTATTATGATAATGTATTTGATCAGCTGATAAACCTGTGGCAGGATAACGAAGGCATAAAACAGATCATGCTTGATGAGCGTCTTGGTAAAATGGCCGCCCAACTGGCCGATGTTGATGGTATCAGGATCTGGCATGATCAGGCCCTGATCAAAAAGCCATGGGCCAACCCTACATCATGGCATTTGGATACCCCCTACTGGTCATTCAGCGACCGCCGGGCTTTATCTATTTGGGTGGCTTTGGATGATGCTACTTACGAAAACGGCTGCCTGTTCTTCATTCCGGGCTCTTATCATACAACTACATTTGAAAACCCGGGCATAGGCAAAAACATGGGCGCTATTTTCACCACCTACCCGGAGTTTAAAGGAAGTAAATCTGTAGCTGCGCCCATGAAAGCGGGTAGCTGCTCGTTTCATAACGGTCTTACCATACACGGCGCGCACGCTAATATGACACCCGGATACCGGCGCGCCATGACCTGCGCATACATGCCCGACGGCAATACCTACAACGGCATACAAAATATTATAAGCGACGCGGATGTTGCCAACATAAAAGTGGGTGACTTGTTAAATAACGACAGGCTCAACCCTTTGATATATAGCCGCACAAAGTAACTTAGCCAATTAAAGCCACATATCCAGTTTTTACCACATAAGCCACCTATGTCCACCAACAAATCCATCACCTCATTGCTACTAATGCTGCTTTTGCTTATCTCAGCTACAGGCAGTAAAGCCAATACCATTGCCGACGATAAAAGCATTTCCATAGGCACGCCTAAAATTGCCATAACGCTTGCTTATGGTGGTAAAGCGCAAATCACATCGCTGAGTGTAAACGAGCAAAAGGTGGTAAGCAATGCTGATGGTGTTTTTACATCCGTTAAGGTGGATGGAAAAGTTTATTCGAGCCTGCATTTAAACGCAAAGCCGGCGCTGCAGCAATCGGCAGGAAAGACAACGCTCAACGGCATCAGGTATGGTGATAAAGATTTAACCATTACCGAAAACTGGATTTTTACAAAAAAAGGCAGCGATATTACGTGGCAGGTAGAGCGGACTTTTTCCAAAGCAGCCAAAATTGAGGAGGCGGCTATGCCTGTTATAAACTTTGATAATATCAATACCTGGGAGGGTGCTTATCAGGGTTATGGCGGCCTGGCCTGGTTTTATTTGTTTAATGAAAAACTATGTACTTATGGCGTTCATACCCGCTCAACCAATTTCTGGAACAGCAAAACTGGCAATGGGCTAAACATTACTGTTAATGCTCCGGGTAAAGCGGTTGCCATGAAATATACCCGTACTAATGATGATAAACTTGCTTATTCCGTAACGGTTTCGGATAAACAGATGATCCCCAAATCAGACAGCGGCACCAATCGCCGGTTATTTCTCCGGAAACGAACCGATGTATGGGCACCATTTCAGGCACCGGCCCTTAAAAACAGCCAGAGCATAACCTTCAGCTATTTTGATTATAACGATAAGTATGGCCGTGGTAAACTGGCAGGATTAAATGGCGCGCAGGTTAACGCTGTTTTAGGTACCATTGCCCGCATTGGCGTTATTGATTCCCTGCACTTTGGTGGCAACAGCTGGGCTACGCCTTACGGGCCGATATGCCTGCATGAACAATATATCGGGCAGTTAGGACTGGGCATTAACGATCCGGCCTATCTGAAGGGCTATGAAAGCTGTCTGGATTTTTACCGCGATCATGCCATCCAACCCGATGGAAGGGTTTATTCGCGCTGGGCTTATACCAATGAGGATGCTGCTCCGGGCCAGTTTAATAAAGATGGCTTTTATGAAGCCCAATGGGGAATTTTGATGGACTCCAACCCGGACATTGTAACCAACGTAGCCGAGCTTTATAACATGACCGGAGATAAAGCATGGGTTAAAACGCATCAGGCATCCTGTGAAAAAGCCCTGGCCTGGATCATGAAGCGTGACGGCAACAACAATGGTTTGGTTGAAATGATGACCGATTCGCAAAATCAAAAGAAAAGCAGCGACTGGATAGACATCATCTGGGCATCGTATGAGAATGCTTTTGTGAACGCCAAACTATACCACGCGCTTGTGGAATGGGCAGTTGTGGAGCGCCAACTTAACAACCCAGAAAAAGCCACCTACTATGAAAACTTTGCTGCCAAACTTAAAGCGAGCTTTAATAAACCTACAAGCGAGGGCGGCTTATGGGACGAGGAAAAACAATGCTACGTGCACTGGCGCGACAAGGACAACAGCATCCACGGCCGCAATATGGTTACCCCGGTTAATTTCATGGCGATAGCTTACGGCATCTGCGGTGATAAAAACCGTACTAAATTGATTTTGGACAATATAGAAGCGCAGATGCAACGGGAAAAACTGTTTTTCTGGCCTTTAGCTATGACCTCGTATGAACCTGCCGAGGGAAAAGAATATCAGTTCCCCTTCCCTGAATACGAAAATGGCGACTTGTTTTTATCCTGGGGATCGGTGGCCGTTGCAGCTTATGCAAGTTATGATCCAACGCTGGCGGTTAAATATGTAAAAAACGTATTGGAGCAGTATAGTAAAGATGGCCTCGCGTACCAGCGCTACGGTCGCCAAAAACAGGATGGCCGGGGCGATGATATTTTATCGGGTAATAGTTTAAGCATAGTAGGTTTATACCAGGCCATTTACGGTATAAACCCGCTTTATAACCGCTTTTATCTTGATCCACATATTACACCCGAGCTGGCCGGCACCGAGCTTAAATATAATTACCAGGGACAGCGTTTAACCATCGGGCTTGATAATGATAGTTATACCGTATCAAACAATAAGTTTAAGGTGACAAGTCCTAAAAGTTTTGGTTTTAACGCCACAGCAAATCTGTTATCTTATTTTAATGGAAATGAAGACAAGGCGGCTCTAACGGTAACCTCAACCCAATCGCTAACAATTAAAATTAACAATTGGAGCGATGGCAAAATAGAATGGGTACAAAGCAAAGGTGCTGCTTCGACAACACCACTCACCTATCGCGTTAGCAAACTAAAATCCAACGAAAATTATACTGTGGCTATAGCTGGAAAGATCATAGGGAAGAAAAAAAGCGATGCCAAAGGAGAACTTTCTTTTAACCGCATCGCTTCAGCAGCTTCTGAAAACATCAGTATCAGCCATGCAAATTAAGATCCTCAGCCCCCTGTGGGGGCATGAACATTTGCCGCTGAAAACTTTTCTCGACAAGATCAGGATTGCGGGCTATGATGGCATTGACACCTGGATCCCGGCCGACAAGACCGATCAACGGGCATTGTATGATTATCTGCAACAGCACCAAATGGCTATTGTAACGCATCAGCACGAGGCCGAAGGCGGTACATTCAAAAAATTCAAGGAATCATTTATCAAAAACCTGTACCAATGCGCTGAGCCTGGCCCGATCCTGGTCAATTCGCATACAGGCCGTGATTATTTCTCTATCCGGGAAAACCTCGACCTGATCAACGCGGCACAGGAATTCACTGCTAAAACAGGCATCACTGTAGCACACGAAACTCATCGTGGCCGGTCGGGCTACTCACCACAAATGACAGCCGAGTTATTTAGCTTGCAGGATGAGTTTGCCATCACTGCCGATTTTTCGCATTGGGTATGCGTTACCGAAAGCATGCTGCAAAACTTTGGCGGGATAATGGATGAGGCTATAAAACGCAGCCGTCATATTCATTCAAGAGTGGGTTTTGAAGAAGGGCCACAGGTGCCTGATCCGGCAGCACCCGAATGGCAATACGCACTTGATCATTTCCTGCGTTGGTGGGACAAGATAATAGCGCACAATAAACTGATAGGTACGCCAATACTGCCTATAACAACCGAGTTTGGCCCACAACCCTACATGCCATCCATCCCATTCAGTAACAAACCGGTTGCCGATCAATTCGGCATTAATTGCTTTATGAAAGATCTGCTCCGAAAACGCTATTGTACTGCCTGAGCGTTTTTGCGGAATTCCGTTGGCGAAACGCCGTTCTTCTTTTTAAACAAGCGCGAAAAATAAAACACCGATTCAAAGCCGGTTTGGTCGGCTATTTCGCTGGTGTTTAATACAGTGGTTAACAGGAGGCTTTTTGCGCGTTCCAGCCTGATGTTAAGATGGTATTGGTTCGGAGAAACGCCTGTTATACGCCGGAAAGCTTTGCGAAATGAGGAATACCCCATAGGCAAGGCCTTTGCCAGTTCTTCCATATCCAACGTATCCTCAAACGATTCCTGTATGATGAACCTCGCCTTTGAAATGAGTTTACCTACCGGATCATCATTGTATTCATGGTGCTGAATGATATTGCTGATCAAGCCTAACAATTGTAAGGTCATGGCTGATATTTGCTGAGGATAGCCCGGTAATGATGAACGCACACTTTCAACCAAATTATGAAACAGCGCCAGGATATCTTTATTCAGGCAGGAAGGAACAAGCGGGTTCTTCCGGTCGAAAAAGCCGTTGCTCATCAGCTGCTCCACATAAAAACCATTGAAGCCCACCCAAAACTCCTCCCAGCCCGATCCGGGATCGGGTTTATACCGGTGCCATACTCCCGGATACAGGAAAAAGCAAGTACCTTCAACAACTTCAGCCGGCTTGGTAAGCGCTGAACCATAAACACCTTTGCCTCTTGAAATGAATACGATATAATAATCGTTAAGTATGCGGCCACGGTTCCAGGTAAGTTGATGGCTTTCGGGATGTACCTGGTTAGGGTAATTATCATTAGGCTCAATTTTGGAATAGCCTACCGTAGTTACATAAATCCCCCATCGCTCTTCAAGCTCACTTACGTTAAGATATTTGAAATAATTCTTCAACATCAGTACAGGTTTACATTGGTTAACGGCTCATTTGGTCAGCCTTGAGTTTTGACCAAAACGATAGCGATTTTATAAAATTACGAATAAGCTATGTACCAAAACTTACTATTATTTGCACTTTTTGATATTTTACAAAACCAAACCGGCCCGAAGTGATCATCTCCGGGCCGGTTAATTATTTACGCTACAGTAAATTTGTCGGCTTATTTTTTTACATGCACTGGCTGAATACCTTCGTGTGTTGGTATCACCTGTTTAATCATTCCTTTATCGTCAAACTCCATTTTATCGATGCATACCTCGCGGTTATACCCGGCAGCATCGCCCATGGTGATCCCTTTAGGATAATTAAAGCGATGGTAAACGATATACCATTCATCCGTCCCCGGTATTTGTATCACCGAATTGTGGCCGGTACCGTAAATGCCATTAGCAGCATCTTTAGTGATCACGATGTTGTTTTCTGGAATTTCGATTGGGCCATAAGGCGATTTAGCAGTGCCATAATGTACGCTGTAATCCGGACTACGGGTATCATTTTCTGACCACATAAAGTAGTAAGTGCCCTTACGATAAAATACATAAGTCCCCTCGTTATAATGCGAATATGGTGTCAGGATTTTGGTAGTACCAGGCTTTAACGAAATCATATCGTCATTTAATTCGGCCACGGCCATATAGCCATTACCCCAATACAAGTAATTTTTGCCGGTTTGCGGATCTGAAAACACATCGGCATCAATTTGCTGGCCGCCTTTAACGCCTTCGGGCAGTTGAGCTAATAATGGTTTGCCAGAATCGGTGAACGGACCTATAGGATCATTCGCGACAGCTACACCTATCTTTTGCGCGGCAGCGAAATAGTAGAAATATTTATACTCGCCGCCAATCTTTTTCTCGATGATGCAAGGTGCCCATGCATTCTTTTTTGCCCAGCTTACATCTTTTGGCAAATCAAGGATCTTACCTTCATCTTTCCAGTTAACCATATCATCCGAAGAAAAAGCCTTGAAATAAGTACCTGACCAGCCATCGAAACCATCGCTGGTTGGGTAGATGTAAAACTTACCTGTTTTCTCGGCATATAATATCTCCGGGTCAGCATAGTAACCGGCTATAGCGGTGTTATGCAGCTCCTGAGCGGTAACTTCAAAAACCTGCGCCTTTTTACCGGCTATAGTTACCGAATATTTAACCGGGCTTTTAGTAAAATCCTGCGGCTTTGCCGGACTAACAGTAACGCCGGGGAATAGGATAAACTGCGGATCAAACGATTTCAGGTCAGTACCAGGTTTCACTGGCAGATGAACCTTGTGATTTGCAGAATCAACCACGATATTGATAGTTTTTATCTGCTTGTTAACAGCCGAGAGCATCACATCTTCGGCGGTTTCCCATTTAGCGGTTAGGGCAGCGGCTTCTTTTGCAGTAATTGGCATTACGGTACCGTGACGAGGGTGGAAATTCATGGAAACCTCGTCGTCAATCAGTTTAAAGTTTTCCAGATCTGTGGTGCGGGTAAATTGGTATTTGCCCTGCGTGTACATATCGTACATCAAAATGTAGCCGGTACCGTTGTTTAGCTTGAATGTACCGGCGCCTTCTACCGGGTCTTTGGTTTGTTGTACATATTTATCGCGCAATACATATCCGGATGTCAGTTTATCCGACACCGCTATTTTTATACCGGCACCAGATCCCTCGGTTTTGAAAAACAGGTAATATTTCTTGTCTTTATAAACAATATCACCATCGATACAAGCACCGCCATCGGGCTTGAAAAAAAGCTGTTTAGGCTCGGTTTCCAAACCTGTAAAATCCTTATTGGCATAAGCGTAATAAATTTTATCAGCCTCGTTCCCAAAACGCATAGACCAGTAGATCATATACTTTTTTACCTGGGGATCATAAATAGTTTGCGGAGCCCATACCCTGTTTACCCCGGCAAATTTTTCATAGGTTTTAGTGATATCAATTGATTTTGACGACCAGTGCACCAGGTCGGTTGATTTTAATAACACCATCGAATAGTCTGGGCCCCAACCGTATTTTTCGGTGTTCATATCGGTAGCCACCATGTAAAAAGTTTTCCCATCAGCAGCGCGCATAATATGCGGATCGCGTACGCCGCCTGTAACGCTGATATCGGCCGAATTTAAAACAGGGCGGTTATTATTCAACGCGCGAAAGTGATAACCATCATTGCTCAAAGCAAAACGAATGGCTTCGCCGCTTTTATTACCTGTGAAATAAGTAAAGAGATAGGCACTGAATTTTTGCTGCGGCTGCGCGATGACTGCCGTATAAAAGCTAAATAAAACGCCCAGTAAAACTATTTTTTTCATGTATGTATTGGTTGGATTTTTTAGATGATTATTTCTGCTTTCCTACTGTTCCGGCACTTATCCTGACAACCGTCAATGAATGAGCAGGCACCGTGAAAGCCCATTTCTTCTGCAATTTTACGGTTGATGATTGAGGAAGAACAGCCTGAGGATTATCCGCGCCATTTTTCACCTCCGGGTTATCGGAAATGACAGTAAGCGTGGCGGATTCAGGTAACTTACCAATTGCAGAAAGATCAGCCTGCCCCGAAATTTGAGTAGTACCAGCATTGGCTATCTTTAGGATAATATCACCGGTAGCGCTATCTTTTACCACTGAAGTTCCGGCAGTAGTATCAAGCGTAGTCTTTTCGCCTTTTAGCTTTACCATACCCGGCAAATACACATCGCCGGCGTTAGCGGCAAACTGCTGCTGAACATAGTAGTTTACTGTTGGGAAAACCTTTGTGCCATTAAAATATATCAGGTTGGGATTCCATGATGTATGACCAATTCTCGCTATTAGCGGCGCATATGATGCCATCCTTACCACATCTCCATTACGTTCTAAATGGGTCATGTATACAGCCTCGGCCAGGGCGTTATAAAGCGTATTGCCCCATGAAGCATATTCACCAATGTAAACTTTTGACCTTCGCCTGTTGTAGCTATCATAGCGGGTAGTATTTTTCAAAAACCATTGCGGTTTTTCGTAGTAATGCTCGTCAACAATACCAACTGACAGTTGATCGGCCAGCTTCCAGCCTTTCTCAAAGTCTTCGCCGTTGGGGCTTGGGCCTACTGTGCCAATGATCTTAATTTCGGGATGAGCCTTGTGAACCGCGTCATAGATCATCCGGAAACGTTCTTCAAATACACCGGTGATCTTATCTTCATTACCTATACCAAGATATTCTAAATTGAATGGAGCTGGGTGCCCCGCCGCGGCGCGTTTAGCGCCCCAGGTAGATGTGGCAGGCCCGTTGGCATACTCAATCAGGTCAAGCACATCTTGTACATAAGCTTTCATTTCATCCATCGGGATACCCTTTTGCCCTGTCGAGCCTATTTTCCAGGTACCACCCGAATTTTGGCAACTCACGCCTGCCGCAAGTACCGGCACCGGCTTAGCGCCAATATCCTCACAGAACTGAAAATATTCAAAGTACCCCAACCCTACCGATTGATGGTAATTCCAGATGTTGCGCTGTTCAACCCGCTGCTCAACCGGACCGATAGTATTTTTCCAGCGATAAATGTTGGCAACGCCATCTCCATGAGTAAGACAACCGCCGGGGAAACGCATAAACTTCGGCTTTATATCGGCAATAACCTGTGCCAGATCGGCCCGTAACCCATTTTTATGGTTTTTAAAAGTTTCTTCAGGGAATAAGGACACCATATCAACCCCAACTTTTCCTTTCGCTTTAATTAACAGTACCAGTTTGGCGCTGTCATTATCAAAATTCACATGGATCTGCTCTGCATATTTTTTCCAGCCTTTATCTGCCGCTGTAAATGACGATGAACCCAACTCCTTTCCATTCTTATCCACAAGCGCAACTTTTACCGGTAATGATTCACCGGATATCACGTTCAAAAAAACCGAAAAATCATAGTTTTTACCGGCCTTTACAGGTATGCCGTCAAAGCCCGAATTTTCAAGTCCTACGCCTTTTTGTCCTTCATCCTGAATATCGAGTAAAATATAGTGTGGGTTATTGGGATGGATTGGAGCAGCCGTTTCTACAGAAATAATTCCATAACCAAAACCATCGGTCTGGTATTTCCAGGCGGTCAGTGAGTTCCAGTCCCGGTTATCGGCCGGACTGTATTCAAATGAGCGGTTTTGAATCAGTTCGGCATAAAGGCCACCATCAGCTGCATAGCTTAAATCTTCAAAAAAGATCCCAAAAAGGTCGGGGCTTATCTTCTTAGGTTTATTTTGAGCGTTAGCTGCAAAACAAAACAATAGCAAAGCTGTGAGAACGAAGCCGTAGCGCATAAATTTCTATCTGGTTTAGTTAAACTTTTGAACACCTTTAGTACTCACCTTTTTGATATTTCCGTTTGAATCAAAATTCAAACTATCCAGGCAAAGCTGCCTTAATACAAAAGATTCCTTTTGAGGAAAAATGCGGTGATATAAAATATAGCGCTGCCCTTTTTCAACAAAGGTGGTGTGATGACCGGGCCCAATCACAGTACTATCAGCAGAAGTGCTGAGTATAACCCGGTGTTCATCCTCCTGAAACGGGCCCAGCGGACTGTTTCCTTTAGCATAACCAACCTGATAACTGGCATCAATAGCTTTACCTTCCGAAAACATAAGGTAATAGGTTTTATTACGTTTCACCAAATGCGCGCCTTCAAAAAAATGAGGTGTGGTAATATCCTTAGGGGCTCCATCAAACGAAACCATATCATCCTTCAGCTTTACAGCCATACAATGTCCGTTGATCCACTTATAGCCCGAACCCCAGTAAAGATAGATGCTGCCATCACTGTCAATAAAACAATCCGGATCGATGTTATGCACATTTGGATAGTCTGTTGATTTCACCATTGGGGTGTTATCTTTCTTCAGGTTTTTCCAGGGACCGAGCGGTGTGTTACCTACACCTCCCCAAATCTCGCCGCCTACGGCTACATACATGTAAAACTTATTGTCTTTCCCTTTTACTACCGATGGTGCCCAAACCATTTCATCAAGCGAAGTGGGACTGGTACAAGCTTCTTTTGTAGGCCAGTTGATATGATGACGTGTAAATTTAACAAAGTCGGTTGTTTCCAGTACAGCCAACTCTTTAGCACCCCAGGGATCAATGGTAGCGTAAATGAAATAATGGCCTTTATCTTTAACTATGGTTGGGTCGGCAAAGTATCCTCCTGTTATCGGGTTCGGGATCATTTGCTTTTGCGCCAGCGCCGCCACGCAAAATAACATGAAGGCAAAAAAGACAGATACACGCTTCATCATAATTAAAAGGTTAAAAAGGAAACCCAATATTAAGTGTTATTTTAACAATTAACTAATTTTTAGCAGGATTTTATCTCATTTATTTTGGAGGATTGGTTTTCAGTTAGAATCGAGAGCCGTAAAACCAGATTTACGAAGTTTTAAAAACTCCGTAAATCTCCTGCTTTGAGATTCTTAACACAGATTCATTAAAACGGAAAAACCAGTTTAAAGCTAACATTCCGCCCGATGTTATAAATACCGAGGTGCCCGTTTGGCGACGATTGGTAATATTCAAAATATTTTAAGCGGTTAAGATTTGATTGATAGGCCTTATCAAATAGGTTATCCACCTGCAAAAAAAGCTCGCAAATGGTTCTGTCCGCTTTATTTTTAATGGTGGATCCCGCACCCAAATTAAACAGCGCATAGCCTGGTGTGGCCGTCTCGGTGTTATCCAGGGCATAGTAGCGGTTTTGTGTAGTATAGGCATCCATTTCGGCCTTGAAATAGATCTTTGAAAAAGCCCCGTACGCTTTCTGTAAACTCACTTTAAACTCCGACCGGATATGCAACGGAGGAATAAAAGGCAGGTATTTAGCCGCGCCGTCAGATTCATCAATGAGTTGTTTGTTGCCGTTGATACCCGTTACATAAGCCAGGCTGTTGTTAAAAGCCAGCCACTTGATATTCTGCGGATGCATATTAAGCGTAAATTCTGCCCCGTATAATCGGGCACTGCTTTGCTGGTATTGATAGGTACTGTTACCCGGAACAATCACAACAGGATTGCCGTTGACATCAGTGAGTTTGGCCTGGTAAATATAATTGTTGATATGGTTGTTAAACAGCTCGGCAATCAGGTCTACATCCTTCAGATAAGCAATAAAGCCAACATCTTCCTGCAAGCTGAATTCAGGGTTAAAGCCACGATTGCCTAAGTACACGATATGCGCGCCGGGATCCAGTCCGTTGGAGCCAATTTCGGTGATATTGGGTGCGCGATATCCTCTGGCAATATTCGCCTTAAGCAGCAAGCGCTCGCTGATATTATAGGTTATACCCAAACTACCCGATACGCCCTGGTATACATGCTTAAAAGCCGGGAACTGCAAATGAGCGCCTGCTGTATCCGGTAATATCACATGCTGTTCAAATCCGTTTTTAGGATTTGGGCCAACGTAAAAATCATGCCAGTTGATTTGCCGATTATCATACCTGATACCGCCGGAGATATCAACTTTCCCGATAGTTTTTTTGGCGAAAAAGAAAGTCCCCGCATCAAAAAGATTATAATCCGGGATGGGAAAATCTGTTGCCGCCTTGCTCCGGTTGGTTTGATACATACCGTTCAACCCGAGGGTACTTTCAATACCTGCTATAGTCGGCAGATTGTATTTTACATCGTAATTAAGTGTATTAAGCACAACATATAAACCCGGCTGGTTTGCCTGTGTAGGGTGGTTATATTCCCGGCGGATACTCTGCTGTAAACCAAGCGAGGCATTGATACTGCTGCCTTCGCCCAATTTAAACTCATTGTTTGCGTATACACGATAATGTTGAATGCGCTGGTGCAGAGGGGTTATAGTGTATGATCTTAGCTCATCATTACTTACAACCGGCCGGTTCCTGATATTGTCGGTGCTGCTTTCGGCTACCTGCCTGGTAAACTGCCGTGTAAGTGAATCCCGACTGCCATCAGGTATTTCCTGCCGGTTATCGTAAACTGTCGCCGCTATTTGCGAGTAGCCCCATTTTTTATCAACCCTGGCCATTCCCGACAGGTTAAACTCACGAAAACCAGTATTATACACATAGCCATCAATACTGTTTTGATAATCATGTGCAGCTTTCGCGGTTGCCCGGAAGGCGTACCGCCAATCATCTTTTCTGTAAGATAAGCCAAGCGAAGTACCAATCATGCCGTTATTGGTATGATAGTCGGCAGTGTAATCGCCTTTTAAAACCCGGTTTTCGCCTGCAAGCAGGTAAGGGATCATATTGATCACCCCGGCTAAGGCATCAGATCCATAAGTTAAACTTGCCGGCCCTTTTACTACTTCCGCACGACCGATACCGTATTGATCTATCTCAATGCCATGTTCATCGCCCCATTGTTGCCCTTCCTGCCGTACGCCGTCATACAAGGTTAAAACACGGTTGTAGCCCAATCCCCTGATAAACGGTTTGGAAATATTAGGCCCGGTGGTAACCGCGTTAACTCCGGGCACGCCCTTTACAATAGCATCAATAATGTTGTTGTTCACATTCTGATCCATCTCTTTCCGGGTCATTACCGCTATGGGTATGGGGTTACTCCTTAATTCGGTTTTACGTGATACCCCGGTTACGGTCACCTCATTCAGCTTAGAGCTGCTTTCTTTCAGATTTCCGTTCAGTAACGTGGCCTCACCAGGCTTTACGCTCACATTATAGCGCTCGGTGACATACCCAATGTTCGAAAAAACAACGGTGTAAGTACCCGCCGGAACATTTTTTAAATAGTAATAGCCTTTATCGTTCGTGGTTACGCCAATTGCGGTTCCGGAAAGCGTGACAGTAGCAAAGGAAAGCGGCTCGCTACCGGTGGTTAATCTCCCTTTAAGGGAGCCATGCTGCGCCAAAACCAAACCTGGGATTAATAAAAAGCATAGTATAGATAATATTTTCATTCGCTTTAGCATATCTTAAATAATATACAAAACAAATAAAAAAAATTAGTCTTACCTAATTTTTAAATTAAAGAAAGTAAAATTATAACCTATGCCACTACAAATGACACAAGTCTGCAAACCGAGAATAGTTTATTAATTAACGAGAGTTAGGAATAAGAGAAATTTGCCCTATTTAATAAAAAATGTCATTTCGATAGAGCCGGGTGGTAAAGAGCGTAAGGGCGAAAGAGAAATCTTCTACACCCAGCAAGTCCCTATGCATAGTTCACAGGTAGGGCGTAGAAGATTTCTCCTCACTCCTCCATCCCAATCCTTCCACGTTCGTTCGAAATGACATTGGCTTTGCTTATCTCGAACTCACATTAACTAAATAACTTTTTTATGCGGAGCTATAGATGGTTGTTGCGGAGAAAAGGCCAGCATAAACTCTTCTGCCCGTTTAATCATGTTTTCCGAACCGATAAAAATAGCCGAACGCTGGTGAAGCTCATTCACATCCAAATCAAGGATCCGGTCATAACCTGTAGATGCCAGGCCTCCCGCCTGCTCCACAATAAAGGCCATAGGGTTGCACTCATAAACCAGTCGCAATTTTCCGTTTGGATACTGGGCTGTAGTAGGATAAAGGAAGATACCGCCTTTAATCAGGTTACGGTGAATATCGGCTATCATAGATCCGGTATAGCGCGAGGTATAAGGACGGTTGGTGCCCTCGTCCTCAACCTGGCAGTACTTGATGTATTTTTTTACGCCTAAAGGAAAATGCGTATAATATCCTTCATTGATAGAATACAGATTACCATCTTTCGGCATTTTTATATCAGGGTGCGACAGGCAAAACTCCCCTATTGAAGGATCAAGCGTAAAGCCGTTAACCCCTTTACCTGTAGTATAAACCAGCATGGTTGATGATCCGTAGATCACGTAACCGGCGGCTACCTGCTCAGTACCTTTCTGCAGTACATCCTGCAAAGTAGCTTTACCGTCCACAGATTTACGGCGGTAAATGGAAAATATAGTGCCCACACTCACATTTACATCGATATTTGAGGAACCATCCAGCGGGTCAATAGCTACGATATATTTGGCATGCTTGGAGATCTCAGATTCTATCAGGATGTGCTCATCATTCTCCTCCGAAGCCACTACGCAGCACTCGCCCCCACTCCGCAACGCCGAAATAAATTGCTCATTGGCATAAACATCCATCTTTTTTTGCCGCTCGCCATGAGAGTTTACCGAGTCGGTTTCGCCGATGATGTCAATAAGCCCGGCTTTGCTGATCTCGCGGTTTACAATTTTGGCTGCGATGCCGATATCGCGTAAAAGTCTTGATAACTCGCCTTTGGCAAATGGGAAATCTGCCTGTTTCTCTATAATAAATTGTCCTAACGTTATTACTCTTTTCATGAGGATGTGTATTTAATCGGTTAACAGAAATATTAAAAAATACCGGCGGTAGACCGGGTTGTTTATAATTAGGATGTGGCGTTATGATTGGCAACAAATAGGAATAAAAATATTAACCCAACAGGTTCAAACTGCGTCCTATTATCTCATAATCAACTTTTTGCTAAGTTACCGGCCTTGAGTTACCGAACTGTCATGCTCCGTCTCCCGGCATCTTAGCACCTGTTCACTACCATTGCTGCCTTCAAAAGCCAATTACAAGCAGATAATATCGCAACTGTTTACCTGCCAGTATTCCTTTTGATAATATCGTACAATAATTGGATAACGGTTGGATGAAAATGGGAGACGGCAGTATCCATCTTTGTTTTATATCAAAACCAATTAAAAAGGCCTGTTATTATAATTTATAAGTATATGCCGCAAACTGTACATCCTTATCGCGACATCACTATCCGGTTTCCGGGCCAGGTAATTGTTGGCAAAAACTCGCTTTTAAAACTAACCGATGAAGTTGTTGGCCAGGGTTATAAATCAGCTTTGATAATCACCATCAACCCGCTTTTAGATAAGCTTGAGCCACTTTTAGCTCAGCTCGAGGAAGCCGGAGTTACCGTTCATTTTGATACATCGATAGTAAGGGAGCCATCATTTAAAGATTTTGAAGATCTGCTTACATCTGTTAAAAACACCCGGGCAGATGTGATCATAGGTATTGGTGGCGGCAGTGTGCTTGATATAGCTAAACTGATAGCCGCGCAAATTGATAATGATCAGACTTTGAAGGAAATTACCGGCATAGGCCTGCTTAAAAATCGTAATAAAAAACTTATTTGCGTGCCTACAACAGCGGGTACAGGCAGCGAAGCCTCACCTAATGCCATATTGATAGACAATGCGGACAACCAGAAAAAAGGGATCATAAGCCCATACCTTGTTCCGGATGTGGTGATCATTGATCCGGAATTGATGATTAGTCTGCCGGCCGAGGTTACCGCGGCTACCGGTCTTGATGCTTTAACCCATTGCCTTGAAGCTTATACCAACCTTTATGCGCATCCTTTTATAGATATGTATGCCCTTGAAGGGATCAGGCTGATAGCCCGCAACCTTGTTAAAGCAGTAAACGATGGTACCGATGAAGATGCCCGTACACAATTGGCCATTGGCAGTTTAATGGGTGGTTTTTGCTTAGGCCCGGTTAATACGGCAGGTGTTCACGCGCTCTCCTATCCGCTGGGCAGCATGTATCATATCGCTCACGGCTTATCAAATGCCTTACTGCTGCCTTTTGTAATGGAATACAATATCCCTGCAGCGCCGGAAAGATATGCGGCAATTGCACGCGCGTTGGGTTGTAGCAGCAGTATCAACGATTTTGAAACGGCCCATGCAGGCGTAGAAAAGATCCGCCAATTGATTAGGGATTGCGGTATCCCGGCAACACTGAAAGAAATAGATATAGATAAAAACACCATACCACAAATGGCCGCCGACGCCATGAAAATTACGCGCTTGCTTAAAAACAATCCGCGACCGATAACAATAGATGACGCTGTAAACATTTACGAGGCTGCTTATTAATACATCCATAAATGAAACTAAAAAAGAAATATAATGGCCTGGTAGTGCCATCAATTACGCCACTGACCGATAGCTACAAACTTGATCACGAAGCGGTTGAAAAGATATTCGACAATATTTTCAACTACGGCGGCGTGCCTTTTATACTGGGCACCACCGGCGAATCGGCCTCCTTACCAAACGATCTTAAGCTTGACTTTATTAAACTGGCAACATCGGTAAGGCAGCCCGGCAGATTGCTTTACGCCGGCATTTCATCAAACTGCCTTGCCGACTCAATTGAGCTGGCCAAACGCTGTGCCGATGAAGGCATTGACGTTGCGGTAGCGCACTTGCCTGCCTATTTTACTTTAACTGAATACGAAATTAAAACATACTTTGAAACGCTGGCTAACGAGGTACCTATCCCACTGATAGTTTACAATATACCGGCTACAACCAATGTATCTATAAACCTAAACCTTCTCGACGAATTAAGCCATCACGATAATATTGTTGGAACCAAAGACTCGGAACGTAACCACGACCGGCTAAAAGATTCGCTTAAATTATGGGCTGGCCGGGCCGATTTCAGTCACTTCCTGGGCTGGGGCGCACAATCTGCCCACGCCCTGTTTACCGGCAGCGACGGCCTGGTGCCAAGCACCGGAAACCTTTTCCCCGATATTTATTACAAAATGATAGTGGCGGCCGACAATAATGATGAAGCGGCAGCATTGCTATTGCAAAGGCACTCCAACCTGGTTGGCGATATTTACCAGGGCAAACGCCTGCTTGGCGAATCATTAGCAGCATTAAAATCATTAATGCAAAGTGCCGGGTTATGCCGCTCGTACATGATGCCGCCGCTGTTAAAAGTAAGTGAGGCCGAAGCTACCGAACTGCAAAATAAACTACAGGCTATGCTCAATGTTGAGAACCTAAGCTTACCTATTTACCAATGATAGCCGAGAAACCGATCATAGCGATAACCATGGGCGATCCGGCCAGTATTGGCCCAGAAATTGCCGTTAAAGCCCTGCTTACCGAAAGGTTGTTTGAGATCTGCCGTCCATTGATTATAGGTGATACCGGGGTATTTTTTGATATCATAAAACGATTAGGTTTAGAGGCACGCATCAACTCCATAAAAGATATCCGCAAGGCCAACTTTGAGTTTGGTAAACCCGATGTTTACGACCTGCAAAATGTGGATATGGAACAGCTGCGCTTTGGCGAAATCTCGGCCATGGCAGGCAATGCCTCTTTTGAAGCGGTAAAAAAAGCTATTGAACTGGCACTTAGCGGTGAAGTTGACGCTACGGTAACAGGCCCTATCAACAAAAAATCAATTAATGAAGCCGGGCACCACTTTGCCGGGCATACCGAGATCTACGCGCATTACACCGGCACAAAAAAATACGCCATGCTGCTGGTTGAACATAACATGAAGGTAATCCACGTATCAACCCATGTTTCGTTAAGGCAAGCTTGCGATCTTGTAAAAAAGGATCGCATCATTGAGGTGATTGAACTATTGCAGGATGGTTTAATTTCATTGGGCGAGAAAAACCTGAAGATAGGCGTAGCCGGACTTAACCCTCATGCCGGTGATTCGGGTTTGTTTGGTACAGAAGATGAATTTGAGATCCTTCCGGCTGTGCAGGAGGCTCTAAAATTAGGTTATGATGTGGATGGCCCGGTACCTGCCGATACCTTGTTTTCCAAAGCATCAACCGGGTATTATGGTGGTATCGTGGCTATGTACCATGATCAGGGGCACATCCCCTTCAAGCTTACCGGCTTTAAATGGAATGCCGAAAAGCAGCAGATGGACAGTGTAAAAGGTGTTAACATCACCATGGGCCTGCCTATCATCCGTACTTCGGTGGATCACGGTACCGCTTTTGAAATTGCCGGAAAAGGGATTGCAAGCAGCGACGCCATGATACTGGCCATCGAGTCGGCAGTGCAATTGAGCAAAAATAGAGTAAAAGTATAAGCTATGATCGCTGTAATTGCAGATGATTTAACGGGAGCCGCCGAACTGGCAGGCATAGGCCTCAACCACGGGTTAAGAACCGAGGTGAGCACCACTGTTGATGAATACTGCGATGCAGATTTGCTGATCATAGCTACCGACACCCGTTCGCTTACTGAAGCGCGGGCTAAGGAGATTGTTCATGACCTTACCGTTCAGTTACAGCGACTGAAGCCCCGGTTTATTTTTAAAAAGATAGATTCGGTTTTACGGGGGCATATTATTGAGGAATTGCAAAGCCAGCTTGCTGCATCAGGTTTAAAAAGAGCTTTGATTATCCCCGGCAACCCCCATCATTCAAAAAAACTTATCGGCGAAACGTTCCATTACAACGGCGCGCCTATCCATCTCAGTAATTTTGCTAAAGATCCAACCTTCCCGGCATTAAGCTCAAATATTATTGAATTATTAAGGGCCGATGAAAAGATCCGGTTGATTAAAAAAGAGGACAAGCTACCAGCGACAGGAATCGTTATAGGAGCGGCCAATGACGAGGATGATCTTAAATATTGGATCAGTAAAACAGATAGCGATACCCTTTTAGCTGGCTCGGCAAACCTTTTCACTACTTTGCTCCAATCTTTAACCAATCCGCAAAAGGTTGAAACCACTGACCCCGAAACTACCGGTAGGCGGCTGTTTATATTTGGCAGCACGTTTTACCAGGGCAAGCTAAACCTAAGCGATGGCCGGCACAACAATATCCCGGTACATTATGTACCTGCCGCAACCATCTGCGCCGAAACCAGCGGCGACAATGTTCATGCTCTTTTTGCCAGTCATGTAGCATCAAGCATTGTGGCGGGCAACAACGCCATCATCGCCATAAACCCCGATTTTATAAAGGATATAAAAGTAGATCCCCTATTACTGAGCCACAAAATGGCAGATATTGTAAAACAGGTTATTGACCACACTTCCCTTCACGAATTGCTGATTGAGGGTGGCGCGACCGCCTGGGCCATACTTGAGCGTTTAAACATCAAAAAATTATATCCCTCAAAACTAATAGCTCCCGGAGTTATTCATATGCGCATAGCAGGCAATAACCAATTATGTTTAACTTTAAAACCGGGCAGCTACCCCTGGCCTGCTCCCGTTTGGGAAACCAACAATTATACCTGCATATGAAACATGAAACCCTGCACCTGGCAGATTATATTATCATAGCCCTGGCACTGGCCATTTCATTAACCATCGGTCTCAAATTTTCAAAAGGACAAAACTCCACCAAAAAATATTTCGTATCGCGCGGCTCTATTCCGGCCTGGGCCATAGGCATGTCGTTAATGGCTACACTCATCAGCAGTGTAACTTTCCTGGCCTATCCCGGCGAGGGTTTTGCATCCAATTGGATCTTGTTGGTTCAGGGCTTAATGGTTCCGGTAGTTTTATTGCTGATGGTTTGGTTTATAGTCCCCCTTTACCGCGAGGTAATAGGCGTAAGCACCTACGAGTATTTTGAAAAACGCTTCGGCCTGTTTGCCCGCTTTTATAGCTCCATCAGTTTTGTGCTCACCCATTTTTCAAAAATGGGAACGGTATTTTTCCTGCTGGCGCTTGCGCTTTCTAATATGACCAATACCAATACCTTCGCCATTATCTGGGTAATAGGGTTTGTGATCATCGTCATTACGCTTATTGGCGGCATCGAGGCCGTGATCTGGGCCGATGTTGTGCAGGGCTTTTTGCTGATAGGCGGCGGCATTGCATCGTTCATCATCCTCATCTGTTCAATTAAAGGCGGCTTTCCTGAGCTTTGGCATATCGCCAGTGTTAATCACAAAAATAACTTCGGCCCCTACTCCTGGAATTTCAAGAAGCTTACGTTTATCGTTATGGCTATAAACGGCGTATTTTACGCCATCCAAAAATACGGCACCGATCAAACTATGGTGCAACGTTATCTGACAGCAAAAACCGACAAAGCAGCTATTCGCGCATCCATATTAGGAGTGGCGCTTACCGTGCCTTTATGGGCTTTGTTCATGTTTATTGGCACTGCATTATTTGCCTATTATCAGCAAAACCCACTACCTGCAGATATTAAAGCCGACGCGGTTTTTCCTTATTTTATCATGAGCCAACTGCCTACCGGCGTTGTTGGATTGATATTGGCGGCATTGATCTCGGCGGCTATCTCCAGCCTGGGAGCTGATCTCAACTGCCTTTCGGCCATTGGTGTGGAAGATTATTACAAAAAATTCAGGCCCCATAAATCAGATAAGGAATACTTAAAAGCCGGTAGATGGATAGTAGTACTGGCAGGATTTGGAGCAATGGGGATTGCTACCCTGTACCTGTTGGCGGGCGACGAGGGAGCGTTGGGCATTGTGTTTACCCTCTACGCCATATTTTCGGGCGGCATAGCCGGGATCTTTTTATTGGGATTATTCAGCAGCAGGGCAAATAGCCAGGGGGTAAACATCGGCATCATTGCCTGTATCCTGTTTACCGGTTACGCCTTTTTAACATCCGCCAAAATTGGCTTGGGCGCCGATAAACATATCCTGCTCGATCTTGGAAAATACAATTTCAACCAGCATAAATACATGCTCGGGGTATACAGCCATCTGGTGGTGATCATAGTTGGCTACCTGGCCAGTTTGTTTTTCCCTAAACCCGAATTAAATAAAAACCTCCTTTTCAGCGGGTGGCTTGAGGCAAAACGCGCCGGAAAGCTTATAAAATAATCTACAGCAATGAAAAAGTTACTGGCATCCGGCTTGGGTTTGTTCCTGTTTATATCCACACAGGCACAGGTAAAATTGGCATCCATTTTTACCGATAACATGGTGCTGCAACAGCAAAGCGAAGCTCCTGTTTGGGGTTGGGACAAAGCAGGATCTACAGTTACCGTTAATACTTCATGGAACAAAAAAACCTACAAAGCCAAAGTAAATGCCAATGGCAAATGGCTTGTTAAAGTAAGTACCCCGGTTTATGGCGGACCATATACTGTTACCATAAGCGATGGCAATACAATCCAACTAAATAATGTACTTATTGGCGAAGTTTGGCTTTGCACGGGACAATCAAATATGGAAATCCCGATGAAGGGCTATAAAAATCAGCCTATCAGCGGTTCAGTTGATGCCATCCTGAAATCAGCCAATAGTAACATCCACATTTACACCGTCCCCCACTCATCTGTAACCGAAGTTCAGGAAAATAGCAAACCATCCGAATGGCATGTGGCCTCGCCTGAGTTTGTAGCCAATTTTAGCGCTACAGGTTATTATTTCGGCAGGTTATTGAATGAGATGCTTCATGTGCCCATCGGTTTGATCAGCGACTGTTATGCCGGTTCAAATGCCGAAGCCTGGCTGGACCCAGAAGGGTTAAAAGAGTTTCCGGAGATTAAGATCCCTGCTAAAACAGATACAATCAAAGCTGTATCACGCACGCCTACTACCCTATTCAATGGCATGCTGAACCCGGTTATTGGCTATGGCATTAAAGGCTGTATCTGGTACCAGGGTGAATCAAATTACGACAGGCCGGATCAGTACCAAAAACTTTTTCCGGCCCTGGTAAAACGCTGGCGTGAGCTTTGGCAGCAAGGTGACTTCCCGTTTTACTATACGCAGATTGCCCCTTACGATTATGCCCAGTTACCACCATACAATACGGGTGGCAAATACAATTCGGCTTACCTGCGCGATGCTCAGCGTAAATCATTAAAGATTATCCCCAACAGCGGCATGGCTGTATTGCTTGATGTTGGCGAACAGGCTCTTATTCACCCTTCACGTAAAGAACCCGTAGGTACCCGGCTGGCTTATCTTGCATTAGCTCAAACTTATGGCATCAAAGGTTTCGACTATGCAAGTCCGCTGTACAAAGAAATGACTGTGGATGGCAATCAGGCTACCATCAGGTTTGAACATGCCGAAAACGGGCTTACGTCCTTCAACAAGTCTATCCAAAACTTTGAAATTGCCGGTAAAGACAAAATATTTTACCCCGCTCAGGCCATGATATCGGGCAGCGCAATTATTGTATCTTCACCTTTGGTAAAAGAGCCTGTTGCTGTGCGTTACGCCTTTAAAGATTTTGTTGTAGGCGATTTGTTCGGCACCAACGGGCTCCCCGTTTCCTCATTCAGAACCGACGATTGGTAATTATGAAAAAACTCCTGCTGCTCTGCTTCCTGTACTGCAATATTGCGTTAGCTCAAAATAAAGGCATCGAACAATACAATGAAGTGTGGACCAGCCAAAGCCAAAATTCAGGCCAGTCGATGCCATGCGGCGGTGGCGATATCGGCCTAAACGTTTGGGTTGAAAAAGGAGAACTGCTTTTTTATATAGCCCGGAGCGGCACTTTTGATGAAAATAATGCCATGCTTAAACCTGGTCGGATAAGGGTTAAACTATCGCCCAATCCTTTTGATGGCAATGATTTTAAACAGGAACTCAAACTTCAAAATGGCTCGGTACTCATCAACGGAAAAAAAGGAGATTTAAAAGCCGAAATAAAGCTTTGGGTTGATGTTAACCGCCCGGTGATCCATGTTAATATCAGCAGCAATAAAGCTATTAAAACTGAAGTTATTTTTGAAAGCTGGCGTTACCGTAACAGGGAAGTTAAAGGCCTCGAAAAAAATGAGGGCTCGTGGAAATTCGCACCGCGTAATGATGTAAAAACGCTGAAGGATAACATAGCGTTTCAAGGCGATGCCATCCGGTTCTATCACCACAACCTCGATTCCACCATATTTGATATTACGGTAAAGCAGCAAGGAATGGATGCGGTTATGGATCAGATGTACAATCCGCTTAAAAATCTAACCTTTGGCGGGCAGGTGCAGGGTAAAAACCTGAAAGCAGCCGGGAACACCGAAGGGCAATACCTCAACACTGATTTTGAGGGCTGGAAACTGGAAAGCATTAAACCGGCAACTAACCAGGATATCGAAATCTATCTCAATACCCAGCAAACCGCATCCGTAAATGAATGGCGGCGAGGCCTCGAAAAAGTAATTAAGGAAGCCGAAACCAATACAAAAACCGCCTGGCAAAAAACGGCCGACTGGTGGAAACAATACTGGGACAGGAGTTTCATCTATATCAACCCGACAAAACCTGACAATGATACAACAGCCTGGCAAACCGGTAAAAACTACCAGCTTTTCAGGTATATGCTGGGCTGCAACGCTTACGGACAAGCACCCACCAAATTTAACGGCGGGTTATTTACCTACGATCCCGTTTTCATCAACCCTCAATATGCTTTTACACCCGATTTCCGCAATTGGGGCGGTGGCCTGATGACGGCCCAAAACCAGCGGCTGGTTTATTTCCCGATGCTCAAAAGTGGCGATATTGATATGATGAAACCGGAGTTCGATTTCTACCTCCGTTCCCTTAAAAACGCCGAGCTACGCAGTAAGGTTTACTGGGGCCATAACGGTGCCTGCTTTACTGAGCAGATAGAGAATTTCGGTCTGCCCAATAGCGCCGAATATACCTGGAAGCGCCCTGCCGATTTTGACAAGGGGCTGGAGTATAACGCCTGGTTGGAATACACCTGGGATACCGTTTTTGAATTTTGCCTCATGATGCTGGAAACGGAACGCTACAAAGGCGATGACATTCATCAATACATTCCGTTTATTGAAAGCTGTCTCATTTTTTTTGATGAGCATTACCAATACCTTTCGCGCAAGCGCAGTGCCAAAGCGCTTGATGGCAACGGGCAACTTGTGCTATATCCCGGCTCATCTGCCGAGACATTCAAGATGGCCTATAACTCCAATTCGACTATCGCCGCCCTGCAAACCATCACCAAACGGATGCTGGCCTTACCGGATAATTACCTGAGCAAAGAAGAGCGCGGCAAACTGGAAGGCTTTTTAAAGCGCATCCCTCCTATTACGTTTGGCGAGATTGAAGGGCATAAAATCCTGACACCGGCAAAATCATGGGAACGGGTTAACAATGAAGAAAACACCCAGTTTTACCCGGTATATCCCTGGGGCATATTTGGCTTAGGCAAACCAGGATTGGATACCGCTTTGAATACCTGGAAACTGGACACCCTTGTAGCAAAATTCAGGAGCGGCATTGGCTGGAAACAGGATAATATTTTTGCGGCCAGATTGGGTCTGACAGATGAGGCAGCTAAACTAACCACCTTCAAGCTCAAAAATTCCGGCAGGCGTTTCCCTGCTTTTTGGGGCCCGGGCTTTGACTGGACACCCGACCACAATTGGGGAGGCTCAGGCATGATTGGCTTACAGGAAATGCTGATGCAGGTAGATGACAAAAAGATCATGCTGTTCCCCGCCTGGCCAAAGGATTGGGATGTACATTTTAAGCTTCACGCGCCTTATAGTACCACTGTTGAAGCTACACTGAAGGATGGAAAAGTTGTTGATTTAAAAGTTTTTCCGGAAGAAAGGAAGAAGGATATTGAGGTGATGTTAGATAAATAAAGGCTCCTCAAAATCTCCGCCGCCGCTTGGCTCCAGCCGAGTGGCAATTATCAGGGCGGCCTCTGGCCGCCGCGACTAAACTTGGATTAAAATAGCTTTTACCCTTGCGCTTCGGCGGCCAGAGGCCGTATAATAGTTGCCACTCGGCTGGAGCCGAGCGGCGGCGCGTTTTTTTTACAAACTTTTGCCTTTTACCTCATCACTGGCCAAGCGGCTGCGTAGAGGGTTAACAGGGTTAACACTTTTCGAATACTCACAAAGCAAATAACTGACAATCAAATATTTAAAAATCAACAGGGGTAACACTAAAGATTGATTAAAAATATCAGCCTCACGCCGCCGCTCGGCTTGAGCCGAGCAGCGACCTGTGCATTTTTATTGCAACCTTTTGCCTTTAACCTTTCGCCTCGAAACTACCTGTCCAGCGGCATCCAGGTCTCCATATCCACATGCCCACGGTTACCCCATGCGTAGTATGGAATCAGCCTGATATCGACAGCATTTTGCTTTGGTGCAGATACCTGTTTATATAGCTGATTACTCCAATTGTTTTCATCACGTAGGTCGGCTTTACCAACAAGGCTCACGATCTCGCTGTTATCTATCTTGATCAATTCAGGTTTAAGTTGATTATTGGCAGATAGCGCTACATTGAAAACCTTTTGCCCCTTACCCAAATCGGCCGATTCCAGGCAATAAACCACTGGGCCACGTTTTACCGCTACCTGGTTGCGGGTTTCCTCAACCAGCGGGTTGGCTTCCATCAGGGTAACCGGCATAGGCAGATCAAGATCAATAGTCATTCCTTTTTCCCAAACGGCGTTAATTTGAGTATAGGTCCCAGGCGTAGTATCCAGTTGTGGTACCGGCTGACCAGCAAGCTTTATACTTGCGCCCTTACACCATCCCGGGATCCTCAAAAAGACGGAGAACGCTTTATTGCCCGGCACTTCATCAAACCGGATGCGGATCTTGCCATCCCATGGGTAATTGGTGGTTTGTGTTAGTTTTACCGGCGTACCATCTTTCAGTTTTGCGGTTATGGTATTGCTGCCGTATAGGTTAAACCAAAGCCCTTTATCCGATACGCTGTAGGCATAATCGCTCACCTCGGCAATGGTACGCACTACATTTGGCGGACAGCAGTTGGAAAGTTTAATGTAGCCAACCCTATCTTTGGACCAGCGCTGTTTAAACGGCAAACTATCCGAATAAGCCAACGGGTTGGTATACAAAAAATTACGCCCATTAAGACTGATACCCGAAAGTACACTGTTGTATAGCGCCAGTTCCATCACATCGGCATATTTGGCCTCGCCGGTTATCTGCAGCATGCGCCAGTTCCAGAGCACATTGCCAATGTTGGCGCAGGTTTCATTGTGGGCTGTAAAGCTCGGTAATTGATAATCACGCCCGTATGCCTGATGTACCTTTTGTACCTCGTTAGGGTTATAAGAAGTGCCGTCGGGCGAAACTCCGTCATACAACGCGCCACAGCCACCGGTGATGTACATTTTACGGTTCACTACATCGTTCCACATCAGGTTTAAGGTGTGCATTAGAGAGGTATCGCCGGTTTCGGCATAAACATCGGCAGCGCCCGCGAACAGGTAATTGGCACGGACCGCGTGACCCGTAGCCTGTGTTTGCTGGCGGAAAGGTGTTCTGTCCTGGTTATCGTCGGTACCATCCTTCATCAATCCCCGGATATCGATCAGATTTTTAGCCAGTTCAAGATATTTCGGATCGCGGGTGGTTCGGTACATTTCGACTACCCCCATGTAATGCGAGGGGCAAATGGCATTCCGTGCCAGCTCGGGAGAAGCTGTTTTATAAAACTTATAAAGGTAATCGGTTGCCTTGATAGCTACTTTCAACAAGGTAGTTTTACCCGTAACCCGGTAATGAACACAGGCCGCTGTCATGAGGTGACCAAGGTTATAGGTTTCAAAATTAAGACGATCGTTAAAAGCCTTTTCCTTACCGCTGTTCTTGCGTTCTTCAATAAGGGTTGGCGTGTGGATATAGCCATCAGCGCGTTGGGCTTTGGCGATGACAGCTATGGTTTTATCCATCAACGCATCCAATTTGGGATCATGCGTGGAGGCGTACATGCTGGCTACCGCCTCAAACAGTTTATAAAAATCACCGTCATTAAATGGCGGTCCCTCATGCGATCCGGTATCCAGTCCCGCGGCTATCTCAAAATTGCGGTAGGCATGACTGATCTTCGGATCGGTATAAACGCGCCACAGGTTGGGGATCATGGTATCGCGGCAAACCTTAAACCTGTCGGCCCAGAAGCCGCCTGTCCACTGTACTGCGCCCATATCAAGGCTGCTGAGTTTTGCGTAACTGCTTTTACTTGTATTTACAAGGGATTTGTTTTGGGCCGATAGTTTTAACGCGCAGCTTAACAACAGTGCAACTCCAATATATTTAAAAGTTCTTTTCATATCATTAAGGGATATCAATGAGCAATTTCACCGGGCTCAGCAAGCCGGCCGGTAAAAGCGGGCGACCTTCCAACCGGTAAGGCGCGTTTGTCCATGTAATACGTTTATTTTCGGACAGGGCATGATCGCCCATCAGGCGGTTTGCCCAGGTGTTGGTTACTTTGATTACCAGCTTATTTTCACCATGCTTAATGGCTTTACTGATGTCTACCTGGTAAGGATATGTCCAGGCCGTGCCGCAATTGATACCGTTTACATACACTTCGGCTATGTTAGCGACATTTTCCAGGTCAAGATATGTTTTGACCCCTGCTTTTCCGGTAAACTGAAACGTGTGACTGTAAACCGCCGTTCCTGAATAATACTTTATGCTATCATTGGCATAGCGCGACCAGTCTTCAGGCTGATCGAATATTACAGGTTTCGCAGGGCCTCCATATTTAGGATCGAACTGTACCTGCCAGTTTGTAAAAGTTTGTATCGTTTTAAAATGAGCAGATTTATTATCCTTGATTTTTGCCTTAGAAGAGGAATTTCTGAAAATGATAAAGGCAGAGCCGTTGGCGGCCAACTCAAGCTTAATATTTGTACGGGGTGATTTACTGGTTGTATGCAATTGCCTGATCTCACCGGTTAAAGGATCCCAAAGTTCAGGGGTACGGCCTGCCGCCCTCAACGATAAATCAATTGTACGATTTAAAGCCTGCTGATTGGAAATAAAATAGATATCAAGATTAGCTGAGCTCCGATGTGTCCAAGCCAAATCCTTTGCGGGCTGATTAACGGAGTCTGTCGCGGTCAAATCACGGGGTAGACCTAATTCATCAAATGTTTCTTTTTGGTAAGGGCCGATGAGTACTTTATCTTTCAAAACAGCTTTCATCCGCTCATCGCCCAATAGAATGGTAGCACCTTCATTAACCAGTTGCTGAAGCTTTTTAACGACCTCTGCCGATAATTGCCAGGGCTGAGGCGACATCGGGCTTACCCCGGGAATCACCAGCATGGCATAGCTTGCACCACCGGGCAAAATGATCCTGCCGTTTTTTACCGTAGCTAAACGCAGCAGCGCGTCTTTATTGAAGGAATCGTAGGCATATCCTCTCAGCGGGTCTATCCAGTTTTCGGGTAACGCCATATTAGCCGAGTGGCTCGCATCTTCAATTGAATTAATGATGGGCACACCTTTGTTGGCCAGGCGTTCAGTTTCTTGCCTTACCCGTTCCACACCGAAGATTCCAGGCAAAGTAGTAAGCAACCTGTCGGGCAAAATAGCACGGCGCGGTGTTTCTTCGCCGGTAAAAACAGCGATATCGGCCACCGGGTGTCCCTGCTGTAACATGGCCTGGCAGCGACTGATATAATCAAACCAGGCTTTACCGGGTTGCCACCAAGTTTGGTCGCGCTGGAAAAACAGGCCTATACCATCCAGCGTCATACCGGGCTTACGGTCAAGCCATGGGTTATGTACGTTTACATGAAAAACATAACGGTTGATGCCGAGGGCAAAATTGCGGTCGGCAGTGGTTTTGAGCATACCGGGATGTTCGTCCCATAATAACCGCAGTTCGGTAAAAGCCTCAGCCTGGATAATATTTTTACCATAGATGTGCCCGCCCGATATGGCATCCAGCATATCATTGGGCTTATCATGCGTAGGACTCCGGAACCAGAACTCGCCCATCGGGATATCGGCCTTTTGGTAATGCAGCATGCCATCGCTCATCATGGTTGGTGCCATGCTTTCGGCGGTGAACGTGCAGCCTTTTTCATGCGCCAGCTTGGCCATTGTACCGTAGAAATTATCTACCAGTAATTCGGCTATGGTTTGCCTTACATCGGCCAATACTTTTTCGGATTTTTCCGCGCTTTCCATCGGCACGCCGGCCATTAAAGGCAGATACGGCAGCAGGTCATACCCGCGTCGCTTCTGAAATTTGGCAGCAAATACCGGCGACCAGTTTTGGCTTCCGCATTCCCAGCTATCCACATGAAAGATTTTCAGTACACGCTTTGCCAACTCCGGCCCCGCCTGCTTCACGGCCTCTCCAAACCAGTTATCAAACTGTATTTTGGCGGCTTCGGGATTAAACTTATCGCACTCCAAACCAATACCGCCACCGCCGGTAGCATTGGTATGCCCGGTAGAAGTATGTCCGATACGGATAATTGTCCAATTACCCGCAGGCACCTGCCAATTCAGTTTGCCGTCTGCTCCTAATTTATCGGTAAGGTTAATGATCTTGCTTTTATCTACACAAAGGTTAGCCGGTAATTGGGCATTTGTAGTTTGCTTGCTCAAACGCCAAACCTCACCGGTTTTGCTTTCATACTGATGAATGCGCGGTTCGCCTAATAATTCAATGCCCGATAATTTTAAAGTTGGTTTCCATTTGGCAAAGTCAAGGTCTTCTGCTCCGGGTTCCGAACCTTCTTTATCGTAGGTGAACCTGAAATATCTGGCAGTCGTCGGAGCGATGGAGTTTGTGATCTCAGCATCCCCATCCTGCCAGCCATGGCGTGGCGGCTCCAACCTACCTATCGAACGATAATTTTTACCGTCATCACTTATCTCAAGCAACAACCGTTGCGACTGGTAATTACTTGCCGAAGTATGGATAATGAGCGAGCGGCAGGTAAAAGGCTTTTCAAATTCAAGCTGCAGCCAACATTGCTCGTTGCTTGTAAAACTTTTGGTATTTCCTTTTTCTGCAAGATATTGCACGTCCGTATTCGCTACACTGGTGCTTACCTTCGGATGCTCATCATAACTGCTTATCCCCTCGCCCTGGAGCGACGGATAGGCCAGTATCTCGATATCTTTATAATAGTTTTTATAGTGCTTAGGGACAGGCAATGTATCGTGATAAACTTTGCCACCTTCAAGCTCAACTTTTGACCATACTACTTTTTGCATGGAAAGCTCCGGGGTTATCCATGGGCCACCCGCCAATGCAAAACCATCGCTATCGTGCATAGCCAGTTTTAAGCCCATTCTGTCGGCTTCCTGCATGGTAAACTTTACCATCGCCCACCACTCCGGGCTTAGCTGATTGATTGATGGGGTAATAAATGGCGGATTAGCAGGCCCCTTAATGGGCATTAAATATGCCCCAGCAATGCCCGCCTGTTTCATGGCCTGCAAATCGGCGGTGATCCCTTCACGGCTTACAGCGCCTTGCATCCAATACCAAAATACCCAGGGCTTTGCCGATTCGGGCGGGTGCAAAAAGGCCTGCTTCAAACCATCCTCGGAGGTTGATGCTTTTCGCTGCTGAGCTATCCCCGGTAAAAACAGGCAGCAAAGGCAAATTGTGAAAACGTATTTTCTCATGGCTTCCTGTTAAATTTTATCTGATATGCCGCGTTTCCTGCCGCCTCAGGTTTACCCTCATATGGTTTCAGGCGAAAACTGTATTGATACTTTTTGGCAGGAATGCGGTATTGCTCCAAAGGCTCGGCCACTTCCGACCAGCTATCGTTACCGCCTACGCCCATTTGCATCAGGTCGATATTCAACGTAATAAATCCTGCATCCATTAGCTTATTGGTGTGCTTTGCTTTTTGAATATTCTCTTCGGTATAGGGCCAGGCACTCATGCTCAGCAGGCTATCGGCAGTTATCAGCAAACCGCCCGTTTTATGGTGTAGCAGCATCCAGCGTACATCCGTGCGGTTGCCATTTTCCTGGGGCACAACATAGGGTTCCATAAACTGACTGATGGATTGTGAATAGATGCCCGCTTCTGAGCCGGTACGCCTGTCGATATAGTTTTCAAAAGGCCCCCGGCCATAATAACTGATATTACTATCGGCCTGTGCAATCCCCATTTGCATGCCAACTTTAGGAAGGTTTGGCAAGCCCGGTTTAGCGTCAAAATCATAAGCAACATTCAGCAAGCCATTACCGCGAATGGTATAACTTACTTGTACCGAGGCACTATCGTTAACCATAGAATAAACACTTGTAACCACTACCGAACCATCTCCGGCTTTTTGGCCTGAGATCTTTTTCAGTATCGGCACAGCCTTAAACCATGCCGCCAGTTTCTTTTCCATTTTCCAGCCACGACGATCATTATCGGTAACCGGTCGGGTAAAATGTGGCAATAAAGGGGCGAACACCTGCTGAGCGCCTTTGTACAGGTACGAGGTTAAAGCACCATTTTCTTTGCTGATGCCTATCTCAAAATCCTTTCCACTGATATGATAAGCCTTATCATCTTCAGATAATTTGGTTTCAGGATAACGCTTATCATTAGCGTTTGCGGCTAATGTTTTCGGCTTGGTTAGCTGAAACTGGTCGCTTGCTATTTCGTACCCTTTACCTGCCCACGGCTTATCTTCGGCAAGGGTAAAGTGAATATCGGCCATGTATTCATGGTTTGCTTTTAAATTTGGCAGGTATTGTTTAATGCTGATGGTTGTATCACGCCCGGCTGCAAGGTTGATATGGGGAATTTGTTTTTTTAGGATGATATTGCCGTCTTCCCTCAACTGCAGGGTAACATCGTAATCAGCCAGCGAAGCTACGCTATGCCAGTTTTTGATGTGGATAGTTGCCTTATCAGCGTCAACCAATTCACAAACTGCCGGCTGAAAAACGTGCTTACATTCGTAAATGGCAGGCTTTGGTCGCCCATCGGATGCTACGATGCCTTTAATGGTGAAATTATCAAAATAGCGTTCGCCGTAATCACCGCCATAGGCATAATACGCCTTTCCGGTTGAATCATATTTCAACAAACCCTGGTCTTTAAACTCCCAGATGGCCCCACCAATAACCCGTTTTGTCGATCTCCACTGATCCCAAAACTCTTTTAGGTTTCCGTTGGAATTACCCATCGCATGCGAGTACTCCACAAAAAATATCGGGCGGTTATCGCCATTTTTCTGGTTAGCCAGCAAAGGCGCGGTATAAATGCCAGGATACATCCGGCTTACAATATCCACATAAGGCTGGTCGATTGGGTTCTGCAACCTGTGCGAGTGATCATTGGTTTTAGGGTAACGCGGATCGGTTGGATCGATATAACCTTCGGCCTGCGGCGTGCCCTGGGCCGGTTCATAATGAACCGGACGGGTGATATCAAAATCATGGATCCAACCGGCCATTGCCGCATGGTTTGGCCCGCGACCGGCCTCGTTTCCCAAACTCCAGATGATTACACTTGGGTGGTTTTTATCACGCATCACCATGCGCGTTGCCCTGTCAAGATAAGCGCCGGTCCACATGGGGTCGTTGCTTAGCTTTGATCCCAAACCGTGAGTTTCCAGGTTAGCTTCGTCTATAACCAATATGCCATATTCGTCGCACAGATCATACAGGTACGGATCCATTGGGTAATGGCTGGTGCGGATACAATTAAAATTGAAACGTTTGATGGTGCGCACATCATTCAGGATATCCTCGCGCGATAATGCCTTTCCTTTTACCGGATCGTGATCTGGCCGGTTTACACCGTACAGGTAGGTTACTTTTCCGTTGATGAGGAGCTTGCTGTCTTCTTTACTAAACTCGATGCTCCGGATACCCACCTTGCAGCTTTTAACCTCCAGGGTTTGGCCCGTACTATCAACCAGGGATAAAGTAAGCGTATACAGGTTTGGCTTTTCATCGCTCCATTTCTCCGGGTTTTTCAGCGTGGTTTCCAGCAAACCGAATTTCACGTTATCCAACCGGGGATAGATCTCATTGATGATGCTTTCCACACTTCGCTCCAAAGGTTTCTGCAATACTTCTTTATTATTTCTATCGAAAAGCCTTGCTTCAATTTTATAACCGGGAACAGCTTTGCCCGTCAGGTTTTCAATCCGCGGGCGGATACTGAAAACGGCGTCTTTGTATTGCTTATCCAGTTTTGCCTGCCATTGAAAATCGGCTATGCGTAATTTAGGCTCGGCTAACAGCATTACTTCCCGGTGGATACCGCTCATGCGCCACTGATCCTGGTCTTCCAGGAAATAACCATCGCTCCATCGGATCAACTGTACCGATATTACATTTTCACCTGCTTGCAGGTATGGCGTAATGTTAAATTCAGAAGGCAAAAAGCTATCCTCGCCATAACCTAAAAACTTGCCATTGAGCCAAACCTTAAAACCCGAACTTACACCGCCGAAATGCAGGGTGATGTTCAGATCCTTCCAGTTGGCAGGCAAAGTGAACGTACGCTGGTAACTGCCAACGCCATTATAATCCTGCGGTACATGAGGCGGGTTGACCGGTCGGAACGGATAAACCGCACTTTTATAAATAGGCTTATCATAGCCCTGCATTTCAATACTTGAGGGTACAATGATCTTCTTCCAGCCACTTACCCTGCTTTTATAAAAATCTTTAGGTGCGTCGGCCGGTTTTGCGGCGTAGCTAAAATCCCAGTAGCCATTCAGGGATAACATTCTGCCCGATTTTTCCCTGTCACCCGCCAGTGCATCTTTAATATTGCTATATGAATAGGCTGTAGCACGTGCGGCATCCCGGTTTATACCATCAACCAAAGGGTTTTCCCAGGGTTCGGCATCATAAACCGTTGGCGCGTTGGGTATGGCAGCGGGTGTTTTATCAACCAGCTGCGCGTAAAGCCCTGTTGATGAAAATGCTGTTAAAAGCAGGATATTTATGAGCCGTTTCATCATTTTTTTGCGCTATAGTTTATGGTGTATTGTTTTTGCTTTTGGATGGTAAGTTCATAGGTACCGTTAGCTTTTGCGGTTAATTCTCCCTCTCTGCAAACCGGTTTAGATGTACTTATAAAGCGTAATAGTCCAGTCCCGGTATTACTGCTTACTTTAATTTGTTTAGTACTGCACGATACTTTGATATCCCCATTAGCAGTTGGTACACTACCTTCCATCCACTGTAGGTCACCTAATTGCGGCTCAATTAAATATTGCTGATAACCCGGTGCTGTTGGCTTTACACCCAGATAATATTTACCCAGCAGGTAGATCGGGCTTGCACCCCAGGCATGGCACAGGCTTTTACCAAATGGGCGCCCATACATAGCGTAGCGGTCGGCGCCGGTTTTGGCGGGATTGTATTCTTCCCAAAAAGAGGTAGCGCCGAGGTTGAGCATGCCACCCCAGTAGTCCTTCATTTCTTTAAGCACATAACTTTGCTCGCCCATGGCGCAAAGCGCTTCCAGTTCATAAAAGCGCATGTAGGGCGTAGTTATCTTTTGGATATTATCATTCAGCAGTACGTATTTTTTTATTTCCTGCTGCTGGCCGGGATTCAGATAATTGAAAAATATCGAAAACATATTAGTATAGCGGGTAACATTATCGCTTTGCTTACCATCAACCAGGCTGTGTACAAAAGCATGCTTATCACTGTTCCAGTACAGGGAGAAGATCTTTGATTTCAGATCTGCCGACAGTTTTTGGTATTGATCGTTACCTGTTTTATCATCCATAACATTGGCGCATAAAGCCATGGTTTCCAGGCTGCGGCAGAGCAGTAATTGCTCAAAGCTTACATCTCCTTTTTTGCTGAGTTTATCGGCCCAGTCAATAAATACCCAATCGCCGGGTAAGCCTTCCATGAGGCCATTTTTATCGCGGCGTTGCAGGCAATAGCTCATCAGGCTTTGCATGCGGGGATACATTTGTTTAATGAAGCTTTTATCGCCGGTGTATTGGTAGTAATCATAAATACCCATGAACCAGTAAAAGGTATAATCCATAATGGTGTTGATATGGCTGGTTACCGGGTCTTTACCGCGGAGGGCATACAATGTTCTGGTTACCGTTGGCGAATCAAAATACAGGTAATAATTCATCAGATAACTTTGGTAAGCATCGCCCGACCAGATCCACCTGTCGCGTTTTATACCATCGATAAAAAACTCGCGGGTGTTCAGGTGCAGGGTATAGGCCGAAACATCCCAGATCTTGTTGATCAGCTCGTCCGAACATTTGAAGCTGCCCCGCTGCTCAATCGGCGAATACTCGTAAAGCATGGAAACATCATCGGCGCTTACATTAGCATCAAACAATATATTGATGTAACGGAAAGCACGGGAACCTTCCATGGTATAATCGGCTTTCTGAGGCTGATCGATGTAAACACTATCCAACAGTTCACAATTGGTTAAGGATAAAGCTTCTTCCCTTGATTCCCCGTAACAGAATTTAACATTGCCTTTACCTTTTAAGCCGATAAGCTTAGCGTAACCAAAGGTTTCCTTACCAAAATCAACTAAAATAGAGTGTTCCTTCCGTTCCGTTTTTTCAGGTTTATGTTCTTCTGTGGGCAAATGAAATGCAGAGGGTAATTTGTCAGCCGAATCAAAATTCCAGTTACCGGCATTTACATATTTTGTGGCCGATACATCTGAAGTTTTCCCCGATTCGTCAATCCATTCCTTATCCTCATAAGTTACCAGCCATGAGGTATCTGACACCAGTTGCCGCCCCTTAACAAATATGGCGGGAGCAGCGGCCTGGTTATAGACTTTGAGACTAAGCCTGTGCCTGCCAGCCGGCACATGAATATTTTTTGGGTAACCTGCCAAAGCCTTGCCATCAAGCTTTACATTGTATTGGCCCTCAACGGCCAGTTCAACCGTTTCGGGGTTTGTAAGCGTAAAATCCTTATGAAAATCAACCAGTAGATAATGGCTGTCGAGTTTCCAGAACGGCGGAAAGAAAGCGCCCCGCTCGGTACGACGGTTTTGCATCCGGTTGCTCAGCCATACCTCGTAATCGCCGGGATACCAGATCCAGGTAGCTTTTTGCGCTTTGGCGATATCAGTACAAAACATAAAGCTTAGCAGCATTATAAATACGTAATGCTTATTAAATTTTATATGGGTAGCTATTTTATGCATAGATTAATGTCCGTTAAAAATGAGGTATAAGGCGATCATGACTACCGTAAGCAGCAGCCAGGCTATTTTCACACGCCGGGTAGGTTTTGCAGTATTTTCGATTTCGGATTGTTCGGCAACATACACCGCGGGTGTCTTATCAAGCAATGAGATAAGCACAGCCGATACCGCCAGAGAAACAAATATGAAAAACGACAACATCAGGTAATGCGGCCAAAAGCTGTACTTATCGGGTGGTAATACCCACAGGTAAACTACCCCGGTACCCAAACTAAAAACCGAACCCGCCGAAAGAATGATATTCACCGCCTTGCGGGTAGTGCGTTTCCAATAAACTGTAAGCAGGAAAACCACAGCCAAGGGCGGAGCGATGAAACCCAATACGGATTGAAATACATCAAACAAATTGAGGCCTTTAATGCTGTCAATAGCCAGCGCCATACCTATGGCAAACACGCAGCCGCCAATTACGGTGTAACGCCCCACACGGATAAGATCTTTATTGGTGGCGTTTGGGTTAATTTTTTCAGCGTAAATATCCATGGTAAACACGGTGCTCAGCGAGTTGAGCGATGAGCCAATGGTACCCACCAAAACCGCTATCAACACTACAATAACCAGTCCGTTCATCCCAGGCGGAAAAAGATTAGTAACCATGGTCATGTAGGCTAAAGCAGGATCGCTCAGATGCGGAAAAAGGATAAAACACAGGATACCCGTTAGGATAAACAGCGGCAGCGATAATATTTTAAGCCAGCCAATAAAGTTAACGCCAAGCTGCCCCTGCTCCAGGTTTTTAGCACCCAATACCGATTGTACCATGGCCTGATCTGTACAGAAAAAAGCCACAGCCGACACCGGGTAACCCAGCAAAATAGCATACCATGGGTATTTAACATCACTTGCCGGATGGATAAGGTTCCAGTAGTTCGCGGGTGTGTGATGAAATACGGCTGATAAGCCTCCGGCTTTGTTTACGCCTAAAACAGTCAGCGTTAATGATACGCCGATGAGCAGCAACATTTGGAAAACATTTACTTTGGCAATAGCCTTTAAGCCGCCGGTAAACGCGAATAAGCCCGCGAAAGATACCAGCACAATAACCGATTGCCACATGGGGATACCCAATATCTGCCTCACTAAAAAGCCACCTGCAAACAGGCCTAATGAAAGCCAGGAGATCAGCATTTTGATGAGTGCGTACCAGGCCAGGATATTACGGGTGGAATCGCCGTACCTGTTACCCATAAACTCGGGCATGGTTGATACTTTGGCGGCGATGTATTTAGGCGCGAATACCAGGGCCAGCAGCATCAGAAAAACAAAGGCATACCAATCGAAATTGACGGCCACTATACCTGTGCTGTAACCAATGCTTGCAAAAGCCAGCAACATGGACGGCCCCACATTGGTGCCCCACATATTAAAACCTATACTTGCCCATCCCAATGATTTATTGGCCAAAAAAAGCGTCTCATCCGTTTTGTTCTTATTACTAAAGCTGGCGCGGAAGCCGATTACCATTAAAACAACCAGGTACAACGCAACCACCGAGTAATCCAACAGCGTAAGGCGCGATACGATATTGCTCATGCCCAATATCATGCGCTTAGCTCGTTTACGGTTAAATTAAATTCGGTCAGGATCTCATCAACCTTTACGGGTTTGCCAGTTTGTAACGACCTATCCATGGCCTGAAGCAGGGCGATGGTGCCGATACCTTCTTTAATATCCGGATAAGCGGTGTAGCCTTCGGTAATGCTATCGGCAAAGTATTCGAGGTAGTTTTGGTATTCGCCGGCGTGGTGGCTTTTGCCCTCAAACCGGAAGTAGTGTTTAAGCTTGTGCTCCCAGGTGATGATGCGTTCTTCGCCGGTATTATCGGTGATGGCATAGCGTAAATCCATGTAATCCCCTTGGCTACAGCCTTCGGTGCCACGTAAAATGCAGCTCATTTCACTATCGCGGGTTACGGGTTGTACCGGCCCGGTATAACAACCGCTCACACGTGCAATACGGCCATCCTTTGCTTTGAATATAAAGTGCATCGTGTCGGGATTCTTTAAACCGCCTTTGGCGCCATTAGCGCTTAGCATACCGTATCCCATCACCTCTTCAATCTCCGGCAGATACCAGCGGATAAAATCAACCGGGTGACTCAAGCCGCCGTATAGCCATTTAAAAGCCTGTTGTAACGACCATGGTTTCTCTAAAAACCAGCGGTGATCTGCATGGTAGTAAGCTTCAACAGTTATCAAATCCCCTATCAAACCTGCCTCATAATCTTTACGCTGCTTTTTCATAGGTTCAAAAAATCGTGAGCTTTGACCTACAAATACCTTTTTGCCGCTTTGCTCAACCAGTTCAAGCAGCTCGGCGGCTTTCCTTAAATCATCAATAAATGGCTTGGTACATACCACGTGTTTGCCATGCAGTAAAGCCTGTTTAACGTGCTCGGCATGTAAATGATCGGGCGTATAAATGGCAATGATTTCTATTTCGGCATCGTTGAGCATGTCCTGGTAATTGGTGGTATAGTTATGAAAGTTAAACTCCTCCGCACGGTGTTTACACATTTCAATATTCATATCGCATACCATTTTCAGTTCAAGCTTTTCGCTTTTTAATACTGCCGACATGGTGCTGCGCCCTTCGCCTAATCCTAATATTCCTATTTTCATGTTATATCTTATTGCTGATGCTTTAGTTAGTATGAACAGGTTTAAATCCAACCCAAACCTCGCCCAGCTTTGTACCGGGGATACCTTCCTGGTATTTTTTCATCAGGCGGTTCCATTCGTTTACTCTTGGGTTATTTTCGGTGGTTTTAGGGTTCAGTTTGTCCAGGGTTTCTCCTTTGGGAATGCTGATGACCAGCATTAACTGCCTGCCGTTTTTAAACACAAGCAGTTGCTGAAAATTAGCATTGCAAAAGCCTTTTGCTACCTCCGGCCAGTTCTTAAACTGTGTAGCATGGTAGTTTAAATATTCCTGCTGAAGCTTAGGATCGTTAACCAGGTTAGCGGTCATGACTATATTTTCCCATTGTTTGGCCCTAATGGTATCCGCGCACATTTTCCGGTTAAATGCGTAGAAAGGTTTTTCGTAGTATTTGATCGAATCCTGCGGATATGATTTCTTTATTTCCTTAAGTACACTTTCGGGATTTGGGATGTGGAGGTAAATGGTAAAATGATTTTTCCATTGGCGAATGTCGTCAATATCACCGTCTACACTTTTGCCGATATCGAACAACCCGTCATAGTCAAAGTGGGCCTTATCATGTGTAATAATTTCAATAACAGCCGGGCGCACAATCAAGCGTGGTTTTACCTTAACTACAGCCTTTGGTTGGCTGGCCTTTTTGGGAAGAGGAAGATCACAAGCGCTTAAAATCGATGTAAGGCAAGCTCCAAAGGACATCGTGAACAATAAATATTTTCTCAACTGCCTCATTCTGTTTTATAATTAATGGGCCAATTGTCCCTGTTTATCGATTTGTATTTAAGCAGATATCTATAAGGTACTTCCAGCCCCGCGGCATTCTTTATGGCAGCATCAACCTGCGGACCATTATTTTCCCAGACATTGCCGGGGCCATTGGCATTTTTCAAAAATTTATCTGCCGGGCACCAGTTATTTTTTAGGGTGATGTATGACGATCCCTCATCAGTGTACAGGTAAAACCAATGCTGCGGATCATGCGCGTAAGGGGCTTTATAAATGCTATCCACATAGTTATCACTGATAACCGAACCGGGCTGCGCAGATAGCGTATAGATAGCCGCCACATCATACATATTGCGGGCGTAGTGATGAATTTTATTAGCCGCGATGCGATTATCACTCATGGCGTTAACGGTTTTGGTCCAGCCCCAGCCCATGCTTATGCCGGTATAGTTTATGTCGCAAACCTCGTTGTGGGTTATGCTGATGCCTTTAACATAACCCGCGCCAATGCCCACACAGCCCCAATCTTCGTTGGTAGCGTCGGTGATTAAATTGTTGGTGACGGTATCATAGGTGCAGATCTCCCGTTTATCGCCTGGGTTATAGGGCAAATGCACTTCCTGTGCTTCGTCAGAATATACGCCGTCAAGTACCGCCGTACCGCCAATATCTTTAAAGAGACTGCCTTTAACCACATTATTATGTGTGCCACGCTGAAAATCTAAGCCGGTTGAGGCCATGTGTTCAAAACCACAACCATCGAAGTTGATATGCGAAGCGTAAGCCACCTCCACGGCAGCCTTTGGCCGGCCTACCCATGCCTGGTTTTCCAGTCCTTTCTTATCCGGTGTTCCGGGGATCTTCAGCTTGTAGGCGTCCAGCATATACATTCCCGCCTGGTGCGGTACCAAGCCTTCTTTTGAAGGGCGAAGCCAGCTACTATGTTCAAAACTGAGATTTTTAAAGCTGACGTAATTAACCGGGTTATCAATAGTCCCCTGCATTTTAACCAGGGTTTCCAATTGAGGGACTGTTGCCGTGGCCGTTTGCAGATCTTCTCCCTTGCGGGAGATGTAGTAAATTTTGTTAGTCCTGCGGTCATGGTACCATTCGCCGGGCTTATTTAAAAAGCTGATAGCATTGCTGAGATAAAAAGCTGAATTACCTGTTTTTTTGGAGATCCAGGGCGCGGGCCAGGGGTGCTCTGACTGGATACGGCTTTCGGGCTGATAAAATGATAAGCGGGCGCTATCACCCATCGCTTTAACAGCCTTAACCCGTAAAATGGCAATGGCCCACCACTGGTGAATAAACATATCCATCCCCTTGAGATGAGAGGTATCTACCGAAGCCGACCATGGAATTACGCAAGTCTGAGTTTTATGATCCCAGGAAAGGATGCGGTTCATCAATGGCGCTTCGGTATCCCGGGCACGAACAGCCTTTTCGTTGTTCACCCAAAGCTGCCTGAATTGCACTGGCTCATCGCCGATTACGGGGCCATCGGCAACCCAAACTTTACCTTTGGCTTCCGCAGGCAAGCCGGGGATTTTGTTGTTTACTTTATGCCAACCATTTACTTTGATACCGCCGCTTAAAATAGCTTTACCAATGCCCTCGCCCTCAATAACGGTCGGGCTATCGGCAGTACCCGAATCTTCCGGGCGAATAAATAACGGCTCATTTAAATAGTAAACTCCGGCAGCTACCCTGATATAAATGCCGCCTTTTACCGACGCGTCATTTAAGCGCCTCAGTTCACGGGCTTTCCTTATGGCCATGACTACGGTGGCCAGCGGCTGTTCTCGGGTACCGGTGTTGGTATCTGAACCCTGGGGTGATACCCAGATTTCGGCCGCAAAAAGGCTGCCTGTCAAAATAACATTTAACAGAAATACCAAAACAATGATGCGGCGGATGCTCATTTACGTTTTATTAATTAGCCTGAAAAATTGATTTTACATAGGTGGTGTTCGCGCTGAAATTCCACTTCACGTTATGCGGGTCTTTTGCATCGCGCGATCGTTCAATCACCAACCAACCCGACCAGCCCATTTTGTCTAAAGTGGCTTTTACATGCTCCATGTTGATTTTAGGATCATTTTGCAGCCAAACGCCATCGTCATTGGTGCAATGGATTTGAATAATGTTGGTTTTACCCAATATTTTCAACTCCTTATCCAGATCGCGACCGTTCCTGATGGCGTTTTCAAAATTGAAATAGCTTTTGATAGCCGGCGAGCCTATATCTTTCAAGAGCTGCAACTCGCCCTTGGCATCTAACGCCGTTTCAATACCAATTACCACACCCGCTTTTTCGGCTATCTTGCCTACCTCTTTCAGGCGGGAAACTATATTCGGTCGCAATTCAGGAAATTTCACCAGGTCGCCTTTTACGCCCATAGGCAAAAAGCCAACTTTAACACCCATTTGCTTCATGGTCTTGACACCATCGGTAACGGCTTTAATTGCTGTTGGCCGTTCGGCAAATGATTGGGCGAAGAAGCCGGTCATGCCTATAGATGGGATTTCGAGATTCAGCTCTTTCGCCTTGCTCAAAAACACTTTTCTGATCGAATCATTGGCCAGTTGGTTATCAAAAGTTTCCCGGTCGCCAAGGCCGCCCATATCAACTTCAACCCCATCAGCACCGATGTCTTTAGCCAACTGAAAGGCACCCGGCTTTTGCCGTTTAAGGATCATCAAATCAACCACCGCAACTTTATAACGCTGTTTTGAGGTGGTTTGAGCAACCGACGGCAAGTCAAAGGCGCAAACCATTAACCCTATCCAAAAACCTGATATCAACCTGTATTTCATATCTTATTTTTTTATTGACTGCGCAAATACTTTCTCTAACTGATCAAATCCTTTTATGGCATTGGCCGGGAGGTTTTCGCCTTTATCACCAAATACATACATGGCAGGTTCTTTTTGTATTGTGACCTTTTTGTCATCGAAATTGCCGCTGCCGTCTTTGATCTTATTAAGATCTAACCGGAAGTTTTTAGCTACGAAAGCATACAACGCTGCCCTTTTTGATGGCCCGAAATCATGCCCTTCGTTGGGCAGGTGTACATTCTCTACTTTATCTGCAACGCCGTAATAACCGTACATTTTTTGGAGGTATGGAAAATCATGTTCAGGCATATTGGCTGTCCAGTCCTGCCCGTCCGAGATCAGCAATTGAGGTCTTGGCGCTGCCATAGCGGCCAGTTCTACATTATCGGTTCCGTTGCCGCATTGATGGATAGGCATGCCGCTTTCGCAAGGGCATCCCCCATAAAAATAAGATGACACCGACACCACCGGGGCGCTCAATTTGATCCGGTCATCCAGGGCTGTCATTAAAACGGTATGACTGCCGCCACCCGAACCGCCGCTGATGCCTACCCGTTCAGAGTCGGTTTCTTTAAGTGAAAGCACATAATCCAATATCCGGATAGCGCCAAGTGCCTGAATGGTTTGTGCCAGACTACGGCGATGATCTTCGTCTTTAAATTGCAGCAAGGATTCGCCCCAGGCAAAAAGATCATAACTGTAGGCCATCGCCCCCATCCGCGCCAGCGACGCACAACGGATCTGGCAATCGGCACGGTAACGCTGATGCTCCCAGTGTCCGTCAGGACTCAGTATCACCGGTATTTTACCCTTAATTTTTAACGGTTTGTACAGCGAACCATTGATGTACAAGCCCGGCAGTATTTCAATAGCGATATTCTCAACCGTATAACCATCAAAGGTTCTTTTAGAGGTAATGATTGGTTTTGATGCAGGCTTGGCAGGCAAAGGTGATAATTCCAAAGCTTTGTAAAGCTCGGGCTTTAGTATGGCCTTGCGTTGTTCCCAGGTATCACGATCGTGGTACTGGGCGGCTATCCTGTCAAGCTCTTTCCAGCCGTCGCTTATCGCCCAGCGGAAGTATTCATATTCTTTGAGCTTATACCTGCCGGGAGCCTCTTTATTCACTTTCAGATCGAGCGGGGTAAGGATATTGGCCAGCGTGGTATCCACATTGGGCCTGAAACGCCATTGCGCGTAGTTAACCCATTTACCATCAACCTGGGCGGCAGTGTATTTGATCTTTACATGGTATTTGTCCTGCACTTCATCAAGCACCTCCTTCAGCGTTTTCCTGTACATGGCATCGGTAGTTTGCTGCGCATGGGCGACAAAGCTCATTGCTATAAAGCAGGTTACCAGTATATAGATCAGTTTTTTCATTGTTTATTTTTTGTTAAAGCAATCTTAAACAGCGTCATTGCGAGGTACGAAGCAATCCCCTATTTGCAAATCCGCTCTGTACAATTTGGGATTGCTTCGTACCTCGCAATGACGTTATTGTTTACAAATCCTTGGTTTCTCCTGTCGGTACCTGAGGCGTATACCCCTCCACCTTAGGCCAAATGCCATCCTTTATTTTTTTCAGCTCCAACTTTGAAGGATCAATAACTACATGCTTTATCTTTTGCCTGCGCCAGGTGTAAACCACATGTACCATTCCATCAGAGGTTTGAATAACCGATGGATAGGAATACTGACTGATTGGCGAATCTTCAAGGATCAAAGCCGCATACCACGTAATGCCATCTTTAGAAACAGCTACATTCAAAGGCGTACGGGCACCTTTAGCCAGATTGCCCGGCGGCAAAACATGGTTGTAAACCAATAGTTGCCGACCATCTTTCAAGGTCACAGCGTCGGTACCGGAGTTGTTATTTGGCAGATTTGTCTTTTCCAAAGGCGACCATGTTTGCCCGCCATCTTTAGACCAAGTGCTTAATATCGCCCGGTTCTGGCTCCTGCAAAGCGCCTGTAGCCTGCCATCCTTATAAGTTAAAATACTGGGCTGTATGGCTTTCAAATCTTTGCCATCACTGATAGGGCCTATCATTGTCCAGTTTTCCCCAAAATCTTTGGTGGCTTCAAAATGAACCTGCCAGGCCTTACCTTCGGTACTCACCGGACTCAACAGCATGCCGTTTTTAAACAATACCGGCTTGTTTTTGATTGGGCCTAAAAAGCCCTCGGGCAAAGCCTTTTGCTCCGACCAGGTGATGCCGCCATCTTTTGATGTTTTTACAAAGCCTTTCCATTTTGCCGGGCTTGGGCCTATTTTATAATAGAGCTGCAATTCGCCTTTTGGTACCTGGTACAATACCGGGTTCCAGCAGGCGTAGCGTAAAGTATCATTCTGGATGCCGTTGGCTACGTTGATACTCTCAGTCCATTTACCGCCAACAAAACGGCTTACCCAGATACATACATCGGGGTTACGCTCCTTGGTGCCGCCAAACCATGAGGCTACAAGGCCGGTCGGCGTTTCGGCTATCGTTGCAGCGTGACATTCAGGGTATGGTGCTTTATCGTATATAAACTCGTCCTTCACAATGCCCTTACGCCAGGGATTTTGGGCAATAGCATTGATCATGAATAAGCAGCTTACCGCTCCGGCGAACAAGATCTTTTTTAACATCATAACATTATTTTTGAGTGGCAGCCTTATCTTTTGCAACTTTGTCAGCAGCCTTTTTTGCGATGATTGCTTTGGTATAATCGCCGTATAGTTTGTGCCAATTGCGGCCGTTGCTGTTGAGGTATTGTTCGTTTTTGGTTTTGTAAATCTCGAAAATGGCCGATACCTGCTTGATATTCTTAAAATCGACTGCCTGTTCGCGGGCTTGCTTCAGGTTAGCGAGGATTGCAGCTTCTTCAACCGGTGTCAGGTCGGGGATAATAGACTTATAACCAGCCAGCGTAAAAGCTACTTTACCAATGGTGTATTTATCAAGCACGGTTTCAACCTGCTCTTCGGTCAGGTCGTTATGCAAACCAGTCATCAGGTTTTCGTGTACCGATTTTGGCAGCGATGAATTAATGATGATCTGCCTGTCCATGGTGCTCAAAGTTTTACCCGTAGCCGGATCAATACCTGCCGGAACTGATTCATAGGAATGGGTATTGTTCCAATCGCGGATGGCTTTGAGGTGGGTTGCTATCACATTTTTTACGCGGGTAGCCTTTGCTGTATCGGTAAGCGATAATGAGGCAACCCAATCCGTAGCTTTCTTTTCAACCTCAGCATCGGCTTTGGCCTGGGCTTCGGGAGATGGGACTGCTTTAGTTACCTGTTGCTCCTGGGCTTTCAACGTACCCGCCAGCGCTAATAAGGCTATTAGCATAGCACCCGCCATGTTTAATTTTTTCATATCGATGTTGCTTTAATATTTTACTTCAAAATCATAATCGCCCGAACCTATGCTGAGTATCGCTCTCCCATTCTCCATTTTTACAGGTTTAATATCTTTTATGGCCGATACCTTCTTTCCGCCCTCGGTGACTGCATCCGTGTTTTTTGCAGGCACATAAACCAACGCCGAACTGTTTGGCGGTACGGTAACATGCCAGTTAAAACTGCTTTTAGTATTGGTATAACTGCTTTTTATAAGGCCATAGGCGGTTTGGTACGAAGCGTTAACACTATCCAACCCTTTGATAATAGCCGGTTGCATCACCAGTTGCTTAAAGCCGGCGTTAGCCGTTTTTATGCCGGCTACGTCCTGGTAAAACCAAGTGATCAGATCGCCCAGCAGCATAATGTGATTACGTGAATTCATAGCCGGGTTGGCAGTATCGCCATTCCATAATTCCCAGATGGTAGTAGCGCCCCTCTCGGCCATATAGCCCCAGCTTGGGTAAGTGGTATTAGATGCAATTTTCCAGGCCAGATCGGGGCGGCCAAACTCGGCAAGTCCGCGCATGAGCCATTGGGTGCCGATTACACCGGTACTGATATGATCATGCGCCTCGTTGATCTTGGCCACTATATTTTTAAATACCGCTTGTTTATTCGCCGATGGCGTGATCCCGAAATACAATGGCAGCAGGTTGGCTGTTACTGTATTGTTACTGTATTTCGATGTAGGTTGATCAAAATATTTATCATTAAAAGCTTTAGCTACGGCTTGCTTTATGACAGCAAAAAACTGTGCATCAGCAGGTTTGTGTAGCATTGTCGCGAACTTTTCCATCAAACCTGATAAATGATAGTAATAGGCAGTGGCAATCAGTTGTCCGTCTGTATTCAGTGATGAATCTTTGGCGTGGATCAGTTCAAGTGATTCCGGCGGTACGCACCAATCACCGTATTTATCTTTGATGATGATGTTGTTCTTCATGTACTTAACCCGCATATAATCCATCCATTTTTTCATGGAGGCATAATGCTTTTCAATAGGCGCTTTATCGGCAAACTGGCGGTAAAGCATATCGGCCACCAGGATATAAGTGCCGGGCCAGGTCATGTTATCGCTGTAATAATTCCAGTAAGCGGGCGCTACATCCGGGATAGCGCCCACCAGGGTTTGCGATTGTGCAATATCATCCAGCCATTTGGCGTAGAAATTACCGTTGGCAAACACAAAGCTTTCGCCAAGCGAGCCTACCGCCCTGTCACCAAGCCATGGCATCCGTTCGTTGCGCTGCGGGCAATCTACGGGCATACCTTTGTAATTGCTCAGGATCCCCCAATAAGCATTGTGGTAGATCTTGTTGACGATAGCGTCAGATGTTTCAAAACTACCGATGGTTGGCAAGGCATCGTAAACCACCTGCCCCTCAAAATCGGCTAATTCAGGCTTACCGGGATACCCGCTGATTTCTACATACCTGAAACCATGGTACACAAATACCGGGTGCCAGGTTTCTTCCGCCCCGCCTTTCAGGGTATAAACATCGGTTACCTTGGCATCGCGAAGGTTAGCTACGTAAAGTTCATTGTTGGGCTGCAGCGTTTCTGCATAACGGAGCGTTACTTTATCACCCCGGGTACCCTTTACACGCATTTGGATCCAGCCCGCCATGTTTTGTCCCATATCCAGGATCCACACATCTTTTTTAAGCTGACTGATGCTAACAGGTTTAACCGTATCCATCACCCTGATCGGCTCATTCATTTGCGCGCCGAGCTTCCCACCGGGGGCCTGCACCAGTTCGGCTTTAAGCCATTGGCTGTCATCAAAACCAGGAGTATTCCATCCCGAAAATTCTTTGGTAGCATCGTATTCCTCACCGTCATATTCGTTATTGGTGCGGATAGGGCCATCAGCGGTAAAATGCCAACTGTTATCGCTTATGATAGTTTGCTTTGTTCCATCTGTATATTCTACCTCCAGTTGAAGCAGCATTTTTGGGAAACCAAATTCCTTGATCTTTTTAGGTTTATATTTTGGCCGCATGGTAAAATACCTGCCGTTGCCCAATACCGTTCCTATGGCATTACCTCCCTGTTTCAAATAGCCTGTAACATCAAAAGTATTGTACTTAACGGATTGGGTGTAGTCGGTAGGTGCTTCGGCCAAAACCTGGTCGCCGATGATTTGGCCGTTTACATATAACTCGTAATGCCCTAAGCCAACTATGTAGGCTGTAGCCTGTTTAATAGCTTTATTCAAACTAAACCCTCGGCGATAATACCGGGCCGAAAGGCGTGAAAACTTGGAAACACTATCCCAGGCAAATCCACGATCACAGCCTATCCATCTGGCTTTCCAGTCGGCAGGATTTAAAAGTCCAACGCTCCATTTAGCCGGTTGGCTCCAGGCACTGGCACCGTTGTTTGTCCAAACCCTTACTTTCCAGTAACATACTGCACGACTCACGAGGGGCTTGCCCGCGTAGCTGATCATGATGGATTCAGCAGAATTTACTTTGCGCGAATCCCACAGATCGCCCTGCCCGGCTGTTAGTTTTTCGGGAGTTGAGGCTACTATAATTTGATAAGCTATCTGCCTGGTGTTACGGACATCGCTTATGATCTGCCAGCTTAACCGTGGTTTATTAGTGCCGATGCCTAAAGGGTTGTTCAGCATTTCGCATTTCAAGTTTTGCAAACCGATACGGGCATCTGCATAGCAATTGCCCAGGCAGGTTAACATAACCGCCACAGCCAAACTGATATGTGCGAGCAACCTTCTCATCGATTATTTACCCGAAAAGTCGAAATACAGGTTTAGCGAAAGCGCGTCTTCTATATTCCTGTCGTAATTAAAATATTGGTTCTTTTGTCCGCCTGGCCCGAGTTTTTCAGGCTTTTGCGATTTGGTGCCTATTGGCGTGATACCATGCATAAATGAAATATCGCCCGATGGAAAAGCCGGAGCTGTATTGTAAACCTTTGCAGGGTTTGCCGGCGTGAACAGGCGCATAAAAACATCGCGGCTGTTGCATACAATGGTTACAGGCTGCCCTGTAGTTTGCAACTTCATCCAATACAGGTTGGAGTAATAGCCTTTAAACTCGGGATAAACAACTTTGCCCTGCCCGGTTACGGTGTTGTTATAGGTTTTATCCCATACACCCAACGATGTACCCTTCATCCTGTTTTTCCATACCCGGTAAGGGCCATCGCCCATGTAGGTTACGCCTTTGATCTCTTTTTCGGGGAAGGAGAAATTAACACCCATTAACGTAGCATCCTCGCCAATTGGCCAGTATTTAAGATCAAGCTGCACCCAGCCCGATGGGTAGATAATCCATTTCAGTAATGGCTCTGATTTTTTAGGCGGGAATACCGCTTCAACTACCAGGTTGTCTGCCTCGTAATGATAGCTGAGTTTTTCAAAACCTGTTTGATCCTGTCCTTCAACCAAAACAGGGCCCTTGTTAAAAGGAATATCACCTTTAGCATTTTTCACACTAACCAATATGCCCGAATTACGGTTAAACGCCAGTTCGATCCCGTTGCCGGTTTTTACTTTATACAGCGAATCTGTCTCGGTAATTACCGCCTTACTTCCGCCTTTTTTTGTGATGATGCGGTTGGTGATTTGATCGTGGTTGCTTACCGGGAAACTCCAGGTAAACAGCTCGTGCTTATTTACATCAAAAGCCGATATATACAGCACATCATAATTTTGCCAGTCGTGAGGCAATTGCAGTTGCAAGTTTCCGTACTGACCGGGCGCAACATCCGGCGAAGTGATGGTACCGGTTTTACTTGTTGAACCGGCGCCATTAAGTGTAGCCAGTTTATAGCTGAATGTGCATTGTTTGAGGTTAGTATAGGCGTACCTATTTTCTAAACGAAGCATACCGTTAAACGCGGGAGTTATTTCGCGGGGCTCGAGGTAAACCGGACTCCAGATTTCTTTAATAGCATAGTAGCTACCTTCTTTTTCGTGGTAAGGGCCTACTATACCATCGGGGCCATGGTCGCCATCGCTGTCAAGCTCGCCGTTTTTATCTGTACGCACTACGGCTTCATCGGCAAAATCCCAGATAAAACCACCTGCCGAGATCGGGGTATGCCACATCTGTTTCCAGAAATCATCCAGTCCGGCACCGCCGCCGCCATCATATAGGCCGTGTAAAAACTCGGTCGGGAAAAATACTTCATGCCCGTTTATGCCTGTGTTGGTACCGTAATCATAATTGATATAATGCTGTGTGTTTGTTCCGCGGAAGATCCCCCATGGATGGATGAGCGGGCGTTTTTGAAGATCCAGTTCATCAAACCAATGATCGAGGTTAAAGTTGAAACCGCCCTCGTTACCGTTGTCCCATATCACGATGGATGGATGGTTGATATCTTTTTCGATAAGCTCTTTCGCTAATTTCGATCCTACCACATCATCATAAGCATGGTGCCAGCCGGTGAGCTCATCCAATACAAAAAGGCCTAATGAATCGCACACGTCCAGGAAATGATCATCGGGCGGGTAATGCGACATACGCACGGCGTTCATGTTCATATCCTTCATGAGCTGAACATCTTCGATACTTACTTTTTTACTTAAGGCCCTGCCTGTAGTTGGCCAAAACGAATGGCGGTTTACGCCTTTAAACTTGATCTTTACGTTGTTCACATAAATGCCGTCATGCTCCCTCAACTCAACCGTACGGAAACCGATACGTTGTTTTACGATATGAACAGGCTTGCCATTTTCATTCAGCGTAAACACCACATTATACAGGTTAGGAAACTCCGGTGACCATAATTTTGGCGAGGCAACATGCGTGCTAATGTTGGCAACGGTATCACCCGCGTTAACTTTTACAGAAAAGGCAGCACCAAACTTTTGCCCAGCCAAGGTATACACCTGCCCGGTTACCGTGCCGCTTTTTACAGATGCAAGTTTCAATTGTGCTTTTAAATTACCATTGGCTTTTGCATCAACGGCGTAGTAACTGATGTGCGATTTAGGTGCCGCCTCCAGAAATACCGGCCTGAATATTCCGCCGAAGATCCAGAAATCACCTTTGCGTTCGGCCGCGTTTACCGATGCATTGGCCGAATGTTTGGATACTGTTACCTCCAGCAGGTTCGGTTTTCCGTAGTTGAGCAAAGCGCTTACATCATATTTAAAACGATAAAATGATCCCTGATGAATTGGCCCGGCCGATTTGCCGTTTAGTTTCACTTCGGTATCGGTCATCGAGCCATCAAAAACAATATTGATTGCCTTGCCCTGCCATGACGTGGGCACGTTAAACTCGTATTTATAAAGTCCTTGTTCCTTACCTTTTAAACTATCTTTTGCAAGCCCATAATTGTACTTGCCAAAGCCCTGAAACTCCCAGTTTGATGGCACCGGAATGGTAGTCCATTTACCTGAATTATTGCCCGCGGTACAGTAAAACTGCCAGTTTACGGTATGGTCGCTCCCTGTACCCGAAAGGAATAACTTTTGCGTTTCCTGGCCATGGCTTACCGACCAGTTGATAACAAACAGTAAAGCAATCCATATTTTAAAGCAGGCAGATCTCATTAGTATATTCAGTTAGCAGTTAAAGTAAATTTCAAAGGGTTATCTGTGCGGAAAGGGGCAGCAGGCAAACCATCTTTGTTATAAAAATTGGGTTGTGCCGATTCCGACCAGGCAAAGCGCACGGCTACAGGTTTGGCAACCGATGCGGCCGATACTTCAACCGTGTTCCCTTTTATTGTGGCCGTAGCCGCGACAAAATTTCCGTCGACACCGGCAATGGTGAAATCAGTAAGCGGCTTAGCATCATGGCTCACCAGTCCGACTCCTACATGATCAAACTCAAGGATGATCTTATCGCCGCTTATCTTCATGCTTTTATATACCGGGCCCGAAAAAATCACCCGTTGCTTGTAGGTATTGGCCAGGGCCTGCAGTTCAAGCCTCCTGCCTATTTCCCATTTAAATGGCGGGTGAATATTTTTAAGATCATCGTTTAAATCGGTAGTGATGATCATGCCTGTATGAGGAATTTGCAGTGCGGCGGCTTGCGCCTCACGAAATTCGGGCTCGGTAAATGGCGTATAGGTTACGGGGCCTTTTCCCTGGGTATAGTAATAGGGCGCTATCTGCACATAATAAAACGGCAATGTTTTATCGCCCCAGAGTTTGCGCCAGTTATTGATCAGCGCCTCCATTTTGTAAGTGTAGCTGATGGTTTCACCTAAAAAACAGCCACTTTCGCCCTGGTACCATAAAAAACCTTTAAGTGCGAACGGCGCGACAGGCTCAATCATTTTGGCATAAAACTTACCCGGATCGCCATCAATTTTAATGTTGTTTGCCTTGAAATAAGGAATAGCATCAAAACCTTCCTGCGATACCCAGGGCTCGATCCTACTACCGCTTACCGCCGATGAAATAATACCTACCGGTACATTCAGATCATGCTGCAGATTTTTGGCGAAGAAATATCCTGCCGCCGAAAATGCCCGCAAAGCCGAATCTTCGGCCACACTCCAACCCGAATGGGTTGAATCGGGCTTTAGCAAATTTTTCTGCGTAACCAGGAAGATCCTGATCTGCGCATTATGCGCGTGGTCCAATTCATCAACAGGTGAATTTGCCGTGCTTGTATCCGGCTTTTTCATCTTGCTGTTCTTGCGCATTTCGTACTGCATGTTTGATTGGCCCGAACAAAGCCATACCTCACCCACCAGTATATTTTGCAGTTGAATAGTGTTTTTACCTGATATGGTCAGTGTTTCGGGTTTAGCAGATGCCGGCATCGCGTCAAGCTTTATCATCCATTTGCCCGCTGCATCAGCTGTAGTTGTTTTGGTTTGCTTATTGAACTTTACCGTTACCTTTTCGCCGGGCGACGCGGTGCCCCAAACAGGTACAGGTGCATTGCGCTGCAATACCATGTTGTTGCCCAAAACTTTAGGTAAAACTACCTGCGCCCTGGCAATCCCGAAACTTAGCAGGCAGACCGTTAACCAACAATATTTTATCAGGCGCGGTATCATTAGTAATTACTTGTTTTAAATGATTTGATATAGAAAACAGCTTGTTTTGCTGCTTCACCGGCGTTTGGCCGGTCGAAATCCTGATCGGTAGGTGTATCGGCATCCGGGAACCTTCTGATATCCCCCGTACGGAATACAACCCGATTTACGCTTAGCACCGGCGCGAAAAACAGGCCGGTAATTACATCCTTGCCGTTCACATTCACCGTGTAAAAGCGGGTATCGGTATTGAGCCTGATCACTACATGATACTGGGTACCGGCTTCATATTTCATAAAGTTTTTATTGCGGTACCCAGCTTTTGTCCTAAACTGCCCAGCCGAATCAAGCGTAAGCCTGATGGCAGCCGTACCTTTTTCATCCTGAAATTCAATGTCCAGCATACCTGTATTATTTTGCCCGGCCGTGATGGTGAAATCGGTCATCAGTTTTTTTGACACCGGCACAACACGCTCTGCTTTAGCAAAGTCAAATGGGTCGCTGTCTTTTAGGGTTAACGCGCGCTCACCATCAGGCGACTTGTCGATACTTGCTGGCGCCCACTGCGGGCTGTAAATATTCCATTTCTCCAGTTCTTTGCCAGCAGGTAATTCGTTAAAAACCTCGTTAGCGTGCGTATCCGCTTTTTCGGTGATCGGCACCGGGATGGATGATACCCAGATATCCTCCTTATTCATGCTGTAGGTTACCCAGAGCTTACCATACGGCGGGGTGCCGTTTCCTTCCTCAATACCGCGTGTATATTGCGGCCCGTATGATTTATAGGCACCGCCATAACGCATGGTGGTTATCTCGCCATTAACCAGTAGTAGATTAGTATAATCTAATCCATCCTTACTAACGGACAAAGCCAGCGGCCAGCGGAACTCCGAGGGATTGTAAACCGTAGCGTATTTGCCGTCGGATGTGCGCTGCCCCCAGATCTTGGCATTGGCGGTTACAAAACGTGGTGCGCGGGCAGCATTGGTAGGCCATGTTTTGCCATTATCTGTGCTGATGGCGGTAAGCGCGTATTTCCATAGACCGACAACGCGGCCATCGGGCAGGTGGTAGAAGTTAAATGCCTTATAATCCTTATGCAGCGGAATTAATGGATCTTTCCGGTCGGTTTCCTCAACCCATTGCATCATCATCAGTGGGTTGGCCATCAGCTCGTCACAGGCCTGTACAAAACCTTTGTCCTTACTGGTTTTGTAAAAAGGATATGAGGTATTCTTTTCGTTCCATTTAGGGTTATAGTGGATAAAATATATCGGCCCAAATTTGCCGTTAGGTAAAACCTCACGCACCACACGGCCAATACCTAAACCATCGTTAGGATCGTCATGGCCATCTAAACAAATGCCATAAAAACCCAGCACCAGCAAGCGTTTTGATTTGGAAGTATAAAAGCCCATGCGCTGGTGCATTACCGAATACAGGTCTTTAGCCACGCCGGGATGCCCTTCTTTAGTGGTGCCATCCGGTATTTTATACTGAGGAAAAACTACCGTAGGCTTTGACCAGGTTTCGCCATCTTTTGAAGTCATGAGTAGGGTTTGACCCGGTGGCACGCTTTCACCTACCTTATCGCTCAGGTATTCTACATAAAAAGTATTGTTCCAGTAGGCCAGCATGGGCGCATGGTTGTAAGTAAAACCAAACCCATCGGCCAGTTCCGGGTGTTCGCGATTAGCCCTAAAGATTTGTTTGCTGTGCACACCTATCACCGGGGTTAACTGCCCGTGATGATAATCAACATTGGCAACCGTATTGCCGCTGTAATGCACGGTATCCTGTGCATTGGCAACGCAGGCCATCGATATAAAAAACAATATGCTGATGAACTTATTCATGTTTAGCTGCTTTGGTTTGCTCGGCTGCCTGTAAAAGCTGCGCAAGCTGTTTTTTGGTAACCTTAAATATGGTGCCATGCTTATGCCCTACCGGTACGCTTACGCTATCGGCCAGGTCTGTAAAAGTTTTAAAGTCGGTTGTGCGCATTGCGCCATATCTCTTTAATCGGTACGAATCATAATAGATCAGCCAGCTATCGCCTGCTTTGGTCATGCTCGGGCCTTCGCTGTAAGGTTCGGTAAACCTTGCCGTATAATTGCTATATGGCCCAAGCGGATTATTGCTAAACGCCACCAGGATATTGCGGTTAGGCCGGGTGTTATCCTTCATCACCAGCGCGTAATCATTTTTGGCCCGCTTTACAATCTCGGCATCAATCACACTAAAACCCGGGTCAAGAAAAAGCGTTGAAGGACTAAAGGTTTTAAAATCTTTGGTTGTGGTATAGTAAAGTCGGTGATTGTTATTTTCATCCTCCTGCCCTTTTGGAAAACGGAACGGTACTGTTGAAGCCCAAACAATAATGAAATACTTATTCTCCTCATCATAAAACAACTCCGGTGCCCAGGCATTTACCGCGGTGGGCTCGTTGGCCATTACCTCAATATGCTCTTCGGCCGACCAGTGGATCAGATCTTTTGAACTGGCATAACCAATACCTTTATCATTTTTCCAGCCGGTTGTCCATACCAGGTGATAAACCCCGTCTGGCCCCTGGGCTATGGATGGGTCGCGCATGATTTTGGCGTCGCCAACTTCCGGTTTAATGAAAATATGATCAATGGCATTCCAGTGATAAGCATCATTACTGTATAAAAAACGTAAACCTTCATTAGCAGGCTCATGAAACGATGTAAAAAGGTACACGCTTTTACTGGCCTTGCATGAAAACATCAACGCAATGGCAAATAGTAAGCTGATATGTTTAATCGCCCTTTTCATTTATATCGCGTCGACAATGAGCACCCAGTCGTTTCCGTTTGATACTTTACCGGGCGGTTTAAATTTGATTGTTTTAGCTTTCGCGAAGGTGCCAATAGCCGTAGTTTGCCCGTTGCGAGGGTTAAACCATGATGCTTTTAATTTCGAGCCCTCCAGATTATCAGCATTGATATTGATCTCGCGGCCGGTACAGGTATACACAAAAGCATAATTTTTACCACGGGTGGCGATCAGCCTGTTATATTTTTCGCCATTGTTACCCGCTATTATTGATTGATCGGGCACACGATCAAAATACGGGTGCGACAGCATCAGTTTTTTCAGGTAAACCATCTGCTTAGCTCCCGGATCATTAACCGAATTATACCAGTAGCCTTTTGAACCGTACGCACTGCCTTTATCAGTTGGCTTGTGCATCTGCATCACATCATTATCGCCATAAGTATATCCGCAAGCCCCGGCAAAAACCGACCAGTAACCGTAGCGTCTTACATCGGCAGCAGTCCAGCGGGGCAGCTTGATGTCATGCAGACCATAAGGGATCTTTTCATAGGATGGTTCGGCATCAAGCGTTGGTTTTGCAGGCGATAGATTGTAATCCGTTTGCACATAGCGCCAATTGTCCTCACCATATTTCAGATCTTTTTTTGAGGTATCCTGCGCATAGGTACGATGGCCGGATTGGAAGCAATTAAAATCTAACCAATTCTCATTTTGAAACCATTTTGATGATTGCGTGCGGCCACGCGGATGGTACGTTACCAGGTGCGTTCCGTCCTGATCATGCAGCGTGTTGCCTATAGCATTCCAGGTTTTTAATGAATCTGAACCGGCGATGTCACCACCATTCATCCAGATCACATTCGGCCGGTCGCGATATCTTTTGGCCAAAAATTCGGCATAGATTTTAGCTTTATCAGCACCAATATGGCTTTCCTTCACAACGGATCCCCAAACAGGAACCAAGGCAACGTATAATCCTTTTTCTGCAGCTTTGGTGATGATCCAATCGATATGATCCCAATAGTCATACTCGTTTCCTTTACCAAAAGTATTGCCGGGAGTTGTTTTTGGTTGAGCGATATTTTTATTGCTTAGCGCGGAATCCCCGTAAGCATTGGTTTCCTTAATGCTGTGCACTACCATCACCTGTATCACGTTAAAGCCCTGTTTTGCGCGAGTATCAAAATACTGTTCTGCTTCTTCTCTTTTCAGTTTGGAGAATAACAACCAGCCTGTATCACCCAGCCAAAAAAACGGCTTATCCCCGGCCATGAAATAGCGGTGATTGGCAGATATGCTTAAACGAGGCATGGTTGTTTCATTGCTTTTAAATGCAAAAAACAAACAGGCTATAGCGATTAGTATTGTAGATTTTTTAAGCATAGTATAGTAACATTTATAAGTTCCCCTCTTGAGAGGGGGCGCGTTGGGTTGAGCATTGGCAGGGGTGTGTTTCGCACGCGTTTATTATCGCTTGGTTAAACACGCCCCGCCGCCCCTCTCGAGAGGGGAATCGCGCGAGCCCCCGCTTTTTATTTATATTTTTCAATCATTCAATTTCTGCTTAGCCACAAAATAGCAGCCTCATTACCTTGCGCTTTAATTTCTGTATTCCCGGCACCTTTTATCGTTTCATTACCGGGTAAAAGTTCACCAGTTCTTGGGTCAATCCATTGTGCTTTATATGTGGTACCCACTGATAAATTAAGATGGATAGCATTACTTCCACCATTGTAAACGATATACCCTTTTAATGAGGCCAATCCCCATTGATCTTTAGGCGAACCCGGCAGATCGGCAGGTTTCATACTGCTTGCATCGGCCAGGAAAGCTTTGTTAGTGTTAGCAGGCAGCACAGGCAATGAGCCACCGGCTATGAAAACAGCCCAACCGAAACGGTCATAATCATCAGCAGAAAACAATACCGCTTTATCAGGGTATTTGGCGCGATACTCGTGAACCGCGCGATAAACCTGCTCAAATGATGTTGCCTTTGGTTTTAAAATGCGGGCCTGCTGGCGTGGTGCAAGGCTCTGACCACCTTCAGGTTGGTAAGCCGTTCCGTTGGCCTGGTAATACCAGTAACGGATATCTATTACGTTGATCACCGAAGCTGTCGCCGAGTTGGCAAGAATGGCATCCTGCACATCCTTTGTGGCGCTTAAACCTATGATCTGTTTCTTTTTATGCGTGGTTTCCCATTGTTTAATGGTCTCTACCCAAAACTTCATAAAATGCAACGGACCGGTAAACTCTGCCCCTATCTGCTGGATTACACCAGTATTGCCGGCAAAGTTGTCCATGCATTTGTTGATGTAAGCGATATGAAGCTTACGGCGAGAAGGATCGTTTTCATCATAAAACTGCTCGGCCATAAACTGGCGCTTGTCACCGGCATAAGGTACGGGTTCGGGAAAACCACTGCCATTGATGTTATTGGCCGTACGCCAAGGAAAATCAGTGTAATGCGCTCCTGCCTCAATGATATTATGCTGAAAGTAGTTTTGATGAACCAGTACCAAACCTTTTTCATCGGCCAAATCGGCAAATTGTTTAAGGCGGTTCCAGTACCAAGTATTGTATTTAGTAAGATCGTATTTGCTTAAGCCATCGTAAGCCAGTTCTTTACCACTGCGGGCAAAAGGCAACTCATAAAACGGTGCCCAAACATCACCATCCATCCGGCGAATGCGCTCATGATCATCACGACGGCGATCATACCATAAACCGTAGTTATGTTCAAAAACCACGATATTATCTTTCTTCATCCAATCGGTTACCGCATTAAGATCGTCAGTTAAACCGGTTCCGGTTTGTCCGGGTACCCAACGGGAGATAGCTGGCTTGGCCTCTTTTTCCGTATAATCCGGATGAACCGTACCATTCCACCATGGTGTTTCAAAATGTTTCCCGGTTAGCACAACATTACCACGGGTTAACCAACCGTTGGTAACAGTCATTTTAGGGGCTAAACTTTTCGGTGCGATGGCTTTATATCCAATTTCATCAATAGTTTTTGCACCAGCCGACTCAACGCTAATTGTATTTCTTTTTGGCGATTGATCTATCCAGTTACTGATGGTTACAGCCGGTTTACGGGCAGCAGCCATTAACTCGGCAGCCTGCTCAACTGTGGGGCTGCTTGATGGCTCAGTGGCCGGATACAAGATATCGGCTTGTTTGCTTACATCTTTGTTAAGCCTGTTAGCTAATTGGGTGTAGTAAAAGCTGCGTGGGCTTATGGTGCTGTTTGGTGTGCTCCAATAGCCATCGCCTGCAAATTGCGCCCATGTACCAAAAGCCCAGTTTTGAGCAGTTGGCGGCTGGTAATTATCAACGCGCGCTGCTGTACAATTCCAGAACAGGCTGTTGGCAGCGCTCCATCCGGCACCCTGCCCGTCCTGTCCGCGGTTCATATAGCTTAGGGGCTGCCCGTCGATATTTGCGATATCAAACAAAACGCCCGAAGCCCAGCTATCAATACCTCCGCTGAAACCCAACGAACCTACCGACATACATTGCACAAATGCGTTTGGCCCCGGCGCGCAATACCCGGTGGCAAAATCATGAAATCCCTGCTCAGAATATAAACGCTGAAACAGGTTTTGCCCGCCCATAGTCAGAAAGGTGTTTCGTCGCTGTCCGCCTATTTCTGAAACTGGCGCGAGCGATTTACAATCCTCAACTGTAACCCGGTTACCGGTAGTGCCAACAAATACCGCCGAGCCTGCAAAATGTTCGAACGTTACCTGCCGCACCCAGGCATCGCTTACGTTTTCCATGGTGATAGCCATCCAGCGGTGAGCTTCATCTTTGGCATTAGCAGTGTTATAAGCCGACTGTAGTTTTAGGTTTTCGATACCTACCTGCGCGATCCTGCCAGGCCATTGGTAGGCTGCTATTAAGCCCCCTCCGTAAGTAGTATCTAAAGCTGTTGTTAAGGGCGCATTAAGGGTTACGGTGTTGCCATCAACCGAGGTTACTTTACGGTCCCAGTAAATATCACGTTCGCCGGGTTTCCAGGCCAAGGCGGTTAGGTCGCCACCAAAATGATCGGTTTTGATGGTACTTATCCAGGCCTGTGTACTTGGACGGTGGATTAAAACCGGATCGCCGGTTTTAAGATCCGCGCCATCCGCAATATGCACCGTATTGGCGTTTACCGGTACGTAAGCATCAGTAATTTTAATTTCTTTGGATGTTTTCCGGTCATTTTTACCGGCTACGTGGATAAAAGTTTCCCTATCCGTTCCGGCAGCGAATAGTACGGTACCGTTAGCTCCCATCCCACTTCCACGTAAAACAACGCCTGATGCATTTATTTTAAGGCTACCATTAACCTGGTAAGTGCCTTTGTTGAGCAGAACCGCCCCACGAAATCCGTCTTTATCGGCAGGTAAACCGGCAACATAATCTAAAGCGGCCTGGATCCTCAGTGTAGCATTACCTGCTTTTACAGGTACTACAACTTTTACAGGCACAAAAGGGATGGGCTTTTCGGAAGCCATGTACCCGCAGTATGAATAATCAGGAATACGGTCGCCGTTTGGGGCAACTGCGTAAGTTAGCTTGCCGTTTTTATCGGCAGTAACGGGCGGCTGTGGTTTAGGGGCTTTTTTCTTATCCTGTGCAAATAAGGGGGAATGCATAAGCATCCCCCCAGTCATTAAACCAACCCAAATATAAATCCTTGAAAACCTCAATCCCCGCATTATAGCAGTTGTTTAAAATGTAATTTTTTTCATTGCCGTTGGTTTTAACCAACGGTTATAGAAGCTAAAAAATCCGGGCTTCAGCCAAATTATGCATTGTCATTTGGGCTAAAGCCCTTTGTTTCCATTTATTATTCCGTTGGTTAAAACCAACGGCAATGATTTTTATAAACGGCGCAAATGACTTCAAGGCTTTCTATATCTCTTTACTTTAACGAAGCCAATTTCTTTTCGCCTTTAGCGGCTACTGTATTTAAATATACTTCGATATTGGTATAACCACCGCCATTTTTTGCAGGCAAGGCCGAGTCTTTACCATCTTTAGGGTTCAGGCCATGAGCGGTTTCCCAATCATCCGGCAAACCATCATGATCCGAATCTTTGTAAGGCGTGCCTTTGTATTCAGGGTAGCCACCCACCTGCCATGGAGCAGTGATAATACCCAGCTTGTACGAGTCTTTAGGTAATTTACGCACTTTAAACTGGTAAGCGGTATCGGTTTCCATTTCCTTGTAAGTAATTTTACCGGTGCGTACCTGCTCGGTGATGCGCACATCAACGGGGTCGCGTTTGGGTAGGGTTGCTCCGGCGTTTGCCACAACAAATTTGAAAGCATCCTTTGCCGACATGATCGTCATTGAAGGCATAGGAAACGGATCATCCGATTTCATGTAATCTTTATATTCACCTGCATCAGGCAATTCTTTACCACCGGCACCTTCAACCTGGATACCACCGTTCCAGGCGTCTTTAGTTACTTCAGGATAACCTTCCATAATATTGCCAGAGGCATAAACCCTGCCGAATACTTTCTCCTTCAGTTTGCTCCTGCCCGATTCCGGTTTCAGGATGCGGTGGCCTACCGGCTCATCTTTTGGTGTAACCGGACCCGGTTTAAAATAGTTATTGATAACGTTGTAGTTGGTAGTATAGTCGCCGCCATCCATTGAACGGTGGTGCCAGTTAAATACCACGTTGTTTACAAAGTTGTAAACACCATTCCAACCTACAGATGGGTTACGGCCTGTATTATCAGCCCAAAGGTTACGCATTAATGAGCTGTTTTCGCCCCCGGTTGTCGAACCGAAAGCATGGTTCCAGTAATCCAGTGATTCTGAATAGATACAGTTTTGGATGGTGATATTCACGGTACCCAATTTCTCTTCTTTTGAGCCGTCACCAGGGTCAAACATGTGACGATACATAGAGAAGTTCTCGTCCAGGCCCCAGCTTGCAGAAACGTGATCGGCAATGATGTTACCAACCGGGTTACCACCCAAAGCGTCATCCCTGCGGCCAACATTGGTTTCGCCACGACGGAAACGCATGTAGCGGATAACCACATCATGTGTATTTACCCAAAATGATTCCCCGGCAATACAAACGCCATCACCTGGCGCTGTTTGTCCTTCAATGGAAATATATGGGGCCCTCACAATGATCGGTGTTTTGATGCGGATGATACCGGCAACATTAAATACCACGATACGGGCACCACCTTTTTCACAGGCTTCGCGCAGAGTACCGGGGCCATTATCTTCCAAACTGGTAACTACATACACCTTACCGCCACGACCACCAAAAGTGAATTTACCACCACCTTCGGCACCCGGAAAAGCCGGGATCTTAGCCTGCGGCAAATCGGTTGGGCGCGCGGCCCACGGTACATATACCTTGCCTTTTCTTTGATCGGCTTTTATAATGGGCAGTGCAACCGCCCATGCTGAATCTGAACGACGGGTAGCCTCTTTCATCAAAGCTTCACTCTCTGCTTTAACCTTCTCCGGCACTTCAGGGTACTGGGCAAAAGCCGGTTTAGCTAAACCCAATGCCGCTGCTACTAAAAATAAAGCTGTGTGTTTTTTCATATTTGTATCGATAATATTCTTTTTGCTGAGTGATTAGCAGGCACCCATCGTTCCATTAATTTTATTATTGAAGCGGATCAAACGGCCCACCCCAAGTGTTGTTTTGTTGTAAATTGATATTGTTTAACAACGCTGCCGAAGGGATCCCGAAAAAGTAATCACCTGCCTGAACCGCGATGTTGTATGAATCTAAAGCTTTGGTTTTAACTGTGAATGAGGTGCTGTACAGGGCATCTAAAGATGCAGCTGCCGAGGCATCGCGTGTACCGGTGATATAATCTTTAGCGCTCGCGTTGTTGTTCAGGGTAACTGTCAAACCGGTTCTTTTTGTTCCGTTCAGCGTGCTTTCAAGCAGTTTACGGCGACGAAGGTCCCAGTAACGTTTACCCTCAAAGGCGAACTCAATCTTACGCTCGTTCATGATAGCGGTGATCATCTGATCTGGGCTCATGCCCGCGTCTAAGCCATATTGGCTATCGCCACCGGCTTCAATGCCTGCACGTTTTCTGATAGCTATAATATTGGTATAACCGGTAGTTACGTTACCCAACGCTGCGGCGCATTCGGCCTGGTTAAGCAACACTTCGGCATAGCGGATCTCCATCCAATCGGTACCCACATATTGCGCGTTAGATACGCTGATGTTGGGGTCGATAGCTTTACGCAAGTAAAAGCCTGAACCGGTTGCCGATGTAGGTTCGGTAGTTTTAACACCCGAGCCATCTGCCTTGTTGTAGTAAAAATAAGTCCACAGGCGGTATGAGGTATTACCGTTTATAGGCCAGTTACAACCGTTGTAAGCAATGGTTTTGTTAAACCTTGGGTCGCGGTTGGCAAAAAACTTTGAATCATCATAAACGTATTTGGTTGACGCGCCAGGGGCTTTACCATCAAGCATCGGGTATGATTTTACAATATCCCAGGTTGGCTGGTTTGAACCGCCTTTGGTACCTAAATAAGCCGGACGGGTTGCATTATCGTACGTATTGTTATTCTGGTTCTGATCGGTTGTTGATGTGTTATAGCCCGTAACCAAAATAGCTTCAGGGTTGCTGCTGCTTTCGGTAAACCACATATTATCATATGATGGGTTTAAGCCATAGTTATTGGCATTAAGTATCTGAATGGCCTTGTCATTGGCGTCAGCAGCAGCTTGCCAGCGGGCAGCATCATTATTAGCGTTAAACTGAGGGCTTGCATAAGTTAACAATACCCTGCCTTTGAAAGCCGCGGCCGCAGCCGATGAGATCCTGCCGTAGTCGCTTCCGCTCCATTTGGCGGGCAGGTATTTGATACAGCTGTCTAAGTCGCTTACAATTTGGTTAAAGCATTCTGAAGTTTTGTTACGAGGCAATAAAGCCGCGTTTTTAGCGTCCTGACCAATGGCATCCAGCGGTTTTAATACCAGCGGAACACCACCGTATAACCTTACCAGATCAAAATACCTGAAGGCCCGCCAGAAATAAGCCTGTGCTTTATACCTGTTTTTGGTTGATGCCGGTAAAGTACTGGCATCAAGGTCCTGCAGGGATTGGTTGATGTTACGGATGCGGCCGTAGTTATTACTGATGTTTACCGATGTACCGATATCGCCAACGGTTTCGGTAGTAACGGTACCTTTTACGTACGCGTTATCGCTGTAAAACTCGTCGCATTTATCGCCGCCACCACCAAGGGCGCCGCCGGTATCGCCAAACCAGCCGGGCTGATTGGCAGTGTAAAGGTAATTTATGTTTAGTATGGCTACTGTTGAGTCATTAAACACCTGACCGGGAGTACTATGGGTAAGATCCTCCTTATCAAGCACCTTTTTACAGTTTGTAAACAGGGCTGATACGATCAAAGCTGCAAATATGGTTTTAAATAATTTCATGTCTTTCAAAGTTTAGAAGCCTAAGTTTAAACCAAAAGATACTGTACGTAAGTTGGGATATGCCCCAAATGGTGATGAAATATCACGGTAATGATCAGGGAAAGGGTTTACAAAGTTGATAGGGTTTGTTGCTACCACGTATGCCCTTATGCTTGACATGCCAAGCCTTTTGGTTAAACCGGCAGGCAGGGTATAGCTTAAGTTAGCGCTGGAAATATTCCAGGTGAACGGACTAACAAACCAGAAATCACTTGTAGCACTTACATCATCTGAATAGTATGGATCCGGATATCTTGCGTTTGTGTTAGTCGGGGTCCAGTGATCGGCCCAGAATACCGGTCTGTTTTGGTTAGCCGTACCCTGTTTAATGGCCGCGCTCTCAATTGATTGCGTACCGCCCCAGCTCATTCCCATTACCACATTAAGGCTTAGTGTTTTATATGAACCACCTAAGTTTAAACCAAGATTATAGTGGTTGTTGGCTTTATGACCTAAATAAAACTGATCGTTAATATCATTCTGCTTGATGATACCATCGCCGTTTTTATCAACGTAATTGATCATACCAGGAGCCGGAGTGTAACCGAAGATCTTAACGTTTTGCGCGCCACCGGCAGCGGCAGCTCTTTCAGCAATGATCGCGTCGGCATCAGCCTGGGTACGGATGATGCCCAAGGATTTGTAGCCCAATGTACCTGGGTCGCCAGATTTGCCTGTCAAATCCTGGATGGTTCCAACCTGCGCGGCAGCGATATCATATTTGATATATTTATTATCGCTCCATGAAAAGAACGGGCTGAAGTTGTAGCTAAAGTTTGATCCTATTTTATCTTTCCAGCTTACCGATATTTCATAACCAAAAGTATTGATGATACCATAGTTTTCGGCAGATGGCGCGGCGCCAATAGTTACCGGAACCGAGGTATTCAATGAAGCTAACATATCATAACGATGCTCCCAGAAATAATCGGCCGAAACTGATAAACGGTTATTCAGGAAAGCCGCGTCCAAACCGTAGTTTGTTTTCAAGTCGTGGTCCCAGGTTAGGTTAACGTTAGGGATAGCGATGTTTAACAACGCGCCCAGTCCCCTATCGCCATTACCGCCGAAAACCGCACCGCCCTTGTTACCTGTACCAAACTGGTAGTTAACTGCGTACAGGAATGAAGGTGTATTATCAGAACCTAACAAACCTACCGAACCTCTGAATTTCAACAGGTCAACAAAGCTTACTGATTTAAAGAAGTTCTCCTTCGAAATTACCCAACCTGCCGATGCCGAAGGGAAATATCCCCACTGGTGGCCTGGTGCAAAGTTGGTATTGGCATCGGCCCTCATGGCCAGTTCAACCAGGTATTTATCAGCGTAAGCGTAGTTTATCCTGCCTGCAACCGCTTTACGGCCATATTCTTTAACCAATGTAGCCTGGTTTGATGATTGATCACCGATGGTGAAGGTCTGATTGTCTTTTCCGCCTACAATTACACCGTCTGCCTCAGCTGCAACACCTTCGCTGTATGATTCATACTGTTCATACAACGCAAGGGCGGTAATTTCATGCGCGCCAAAGCGTTTGTGGTATGTCAGGTTAGCGTTAAATTGGTAATTATCAGCCAATGATGGTGTAAGACGAACCTTGTCACCATTTTTGATGGCTTTTACACCTACCACAGTGCCTCCCGGGATGTGGTTGTTATCGCCTTCGCCAGAGTATTGGTTGTAATAAAATGTTGAACCATATTGCTTGTTAAAAGCGTTATTGATGTTACGGTTATAGCTTACATTGGCGGTTAACCCGTTAATGCCCGGAATTTCGTAACTCAAATTGGCTAAACCATTAAATACAGTATTATTGTTACCTGTGTAGTTATTTGAATTTTGAACAGCAAAAAAGTTAAGGTTATCGTTATTGCTGGTTCCTAAGTATACAGGATGCCCGTCGATAAAATATTTTTGCCATGGTGGTGCCTGGTTAAGCGACAGAAAGTCGTTATCAGGGCTTTCGCTGGTGCTTGCCAGTTTATACCAGTATATTTTACTTTTGGCAAGATCCTCACTCAATGATAACGATAGTTTTAAACCTTTGGCCACTTTAGCATCAACACTGGCCCTAAAGCCAAAACGGTTGGTATTTACACCTTTAAAGTTTGAATTTTGGTTTACGTAATTGGCTCCTGCAAAATATGTAACCTTATCATTACCGCCGGTTATGCTAAGCGCGTTCCTGGTGGTTACGGCCGGTTTAAATGCCTGTTCCAGGAAATTTTGGTTATTGTTTTTAAAGTACTCCAGCTCATCAGGCGTATAATATTTTAAGTCTTTATTGCTTAAATCGCCGTTGATGTAACCTTCGGGAGTAATGGTGTGGTTATACCTTGTTTGCTCAATATCATTCAGATAAGTAGCCATTTGAACCCCCGACATCATTTTCGGTAACTGAATAGCATCAGCAACACCTACTGATGAACTGAAGCTCACTTTAGGTGCACCTGCCTGACCGCGTTTGGTAGTTACCACAATAACACCATTCGCGCCTAAAATACCATAGATAGCAGCGGCTGCATCCTTCAATATCGAAATATTTTCAACCTCACTCTGATCAAGCAGGTTGAAATCGGCTTCGGTACGTTGTACTCCGTCAATAATATATAAGGGAGTTGTGCTACCACCATTTTTGGCCAGGAAAACCGGGTTACGGATAGTGATAGTACCGCTTTGACCCGGCCTTGCTATACCACCGGTAACGCTAACTGCCGCGTTAGTTCCGCGCAATGCTGCCGCAAGGTTGGTAGTAGGGATATCCTGGATGGTTTTCATATCAACCGGGGCAACAGCGCCTGTTAAATGAATTTTCTTTTGGGTGCCGTAACCAACTACAACCACTTCCTCAAGGGCGTTTTGTGATGGCAACATTTTAAAGTCGGCATTCATTTCGCCAATCTTCAGGGCTTTTTCCTGGTAGTTATAGCCCAGAAATTTAACTCCAACCACAATGGCTTGCAAGTTGGTAGCCTTAAGTGAATACTTACCATCGGCATTGGTTAATGTACCGGTGTTGCTGCCCTTTACCTGTACAGCAACCCCTGGCAGCGGAGCACCTTTCTCGTCCGTAACGACACCCGTTATGTTACGATCCTGGGCTTTTAGCGCGCTGCCTAAACACAGCAACACCGAAAGTAAGAGGAAAAGTTTTCTCATAAACTTGATAATTTAATTTTCATGATCAGGTTAATTAATTGGTATAATTGGTTTGCCCGGCTAAAGCTTATATCATGATACCGGGGATATTTAGGTTAGTTCAAAAATTACTGCTTTGCAGCCTGTCGCTCCTTGATGCGCTTTTGCCATTCTTCCCCCTCCTTCTTCATATCGTAGCCCTGTGCAGACAGGTAGTTATTAATGCGGCCCTTAAATTTGCCAAACCAGGCATGTTTTTTCTCCGATGATTCGGCATCAATGGCGTTTTCCCGTGCTTCCAGCAGCCAGCCTTTAATCTTGCTTTTTTGATCTTCGGTTAGGTTAGGGATTTCGTCCTGGTAAGCGGTGTAGGTGATTGGATAAATGCGGTAAGTCATGCCATCTTTTATCTTATCAACCTCATCGGCACTTAACTCTTTATTTAAGTTCTTGATGTATGCAGTATGTAAAACTTTAACCTGCTTTACCACATCGGTATCTATAAGGGCTATTTTAGTATTAGCACCTGCTTTATCATCTGGCATTTGCGCTTTAATATCGTTTACTTTTGTTTTACGTGCTTCGTAAACTGTGTTTAAATCGTTGTATTGTGCAACCACGATATCACGCACTTTCTTAAATTTTACCGAATCGGTAATGCCTGCCCCGGTAACAATTTTGTTTGAGCGCTCGGTTATTACTTTAATGTAGTTGTTATCAGCAGGGGCCTGTGCAAAAGCGGTGCTGCCTGCAACTGATAATAACAATAGGGCTATGTATTTAAAGTGCTTCATGGTGGTTTTAATTGGTTAAAATATTATACAGCTTATTTAAAAAGCCTCTCAAAAATTCATAGAATACTGCCGTTTTTCACGCAATTAATTGTTTATATCACAATTAATTAAATGTTAAAATCTTGTCAGTTCTAAAAGCCTGATAAAAAGTATAATTAATTTTATTGGTTTATATTTCCTGGTATCCTGCAGCCTGATTTACAAGTTGCTTGAACAAATATCACGTGTTAGGCTTTGCGTTTCCTATTTGTATTTATCTATTTATTATACAATCTTACCATAACCCATTTTTCCTGTAAAGCTAAATTTTTGTCAAAAGAAAATTACATTGTCGCAAATAGGGTTTAATTAAAAATTGTTACTTTTAAAAATATAAACCGAAGCGGCGCATACCTAATCGCCTGCCGATCTGCTAACCTTTATTGATTTTTATAAAATGAAGCCCCATTTCCTTAAGGTTGCGGTAAAACCGCAAAATTCATTCAGTATCAGGCATGATATTTTGCCCACCTTCAGGGGTATCTGGCATTACCATCCTGAGCTTGAATTGCACTACGTAATAAAGGGCGAAGGGGTTAGGTTTATCGGTGATAATATCAGCAATTTTTCGCCAGGCGAAATTACTTTACTTGGTGAGGCCCTGCCGCACTGCTGGCGCTGCAAGGACGAATATTTTTTGCCCGATTCGGGATTGAACGTTGAAGTGATTGTGATTCATTTTTTGCCCGACTGCCTTGGCCGTTACTTGTTAAATTTACCCGAAGCCTACATGCTGCCCAAGCTTTTTGAAAAAGCCAAAAGCGGTATGGTAATTAAGGGCGAAGCAAAAACCGAACTGGCCAAACTGATGCGCCAGGCTGTTGAAGCAACCAACCTCGACAGGATCATTATCCTGTTATCGATATTGAAAGTGCTTGCCGAAAATGAAGAATTTGAACCGATAACGCTATCGCACAGCGACTTCCACCAATCCAACGAATCGGATACCATCCGCCTCAATAAAGTATGTTCATATACACTGGCCAACTATAAGCAGGAGATCAGCCTGGAGAAAATAGCAGCTATCGGCAATCTTAGCGTTACCTCATTCTGCCGCTATTTTAAACTGATGACCAAGAAAACTTACTTTGATTTTTTAACCGAGATCAGGATCAGTCATGCCTGTCGCTTTTTGATTGAGGACAAGCTGCCTACCGAAGTTTTGTGTTTTGAATGCGGTTATAACAATATCTCTAACTTCTACCGTCACTTTAAAAGGGTTACCGGGATGACACCGCTTGAATATAAACGCCGTTACATCAAAGGGCAAAAACAGGCGGTGTCTGCTTGATTTGGTTAAGTCTTAAGTCGTCAACTGAACCCTTAAGTAACAAAGCGAAAATTCTTAAAAGTTTTTTAAAACGATTCAATAAAATTGATATCCTCCAACGTCATTGCGAGGTACGAAGCAATCCCCTACTTTACAGGGCGGATTTACATAGCCTCTCTGCCTGTTGGGGATTGCTTCATACCTCGCAATGACGTTTTTTTATTTTTAAACAGCCTCTTACTTAATATTGATATATACCTATCTCGCTTCGCAACATTGTATAATTGCTATGCAGATCTTCGATCTTATTGCGGATAGCGGGTGAAAAATAACCAACATCGCGCCGGGTGATAGTTGATATTTTCAGACCCCGTTTGGTAAGATAATATTTTGCGATAACCGGGTATACATTGTGCATTACATCCATGTTTTCGGTTAAAAACTCCTGCACCATAGCAACCTCATGCTGACGCGATTCATCTGCATAATGATCACATAACCAAACAATAAGCTCCGGAAAGAAATTACCCTGAATACATGACAATCCTGCCGAACCGGCTTTCAGCGATTCTACCGCGTGGACCATGTAAGCATCATACAAACCAAAGGCTGGGTTAATTTTGCTCGCCTCCAGCTTCTGTTTTACCATGTCAAGATTCAGGCAGGTATCTTTATGATATATTATCCTGCCGGTGGCTGCAAAATGATGAAGCTGCTCTGCCGATAATAACCTTTTGTAGGGCACCGGGCATTCGTAAAAACCTAAAGGAATATTTTTGGTTTGATCGAAGAGATCAAACACGCGGTCATTAAATACCGCATCGGGTTCATCGGCATCGGCCAATAAACTTGAGATGGCAATTACCGCCGAAGTGCCTGTATCATAAACTCTTTTTACAAAATCGGCTTGCTTTTCAACCGGGCCGCCAAAGGTTCCAGTAGCAACTACGGGCACAGCGCCGTCAACAGTTTCAACCACGTGCCTGATAATGGCCAGCCGCTCCTCACCACTCAGTTCAAACATTTCGCTTGAGAGACAATTGGCAAACACACCGGCGGCGCCGGCGCGTAAATACATTTCGGTAAGGCGGGTCAGGGCTACATAATCAACCGCGCCGTTATCTTTAAAAGGCGTTAACATTACCGGGATAAAACCCTTTTTTGATTGTTCCATTTGATGATGATTAAACTGTTAACTGCCTGGTTTTGGTTAAAAATATTCCTGTTAAAAATATGGCAAGCGTACCCGCAACAATGATCATATTGGTATTGAGCGTGCTGCGGAGAGCGGCATACTGTTCCGGAATGAGCGATGGAAAAGTAAGCCAAAGGATCACTAAAACGCCAATAATACTGGCGATAATGGCTTCATGGTTACGGGTTTGCCTGCTAATAATGCCCAGCAAAAACAAGCCCAGCATACCCGCGGCAAAAATGCCCGAAAGCTGCCACCACAAATCAAGGATACTCTTTACCCCTATCATGGCTATCCCAGCCGCCATACCCGCGAACCCGAAAAGTACGGTGCCAATATGCAGGGCATTCAAAGTATTTTTGTCGTTGAGTTGTGGCTTAAAATACCTTTTATAGATATCGATGGTAAAAACAGTAGCTGAGGCGTTCATGCCCGAACTGATGGTACTCATAGCGGCCGATAAAATAGCTGCCACAATAACGCCAACCAGCCCTGCCGGGATTTTGGTAACCATAAAATGCGGCATGATCTTATCACCGTAATCAGCAGGCGTAAGTTTGCTTATAAATGCCGAAACCTCATTTGCCGAAGCCGTAGCAGGCAGGCGCTCAATGGCTACCTGGTGTTTAAGGCTCAGGATCAGATCCGGATGCTGACTGTAGTAAGCATATAAGCATGAGCCTATTACAAAAAACAGAAAAGATGCAGGTACATAAATACCAACGCAAAGCCAAACCGATTTGGCCGCCTGTTTAGTAGATGTAGCAGCATGATAACGCTGAATATAGTTTTGATCCATCCCAAAATTGTTAAGATTGATGAAAAACCCGTAGAATAGGATCACCCAAAATGTCGGCTCGGTGAGGTTAAGCGAAAAACTGCCAAGACTAAATTTATGATCGGCTTTGCCAATTTCTACAATCTTATCAAAGCCGCCGGGGATACTGTTTATCACCAGGTAAATGATCAGCAAAGCTCCTAAAGTTTTAATGATAGCCTGTACCACCTCCGTCCAGATCACAGCCTTGATCCCTCCGGATACGGTATACAATATGATGGAGATGCCCATAACGATCATGATGGTCTTCATAGAGAGCCCGGTAAGCGCCTGCAAACTCAATGCAATGCCGAAAAACACGGATCCCATGCGGGCTATCTGCGTAAGCAAAAAACATATAACCGCGTAAACCCTTGCCCAGGGACCAAAGCGTTTTTCAAAATGCGTATAGGCCGATATATTACCGGTGTTACGATAAAATGGTATAAAATATTTAACCGCTATCCATGCTGCAAATGGCATGGACAAGCTAAATACAAAAGCGTTCCAGTTGCCCCCGTAAGCTTTGCCGGGTACTCCCAAAAAGGTGTTACTGCTTAAAAAAGTGGCATAAATTGATAAACCGATGGCCCAGCCGGGTATTAAACCTGAAGCAACGGTGAACTGCTCGGCATTTTTATTTTTACGCGAAAAATAAAAACCAACCAGTACCATAGCTATAAGGTAAATACCTATAATCGCGAAATCTAACACAGGCAACACTTTCATGCGTTAATCGGGTAGTACGGTAAAAATTAGTATTGTGGTTTAAAATTGTATAACAAATTTAACGCACCACGGGTAACCTTTACTGTAATATTTTCTCCTGCTATTGTAGGATATTATCTTCAATAAATAAAGCGCTACCACCCGGCTGGAGGCAATAGTTATTAGAAATACAAAAAACGCCGCCGCTCGGCTGTAGATTTTAAAATTCCCCTCTTGAGAGGGGGCGCGTAGGAACGTGTGATAGCAGGGGTGTGTTTCTGCTATGTACCTATCAATGCAGAAACACACCCCTCCGCCCCTCTCAAGAGGGGAATCGCACAATCCTGCCTTTTTTTCGTTAACGGCAATGAATAAATAACTGCTTAACGCTTGGCTTGAATAACTAATCTGGCCGGTTGTAACCCATCAGCAATAGCGCTAACAGTAATCTTACCAGCGACAGATTTAGATCGGATAATTGCCAACCCCAAGCCGTTAAACAAATGGTGCTGATCAGATACAAACGGATCCAGATCGGTTTGCGAACCATTGTCCACTCCTTTCAATATACCTTGTCCGGACACTTTAAACTTCACCAACTGATTGGCATCAGGCACCGGTACATTGTTTTTATCCAGAACAGATACGGTAATATATGACAAGTCTTTGCCATCTGCGCTAATCTTATCCCTATCTGCTTTTAACTGTATTTTATAAGGCTCGCCTGCTGTAACCACCTGCGTGGTCATAACCACTTTACCGTTGCGGCGCGATACAGCTTTTAACACTCCCGGCTCGTATTTAACGCGCCACATCACATGCAGGTCATCGCCGATTTTCTTCCTCACACCTATCGATTTACCGTTTAAAAAAGCTTCCACTTCATCGGCATTATTGTAATAGGCCCAAACATCAATTATCTGTCCAGGCTTCCAGTTCCAGTGCGGTAACAGGTGTAAAACAGGCTTGGTTGTCCACTCGCTTTGGTACATGTAATAAACATCTTTGGGGAAGCCGGCAAGATCAACAATGCCAAAATATGAGCTGCGGGCAGGCCACAGGTATGGAGTAGGTTCGCCAATGTAGTCAAATCCTGTCCACACAAAAAGGCCTGAAAGGAAATCATGTTTTTTGATGATCTTCCAGGTTTCCTCGTGCGTTGAACCCCAATAGGCCGAAACATTATCGTAAGATGATACCGTAAAATCGGCATTACCATCTTTCAAAGGAGTTTTACCATCTTTTGGCCAGCGCCTGATACTATCCGAGGGCATATCATAATGTCCCCTTGTTGCCAGGGCCGACATGTTTTCGGTGCCGATAAACTTTTGCCCGGGATAGTTTTTCTGAAAATCGGCGTATACTTCCTGGTGGTAGTTTAAGCCAACCAGATCAAGCGCTCCCGACTGGTAAATGAAATTCTTTTTAGGATCCGCATCGCTCAAAGCCGATGTAACAGGCCTGGTATTATCCAACTGCTTTACAATGTTCACCAGCTCTCGGCCTATGCTCACGCCGGTACTATCAAATTGTTCCCTGATCTCGTTGCCGATACTCCAGGCAAAAATGGATGGATGGTTGCGATCGCGTAAAACCTGGTCTTGCAAGTCTTTCACATGCCATTCGTCCCAATCTTCGTGATAGTCGTGTTTGCTCTTTTTCTTCTTCCACATATCAAAGGCTTCATCCATCACCAGCAAACCCATTTTATCGCACAGATCAAGTAACTCCGGCGCTGGCGGATTATGTGAGGTACGGATGGCATTGCAGCCCATATCCTTCAATATCTGCAATTGTCGTTCAATAGCGCGTGTATTAACAGCCGTGCCCAAAGCCCCCTGATCATGATGCAGACAAACACCAAGAATCTTCATTGGCTCACCATTTAGACTGAAACCTTTATCTGCATCGAAATTAAAATACCTAATGCCTGTGGTAGTAGTATAATCATCAATAACCCGATTACCAGCTATCAACTGCAATTTTACTTTGTACAGGTAAGGATGTTTTACCGACCATAGTTGAGGATTACTTAACCGAATACTTTGCTGAATTACGGTATCGGTTATTGGTGTTATGACAGATCCGACAACCTTAACTTGATCATCCAGAACAGAAGCTTTAAGCTTAAACCCTGAGTTTATGGAACCCGGCAAAACCGTGCGAATACTGATCTCCGCATTTTGATGATCAACCTGCGGTGTAGTGATAAATGATGACCATTGTGGCAGATGAATTTTATTGACGGTCGTCAGCCACACATTACGGTAAATGCCCGAACCGGTATACCAGCGCGAATTAGGCTGATCGCTGTTATCCACCCTCACAGCTATAACATTTTGTTGTGTGCCGAATTGGAGGTAAGGCGTTAAATCATACCTGAATGAGATATAACCGTTAGGTCGTTTACCTAAATAATGGCCATTGATCCAAACTTCGCTGTTATGAAAAACACCGTCAAAATCAATCAAAATAGTTTTAGCTTTTGATGATGCCGGGATGAGAAAGTTTTTACGGTACCAGCCAATGCCGGCTGGCAATCCACCTTCAGCCTGTGTGGAGGGGTTTTTACTGTCGAATTTACCTTCGATGCTCCAATCATGCGGAAGGTCGAGTTTCCGCCAGTGACTATCATCATATTTTATCGCGTTAGCAACGCTATCATCGCCTAAAAAAAACTTCCAGCCGGCATTGAAGCTCTCAGTTTTGCGTATGTTTTGGGCAGATACAAAACCGGCCGTGAAAAACACCAAACACAGCGTATATAAATAACGTAGCCTCATTTATTTCGATTTGCTTTTCTTAACAGGCGGCGCTACAAAGTTGAGCTCGCTTTTACCCAAATCTTTTGATACAGCAACTGCTATACCTCGCTGATCGGCTTTGTTTACGGCACAATAAAAGTGATAAACTACGCCTTTATACTTCACCACGCACGATTTATGGGCAAACATATTATCATAAGGCTCGGACGATTGAATGAGCTTCTCGCCTGTCCAGTCTGTCCAGTGTACCAGGTCATACGAGCAGGCAAAGCGATTAAATACGCCCGAGTCACCAGTCTTCCAGAACGCTCCGAAATAGAACATTACATATACGTTTCCTATTTGTTGGATATACGGATCGCCGGTGATACCGTCGCCGTGATTCAACACCGGGTCTTTACCGAAGCGTTTCCAATGCAGCATATCATCAGATACGGCCATGCCAATCCGCTCGGCACCACGTTTTTTATTTACGCTGTCGCCATTGGCATTGTAATACATAATGAAAGGGTGACCTGTCAGCTTCTTTTTATCCCAGATTACGGTTTGCTTATACTGCGTATGGTTATCCCACCAGCTTACATCCTTATCAATGCTTGATAATACCGGATGATCTAAGCCTTGCCACTCATGTACCGTACCCGGATCTTTATCAGTAGAAGCTACGCTTATAGATAGCAGACCTTTTTCATACCCCTTGCTTTGTCCGCCGAAGTACGATAGCCAATACTTGCCATTATACTGCTGCAATTTGTATGAGCCACCCCATTTGTAATCCTGCAGACCTACATAACCCGCCTTTTGATTGTTATCCCATTTGGTGGTATCGTCAGAGAACGACAGGATCCTACCACGGGTTTTCCAGTGCAGCAGGTCCTTACTATCGGCCAGCCAGGTTTCATAGCCCCTGCCATTGAAAATAATATAACTCATATACCAGCTATCGCCCTGGCGAAAAACCGTAGGACAATCGGCCTTTTGACTATTATCTTCCGGCGCTATCACCAGGCCATATTTATAGGGCGTTTTTACCTGTTCATAAATGCCTTTCATCACCTTTTCGGGTACATCCTGGGCATGTGCCTTCAGCATTAAGAAAGCACAAACAAAGAATGCAGATGATTTGAAAATGTGTTTCATATTTTGTTTTAAATAAAGTCTATTAATTAATTTCACATACAACCATCACCCCAAACTAATAATCAATTCATTAGATTTCAGAGAAATCGCTTTTAAAATCTGTAGTAAACAGGAGGCACCTACGGAGCCAATCCTCTTCGATTTTCATTTCTACAAACATGTTACTCCTCCGGAGTTTAAAAAAGTATAATTATAACTCCGTAGGAGTAACATGTTTATAGCAAAACCAACAGATATGTATTGGCTCCGTAGGTGCCTCCTGTTTAAAAGCGATTTCCCTGTTTCAGCTTTATGCGTTTGGCCTTAGCTTTTATATATTTTATTTGGCGATGAATGTATAGTTGCCTGAACCTGCCTTGATCTCAGCTTTCCCATCGTGATAGCCTATAAATTTGATATCATGACGGGTTTTAATATTTTGCCCGTCTACCATAATAGCTGCGTTATTTTTCACAGGCATAAAGATGCTCGCAGTTGTATTTGCAGGGATGCTCACCTCCAGTTTAAACTGCCCCTTCCCCTTCGCCCAACTGCTCGAAATATTGCCATAGGGCGATTGATAATTGGCTTTAGCCCAGGTTACATTGCCCACCGCTTCCGGCCTGATCTCTATTTTATTAAACGCGATGGCATCATCAGTTGGCCGGATTCCTGCAAGGCCGCTGTAAAACCATTCCATCAGGTGCCCCAACATAAAGTGGTTATTGGACACTGAAGGCAGCGCCGCCCATGATTCCGTTAAGGCTGTAGCGCCATGAGCCAACTGATAACCATAACCCGGCACATCGGCACGACTGTTCATATCATATATTACATCCGAAAGGCCTTCATCATCCAGCACACGCAACAAGTAACGATAACCTATATCGCCTGCGGTAAGAGCATTGCCACGGCCACGGATATCTTTTACGATATTGTTCACCACAGCTTTTTTATACTGTGACTCAACCAAACCGGCATAAATCGACATGGCGTTGGCTGCCTGACTGCCGGTGCCATATTGCTTTGTTTCAGCGTTAAAAAATGTTTTATTATAAGCCTGCTTTACTTCAGCAGCCACCTTTTTATATGATACGGCATCATCGTTTTTGCCAAGCAGGGTAGCTATTTTGGCGGCTATATCCAGATCGTAATAATAAAGCGAGGTTGCCGTAATGCCCTGAGGTGTTAATTGCGAAACACCAGGAGGGTTTGGGCCCAGATCATACCAATCGCCCAGGCCCTGGTACAATAAATGATTTTTTGATTTTTTGTCGAGATAGGCCAGGTACCGTTTAATCATATCATAATTTTGCGTAAGCACTTCCTTATCGCCATACCATTGGAACACGTACCAGGGCAGGATCACCGCATTACTCCCCCACTCGGGCGAATCGCGGAATGGCTCGTCAAACTTTACATATTCGGGCGAAATCTCGGGAATCAGCCCATCCTCGGTTTGGGAAATACGCATATCGTTGATACACTTACGTGCCAACCCAACTATATCGTAATTGTAATGCAGCGAACTGCCAACCAAGTGCGCTTCTTCCAGCCAGCCCAGTTTTTCGCGGTGAGGGCAATCGGTAAATACGCTGGCCATATTGCTTTTCATGGCCCAGTCAATCAATTTAAAAGTTTTGTTAAACAGCTCGTTTGAGCAGGCGAAATTCCCGACTGTTACTGCTGAGTTACGGGTGTGCAGTCCTTTAACATCAACAATTATGGGTTGCTGCGATGTGTTGGTTTCACCCTGGGGAACCGCGCCCTGCACCTGCAAATACCTGAAACCGTAGTAAGTAAACAGAGGATGCCAGGTTTCAATGCCGTTACCCTTCAATACGTAGCTATAATAATGCGGACTGCCGGATGCTTTCTGGTTGGCGCTACCATCCTCGTTAACCAGTTCGGCAGGGATAATGCGTACGGTATCTCCTTTTTTGCCCTGAACGCTGATCTGTGGGATGCCTGAAAAGTTTTGACCAAGATCATAGATCCATGCGCCATTAGCGAGTTGCTTTTTACTTTGCGGTTTCAGCTCCTGCATAATTTTCAAAGGCTCGGCCATTTGCGCGTTTAGCTCAGGTATGCCATCTACCTTAACCACGCCGCGCCATTTTGAATCATCAAAGTTGTTGGTATCCCAACCCGGTTGTTCAAGATTGGCGTTATAATCCTCTCCGCCGTAAATACTGCTGAAAGTAACCGGCGAAGGAGTTGTTTTCCATGAGCCATCACTAACCACATTATCTACCCTACTCTTGTCATATTCTAACATCAAACGGCAAATCATTTTGGGATATCCGAAAGCACCGGTGAGCTTTCGGTAACGCCTATCGCGCGGGATATAGTAGAACCCGTTGCCCAGCGTTACGCCAATGGTATTTTTACCAGAAACAAGCTGATCAGTGATATCAAAAGGCACATACAAGGCCTGTTTATCATACTTTGTCCAACCTGGATCAAGGAAATGATCTCCTACTTTTTTACCATTCAGACTCAGCTCAAAATGCCCCAATCCGCATAAATAAAGCGTGGCTTTTTTTAGCTTGCCATTAACATTAAAACCCTTACGCATTAAAGGCAAAACATCATTGGCAGCACCCAACTTTTTGGGACCTTTACCATGATAAAAGGGAACAATGGCCGATGAATCAGGCAGTTTATCGTAAGCAATCCACTCGGCATTGTGCCAGTCGGCTTTTGTGAGCAGGCCCATTTGCCAATTGGTAATATTGCTCCAGGCCGATGCTTTGCCATGATTATCCCAAATCATCACCTTCCAGTAATAAGTTTTTGCGGCCTGCATAGGCTTGCCATTATAGGAAACCTGTAAAGATGCGCTGGATGAAACCTTGCCCGAATCCCATACATCCGCATTATTGTTTGCCAGCTTAGCAGCGTCATCGGCCACCAAAACCCGGTAAGCGGTTTGCATTATATTGCGGGCATCGCTTTGCATTTGCCAACTCAACTTTGGCTTAAGCGATTCGATGCCCAGCGGGTTTGTTTTATACTCGCATTGCAGGTTTAACACCTTCAGGCTTTGAGCAAAAACGCCGAAGGGCAGTAACAAAAACAATAGGCAGATACTTTTCTTCATGTTAATATTTTATTGCATTTCGATACCCGAAACAGCTAAACCATCGGCCTTAATGCCTGTGATTACCAGTTTATAATTACCCGCGTTGATACTTGTGCCCGTATTAGTTGTAACCGTGCCCGATTTATTTTTGGCAACCGGTTTAAAACTCAGTTCTTCCTCCTTCATCACCGTACCATCGGCGGCCAGTAATTGCATTTTTGCCGTAAAAGTTTGATTGCTCAGGTTATAATATTTTATGCGTAAGGCATACAGATCGGCAACACCCGGTGTTAACGCGAATGCCACACTGCCACCTGCCACACTGCTAAATTTAATTACTTTCTTTCCGTTCAGGGTATCGGCTTTTAAGCCCTCGCCTCTTATTTCAGCCGTCTCCGCCTTATAGCTTACGGTTTTACGAAGATCAGTAGCCGGTTGCAACGAAGTAACAGGCATCACCACCACGGTGTACATGAACCTGCCTTTATTTTCGCCCAACGTAACTACATCAGCCTTTCTGAAACGCTTCCTGTAAACAGACAGTTGATGCCGCCCATCGGCATCATTTTTTACAAATAAACCGGTATTTTCATAACCGGCAACCCAATCTGTCCTGTCCGATGCTGACTTGTCCATGGCAACATATACGTCAGCATCAGCATTCAAACTAAACGAGCCTGTTTGCCCTTGAACCGAATTTGCTGTACTTATCCAATCTGCACCGTAAAATATCGGCGGCAGATCATTAAAGCTTACCCCGGCATCGGTGTATTGTTTTTGGCCGATGTCCATCCAGTTTTTTATCGCCCACTTACTATTGCCTTGTAATTGGCCGATTATCCCTTTGCCCGACTGGTTTGGCTTTGTAACCTTATTTAAAGTACTGATAGCTATGCCTGATATGATAGCTTCGCCGGCCGCGGCATTTGGAAAAGATATGGTTAGCATCCCGCCCATAACGTGCGCGGTGATACTTTTCTTAAGCGCCTCAGCATAGCCTGCTTCCTTCCAGATGTCCAGATTGCGGATCATGGTTTTATTATTCACCGCTATATCAAACAAACGCCAGCCCGAGCAGTCTACCCCGCCACCTGTGCCATACCAGGGTTCGGTAAAATATAGTTCGATGCGGTAATCGCCATCCGGTACCGGAAAATTGAATTTCAGTTTATCCAAACCATACCTGAAAGTCTGGAACAACCCCCCATCCGCAGTATTGCTGATCCTGTCAAAAGTGCGTTGCTGACTGGCAAAAAATGCAGGCATACCAGGGTAATCATCCGTCCACGATGTAGAGCCGGGCTGTTCTTTATTATCCTGATGCTTATCGGCCATCCAGGTATTGCCATAGATATCGGTGTAATCCGGTCCGCCGCAATTGAGGCGGTACAAATAGTTATAACCGGCTTCCGGTTTCAGGATAGCTGGATTCTCTTTGGGCAGATGAGGTGCCAGCGGCAGGTGGTTCAGCATAATCTCATCGTGCGTTACCTGCTTACCATTAACATATCCCACAGCATACAGCACATTGTATTTAATATCTACAGCATCCCACTGAAAATGTGTGCCGATACCCTGCCGTTTTCGTTTGCCTAATGACGCATGATTGACATCATTAAAAAGCTCAACCTCATCGCAGTTGGAATAAACAATTATGCTATCCTTTTTGCCGGGAGCCAACCAGCGGTTTGGCCAGGTATGCGATACAATGTAAACCATCGGCTCCTTATCTTTTGGCGCATAATTGGCCCTGTACATGTAAAAAGCATCGGTTGGCTGCCCCCAGGGTGTAAACAGACCCTTGTAATTAACAGGACCAACCCTGTCCAGCTCGCGCTGACCTTCGCCACCTTGCGTTCTTCCGGGGTTTTCATGCGAGTATAACAGCCATTGAAAATGGCCCGCTACCTGATCTTTTACAGACTCGGCCAGGCGGGCTTTAGTTTCCATCAGCTGGGTCATACGGTCTTCACTTAGCGGGCCGTTTGCATCAAAAGGCCCTTCGGTATGTAAACCAAGGCTTCGCCAGGCCCCATACTCACCTACTAATATTTGTTTTTTTAGGTCTTCGCCGTAAGTAAGCGGATTACCGCCGTAAGTGCCTGTCCAGTTTTGAGGCACGTCCCAATCGGTACCTTCACCGCCGTTGCAGGTTGTTATTTTGCGTTGCGACGAAGCCGTAGGATCAAGCTTGCGGATAATGTCGCTGCATTCCCGGGCAAAGTCAGCAGGTAGCTTACTTTCGTTCTGTAAGCCCCATAATATAACCGAGGGGTTGTTACGCCGTTCCTTAACCCAGTCAACCAATAAAGCTTTATAATTGGCCCTGAACTCCGGCGAATCATACCAGATATGCGCCGAATACTGCGGCCACCATAAAATCCCCAGCTTATCCCAATACTCCTGATAGGCAAGATTATGTGGTTGATGCGCATCCCGGAAAGCATTAAAACCGGCGGCCTTTACCTGCATTACCCGGGCTTTGATCTCCTGGGCTTCAAAAGCCTGGCTTTTTCCCATCAGGTGTTCATACTCGGCAATGCCATTGATAAAAACAGGCTTTCCATTGAGGTAAAAACGATTGTCGTTATTATTCCTGCCAATGGGCCAGCTAATCCACCGGATACCATAAGGTGTTTGCATCCTGTCGATCAATTTTCCATCGGCCCAAACCTCTGTTATTACATGGTACAGGTAAGGTTTCTCCAACGACCAAAGCTGTACATTTTTAACATCGGCAAACTGTTGACTTACCGTATTAACTTCACCGGCTTTTAATATTTTATTTGTTTTTGCTTGCGCGATAGTTTTACCACCGGCATCAACCATGCTGTTTATTATGGTTATTGCAGATGGCTTACCGTTGTAGTTTTTAACTTCAGTTTCGAGGTTAAGTGTAGCTGATTTTTCGCGAACGGTGGTATCATTCCAGATATGTACGCCAAAGGGTTCAATCCTGATAGCGTTTGTAACCATCAAATGCACCGGTCTGAAAATCCCCATTGGCTGCGAACCCTCCGAAAACCCCGGATCATCTGAACAGGCGCCGCAAACCCAGGGCAGATCTTTAATAAACGAAGGATGATCTGCCCGGACGCATAACAGGTTTTGTTTGCCTGCTTTGATAGCATCTGTTACATCAATAGTAAAAGACGTACGTCCGCCGGCGTGGTACCCAACCTGCTTTCCGTTGAGCCAAATAGTAGCATAAGAGCCTACCCCCTCAAACCACAGGAAATACCGCTTATCGTTTTGTTTTTTCTCAAGCGTGAATATTTTGCGGTACCACGCGGTGCCGTGCCTGTTGCCATGTTTGAGGCGGCGATAGCCTCCGTAAGTGTCCCAGTTATGAGGTACGTTTACCCTTTGCCATTGGGCATCAATAAAACCGGCTTTTTCAAAACCGGCATTAGCTTTTGGATTGTTATCATCGGCGATGCTTCTCCAGTTGGTATTTAATAAAACATCTTTACGCTGTGCAAAAAGGTAACTATTGGAAAAAAGGAGTAGAAGCAGCAATGAGGCGATTAGCTTAAAAAAAGGGAAACACAGCCCTCCCTCTTTCCCAAGAGTAATAGCCCATGAATTGACAATTCCCTCCCCTGGGAGGGGCGCGTTAGGATTGCGTGTTGGCAGGGAGGGGTTTATGCGCCTTTCTGACGACAAGATATCTCGCCGAAACCCCTCCCTACACCCTCCCTGGGGAGGGAATCGCGCAACCCAACGCGCTTTAAACTTCTCTATAGCCTTATGGGCTACTACTCTCTCAAAAGGGCAATCACACAGTGCTAAAACACATTGTTCTTTTACTGCAATCCCGCTGCGATATTTTTGCGCTTCGCCCATCTTTTACAATTGTTTCAGATCGGCATCAAAGCGATAGTTTTTACCTGTTTGAGTTTCAATGCTGATTGTCCTTCCGGCATAAGCCAAGCGACAGGTTTTACCCAATTTTGAAAGTACCTGCAGATTTTTCAAGCGCCCGTTTTGCCATTCAAGATCCAACACGAAACCACCCCTGGCACAAATACCTTTGATACTACCTTGTGGTAAAGCAGTTGGTAAGGCTGGCAGCAATTCTATAGCATCGCCCTGACTTTGTAAAAGCATTTCGGCTAAACCTGCCGCACCGCCAAAATTTCCATCAATCTGAAATGGCGGGTGTGCGTCGAACAGGTTATGGTAAACTCCGCCCTTCTCCTTACCCGAGCTTACATCGGCAGGCGACAATAGTTTGGTTAACATGAGATAAGCATGATCGCCCTGGTGCATCCGCGCCCAGATATTTACCTTCCAGGCAATGCTCCAGCCGGTACCTTCATCGCCACGGTATTTCATAGATTTTTCGGCGGCATTCAATAGTTCCGGCGTTTTAAAAGTAATATCCGTTCCGGGATAAACGCCCCACATATGCGAAACGTGGCGATGAGTATCCGTGGTATCATCTTTATCTTCCATCCATTCCTGCAGCTGGCCGTATTTGCCAATTTTATTGGGCGCTATCTGGCTGTATTTTAACTTGAGCGTATCGGCAAAAGCCTTATCAATGTTAAGCACTTTAGCTGCTTCGAGGCAGTTTTTTAACAGATCACGGATGATTTGATGATCCATTGTTGGCCCGGCAACCAAACCACCATGCTCCGGCGAGTTAGACGGCGTGCTGATGAGGTATCCTGTTTTAGGATTTTTAACCAAAAAGTGTACGAAAAACTCCGCGGCACCTTTCATTTCGGGATATGCTCTTTTTTGCAGAAAACCTTTATCGCCGGTGTACAAATAGTGCTCCCATAACTGGTGACAAAGCCACGCGGCCCCGCTAACCCAGATACCATGGTTGGAAGCGTTAACAGGTGCCGCCCCTCGCCATAAATCGGTATTATGGTGCAATACCCAACCTGGCGCGCCATAGTGTTCAGCCGCGGTTTCATGACCTGTTTTTGAAAGGTCATCAACGATACTAAAAAACGGCTGACTGCAAGCTGATAAGTTAAGCACCTCAGCAGGCCAGTAATTCATTTGAAGGTTAATATTAGTAGTAAACTTGCTGCCCCAGGGCGGCGTGAGCAGGTTGTTCCACAAGCCCTGCAAATTTGCGGGTCCGTTGCCCGGTCTTGATGATGAGATCAGCAAATACCTGCCATATTGCGCATAAAGGCTGATAAATGAGGGATCGACCGACTGGCCAAATTTCAGGATCCGTTCATCCGTCGGCAGGTCCGCGTTTTCGCCCTTACCTAAATCGATGGAAAATGTATTGAAATACCTTTGATAATCTTTAATGTGAGCATCTCTGATAGCTGCATAATTCTTGTGCGTTATTGCCGCTATTTGAGCTTTGCAGATAGCCTCCGGATTACCTGATACATCATGATAGTTTTTAAAATTGGTTGCCGCTGTGAGATAAAATGTAGCTTCGTTAGCTCCTGTGACTGATATATTCTTTGGGGTTACCACAACCTTACCACCCATGGCCTGTACATGCAAGTAGCTTACGCCACGCAAAACACCATCTTTTACTTTTAAAGACAGGCCGAGCGTATGATCATCAATTTTACGGATAACGTAGTTTTTGTGCAGACTGCCAAGCAAAGCTTTCAGGCTAATTTTGCCCGGTTTATCGGCAATTAAATGTACAGCCATCACCTGATCAGGCGCACTGCTAAAGTACTCGCGGGTATAAATAACACCATCTGCTTTATAACTCACGTGCGCGGTGGCGGTGGTAAGATCAAGATCGCGTTTATAGTCTGTTACCTCCTGCTTTGGAAATTGCAGGTACAAATCAGCGAAGGGCTGATAATCGGCATTGTAGCGGGGATATGCAGGTGGCTTATCATCCTGTATAAAATACTTCCATTCACCGGCAAGGCTAATCGCATCATTTTCACTTCCTTCGGGATAAACTGATAAAGTTTTAGCGTTGCTCGTAAAGCCACCCTTATCATAAAAGTTGATTACCTGTACTGCAAGCCTATTCTCACCGATATGTATTTTATTTGCCGGGATAATGTATTTCCGGTAGGCGTTACCCGAAGTTGTGCCGATGTAATCTCCATTAAGCCAGGTGCGGTCGATATCTCGTATCCTGCCTAAACTGATCACCAGGTTCTTCCCTTTCCAATCAGCCGGAACATTAAAATGTTTTATGAACCAAACCGCGCCATCAACTCCTTCAAACCCTGGCGAGACTTCCCATCCCTGTTCTGTCGGCAAATTGATAGTTTTAAGATTATCATCATGAAATAGCTCGTCTTGTGGCAAATGGTACGAACCTATCATCTTAAACCACTTTGCAGAATCAGCAGCATAGGTAGCTTCATCGCTCTTCGTACCCATAAAATGTTGTTGGGCCATGGCCTCTGCTTCGGCTTGTTTACCATCAGCAAGGAGCTTACGGATGGGCTCCAAATATTTCACGGCACCTTTGCGGTTATAGTCGCGCGGGCCGCCTGTCCACAGGCTTTGTTCGTTATATTGGATATGGTCTTCGGTAACGCCGCCATAAATCATGCCACCAATGCGGCCATTACCTATGGGTAAGGCATCCGTCCATTTTTGAGCGGGCTGTTTATACCAAAGCTTAAGGGGTTGCTGGGCAAAAGCCTGTACAACTCCAAACATTAACATAGCGATATAAAAACTTTTCCTGCTATTCATAAACATCAGTTAAAAAGCCAGCGTAAATCTTTGATATTACCTTCGTTGCTTAAGCCGGCATCGTACACCGGCACATTGGCCTCCGCATCAACAATGCCCAAAACCAAGGCCGCACCTTTACCCAAGGTAAGTGTATTTGAACCAGCTTTAAAGGTATAAGTATGAATATTTACCGGCGGCAAGCCATCAATTTGAATAGCATTGGCAATCTTGATATCTGCCTGACCATAATCGTTAGCGCTGGCATCTGTTTCCAGTTGTGGTTCGGGCAGGTATTGAGGCATTTTACTGTTGAAAAAGCCAACCAATACCTTTACCGGTCTGTCATTTTTAAAGCTGATGGTTGTACCGTTCTTTTGCTGATCTGCCTTAGGTAGCTTTACACCTTTTAAACCTGCCAGTTCTTTCGCGATATTTTTGATTGCTGCCGATGTATCGGCAAATACCCTCTCACCGGCGTTGACCTGATAGCTATTATTTTCAAACTTCACAGGCGCATCTTTCAAAACTGCAACCTCTTTTTGCTTTTGCTGTGTTTGAGGCGATTTTAGCGAATCAATATTGCGTTTAAAATTGTCCAGTTCCTTTTGGTAAACCGGCAAAAGCTCGGCCCAGGTTTTCATTTTGGCATCATTACCTCCAACCGGGATTTTGCGTTGTTTGGTTTGCATGCTGTTGGCATACAGGTAAGTATTTTCGGTTAGTTTCACCAGTTGTTTATAATAATCCAGACTGATTTGCAGTTCGGGCAAAGCCTTTTCCAGATCGGCAACATTATCCGAATATTTATAGCGCAATACCCACAAAGCCGCTTTTGCCTTGTAGGCATAGTTATTGGCCATGGCGTTATAGCAATACATGTCGTTTTTCAGGCGATCAAACTCTGCTTTGTCTTTAGTTACCTTTGCAGACGCTTCGTTGATAGCCTCAACCGCCTTTTGTCCCTGTAGTATTACGCTATCGATCACCTTAACCGGCGTTTCGCCGACATGCAGCTGGTGTTTCCATTCTCTCTCGGCATATTCGCTCATCATTTCACCAACCGGGCCCTCTGAATTGTACAGCAGCGAAAACAAACCATATTTTTCGGGATTAACCAACTGGCTCATCAGCATGCCCAAAGTCATGGTTTGGCGGTTGCCATCGGTAATACCAAAGCGGCGCAGCAGTTCGGGCGAGATATTGCCCGATTGCTCATAAGCTTTTAAGATGGCCTCGCCATGTGCCTGATCGCATCCGTATTTATCAGCCAGTTGCTTTGCCCAATAGCTTATTTCGCCGGCCCTGTCCCGCTTGCTATCCCAGGCATAGCGCGACCATGCTTTATACCAGATCCAGTCCCTATCTAACTGCAGCAAACGCTCGCCGCCGGTATTATCAGCAGTATAAGGCCAATCCCAATATGATGCCTGCGGGTATAGGTGCAGGGCATTAGCACCATAAACCGTATGCATGGCCTGTACACATTTCTGAATAAAATCGGCCGAGCCATAACGGAAAGGCTCCAGGTTAGCCATGATATGCACATTCTCTATTTGTACGGTACCAATGCTACTCAACGTGCGGTGCAGATCGGCCCAGGGGCCATGGGGTTCATAAGTAGTTAGCGCCTCGCCGTTGTACTTTGCTTCGGTGTATAAATTTGAATAAAGCGGCTTGGCATATTTCATCACCGCGGGGGCATCGGTATCATGAGCCCGGAGTACAATCGGCGGTTCATCGGTGCGGCCCAAAGCTTTTAATCCGTCCTTTACCCCCGGAATAATGGTTTGCGTAAACCAGTCGATATCATCTTGCCCTACGCCTTCCATGGCCTCGCCCAGCGTAACCAATAAACCCACATGCGGATATTTTTGAACAAAGGCCGCGATAGATTTGCGGGTATAGTCGGCAATGATAGGTACAATGTGCCGGTTCCTGTCCTGCGTTTTCAGGTTATTTTTTTCGGCGAAGGGTTTGGATACAATGATATTATAAAATCCCTGAATAAGCCAGATGCCGCGCTTATCAGCTTCATCGGCTAAAAAGCTGTAGATCTCTTCATTTTGCTTAAAAGTGGCGTCATCAACCTCAACAGCGTAAGGATATTCCTTTACCCGCACCAGCGAGGCAAAGGGGTGCCCGTTCCATAAATACAGGGAATTCATCCGGTTATGCGCCAATGAATCCAGGTAACGGATCCATAAAGCTTTATCATAAAACCATGGGAAGTTTTGAGGGGTGTAAGGATACTCATAAGTGCCGCGACCGGGAAGTAAAGCAGGTTTCTGTACACCGATACAAGTACCCCGCAAAACCATTTCAGGCTGATCATGCAGGTTGATATTTACCGGAAGTTTTTTATTTATGTCGATCCTATCTGCCAGTTCAAGACAGCCGTAAAGCGCACCGGAATTATCGGAACCGGCTATTAGTAGTTTATTTTTAAGGCCGCTATCACTGATGATAAAACCTTCTTTGCCCGGATGATTATTTACAGTGCCAGCCAATTTCTTAATCGGGGCATCCGTAAGTAAACCAACAACTATGGCATTACCTGAAGGAAATGTGCCTTTATAAGATTGCTCAGTAACCAAATACCCGGCATGGCGCAGAGCCAGCGTCAGTTTTTGTACACCGTAACTTATCCTTGCGTGATGCTGGGGCAAAGTAACGATGGTAATTTTTTTAAATTGGTTTTGAGCGTGTGAAGTTGAATAAAAACAAAAGATCAGCGTAAATAACAGCAACAGGTAACGGTTGAACATCTTCATTTTCATTCGTATTAACAGGCTTACCAAAGCCTCTTTCGTTGATTTGAATGAAGGCTTTAGTATCTTAAATGATACCCAGGGTTTTGAACTTAATTGGTTGTATAGTATTCAAAAATATCAGTGCAAGGCTGCAATTTCATCTGATATTTTCTCTATCTACTATACGATATTATCATCATTAAAGTCAGCAAACCAACAAACAAGAAAAAATGAGTCAAGATTAGCCCGGAAGCTTAACCAGGATACGTTTCAATTGCGCACTCCGGGATATCACCTTACCATCGGCATAAATAATAAAACCTTTGCCTTTATGGTATTTGGTACCCGTTTTATCCCATACCACGCTGATGGTATAACCGTGATAAAGCACATTATCCAGCGCAAACCATTTCCACTGGTTTTGAGGGATAAGCGGGAAAACTTCTAACATATTATCTTCACGTGGTTTCAGGCCAACAAGATCATTGATCACCAGATCACAAAATCCGGAGTGGTTGTAATAGCTGCTTCGCGGGTTATCGCCTTTAAGCCAGTAGCCGGTCTTTTCGTCCTGGTATTCGCCAAGGTAAGGTTGCCCACGCTTAATGTGCGAAAGGGCATACTTGTGCAGTTCATCATAAAAAATACCCGGCGTCATGCTGCCTTTGTTTTGATAAGCGGTTAGCAGGTTAGCCAGTCCCTTCAGGGTTTGCGTAGTAGCAAAAGGCCATACCGCACCGTCCCATTCACAACCATGCCCCGTACCATGGGTACGGAACAGCGGGTGCCTGCGTTCGGCTGTGGTAATGCCCCAGGGGGCATTGAAGCCTTTGTCATCGGTTAATTGATCCCATTGTTTGGCATAAACCGCTTTATCATCAGGCAGGCTAAAATACCAGGGAATGAAACCCAGTTCTTCGCGGGCACCGGCAAAATGGCCATCGGGTTTACGCACTTCAAAAAAGGAGACACTATCGTTCCACAAGCTATCCTGCACCAGTTTTTTCAGGTCGATAGCTTTTTGTGTGTATTTTATTTTCAGCGAATCATTGCCGGTTAAAGCCGCCATTTTTGATAGCGCCATGGCGTTGCCATACATATAACTGTTAATGGTAGGCCGGGTGTTTTTTACCTTGCGGCCCCCGCTGATACTTTCTTCCATGGCGTCGCGCACATCAAACTGCCAGAACAATTTGGATGGCAGCTGTTTTTCCGTTTCCCAAACACGGTAATCGGTGTTAAGCAAGGGCAAAGCCTGTTCAACAAAATGTTTATCAAGATTTACCAGGTAGTAATTATACACAGCGTCATCAATCCAGCTGCTGAAAGCATGTAAATGCGGCTTCTTTTGCTTAGGGTCAACATACAGCCAGAAGTTGATATATTGGTTTATATATTGCGGATCATGCAGCCAGCGCCCTTCATAAATCTGGTGACCAAGCGCACTGCTCGAACTGTTGTAAACACCGGTAAAGCTAACGGGAGTTATAAATTCTGTAAAAATAAAACCATCTGGTGTTTGTTTCAGGTGTTTTCGGAATGTCCACCAACGGTAATAATAGATCTTTTGAATAGCCGAATCCGGGCACTCAAACAAGGGTACATTTTTGGATAACCATTCGTAGGCATGATCGTTAGTGATGTAATTTTTAACCGTTTCGGTATCGGCTTTATTAAAACTATTTACATAAATTTTCAGCTTTTCAAAACCTAATACACGCTTTTGCTGCGCAAAAACATTACCTGCCACACAAAATAACAAACTAATTAAAAATGCCCTTTTTATCATCACTTATACCTCTACAATAGCCTTGATAACTCCATTTGCCGGGTTCAGCCAGCTCTCAAACTGATCTTTTACTTCATCAAATTTTACCCGGTGGGTGATGTAAGTCTGCGGGTTTACCAAACCGCTTTTCATTGACCTAATCACATGCTCAAAATCCTCGCGGGTAGCGTTACGGCTGCTCATCAACGTACTTTCGCGTTTGTGAAACTCTGGGTGACTTACAATAATCTCATCACGCTGTAAACCAACCAGCACATACCTGCCGCCATGGGCCAGGTACAAAAACGCGCCATTTATAGCCTTTTGATTGCCGGTAGCATCAATGATTACGGTAGGCATATCGCCATTGGTGATCTGTTTAAGTCGCTCCGTTACATCTTCGTTTTTTACGTTGATGGTATAGTCGACTTTAAGGTTTTCACGGCAAAAATTCAGGCGTTGTTCGTTTACATCGGCAGCAATCACTTTTGCTCCGGCAATGCGGGCAAATTCCATAATACCCAGACCGATAGGTCCCGCGCCGATGATCAGCACAAACTCGCCTGGTTTTACATCTGCCCGTCGCACACCATGCGCACCTATAGCCAGTGGCTCAACCAATGCCAGTTCATCAAAGCTCAATCCCTCGCCATGAACCAATAAATGTGACGGTACCTGCAGGTATTCGGCCATACCGCCATCGGTATGTACACCGCAAACCTGGATATTTACACAACAATTTGGTTTGCCCGAGCGACAGGCAATGCAATGCCCACAATTGAAATATGGAATAAATGTAACAGCCTCAGCCTTTTCAAAACCTTCGGCGTCGCCTGCTTCAACCAGTTCGGCCGCGAGCTCGTGGCCCAAAATTCTTGGATAGCTAAAAAAGGGCTGGGTACCTTCAAAGGCATGCAGATCGGTGCCGCAAATGCCTATACGTTTTATTTTGAGCAGCGCATTACCCGGCTTTAATTGTGGAGCTTCGGCAGTGCCGTACTCCAGTTGACCGGGCGTTGTACAGGTTAGTATTTTCATTGGTTTTTCGTCATGTTTTTATCCCGTTTCCGTGTCCTCACGGAAACTTGGTGTTTTTTTACTATGGTTGTTCTCTTTTCATTCCATATACCCCTCAATACCTGTCTACGGGTGTTCGTGGGGACACGAACACGGGAGGAGGAAATTAAACTATAGTGAAACCCCTCTTTTCCAGGGGATAAAATCATCCTGCCCGTGACGTACAGCATGAACTTCAATTTCGCCGCTGGCTACTTTTACCACGTAATCCAGGATTCGCTCACCGGCTTGTTCAATGGTTTCGTCACCTTCTACAATAGTACCGGTATTGATGTCGATAATATCACTCATGCGGTTATATAACGCCGTATTGGTAGCAATTTTCACAACCGGAGCTATTGGGTTACCTGTGGGCGTTCCTAATCCGGTAGTAAACAATACAATATTAGCGCCCGAGCCAACTTCGGCCGTGGTTGATTCAACGTCGTTCCCTGGCGTGCAAAGCAGGTTAAGTCCGGGTTGTGTTACCTTTTCAGGATAATCCAATACATCGGCAACCGGCGATGTGCCACCCTTTTTAGCCGCCCCGGCCGATTTGATAGCATCAGTGATCAATCCGTCTTTAATATTACCCGGCGAAGGGTTCATATAAAAGCCAGAACCGGCTTCTTCTGCACGCTGGCTGTAAGTACGTACCAGATCGGCAAAGCGATCAGCTTTAGATTTATCTACACAACGGTCAATCAGGTTTTGCTCAACACCACAAAGCTCCGGAAACTCGGCTAAAATAACCGAACCGCCCATAGCCACCAACAGATCGGAAGTATAACCAATAGCAGGATTTGCTGAAATACCCGAAAAACCATCCGAACCACCGCATTCCAAACCAATGGTCAGTTTGCTTAATGGGGCCGGTTTACGGCTATGCTGATTGGCCTGCATTAAACCGGCCAACGTTTGCCTGATGGCCAGCTCCATCAAATCGGCCTCCTTGCCTGTTTTCTGCTGATCTAATATGTATAAAGGCTTGTTAAACTCCGGCGAGCGTTTATTGATCTCTTCCTGCAGGGTTTTTACTTCGGCATTCTGGCAGCCCAAGCTTAAAACGGTTGCCCCGGCTACGTTGGGGTGGGTAATATACCCCGCCAGTAAGCCGCAAAGCGCCGATGAATCCTGACGGGTACCGCCGCAACCGCCGGTATGTGTTAAAAACTTAATGCCATCAACATTTGGGAAAACTTTGTTACCGGCGTTTTGATTGGTATCACTGCCTATTTCGGTATATAAAACCTCGTCTATTTCAGCTCCGGCTTTAATTTTACCAATAAGTTCCTGCGCTTTGATCTCGTATGTTTTTTTGCGGCCGTAACCCAGCGGCTTCACCAATGCTTCCTGCAATACCTCGATATTTCGGTTTTCGCAAAACACCATCGGTACTACCAACCAGTAATTGGCTGTGCCTACGCTGCCATCTTCACGATGATAACCATTGAATGTTTTACCCTCCCATTTGCTGATATCCGGCTTATGCCAATCGGTATGGCTTTGGCCTGTCAAAAAGCTGTTTGCAGCGTGCTTAACATTGGCAGTACTGATTAAACCACCAACCGGGATCGGGCTTTGGGCCTTGCCTACCAACACGCCGTACATAATAATTTCGCCGCCTTCGGGAATATCCACAATGGCAAATTTATGTTTAGCCGGGATCAGTTCTTTTACGGCATAAGTTTTATCCTGGTAAGTAACCTGCTCGTTAGCCTGTAAATCTGCAAGTGCCACAAGCACATTATCGGCAGGGTGTACTTTTAATATATTCTGTTTCATTGTTATTCTGTTTAAATAGCACGTAAGGCTAATTCTCCCTCTTCATTAATCAGTTTAAACTGACGTGTTACTGCTTCGGTGAAGCCGGGTAAAGTTGTCAGATCGTTATCCCAAAGGCTTTTATTTTTTAGGATGGCGGCTATAGCGGTTTCGGCATCAGCCCCATTCCATGCTTTGCTTAAAGCAGGTGCCTGATCGTCAGTTACCGTATAATTATCCGAATGAGCTGTACCCGTGTACTTGCCTTCCGCAGTTTCCGTAATCTGCATAAAACGGATAAATGCCGCGAAACCGAGGGCTATCATCTGCGGTGCTTTATTGTTTTGTTTATAGTAGTTTAATAATAACGGAATAACACGCATTTTAATTTTAGTAGCGTATTGTACCGAAATACTTAACCACTCATGCCTGATGTTAGGGTTACGGAACCTATCAAGCACTTTATTACCAAAATCGCGGGCTACATCCTCATCAATTTGGTAAGGGATGGATGGCATGATTTCGGTGAACATCAGTTGGGTAATAAACTTGATAAAATGCACATCGTCCATAGCTTCCTTAACAGTGTTGAAGCCTGAAAGGTAGGCTACAGCACAACTTAGTGTGTGCGTACCGTTAAGCAGGCGAAGTTTCAGCTCCCTGAACAGTTCAATGTCTGGGGTGATCACAACACCTTTATCAGCCTGGGCAAACGATAAAACTTCGGCTATTTTTTCATCACCCTGGATAGCCCAAAGACTATAAGTTTCGGACATGATGCTCAGGTTATCGGTATAACCACGCGCTGTTTCCATAGCATCGCTTAGCTGCTGATCGGGCCTACCGGGAACAATCCTGTCTACCAGCGAATTGCAAAAGCTATTGCTACTCTCCAGCCAATCCATAAACGCGGGCTCCAGTTTATTTAAATGCGCAAGCTCCAATACTATGGCTTCCAGTTTTTTGCCGTTATCAATGATCAGCTCGGTTGGAATGATAACCAGGCCAGTATCCGGTCGGCCATCAAATGCCCTATAGCGCTCATACAAAATAGCCAATAACTTACCGGGGAACGATACCGGCGGATGCTTGCGCACATCTTCCTTTACCAACTGAATGCCTACTTCAGTTGTATTGGAAATCACTACTTGTAAACTTTTACTACGCGCTATCTCCAGGATCTCTTCCCACTCGTTTGAGGCGGAGAGTACCCGGCTTATCGCCGAACAGATCACCTGCTGGTTAACTTCTTTACCATTTTCGATACCTTTTGAGTAAATGGTATACAAACCATCCTGCATATCAAAATCTGTGGTCGAACCTTTATCTGTCGATTTAACAACGGCTACCCTTCCGTTAAAAATGGCCGCGCGGTTAGCCTTATCAATAAAGTAATCGGGCAGGCCACGCAGCAGTACGCCTGTACCAAATTGCAGCACCTTTTCAGGCAGATCGAATACATTGGCAGGCGGTAGCTCGGTTGCCGGTACAGTTGTTTTGTTCAGATTATATCGTGATAATATCATTTGCTTATGGGTTGTAAGGGGTTACTATTTTTTTGTTTGAGGGATTTGTTTAACCAGCCAGCTTACCAAATCGTTAGCTGCTTTAAAATTGTCATATTCAGGAGGCAGTTTCCGGCCGTCTACATACTCGTTATAAAACCAGGGATCGCCAACGGCGAATACAGTGCCTTTACCATATTTGGCAGTGGCAACAATAATATCCTTGCCATTGGTTAGCTGCGGAACTGCCGGGTTGCTTAATTGTAGCGTGCTCAACTCTTTGATGTAAACTTTACGGGCTGTTTTAAAGATGGCGTTGCCCGCAGGAATAATGATAGCGCCCTGCTCAAAGCTACGCCCAACCACTTTGTTAACACTATTTTGGTTAAAGCTGATGCCAAATTTAGCCATCAGTTTGTTCAGGTGTGTAAACTCGGCATTGCCGGTATCGTTATTTAAAACCAACAGTACACCGCCATTTTTCACCCAATTGCCAATGGCATTGTTATGGGGTTCTTCGATATACTTAGCATCCGGGTTTTCCTTTAGGATATCCGGGTCAACAATAATATAAACCGAAGCTTTTTTAAGGTTTGCATCATCCGGGGCATCGTTTAAAGTCTGGGTATGCAGACCGTAATTATTAAAGATCTGCGCTAAGAACGAAAATCCATTAGGACTCAGTTCATCCCATTTGTAGTGATATGGGATACTTTTACCGGTAACATCTGTGCGGTGCTCGTTGTTGAAATAGCTATCCAACAGCACCGTTCTACCTTTTCCCTGGTTCAGGTTGGCAATGCGTTCCATCTCCACGCTGGCCAACATAAATGCGCCTACACCTTTGGTTTCATTGGTGATAGTTTTTACGCTTGTATAATATTCGTAGCTGCCATCGCGGTAAGGTTCGCCGCCAAGGCCTACAGCACCTGCCGTACCTTTAAGATTTACTTGGCCGGAAGCATCTGTTTCGATAAAGTTTTTGATGATACTATCATAAGCCTTTTGGGCAACCGGTAAATATTTTTGAGGCAGATATCCTTCCCTTACACCTTTTGCCAGTGTATAAACAAACATGCATGATGCGGATGCTTCCAAATAATTATCTTTTTTACCGCCCCGATCAAGCACCTGGTACCACAAGCCGGAAGCTTTATCCTGGCTGCCTTGTATAGCTACAGCAAGGCGGTTTAAAATAGATATTAACGCCGCCCGTTTAGGATGATTAGCCGGAAAATATGGCAACACATCAACCAAGGCCATGGCGTACCAACCATCGGCACGGGCCCATAAACTGGCAGATAAACCGGTTTGCGGGTTGGCCCAGCGTTCTTTTTTGCTCTCGTCCCAGGCATGATAAAGCAAGCCTGTTTTACTGTCGCGGGCGTGTTGTTCCATCCAGATAAATTGATCGGCTATCTGGTCAAAATCCGCATCTTCATGATAAACAGAAGCATATTCTGCATAAAAAGGTTCGGCCATGTACAGGCCATCAAGCCACATTTGGTTTGGGTATCTTTTTTTATGCCAGAAACCGCCCTCAGGTGTTTTAGGTTGTCCGTCCAGTTGCTTGCGAAGCAATGACGCTGCTTTATAATACTTTTCGGTGTTTAATACCCGGTGCATCAGCAACAGGCTCCGGCCTGAAAGGATATTATCCAGCGTATAATCATTGGCTTTATAAGTGCGAATATTTCCATCGGCACTTACGTACCTGTCCATTGATTTTTGGATATAACTGAAATACTCGCCCTGTGCCGATTGCTGCCAAACGCTTTGCAAGCCCAGCAAAACAATCCCCTGATCGTACGACCAATTGGTACCCGGCAATGAATCCTTCCAGATATGCAGAGCGGTATTAGCCATGCGTTGTGACCAGGGCAGTGTCTGCGCGCTAATCCCCAAACCCGTAAACAGGAATACACCCAACAACCATATTTTTTTCATCGTCCAATTCATTTTATCAGCGTTACATCCCATTTGTCGTTCCCGGCAAGTATGTTATTCAAAGTATATTTTTTCGCTTCAGCATCCGTCAATTGGTGCGACCATGGTGCCCGCTTACTTATATCGGTACCCTTACTCTTGTATTCGGCAAAAAATGCGGTCTTTTCATTTTCAGGATTACGCCAGTTGTCCCAGCCTGTGGCGGAGATGTGAGTATCCATCTGCGTATTGATAAAAACCGATTTGGCATAAGGTCGCCATGGCCTGCCCAGAAAAACTTTTTTAACAGCCGTATCAGCAGGAATCAACTTACAGCTCAAAAACACAAAGCCAAACTGCTGCCTTGCTGTGGTTGCGGGAGCGGTTATGAAAGAGTTTTTAAGGCTCCTGATCACACAGTTTTGAAAAACCGCCGTGGCTTCGCCAAAAATAAAATCGGTAGTACCTTCAATATAGCAGTCCTTATAAAACTGGCGACTGTTCTCGGTTCCCGCGTAAACCGTATCCTGATTGCCCAACAGCCTGCAATTGATCACTGCGCACCTGTCACCCTCAACATGTAAAGCTACAGCCTGGCCTACCGGTCCGGCGGCATTTGCAATGGTTAAATTACGGGCTATAAAATCGTTGCCCTGAGCCAAAACCGTGTAGGAAGTATAAGTTGTAAACTCGGCTTTTGCGAAAGCATCCTTTCCCTGAGGATTTGGCTTGCCGGAGAAATCGCTGTTGATTACGATGGTTTTATTCTGATCCTCACCCAACAGTTCGATATTGCATTTCCAGGATGGGATCACCAGTTTTTCCTGATAAATACCAGCTTTGATATTAATAACAACCCTTTGCTGCGACAGATCACGGACTGCGTTTACAGCCTGCTGAATGGTTTTAAAATCGCAGCTGCCATCCTGCGCTACAGTAAAATGATTTGGATAAGTAACAGCCTGTGCCAGCAGCAGAGCAGGTACAAAAACAATCCACATCAATAGCGCCGCCCTCTTCATTATTTTGAACCGATTAAAGCGTTTTCGGTTGCCCCTGAACTAAATGCTGCTTTGTTTTTAGCTTTCGAGGTATCTGTACTCAGCAGTTTTATTTGCTGCGATTTCTTTCCGCTGATCCTGAGCAGCAACTGCGTATCGCCATAAGTAATATGATCAAAGCTGATATTGCTGCTATTTTGAATATTGATGAGCGGGTTGGTTTCTTTACTTTCGAAATGGATATTTTTCAGGGAGATATTCTGTGCTTCAATCACATCCGCTCCTTTAGTAGTTTTGAATGTACTGTTTTCGATGTGGATATCCTTAATTCCCATCTCGGGTAGTCCCCTGATCATGAGCGCTTTTTCGGTGCCGTTGCAAGCCACATTATCTACATAAAATTTGCGGAAAGCAGGTGTAGCTTCGGTTACCGGTACAACGGCCTGGTCATTTACATCGCCATCTTCGCCGGGCGATTTACCGCCATAGTACATATCAAACAAGATGGCCTCATGAACAATATCTTTCATGGCGATATCCTTAATAAAGATATTTTCGACCACGCCACCCCGGCCACGGGTAGTTTTAAAGCGCAAACCAATATCCGAGCCTATGAATGTGCAGTTAGATACAAAAATATTCCTCGCCCCGCCAGACATTTCGCTGCCTATCACAAAGCCTCCGTGCGAACGGTAAACCACATTATCCCTTACAATTACATTTTCGGTAGGTTTGCCCCGTTTGCGGCCTTCCCCGTCCCTGCCCGATTTGATGCAGATACCATCATCGCCGGCATCAAAAGTGCTGCCTTCTATCAGAACATTCCTGCACGATTCTACATCGATACCGTCACCATTCTGCGCGTTCCAGGGATTTCTAACCTTTACGTTTTGCACCGTAAGATCTTCGCACAATAGCGTGTGAATATCCCATGCCGGCGAATTTTGCAGCGTAACGCCCTGCAACAATACCTTTTTGCAGTTGGTAAGCACCAACATATTGGGCCTGAAAAAGTCTTTAAAGGCTTCGTTATCTTTTATAGTTTTGCCGTTGCCTATTACCCCGGCTCCTGGAGCTTTTAACCCATTGACATAGCTTTGGGATGGATACCATGCTTTGCCGTTTTCGCTCACCACACCACCTGAAACTACCAGTTTATTCCATTCGGCTTCGGTTAACCTATCTTTACCAATAGCCCGCCAAACCTCGCCATGTCCATCAATGACACCCTCACCCGTTATGGCAATGTTTGTAAGATCGGTTCCCGATATCGGCGATTCATTACGTACGGCGGCGTGACCTTCGTAATTGCCTTCAACAAGCTTGTATTGGGTTTTATCATCGGTAAATTGTAACAGTGCCGCACGGCTTACATGCAGGTTAACATTACTTTTCATCGCCAGCGGACCAGTCAGCCATAATCCCTGCGGAATAAGCACTACCCCACCGCCTTTGGCGCTGCAAGCAGCTATGGTTTTGTTGATACTAACCGTATTCAATGTAATGCCATCGGGCTTAGCGCCGTATTTTAAAATGCTGATGGTGTCCTTTTTAAACACAGGCTTGCTCACCTGCGGCAAATGCTGCCAGGAGTATTGCTGTACCTGTGCCTGCGATGTAACACAGCCTGCCAAAAGCAAAACCACTACCCTAACCGTTGTTTTTATTACCGACATGTTTTTATTTTAAAACAGCTATTTATCGCCTTATAATTGGATGCAGGATTGTTAAATCCCAAACAAGATTAAAGGCTGAGGGCAATAAAAAAAAGGAATTGTCCAACTAAAAAAGCGCAAACGTTCCCAGAAACGTTTGCGTAAAATTTTAAGCGGTTTGAAAACATAGCCGGATTGCTAAGTTGGCCGGACGGACACATCCCGCCAATTTGCACCGTCAGTTGCTGTTCAATCAATACACGGGAGAAGCATGTTTGAAAGGGTAGCACCTACGGCGCAAAAAATCCAATCTGTTATTCTGCTACAAACAGGTATCCCCTACGGGGAATTAAGGTCTGATAAAAATTATGCTCATGGGGATTGGGCCAATTTGAAAACATAGCAGAATAGCTATCCCAGTTGGATAGCAATCCTGCCAATTTGCGCCGTTAGGTGCTACCTATTTGTAGATTATCATCCCGAAAATCCAATTGCGCCGTAGGTGCTACCCAATCGCCCATGGAAGAATCATCTTTAAGAGGGTATCATCAAGGCCCTACAATACCACTTTTACGGTATCGCCGTTTTTGATAACGTAGGTATGCTGTTTAGCTCCCTGGATAACTTTTACGGCAATTTTTCCACCCGCCTGTCTTGAAATACGGAGGTTAAAAACTTTTCCGAAGGCTTTAATTCTATTCAAGGCCATATCGTTCCAGTTACTTGGTAGCCTGGGCGTGCAATTAAAGCTGTTAAAACCGGTAGGTCTTATACCGAATAATCCCTCGGTGAAGATCCGGCAATACAGACCACTTTCTGCCGATAAATGGCGTTGGTTGCCCTCGGGATAAGCCTCGACCGGGTATGGCACATGCTCTCCCAACAGTCTGCGGGTTGAGTAATAATGCAGATAGTTTATTGCCTTGTCAGTTGCACCGGCCTGTAACACACCACGTAAGGCATACAAAGTTGACCGATCCCAGAATGTTTCTTTTCCGGCTTCGGTTGCCAGTCCATCTGCTGTCCATAGTTTTGGCGAAAACAGCGCCTGGATAGTTCCTTCTTTCCTGTCGAAAATACCCATGGCCAATGGCATACAGATCCAAGCCCGGAGGGTATTGTTGGTTTCGTAATAACGATAGGTTTGGTATCCGTCGATAGTCGCGCCAAAGTATTTTTCTATTGCGGCTTTAAGCTGGGCCGCTTCTTTCCGGTAGCCATCGGTAATTTTAGCAGGAACCTGCAACTGTTTACCAAGCAGCGCTGCTGATGTCAAAGCATCATAATACAAGCAATTGGTTGATAAATTGGCTTTCCCCGCCGGAAACCGTCCTTCCAGTTCGTCGGCATCAGATGTTACTACACCTTCCTGGTTAATGTGCCTGCGGCTGTACTCCAGGCACCAGGTTATCAGCGGCCATAATTTGCGGGCCGAATCTATTTTACCATAAGCAAGCGCAAATCTTGAAGCTCCGTAAGCTATCATAGCCTGGTCGCCGCGGTCGCCTGCCCCATTCCAGTAAGTATCGCCCTCGGCTACAATTGAACTGGGGATTGGCTTGTATTGCGGGTTCATATAACTTGCAAATAAGCGATAACAATTCATGGCCGATAAAACGCCTATGCTATCGCCAGAAAAAGCAAAATACGGACTTACATATTCTGCCTGGTCATTAGCCCAGATAGCCGCATAATATGATAAACCACCTGGCCCGTGCATATAACCTGCTTTTGTTTTAAAAATGCTCTCTGTGGCGCGTATTTTGGCAAAAGCAAACTCGGTATTTAAAATGCTATCGGGCGTTTGCAATTGCAGGGGCGATAAAATCTCCGCTACACGTTGTTTCCTTGCGGTTTCTTCGGCTGAGGGATTAACCGGGTTTAACATTCCCGGATGATCGGTAGCGAGGTAACAAACAGACAAGGCTACCGATTGCCCCGGCTGCAATACATGCCTGCCATCATTAACCGTTTGCATGATCACTGTATGCGGTGCCGATTTACTGGTGGCGGAATCGGTTGTAACCATCCGGCTTAATTTTTCCATCGAAACAGTTACCTGTTCGCTGCCCTTATTTGTGATGGTAAACTTTTCAATAGCCAAAGGTTTATCAACCGAAGGAAACAAACTGCGGTCTATACTGATTGTTCCTTTTTTACCTGCCTGGCCCAATACATGCATAATACCATGTTGGTTAATGCTTTTAACTTTTAGGTTTATATCCCCGGCACCTTGTTCACTGGTTATATGCAGCAGCTGGTTATTAATATAAATGCGCGGCAGTTCATTATCATGAAAGGTGTAAGCGATATGGCTCCGGGTGTCATCAGGCAGCATCCGGAAAGTAGGAAAAACCACGGTGCGGGTCAGGTTAGCCAGGCCGCTGGTATCCACTCCATACTTAACCCATAATGAAACCTTTTCGCCCGACATTTCGATATGGTCGGTATGTGGTAGGCGGTTATCTGTTTTCCAGGAGATACTGCCATTAGGTTGTATAGCCCACCTGTTATTTTGTTTAGCAAGACCAGCTTGTTGCGACTGAGCACAATAGGCCGATAAAATAGAATATAGAAAGATGCAGTTTTTAATAAACTTCATAAGGCAGAAAGCATAATTGCCGATAGATTAATATACTTTGATGTTAACTTTTTGATTGGGGTTAACGGTGGTTTCAACAAAAGATACTGCTTTGTTTTGCAGATCCTTTCCCGCTTTAGCGGCCATAGCTTTACCGTTAACATTGGCATGTTTAAAACTGCCGTAAAACATGGCTTTCCATTTAAAAGACCGGCCCCCTGTATTTTTTATGGCCGATTGCTGCCCGCTTAAATGATCCAAACTGATATTGGTGTTTAAAAGCGGCACATCGCTGATAGCAGCGTTACCAGAGGCATCGGTTTTGTAAATGGTGCTTAAAGTTTGTGTACGGGCGTCGGGCGATATCCCCATTAAGCCTTGTACTACACCCTCTACTATGCCGTAAGATACTTCAGGATATTCCCGGCGAGCGGTTGAGGGATCGGAAAGCAACAGGATATAATCACGGGCCTTTTCCCACCGGCCAAACTTGTAAAACAGGAAGGGATAGTACGACATATTTTCGACATTGATCCTGGCCGCGGTAACCCTATCCAGGGTTTTGCCCGCCCTTGCGCTATCTTTCAAGGCATCAAACCAAAGCAAAAACGTTTCTCCTTCATCTTTTCCAAACTGACCGGTGTTGCTGTGATAGGTATAGTATTGGTTATCCTTATCGCTCCACCAGTCGGCCTCAAGGCGGTCGAGATATTTTTGTGCTTTTTTGGCGTAAACCGCAGCCTCTTTTGTTTTTCCTTTAAGGGTAAGAATATCCGAGTAGGTAATCATCCCACGATAAAGTGCTGCTACCAGATCGACACCGGTTTTAAGGTTTTGTACTCCTTCCGAATAAGAAGGTAAGCCCCGGCAACGGTGAAAGGAATCACTTTCATTATACGGAACGGGCGCGTTAGGATGCGCGGGACGTTTCAATAAAGAATCGGCGGCCAATACCCAGCTGTTGATATACTCGTTCACAGATCTCTGCTGAAAATTAACAAACGCAGGGGCATCAATATAGTGACGGTTGCCGGTCCACAGGTACATTCGCCAGCTTGCATTTAACACATCAAAATTCGCGGGCAGGTTATACCAAAACTCCTTATCGTTGCGGTAATCATCGGGAGCAGGCTTATTCCATTTGTTGATTTCCCAGTATGAGCACCAATCTTTTGACTGCGAAATGTTACCGGCAAATAAATTGAACATATTAATGTTCTCCCGGCTCAAGCCTAATACTTCGGCACCAATGCACTGATGTGACACATCCCGCATACAAAATGCAGATCTTGGAGGAAGCGCAGATTCATACCAGGGGCCAACAGGGTCTGTAGCACCACCTCTGTAATGCAGGGCTTGCTCTTTTGCCCAATTAAAGGCCTTTTCAACAGCCTTATCCGACGATGTAAAGGCCGGTTGAGCGACGGCGTTAAAACATACAAAAAGCAATAAAAGCAGGCTTGCTTTATATTTCATTAAGGCCATATCGTAAATTATTTAATGTTTATAATGTATTAAGGTTATAGCAAATATACAATAAAGTATAAATTCTATTCTGTTCTATTCTATAAATTATAAAATATATTTTAAACCAAGATTTACTTTGCCAGAATCAATGGGGAGAACATCACAAATAACGCTATCATGAGGATAAGCAGGATAGCTGCAAAATAGTACCGGTTTTCCCAGGGGCGGATATCTACCAGGTTATTCAGCTTTAAAGTATAGGGCACCGGCATAGGATATAACTTACCGATAAGCAACATCAAACCACATGTAATCACAAACAAAATGGCCAGGATATGCAGGAAATGAATATGCGTATTCACCACCAATTGAGTACACGCGTAGCAGGTAATAAAAAAGCCCAACCCTATTTTCGCAGCTACGCCAGGCACTTTTTTAGTTACAAAACCGATGAACATGATGGTAAAAATGGGCACGTTGAAAAAGCCGTTAACAATTTGTACGTAGGTGTAAAAACCATTTTTAACAAACATGATAAGCGGGGCTATAAACATGGCCAGCAGGCAAATCAAAATCTCAAACTGTTTGGCTGTGCGCACCAGCTTTTTTTCTGTAACCGGTTTTGAGTGTTTTTTCAACCATGGCTTGTAAATGTTCAGCATAAAAAGGGTGCTTGAGCTGTTGAGCCCGGCATTAAACGTTGTAAGCGATGCCACAAAAACAATTGCCGAAATAAAACCCGCGATAAAAGGCGGCGATACCTGGCTAACCAATCTTGGAAAAGCCTCGGCGGTGTTGTGCATATTGGCAAAAACATGTACAGCAATAATCCCGGGGATATTGAGCAACAGCGGCGATATCAGCTTTCCTAAACCGGCAAGCGCGATACCTTTTTGCGAGGTTTCCAGATCTTTTGACGAGAGTACCTGCTGAATAATATATTGCTCAGTGCCCCAGTAATAAAGGTTAACCAGCAGCATTCCCGTAAACAGAGCGCTAAAAGGTATAGCATCGTGTACTGAACCTATACTGTTCAAGTGCCAGGTATTTTTGGTTAGCACCTGCTGTAACCCGTTCCCTATGTTTCCGTGGCCAATGTACTTAAGGCCAAAGAAAGGCAGCAGAACCCCTCCGCAGAAAAAACCCACACCCAATAATATATCAAGCTTTGTAATTGCCTTTAATCCCCCAATAATGGATACAATGCAGCCGATAATCCCCATGATCCACACCAACACCACAATCACGGTAGTATATGATATTCCCCATACATCAGAAAAATGGTATAAACCATTAAATGCGACTGCGCCTGCATAAAGCACGGACGGTAACAGGTTGAATATATAACTGATCAGGAATATTACCGACACCAGTCGGCCTACATCTGCCCCATATCTCGCCGTCAAAAAATCGGGAGTTGTTGCTATGCCCATTTTGAGGTACAGCGGCATCATAAATTCGGATACCAGCAGCATAGCCACTACCGAACTTACGCCCCAGGCCATAACCGTCATGTTATTGGTATAGGTGAGCTCGTTTTCGCCAATGATGGATGCCGCGTTAATATTGGTAAACAACAAGCCACTGCCTACCAGCACAAAGCCAAGGCTCCTGTTGGCAAAAAACAGGTTATTCAGGGTATTAACCCGCGCAGTGCCTCTTCGGTACCATGATATAAAAACTACTATCCCGGCAAAAAATAAAAAACCGGCAATCATCATGGCATTCATATCGGTGGGTTATAACGTATTCCTGTCAAACAATAACATCGGAACGGTTAGCTGCAGTTTCTCCTTAGATAAAACAGCTTGCCCGGCCCTTTGCCCCATGCTTGAGAAATCGGCCGAGAAAGTGGTTATGCCGATAATTTCCTTAGCGGGCTCATCATTGTGCGATAATACGCCAAGGTCCTTACCAGGTTCAAGCATCTGCGTTTTACAGTCGCGCATAATTTGCCAGAGGGCAAAGTTGTCAAGCGTAAAATATACCTTCCCTTTTTGGATAGACCCGGGCACGTATTCTTCCAGTATCTTACCTTTCACGTCAAAATCTTTCAGAAATTTATTGAACGATTGTACGATCTCTTTTGGATCGAGCGAGTTTTTAGAATGGTAAAATATAAACTCATCAAACTGCTTTATCCGCGGAGCAAGCTTCGAAAACACATCGTAAGAGCTGTGCCCAAACTCCTGGGTGATGTGGTTAAACTCCCCTTCCAGCGGTTCAAACCTGTCAAACATCAGGAATTTATTACGGGGGATAATCTCCAGCAACTCTTTAGTTTTAGGATGCGGGATAGGTGCAACTACATACATTTCGTACTTCCCTCTTATCTGCAAAAGTATGGTTTCAAATATCTCGATATTACCGTGATGAAAATAGGTGGTGAGCTGTACGGTTTCCCCAAGCTCATGCCTGAAGTTACGGTAAAACTGCTCCTCAAAAGTATCCAGGTTATACATGAGCAAGGCTACATTTAAGGTTTGCCCGGTATTTCCGTTGCCAACAAAGTAGCCCAGCCTGTTTTTACTCTCCACAATCCCCCTGCTGATGAGATCTTTATAACCCTTCATGATGGTTTCGCGCGAGAAACCCAGTTCCTTGATCAACCTGTTCACCGATGGTAACACCTCATCCTGGCCGATGAATTTTTCGTCGATAGCGTTGATAATTCCCTGAACAAACCTGTCATGCTTGGAGTAAGAAGGAACTTCCGCCAGCTTTCTTATCTCATCAAATATCTTATCCATTAAGTACGTAGTTTTAGGCAAAGTAAGAAAAAAAGGCAGCTACGCTGCTGCCTTTTTTATGCATTGTTTATTTTAATTGTAATTAGGGTTCTGTTTAATATTAGGATTGATCTGGATCTCTTTACGAGGGATCGGGTAATAATAAAAACTTGGCACCCAGGTACGTTTTTGTATCGTGGTTACTTTATAAGTGAACGATGTATTGGCCGGCGAGGTTGGAGTAATAGTAATACCCAGCGCGTCTTTAGAGCCTATTTCGGCCATGCCCCATCTCCTGATATCAAAGAAGCGGTGCCCCTCAAAACATAGCTCGATCCGGCGTTCGTGACGGATGGCGTCTGTTAGCGCCGCTCCTGTAGCGGTAATAGTTGGCATGCCGGCCCTCACCCTGATCTTGTTCAGGTAGTTCAGTGCCTCGCTGCTGTTGCCAAGTGCGGCTTCAGCCTCGGCATAGTTCAGGTAGATCTCGCCCAAACGAAAAGCAACCCACTGGCAGGCACTATAAGGCTGTACATTAAAGTCATAGCTCTCATCAACCATCTTCCTGATTGTGTAACCTGTTTTTGAAGCGTTCCATGGAGATAATGAGCTTGTTTTTGAATCAAGCCCGCCCTCATAAAACTGCGCACTGCGCTTCTGAAAAGGCGCTCCATTATATAAGATATCCGCATAAAAACGTGGCTCCCTGTTTTGATATGGGTTGGTACCATTTGCAGTCCAACTAAAGTGGCTGCCATCGGCCATATCAAAATCCTCAACCATTTGCTCCAGTACATTGTATGCGCTGTAGCCATTGTAACCGTTGGGGCTCAGGTCGCGGTAAAGGGTATTGTAGCGGTCTTCCTGTACCTGGGCATTAAATACCCGCGAAAAGATCACTTCGCTGTTAAAGAAATCGGTAAAGATGGTGTTATAGGTTGTCGCGTTTCCGTGTAAGGAATAAATATTCAGGTCTATCACCGCCTTTGCAGCATCGGCGGCAGCCTGCCAGCGGCTTACATCATTACCGGTGTTAAAAGTTGGACTGGCAGCATACAACAACAAGCGGGATTTAAGGGCAAGAGCCGCGCCAAGCGTAGCCTTACCATAATCGCTGCTGTTGGTATACGTTTTTGGCAGTATCGCGGCGGCGGCGGCTATCTCGGTCAGGATAAAATCGCGTGTCTGATCATAAGTAGCCCTTGACTCAGTAAAAGTATTATCGTTAGCGGTATAAACTTTGGTGATCAGCGGAACGCCGCCAAAACGCTTTAACAATTCAAAATAGCATAATGCCCGTAAAAAGTGCACCTCTCCTTTCATATTGTTCAGCTGTGCACCATGTCCAACGCTATCGGCCATGCCTACGTTTTGAAAAAACAGGTTCGTTTTCTGAATGGTGCTGTACAGCGTTGTCCAGTAATTTAATGTGGAGCTGTAATTTAAAGGGAATGAACTCGATTGGTTATCAGGCGTTGCCTGGCCCATGATATAGGTATTTTCATTACACCAGTTAAAATTACTGTACAATTCGTCTGTTTGTGATCCCCAGCCAAAGCCGCCGTCTTTAAAGGCAAATACCGATTCTTTATAGATCTGGTTAACAAACACCTGTATCAGCGAGGGGTCCTTCCAAACGTTGTTGGTTGTAAAGGAGCTTGTGGGCTGCAGATCGATCACTTTTTTACAGGAAAAACCCGTAATCAGCAGCAGTAATAAACTAAAGGTTATATATATCTTTTTCATCACTCAATTCATTAAAATGTAACATTTACGCCCAAATTGATGATCCTTTGTTGCGGGTAGATCCTGCCATCGTTAACAGTACCTGTAGCACTTTCAGGATCAAACGAAGGCCCGAACTTATCAAACGAAAACAGGTTGTTACCGCTTACAAATACCCTTGCGCCTTTTACTTTAATCTTGCTCAGCAGCTCTTTTGAAAAGCTGTAACCCAATTCAACATTTTTGAGGCGAAGGAAGGAATCATTACGCAGCCAGAAAGTTGAGGGATACGCATTTGACCCGAACGTACGGCTGGTTGGGCCGTTAAACGTGCGCGGGTAATTGTTATCGCCCTCTTTTAACCAGCGGCCATCAAAAAACTCTTCGGCCATATTTAAGCCATTAGGTTTTAAAATAGCCTGGGCCCTTGCCTGCCCCTGGAAAAAGACAGTAAAGTCAAAGTTTTTGTACCGGCCCCCAAGCGTTAAACCATAAAGTATCTGGGGTGTGTTGGATAAGGTATTCCTTACTTTATCCAGGTCATTGATAACACCATCATGATTTACATCTTTATACCTGATATCGCCCACACCTGTACCTACCGGATGTGGATAAGCGTTAAGCTCGGCAGTGTTTTGAAAAATGCCATCGGCCTGGTATAAAAGCCATGAATCAATCGGATGACCGGTAACGCGCTGGTAATCGGGTACATTGGCCGGCTCGGCACCATAAACTACTTTGTTAACCGCGTAAGTAAGGTTTCCGTTGATGTTAAAAGAGAAATCATTGCCGAGTTTTTTGCTGTAGCCCAGGTCAAGCTCGATACCTTTGTTATCAACCTTACCCAGGTTTACATCCGGCAAAGTCAAACCGGTGTAATCAGGTACCGACGCGCTTGGCGGAACCAGGATATTTCTGCGCGATGAACGAAACGCGTCGACACTTACCGAAAAGGCATGGAATAACTGCGCGTCAAAACCGATGTTAGTAGTTGTAGCAACCTCCCAGGTTATATTAGCATTAGGCGTTGGACCTAAAGTAAAACCAGGTGTCTGTGTAGCGTTAGGGCCATAGTAATAACCGGCACCCAGGTACTGCGAAATCTGACCGGCCTGCAATCCATAAGTTTGCAGATACTGAAACGAGGCCACAGCATCGTTACCTGTTTTACCCCATGAACCCCTCAGCTTCAGGTCGTCAATAACTGATGAATGAAAAAACGGCTCCTGTGAGATACGCCATGCAGCCGAAACAGACGGGAAGAAACCGAAACGTTTACCGGCTGGGAAGTTTGGCGAACCATCATAACGCATATTATAATCAAGCAGGTACCTGTCGTCATAATTGTAAGATAGCCTGCTGATGAAGTTTTGGCGGGCAAATTGAGTAGTTGCCGAGTTATTGGTTTGCCCTTCGGTACTGCCTGCAAATAGTTCCTGCACGTTATTACTCAGGAAACCGGTGCGGTAAGCATCCAACTCGGTATAAGTTTGTTGCTGCTGCTCGTAAGCCACAAAAGCCTCAATCCCATGTTTACCAAATTTACGCTCATAACCAAGTTTGATGTTGGTTAGCCTGCTTTTGGTTTGATAATTACTGATAGAAAGGTTTGGCGGCACCGTAGAGGTATACTCATCATAGTTAGTGGTGATTTTGTTATAGCTGTAAGCAGGCGGCGGCATAGCATTAAAGCCTTTGTATGCCCTGCTATTGACATCGTAAGCAAAATAACCGTCCAAATGCAAGCCCGGGGTAACTTTGGGTAAAGCCCAGCTAAATGATGTTTTGGTTTGTAAAAAGTCGTAGGTGTTGTGGGTATAACCTAAATCCTGGTTCAGGATGTAGACCATACTGGTAGCCGGACCGCCACCAATACCAACGCCAACTTTACCATTTGGATAAACCGGGGTAAGGTAAGGATATGCGTTCCACAACTGCTGGAAAATGCCGTTGGCGTCATAACCCGGCGCTTCGCCATTTTTAAATTCGCTCCGGTACATCACATCTACGCCAATTTTAAAATTGTCGGTGGCGGCAATGTCGATATTGGCGCGGGCATTATCATTTTTATAATAATCGGCACCGCTGTTATAAATACTGTTTTGGTAAAGGTGCTGGCCAGAAATGTAATATTTCACCTTATCCGAACCGCCCCTTAATGTAAGGGTATTATTGGTTTGTGTTGCCCATTTACGCATAACGGCATCCCACCAGTTGGTATTTGGGTGACCAAGCGGATCAGATCCGTCGCGGTATTTCTGAATATCATCGGCTGTATATTCGTGCTGCTGGCCAACCAAATCGTCATATTCATTGGCTGCCTGCGCATACTGCCATGAACTTAACATTTTAGGCACCCGGGTAGGCTGCGTAATAGAAAAATTAGAGGTAAACGATAAAGTGGCTTTGCCTGCAGTACCCCTCTTGGTGGTGATCAGGATTACGCCGTTTGCCGCTCTTGCACCATAGATAGCGCCCGAAGCGTCTTTCAATACCGTAAAAGATTCTATGTCGGCAGGATCTAAACGGTTAAAGCCACGGTCGGGAATACCATCAATTACCACCAGCGGACTGGTGTTGCCTAAAGTTCCCTTACCACGTACAAGGATGCTGGCATCATCCGCACCGGGTTCACCACTGCGGGTGTTAACGATGAGGCCGGGTACCGCGCCCGCCAAGGTATTGGATACGTTAGCAACCGGCGATTTCTCCAGTTCGGTACCTTTAACGGTACTAACCGCGCCGGTAAGGTTTGCTTTTTTCCTGCTTCCGTAACCTATAACTACAACCTCGCCAAGACTGCCCGCGTTTTTATCAGGCGTCAGGGATACGTCGCCGTTCCAGTCTTTAGTAACGGATACGATTTTTTTAGTGTAGCCAACAAATGAAAACGAAAGCTTTGCATTGGCATCGGGAACGCTGATCTTATAAAAGCCGTTTTGGTCGGTACTGGTGCCCAGGCCTGTGCCCTCCAGTAAAATACTTACTCCCGGCAGGGCCTGACCATGCTCGTCGGTAACATGGCCGATGATACTTCTTTTTTGCTGGGCAAAAACGTGCTGATAACAAAGCAGCATGATACAGCACAGCAAATACATGCCCAGTTTTTTAGGTGGTACTTTTTTTTTCATAATGGTTTTTAATTTGAATAATTGGTTATTCTGTTCTGGTCTATTCTTTAATAAAGGTAGTAACAAAAATGATACGTCCAAACATTTTTATTTTTTTTGGTGAAGATTTATTGGGGAAAGGGAAGATTGGCGAGGGAACAAGGGATTACTACTTACGGTAGGTGTCCGCCTGAATAATAGATTGCTGAAAGTTTCGAATAGGAAATCCGTAATTATTAAGCTGGATTAGAGTAGTTGAGAGAAACCGTTTTTTAATTGAGTTAAAACCGGTGACGGTGTTCCAGTCAGGACTACATGGTTAAACAGCCGAGCCTGGAAATATTCAGCACGTAGTTGAATAATCCCGATCGGGAAGGTTTGACAATTAAGCAAGGAGCGTCTATTATAATAAAAACAAATTTTTATACGCTCAAACTGTAAAACAAAAGATAAATCAGAATGATAAATTATTTAGGTAAGCTTATTTAATGCTGCCTTTAATTCTAAAAAATATTGTTGCGAGCGTATCAAATCCTCATTGTTAGCTGGCAAGACTTTCTCCCAAATATTTATTGCTCTTTGCATAAATTCATAACAATTTTTAAGATCGCCTAAGTATGAATATGTGATAGCTGTATTATAGTATGCCTTGCCTAAATCCGGAAATAAAACAAGAAAATCAATTCTATGGAAATTACACTGATCGACTTTGCTGTAAACATTGATTAGGGATATAAAAAAATGATATTTTTATCTTTTGAAATCAATATTAATCATTTACTCCTTTTTTTGTTTTGTATGAATAATTAATTTTAAGCATGACTTTATAATAGGCACTATGTCGGCAAGGCAAACCAAAAAATACGACGTATTTCTCAGTCATAACAGTTTAGACAAACCAATCGTCGAAGAGATAGCCCAATGGCTGGTTAAAGAAAGCTATAAAGTTTGGTTTGATAAATGGGAGCTAATAGTTGGGGAAGCGTGGCAGGAAGAACTGGAATTAGGATTAAGCCATTCAGCTTGTTGCATCATTTTTTTTGGTTCGAATAAACTAAGTCCTTGGCAAAATGAAGAAATGAGGGTAGCCTTGTCTGCAAAAGCGTCCAATCGTTCGATAAGAGTTATACCTGTTTTATTACCATTAGCCAAAAACGAAGAAAAAGAAAGCCAACTGCCAGCTTTTCTGCAACGTTTAACCTGGGTTAAATTTGAAAACAACATATATGAAGCGGAGCCTTTGAGGCGGCTAAAATGCGGTATTGACGGAATCCCCCCAGGCCGACCGAGTAAAATTTCTAATAAAAGAACTTCAGAAAAAAATCCCTTTAAAGGCCTAGAAGCATTTGGAGAAAAAGATAAAGAATATTTTTTTGGCAGAGATTTCTTTATCCAAAAGCTAAAAAACCATATTGATCTTTACAAGCTATTAATCTTAACTGGCCCTTCAGGTAGCGGCAAGTCATCAATTATACTAGCAGGTTTAGTCCCATTACTGAGAGAGAGTAACTTGATTACCGCGATTTTCACTCCGCGGATAGATCCGATTAACGAGCTTACTGTTGCGTTAAAAAGAAGTATCGAAACCAAACAGACAGGGGAATCTTTAAAAAAAGAATTAAAAAATTCGGAGAGTGGTGAAGCTCTATATTTTTTTTTAAGACACTTTACCTCAGAAGACAAAAAAATGCTGCTTATTGTTGATCAGTTTGAAGAGATTTTCACGCAAACAACGGAAGACCTACGGATACAGTTCATAAATCTGCTTTTAAAAGCAAGAGATGATGAGAACGTCAGGATTATATTGACCATGCGTTCGGATTTCATCGGCAACTGCGCGGTGTATCCCAATTTAAATTTACTTGTTAACGACCATTTGGTTCAGATTGGCCCAATGAGCGAGGACGAATTAAGGGCAGCTATTGTTGAACCTAGCATGTTAGAAAATTTGCGGCTTGAAGAGGGGTTGGTAGACCGAATAATTTCAGATTCAAAAGGAGCATCAAGTGAATTACCTTTAATTGAATACGCATTATCTGAACTTTGGCGAAAAAGACAAGGTAATACGCTGACAAACATTGCTTACAAAAGTATTGGAGGCGTTGAAGGCGCGTTGGTAAATCGTGCAGACGCAGAATATAATCTTCTCAGCCCATCCGAACAACAACTACTCCGCAGAATGATCTCATTAAGACTTATTCAGCCCGGAGATGGAGCAATGGACACAAAAAGAAAAGCGAGCAAGACTGAACTACACTCTATGGGAGAAGAAAAATCCGTAGAAAAAATGATTCAACTTTGGACTGGCAAAAACTTAAGAATGATGACAGTCTATGAGGATCCAATTAGTAAGCAAGTTTATGTCGAATTGGCTCATGAAACATTAATCAGAAATTGGGGAAAGATTCAAGAATGGATGCAGGAAGATCGTGAGACCTCAAAGATTATAAACAAGATAAGACTCCTAGCAATAGATTACACAAATCTGGGAGAAGACTATTTATTACATGGCACTCAATTGCAACATGTAATTAAGTTTTCAGACATTTTAAGTGGTAGATTGACAGAGACCGAAGAAAAGTTCATTAAAGATAGCATAGAGAGGGAAAGAACACTAAAGGCTCGAGAGTTCAAGACAGCGCAGGATTTGAAAAATGCAAAGTCAAGGTCGTTGACTTTGCTTGTAATAACTTTAATAATCATTTTTCTAGGTTTAACAACCGTTACCATTTTGTTCTATTCTAAAAAACAGACCTTGAATGAATACGAAAGGTTAGCGGATTCAGAACGGATCAACCGGGCAAAAACGGAAGCGGAAAAGCTTTGGCCATTAGGACCTAAGTCGATTGAACCTTTGAATCAATGGATTATCAATTATAGTTTTTTGATAAACAGGCTCAAATTACATCAAGCTGCGTTAGATCGGCTTCGTTTATCAGCCTTGCAGTATACTCATAAAGAAAAATTAGCTGATTTTTTTCCAGAAATAACCGCGTTGAAGAATGCGGTTGAAGCTGAAACAAAAATCAAATCTCGACTCATGTATGCTAAAGAAAAAGAAAAACCTCCTTTAAAAAAACAGTTGAAAGAAGAAGAAGAAAGGATAGCCAAACTGAGATCGGACACAGCTGGACGCAGAACTTGGAATTTCGGAGATGATCTAGAAAAACAGTTTCGTCATGATATCCTAAGTAAACTTGTCGTGGCTTTAACTGATTTCTCGGCAAAAAACGGCTTGTTTGCCGACATAAAAGCCAGGTTAAACAAATCAAAAAAAATTAAGAAAAGCACCATTGATGATTTTAAAGCTCAATGGGCTCAAGTTAATATGCGTCTTGCTCGGAGTAAAAAATACATGAACTTAAGACTAAGTCCGCAGCTCGGATTAATTCCTCTTGGCCCCGATCCAAAGTCCGGTCTAGAAGAATTTATAGATTGGCAGACAAATGAGAAGGAACTACCGGAAAGAGCCGAAACAGGAAGTTTCACAATTAAACCGAGCACAGGAATTATTTTCGTTCTAATACCTGAAGGTGAGTTTTACATGGGCGCTCAAAAAAAGACACCGAGCTTAACTAACTACGATCGACAGGCATTAGAAAACGAAATGCCTGTCAGGAAAGTCAAGCTTAAAGCATTTTTTTTGTCAAAATATGAAATGACACAAGGGCAATGGCTTCGAATAACAGGCAAAAATCCAAGTTTTCATAAACCCGGCTATATTAGGCAACCAATGCCAAGTCCAGTAACTCTTTCGCATCCTGTAGAGCAAGTAAGCTGGAATGAGGCGAAGAGCACATTAAGCAAACTTGGTCTTGACCTACCAACTGAAGCACAGTGGGAACGGGCTGCAAGGGCTGATTTGAATTTAATTTACGCTGGAACATCAAAAATCAGTGAACTAAGCAGATTTAGCAATATCGGCGGAATAGAAGCCAAGAAAGTTTGGCCGGATCTGAAATCCACATACAAAGATAGTTGGTTGATACACTCTCCTGTGGGAAGTTTCGAGCCCAATAATTTCGGGTTGTATGACATGACAGGCAATGTTTTTGAATGGTGTAAAGATCAATATAGCGACTATTCTATTCCCCCCCGAAATGGAGATGGTTTAAGAATATCGGGCGAAACCGCTAGAATTGACCGTGGCGGAGGCTTCGCTTACGATCAACTTTCAGCCCGGATCGCTTCTAGAAATAAGGTCGACCCTGATTATAAAGATTATTTTCTGGGAGTCCGGCCTGTTCGTCTCATTTCCTATCTAAAATAACAAAAGATTTTTAGGAGATAGAACATTTATAATGTAGACTGTTATGAATAAACCGAAACTCACTGGCCAAATATTTGATAATTGGAACAATATGTATAGAAGACTTACTATGCTACTATCACCCTAAAAACTTCGATAACAAATTTCCTCACATCTTTTAGGTTATTTTTGTTACTTTCTTGCTTTCGGAGTGTGGAAAACTTATGAAGTTAGGCATTACTTTCATTAATCGTCAAATCATTTTCCTTGATTAATTTATATTCATTAAATAGATGTTCTTAAAATAAGATCAGTAGTCTCAACCAGATTACTTGCCGATACAAAACTTACTAAATATATTCTCCAATAAATCGTCCGTCGTAACAACACCGGTAATCTCACCGAGGTAGTGAAGCGCTTGTTTAATATCCATCGACAGGAAATCAGAAGTAATACTGCCATCTATGCCGCCAAGCACTCTAATGAGGGCTTCTTCTGTTTTTTGCAGGGCTTCGAGGTGACGGATATTTGTTATCAATGTTTCGTCGCCACTTAATTGATCTTTCACTGCCGACGAATAAATCTTGTGTTTAAGCTCATCGATATGTCGCTTTTCTTTGGCCGAGATAATAATAGCCCTATCGGTATGTGGCAGGGCCGATAGTTGTTCAGGATTAAGCAAATCAGCTTTATTGGCTACTACCAACATGGTAATCCCTGGCTTTTGCAAGCTTTCTATATCCTTGTTCAGTTCTTCTATGGTGATTTCCGCCGCGTCAAACACATAAATCAACAAGGCCGACTGGCTGATCTTCTCCATGGTACGCTGCACACCTATCTGTTCAATGGCATCTGTGGCTTCGCGGATTCCGGCGGTATCTATCAGCCTGAAATTAATGCCCTGGATATTCAGTACTTCCTCAATCGTATCTCTTGTGGTACCGGGGATATGGCTCACTATCGCGCGCTCTTCATTAAGCAGCGCGTTCAACAGCGTTGATTTACCGGCATTCGGCCTGCCGGCTATTACTGTATTTACACCGTTTTTAATAGCATTCCCCAACTCAAACGAATTGATAAGCCGGCCTACGATCCTGGTAATTTCATGGATCAGATTTTTCAACTGATCACGGTTAGCAAACTCTACATCTTCTTCGGCAAAATCAAGTTCCAGTTCTATCAGGGAGGCGAAGTTTACCAATTGTTCACGTAGGGCCTGTAATTGGGTACTGAAACCTCCGCGGAGTTGCTGTAGAGCTACTTGCTGCGAAGCTTTAGAATTTGAAGCAATCAAGTCGGCTACCGCTTCGGCCTGGCTCAAATCAAGCTGACCATTTAGGAATGCCCTTAGGGTAAATTCGCCGGGCTTGGCTGATCTTGCACCTTTTTTGATGAACAGCTTAATAATACTTTCAACAATATATCCGGAAGCGTGGCAGGATATCTCCACAACGTTTTCGCGGGTGTATGACCGCGGACCAACAAACAATGATACCAGCACCTCGTCCAAAATCAGGTCGCCATCGGCAATGCTACCAAAATGGATAGTGTGTGATGCCTGTTTACTCAGGTCTTTACCCTTAAACACGCTATTGGCAATGCTTATGGCATCAGGGCCCGAAAGGCGGATCACTGCTATGGCACCCACCCCATTCGGTGTGGCAAGGGCTACTATGGTATCGGTATTATCTGTCATCTTTTAGTTGATAGTTAATGGTTCATAGATCATAGCCTAAGCTCGCCTAATTACCAGGGCACAAAGGTCGTTATTTCAGGGATATTTTCCCGCCGGCCAATCACAATCCAATATTTATATGACCTAACTATTAAGAAAACCTCGCTCGTGGCCATGATCCATGAACTATTATCTATGAACTCTCCCCATCAACCTAATGACTAAAAACCTTACCTTCGCAGGCAATTATGGTAACTTTTTTTGAAGCTTCGCTCGAGACTATTTCGGTACATCATGTTGGTAATCAGTCGCAGGAAGAGATGTATGCGCTTTCCGAACAGCCTCTGGAATTAAAGGATGATGTAATCCCCAACCTGCTTATGCAATACTTTCTGAAGCCTTTTGAAAAGGCCAACGAAGTTTATCACCTGATGCACAGCAGCGGCGATCTGCAACTGAACGAGCTTCATCACTTTGCCACACAGGTGTTTGATGATAACACAAAATTCCATGAGGCATCTGAGAAAATAGCGAAGCATTTGTATAAAGTTACCAACCACCCCAACATTAAAGGCGGCGAACTTTATGTGGTTTACTTCAACAAAGTACAAATTGAAGGCAATCCATTAAATGCCATCGGAATTTTCAAATCAGAAAATAAGGAAACCTATCTTAAGGTTTATCCGGATAAAGGCGGTTTCCAGGTTGATTATGAGCAGGACGCCATCAACATCAATAAACTGGATAAGGGTGTACTGATTTTCAATATCGAAAAAGAGAACGGCTACAAAGTGGTAGTAGTTGATAAAACCAATACAGGACAGGAAGCGGCCCGATTCTGGAAGGATGATTTTCTGCAGCTCAAAATTCGTAACGACAGCTTTAACCAAACCAACAATACGCTCGGCATCTACAAAAACTTTATCACCGAAAAAATCGACGAAGAGTTTGAGATGAGTAAAGCTGATAAAATCGACTTGCTCAATCGCTCCATGAAGTATTTTAAGGAGAAGGAAACTTTTGATATGGAAGAGTTTTCAAACGAAGTGATAGGCAACGAGCAGGCTATCGAGTCGTTCAAAAACTTTAAAAACCAGTATGAGGAGGAGTTTGACAGCCCTATTGCCGATAATTTCATCATTTCAGAAAACGCGGTAAAAAAACAGGCCCGTGTTTATAAAAGTGTGCTCAAGCTTGATAAAAACTTCCACATCTACATTCATGGTGATAAAGAACTGATTGAGAAAGGCTTTGATGATGGTCGGGCAATGAACTATTATAAAGTTTATTTTAAGGAAGAGGCTTAATCGCAAAAAATAACAGATTGTAGATAAACCTTTGTTTTTCGTCAGAGTCATACCTGTAACACGAAAAATAAACTTAATCACATGTCTGCCTTAAAAAACGTACTGATAACGCTGTCCTTTTTGCTGATCCTTGCCGGTTGCAGTGTAAAACACTATACCATTGGAATGAGTGAAAGCGAATTTAAAAACTCAGAAAAGTATAACCTCGAGTTGGTTGAAGAAACCTCGCAACATGCTGTTTACAGACGGGTGGCCTCCGCAGATGCTCAAATGAAACCGCTTTCATATCATTATTATTATTTCAATAGCGGCACACTGGTACGCACAGAGCTTATTGAAACGAACAAGCCGGACATTGTTTTACTGAGTAAATAAGTGCGCTTATCTTTAAAACTGCACACCCCAACGTTCTTCTATCCCCAATCCAAACAAAGCGAAATCGTACTTAACCGGATCATTAGGATCAAACTCGCGGAGCCTTTGGGTTAGTTCCACGGCGGTTTGCCAGTCGGTTTGTTTGCGGTTAATGAGATTGAGTTTACGTGATACCCTGTCTACATGCAAATCAAGCGGACAGATCAGGTCGGCAGGTTTAATGCGGCTCCAGATACCAAAATCAACACCGTTATCGTCCTTACGCACCATCCAGCGCAAAAACATATTTAGCCGCTTGCAGGTAGATTTTTGCGAAGGCGATGACACATGTTTTTTTGTGCGATGAGGAAAATCAGGCAAAGAAAAGAAATACGACCGGAAACTATTAAGCGCATGCTCTACAGCTAACCCATGCTCCCGCTTTTGGGGTCCAGGGGGCAAAAACGCATCTTCCAGCGATCCAAACCGTTCATAATGCTGCCTGAAAAAAGCTATAAAATAAAGCGTATCCACATCGTTAAACGTGCGGTGCTTAAACTTTAAGAGTCTTTTAAGATCAGGCTCTTCGTGATTTATAATGAAATCATAAGGCGCGCCATCCATCAAAGCGATGAGTTCCTTACATTTTTTGATGATGGTAACCCGTTGCCCCCAAGCCAGGGTGGCTGCCCAAAAACCCATGATCTCGATATCCTGCTTCTGGCTAAACATATGCGGGATAGTCACGGGATCATTCTCAATAAATTCAGGGCGATTGTACTGGGCAACTTTAGCGTCGAGGAAGGCTTTGAGGTTTTCTGTCATGATTTTATTGGTGGCAGTTGCGGTAGCAGTAGCAGTTGTCATTAACTGAATTAAAAAAACAACTGCTACTAATTTCTGCCACTGCTACTTAACTCAATGCTTGCTTAATATCCTCCAACAAATCCTCAATATCCTCTACCCCTACGCTCAGGCGCAGCAGGTTGTCAACTACACCGGCTTTTTCACGCTCGGCTTTAGGGATTGAGCCGTGGGTCATGCTTACCGGGTGGTTGATCAACGATTCAACACCGCCTAACGACTCGGCCAATGAAAACACTTTAAATGATGACGCGATGCGGAAAGTTTCCTGCAAATCGGCATCTTTTAATACGATGGAGATCATGCCACCAAAATCACGCATTTGTTTTTTGGCGATGTCATGATTTGGGTGATCGGTAAAGCCCGGCCAGTAGATCTTTTCAACTTTAGGGTGATCTTTCAAAAACTCAGCTATTTGCCTGCCATTCTCACAATGTGCTTTCATGCGCAGGTGCAGGGTTTTGATACCACGCAGCACCAGGAAGCTGTCCATAGGTCCCGGAGTGGCACCGCAGGCGTTGTAAATGAACCAAAGCTTTTTGTAAAGTTCTTCATCATTCAGCATCAATGCGCCCATTACCACATCGCTGTGGCCACCAATGTATTTGGTTACGGAATGCATTACAATGTCTGCGCCCATATCTATAGGATTTTGCAGGTATGGCGAAGCAAAGGTATTATCCACCACAAAAAGCAAATTCTTCTCTTTCGTGATCTTACCGATGGCTTCTACATCCACAATCCGCATTGTTGGGTTGGTAGGTGTTTCTATCCAAACCAACTTAGTTTTATCATTTACATGAGCGCGAACAATCTCCGGATCAGACAGATCCAAAAAATGGAATTTAACCCCGTAGTTGGCAAATATTTTAGTGAAGATACGGTATGAACCTCCGTACAGGTCATTACCGGTAATCACCTCATCGCCCGGAGCAAGCAATTTCATTACGGCATCGGTAGCACCCATGCCGCTCGAAAACGCCAGACCAAACTTCGCGTTTTCCAAAGCAGCCAAACAATCTTCCAAAGCCTTACGGGTTGGGTTGGTGCCACGCGAGTACTCATACCCCTTATTATCCCCCGGCGATTTCTGCCAGTAGGTTGATGTCTGGTATATCGGCGTCATGATAGCGCCGGTTGTTGGATCGGGCTCCTGCCCTGCGTGTATTGCTTTAGTTGCGAATTTCATAAGCCCCCCAGCCCCCTAAAGGGGGTGTTTGGAATGCGTTTCAATCCCTACAATGAAACCTGTTTACATTAATTATATCCTTTAGGGATGGATACATAAATTAGCCCTCTACTCCAGCACTCCCCCTTTAGGGGGCCGGGGGGGCTAATAAGCCCTTGCAAAAAGAACCCTCTGCGTGGAAGGCTTACCGGTAAAAATACATTTGCCTTCTTCCTGCTTGTTATTCAAAGGTATGCAACGGATTGTCGCCTTAGTTTCCTCTTTTATTTTTTGTTCGGTTTCAGATGTGCCATCCCAATGGGCGCTGATAAATCCAGGCTCTTCGTCAAGTACACGTTTAAACTCTTCCCAGGTGTCAACCTCTTTAGTATTCCCGGCACGGAAATCGAAAGCTTTTTTGTAGATATTTTGTTGAATCTCCTCAAGCAGGTTTTCGATAACCTGCGCAAGACCTTCCTGGTTAACAGTCTCTTTAGTCTTCGTATCACGGCGGGCCAGCTCAACAGTACCGTTCTGCATATCACGGCTACCGATGGCTACACGCAGAGGCACGCCTTTCAACTCGTACTCGGCAAATTTGGCGCCTGGACGATGGGTATCGCGGTTGTCAAACTTAACCGAAATGCCTTTTGCCTTAAGCTCCTTGCTCAACGCTGCTACATAAGCCGAAATATTGTCAAGCTCTTCCTGGTGTTTATAGATAGGCACTACCACAACTTTTATAGGGGCAATTTTTGGAGGCAATACCAAACCGGCATCATCACTATGTGCCATGATCAGCGCACCTATCAAACGGGTTGAAACACCCCATGAAGTAGCCCAAACGTAATCAAGCTTATTTTCTTTATTGGTGAACTTTACATCAAAAGCTTTGGCAAAGTTTTGTCCTAAAAAGTGTGATGTACCAGCCTGTAAAGCTTTACCATCCTGCATTAATGCCTCAATACAATAGGTATCCAATGCTCCGGCAAAACGCTCGTTAGCTGTTTTACGGCCTTTTACTACCGGTAACGCCATCCAGTTTTCAGCAAAATCAGCATATACATCCAGCATTTGCTCGGTTTCGGCAATTGCTTCTTCTGCTGTCGCGTGTGCAGTGTGGCCTTCCTGCCATAAAAACTCGCTGGTGCGTAAAAACAAACGGGTACGCATTTCCCAGCGCATTACGTTTGCCCACTGGTTAACCAGGATAGGCAGATCACGGTATGATTGGATCCAGCCTTTGTATGTATTCCAGATAATAGTTTCTGATGTTGGGCGAATGATCAGCTCTTCTTCAAGCTTGGCTTCTTCATCCACAATAATATTCCCCTCGCCATCATTTTTGAGGCGATAATGGGTCACAACGGCGCATTCCTTTGCAAAACCGTCAACATGGCTGGCTTCTTTACTAAAAAAAGACTTGGGTATTAAAAGCGGGAAATAGGCATTGCTGTGCCCGGTTTCTTTAAACATTTCGTCAAGCACCGCCTGGATCTTTTCCCATATCGAATAACCGTACGGTTTAATGATCATACAGCCCCTAACCGGCGAATATTCGGCCATGTCAGATTTAATTACTAAGTCGTTAAACCATTGCGAATAATCTTCGTCTTTACTAATAACACCTTTGCTCATATTGATTGGATAGAATTTGGACTTGTGTAATTGTTGTATATTGCTGCCAAATTTATAAATTTAAAACTTATTTGACCTTGCACTTTTTACTTACCTGCATATGAAACGGAACATCGCGATAGGAATGTTTATTATCGGTGCCATGGCGCTGAGTTCCTGCTCTACAACCAAGCTTGCATCAACCCAAAGTAATGACGACGTTTATTTTTCTGACGCGCGAGCGGGCGATGAACCTGTTTACGCACAGCAGCCAGCCTACAACCAAACTCCGGCTGCCCAGGACGGCTACAGCGATGACGACGATGACTACTTTTATTACGATGATTATGCTACACGCATAAACCGTTTCAGTTATTTTTCTCCTTTTGGCTATTACGATGATTTTTATTCGGCATATAACAACTATCCTTACTATAACTACGGATTGGGCTATGGTGGCTTAGGCTACTATGGTGGCCCTGGCTATTACAGCGGTTGGGATTTAGGCTATGGCTACGGCGGTTATGGTTATGGCTGGGGCCTTGGCTACGGTTATGGTGGCTTAGGTTTAGGTTACGGCTATGGATACGGTGGCTGGGGACACGGCTATTACGGCGGTGGTTACGGATACGGTGGTGGCTATGGCGGTTATTACGGAGGTGGTTATGCTTCATCCGGTACGGCAAGACCTTACCGTGGCAATGGCAATCCGTTTGCAGGTAGCGGCGGTCGCCCTGTTAGCAGCGCCGTTTCGGGCATAGGGTATGTTCCCGGAGGCCGCAACCGACCTCTTGGCAGCCGCACAAATACTTACAGTACATATAGTACCGGTAGCAACGGTAGCAACAGCTATAATAATAACACGGGCACCCGTTATGCACGTCCGGCCCGTACAGATGCGGCCCCTACACGTGACTCGCAACCTGTTTACAGGCAACCACAGGTTGAGCGCGCATCGCAGCCGCAACCATCATATACACCGGCATCATCAAGCTCAAGCGGCGGCAGTTCACGCAGCACCGGCAGCAGCAGCGGAGGCGGCGGTGGCAGACCATCAAGACCATAAACCTAAATCTTATATCTCTTTTACCTGAATTTTATGAAAATCAAGTATTTACTAAGCGTAATTGCTATAGTAGCAATTACTAAAGATAGTTTTGCGCAATACTCACAGGATGCCATCAGGTTTTCAACCTTTCAAACCGGGTCAACATCACGCATTAAAGCTATTGGCAACGCGGGTACAGCCATAGGCGGCGATCTGAGTTCGATAAGCGGTAACCCTGCAGGTTTGGGCTTTTTCACCCACTCGGAAGTGAGCCTTACGCCTGAGTATGACAACTCAAAAATAAACTCAAGCTTTTTTGGGCAGGCCGGCAGCGCAAACCGCAACGATCTAAACATGAGCAATGCCGCGGTAGTGTTATATCAGCAGCTTAATACCACGCACAAGGATAAAAGCAAAGGCTGGCTAAGTATTAATTACGGCGCGGGCTACAGCCGTACCAACAATTTTTATGAAAACGTTGCTTACGGTGGTACCAATCAAACAAGTTCCATTTCTGATTACTACGCTGGTATAGCCAAACGCGAGGTTTCCCAGTACGGCAGCGTTAACCCCAACGGTCTTGACGGCTGGGCTTATGATCATGTATTAATCGATAACTTTGGCCCGGCTACCGATCCAAACTCTTACTCAAGTACAGTAAATGTTCCCGTAAGACAGCTGGCAGGTATCACCCGCACTGGTGGCCAGTCGGAGTTTAACCTGTCATTCGGTGCCAATTACAGCAATAAACTTTATGTAGGTTTAGGCCTGGCTATTACAGATATCAGGTACAACTCAAATAGCGCGTTCACCGAAAATGGTAACGCTGTTATCACGAATGGCGGTGCCCCTACCGATTTTTCATCAACCTTTTTGCAAAGTCAGGCAACTAAAGGTTCGGGCTTTAACGCCAAACTGGGTATCATTTACAAACCGGTACAGGCAGTACGCTTAGGTTTCGTATTTACTTCGCCAACGTTTTATAATATCGACGACTCTTACACTGAAGGACTTCAAACCCAATACACCGGCGGAAGCAGCTACAGGAATGTATCTGAGCCATATCAGCTGAGTTATAACCTGCGCACACCATTAAAATTAGCAGGTGGTGCCTCCGTTTTCATTGGCAAATATGGTTTTATAAGCGGCGATGTTGAATATATTGATTATACCACTACACACCTGAGCAGCAACGATAGCTATACTGCTGATGGCGATAACAGCGATATCAAATCACTTTATCGCTCAACAGTAAACCTGCACGTAGGTGCCGAAATTAATGTAAACAGCCTGGTTTATTTGCGCGGCGGTTACAGTCAGCAAGGCAACCCAATGAAAGATCTGGGTAGCGATATTAAAACCGTTAGCGGTGGTATAGGCGTGCACTTTGGCGCTTACTTTATTGATGCTACCTACGCGAGGGTAACCGGCAGACAAACCTTGTTCCCTTATGATGTTGGAGCAACCAGTCCTTTCGCCGATTTGAAAAAAACTAATAATAATGCGTTCCTAACTTTAGGATACCGTTTTTAGACCGTTGATCTTTTTGATTGATTACGCTGATTGCGTTGATCTGTTCAGCCTCCCTTTTTATGAAAAAAGGGAGGCTATTTTTTTTATCAAGAATTCAACATTGCGCTATTGTTAGTGACAACACCAACGACGGCAAAAAATCAACTATCAAAAAACATCTGCGAAATCAACGTAATCAAAAAAGTCAACAGTCAAAATATGCCATTATCAGCGAAATCAACGCAATCAAAAAAATCAACGGTCAAATAACTAACTTGCCATTCAAAATTTAAATTGACTATGAATAAAAACCTACTTAAAAGCGCGGGCATACTGATGCTATTGACTGGTATCGGCATTAATACCCGGGCCCAGCAATCTGCTGAAACCAAAGCCTGGGTAGCTAAATCAAACGAGTATACTAAAATCATTATCGATCTGGATAAAAAATATTCGCCCGAATACGGATCATCACAGGGGCTGGCGGAGTACGACAGCGATATTGCCGTACCAACCCTGCAAAACATAATGGCCGAACGTAAGGACGAGGAAGCCGTTGTAGCCAAACTTACCGAAGCCCTTAAAACCGAGAAAAATACTTTTATCCAGCAGGATATCAATATCATCATCACCCATCTTAAACTGGGTTTCCGTCAGCAGGATTTTGAGCTGAGCCGCCAGGTGCCTTTTCTTAATGCATCATCAACCATTTATAGTGGTTTGGAAACCCTGCTTGACGATCAAACACCGGAAGCCCGCCGCCAGGCAGCTGTAATGCGCATCCGTAAATATGCCGGACTTGAAAAAGGCTATAAACCTTTAGCAACTATTTACATGGAGCGTGTTCAACAACAGATGGCAGGTAAAAACATGATCTATCCGTCAAAGCAACGTATGGAAACCGATCTGTCGCGCAACGCCAGCATCGTAAGCGGTATTGCAGAGCTTTGCACCAAATACAAAGTAACCGGCTGGGAACAACCTTACGCAACTTTAAAAAAACAACTGGAAGGTTATGACAAATGGGTAAAAGCAAACGTACTGGTAAAGGCCCGTACAGATTTCCGCCTGCCGCCCGAAGAATATGCTATGAATTTAGAATCCTATGGCATTGATATCCCACCGGCCAAAGTAGCTGAAATGGCACACGCCTTATTCAATGAACTTCAGAATGAAATGAAACCCATTGCCGAGCAGATTGCAAAAAAACGTAACCTGCCGTCAGGCGATTATCGTGCGGTGATCCGTGAATTAAAAAAAGAGCAGATCCACGGTGATTCTATTATCCCATTATACGAACAGCATTTAAAGGATATTGAAGGTATTATCCGTGAGCATCAGCTGGTAACCTTGCCAAACCGTCCGGCCATTATCCGTTTGGCTACTGCTGCCGAAACCGCGCAGGGCCCGGCCCCGCATATGGTGCCGCCGCCGTTCCTGAACAATACCGGCCAGCGCGGTGTATTTGTACTCCCTCTAAACATGCCTGCATCGCCCGGCGAAAAAGCGACCGACAAATACGACGACTTTACTTTTGATGCCGCCTCATGGACCATCATAGCTCACGAAGCACGACCAGGTCATGAATTACAATTTGATAAAATGGTAGAAGAAGGCGTATCACAGGCACGCGCGCTGTACGCCTTTAACTCAACCAATGTTGAGGGCTGGGGTTTATATTCTGAATACATTACCCGCCCGTATATGCCTTTAGAAGGTCAGCTGGTATCATTAGATTACCGCCTGCTCAGGGCAGCCCGCGCTTTCCTCGACCCCGAACTGCAGGCTGGCAAAATAACCCAGCAGCAGGCACTCGATGTGCTGATGAACGATGTAGTACAATCGCGCGCTTTTGCCCGTCAGGAGGTTGAACGTTATACCATTAACGCCCCCGGTCAGGCTAACAGCTATTTTTATGGATTTACCAAAATGATTGCCCTGCGCAAGGATACCGAAACCGCTTTAGGCAGTAAATTCAACGCCTTGCATTTCCATGATTTTATCCTGTCGCAAGGTATCCTGCCTCCGGCCTTGATCCGCGAAGCGGTCATGAATGATTTTGTGCCGAAAGAGAAAGCTTTGTAAGATTATTTCAGGAAGAAGACATCCCCCAAACGTACCATCAGGGTCTCTCGGAGAGGACCCTGATGTATACGCTATCCAGGTTCGCTGTTTAAAACACGCAGAGCCTCAGGGTCCTCTCCGAGAGACCCTGAGGGAACATGAAAAGCTCTATTTCTGGAAGGACATAAACACCAAAACGTCATTGCGAGGTACGAAGCAATCCCAAACTATACAGGGCGGACCTGTTAATCGGGGATTGCTTCGTACCTCGCAATGACGCTCTTTTATATCTTCTACTTCCTCGCCTGCTTCAGCAACCATTGTGCTACATCATTTGCAGCCTTATCATTCTCGTATCCGGCGGGTAACCTGCCGTTCACGTATTCATTGTACAACCATGGGTCGCCAACGGCTATTACGGTTCCTTTGCCGTATTTAGCGGATGCGATGATGGTTGCCCCTTCTTTGTTTTTGAGTACGGATACTGCGGGGCCGCTTAAGCCTATTGAACAGGCATCCTTCATGAAAACTTTGGTCGCGGTTTTTAAAACCGGGTTGTTTTTAACATAAACGGCACCATCTTCAAAGTGGGCATCATCAATTACGTGGTTTTGCAGATCATTATTAAAATGCATCCCGAACTTAGCGGCGAGATTATTAAAATGAGGTAGCTCAACGTTAACACTGTCATTGGCCATCATCAGTAACACGCCACCCTTTTTAACCCAGGCTGCAATTTGCTCAATATCATTTTCTTGGATATAGTTAGGATTTGGGCTTTCCTTTTTGGTATCCGGGTCAACAATAATGTAAACCGATGATCCTTTCAGGTTTTCCAATGTTGGAGCCGAGCCAAGTGTATCCAGCTTAGCGCCGCGACTTGTAAAAGCTTCACCAAAAATCTTGAAACCGTTGTTATCCGTTTCATCCCATAGGTAATGAAAACGCTCAGGTTGGCCATTAGCACCTTTGTGTACCTCGTGGTTAAAATAATAATCGAGGGTTACGGTTTGGGCGCTTGCCGCAAAACCCGCAAGGGTGAATAATGTGATGAGTGATGATTTGAGTTTCATTGTAGGCTTATTATTGGGTTAGCTTTCGGTAGGCGTTATTAACTTTTATTATCTGTTTTTCCATGTGTTCAACTTTTAAAGTGTAAACACCCTCACTTATTTCAAAAACAAAACACCACTGATAATCAACAAGTTGAATTTTATAAAAACAGTTACTTTAGCAAAATAGAACACATTGGTATTGATAATCAACAAGTTACATTAGAGCAAAATAAAAAATTGAACACCCGTTTTTCAAAAATTGAACACTCATTTCCGGATGCAATTTTGCAGCTTGTGGCCATCATTATTACAACAACTATTCCGATGATTTATAATTCCCTCCCCCGGGAGGGGTGCGGCTGGATGTGTGATGGCAGGGAGGGGTTTATTCGCTTTGCTAAATGTTTTACATAGCGACGAAACCCCTCCCTACACCCTCCCAGGGGAGGGAATCGCACAGGCCTCTCTTTCTTCTTTTTTTTAATTACACTCCTCCAAAAATCGAGAACCCGCCGTCAACGCAGATCATCGAACCGGTTACAAATGCCGAGGCATCACTTAGTAACCATACCAACGCGCCTTTAAGCTCATTGGCCTGGCCAAAGCGTTTAAATGGCGTTTGTTTGATCACCAGCTCGCCGCGCTGGGTATAACCTCCCTCGGGCTTGGTTAGCAGGTTACGGTTTTGTTCGGTAAGGAAAAAACCGGGAGCTAATGCGTTCATCCTGATCTTGTCGCCATGACGGTTGGCCAGTTCAACCGCAAACCATTGGTTATAGCAATCAACAGCGGCTTTGCCCATATTGTAGCCCAAAACTTTAGTAATGGCCCTTTTGCTGTTCATGGATGATATATTAACAATGCTGCCTTTACCTGTTTGGGCAATGGCTTCGCCAAAAACCTGCGTAGGGATCAGTGTGCCCCAAAGGTTCAGGTCCATTACTTTTTTCATCCCTTCGATATTCATTTTAAAAATATCCTCGTCGGGCTGCAAAACACCTTCGGGCATGTTACCACCGGCTCCATTTACCAGGCCATCTATCCTGCCAAAAGCTGCCAGCAATTTATCTTTAGCCGCTACCAGTTCGGCCTCATTCATCACATCAGCTACCAGGGCAATAGCTTTACCACCTGCCTGGTTTATCGCGTTAGCACGCTCTTCTGCTACTTCAGCATTACGACCCAGGATACCTACGGCACCTCCGGCTTCAACAATGCCATCAATAAACGCTTTTCCTAATATGCCTGTTCCGCCGGTAACTACTATTACTTTACCGGCTAATGAAAATTGATTATCCACTTAAATTATATTTTTCGGGTTGATTGTATGATTATTTCAGATCTGTTATCGCGATGGCATCCATATCGGTATAATCCAGGTTTTCACCTGCCATACCCCAAATAAAGCTATAGTTTGATGTACCACTGCCCGAGTGAATACTCCATGGCGGCGATACCACTGCATCGTAGTTATCCATAGTGATATGCCTGGTTTCCTGTCCCTCGCCCATATAATGGAAAATCTTTTGTCCTGCAGGCACATCAAAATAAAAATAAGCCTCCATACGGCGGTCGTGCACGTGTGCAGGCATGGTATTCCAAACGCTCCCCTCGTGCAGGATAGTTAAGCCCATTACCAGCTGGCAGCTTCTTACACCCTCCAGATGGATGTATTTATTAATAGTACGCTTGTTTGCTGTGGCTATTGAGCCAAGTTCAACCTTAACAGCATCGGCATGGGTAAGCTGCGTTGTAGGGTAAAGCGCGTGCGCCGGCGACGATAACAAATAAAATACAGCAGGTGCAGAGGCATCCTTACTTTCAAAAGTTACGCTCTTAGTCCCTTTGCCAATGTACAGGCAATCCAGTTTGTTCATTTCAAAGGCCTGTCCATCGGCTGTTATGACGCCTGCACCGGCTACGTTGATGATGCCTATCTCGCGGCGCTCTAAAAAATATTCGGCGCGCAGGTTTGGGTAGTTTGGCAACTCGAGTGTTTTATTTACCGGGTTGGCCATGCCTACAATCATCCTGTCGTAATGGGTATAGGTGCAATTGATCTGATCTGGCTGTACCTGTTTATCAATCAAAAATCGTTCACGTATGGTGGTGGTATCGTAGCTTTTAAAATCCGATGGGTGGACGCTGTGTATTGTTTTCAAAGCAAATGTTGTTTTAGAAAGACATTGGTTAATAACTACAATTCTACAACGTTAAAAAGTATTAAAAAAGGTATCCATGCCTTATTTTCACTCAAACGTTATAGTTTATCTGCCGTACCTTAGCGCTAATAAAAATCAAACTATAACGTTAAAGTAAATATTTAACGGTTAGTATATTGTTTTATTTATTTAAGCTTGTATAATTGAATGCCTTAACCGGACTTGTTGCCGCGCTACCAATTCAATAACCGATAAATAAAAAAACTATGAAACATTTAACAACTTATAAATATATCATGTTGCTAATACTTTTTTCGCTTACAGCTGCAGGTGCTTCGGCTCAACAGCAGGACATTACGGCAAAAAGCGCCAAAACCTGGGTAAAAAGCCGCGTTTGGGCCAATGGCCTTAAACTTAAGTTAAACTCATCAACAAATGATGTGGAGTTTGCCAAGCAATATGCTGCCAACAAAGCCGCATGGGATAAAGCGTTTGAATTTCTTCGCGAACGTAACCTCGAAACTATAGAACCAGGCAAATACACTATTGATGGTGATAACGTTTATGCCATGATCACCGAAGGCCCTTCAAAAGAGCCTGAGCAGGCAGCATGGGAATCGCACCAAAACTATATCGACGTGCAGTACGTGATCAAAGGCAAAGAAAAAATCGGCGTTGCCGCTATTGAAAGCCTTACTGTTACCAAACCTTACGACGCTGAAAAAGATTTTGCCAACTACAGCGGCGAAGGAAAATATTACACTGCAACACCCGAAGAGTTTTTCCTGTTTTTCCCAAGTGATGGTCACAGGCCTAATATGAAGGTTAACGGCTATGACAAGGTGAAGAAACTGGTTATTAAGGTTAGGGAGATAAAGTAAATTTCCCGTTTGTCATTGCGAGGAGGAACGACGAAGCAATCGCATACTATACAGGGCAGACCTGCATAGCATGAGATTGCCGCGCTTCGCTCGCAATGACATATTTATGTCTCTATTTATCTTCGCCGTTGTTGGTGTTGTCACCAACAACTTTACTTCCGTATTTTTCAAGGATCAATAAAGCCGTCATGCGCGGCATAGAGTTGTTGGTGACAACACCAACAACGGCAGTGTAATCGTTTATTAATAAAACGTCATTGCGAGGAACGAAGCAATCCCCGATAAGCAGAGCCGCTCTGTATAGTTTGGGATTGCTTCGTTCCTCGCAATGACATTTCTTTTTTATACCTGTAACTTATACCTGCACCGTTTTCACCAGCTTTCTCACATCAAATCCCTGTTCGGCGGCCTGCACTACCAGCTGGTTATAGATCTGCTCATCCAATGTTGAACGGCGGCTTATTATCCACAGATAATTTCTGTTAGGATGCCCTACCATGGCGTAGCTATAATCATCGGCCAAAGCTATTATCCAATACTTGCCTTTAAAGGGCCACTGAAATTGAACTTCAAGCTTCGCGTTACTTGTTTTATCAGCAACAACGGCACGGCCTTCGGCTATTTTTATTTTATTATCTTTTATACAACGGTTTTTAACAACGATGCTGCCGTCTTTGGCTAAACCATAGGCCGCTGAAGTAAAAGTGCATCCCGATTCAAAACATTGCGGTAAAGCGGCAATTTCAAACCATGAACCAACATATTTTTTCAGATCGACGTAGGGAACAGTTTGCAGTGGTTTGCAGCGGGTAGCCTGCAGGGCCAAAGCTGTTAAACCTAATGCTACAGAGGTTGCAATAATCTCTTTCTTCATAAAACATTAACGCCCGGTATGCCCAAAAAGTTTAAAACAAAAGCACATTAATGGCAGCCAAACACCATATCATTATTTAATTACCTTTGCGCCAAAGCATTATTTTACAACATGCCCGGTATAACAAACATCAGTATTTTAGGCTGCGGCTGGTACGGCAGCGCATTAGCAAAAGCTTTGCTTGCCAGTGGTATGCAGGTAAAAGGATCAACTACCTCGGCAGCTAAACTTGACGACTTGGCGGCTATGGGTATCAAACCTTACCTCATTAACTTTTTGCCCAACCAGGAGATATATGATGCTGATTTTTTTAACTGCGAGGTTTTATGGATAGCTATCCCGCCCAAAACCCGTGGCGGCGAAGCAGGTATTTTTTTGGATAAAATAAAGAGCATCATCGAAGCCATAAAACGTCATCAGATCAAAAATGTAGTTTTCATCAGTTCCACAGCAGTTTATGCCGATAGCAATAAGCATGTAAATGAACAAACCGATCCTCAGCCCAATACAGAATCAGGGCGCATATTATTGGAGGCCGAAAACCTTTTCCTTGCAGAGAGCAGATTCAAAGCAACCATCATTCGCTTTGCCGGATTGTTTGGCCCTGCACGTAACCCCGGCAGGTTTTTCGCAGGTAAAAAGGATATCCCTAACGGGGATGCACCTGTAAACCTCATCCACCTTGATGATTGTATCGGGATAAGCAAGGCCATATTAGCTAAACAAGCTTTCGGATATTTATTTAACGGATGCTCGCCCGATCACCCTGCAAAGGCCGACTTTTATACCCGCGCCGCTATTGATTCGGGACTTGAAAAACCTGAATTTATACGTGAGCTCAACGAATGGAAAATTGTGGATAGTTTGAATACCAGCGCGATCCTTGATTATCAATACAGCGGTTTATGATCAATCATTTCAATCTCCCATAAAAAATCCGGAATCGGGAATCCCTATTTTCAAATCAAAATCCTATCTTTGCCCATGCAAGAAAAAATCCTCATTCTTGACTTTGGCTCGCAATTCACCCAACTTATAGCGCGCCGTGTCAGGGAGCTCAATATTTATTGTGAGATCCACCCCTTCAATCATTATCCCGAAATTGACAGCACTGTAAAAGGTATTATCCTTTCAGGCAGTCCTTATTCTGTAAGGCAGGAAGACGCTCCTCATTTCGATTTTGAAAAATTCCACACCACACGCCCTATTTTAGGTGTTTGCTATGGTGCTCAATACGTTGCCCATTTCCACGGCGGCGAAGTATTGCCATCAAGCACCCGCGAATACGGTCGTGCAAACCTGGAATACATTAAACAGGATAATCCATTGTTTAAAGATGTTCCCGGCGGCTCACAGGTATGGATGTCGCACGGCGATACCATTGCTACCATTGGCGATAACTTTGAGGTAATTGCAAGTACCGATAGTGTTAAAGTTGCGGCTTACCAGGTTACCGGTACCCAAACTTACGGTATCCAGTTTCACCCGGAAGTTACCCACAGTATTGACGGCAAGCAATTGCTGCAAAACTTTTTGGTTGATATTTGCGGTTGCAAACAAGACTGGACACCAGACTCGTTCATCGAAACCACTGTTGCCGCTCTTCGCGAAAAACTGGGCGATGATAAAGTAGTACTTGGCTTATCAGGCGGTGTTGATTCATCAGTTGCGGCTGTGTTACTGCACCATGCCATCGGCAAAAACCTGCACTGTATATTTGTTGATAACGGCCTTTTGCGTAAGGATGAATTTGAGCAGGTGCTTGAATCATACAAACACATGGGCTTAAACATAAAAGGCATCGACGCCAAACAACGTTTTTATGACGCGCTTGCCGGCTTAACCGATCCTGAAAAGAAACGTAAAGCTATCGGTCGGGTATTCATTGAAGTATTTGATGATGCCGCGCACGAAGTACAGGACGTGAAATGGCTTGGTCAGGGTACCATTTATCCGGATGTTATCGAATCGGTATCGGTTAAAGGCCCTTCGGCTACCATCAAATCGCACCATAACGTAGGTGGCTTGCCCGACTTTATGAAACTTAAAGTTGTTGAGCCACTTAATACTTTGTTTAAAGACGAGGTAAGGAAAGTGGGCAAGGCATTAGGTATCGATCCTAATATTTTAGGTCGCCACCCATTCCCGGGCCCTGGTCTGGCTATCAGGATTTTGGGCGATATCACCCCTGAAAAAGTGGCGATATTACAGGAAGCCGATGCAATTTATATAAACAATTTACGTGCTGCCGGAGTTTACGATAAAGTTTGGCAAGCCGGCTCTATATTTTTACCGGTTCAATCGGTAGGTGTAATGGGCGATGAGCGTACTTACGAAAACGTGATTTGCCTCCGTGCCGTTGAATCGGTTGACGGGATGACCGCCGACTGGTGCCATTTACCGTACGACTTGCTGGCTAAGATCAGCAACGAGATCATCAACAACGTAAAAGGAATTAACCGGGTAGTATATGATATCAGTTCAAAACCACCGGCCACCATTGAGTGGGAATAAGTGGTTACCGTTTTTTTGCATAGCATTGCTGCTGGCCGCGTGTTCACCAAAAACGCGGCCGGTAGCAACTACCGTAAAAAAACCGACTGATAACACCGAAAAAAAGCCCGGCAATACCACCGAGAAACCGGCAGAAAAGGCTTCGGAACAAAAAGTGGCAAACATTGCCATGCTCCTGCCCCTGAATTTGGAGCACTTAAATCCGGCTCAAAAATACAGTCCGCTTCAGATAAGCCAGGCAAATATCGCGGTTGAATATTACCAGGGATTTAAACTCGCCCTTGATTCGCTTACTGCTTACGGGAATAACTATAAGCTGCAGATCTTTGACTCAAGAGACGAGGCAATGCAGGCGCATGACCTGGCTTTAAACGCGTTTGTCCGCTCGAGCGATCTGATCGTAGGCCCTGTTTTTCCGGATGGTGTAAAGGCATTTTCCGGCGCGCTATCTTATTCAAAAGGACCAATCTTGTCGCCGTTGTCGCCGGCTAACCCGGCTACTATCAACAGCAAAAACTTAATAACTGCCATCCCTCCGCTTGAATACCATGCCTGGGGCGCTGCTGAATACCTCAACAGAACAGTTAAGCCTAAAAAGATCTTCATACTGCGTTCGGGCTTTAACCAGGAAAATGATTACGCCGTCAACTTTAAAAAAGCTATTGATAGCTTAAGCAAAAAGAAGATTAAGGTTACCAATGTATATGTTGTACGCGGGAAATTAAGCAGCCTGCTGCCGCAGCTTTCCAAAACCGAAAAAAATGTGTTTGTGATCCCCGCTACCGATCAGGCATTTTTAGGTGTAACCCTCCGCTCATTAGATACTTTGAACAAACATTATCCCGTTATGGTTTTCGGGCACCCCAGCTGGGAAAAGTTCAGCTTCCTGAAACCGCAACTTTTACAACGTTTGAATACGCATATCACCTCTACCGAAAAAATAAATTACAAAGCAGGGGCTACAACAACATTTTTACGTAACTATAGGCGCGCATATCACGTTGAACCGACCGAATACGCCATTAAGGGTTTTGATGAAGGATTATACTTTGGAAGGCAGCTTTTTGCTGATAAAGGATTATCATCAATTGAGGGAACCGATTTTACCGGCTTGCATAACAGCTTTCATTTTATAAAGAAGCCGGGGCAGGGCTGGATCAATACCCACGTAAATATATTAATGTACACTAACTTTGAGCTAAAACAGGTAGAATGAAGGCTATAAATCAGCTTAAAACGTTTCAGCGAATTTTGGGTGAATACCCTGCCGATACGCCACTAAGTAAATTTTTACCCGGCTTTTACCGGCAAAACAAACAAATGGGCTCAACCGACCGGCGGGTTGCCAACCGGTTGGTGTATAACTACTTTCGCCTGGGCAGGGCATTGCCCGATGTGCCCGAAGACGAGCGCCTTTTAGTCGCCGAGTTTTTATGCAATACCCAAACTAACTCCTACCTGCAAAACTTTAAGCCCGAATGGGCCGCTTGTATAGGTTTTAGTGACGATGATAAACTGGCCCTGGTAAAAACCTCCTACCCCGATTTTAAACTGGAAGATGTTTTCCCCTGGAGCAGCCAGCTTTCGGAAGGGATTGATAAGGAAGCTTTCCTGAAATCGTTTTTTTGCCAGCCCGATCTGTTTATCCGTGTCCGTAACGGTTACGATCATTTGGTGAAGGCCGAGTTAACCAAAGCCCAGGTTGTATTTAAAGATGAGGGTAACGGCTGCTATTCGCTTCCAAACGGTACACGCCTTGAAACCATATTTGCCAAGCAGCACTGGTTTGAGGTGCAGGATTATTCATCGCAGCAAACAGGTAATTATTTTAAACCGCAACGCTGGGATAGCTGGTGGGATGCCTGCGCGGCATCGGGCGGTAAGTCATTATTGCTTCACGAGGATGAGCCTAATATTAAACTGGTTGTATCCGATATCCGCGAGTCCATACTGGCCAATCTTGATGAGCGCTTTCAACTGGCCGGATTAACCAAGTATCAGAAAAAGGCACTTGATCTTACGCAGAACATCGATTCGGTGATGCATGATTACGCTTTCGACGGGATCATCCTCGATGCGCCCTGCAGCGGTTCTGGCACCTGGGGACGTACTCCTGAAATGATAGCCCAGTTTGACAATCATAAAATCGAGTTTTTCCAGAAGCTTCAAAAAAGCATCGCCCAAAACGTAGTAAAATATCTTAAACCCGGTAAGCCCCTTATCTATATCACCTGCTCTGCCTTTAAAGGCGAGAATGAAGATGTGGTTGATTACCTGGTAAACGAGCTTGGATTAAAGCTTGAAGAAAAAGCAGTATTAAAAGGATACGAGCGTAAAGCTGATACTATGTTTGTAGCGAGATTGAGCCCTTCTCCAATCGTTTAATAAGAAATATGTCATTGCGAGCGAAGCGTGGCAACCGCATGCTACACAGGGCGGCTTGACTTCCATGCGATTGCTTCGTTGTTCCTCCTCAATGACATGGTTTTTATTTAAACAACTGCCCTTGCTCCGCCGGATATGTCATTGCGAGCGAAGCGTGGCAATCGCACGGAGACAGAGACGCTCTGTATAGCATGCGGTTGCTTCGTCGTTCCTCCTCGCAATGACATGTAGTATATTGAACACCTACAAATGCGTATTACTCCTGAACAGCTTAATCGCTATCGCCAATAGAATAATCCCGAATGCCTTACGCAGCACGCTTAATCCTATAGGGCCAAGCAGCCTTTCCAGCCATTTTACATTTTTAAGCACCAGGTAAACTACAAGGGTATTCAGCACAATACCTACAAGGATATTCTGCGTTTGATACTGCGACTTAAGGGAAAGCAGCGTGGTCATGGTTCCTGCGCCGGCTATAAGCGGGAAAGCCAGCGGTACGATAGACGCCGCCTGCGGCAATTCTTCTTTAAAAAAATCGACACCTAATATCATTTCCATGGCAATGATGAAGATCACCAGTGAGCCAGCGATGGCAAATGACGAAATATCCAGACCTATTACCGCCAGCAGTTCATCTCCAATAAAAAGAAAGGTCACCATAAGCACCAGCACGGCTATACTGGCCTTTTCCGATTCGATGTGACCTACACGTTGCCTCAGCTGAATAATTACCGGTATAGCGCCCAAAATATCAATAATAGCAAACAGGATCATCGTAACCGAAATGATCTCCTTAAAAATAAATGGGTGCGGCATGGTGTCTTGAATTTATTCTTTTTTCTTTAACCGGATACTTAGCAGCAAAGCAGCCAAAATATAGCATGAAGATAAGAAGAAAATAGCATGTACCGATAGCAAAGCTGCAAAGCCCGCGGTAACCGGACCCAGGGTTTGACCAATAGAGGCGTACGATTGGTTGATCCCCAATATTTTGCCTTGCTCTTTATGATCAATATGATCGGCAATAATAGCGTTGAGCATAGGATTTCGCAAACCATTGAAAAGGCCATAAATACAAATACCGATGACAAAAGGAATGAAATGATTGGTGAGCCCCGTTACAAACATGGCCGCCAAACAAAGAAAAGTAGAAAGCATCAGGATCATTGATTTGGACGAGAACCATTTGGTGAACAATGGCACGCAGATCTGCATAATAATACCGCTTACGCCGAAACCGGCATACAAAATACCAATCTGTGTAGGATTGATCTGCAGTACATCAACACTAAAAGTTTGAAAACCGATGATCATGGTAAACTGCGCCATGGTGAGCATAAAACCGGTAAACACCGCCGTACCAATGATGGGGCGCTTAAGCGTAGTGGCCAGGGCCGTGAACGAGAATTTAGTTTTTTCTGAATCTTTCTTTGTCTTATCTGGCGGATTGGTCTCCTTCAAAAAGAACAGGCTGCAAAGCGTGCCGATAAGCGATATACCCGCCGCGAAATAGAAAGGCACCTGCATACCATACCTGTTCAGCAAACCGCCTATAGCCGGCCCTATCACAAAACCAAACCCAAATGCAGAGCTTAGTATACCAAATCTTTTAGCCCGGTTATCCGGCCCGGCCGTGTCCGATACCATGGCTTGCGCCACAGATACGTTGCCGCCGGTAAGGCCGTCCAGGATGCGGGCCGCGAAAAGCATAGCCATACTTCGGGCTTCGGCAAAAAGAATGAAGGAGATACAGGTACCCGCCAGGCTGATCACCAGTAAAGGTTTTCTCCCCCATTTATCCGACAGGGAACCTAAAACCGGTGTGGCAAAAAACTGTGCTACCGAAAATGAAGCGGTCAGGATCCCCAATGTTTCGCCGGTAACGCCGAAGGTTTTACCGTACGAGTAAAGTATCGGTACAATGATGCCAAACCCCAGGGAGTTAATAACACATATAAATACTAATACCCACAGGTTTTTATCACCCTTCATGAAGCGGTTTTATTGGTTTGATAATGTAAAATGGAATGTAACAAAAAAGGTTCTGAAAATTCAGAACCTTTTTTGTTTATCATAACATTGTTATGATTACTCAACAAATTTAGGATTGATAGGGTTATTGGCGGCTTCAACCTTGCCATGGCGTACATGTGAGCGTTTGATGCTATAGCGGAAGTAAATTACAAAGCCAATCAGCAACCAAACAATAAGCCTTGCCCAGTTTTCCCAGCCCTCACTTGCAATCATACACAAGCAAATGATGGCGCCCAGAGGGCAAACTATCATGTAAGCCGGGGTTTTGAACGGACGCACAATATCTGGATCAGTTTTTCTTAAAATTAAGATCCCAATGCATACCAGTACAAATGCGAACAATGTACCTATACTCACCATGTCGCCAACATATTTATCAGGGATAAAACCGGCAAATAATGATACAAACACAAAGAATAACCATTGTGATTTATACGGTGTGCGGAACTTAGGGTGCAACTTTGAAAACACTGAAGGAATTAACCCATCTGTACTCATGGTGTAAAACACGCGGGTTTGGCCCATCAGCATCACCAGGATCACTGAAGAGAAACCTGCAAGTATAGATACAGTAACAAATGAAGCCAACCAGCCATAACCAGGCATAGCTGTCTTAATAGCATAACTTACAGAAGCCTCTTTACCCTGGATAAGGAAATCCTTATATGAAACCAAGCCGGTTAACACGTGTGAAAACAAGATATAAAGCACAGTACAAAACACCAATGATATCAAGATACCCTTTGGCATATCTCTCTGTGGGTTTTTAGCTTCCTGCGCAGCGGTTGAAACAGCATCAAAACCGATAAAGGCAAAAAACACAACACTTGCACCACGTAAAACACCGAGCCAGCCATGGTTAAAAGTATCAGCATAATCAACTACGCCGGCGCTAACCTTGATCTTACCGGCATCGGCCGGGATAGTATAAGGCGTGTGGAAAGCCGGGTTAATAAAATGCCAGCCTAAACCTATGATCAATAATACGATGGCAACTTTTACAACCACAATAATATTGTTAACAATTGCCGATTCGGCTGTACCGCGGATCAACAACAGGGTTAGCAGGAACAGAACCAGGATAGCCGGCAGGTTAATAATACCTCTTGTACCCAATTCGGCGGCATACATACCTGTGGAAGTATTTGAAACCTCCATAAACGAGTGTGACCACGCGTATGGTATATGCACGTTAAAGAAAGTTGTTAAAAACTCATTAAAATACTGCGACCAGCCAATAGCAACCGTAGCGGCGCCAAGGGCATATTCAAGCACTAAGTCCCAACCAATGATCCAGGCAATAAACTCGCCCATGGTAGCATAAGAGTAGGTATAAGCAGAGCCCGCGATAGGGATCATACTTGCAAATTCGGCATAGCATAAACCAGCCAGGGCGCAACCTGCAGCTGCTATAAGGAAAGAAATGGTAACCGCAGGCCCGGCGTGTTCACCTGCCGCAGCTGCCGTACGAACAAAAATACCGGCACCTATAATTGCGCCGATACCGAGTGCTATAAGCGAGCCAACACCTAAGGTTCTCTTAAGCGATTTCTCTGTTTCTGCCGAAGCAGCCATTAGTTGAGCAATCGGTTTCTTAATAAATAATTTCATTTTAAATTAGTAAGATCAGTCAAAAATTAAAAATTTACATTTCCCCAAACGTACTTAAATTTATTGAAAACATAAAGAGCCGAATGAAACAACAGTTAAGTATTAATTATCAAAATATTAAACTGTTAAATGCTATTAAATCTATAGAGATTGAGACTATGCATTGATATTTTACCGCTCAGATAATTGTTTAAACCGGCAACTTAAAGGATAATTACGATTTTCTATTCTCCAAAAACAGATTTATGGGAGTAATCTTAGATTTTACCGGGCTTACATCCGTGCTTAAATCGAATTGAGCGATTCAGCAGGTATTTTAGGATTTAAAAATTATTGTTTTTTTGTCTGAACCAGGATTTTTAGGATTAATGGATTTTCGGATTCCTGCCGCCCCAACAAAGCAGAAGTACCGCAACTGCAAACTATAAACTGCCCACTTAAACTGCTACTGCAAACTGCCACTGCTACTAAAACCTGAAAACTGCCCACTGAAATTACTCCCCTTCCCTTTTCACCAGCAACACCTCATCATTATCCAACAGCAGGTAACCGTATTCGTAATTAAAAAAATACGTTGATCCGGTTTTGGTTTGGTAGATGCTGGTGATATGGTCAAAATCAAAACCCTTTGCGGTAAGTTTTTTTCGGGTTGTTTTGGTTTTACCTGTTGGGTTCAGTTCTTCCAGTATACGGCGGTTACGGCGCAGGATATTATTGATATTACGCACCAGGTTATAACTGTTACTGTTGAGTTGATTGTTATAATTATTGCGGCACAGATCGTTACAAAACTTTTTGTCGGCACGGCCTTGTAGCGGTGTACCACAATCTAAGCATACTCTTTCCTGGTTCATAGTATAAAGGTAACGAATAATTTATCCGTTTGCAAACGCTTACAAACGGATACTATCGACTATAAACGGTTATTATCCGGCTAATTTTTCCTGTCCTCCCCACCTTTGTATTGTTAACTCAAACAATATTAAACAGTAAATATTAAAACGATGAACTCATTAAGAAACAGTGTACGCCTGGTAGGTAACTTAGGTATGGATCCGGAAGTAAAAGTATTTGACAGCAATAAAAAAATGGTGCGCCTATCTATCGCTACCAACGAAAGCTATAAAAATGATAAAGGCGAAAAAATAACCGACACCCAATGGCATAACTTAATTTTCTGGGGCCCACAAGCCAGCCTTGCCGAAGACCTGCTTAAAAAAGGCGATGAATTAGCTATAGAAGGCAAACTGACCAATCGCAACTATACTGATAAAGATGGCATTAAACGCTACGTGTCAGAAATAGTAGTTAACGAATTTTTAAAGGTAGGTGCTAAGGCCTGAAGAGCAAATGGCGAAATATCTAAAACTACAGGACATTGGCGGATAAAACCTGTAAATGTAGTAGGTATGGTATCTCCGAAAAATGAATAACTATTTTATACGAGACATGCCTCTCAACTAACGGAATCGAAATGTATCAGTGACAATACCGGCAGAAAAAACCTCCCATTAACTTGACGGAGAAATTAAATTATAGAAAGTGGCTTTAAACCTAAACCTTATCTTAATTATAACATTTCTCCCTGCTGGTATTGTCATTTATTAGCTTGTTCACGTACCAATTTCTCTATCTCGGGCAGTTGCCTTTTATATTCCTCAGTATCCCAGTTTTTTGCATAATCTTTCATTGGCGGCATTCCCATTGCTTTGCGTCGCTCATCCAGATGGTCAACGTCAACAATGGGATAAATATATGTTTTACCGGTTTGTTTGTCGGTAAATCCCTGGCTCCCGTAAACTTGCTTTTTGCCGGTCCGCATGTTGATCCTGTCTTCAAGGATAGCCATGTTACTTGACAGGATCTCGCCGTTTTTCTCTGCTGTCCGGATCATCGGTAAGTAGTTTTGCTGTGTTTGCAAATCGGCATGTTGAATTACCAGGAACAGGGCCTGGCTGCCTATAATGCCCACCTTTTGCGGACCTAACCAACCATATTTTGTTAATATCGTGTTTACCCTGATCAAATTTTGGCTATCCGTATTACGCATAACCTTTTGCAGGCTATCAACAATATTGATCTGAGCATTATCTTTTTTTGCCTGAAGATATTTTATTCTTACCGATTGATCTGATTGGAAAATGGTATCCAAAACAGCCATTAAAGGCTTGTTTAATTTACTGCTATCAATAGTGAATGAAGTAACCTGGGCCGAAGAGATATTTCCCAACAATAGAAAAACACTTATGATAAAAAGCCTATGCATCAGCCCCAAAAGCTTTGATAAAGGCCGTTCTTTCCACAATAGAATGGATCACCCCATCAAGTTGTTGTGATGTTGTATCAATATGTTCGATGATCTCTTTATTGAGCGGATTTTGCAGATCATCGTTATCAAATAAATTAACCAGGCCTAAAATAGTGGCTACCGGCTTACGCAATTCGTGCGAGCTGATATTGGCGATAGTTTGCAGCCGGTTATTCTGTTCACGGATATTGTCTTCTGTTTTTTTGCTTTCTATTAACACCCTGAGAATGTTAACTGTACGCTCTATGATGCTTTGCTCATCATTGCTTGGCTCACGTGTTTCATGATAATAGATGCCAAACACGGCCAAAACTTTTGATCCTTTTGAGCTCAATACCGGGGTAGACCAGCAGGCTTTTAAACCGTAAGGCCTTACCATATGTGCATAATTATCCCAAAGCGGGTTGTTTTCTATGTCGCTTACAATTACCTGTTCCCGATGGTATACCGCCCTGCCGCATGAGCCTATATCCGGGCCTACAGGCAACCCCTCAAGCAAATCGCAATGAGCCTGTGACAAACGCGGGGCGGCCAGTACATGCATTTTTTCCTGTCGATCATCAACTTCAAGTACCGAGCATACCATGTCCGGAAAAATCCGCTCAATGCCCCGTAATAGTTCACGCGTAGTTTGCCCAAGTGTGTATTGTGCTGTAGCATTCAATTCAAGCACTTCTTTTTCGAGTTCCAATACCCATTCCTGCATCTTGATTTCTGTGATGTCGCGGATAAAAATGGCTAACTGGTTTTTATAAGGGTAAACATTGATGCGTAACCAACTATTGGAATTGGTATTGAGATATTGTACCTGTATAGATCGTCTCTCGGTTAACGATAACCGGAATTCATTAGCAACCCGTTCACTTAAGCCCAGGTTTTCTATCTGCATAAAATTAGCCTCTTTCACCTCTTCAACACTTAAGTTGGTCATGGCATGAAAGGCTGGATTAAACGCAGTAATGTTCCAGAACGAATCCAATACGGCAAAACCTTCGTTAAGGCCCTGAATGGTATGCTGAACTATATCATTTTCCGGCTGCCCTACCATACCGGCAAGGGTATTACCGCTTGAATAAATGAGGTTATCGTCCTCATTTAATATCACCGACCAGATAATGCTGAAATAACACCCGTCTTTGGCCTTTATCCGACTTTGATAACCTACCAGCTTTTTATGAAGCAGGAGGCTGGCCTGAGATTCGGCCTGGCGTTCCTTATCGGCAGGGTGACAAATAGATGCGATATTTAAACCTGCTAAATCCTGATCGGTATAGTTAAATGTATTTCGAAACGCGTAATTGGTATGAAGGATCACACCATTCATATCCATGACAAAAAAAATGTCTTTCGAATGAGTAAAAAGTGATGTAAACCTGGTGTCCATTAGCTAAGAGCATAACATATTTATAATAACTAAGTTATAAAAATGTTTGCAATATTATTCAATATTCATGGAGTAGTTGCCGCTACAGGTATTATTTTTCCGTTAAAAAATTTACTACCGGTTAATGCGAAGTCGGCAATATATTTTCCCATTTCAAAGGCCATCACCGGCGATTCATACCCAGGAAAGGCCTGTTCCAGCATCTCGGTTTGTGCCGATCCTAAAGCCAGGCAATTCACTTTGATACCTTGCTCGGAAAACTCCTGTGCCAAACATTCAGTCAGCGTATGTAAAGCTGATTTACTTGCCGAATAGGCTGCGAGGCCCGGGAATTTAGCACTCCCCTGGAAACCACCCATACTACCGATATTAAGGATATGTGCGCCTGCAGGCATTAAAGGTAACAGTGCCTGAATCGCCCTTACATGACCAATAAAGTTGCTTTGCAGCATCTCTACAAAGTCCGACTCAAGCAATTGGGCAAATGGCTTATTGATAAGCACCCCGGCGTTGTTGATCAAAATATCAACCCGGTTATCAAAATGCGACGCTATAAAATGCTGCAAGCCTTCGTAATCGTCATGCACAATATCAAATTTCAGGGCAAACAACTGGCAATCGGGATTTAAGCCATGAGCTATTTCCAGCAAACGTTCCAGTTTATCCTGTGAGCGGGCCAAAGCAATTACTTTATGGCTGCCCGATAGTATCAATTCAATTACGGCTTCAAAGCCCACGCCACTACTGGCGCCGGTTATTACGATGTTCATATGCCCCCTAACCCCCTAAAGGGGGAATAATTGTTTGTTATTAATTTTATTTCCCAACGTCATTGCTTCGTACCTCGCAATGACGCTTGATTTAATACCCCTAAGATGGTAAATCAACGCTAAACTACCAATTTTTGCTCAACCGGGTGCTTGATCAGGTAAAAACCGTCGCTGATGAGTTTACCGTATTCGGATTCGGTGCTTCCTTTTTGTTCCAGAAAATGTTTGATTTCGGTGGCTAAGGGGAGATCTACTTTTTCATGATCGAGTATTTCAAGGATCTCCAGGGCGCAAAGCCAGTCGTCATGATGGTCTTTTTGCAATTGCTGCCAAACGTTGCCTAAAAAACCATAATCACCATGGTTAATGCGACAAGCGCGCACCTGCTGGTAAAGCCGGTGCAGTTCTTTGGTTTTATGATCGTGCACAACATGGTGGGTTTCTGTTTTTGATTTATAAACGATGGTTTCGTAAGCCTCCCTATCGGCCGCGCCGCAAAATACTGAAACAATTTCCTCACCTACAGCCATATCATAAACACCCCAGGCCGGGTCAAACAATATCGTTCCCTTATCATCAGTAACAGTTACATCGTTAAAAGTGATCAGGCAGATTCTACCATCCACCGAAAGAACATTTTTCACAACGCCGCTTACTGTGATCCCGCTTTCAAAAAGCAGTTCAGTTCTGTTAGCATTTACTATGCCGGCTGCTTTTAAATCTTCTTCCGAAAAATTCTCTAAAGCCACTTCAGTGTTACTCTTCAGTTTACCAACCGGCGAGCTGAAACCATCTTTATGATAATCTTTTCCTTGGCCTTTTAACTGTTTGTTATTAAATGCCAAAGCAGTAGGGCCGGTTGTTTTGATAAAATAAGGCTTACCATCGGCACCTGTTTTAAAATCAGTAATGGTACCGGAAACCTGCAGACCCGAGCTATAAACCGCGGTACAGGTATTTTTGCTCTCTACAGCTTTATTTAAACCGTAAGCCCCACCCTTTCTGAATGACATGGTATCGGCAAACTCTTCCAGTACATTGATCAGGTTCTGAAAATTGGGGGTTACAAAAAGCTGAGGTTGTGGTTTGGTAATATCATATGAATACTTAACGGCATCAATAGTATACCATAGTTTTTCAACATTCTTATTCATACAGGTGGAGCTTTCGCCGATGGATGAAAGCAAGCCTGCTCCATAGATCTTTGGCTGCTCCAAAGTCCCGATCAGCCCGTATTCTACCGTCCACCAATGTAAACGGCTCAATAAGGCCATTTCTGAAGGTTCGCCTATGTTTTCCTGGCAATACGTTACCAGTTCTTCTGCCTTTATGATCTCCTGTTCATCGGCATCAGGCATTTCTTTTAAAATCGATAAAGCCCGGATAGCTTCGTACAACTCAAAATCCTGTGCCGAAAACATGGCCTTAGCCCCTATTGATCCAAAATAACTCAGATATTCGTGATAGTCCTTATCTGCAATAATGGGTGCATGACCAGCCGATTCATGGATAATGTCAGGTGCAGGTGTATATTCGATATGTTTTAACTGGCGAATATCTGCCGCGATAACCAACACCCTGTAAGCCTGGTACTCCATAAATGCAGCCGGCGGGATAAACCCATCAACAGTAACTGCCCCCCAGCCAATTTTGCCGAGGGCATCATTCATCTCCTGTAAATTGGGGATATGCTCAATGGTTAAACCGGCTTTCTGCAATCCAGGTATATAAGGATAGTAAGCCACATCTTTCAGATAGCTATAATTCTGACGCATAACGTAACGCCACACCGCATGGTCAATAGGTGTATAATGCTCGTAGTGCTGGTCGACTATAAATTGTTTTAAATGACCGGGCAATGCCGCAACCTGCGGATTATTAAAATCATTAAAATGGCTCATTGCTAAACTTGACGATTTATAATATAACGCCAAGTTTAGCAGATGCTTGCCATGAAAACAAGTTTCAGTTTATTATTACGAAATTAAATTTTAAACAGAATATTATTCTTCTATTGGGTGATTTTCCATTTTTGGTTCTTCGCCTTTTTTAAGATTGCCATCCAAACGCTTAGGAACAAGCACGTAATACACGCCTAATAAAGCCACAATAATAGAGATGAGATAAAACCCGAAGCTCAGGTAAACAGCCATGTCTTCGGCTAAATTAAACTGACGGGCTAAGGTAAGGAACAACGCGTCGCGGATACCGCCACCGCCTAAACTAAACGGAATAATTGCCGCTAAGGATGAGAAAAGAAACGACAGTAAATACGGAGCAAATTTACCGTTGAAATCCTGTGCAAGCAGTAAACAAACAATGGTAAGCAATTGCATGCTTTGTACACCTATGGCTTTTAAATGCGCCTGTACAAAGTTGTGGGTATATTCTTTAAAAAACTTGCGGGCTACAAAGTAATAGATCACCGAACCAACCGACACTATGCCAAGCGGCCAGCCCAGGTGATAAGGGAAACTTGGTATTAATATAACCAGGCCCACTACAATAGCACCAATGGCCCAAAAACCACTAAGCCTGTCAAACAGGATAGCCCAGAATACTTTTTTTGTAGGCAAATGATAGCGTTTGTGCAGCAGGTAAATTTTGTAGCCATCGCCGCCTATACCGCCGGGCAATAGCACGTTATAGCACAAGCCAAGAAAATACAGGCGAAGGTTAAAACGCCAGTCTAATCGTAAACCAATGGATTTAAAATAACTTAATAACCGCCATGATGAAAAAAACATCGAACCGACATAACAGGCTATAGCAGCGGCTAACCAGGCACGGTTAGCATGAATTAAACGAAATTTTATTTTGGCAAAAGGCACTTTACTGAAAACCCAATAAAGCAAACCGCCGGTTATTACTATGATAAGAATTACTTTTATAACGCCCCAAAGCTTACCTTTCCAGGTTTTATGTTCGGCACCTTCGTCAATGATGTCTTCTGTTTGTGTCATTCGGCTGCAAAGCTATGTTATTTTTTTATTTGGATGTACAGGATAGTCAATTAACAATTTTTCTTCATTTTGTTTTCAGAAACATTAAAAGCAGTAAATCAGGTTATTATTTAAGGCATACTGTAATTTAAAACAACAGACGCAATCTCACGCCAGTGTAATCCTACTTTCAACTCAGTGTAATCATAATATTAAAAGGCTGAAATCCTTGTTACAAAGTGTTACTTTTGCGCAAATTTTTTGAAGATGAGTAAAGTAAAAGTTGGTTTAGTACAAATGAGCTGTACTGCTGATAAACAGCAGAACCTGGAAAAGGCGATTGTTAAAGTAAGGGAAGCTGCTGCTAAAGGCGCGCAAATAGTTTGTTTACAGGAACTTTTCACCTCGCTTTATTTTTGCGATGTAGAAGATTATGACAATTTTAAGCTGGCCGAAGCTATCCCTGGCCCATCAACTGATGAACTATCAAAAGTTGCTGCCGAGCTTAACGTAGTGATCATTGCTTCATTATTTGAAAAACGTGCTCAGGGTGTTTATCACAACACTACCGCGGTGCTTGATGCCGACGGAAGCTATTTAGGCAAATATCGCAAAATGCATATCCCTGATGATCCGGGCTTTTACGAAAAATTTTACTTCACCCCTGGTGATCTGGGTTACAAAGTATTCAATACTAAATTTGCCCGTGTAGGCGTATTGATCTGCTGGGACCAATGGTATCCTGAAGCAGCCCGTATCACTGCTTTAATGGGTGCCGATATATTATTTTACCCAACCGCTATCGGCTGGGCTACCACACAAGACGAAGCCACAAATACCGAACAATACAATGCATGGCAAACCATCCAGCGTTCGCACGCGGTAGCTAACGGCGTACACGTAGTAAGCGTAAACCGTGTAGGCGAAGAAGCCGGTGTAAAATTCTGGGGCGGTTCATTCTTTGCAAATCCATTTGGCGCAATCATCCACCAAACATCACACAATGATGAGGAAGTGGTAGTACAGGAGCTTGATCTGGATAAATCTGATTACTACAGGAGCCATTGGCCGTTCCTAAGGGATCGTCGTATCGATTCTTATCAGCCGATAACTAAAAGGTTATTAGACGAAGACTAATATAATACACGCGTCATTGCGAGGTACGAAGCAATCCCTAATTGGCAGGTCGGCAATGGAAGGCCGCTCTGTAAAATTCGGGATTGCTTCGTACCTCGCAATGACGTTTTCTTTGATGTAATACTGTTACATTTGCATTAACCAAATTATGAGCCAACAAATATCAACTATACTCACCCCTGCTTCACAAGGCTTCTCCTTTCCTGCCGAGTGGGCCAAACATACAGCTACCTGGCTTAGCTGGCCTCATAAAGAGGCTTCGTGGCCGGGTAAAATCGATACCATTTACGCGCCTTACATTGAGTTTATCAAAGTAGTTACCCAAGGCGAACTGGTACGTATCAACGTAGCAAACGAAGGCATGAAAGCCTCGGTGATTTTCCAGTTGCAAAACGCCGGCGTTGACCTTAATAAAATAGAGATCTTTGAATTCCCGACTAATGATGCCTGGTGCCGCGACCACGGGCCTGCGTTTTTGATCAACCCTACTACAAGGCAAAAAGCTATTGTGGACTGGGGCTATAACGCCTGGGGCGGCAAATACCCCCCTTTTGACCTGGATGATGTGATCCCTACCAAAATAGGCAACCACTTTGGCTTACCGGTATTTAACCCGGGCATTGTGATGGAAGGCGGCTCTGTCGACTTTAATGGTAAAGGCACTATTTTAACTACCACCGCCTGCCTGCTTAACAAAAACCGCAACCCGCAGCTTAACCAGCAGCAGATTGAAAGCTACCTGCAAAACTATTATGGTGCAGAACAGATCCTTTGGTTAGGTGATGGCATTATAGGCGATGATACCGACGGTCATATTGACGATATCACCCGCTTTGTTAACGAGGATACCGTAGTTACCGTTGTTGAGGAAGATAAAAACGATGAGAACTATCACATCCTTCAGGAAAACCTTGAAACGCTGAAAACCATGCGCCTGCTTAACGGCAAACAACTAAACATTGTTGAGTTACCGATGCCTGATGCAGTAATTTATGAAGATACCCGTTTACCGGCCTCATACGCTAATTTTTATATAGCCAACTCGGCCGTGATAGTGCCTACTTACCGTTCAAAAAACGATGATAAAGCACTTGAGATATTAACCCAATGCTTCCCCGACCGTAAGGTTGTAGGCATTGACAGCACCGACATTATCTGGGGCCTTGGCAGTTTCCATTGCCTGAGCCAGCAGGAACCGGAATAAGCCCCACCCAACCCTCCCCTGAAGGGGAGGGCTTTAAAATACTCAACTTTACTCACCTTGCTATTAAAAGTCTCCCCCTTCAGGGGAAGATTTAGAGGGGGCTTTCACCGCCTTTATCCCCTGCTTTACCGACTTCTCCCCTTACATCGCCAAGTATTGATTGCCCAGCCTGCCGCACTGCTGTAGATTTGGGTAACATTAAAACTTAAAGCGATGAACAACGATATAATAAACACCGAAAACAAAAGAAATGGCAAAATCATGTTAGGAATAATATTACTGGCAGCCGGTGGTTTATTTCTGATAGATCAGCTTAACGCCTTCCTTATTCCCGATTGGCTTTTTAGCTGGCCAATGTGGTTCATAGCCTGGGGCGCTTACATGGGTGCCAAACACGACTTCAAGAAACCATCATGGATCTTTATGATACTGTTAGGCGTAATATTCCTGGTAAATGATAACGTTAACGATGCCGACCGCATAACCTGGCCAATTGCATTGATGCTGCTTGGCACCTGGATAGCCATCAGGCCGGCTAAACAAACCGACAGGGATTTCTGGGAAAAGAACGAAAAAGCCAAACAACATTTTGATTTTGAACAACCCAAAACCGAAGCTTAAACTCAATCATCCATCATATATAAATCAAAGCCGGGGCATTTTTAAAAAGCCCCGGCTTTTTGTTTTATCTGCTAATTGTGTTTGAGAACTTTAGCGACTTATGTAAAACCAGGGTATATTAAAAAACCCTTTTTTAACATTCACATTCACAATATCTCCCGGCGATATGGTTTTATAAAGTGAGCCAGGTATATCAACATCTTCATTTTGCTTTCGGTGCCCCCACGGCCCCAATGTTAACGTATAAGTAGTTACTTTTTCGGTCGTTTTAAACTGGCTTTCTACTTTGGCCGTAGTAATTGCCGGGACTGATCTGTCTAAATCACAATTGATAATTATAGTACCTCCAAAAGCATAACATGCTATTATGATTACTATCAGTATGTACTGGCTTTTATAAGTTTCGCCGGCAGTATTTTTATTTACCCGGCTAAATAAGCCGAACAAAACGGCACCTATTACCAGGGCAGGCATCCATACCCTTGCATAATCAAGTACTTCGTATCTAAGCAATACAATAATAGCCATACACAGTGGCGGCATTACCAACCCTAAGCCAATGTTTGGATGGTTTGATTTGGCAGTTGTATCCAATAATATTACACCTCTATTTAAAAATAATATCAGGATACCAACAAAAGGATAAATCAGCATAATGCTATTCACTGTTATATTGCCATCTATATAAGGCGTTGCAATAAAGCCAAAGCTTATCACATTATAGACACGGGTTATAAGCCTGGCGCGTTTAAATTTAACGGCCTTTTCGCCGGTGGTAAAGCCAAAATCCGGATTAGCGAGAATCTCCTGGGTTTCTTTTACATATGCCAGGTGATTAAGCTCATTAAACTGATAGCTGAGCCAGTTGATAAGACCTCGATAATTTCCAAGATACCGATAACCATTAATACGGATTTTCTTTTGGCCCTTTTGACGCGGAAATATGGTAAGAATGTTACCATCAATTCTAAAAGCTTCGATATCGGTTCTGTGAATAACAATCGTAGTAAACGCGTGTATTTCGGTTATTTGCCGATCAGATATGATAAGTTTATATTTCCATATACGGATAAGCATATAAACCGACCATATAAAAAAAGGGATTGAGTACGCAAGCAACACCGGTTTACCTTCAATAAGCACTCCATATGACATGCCCACCGCCGCAGCTATAAATAAAACACAAGCTATATAACAAAATATTTTCCAGCCCCTGGCAAGACTAAATTCTTGTTCCATTTTGATATGATAAGTTTAGTGTGGTTATTTATCGATAAAAAACCGTCACAACATACAAATTTTTATTTTTGCCGAATGTTAAAAAATCAAACACAACTTTTTCACCGCCAAAACATCCCTCTTTACCGATTTCTTTAAATACGTCGCCAGTTTTTGATTGACTCAACTATAATGTTACCTTAGTTTTGGATATGATTTCAATTTGCAGATAATACAATGAACAACGATATAGAACATCCAAAAGATCCCAACAAAGGCAAGTCTGTTGCCGGGATCATTTTACTTGCTGTAGGCGGCATATTGCTGCTTCAGCAATTCCGAATTTTTTTCATACCCGATCATCTTTCCCTATGGCCATTGTGGCTTATTTTCTGGGGAGTATATGTAGGTGCCAAGCATAATTATAAAAAGGCTTCATGGGTAATGCTGGTAGCTTTAGGTGTCATATTCCTGATAACCCAAAACATCAACAACTCCGATCGTATAGTAGGCCCTTTGGCTGTAATTGGCTTTGGCATGTGGTTAATATTAAGGCGCAACAAACATTTTGATCCAAACCAGTGGAAAAACGATTTCAAAGGCGAAAAATGGACAAACTGGGATAAAAAAGAGCCCTTTCAATTTGAAAAGACCGAACCTGTTGACTACACTGTAAAAGACGAAGGTGATCCGGTACCTCCCGTTGATCCGTACGCCCAGAAACAGCAGCAGTACAACACTAAATACTCTGGCGACGACTATATAGATACCGTATCTATTTTTGGCGGGGTTAACAAAACTATTCTTTCCAAACAATTTCGCGGAGGCGATATCGTAAACATATTTGGCGGCGCCGAGCTTGATTTTACCCAGGCAGATATCAACGGCAGGATCATCATCGATATTACCCAGATCTTTGGCGGCACTAAAATCATTGTGCCATCCAACTGGCAGGTAGTATCTGACCTTGCAGCTGTTTTTGCCAGTGTTGATGATAAACGCATCAGGAGCACCGCAAGTGTAGGCAGCGAAAAGGTGCTGGTACTTAAAGGTGTATCCATTTTTGCAGGGGTAGATATCCGCAGTTATTAATTAAGGCAGCTAATTACGAAAAGCATAAACAACATGAACTGGTACGTAGCAAAATTAGTTTTCAGGGTGATAAGCGGGGATGGCGATCATCAGGCGCAATTTGATGAGCAATTAAGGCTGATCAGCGCTGACAGTGAACTGGTAGCTTATGAAAAAGCAAACCGCATTGGTCACGCCAACCAGGATAGCTTTAAGAACATTGAAAAGCAAACCGTTAAATGGCAATTTATTGATGTAGCCGAACTAAACCAGCTTGGCGAACTTACCGACGGTACCGAGTTGTATTACAACATACATGAAACGCCCGATGCTGATTTATATATTGCCTGGGCGCATCATAAATCGGCCTTACTGGGCATCAGAAACTAAACCTTAAAAACAGAAAGCAACCCGTTTTGGAAGTCCCATCAATACAATCATCAAAACTATACGCGGCATTTGTAATATGCGGTGTGGCCTGGGCTGCATTGCAAACCTACATCATCCATAGTTTTGGTTTTTTATGGTTCACTGCCGCTACTGATGGTCTGCTCAGCGCAATATTCCTTTCATGTGCTTGCTGGCTTATCAATAATAACTTACGCTACTACCAACCGGGTAAGGGCAGCTACATTAACCTGTTTATCTGGTGCGTTGCGCTTGCAGGTATCTGTACCGCGGGTTGCCGTTACATCTTACCGCTAATTAATAGCGACACGATCTACACCGGTTTCCTGGCCCAATCATTAACCATCCGCTTTTTTACCGACTTTTTGGCGATAGGCTGGATGGCGATGATAAGCTTGTTGTGGTTTTCACAACTGGATCAGAAAGAGACCCTAAAACGTAAAACCGAAGCCGAGCAACTGGCTCGCGAAGCCGAATTATATAACCTGAGGCAGCAATTGCAGCCACACTTTTTGTTTAACAGCTTAAACTCTATCAACGCGCTTATCGGCTTTAAGCCCGATGAAGCCCGCAGGATGATTCACCAGCTATCTGATTTTTTACGCGGAACACTAAAAAAAGACGATCAGTTACAGGTGAGCCTCACTGAAGAACTTGCGCACCTCAACTTATACCTCGATATAGAAAAAGTACGCTTTGGGCACCGTTTACAAACTGAAATAAGTTGTGACCCAAAATGCGGAACCGCCATACTGCCATCAATGCTGTTACAGCCTTTGGTTGAAAATGCCATTAAATTTGGCCTTTATGATACCATAGGCGAAGTTACCGTGAGCATTCGCGGCGAAATTGAGGATGGCTATCTGAATTTAATGGTACAGAACCCGTATGATCCGCAAACATCAAAACCAAAAAAAGGTACAGGTTTTGGTTTGCGGGGAGTGCAACGGCGATTATATTTGCTGTATGCCCGCAATGATTTAATGGAAACCCATGCGAGCGATGATCTGTACACTACCATTATAAAAATACCGCAACTATGAAGCGAGCTTTAATTATTGATGATGAACCTTTAGCCCGCATGGTTGTAAGGGAATACCTGCTTGATTTTAAAGACATTGAACTGATACAGGAATGTAACGATGGCTTTGAAGGTCTTAAAGCTATTCAGCAGCACCAGCCCGATTTGGTTTTTTTAGATATCCAGATGCCTAAAATTACCGGCTTTGAAATGCTTGAACTGGTTGAGCAGCCCCCTGCCGTAATATTTGCCACCGCCTTTGATGAATACGCCATAAAAGCTTTTGAAGCCCACGCGGTTGATTATTTGTTAAAACCTTTCAGTAAAGAACGCTTTAATAAAGCTGTTGAAAAGTTCCTGGCTACTGCTGCTCCAAAACCGGCAGCTAAGCAAACGGAAGAACTGTTGGAAACCGCAGCCACCCAGTCGCCGGCACAGCATGAGCGTATTGTGGTAAAAACGGGCACTAAGGTAAAGATCATCCCGGTTGCCGATGTTGAATACCTGCAGGCCGATGATGATTACGTAAGCGTGATCACCAAAGAAGGTTCGTACCTTAAAAACAAAACCATGAGCTTTTTCGAGCAAACGCTTGATCCCAATCATTTTGTGCGTGTGCACCGCTCATACATGGTAGCCATTCCGCAGATCACCCGTATCGATCCATACGAAAAAGACGCGCACCTCGCTATCCTGAAATCCGGCGCCAAGATCCCGGTAAGTAAAACAGGATATGTGAAATTAAAACAGGTGTTGGGCATATAATAGTATCCCCAACACGTCATTGCGAGGCACGAAGCAATCGCATGCTATACAGAGCGGCTCTGTACCGTTCGCGATTGCTTCGTTCCTCGCAATGACGTGTTAAGAATAGCAGGTTTCAACTACAACAAAAAAATCTCCAGCCCCACATAATTTCCTCCCGGCAACTCCGTTAACTACAATTATAGTTAACAACCTGACCAATGCCTAAACTAATCACATTGCTGCTATTAATCCTATTATTAGCACTTCACAAAACCGAAATTCCAGATAGCAAACGAGCCAGCGATGTACGTCTTAAAGTTTGGCCCAAGCTTCAGAAAGAGCTTAAAGAGAAAGGCCTCGCTCCCTATGGTTCAGTATATCTCCGTATTATTAAAGACATTAGCGTGCTTGAGGTATGGGTAAAATCGGCCAATAAATACCAGCTATTTAAAACTTACGATGTATGCACCTACTCCGGCGGCCTCGGTACAAAAACCCGCGATGGTGACGGCAAAAGTCCGGAGGGATTATATACCATTGAACCTAAACAGCTTAACCGGGTAAGTAATTATTATTTGGCTATTAATGTTGGCTACCCTAACGTGGTTGATCAAGCCAAAGGCTATACCGGCAGCGCTATTATGGTACATGGACATTGTGCTTCGATAGGCTGTTACGCCATGACTGATGCCCGCATAGAAGAAATTTACACCCTGGTTTACGAAGCGTTTACAGCCGGTCAAAAACAAATCCGGGTTGATATTTTTCCTTTCCGGATGGATGATACTAATTTAAAGCGCTATGCAGTATACAAACAAGATGCCTTTTGGCGCTCATTGAAACCAGCCTACGAACTATTTGAAAAAAGACAGCTACCGGTTGATTATCATCTTAAGGGGAAGGATTATGCTTATTGAAGGATAGTCGGACAATAATTTGGCGATAAAAGAGGTCATTTCGAATAACAAAACCATGTCATTGCGAGCGAAGCGTGGCAATCGCACGGAAGCGTAACCACTCTGTATAGCATGCGATTGCTTCGTCGTTCCTCCTCGCAATGACATAATTTTATTAAATTCACGGAATCACTCCATCAAAAGCACCATCAAAGCTTCCTCTACCCTTTCCAATTCCAAAAGCTGTTTGGCTTTCAAATGCAGTTGCAATTCGCGGGTTTGGCTATCGCCGATGGTGGCATCGAGTACTTCTTTTATCTCGGGAGTGAGCGCGAAGGCTTCAATAGCTTCGTCGGTGGGGATGGTTTCCAGGTTGCCTAATTGCCCAAGGTTGTTACCGGTTAATATTCTTGAATTACGGATGGCATAGGGCAAGGCATCAACACCAATGCCTATCCTGATGTTTGGTTTGGCTACTTTAAACAGGTTGTCTTTAGTAACACGGCAATACCAGTCGCCGCCAAGACGGGCTACCAGGTCCATTTTGGCCTGGTCTATTTTTCCGTCCGCGTCTAAAACAGCATCACTAATGTGGATCAGCTTAATTTCGGCGAGTACCAGGTTACCGGCACCGTGGCTTTGTCCTAATTCAATTACCTCATTAACTACACATTCCAGTTGCACATATGATTCGGCTACCCGCGGTGGTTTTACCAATTGTGATGGCACCGGTGTTAAACCCGATTTGATAAACTCGTTAACCCCCAGCGGATATTCTACACTTGAAAGTGAGGTTTGCTGTACCATATCGTAATTAACAATATTGATCACGCATTCGGGTACTTCTTTAACATTTTCGAGCGTGTGTTTAGTAGTATTGTCCCTCACCCGGCGCGATGGTGAGAATATACATATAGGCGGATTAGTGCTGAAAAAATTAAAAAAGCTGAAAGGACTCAGATTTACATTACCTGCTTTATCAATAGTAGAGGCCAGGCATATAGGCCGTGGTGCTATTACAAAATGCAGGTAGCTTTGAAGCTGAACAGGAGAAAGATCGGCTATATTAATGGTGGGCATGGACGTTTTATTCACAACCGTCATTGCGAGGTACGAAGCAATCGCTAACTGTACAGAGAGACTTGCATAGTCGCCCTGCAAATCGGGGATTGCTTCGTACCTCGCAATGACGCGTTTTTATGTTTATGCTATTATCTTTTACTTCTTCAATTTCAATATCGAAAAATCACTATTGGCTTTTTCAATAATATTGCCCAGCATGCCTAAGCCGGTGATCTCCATTTCAACCAGATCGCCGGGTTGCAACCATTGTGGTTCGTAGTCGGCATTATTAAGTACACCGGTGCCATTCAGTTCAAGGAAGCAACCGGTACCAACCGTGCCCGAACCTATCACATCGCCAGGCAAAACATCGCAGCCATAGGCAGCGCGCTCAATGATTTCAGCAAAGGTCCAGTCCATATCGGCCATATTACCTGCCGATACCTGTTTGCCATTCACCACACATTTCATCTCCAGGTTATAGGCGTTACCCGTGTGACCAGGTTTTGCGGGCACTTTATATTGTTCCAGTTCATCTGGCGTTACCAACCACGGACCAATAACCGTCGAAAAATCTTTACCCTTTGCCGGGCCAAGGTTCAGCAGCATTTCTTCCATTTGCAGGGTACGGGCACTCATATCATTCATGATCATGTAACCCGCAATAAAGCTATCGGCCTCAGCAGCTGTAATGTTGCGACCCTTCTTATTCAGTACCACAGCTACTTCCAGTTCAAAATCCAGCTTCTGAAAATGATCGGGCATGCACTCAATTTCGCCGGGGCCTTGTATGGCATTATGGTTGGTGAAATAAAAAATAGGATACTGATCAAACTCCGGTATCATATCCAGTTTACGGTTGCGCCTTGCTGAGGCTACGTGCTGCCTGAAAGCGTAACCATCCCTGCACGATGTTGGATGAGGTACAGGCGCCATCAGCTCAAAAAACAATTCTTCCTTAGCCTCTATCTTTCCCGAACGAATATCTTCATTAACCCGCGCGGCATGCTCCATCAGTTCGGGCCCTCCCCATAAAAATTCATTCATATTGTCGGGGATCAGCTTATCGCAGGAGTTTAAATTATAGATGTGGCCATTAACAAAAACACCAAGATGTTCGCGGTCTTCAGTTTTATAGGATACTAATTTCATAGAGTAGCTTAATTGGTATAATCAAAGCTAATGATTTTGGTTGATGGTTTATGAGGTGAATGGTTGATTAAGTTGATTGGAGAGTGGTGAGTAGTTGATTGGGTTGATTAGGTGATTAGTTTCTTACGCGGATATATATTCCGCCGCCGCTCGGCTCCTGCCGAGTGGCCGTTATCCCCAGGCCTCTGGCCTGTATACATCACGCCGGCGGCCAGAGGCCGTGAAATAGTTGCCACTCGGCAGGAGCCCACAGGTGTTGGGAAGAGTTACCAAAAAGGGATGTGTCCATTTGTGGGAGGTTTATCGGGATCTCCACCATAAAGTCTTACAATAAATTTCATGAGTTCGGCTTCCATTTCCAAGGCAAACTGTTGTTTAGCAGACTTACTACTTTTAATTCGATTTAACTTTTGGTAAGTTATTATTAACAGCGATAGGATCATCCTGACATACAGTACGGCTTTGATGCCGTTTATGCTTCTGGATAGTAGATGTGAGAAGTTAAGTTCTTGTTTGATGAATTTGAAGAACACTTCTATATCCCATCTTTTCTTATACAGTGCGGTTATTTCATAAGCTTGAAAATCAAAGATATTGGTCAAAAAAGCGAGTACTTCTCCATTGGGTTTGACTGCTTCGATATATCGATAAACGTTCTTTGTCTTTTTTCCCTTCCTGTTATATAGGTAAAGCTTACGGTCTGTTACCAGCCTAAGCTTATAGTCATCAGGAGTAGCTTCAAATAAGTTATTCTCTTCAACAACTACACTACGTGGGTTCGGATTGATTCGTGTAATAAAATTGATTCCCTGGTCAAAGAGCTCATCATAGGCGTCTCTTGATTGTAGGCCGGCATCGACTATAACGATACTTTTATTAGATGCAGGACAGCCAACAATGGCTTGTTTCAAAGCTACGTTCTCACTGTTAAATGTAGCCTGATGATGAAAAGCCACATACTCAGGTATTTCTGAATAGCCTATAGTAAATTTAAGCTGTTTTACATGTTCCTGGCTTCCTCCGGAACGAAATCCGATCCTGATCAGCTTGGATGAAAGTGATATCAGCGTTGAATCAAAACGCAACAACTGATGCTGTTTATTATCTTTCGAAGGTAATTGGGCTGAAAAACGTTCAATACAATCCTGGTATAAAGCTTCAAAAAAAACCGCGTCCGCACGGCTTAGGCGTTCGCTGATTGAACTGTAATGTATCTTTTGCGCTTCGGATTTGTCAGATAAATGACTGAAAGCATACGAATTAAAGATATTCTCCATTACCCTGAGGCTATTGTGCTTTACTTCGAACTGACTGTAAAGTAATAGCTTAAAAAGGACTGAGACCGGTAGTTTCTTTACCTTATGGTCTGTTTTATGATAGTCAGCCAAAAACGCAAGACGCTCCTCTGGAATTAACTTTAACAAGTCGGGCACACGCATATGCCACTAAAAATACAATTTCTATTTCTCTTCCCAACACCTGTGGGCAGGAGCCGAGCGGCGGCGTTAAAAAATAATAGCAACCACTCACCCAATCAACTTAATCAACCACTCACCATCTTCCAACCAAAACTTGCATCCTAAATATAATCCTGCTAACTTAGTATCATGTTACAGGTACAAATGCATTTTCTGTTTTCATTGGGGTTAACCTCCATGAGCGATGCTTCATCGTTCAGAGATGCTATGCTCGCTAAGATCGTATTGGCGCAATACTAATTCCTCCCTTCCGCTTTCTTCATTTTTTTTAACCATTATTTATTAAATGGTTATGGCTACGCGTAACGGACTTTTTAGCCCGAACACAAATCAGCATTTTATACGTTTTATTGTTAACCAATTAAACCAATCCATGCCTGTATATCATAGTTTAGGATTAATTCCGCCTAAGCGGCATACGCAATTCCGTAAGCCCGATGGTAGTTTATATGCCGAAGAACTGGTATCAACCGAGGGCTTTTCGAGCCTTTATTCATTAGTGTACCACGCCTACCCGCCTACCATTGTAAAAACCCTGGGCGAGCCCTACAGCGTGGAGCCTAAAATAGCGCGCGAAAAGCACCTGAAGCATACCAGCCTGATAGGTTTTAATGTACAGCCCGAAGATGATTACCTGCAAAGCCGCAAGCCGGTACTGGTAAACAGCGATCTGCATATTTCACTGGCAGCACCGCGCCAAAGCATGACCGACTATTTTTACAAGAACAGCCAGGCCGACGAGGTAGTTTTTATTCATGAGGGCACCGGCACCTTAAAAACCGGTTTTGGCAATATAAAATTTCAATATGGCGATTACCTGGTGATTCCGCGCGGTACTATTTACCAAATGGAGTTTGATGGTACAGCAAACAGGCTTTTCATTGTAGAAAGTTTTAGCCCTATTCGCCCGCCTAAACGTTACCGCAACCAGTACGGGCAGCTGATGGAACACTCGCCCTATTGCGAACGCGATATTAAGCGACCGGCCGATCTGAAAACTTACGATGAGCATGGCGATTTTAAAATTCTGATTAAAAAGCAAGGCCTCATTTATCCTTATATCTATGGCACCCATCCGTTTGATTTTGTAGGCTGGGATGGCTTTCATTATCCATGGGCTCTATCCATTCATGATTTTGAGCCGATAACCGGAAGGCTGCACCAGCCGCCGCCTGTACATCAAACTTTTGAGGGCAACAACTTTGTGATTTGTTCTTTTGTGCCCCGCAAGTTTGATTATCACCCGCTATCTATCCCTGCACCGTACAACCACAGCAATGTGGATAGCGACGAGGTATTATATTATGTTGATGGCGATTTCATGAGCCGCAAAAGCGTGGTAAAAGGACAGATCACCCTGCACCCCGGCGGTATCCCGCACGGGCCGCATCCAGGCTCTGTCGAAAAATCGATAGGTAAGGAATCAACAGACGAACTGGCTGTAATGATAGATCCATTCAGGCCACTAATGTTAACAGAGGACGCGATCAGGATAGAGGATGAAAATTATTATAAAAGCTGGCAATATTAACCGCTATATCATTACGAGCGAAGCGTGGCAACCGCACGGAAGCATATTCGCCCTGTATAGCATGCGATTGCTTCGTCGTTCCTCCTCGTAATGACATATTTAATTTAATTAAAATGACTACTCAAACTTTAGATAAACAACAAACCACAACCGATTTCCTGCCCCTTAACGGTACGGATTATGTTGAATTTTATGTAGGCAACGCCAAGCAGGCGGCCCATTATTATAAAAGCGCTTTCGGCTTTCAAAACCTGGCTTATGCAGGACCTGAAACCGGCGTGCGAGACCGTGCCTCATATGTTTTACAGCAGGGCAAGATCAGGATTGTGCTTACTACCCCCCTTCACTCCAGCCACCCCATTGCCGAGCACATCAAAAAACATGGCGATGGCGTAAAAGTACTGGCCCTTTGGGTTGATGATGCATATGATGCCTTTGAGCAAACTACTAAGCGCGGTGCCGAGGCCTATCAGCAACCGCAAACTTTAACCGACGAACATGGAGAGGTACGTACCAGCGGTATTAAACTTTATGGCGAAACCGTTCATATGTTTGTAGAACGTAAAAACTACAATGGCTTGTTTTTGCCCGGCTACCAAAAACTCGAAAATACCTTTAATCCAACCGATACAGGTCTGCTATATGTTGACCATTGCGTAGGTAACGTAGGCTGGCATAAAATGAATGAATGGGTTAATTTTTATGAGGAAGTTTTAGGCTTCAGGAATATCCTCACCTTTGATGATAAAATGATTTCAACCGAGTATTCGGCTTTAATGAGTAAGGTGATGAGCAACGGGAATGGCTATGTAAAATTCCCGATCAATGAGCCGGCCGAAGGCAAAAAGAAATCGCAGATTGAGGAATATCTGGAATTTTATGAAGATGAAGGGGTACAACACCTCGCCCTTGCTACCCATGATATTGTAGCTACGGTAACCGAATTGCAAAGCCGGGGTGTTGAATTTTTAAAGGTGCCGTCTACCTATTACGACGATCTGCTTGATCGTGTAGGCCACATCGACGAAGACCTTGAACCTTTAAAGCACTTAGGTATTTTGGTTGACCGTGATGACGAAGGCTACCTGCTGCAGATCTTCACCAAACCAGTAGAAGACAGGCCGACCCTGTTCTTTGAGATTATTCAGCGCAAGGGTGCCAAATCATTCGGTGCCGGTAATTTCAAAGCTTTGTTTGAAGCTATTGAACGCGAACAGGAAGCACGAGGAAACCTTTGATTTCGGATTTCGGAATTTCGATTTCGGATTTTTCTAAATTTGATTTATGATTAGAAGCCGGGCGCTGCCCGGCTTTTTATTTTCATTTTGCTATTTTTAGCTTATGTATAAATACCTGACCTTTTTCTTTACGCTGCTATGCTCCGCAGTATTTGGACAAAAAAGCCTGAGCAGCAAGGGCGATAGCCTGTACGAGGCAAAAAACTTTATCCAGGCGGGCAGTTGTTACCTGCAATCGGCCAGGCAAGCTGAGTTTAAGGCCTCTGCCACCGGCGATTATTATAATGCCGCCTGTTGCTACGCCCTTGCCGGTAAAGCGGATAGCGCCATGACCATACTGAAATTGGCAGCAAGCAGCGGTTATAAAAATGCTGCACACCTGGTAACAGATTCCGACCTGAATTCGCTGCATCAAATGCCGGATTGGCGGCCGCTGCTAAACTCCGTAGAAAAAACAAAAGGGTTCACCGATGATCCGTCAAAAGTTCATTTGGTAACAACGGATGTTAAAAATTTCTGGACAGCTTATGACCTTGCTCAAAAAGACACGGCCAATCGCCTCAAAATTTACAGGCAATACTACGTTGACCCGGGGTCGCCGGGCTTGCAGGATTATTTTGCTTACAAAGTTGTGAGCATGAAAAGGTTTGTAAGAGGGCACGATAAAAAACCGAAGTTTTATGCAGCCATCCGCAAAAACACGTTCACTGTAGATAAGCAAAAGCCGCAAATGATGGCATCATTCGCGAAATTTAAAGAGATCTATGCTCAGGGCAAACTTCCTGATGTTTACTTTATTATCGGCTCATTTTCATCCGGCGGTACATCAACAGATAACGGTCTGCTTATTGGGCTTGACCAGGCAGTGCGTACGGCTGATATACCTGTGGATGAGCTTAGCCTTTGGGAAAAAAATAATTTTGGAAAACTCGACTACCTGCCAAACCTCGTAGCGCATGAACTCATTCATTATAACCAGGGTGGCATGTTAGGCGGCGATACTACTTTACTAAGGGCTGTTTTGGTTGAAGGCATGGCCGATTTTTTAGGTGAGCTGATATCTAGCCGCACTGCCAATGAGCGTCTGCATGTATGGGCAAAAGGCCATGAAAAGCAAATATGGGCCGATTTTGAGAAAGAAATGTATTTAAAACGGGCCTATAACTGGATAGCCAATTCCAATCAGGAAACTGCCGATAAACCATCCGATCTGGGATATTGGGTTGGTTACCAGATTTGCAAAGGCTACTATGATAATAGCGCAGATAAAAAGCAAGCCATTTATGATATGCTTAATATCAAGGACTATAAAGCCTTTTATGAAAAAAGCGGAACCAGTAAAAAATTCGGTAATTAGCGTGAACACATACTCCTTATAGATTATGAAGCCGGGCGTTTGCCCGGCTTTGTTGTTAATGATTAAATTAGTAATTTGACATTATAAAAGGAAGGCAATGAATATTAAGGAAGATTTTCATCATTTGATAGATACCATTGATGATGAGCAATTATTGAAAAGTTATTATCAGTTAATTCAGCAATTAAATGCTAACCAAACCGGTCATCTTTGGAATAACCTGAATGAAGCTGAAAAACAGGAGCTCTTAATAGCCTACGACGAAAGCTTTGACGATGCTAATCTTTTGTCCCATGATGCAGTAAAACAGATGCATAAAAAATGGCTAAAACAATAATCTGGAATCGCAAAGCCAGCGATAAATTCAATTCCATTATAGCATATTTAGAACAGGAATGGGGTGAAAGTGTTACAAAGAATTTCGTTATCAATACCTACAAAATAATTGAGCTCATAGCAAATTACCCTGAGATGGGGACTTTAGAAAATAAAGAAAAGCAAATAAGGGGCTTTGTTATAACCAAACACAATACTCTATTTTACAGAATTGAAGAAGATAAAATAATCCTGATCACCTTTTTCGACAACAGGCAAAATCCAATAAAAAAACCTAAAGGCTAACCAATTAATATTTCTGGTTGTATAAATCATAAATCAATGAAAAAAGCTTTACTCATCATTGCCTCCGTAGCATTAAGCCTTAACTGCTTAGCCCAAAGCTCCCCTGCCGCCAAGCCAGTTTATGATGCCGCCCTGGCTAAAAAACTGGGAGCCGACGATTATGGCATGAAAAAATATGTAATGGCATTTTTGAAAGAAGGGCCAACCCAACTGAAAGATTCGGCGGCTAATATGCAGCTGCAAATGGCGCATCTTAAAAATATTGGCAGGCTTGCGGCCGAAGGTAAGCTGGTTGTTGCGGGTCCGTTTTTGGATAATCAGCCCCTGCGTGGTATTTTCATTTTTAATGTAGAAACCGTTGAGGAAGCGAAAAAACTCACAGAAACAGACCCGGCTATTAAGGCTGGAGCTTTAGTAATGGAACTACACCCCTTTTACTGCAGCGCGGCGCTGATGCAGGTTGTGCCCATCCACAATACCCTCCAGAAGAAAAGCATGACCAATTAAATGGATACCGTAACATTTGTACTTGAACATCTCAAAGAAAAGGCCGACGCCACCTACTTAAAAGGCATGGCCCGCTTTGGTATCGACAGTTCGCGGGCTTTGGGTGTAAAGTTGCCCGAGATCCGTAAGCTTGCCAAGCTCATTAAAAAAGATCATGAATTGGCCTTAGCGCTTTGGGATACTCAAGTACATGAAGCCAGGATGCTGGCATCAATGATTGCCGAGCCCAAACAGGTAACGCCCGAACTCATGGATAAATGGGTTGCAGACTTTTATTCCTGGGATATTTGCGACCAGGTTTGCGGCAATCTTTTCGACAGGACTCCATTTGCTATTGATAAAGCTATTGAGTACAGCAGCCACCAGGAGGAGTTTGTAAAACGTGCTGGTTTTGTGCTGATGGCCGAATACGCCATCCACAATAAAACCGCACCCGACGAGGTTTTCCTGAACCTGTTCCCCATTATGGAAAGGGAAGCCTGGGATAACCGTAACTTTGTTAAAAAAGCCATTAACTGGGCCTTACGACAGATAGGCAAACGAAATAATATATTAAAAGTTAATGCTATTAACACAGCAAGAAATATTTATAACCAATCCTCCAAATCGGCCAAGTGGATAGCTAAAAGTGCAATAGATGAACTAATAAGCAAATAAGCTTGATAATATTTTTCTATATAATTAAAAACACCCAAGTTGCCTGTAAAATAGGACATTATAATACCCAATAATAGTTCACCCATATTCACTAACTTAGTGCCCGCTATTTTTACAATCAAATTACGTCAAAGTATTTTATAGGGAATATCTTCAACTTTTAGTGTATTTAAACAAAGTTTAGGTTCTTTGATGGCTGTTTTACAAAATAATACTTCAATTAGGAGTACATATAGCCAAATATTCTAAAAACCGTAATTACCAGTAAAAGAATACATTATAAAGTATCAAAAATATTATATTTGAGGCTGAGCAAATGTGGAATAATGATTGAGAAGAATATAACAACAAAACAACTGGTAGTTGTAAGTTAAAAAACTTCAAATCATGGCACATATTTTATAATAAGCACGTGTCAAAAAACAAATTGAATTAGTGAACGGATTGTTGATATGAGTTTTTCGGAAAAGGGTAAACTTTCTGGCGATGACATTCATCTTACCCCTTTGATCAATGATCTGGATACGGGTATTTGGCAATATAATTTCAATACCAGGGAAGTAAAATGGTCATCTGGCTTTTATGCTGTATTAGGCTATCAGTTCAATGAAATTGAATGTTCTGTCAATACTTTTTTTGAGCACCTGCTTTACCATGGCGATAAGCCTGCTTTTACCAACGCAATCAACAACAGGGTAACCGACGATACAACTCCCCTTCAGTTACGTTTTTTAACCAAAAAAAATGGCTACCAATGGTTTGAAACTACCATCAGGAAGCAGGATGACGAAAACGGCAGTATCGTTTACGGTTCGCTTATAAATATCAACCGCTACAAGCACAACGATTTATTATCGGCCCACAATCAGGCTACAAATGATGATGCCTTTAAAACAGCCCGCTTGGGCATTTGGGAAATTGACACGCAAAACGTTAATACCATTGTATTGTCAAAACAGGTTTATGAGTTGTTTGATCTCCAGAACCACTTAAACCTGAGCGTTGAAGAGTTTATCAGCTTTTTTGAGCCTCCGTACCGCCCGGTTTTACAAAACGCTGTTAATAATACTATCAACCACAGCCGGCCTTTTGATATCGATCTGCTTTTACGATCGGCCAAAAACAATATGCTTTGGCTAAAAGTGAAGGCCGTACCGGTAATTAACCACTTTGGTAAATGCACCGCTATTAAAGGGATTGTTCAGGATATCGACAGCGATAAAAGAAAGCTGCTTAAGCTGGAGCAATCCATAAATCTGCTTACGGACCAGAATCGCCGTTTGCAAAATTTCGCGTACATCGTATCGCATAATCTCCGTTCGCATACAGGGAACCTTCAGTTTATGGTGAACCTGTTTGAGCAGGCAGACGCCCGGGAAGAGCGGGAGGAGATCTTTTCGCACATCAAAGCTATCAGTGAAAGTTTGGATGGCACCATTGAGCACATTAATGAAATAGTTAAGATCCAGACCGAAATTACAAAGGAACGGAAGGTAGTTGAATTGGAGCCGATGTTCAGGACTATTTGCTCAGCGTTAAAAAATAACATCGAGGCTATAAACGCCCGTGTTGAATGGGACTTTACCCAATGCCGTGAAATTAGTTACATCCCGGCTTATATGGAAAGCATTTTGCAAAACCTGCTTACCAACTCGTTAAAATATAGCAGCCCGGAAAGGCAACCCATCATAAAATGTTACACGCTGGCCGAAGGAAACCACATATATCTCATTTTTGAAGATAACGGCCTGGGTATCGATCTTGAACGGTATGGCGACAAGCTCTTCGGAATGTATAAAACATTCCATAACAACAGTGACGCCAAGGGAATTGGCTTGTTTATAACCCGCAACCAGGTTGAAGCGTTAGGCGGTAGCATTAAAGTTGACAGCACTGTAAATGCTGGCACAAAATTTACTATCAGGTTGGTATAATTTACAAATACGGAGAGATGATTGAAGAGCGAAATTCCACAAACACCTGGATTGTGGACGATGACAGCATTTATGTTTACGGCCTGAAAAAACTGATAGGCATAAAGGGGGTGAATACCAATTTAAGTCACTTTATTAACGGACAAGAGGGCATTAACGCACTAAAAAATGCAAACGAAGATCAACAATTGCCGGATTTGATATTACTGGACATTAATATGCCCGTAATGGATGGATGGGAGTTTATGAATGAATTTGCGAAATTAAAGCCACAATTAGGGAAAAACATTACTGTATATATCGTGAGCCCCTCTCTTGATCTCAACGATATCCACCGGGCTAAAAGTATTCCGGAAGTTGCCGACTATATTTTTAAGCCTGTAAAGATCAGTCAGCTTACAGAAATTTTTTCTCAAACCCAGTATCAGGCAAACGAAAGAATAAGACAATACGGAACATGATGTTCCGTATTGCTTTTTATTGTTTTACCAAAACCGATGTGGATATAAAGTTTTGAGAAGTATCCTTAAATGTAAGCTGAACTTTTCCACCCACATTACTCAATTGCCCATATGAGGCGTTGTTGCCCGAAACGGTAAATTTTATCCTGTTACTGCCACTCATTACCCACTGACCTGCGGCAGCATCACCTTTTGCCCCTATTATAGTAACGCTATTCGGTGTTCTTGAAACATAACAATCTTCCGCCCCTACGTAACCCCCGGTCCAGGTTCCATCGTCTTTAAGCGTAGTTTGGTTATCGCTCAAACATGGCGAAACTGTGCTTGTATATGTTTCGGAAGCACCCGTGCTGGTGTCAAAATCGGTTTTAGATATAAGCACATATTTACCAGCATATGCGCTTTTGGGATTACTGTTTTCCTTTTTGCAGCTATTACCGGCAAACAATACTGTTAGGACAAGGCTAAAAAAGGTTATTCGTTTTTTATACATGCAGGTGTATACGTGTTAATTATTCGATATAGCTTTCCAGAATTTTAAAGCCACCGGTTGTTTCCAATTCAATTTTATCAATGCTTTTTGGCAACAGGATACACTCGCCCATTTTAACGGCATATGCCTCGTTGTTATATTTTACAGTGTAACCGCCTGCAACACAAACATGGATAACAAATGAATCCAGGGCCGAATAGTCTTTAGATGTACTTTCGTCAAAATCAAGCACATTGGTTGTAAAGTAAGGGCAGGTAACCAACTTTACTGTTTCATTCTTTTTAGGCTCGTATTGCGTTTTGTACTCGTCGTAATGTTTGTAATCAATAGCGGCAAGGGCCTCTTCGGTATGTAATTCACGTTTCTGACCTTTGTCATCAACACGATCAAAATCATAAATACGATAGGTAATATCTGATGTTTGCTGAATTTCGGCAATCAGTAATCCTTTACCAATGGTGTGTACCCTGCCTGCAGGCAAAAAGAAAACATCGTCGGCAACGGCCTTCTCCTTGTTCAGGATATCCATAATGTGTCCGCTGTTTAAAGCATCTACATATTTTTGCTCGGTCATTTCCTGGTTAAAGCCGGTAATCAACGTCGAACCAGGATCGGCCTCGATGATATACCACATTTCGGTTTTACCAAATGAGTTATGACGCTCTTTTGCCAGTTTATCATCAGGGTGTACCTGTACAGAAAGATCATCATTGGCATCAATAAATTTCACCAATAAAGGGAAGATATTGCCAAAATGATCGTAAACCTTTTTACCAACCAGTTCGTCTTTATATTGCTCCAGCAAATCGGCCAATGACTCGCCTTCAAGCGCGCCAGATGCTACTACCGAAACATCAGATTTTACGCCTGATATTTCCCAGGTTTCGCCACAGTTTGGCAAGCTGCCAAAATCTTTATGCAAATAGGTTTTGATCTTTTGACCGCCCCATATTTTATCCTTATATATGGTTTTGAATTTTAACGGATATAATGCCGACATAGTGTTGAGTATTTTGACTGCTAAGTTAGGAGTTAAATAGATAATTGAAAATGCTAAATTGATTTACTTAACATATTGTATAACAAAAAAGCCCATGCTAATGCATGGGCTTTTCTATATTAAACTTGTAGGTAATTACTTGCCTAAGCGTTTTTTCAGGTTTTCGTCAATTGCAGCCAAAAACTCTTCGGTGTACAGGTAATCAGTACCGTGCTCCACTTTGGGTTTAATGGTGATGGCCAAATCTTTGGTCATTTTGCCACTTTCAACAGTTTCGATACAAACTTCTTCCAAAGCTTTGCAGAAATCAATCAGTTCCTGATTTTTATCCAGGATACCGCGGAATTCCAAACCTCTTGTCCACGCGAAAATTGACGCGATTGGGTTAGTTGAAGTTGGTTTACCAGCCTGGTGGTCACGATAGTGACGGGTTACTGTACCGTGAGCTGCTTCAGCTTCCATTACAGTACCATCCGGGGTAACCAGGGTTGAGGTCATTAAACCTAATGAACCAAAGCCTTGAGCTACGGTGTCAGACTGTACGTCGCCATCATAGTTTTTACAAGCCCAAACAAAGTTACCGTTCCATTTCAGGGCCGATGCAACCATGTCGTCAATTAAGCGGTGCTCATAAGTGATGCCGGCAGCATCAAACTTTTGTTTGTAATCACTTTGATAGATCTCTTCAAAAATATCTTTGAAGCGGCCATCATATTTTTTAAGGATCGTATTTTTAGTTGAAAGGTATAAAGGCCAGCCTTTCATTAAAGCCTGGTTAAAGCAAGCATGGGCAAAGCCTCTGATAGACTCATCGGTATTGTACATGGTTAATGCAACACCATCACCTTTAAAGTTAAATACCTCATATGACTGCTCTGGGCCGCCATCTTCTGGAGTAAATTTAACGGTAAGTTTGCCTTTACCTTTAGTTAAGAAATCGGTAGCGCGGTATTGATCGCCAAAAGCATGACGGCCAATGCAGATAGGTGCTGTCCAGTTAGGTACTAAACGAGGTACGTTTGACATAACGATTGGCTCACGGAAAACAGTACCATCTAAAATGTTACGGATAGTTCCGTTAGGTGATTTCCACATTTGTTTTAATCCAAATTCAGCAACCCTTGCTTCGTCGGGAGTAATAGTAGCACATTTGATACCAACACCATATTGTTTAATAGCGTTAGCTGCATCAATAGTAACCTGGTCGTCGGTTTGGTCGCGGTACTCAATACCTAAATCGTAGTATTTGATATCAAGATCAAGATACGGTGTAATCAATTTGTCTTTGATGAATTTCCAGATAATGCGGGTCATTTCATCTCCATCCAGTTCAACTACCGGATTTTCTACTTTTATTTTTGACATGCCTGATGTGGTTTTTGTTTTACAAACGGCCAAATATATAAAATAGACTTTATGAATTTTATCAAATAATGCAATGAAAAATCACACATTTCGTTATTATGACAATTATTAACGCGGGTATTGTTGTTTTTATAAACTTTGGTGCTATTTTTACTAAAACAAAATGCTTACCATAAAACAAACTCCTTTTAGCCGGGGTTAACGTTTATTATGATAAAACTGATACTAAAAACCTCCTTTATAATCCTGTTGTGTTCTGTTTCGTTTTTAGCCAAAGCCCAGATTGGGTTCGACTATGCACAATATGATGTTGGTTTTGCCGCAGGTATTAACCAGGCCAGTTCGGCCGATGTGCAAACCCTAAAAACAACACCTTCCATAAATCTTAACTTTACTTACAATCAAAGCCCATTCATTAATTATATATTTAATGTAGAGGTGGGCAGATTAAAAGGTGGCTCTCCAAACACTACAACACAAAGGCAGTTTGAAAATCATTTCAGCGCCTACTCATTCAGGGTGCAGGTGCAGGCCGGCGAATTAATTGACTATTCGCAAAGCGCTATAGCTAATGCCTTTAAAAACCTTTACCTGTCATCAGGTTTGGGCTATATTAATAACAACATTGTATACAGAACGGATGACGCTCTTTTATTAGCGTACAACCAGGTTTTGCCATTTGAACCTAAAACAAATGAAATATTTATACCAGTTAGATTAGGGTATGAATTTAAATTCTTTAACAGCTACAACCAACCTTCTGTTAAAATTGACCTGGGCTATCAATACAACTTTATTATGGGCGATAACCTTGACGGATATGTTGCCGGCGCTCATAATGATGCCTATTCGCAGGTTACCTTAGGCTTTAAATTTGCTATTGGCGGCGTTACTTCGTACCGCAAACAGATCCATTATTAAGCTTTACGTAAAAATCTTTTTTTTAATCAGTTTGTTTTTTTGGCAGGGTTTTTACTGTGTATATTTATACTATAAAAACACAGACCTATGAACAACGATCAAATTGACGACGCAGGTTTTAACGACGAGCTGCCTGATCGCGACGAAACACTAAAAGATGAGCTGGGTGAAACCATTGATGAGGAAAACCTGAACTACAATCCGGACGATAACAGTTACGAATACGATGTTAAGAGTGATGACCCGGATTATGACCATCCGGATCCGTATCATACCACGGCAAAAAACGGCGAGGACTTTAACTCCACTTATGATGAGGCAAACCCCTATGATGTTGAGGGCGAATTTGACGAAGACCGCTCGCTTGAAACTGATGTAGACGAATTAGGAATGCACATTGACCACGGCGAGAGTGTGGAAGTTGATCCCGTTGATGCCGCCCTTTCTCATACTGCTGAAGATGACAGGGACGACCTTGACGAGGAAGGATACCCAAAAAACGACAGATAATCAATTACCGGGAATATTTTTATTGATACTGAGTTGTTGGTATTATTAATACCCGCGACTCAGTATCCAAACGTGCCATTAATCAAAATCAAGATTAAACCTGCTCTTTAACTCCAATAACTGTGGATTGCGGGTGGCCATATGCTGAAACTTTTCGGGAGCTGTATAAGGCTTACGTACTACCTTTAGTTCGTCAACACGGGCATTTACATCAATAGTAAAATTTTTAAGTGTGCTGCGCAGATAATTCAGCATAAGAGGTTTTTCATCCCTAAACGTGGTTTCCTGCACCATGTTGCCTACTATTACCTCAAAAACATATGGTTTTAGCATACGTGGCGCGTTTGATGTAAAAATGGTTACCAGGTTTTTCTTACCCTCTTTTTTGGCAAACGCGGCAAAATCACTCCAGCATTGCAAGAAGGCATCCATGGTAAAATCCTCATTGTCATCACCCTTTAAATAAGGATCTTCCTCTTCAAGTAGTTGCTCCTGCGTTTTCACCTCGCCTGTTAATGAAGGGGTGAGTGTACTGCGCAACGGCATTATTATCTTAGGCTTTTCGGCCGGAGGGGCTTCTTTTACCGTTACAGGTGGAGTAGCTACCTCTTTAGGGGCAGTTTTATAAACGGGTACTGCTTCACTCACTACCGATACCGTGGAGCTTGCCAGGATATTATTAACCGGCGCTACTGCTGAGGTATCAGGTTTTTTTTTTAATCCCCCGTCGGCTGCGGGCGTTACTGTGAGTGGTGTGGTTGCCAGGTTAAATACCGATGGCAGGTGGCACATCTTGAGCAACGCCAGTTCCACCTGTAGTCGCTGATTTTTACTTAGCTTATAACTGATATCGCACTGGTTGGCAATATTCATAGCCGAAAGCAAAAACGACACCGATGACTGTTGCGATTGCTGCAGGTATTTTGTTTTGATGCCATCACTTACCTCAAGCAGCTTTAAGGTTGATTGATCTTTTCCAACCAACAGGTTCCTGAAATGCTCAGACAAACCGGCTATGAAATGTGCGCCATCAAAACCTCGTGAAAGGATCTCATCAAAAAAGAGCAATACTTTGGCGGTATCCTCCCTAAGCAGGCTTTCGGTTATATTAAAGTAGTAATCGTAATCAAGTATGTTCAGGTTATCAATAACCGACCGATAAGTTACCTTGGCACCCGAAAAGCTAACGATCTGGTCAAACATCGACAATGCGTCGCGCAAACCGCCATCGGCTTTCTGGGCTATGATGTGCAAACCATCAGGTTCATAGCTAATATTTTCCTTACCGGCAATTGATGCCAGGTGATTAGCCATATCCTCAACCCTGATGCGGTTAAAATCAAAGATCTGGCAACGGGAAAGAATGGTTGGTAGGATCTTGTGTTTTTCGGTAGTGGCTAATATGAATATAGCATAGTGAGGCGGCTCTTCCAGCGTTTTCAGGAACGCGTTAAAAGCGGCCTGCGATAGCATGTGCACCTCATCAATAATATACACCTTGTAACGCGCGGCCTGCGGTGGGATCCGTACTTGCTCTATCAGGCTCCGGATATCATCAACAGAGTTATTTGACGCGGCATCAAGCTCATGTACGTTGAAGGAATTTCCATTTTCAAAGGCTTTGCATGACGGGCATTCACCACAGGCTTCGCCATTAGGTTGCAAATTGGTGCAGTTAATGGTTTTTGCCAGGATTCGCGCACAGGTAGTTTTACCCACACCACGCGGACCACAGAACAAAAATGCCTGTGCCAGCTGGTTATTTTTTATAGCATTTTTGAGCGTGTTGGTTATATGTTGCTGACCAACAACGGTTTCAAAAGTAGCCGGGCGATACTTACGGGCCGAAACAATGAAATTATCCACAAGTGCTAAGGTAGTGAGAAATTAGATTGGGTGAAAGAGCGCATTTGCTAATTTTTTACACATTGACAACCTAAGCGTCTCAAATAAATACCGATCCCGGCTTTAATTACATAAATGATTTTGATACTTTCAGGATAACGCCCAACGAATTATAAAGCAGCCCTCCATGATCATAGGCCAGATCATAACCAACAGTATAGCCGTTTTTTAATGGCCTGATCCCTTCAAGAAAAACCGAATACTGGTTCACTTTTGTGAACGCTCCGTAATTGGAAGGGTTTCTTATTTTTCCTCCAACAGACCGGTAAGGCTCAGTACCATTATCAAAAGTACCCATGTTTTGCGAGTAAGAAAACTTACCCGTGTAAAACCAGTTAAACGCATAAAACTGAACACCGGTATGCAAGGCTAAAACCCTGTTATTTACAAAAAACTGCTTATTATTATTACCTATTTGACTCTTTCTTACATCATTTACGGTAGTTATAAACGGATTACCTAAAGCCATTTCGTTGTAAGACCATCCTTCTTCATACTCATAGTTGTTATAATAATTTTCGGCGCCCGATTTTGTTTTCTTTGAGCTAACCATACCTGCCTGATTTGCAGTATACAGATATTCAAATACAAATTTCTTCCAGTAAAAATCCCCCGCACCTGGCCGGTTATTAACAATGCTGACTCCGTTTAATCCATCATTAATATTAGCAAGTGACCTTAAAGCACCTATATCATAAAAGTTTTGGCGATACAGTAACACCGTGAAAGCATCAAATCTATATTCTGCTCCAAAATCTAACGAACCTAAATGATTACCAACTTTGCTTCCCTGGTATAACTTACCCGTTAGCACATACCAATACGCTTCTGCAGATGATAATTGAAATTTGTTGAATACCCGTTTTTCATCTCCCCACAAGGCTTCGTGATTGTACCCACCCTGAACTTTAAATCGCCAGGATGGTTTACCTATTTTAAAGTAGAGCGTATTTTCAAGATAATAGCCCTTAAAATCTTTTGGCCTTTCGCCAACTCTGACCTTAACATCTCCCAAATAACCGTTTGCCAATGATGCTTTAACCGCAAACAGTTTCCCCAAAACAGGGATACTGTAATACTCGGGAATACTTAAACTAACCTTGGGGATACCCAGGGCGTTACCTGATACAGAAAAAGAACCGGAAGAAAGCGTTGAATCGGCAAGTCCTATAATATCCTTAGAGCGACCTGCTTTTAATTCAAAAATACTCGCATGGGCTTTAATTGATCCTTCAATGAGCGAAAAGCGGCTATCTTTTCCCGCATTGCCCCGACCTTCAAATGAAAATCCCCAGCCAAACGTTTTTGTTGTATCATAATCCTTCCTGATTTTTCCAATCAAGCTACCGGAACCTCCCGATAGCGGAACACTCCCAAACTGATTTGCCCTTAACCAAAAAGGAACCACATTATTCGTGGTGACAATACCCTGAGCTTCCAAACTGATGTGCACATTCTGATCTTGTGCTTTCGCTAAAAAAACGAACGAAAGTAGTGGCAATAAAACAAGTAGCTTTTTCATAGATAGATAGTTTCGGCAAACGATTAATTTCAAATAACGAAAAATGAACTTTTACTAATAATAATGTTATTTCATTGTTAAATCCATATCATTATCACCAATAAAAACGCATAACTATCACAATATATTCTATTTAGTTCGATAATTTAAATTAAACCAATAATTAAATTTAACTATTTGTTTAAATATATGAAAATCAGGTCGAAAAAATTTAAATCCTAAAGAAACAATAAAATCCATGCAGACCAAGTCTGCAATAAGCTTTTTGTTTAAATTTTAAAGGATAAAGGACAGTTTAGAAAATAACTATCCAGGTTGCCTCAAAACGGCAACACGTAGGGTAATAAATATTAATACACTATACTATTAAGCTTACACGTAGTACATGGAATAGTGAAGCTTTTGATTTGATTGAGATATCTATCTAAAAATCGTCATCAGGTAAATGATCATCATCTTCCGGGTCGGGCTCGCCCATATCATCATCAACCTGTATTTCATGCAAGTCCTCCTTATCATCAAGTATATCGTCAAAATCTTCATCTTCCTGGTCATCCCAATCACCCTCAAGAGGTTCATCCCCTCCGCCATACATCAGGATATCGTCAAATGAAAGCACTTTTGAGTTGTCAACACCGGTTAAGTCTGTCAGTAACTGCATAGCTATAAGTTTTTTAGGATAGAACGGCACATTACTCTATAAGTTTTAAAAAAACGCTTAAATAGTTATTAACCAATATCAACATTGATTTGAAAATCAGAAAACTATTTGTACATTTGCAGCCCCGTTAATAGCGGGTAAATAATTAAAAATCAAGTATAATGCAACAGTACGAAATCGTGATCGTTCTAACCCCGTTGCTTTCAGAAGAAGTTGCTAAAGAGGCGAATGCCAAATTTAGCAAGATCTTAACTGATGGCGGAGCCGAAATTGTCCAGGAGGATAATTGGGGTTTGAGAAAATTAGCGTACCCTATCCAAAAGAAAACTACAGGGTACTATCACTTAACTGAATTTAAGGCTCCGGGTGAATTAATTAACAAATTGGAGGTAGAGTTAAGGCGCGATGAGCGTGTATTGCGTTTCCTGACCATTGCTTTGGACAAACATGCCATTGCTTACAATGACAAAAAACGCAGCGGTGCTTTTAACAAAAAACCAGCAGCTAAAGCAGAGGAGGCAGCAAACTAATGGCTAACGAACAAATTAAATACGTTACCGCTCCAAAAGTGGAGGATAACCGTAAAAAATACTGCCGTTTCAAAAAGAACGGTATCAAGTATATCGATTACAAAGACGCAAACTTTTTATTAAAGTTCATTAACGACCAAGGTAAAGTATTACCACGTCGTTTAACTGGTACTTCATTAAAATTCCAGCGCAAAGTAGCTCAGGCTGTTAAACGCGCTCGTCACATCGGTTTATTACCTTACGTTACAGATTCATTAAAATAATAGGAGATTTAAGAAATGGAAGTTATTTTAAAACAAGATGTAAAAAACCTGGGTGATAAAGACGATATCGTAAATGTGAAACCAGGTTATGGCCGTAACTACCTTTTACCTAAAGGTTACGCCATATTAGCTACTGAAAGTGCACGTAAAGTTTTAGCTGAAAACCTTAAACAAGCTCAATTTAAGCAAGAGAAAATCCGTAAGGATGCTGATGCTATTGCAGCCCGTTTAGAAGGTGTTAAACTGAACATTGGTGCTAAAGCCGGCGAAACTGGCAAAATCTTCGGTGCTATCAACACTATCCAAATTGCTGATGCATTGAAAAAAGAAGGTTTTGACGTCGACCGTCGTCGTATCACTTTTGATCAGGAGCCAAAATTTGTTGGTGAATACGTAGCCAACATCAACCTGCACAAAGAAGTTAAAGTTCAGGTTCCGTTTGAAGTAGTAGCGGAATAATTATATTTCGGAATTCGGATTTGAGATTTCGGATTTTGAAAAGTTTAAAAAGGTGTTTTGAATTATCAAAACACCTTTTTTTATGATTAAAATCAAATAAGAGCGAATCCGAAATCTCAAATTCGAAATCTGAAATCAAGAATATTTATTTCGGATTTCTGGAAAAAATTTAGAATTTTAGAGGGTGCTTTGCCAAACCAAAGTACCCTCTCTTTTTATAAGGAAATATTATAGCAGTGTTAAAGTTCTTCAGTAAAAACAACCAGAAATCGAAGTCGAACGCGCGAAATTCAAAATCGGATTCTAAATATTACGGCATACCTAAACTTATCTTCAGGATCTTTAAACTGGCTTTCCTCCTCTTTTTTGGTCTGAGTTTATTAGGTGTGATATTTTACCGCTTTGTTAATCCGCCTTTTACCTGGCTCATGATTGAACGCGGCTTTCAGCGTAAATCTGCCGGTAAGGAATGGAAGATTGATAAAAAATGGAAAGATTTTGATGATATCTCTGACAATATGAAACGGGCGGCCGTTGCTGCTGAAGATCAAACTTTCCTGGAACACCACGGCTTCGATTTTAATGCTATTGAAAAAGCTATTGAAAAAAACTCGCACAGTAAAAAACTGATTGGCGGTAGTACGATATCACAACAGGTAGCCAAAAACGTTTTCCTTTGGGAAGGCCGCTCCATACTTCGTAAAGGTATCGAAGCCTATTTTACCGTATTGATCGAAACCTTCTGGAGCAAAAAACGCATTATGGAGGTTTACCTCAATGAAATAGAAATGGGCGACGGTATTTATGGTGTTGAAGCAGCTTCGCAGGCCTATTTCCATAAATCAGCGTCGGACTTAACCCGTCAGGAGGCCGCTGCCATAGCGGTAATTTTCCCGAGCCCGCTAAAATGGTCGGCCACTAACCCTACCAAATATTTAAAGCACAGGCAATATCTCATCATGAAAAACATGAAGAGGTTAGGGCCTTTGGATTTTTAGAAATAGCAAAAAATTGTCATTTCAACGAGGAACGAGGAGAAATCTTGTACGTCATACTTTGCAAACCATACAGAGTAATGACTTACATGTTGTATAAGATTTCTCTTTCGCCCTGCCGCTCTTGCCCTACCCTGCTCTATCGAAATGACATCGCTTCTAACTTGCTCTAAGTTATTATCCCTTCCTGATCGAAGTTACGCTATCGCCAAACTTCGACCAGTATTAATATCAGAATTTATTCAGCTTCTTATTTATAATCAACTCAATTTCCAATCAGGCCGTTCAAAGTGACAGGTATAGCCATATGGATTTTTTTGAAGATAATCCTGGTGTTCAGCTTCGGCATTCCAAAAATCAGTTGCCGGTACTACTTCCGTAACAATTTTTCCAGGCCAAATACCAGAAGCCTCCATTTCGGCTATCAGCGCGTTTGCCACTTCCCGCTGGCTTTCATTCAAATAAAAAATAGCCGAACGATAAGAAGTGCCGATATCATTTCCCTGCCTGTTCCGGGTAGTAGGGTCATGGATCTGAAAAAAATATTCGAGGAGCTTACGATAAGACAATTGAGCAGGATCAAATTCAATTGCAATACCTTCGGCATGTGTTCCATGATTTCGATAAGTCGCGTTAGGTACATCACCGCCTGTGTATCCCACTACTGTAGAAATAACACCGGGATAATGTCTGATCAATTCTTCTACCCCCCAAAAGCAGCCGCCTGCTAAAATGGCTTTTTCCGTATTCATAATACTTTATATTTAATAAGATAAAGGTAGGTTACAAATGAGTAAATGACAAAAGATAGATGAATGATATCTTCTGCCGGCGAAGCCCGGGCTACTATTAAATCTATACGCGTATCCGATAATTCACTAAACCCCATACTCCTCTTTTTATTTTACCAGGACTGTAACCTTTTGTAAATTAAGGCTATCTTAACTACATAACTAAAACTGCCATGTTAAAACAAAACCTAAAATCCAGCATAATCCTAATTGCGATTTTGTTTGTTGTCGCAAACATCACAACCGCGCAGGTTAAAAGTGACACCCCTACCCCCTTTTCTGATAAAGGCTTGGTGCAATGGGATTACCACTCAACGGTTATAGGCGAGGATTATACCATCTATGTACTTTTACCACCCGGTTATGATACCACCAAAAATAAATATCCGGTTTTGTACATGACTGATGGCGACTGGAACATGACCGTTGCCATGAACTGCTTTAACATGCTCAGACAAGATTACGAAACCACCGAGGCGCTCATTGTAGGCATAGGCTACGGCAACCGCCCCAACCAACGCAGCCGCGACCTGAACCCGGCAACAGGCGGCCCAAAATTCATTTCATTTATTGAACGGGAGGTAATGCCATTTATACAAAACAAGTACCGTGTAAGCGATAATAAAGCCTTGTACGGCTATTCATATGGCGGCATGTTTACTACCATGGTATTATTTGAACATCCCAACCTGTTTAACATGATATTTATTGGAGCGCCGGGAAATAGCGGCAGCGAACTTATCCCTTCGGCTAAGAAATATTTTACAAACAACCATGATCTTAACAGTAAGGTATTTTTAGGCGTAGGCTCCTTTGAACATACCACAGCCAAAAACATTGAAGACTTTAAAACCTACATGGTAAACCAGCATTGCAAAAGTTTGGATATAGCCACTGCAATCACCCCCAATGCCGGGCATGGCGCGGCGCTTGCCCAGGTGATGCAAAACGCCATAGCCTTTGCCTATTGTAAAAAACACAAAGAGATTACGATACCGGTAAAAGATCTGCAGCAATATACCGGCACCTACATTATAGCCGGAGATACTACTAATAGCAAATTCAAGCTGTACATAGCTGACAATAAACTTTATTTTGCAAATAATGGCCAACCGCCTATAGCGTTTGTGCCGTTTGCTAAAGATTCATTTTTCATGTACGAAAACGAAAGGGATGAGGTTTTCTTTCATACAGAAGCCGGCAAAATGTATATACTTTACAGTCCGCTTCATGAAAAACCGACAAGATTGGATAAAGTGAAATAAGCTTACAGCTCTTACTTATACTTCCAATGCCTTGATTTACCTTCGGCAAGCCACTCAGCGGCTGTTTCCATCCGTTTAAGGCGGGTAGCTTCTGTCTTGGCTTCGGTTATCCACTCTATGTATTCTTTTTTCTGTGAGTAGCTAAACTGGTTGAGATTAAGCCAGGCTTGCGGGTGGGCTTCTAAAAATTTCACAAAGTAATCGGGCACAACCAATTCGTCGCGTTGGGCGGGTGTTTTCTTCTGAGAGGCTGGTCTTACCTTATTATCTTCATTTAGCATTATGGCCTGATGGATGAATTCGATAAGCACTTCTTTGGGAGGTAGGTCATCAATACTGGTTAAACGGCCGAAACTACCGGCGGCCTGATCGGCCAGGCTCAGTATTTTCTGTGGATCGTGCAATAACGATGCCTTCCAAAAGCCAAACGAGCAATGTTGTTTAAAAGCGGCCATATTGCAAACCACACCCTTATAATCAAAAAAAGGCATGCTCCATTTCATGGTTTCAACTATTGCAGGTGAGGCCTCGTGTACTACAGTCCTCAGATAATTTAAAATTGGTTTTGCAAAATCGGGCGATTTCTCAATGTAGGCATCAATCCGGTTATCGTAATGTTCCATAAAATTAAAGGTAGCAAATTCGTTATAAATCTGATTATAGCAAAACCTCCCTGAAAATCACTTTTACGATACGAGGCACCTACGGAGCCCTAAAATCAACATAGCTATTGCTATAAACACGACACCCCTATGGATGGGACTATCATCAGCGTTCTGCACTCACTCTGGTGTATAAGTGCTGGAAAGATAAGTATCGCCGGGGATGTCAATATAAAAAAATATGTCATTGCGAGGATGGACGACGAAGCAATCTCGTAGCTGTGCATATCGGATATGCATTGGCTACGGGATTGCCACGCTGCGCTCGCAAAGACATGGTTTTTGTTTGTTTTTCGGAAAACTTTCATCTTCCCAACACCTATAACTCCGGAGGAGTAACGTGTTTATAGACAAAGTTAAAAGCCACCTTTGGCTCCGTAGGTGCTCCGTGTATATCAATAAACAAAAAAGCCCCTCCGAATAATCAGAGGGGCTTCCAAAAAACATATTATAATCAATTATTGATTAACAAACCTTTTAGCGTTTACTTTACGCTCATTTTCGGTTAAGTAGATTTTACGTAAACGCATGCTTTGCGGTGTAACTTCGATGTATTCATCGGCCTGGATATACTCCATTGATTCTTCTAATGAGAATTTGATAGCCGGCGCGATACGAACGTTATCATCACTACCTGATGCACGCATGTTGGTTAACTGTTTACCTTTAACAACGTTGATCACCAAATCGTTATCGCGAATGTGCTCACCAAGGATCTGACCTTCGTAAATATCAACACCCGGATCAACGAAGAAACGACCACGATCCTGCAGTTTGTCAATTGCATAAGCAGTTGTGTTACCTTTTTCCATCGAGATCAATACACCGTTTGAACGGCCTGGGATTGGGCCTTTCCATGGTTCGTAAGCTTTAAAGCGGTGTGCCATGATAGCTTCACCGGCAGTAGCGGTAAGTACGTTGTTACGTAAACCGATGATGCCACGTGAAGGGATTTCAAACTCTAAGTGTTGCAAGTCGCCTTTTGGCTCCATGATCAACAAATCACCTTTACGTTGTGTTACCAGTTCAATTACTTTACCGGCAACCTCACCAGGAACGTCAACTATCAGGGTTTCAACCGGCTCACATTTAACACCATCAATGTGTTTAACGATAACCTGTGGCTGACCTACCTGTAACTCGTAACCTTCACGACGCATAGTTTCGATCAATACCGACAAGTGAAGGATACCACGGCCATACACCAGGTATGAATCAGGCGATTCGGTTTCAACAACCTTAAGCGCCAGGTTCTTCTCCATCTCTTTGTACAGACGGTCACGTACGTGACGTGAGGTAACAAATTTACCTTCTTTACCAAAGAAAGGTGAGTTATTGATGGTGAACAACATGTTCATTGTTGGCTCATCAATTTTGATAACCTCTAATTGCTCTGGGTTTTCAAAATCGGCAATAGTATCACCAATGTCAAAACCATCGATACCAACTACAGCGCAGATATCACCAGATTTTACTTCGGTAGCTTTTACTTTACCCAAACCTTCGAATGTGTAAAGTTCTTTAATCCTTGATTTTTGGATAGTGCCATCGCGTTTTACCAAAGATACCGGCTGGTTTTCTTTGATAGTACCACGAGCCACACGACCGATAGCGATACGACCTACGAAAGATGAATAATCTAACGAAGTGATCTGCATTTGCAGCGTACCTTCAGCAATTGGAGCCGGTGGAATGTTCTCCAAAATAGCGTCCATCAACGGGAAAATATCTTCCGTTGGCTTTTTATAATCTGTGCTCATCCAGCCTTGTTTTGATGAACCGTAGATAACCGGGAAATCCAGTTGTTCTTCGGTAGCTTCAAGGTTGAAGAATAATTCAAAAATTTGTTCGTAAACTTCTTCGGGGCGGCAGTTCTCTTTATCAACTTTGTTTACAACCACAATTGGCTTAAGGCCTAAAGCCAAAGCTTTTTGAGTTACGAAACGAGTTTGAGGCATGGCGCCTTCAAAAGCGTCGCAAAGTAATAATACACCATCGGCCATTTTCAATACACGCTCAACCTCGCCACCAAAATCGGCGTGACCAGGGGTATCAATAATGTTGATCTTAACATCTTTATACCTTACAGATACGTTTTTTGAAACGATGGTGATACCACGCTCACGTTCAAGGTCGTTGTTGTCGAGGATCAGCTCTCCGGTTTGCTCATTGTCCCTGAAAATGGTACAGCTGTGCAGAATTTTATCAACCAAAGTAGTTTTACCGTGGTCAACGTGCGCAATGATTGCGATATTTCTTATTTTTTGCATGAAAATGCTCCCTAAAATTTGGCGCAAAGGTACGCTTAATATATGAGATTATAAAGCGTTTACAAGTTATAGTTGATAATTAATTCATTAGGTTTACCAAACAACGCTCGCCGGATAGGCTTTAAAGTGCTGATCGGCCGAAATGATAGTAAGATTTTCAGAGATAGCCTGGGAGATAATGAGACGATCAAAAGGATCTCCGTGATGATGGGGCATAGACGTTAATTTACTTAAATGATAAGGCGTTATATCAAGAATCTCAAATTGCTTCCCTATCAGATAGCTATAAAAATTTTCATAGCCAATTTCGATATCAAGCTTTTTTAAAGCAACCTTAATAGCCATCTCCCATAGCGATGCCATGCTTATATAGCATTGATTAGCGGGATCTTCAATTAGTTGTTTGGCTGTTTTAGATAATCTATCATCAGAAGCCTGGAACCAAAGGATTGCTTGTGTATCTATAAGCAATTGCATTACATATAATCTTTGAAATCCTCAAGCGGCTCCTCAAAATCTTCCGACATCCAAATTTTTCCTTTCAAACTTCCATATCCTCTTACAGACTGATCATCATTTAATGATTCAGCATTGGTAAACTTTTTCAAAAGCTTATCTACGTCTTTCTCTATCTGAGTTTGCAGGTCAGGTGGTAATTGATCAAGCTTTTTTATAAGTGCAGCACTAACCATGTTCTTAAACTTAATAAAGCTAATTTACAAAAACTATACCTTATCTCCCAAAAGCCCAAACCAAAAACTTGGCCATTGCTTTACCCCAGGTAGCGGTGTCATGGGTACCTCCTATTATTTCAACATATTGAATTTCGTCCGGGCGTTTAAAGCCTTTGACTTCCATTTCTTTGATCAGGTCGATAGTATCATCAATGGCGTCAATAATTCCGTTTTTATTGCGGTCGCTGGTTTCATCTTTGGTGCCGGTTTGCAGCCAGGCGTTGATAGCCGGTTTGGTTTTAGTTTCCCGTATCGCCTGGTGCATCAGCCTGTCTGCATCAGTATAGCCTTTGGCAAGGTCTTTTCCCCTCCACCAAAATGAACCCGAAAAAACACCGGTTTTATTAAACAATGCAGGATTGTTCCAAACAATATCAAAAGCTGATAAACCACCAAGCGAAAAACCTGCGAATGCAGTGGTATCAAATTCATTAAAGCCGGTTAGTTGTTCTAATTGTGGCAGCAATTCTTCTTTTATAAATTGTGTATACACATCGGCTTTAGCACCGCGGCCTTTAAAATCGGGCTTGCCGGCAATGCCATATTCGTCAAGGCGGTTATCACCAGCATGAATTGCAACAACCAAAACTGGTTTAAGGCGATTGGTATTATATAATGTTTCGAGCGTATTTCTTGCCCCCAGGTTTTCAAGCTCCTGACCATCGTTAAGCAACAGCAGGTTCAGCGGTTCGGCAATATCACTGTCCTCGGGTTTCAGGATGGTTAAAGTTACTTCCCGCTCAAGCAGCGCAGAGGTTATATTTATTTCTTGTTCGGTTATCGTCATTTCAGTATCAAGCCAGCCCGGGTACATCTCTTTCTAAATTAAAATTAAGGGCACAAAAGTAAGCTATACTTTTTACTTTTTGGGGCTAAGGATTAATATTATCAGGCTGTTGCCTTTTTCAAACAAACCTCCTAACTTACAATCATTATAAAAACTACACTGCTTTGACCGAAAAATTTCACCGCTGGCACTCCCCCAACACCAACACCGACCTTGAAATGCTGGTATTCGGCGACCGCGGTTACCCCGTTATCGTTTTCCCTACCACCAAAGGTCGTTACTATCAAAATAAAGATTTCGGCCTTATTGAGAGCGTAAAATGGTTTGTTGACAATGGTCTGGTGAAGATCTATTGTCCTGATACTATTGACGACCGCAGTTGGTACAACAAAGGCATCCATCCGGCCGACAGGGCCAAAACCTATGCCGGGTATGATCGTATGCTGACGAACGAGCTTATTCCCTGGGCCATGCACGAAACGGGAGTTGGCAAAGTAGCCGTTGCCGGCTGTAGCTTTGGCGGATACCACGCGGCTAACTTCGCTTTTAAGCACCCCGAAAAAGTCAGGCATTTATTTACCATGGGCGGGGCATTTGATATTAAAATGTTTACCGATGGTTATTACGATGACAACATTTTTTACAATAACCCGGTCGACTTTTTACCGGGCAACAATCGCCACGACCTCTGGCAAATGAACATTATTCTCGGCACGTCTGAGTACGATATATGTAAAGGGTATAATATCCAGCTTTCAAACATATTAAAACAAAAAAACATTAAACATTGGTTGGATATCCGCCCGTTTGCCAATCATGACTGGCCTATCTGGCGCGAAATGTTCCCGCACTATTTATCAACGATTAAATAAAGAACCAAGAGATCAAGATTCAAGAAACAAGAAAAGACAATTTAAAAAGCAGGAAACAGGAGGCAAGATATAACACACTGAAACCCCAAAAACAAACAAATAAATACCTACTACCATGAAAAAAATTGGCATCTTATTCGGACAAGAGGATTCATTTCCGCAAGCATTTGTTGACCGTGTAAACCAAAAAGCAGAAAAAGGCATCAGTGCCGAGTTTGTAAGGCTTGATAAGATTATGCAGGCCGAGCCGCTTGACTATGCTGTTATTGTAGACCGTATTTCGCAGGATGTTCCCTACTATCGCGCGGCCTTAAAAAATGCAGCTATTTGCGGTACCGCCGTAATTAACAACCCTTTTTGGTGGAGCGCCGACGAAAAGTTTTTCAACAATGCCCTTGCTGTAAAAATTGGAGTACCGGTGCCTAAAACCGTGATCCTGCCATCAAAGGAGCTTCCGGACGATACCACCAATAAATCGTTCCGTAACCTGGCCTACCCACTCGACTGGAATGGCATTTTCAACTACGTAGGTTTCCCGGCCTATATGAAACCTTTTGATGGCGGCGGCTGGAAAGAAGTTTATAAGATTGAGAATGAGAAAGACTTTTTCAGTAAGTATGATAAAACCAAACAGCATGTCATGATGCTGCAGGAAGAAGTTGTTTTTGACGATTACTTCCGCTGCTATTGCATTGGAGGCAAACATGTACGCATTATGCAGTATGAGCCGCGCAACCCACATCATTTGCGCTACGAGCACGGCAAAGCGCCTGCCGCCAAAAAACTGCTGGATACCGTTAAAGACTATGTTATAAAATTAAACCAATACTTAGGTTACGATTTTAACACTGTTGAGTTTGCTGTTCGCGATGGTGTTCCTTATGCTATTGATTTCTGCAACCCTGCTCCCGATGCCGAGGTAACCAGCGTTGGACAGGAAAACTTTGACTGGGTGGTTGAAACCGCCGCCGACTACGCCATCGAACGTGCCAAAAACCAAAAAGACGGTCTGGACAACCTTACCTGGGGCGAGTTTGTAAAAACATCGGCAGCAAAAAAAACTTTGGTAGTGGCTCCATCTAAAGCCGCGGCAAAAGCCGATGTTACTGTAGCTAAAGTTGATCACGCAATTGAAGACGAAGGCAAAGCGAAGAAAGCTAAAACAACTAAAGCACCTGCCGCAAAAATAGCTGCGACAAAAGAGCCCGTGGTAGCAAAAGAACCTGCAACCAAAGCAGCGGTCGTGAAAGAACCTGTTGCTAAAGCAGTCGCTGTAAAAGACAAAGCGGCGCCTAAGCCTAAAAAGGCAGCTAAGAAATAGAAATTCCAAGACTCCCCTCTCGAGGGGGGGGCGCGGAGACAGCGAGCGGTGGCAGGGGTGTGTTTATACGATTAGAAAATCAAAGCAGAAACACACCCCTCCACCCCTCTCAAGAGGGGAATCGCACTTCCCCCTCTTTTTATATTTTGAAGAAGAAGAGTACTAACCACAACCAATTATGAACGAATTTACCTTAGGCGTTGAAGAAGAATTTATGGTGATTGATCCCGTATCGCGGGAACTTAAATCACATGAGCAAAGAATTGTGGATGCCGCCCAAAAGATCCACGAAGACCAGGTAAAGGCCGAAATGCACCAGGCCGTGGTTGAGGTAGGCACACATATTTGCCGCAATACCGAAGAAGCCCGTAAAGAAGTAGGTAAACTTCGCACCACAGTAGCCCAACTGGCCGGCGACATCGGCCTGCGTATTGGCGCTGCAGGAACGCACCCCTTCTCGCACTGGCAGCATCAGCTCATTACCGATCATCCAAGGTATTTTGAAATTGTGGACGAAATGCAGGAAGCCGCCCGCTCTAACCTCATTTTTGGTTTGCATGTCCATGTGGGTATCCAGTCGCGGGACATGGCTATTCATATTGCCAACCAGGTACGCTATTTTTTGCCGCACGTGTATGCGCTTTCAACTAATTCGCCGTTTTGGGAAGGGCGAAATACCGGCTTTAAATCGTTCCGTACCAAGGTTTTTGATAAATTTCCGCGTACCGGCATTCCTGATTATTTCAGCAGCATTGAAGAGTACGACCGTTACATTAAACTGTTGGTAAAAACCAATTGCATTGATAACGCCAAAAAGATCTGGTGGGATATCCGCGTACACCCATTCTTTGAAACTATTGAATTCCGCATTTGCGATTGCCCCATGCTGGTTGATGAAACTATCGCTTTCACTGCACTATTTCAGGCATTATGTGCTAAACTGTATAAACTCAGGGCACAAAACATGAAGTTCATCAACTATTCGCGCGCACTTATCAATGAAAATAAATGGCGTGCGGCCCGTTATGGTATTGACGGTAAAATGATTGATTTTGGTAAGGAAACGGAGGTAAATACCCGTTCGTTGATATTAGAATTGCTTGACTTTGTTGATGATGTGGTTGATGACCTTGGCTCGCGCGATGACTTGCAATATGTGCACAACATACTGGAGCATGGTACCGGCGCCGACAGGCAACTGGCCATTTACCAGCAAAATAATAACTTTGCCGACGTGGTTGATTATATTACATCGCAAACATTGAAGGGTTTGTAAGCCCATCCTGACTAAAAATGTCATTTCGATAGAGCAAAGACGGGACTGTGCGACGGGGCGAAAGAGAAATCTTATACGCCATACAATACATAATGCTCCGAGCAAAACTTATGACAATTGTTTTTTAATTGCTAAATGCGGAATCCTAAATCAAGGATAATAATAGATAGATACAACAGATGACTGAGAAACCGGAAATAAAAGTAGCCATACTTGATTTGTATGATGGGATAGCGAACGAGGGTATGCGCGGCTTCCAGGATATTTTGAAGCGATACAAAGCCGAACACCATCTGAATTTAACATACCAGATTTTTGATGTACGCCGCAAATGTGAAATGGCCGATCTCAACTTTGATATTTATATATCAAGCGGTGGTCCGGGTAACCCGCTGGAAACCGAGGGCACCGAATGGGAAAAGAAATACTTTAACCTGGTTAACAAGCTTGAAGACCATAACCTGTCCAACAACAGCAATAAAAAACATGTGTTATTCGTGTGCCACTCGTTTCAGTTGATGTGCCGTTATTACAAACTGGGCGATATTAATATGCGCCGCTCTCCTTCATTTGGGGTGCTGCCGGTAAATAAAACTGATCTCGGCTTAAACGAACCTTTATTTGAAGGTTTGGCAGAACCTTTTTATGCCGTTGATTCGCGCAGCTGGCAGGTAATCAACCCTGATGAAAAACGCTTTAATGAATTAGGCATGCAATTGGTAGCGATAGAAAAAGAACGCCCGCATATTGATTTGCAAAGGGCCATGATGGCTATAAGGTATAGCGACTACTTCTTCGCTACGCAATTCCATCCCGAGGCCGATGCCGGAGGAATGAAAGGCATGCTGCTTCGCGAAGAAAAAAAACAGGAAGTGATCAGCGAGCACGGCGAGGTAAAGTATAAAGAGATGCTGGAACGCCTCGACGATCCGGATAAAATAACACATACCCAGCACACGCTTATCCCTAACTTTTTGGATATAGCGGTGGGAAGTGCGTTGGGCGTGGTATAATTATAACATTATGTCGTTGCGAGCGAAGCGTGGCAATCGCAGGCTATACAAAGCAGCCATGCTTCCGTGCGATTACTTCGTCGTTCCTCCTCGTAATGACATGGACAATATGAAAAGGTAATGAATCCATCAGCCAGAAAAACATTTAACGAAACGTTCAGCGACGAAAAGTACAGCCAGTTTCTGAGTCATCTTAATGAGGGGTTACGCGAACCTGTCCCTTTCCGTGTTGCGGAAACACCTGTTTTTTTAACCGCTGATTTTCGTGACAAACTCATAACCGCGGGCGATGAGATTATTGATACCATCCTCCGGCCCGACTTTAAGGAGATTACAGAACGGGCCATCCCCGATTTCTGGCGGGTAGCTAATGAAGGGAATCATCCTCATTTTATCGCGTTGGATTTTGGGATCTGTAAAGATGAGCAAGGCAATATCGTACCCCAATTAATAGAATTACAGGGTTTCCCTTCGCTTTATGGTTTCCAGGTACATTTGGGCGATACCTACCGCGGGGTTTATGATATTCCCGGCGATGAAACCATCTTTTTCGGCGGATTGGACAAGGAAAACTATCTCAATCTGCTCAAAAAAACAATCGTTGGCCCTTATCAACCCGATGAAGTTGTGCTGATGGATGTTAACGCTCCGGAACAAAAAACCGCGGTAGATTTTTACCTCACCCAAAAATACATTGGTACACCGGTTGTTTCGCTATCCGATCTGATCCAGGATGGTAAAAAGCTTTATTACTTGGCCGGCGACGAAAGGAAACAGATCAAGCGTATTTATAACCGTCTGATATTTGATGAAATAGCCGGCGACCCGGATGTTTTTACCAAAGTAGCCGATATCAGGCAGCCGCTTGAGGTTGAATGGATCACCCATCCCAACTGGTTTTACCGTATCAGCAAGTTCACCATGCCATTTTTAAACGGCGATTACGTCCCCAAAACGCAGTTTTTACATCAATTACAACAAATCCCTGCCGATTTGGAAAACTATGTACTTAAACCGTTGTTCTCATTTGCGGGTCAGGGGGTAATTATTGATATTAGTAAGGAGGATATTGAGGCCATTACCGATTCGGAGAACTGGATCCTGCAGCAAAAGGTAAATTACGAACCCGTTGTTCAATCGCCCGAAGGTGGTGTAAAGGCCGAGATCAGGCTGCTTTACCTTTGGCCAAATGGCGATGAAAAGCCAACGCTGGCCATTAACCTTGCAAGGTTAAGCAGAGGAAAAATGATAGGTGTACGTTATAACAAAGATTACAACTGGGTTGGTGGTACAATTGCTTTTATGCCCCGTTAAACTTTACACTAATTACCCTGTCTGTACGTATATATTAAATAATGTTTAATTTTGTCTTTATGAATATGCAAATCATCATTATCGCGATACTTTTTGCAGGCGCTGTTTTTTACATAGGCCGTATGATGTACAGGGCACTTACTACCAAAAAAAGCTGTGGTGGCAATTGCAAATGTGGTGTTGATTTTTCAGGTATTGAGCCTGGAAAAACCGCCAAATAGTGCTAAATTCCCATTTCATACAATCTTCATAAGTAACCTATACTTTTAAAAAAGTAATTTCCCTTAATGTCGTCAAGCAAGCAAGTTTTTCAGGCTGATAACCCCGGTAGGTGGAACCGTTTTAAATGGTTAAGCCGCGTACTACTGGCTGTGTTGGTTATTGGCATCATAGCCGTAATCGTAACTATACGTTCAACATACTATCCCGAACTTCCTAACCTTAATCCTGCTCCTAAAAAAATGACCAAGGAGGAGCTTGAGCAGTTAAAAAGGTCAACCAAGTTCAAATCGTTCAAGATTCAAAAATCAGAAATAGAAGCTCTTGAACGTGCCCGCAAGCAACACCAGCTTAAACAGCCCAATAATAAAGACCGTATCAATGCCGCCTTTTACCGCGCGTGGGAACCACAGGCTTATAACTCGCTGGTAGTGAATATCAGCCACCTGGATATGGTGGTGAGTGAAGGTTTTTTCATTGCACCCAAAACTGATACGGTTGTTACCAAGCTCGATACCGGACTAATGAACCTTAACAAAAAGTACAATAAGCCTATTATTGTATCGCTGTCAAACTACGTGAACCTTGACAATGCTCATGGTGGCTATGACACTAAGGATGTTGACCGTATTGTTAATAATAAAGCCCTTCGCGGTACATTTATCAACAGTATAGTTAACTCGCTTACTAAACATAAGCTTAAAGGTATCAACGTTGATTTTGATGAGCTGCGCGATCGCAACAGCAAAAACTATATCGCCTTTCAAAACGAGCTTTACAATACACTGCATGCCAAAGGCTTCCTGGTTACACAAAATGTAGTGCCCGAAGATGAAAGTTTTGATATTACAAGACTGCAGCATGTGAACGATTTCCTGTTTATCATGGCTATTGATGAACACTATGAGGCCACCAATGCGGGCGATCTTTCAAACCAGCGCTGGGTTGAACAGATCCTGGATGATGTTTGCTCAAAAGTGCCGTCAGAGAAAATCATCTTAACTTTTGCTGGTGGCGCTTATGACTGGCCCGAAAACAGCGTAGGTAAAACCATCGGTTACCAGCAGGCAATCAGTACCGCCGAAGAACAAAAAAGCAAGATCACGTTTGATCCTAACTCGGCCAATCTGCACTTTACATACATGGACAAGGATAGCCTTGACCATACCATTTACTTTACCGATGCCGCTACAAACTTTAACGTAATCCGCATGGCCGATGACTGGGCAACCGGTGGTGTGGCTTTATGGCGTTTAGGCGCCGAAGACCCTCGTCTGTGGACTTTCTTCCAGAAAAACCTATCGATAGATTCTTTAAAGAAAACCGGTATCGATATGCGCAAGCTTACCTCGGTAGGTTTGAACAACCGAGTAAATGTTGATTATGACGGTGATGGCGAGGTGCTTGACCTTATCACCACCCCTACTACAGGTGTGATTGATGTAAAAATGGACAGCTCCACTTTTACCATTCTTGATCAGCATTATATCAAACTGCCAACCAAATATGTGATCCGCAGGTATGGTTATGCGCCTAAAAAAGTGGTTTTAACTTTTGACGACGGGCCTGATCCCGACTTTACCCCACGTATTTTAGATATTCTTAAGGCCGAAAAGGTACCGGCGGCATTCTTTGTTGTGGGCTCAATGGCCGAAAAGAATATGCAGCTGCTTCGCCGCGAGTATGAAGAAGGTTATGAAATAGGTAACCACACCTTCTTCCACCCCGATATTTCAACAATCAGCTTAAAAAGGGTAATACTGGAGCTTAACTCCACCCGCAAGCTTATTGAGTCGGTAACGGGACGAAGTACTATCCTTTTCCGCCCACCATTTAATGCCGATGCCGAGCCGCAGACACTTGCCGAGGTTATTCCGGTTGCTGAAAGCCGCCGCCAAAGCTATATCACCATTGGCGAATCTATCGACCCATGGGATTGGCAGCCAGGCGTAACAGCCGATAGCATCATTGCCCGTACCATCAGGCAAAAAGACAATGGTTCGATGATATTGTTGCATGATGCCGGTGGCGATACCCGTGAAGAAACGGTTAAGGCCCTGCCCGAGATCATCCATTACTTTAAATCGCACGGTTACCAGTTTACAACCATTGCCGATGTGTTGGGCAAAACTAAAGATGACCTTATGCCGCCAATCAAAAACGATCCGAGCACAGGCATTTTTGGTCCGGCTTATGACGTTTTTGTACATGGTTATTATTACATTAACTGGGCGCTGATCTATATCTTCCTATCAGCGATATTCCTGGCCATTGGTCGTATTGTGCTTATCGGTATACTGGCAGTAAGGCAGCGCAGCGTTGATAAAAAATCTAAAAAGCTTGATCGTGATAAAGACACGATGCCTGCGGTGAGCATCATTGTACCGGCCTTTAACGAGGAGGTTAACGCTGTAGCAACCATTCAAAGCTTGCTCAAAACCGATTACCCATCATTTGAGATTATTTTTATTGATGACGGATCAAAAGATAAAACCTTTGAGGTTGTGGAAGCTGCTTATAAAGGCAACCCACTGATCAAGATCCTAACCAAACCTAACGGTGGCAAAGCATCGGCCTTAAACTTTGGTATCACTCACGCCCAAAATGATTTTGTGGTTTGTATCGATGCTGATACCCAATTGAAAACTGATGCGGTTTATCAACTCATGACCTATTTCACCGATGAGGAAATAGGCGCGGTAGCCGGAACGGTTAAAGTTGGTAACGAAACCAATATCATTACACGCTGGCAGTCGATAGAGTATATCACCGCTCAAAATATGGACCGCCGTGCGTTCGACCTCATCAACAGTATTACTGTTGTGCCGGGAGCTATTGGCGCGTTCCGCAAGTCGGCTATTTTCCGCGCGGGTGGTTTCACCTATGATACCCTTGCCGAGGATTGTGACCTTACTATGCGCATCCTGAAACAAGGCTATGTGGTACGTAACTGTGCCGAGGCTGTTGCTTATACCGAAGCTCCTGAAACCATAAATATGCTGCTTAAACAGCGTTTCCGCTGGAGTTTTGGCGTAATGCAAAGTTTCTGGAAAAACCGCGACGCGCTGTTTAACAAAAAATATAAGTTTTTTGGAATGGTGGGGATGCCTAATATCCTTATTTTCCAGATCATATTACCGTTGTTCTCTCCGCTGGCAGATCTGATGATGCTGTTCGCCCTGTTTGGCGAAAAACCAGAGAAGATGTTGCTTTACTACGTAGCGTTTGTTGTGGTAGACTTTATTGTAGGCATCATCGCCTTCCGGATGGAAAAAGAGGATTACAAAAAACTCATTTACATCATACCTCAGCGTTTTATGTGGCGCCAGCTGATGTATTATGTACTGTTTAAATCGCTGCGTAAAGCATTAAAAGGCGAGCTAAGCGGCTGGGGCGTACTCAAGCGCACCGGTAACGTAAAAGTAGACGGATCAGGCGGCAAAAAAACTCAGCCGATATATATTGTGATCGGTGTGGCGATAGTTGCGGTGATCATATATTTGCTGTATAAGCATTATAGTTAGACTTGCTTGAGCCTGTAGTTACAAACTACAGGCATACAAATTCGAAGTCAGAGACTATTAGTGTCCGGTAAAGATCCGAGGCGACTAAATAAGTTCAGAAATAGAATAGATATCTACGATTTTAGGCAATAATGTGAACAGCAGGCCCAGACCTTATGTAATTAAAAGCAGTTGTTTAGAGTTTGGTGAACGAATATTTGAAAATTTGCTTTGTAGTGCCTTTTCAGGCGATCTGAGAAAACCGCGTATATCTATGTATGTCATAAGATGTAAGCGGATCATAGCAGCTAAATTAGCGAAAGACCATTTAGCTGCTATGCCTTTTTTGAGGATTTTTAATATTAGATCTGCTATCAGAGCTGACCATATTTGTAACTTGATAGCGTTTTCAGAATCACCAAGAAAATACTTAAGCGGATAGTTTTGCTTTATTCTTTTGAATAACAACTCTATTTGCCAACGTTTACGGTATAATTCAGCTATAGTCATCGCACTCATTTTCATGTTGTTGGTCAAGAACTCATATATTTCACCACTATCAGGACTTTTAAATTGAACCATTCTGCCTAAACACGATTGCAGCCTCTATGGCCCAGCCGAATGCGTTTGTCTGCAATAACTCCTTTTTCTTTGTGGGGATTATCCAATTCTTCCAGTACATCATAAGCCGATCTACTTCGCCTTCGTGTAATCCATGTTACCCCTGATGCTGAAAAACTGTTAAGTTTTATATAGTCTGCATAGCCTCTGTCAAAGACAAGAATAGAACCTTTAGGTAGATGAACCTCTTTTAAAAAACTGGAATCGTTTGCAGCAGCAGCACTATAACAAATCATACAAGGTATATCCAGATCGCTTCTTATCAGCGTATGGACTTTGATCCCGCCCTTTCGCTTCCCTACAGGATTTTGACCAGAGGTTCGTAGTATTTCCTGAAATAATGATATAGTGGTCGAATCAAAGATATACAGTCGGGAAGCTATGCTTTTCTTCCTGCTGTCCGATAAAAATCCCGAGTATCGTTGATATAGCTTGTAATAAATAGAACCGAATACATCAGCTTGTCGCCTTTGATTGGCGTCTGATATGGTACTACGCCTGGGATGATAGCGAACGCCAAGGTGATTAACCCGTTGCTCTGCTGCAAGCATACCTGTTGTCACCTCCCGTAATGAATTACAGTGATTGAAAACGGCATAAAGCATGGTTACCAAATGCTCGTAAGTATTGAATCGCTTGCAATACCTATCCGCGTTATGTTCAGCGGATATGCGACGGATCATATCCCGGGGAATAAATCTTAATAACTGCGCGAATATCGGCTGTCCGGTAAAAAAAGTACTTTTGTTCATTGGTGTTTTTTGTGTGGTAACTTAAAACTACCAATAAAGGGGGGCTGTTAAAAGCCTCCCTTGCTTTTTATTATCTTTTACCGGACACTAATAGTCAGAGACTTCGGATTTATATGGCTGTAGTTTGTAACTACAGGCTACTCCCGCTCAATCAAACAAACAGCATAAGCCACTACGCCTTCCTCCCTGCCTATAAAGCCCATTTGCTCATTGGTAGTAGCTTTAATAGAGATGTCCTCTTCGCCGATACCGGCGGCTTCGGCTATATAAGTTTTCATTGCCGGAATATGCGGATTGATCTTTGGCGCTTCGAGGCATACCATGGCATCTATATTGCCAATAACAAAACCTTTCTCTTTGATCAGCGCCACCACATGTTGTAAAAGGATCAGGCTGCTGATACCTTTCCAGCGATCGTCTTTATTTGAAAAATGAAAACCAATATCACGCAGATTTGCCGCCCCGAGCAGGGCATCGCAAATAGCATGTAACAATACGTCGGCATCTGAGTGACCATAGGCACCCGCATAGTGCTCAAGCTTTACTCCGCCTAAAACAAACGGGTGATTTTCTTTTAACTGATGTACATCAAACCCAAACCCTACCTTAATTTTACCCATTATCTTCTTGAAGCATTTGTTGTGCCACCAAAACTTGCCGACAAAGAGAAGCGCAAAGTATTGGCCAGGGCACTATTTTGCTGGCTGGCCGCCAGGTATGAAAAGTCGAAATCAAAAACGCTATACTTAAATCCTAAGCCCATGGTAAGATAATGCCTATCTCCTTTGTTAGGGTTTTCGTAAAAATAGCCTGCCCTTAACGCAAACTGTTTATTGTACCAATACTCAACACCTGGCGAAAAGCTGATCTCTTTCAGCTCTTCACTGAAACCACCCGGTGCATCGCCAAATGATTGAAAAATACCGGCAGGTACCGATACATTGTCATCCTTGCCTTTGATGATATTACCATTCTGGTCACGCAGAGGTGGAGTAGGCACCAACAGTTTATTGATATCAAAAGTTGCAGTAAACTCATTAACATCATCCAACTGCCATGTATTGGCTACACCCAGTTTGAGGTTGGCCGGTAAAAAATATTTATTACCTACATCGCTGTAGCTGATTTTGGTACCAATGTTCGATATGTGTGTTCCAAAGGCAAAAAGGTTACCATCACCATAAGGTGCCGTGTAATACAGTGAAACATCGGCGGCAAAGGCATTACCCGCTTTTGCTGCCTGACTTGAGCCGGTAGCAAACGATATGCTTGAAATATTAGAGTGAATATACCGCGCGGTTAAGCCTAATGAAAAATTATCACCAAACTTACGGGCAAATGAAACATCTAACGAATACTCATTAGGCGTATAGGTGCCCTGATCGTTGGTATTATCATCGGTAAGCTGGATGGAACCATAATTAAAATACCGGAGCGAGGCGCCTAAAGTATTGCGCTCATCAATTTTATGGGCGTAGCTTAAATACGACAGGCTGATATCAGGCACCAAATGCCTTAACCATGGGCTGTATGATACCGATAACGCGTCGTTACTTTCCAGGAATGCAAGTTTTGAAGGGTTCCAGAAATTTGCATTTACATCCGGAGAAAGTGCCACACCAGCATCCCCCATTGCTCCCGAACGCGAATCGGGCGAAATATTTAAAAAAGGTACTTCGGTAGGGATTGCATTAATGTTACTCCCATTGGTATTGGTTTGTGCCGAAGCAGCAAGAGGTATTAAAAGGGGGGTAATGAAAGCAAGGCCTCGAAATGTAAAAAGCTTCATTTGTAGGAGTTAGGTTGCAAAATTCTATTATATGGTATGTAATACTAACGTGCTTTGCCTGTTTTATGTTACATCCCATTTGTTGAAAGTTAAATCAAAAATTCAAATCAACGCAACTAATTTCATCAATTTTTCGTTAAAACCCCTGATAACTGTACTATTTATTTATAAATAATGATTTACGAGCGTAAGCAACGTATCCAATTTTTTATAAATTTACCACACATTAGAACTGTAAAAATATGAAAATACTTTTTACTAAAACTGCTTTGGGATTGTTGGCTTTAGGGGCCGTGCTTAGCAGCTGCAGTAAACGTGAGCAATCGCAAAAAACGGGTATAACTTATAACGACAAAAACAACGGCGGTTACGAGCGTTTCAGGCAAAGTCATCCTTCTCCGGGCCCAGGATTGGTGCCTATTGAAGGCGGTACCTTTGTTATGGGTGGCAGCGCAGATCAGGACATTACTTACGATTATAACAACGTACGTCGCAGGGTTACCGTACCATCTTTTTACATGGACGAAACGGAAGTATCAAACCAGGATTGGCTTGATTACCTGCACTGGATCAATATTACTTTTCCTCAGGACCGCGAATTATATTACAACGCAACACCTGATACATTGGTTTGGCGCCGCCCATTATCATATAATGAGCCTTATGTAGATAACTATCTGCGTCACCCGGCTTTTCAGGATTATCCCGTTGTAGGTGTAACCTGGGATCAGGCACAGGCTTATTGCGCATGGCGTACCGACCGTACAAACGAAAACATTTTACGTGAAACCGGTAAACTTGTAGCGTGGAAAGATCAGGGCAAAAAAGGTGGCGGTGGCGATGCCGGTGCTGCAATTAACGGCCAGCCTTTCAATACCGATATTTATCTGAACGGTCAGATGACAGGAGCAGGCATTGATGGTAAAAAAATGATGCCTAACCTGAGCCCTAACGCCCAGGCAGGTACAGGTAAAGGCGGTAAAGCCGTTAGGCCGGTACGTATGGAAGATGGTATCCTGAAACAAGCTTACCGTTTACCATCAGAAGCCGAATGGGAATACGCCGCATTAGCACTTGCAGGTAACACCCAATTTGAAAATATCGACGACGGCAAAATGTATACCTGGAATGGTATGGGTGTACGTTCGGCAAAAAGCAAAACCCGCGGTTTGATCATGGCTAACTTTAAACGTGGCAGCGGTGACAACGCAGGTGTTGGCGGTTACCTGAATGATAAAGCCGACATTACAGCTCCTGTACGTTCTTACGCTCCAAACGATTTTGGTTTGTATAACATGGCAGGTAACGTTAACGAGTGGGTTGCCGATACCTACCGTCAAACATCATTTGAAGAGTTCGAAGACTTTAACCCTTTCCGTGGTAACGAGTTTACCAACAAACGTCTTTCAGATCCAAGCAAAGGCCTTTATGCTAAAGATAAATATGGCAAGCCGATCAAGGATCCTGCACATGCTAACAAAAAATTAAAATATAGCGAGCTTTTGGCCTTACAACAGCAAACTACAGCTGCGCAAAGTGCTAATCCAAACGCGCCGCTTGCAACTACGCAAACAGGTTCGCTTCCGGTTGATTCATTGTTGCCTAAAAACTCAGGTAAAGCTTATAACCCTGATGCAAGGGGCGAAAAAGATGAAGTTAACAAAGCCCTTTACGGTACAACAACACTGGTTAACGACCACTCTAAAGTGTACAAAGGCGGCTCATGGAACGATATGGCCTACTGGTTAAACCCAGCTACCCGCCGTTTCATGGATCAGGATGAATCAAGTGCCGAAGTTGGTTTCCGTTGCGCGATGACCCTGGTAGGTGCTCCTGAAATTAACCCTAATGGTAAACCTCATTATCCGGTAAAAAAGGCAAAACCTTTTAAAGCAAGATAATTTTTAAAACATAATACATGCAAGGCCTTTTCAGAAATGAGAGGCCTTGTTTGTTTTATAGCCCATTCATTGCCTCAGGTATGCCCCAGTATGTTATCCGTCAATTGGCTCAACCCATTGGCTTCGCCACGCAGGTGCCTCAAAGGGATCGGCAAAATATTGTGTTTCGTGTATTACCTTCCCCTCACGAAACTCCATAATACTTACTGTGTATGCCGGCTTATCCTGATAGTTAATGGTATATTCGGTAATCCAGGTATCCCCGCTCCCCAGGATCCTCCTGACACGAAAGCCTGACGGTTTACCTGGATGATGCCCTCGCAAAGTCTGCAAATTAGCCCGTCCAAAAATTCGCTCGCCCGACTGCGGGTAATCGCAAATTACATCGTTATCATAAATATCATGTTCCGCATTGATATCACCGGCTGCTGATGCCTGCCAATGTGCATTCAGGGCTGCAAGTATTTGTTCATCTTCCATGGTGTTTTAGGTTTTGGTTAGATTTTGTTTTTATAAAAAAATCCCGGTGACGAAACGTCACCGGGATATATACTTTTAATAAATTTACTACTATTGATACCCTTCGTTTTGCGTTAAGCTGGGATTAGCATCGCGTTCGCGTTTAGGAATCGGAAATATTAATTTAGGTGAATTCCATGGGAAAGAGGCAACCACATTTCCATCCTCATCTGTTGTTTCAGTTGTTTCTTTGTAACGTTTCAAATCCCATAACCTGAAGCCTTCAAATGCAAGTTCTACGCGGCGTTCGTGTTTAAGGACGGTAAATAAGGCGGCGGCTGTATTCGCGGTTGTGTTAGCCAATTTAGCCCTGTTCCTCACAATATTAATGTCCTGTGCAGCACCTGTTAAATCCGGCGCAGACTTTCTGATCCGCGCTTCGGCTCTTATCAGGTAAATTTCGGCCAGGCGCACAACTATAACGTTACCAAAAAGGTTATTGAACTTTGAAGTAAAGTTATCAGAGCCATCGTTATAAAACTCCTCTGCCCTTTTATCGCCGGCCTCATATCTTGCAAAATGCTGATCGTTGATCACCGTTTCGCCACGGCCACCAAAATCGGCGCTTGCGAAAACTTCGTTCAAAGCATTAAATCCTGATTGGTTAGAAATCTGGATCGCGAAAATATCTTCGGTGCTATTGAACACACGGGTAGGCTGCGTAGGGTGCTGAAATTCGCTTCCGAAATCACTCACTAATGAAAATGCACCCGAGCTTATGATTTTTGTTGCTTCTGTTTCAGCATCTGCAAACTTTTCCTGGGTAAGATAAATGCGCGCAAGGATCGCTGATGCTGCAAAAGAATCAGCATAAGGAGTTCTTGACCCAGGACTTGGATCACTGTTAAGCTTTGCTTCTGCAACCAGAAGGTCAGATATCGCCTGTGCATAAACTTCCGCCACTGTATTACGCGATACCCGCTGAATACCCGGAATGCTTGTTGTAGGAGCTAAAACTATAGGCACCGCCAAGTTTGATGTTGGTGTTCCATCATTCCATGCTTTGCCAAAACAACGGGCCAGGTCAAAATAGGCAAGACCGCGTAAAAATTTAGCTTCACCCTCAACCCTGTCTTTGTTAGCGGCGTCAACCAAATTCAGGTTAGCCAAAACGTTGTTACATACGTTAATGGCGTTAAAACCTGCATCCCATACCCCTTCAACAAAGAAATTATTAACGGTGATGGTTTTATTTGAAAGCTCGGTGTATTCGGAAAAAGTGCCGAAGTAGGAGAAATCGCCGTCATCAGCTAAAAAATCATTGGTTGACATTACCCTGCCACCATATAATCCCCTAAGGGCTGCTGCTGTGTAAGCTCCAATAAGCACACCCTGAACATCTTTTGATGTTTTAATAGCCTGATCCTGCTCAACTGTATCTTTTGGCTTTATATCCAGTTGCTTTTGGCAACCGGTACTGTATAGCACCAGTAACGAGCTTAATGCTATGATTGTATATTTAGTTTTTTTCATCTCTGTCAGCTTAAATTAAAATCCTACGTTTAATCCAAAAGTTATTGTTTTAGCCTGCGGAGCGGCATAAAAGTCATAACCTTGTGTAATGTTGCCCGAAAAAGCATCTGAGTTTAACTCAGGGTCCCAACCTTTATATTTTGTCCATGTAATTAAGTTGGTTGCCTGTGCATAAACCCTAATGCTCGACAGTTTGATTTTACTAACCCATGCCTTAGGGAAATTATAACCCAAAACAACATTCTTCAAACGAATGTATGATCCGTCATCTAAAAACCTTGAGCTTGGACTTATACCATTACCGCCAAACAACCGGGCCTGAGGCACATTGGTAATTTGCCCGGCTTTTGTCCAGGATTGAAGCTGATCAATAGTTTGGTTATCAAAACCGTTGCTAAAACCGGTTGACATGTACTGACCACCACCATTATAGATCTTATTTCCGTGAACCTGTTGTAATAAAAAGCTGAAATCAAAACCCATATAAGAAACCGAGTTATTTAAACCGGCCAGATATTTAGGATTTGGATCACCTACCACTACAGGTACCGCCTGATTGTAATCATTTGTAGTAGTTCTGTCTCTTTTACCATTTCCGAGATCAGTATTCTTATAATAAAGCGCATCGCCATTTTTAGGATCGGCACCGGCAAACTCAGCAGTATAAAAAATGCCAAGCGGCTGGCCTTCAATAGCACGGTTAACCTGATCGCCGCCGCCAAGCAGGATCTGTCCTTTAAGGTCGGTGATCTTATTACGATTAATAGAAAAGTTAAAGCTTGTTGACCATGTAACCTTACCAACAAGGTTTTTAGAGTCGATTTGAATTTCCAAACCTTTATTTTGCAGTTTACCCAGGTTTTGAGTTATTGTTGTAAAACCTGATGTAGCTGGTACCTGTACGTTTAGCAAAAGGTCTTTGGTTTTTTTCAGGTAAACCTCAAATGAACCAGATAAACGGCCATTAAAAAAGCCTACATCCACACCAAGGTTGGTGGTAGCCGTTGTTTCCCATTTCAAATTAGGATTTGGTAATTGTGTTGGCCTCGCACCGGCTACCCCGGCATAACCAAATGCCGAAAATAAACCACGCGAAGGGAAATTACCAATTTCAGAGTTACCTGTTAAACCATAGCTGGCCCTCAGTTTCAGTTCAGATACCAGCTTTTGGTTTTTCATAAATTCCTCCTGAGACAATACCCAACCAACAGAACCTGCCGGGAAGAAACCATAACGGTGATTAGCTCCAAACCTTGACGAACCGTCGATACGGCCGCTTAATGTTAAGAGGTATCTATCATCATATTTATAGTTGGCCCTGGCAAAATATGAAAGCAGTGAGTAGCTTGTTGAATTTGATGCCGCGCCGGTAATATCAGCCGCGCTGTTCAGCTTTTTGTAAGCGTCTGAAGGGAACTGCTGACCGTTGATAGAGTTGAGATCGTTCTGCTGTCTTTGGTAAGTCATACCACCTACCGCGTCGATATTACTTTTATCGATGTCTTTTAGGAAATGTAAAAAGTTATTGGTGTTAAAATTCAGCGATGTAACTGATGAATTAAAACCCACACCATTTCCTGTACCCGAGTTACGCAGGGTTAAACTTCCTGCATAACTATCTTCAGTAGAATTTAAGATATCCATACCAACCTCTGACCGAAAGGTTAACGACGGCATTAATTTTATCTCGCCAAAAACGTTACCAAGGTTGCGGTAATCGGTAGTGATAAAATAACTGCTTTCTGAATTCAGCAAAGGGTTAAAATAAGTTGGGAAGTTACCGTTAGGATTACCTGTGGCTGGGTCAAGCGCACCGCTTAATAAACCAGTACGTGGATCGATAACAGGGGTTATTGGCGCCAGGGCCACAATTTGCTCCGGTGTCGAAAACGCGTTGTCATTATCCAAACGATGGTTCTGGGTACGTGAAACACTCAGGTTGGCCCCTATAGTTAACCAACTGTTGGCCTGGTTTTCGATATTAGTACGTAAGCTATATTGGTTAATCTGATTTTTAAGGATCCAGCCTTTTTGATCGTTATACGTGCCCGAAATATAAAACTTGGTCTTTTCCGTACCTCCGGAAAAAACAAGATTATAATTTTGTACCGGGGCATGCTGAATGATCTGCTTTTGCCAATCGGTATTTACTTTGTAAGTTTTATAATCATCATTACCGGCCGAGTAACGTAGCAGCCTGCTTTCAATAGTTGCTGATGAGTAGCCGCCTGCCGTACCTGCTTCTCTTAATAAAGTAACATACTGCTGCGCATCTAAAAATTTACGCTCGCCCGTTGGCTTGCTAAAACCGTAGTATTGATTATAAGTGATTTTTGTAGAACCCGCTTTACCTTTTTTGGTAGTAACCAAAACCACACCATTTGATGCCCTTGAACCGTAAATGGCTGCCGCGGATGCATCTTTTAAGATGTCGATAGATTCGATATCATTTTGGTTCAAATCAACCAACGGGTTGGTTGATGCGCCATTGGTCGAAAAATCATCAACCGTAATGGGCATACCATCTATTACATACAATGGCTGATTACCTGCGGATACAGAAGACGCACCACGGATACGAACCTGGATGCCCTGCCCCAATTTACCGTTTTGAGCCTGGATATATACACCCGGACTACGGCCCTGTATAGCCGATTCAAGACTTGGTACCGGAATATTTTCTATATCACCGCCTTTGATTTTTGAAACGGATCCTGTTAATGAACGTTTGCTTTGTGTTCCATACCCCACAACTACAACCTCATTAAGCAGCTTCGAATCGGCACCTAATTGCGCATCAACCGATGTTCCGGTTATAGCGACTTCCTTAGGGAGATATCCTAAAAAACTAAAAGTCAAAATTTTTGCTGTTGCCGGCACACTAAGCTTGTAGCTACCGTTAATATCGGTTTGGGTGCCCACCCCCGTAACACCTTTTACGGTTACGCTTACCCCAGGTAAGGGCGAGCTGTCCTTCTGATCTGTTACTTTACCTGTAATAACCCGGTTTTGAGCAAAACCAAGGGTAATACAAGTACATAACAACAGGATTGTTAGTAAATGTTTCTTCATAAAAGTTAATATTGTTAATTAAGAAAGTAAGTTCGTAAAAAAAATGTGTAGAAACAACAAATACCTCAAAATCACGTTGCGTTCTTTACAAAAATGTTATTATCGCACATTTAAAACCATGACAATCAAATAAAAACACATTACCACCTTTCTTTTACAGGCCCAATCTTCCGGGGTTTATCAATATGTTTTTTAATTGCGGCCTCTTCCGGTAATTAATAGAGGCCTTAATTTCTATTCGGGCAGATGCAAAGCAGCCAATGCAACATCACTACACAAATAACTCATTTACAATAACTTCTATAACAAACCTTGTAATTACTATCTTTACTTCGCTGGTATTAGCGATATTCAAATCCCTTATTTCAAATTATCCTTACTAAAATCAACCGGGGGTAAAACGATTAACCTTTATTTTATTCATATTTTCCCTCCTGTTAAAATTAACTATCAGGAAATTATAATAACACACTGATTAATCCATTACCAGCCATTAATACTTGATCTGCAAAAGGGACGGTTTGCTACACAGCCGATACATAAATTGACTGGCGTTGATATAAAACTAAGCATATAAATTTTATCCACGGCGATCCTACGGGTAAACTCAACCCTTAATTGACAGTGCAGGAAAAAAATTGTCGGATAGAAAGCCGCAGGTAAAACCGGTGGCTATTGAGTGAAGATATACTGAATTAAATTTGCGCCCATTTTTAAGGCTTTCTGACGGGCTTCCTGGGTGTCGCCGGCATAAGTACCATAATCTTCCCAACCGTTGCCTAAATCGCACTCATAGGTGTAAAAACAAACCAGCCTGCCTTTGTATATTAAGCCAAATCCCTGCGCACGCTTGCCATCATGCTCATGAATTTTGGGCAGGCCATTGGGGAAGTCGTATTTTTGATGGTAAATGGGATGATTTACAGGTAGCTCCACAAAGTCAAGCTCGGGGAATACTTTTTTCATTTGCGGGCGGATGTATTGATCAAGACCATAGTTGTCATCAATATGCAAAAAACCACCGCCTGTAAGATATTTGCGAAGATTGCGGGCTTCCTGATCGGAGAAGATCACATTGCCATGCCCTGTCATAAAAGTAAACGGGTAATTGAATAACGAAGCACTCCCTACTTCCACTACTTCGTCATCATCATCAAAATTAGTCTTGAGGTTTTCGTTGCAAAACTTGATCAGGTTGGGTAGCGCCGTGCGGTCGCCATACCAGTCGCCGCCGCCACTGTATTTAAGCCGGGCAATTTTATAAGCAGGCGCATTAAAGCTGCTCATCGCTATAGCTGCAAATACAACAACCAATGCTACCCTTATCCTTTTCATATCCTATTTAAAAAATTCACCTCAAAGCAGGCTTCCAGTGCGGCAGTTTCTGTACGCAGGCGGCTTGTACCTAAAGATATTGGTTTAAAACCGTTACCTAAAGCCTTCTCTATCTCTGCCGGGGCGAAATCCCCCTCGGGACCTATCAATATTAAATAACGCCCATTAAGCACCAGTTCGTCTTTCAGGTTAAGCTTTTCTCCGGGCTCGCAGTGGGCAATAAACTTTTGACCATCAAAAGGCTTATCAAGCAACTGGTTTAACGTAACCGGTTCATTTAATACAGGATGGTATGCTTTAAGGGATTGTTTGATTGCAGCGGTAACAATCTTATTTAAACGCTCAACCTTGGCTTCCTTACGTTCCGATCGCTGGGTGATGATCAGCGATACTTCATCGATACCTATCTCTGTGGCTTTTTCCAAAAACCACTCCAGGCGTTCGATATTTTTAGTTGGGGCAACCGCTATATGAAGGTAATGGTTCCGTTTTTCAAATTCGGTGCTTACCGATGTTATTTTAAGAATGGTTCGCTTAGGATGCGCATCATGAATTTGAGCAGTATAAAGGCCTCCGCGGCCGTCAATTAACTGCACCTCATTGCCCACTTCAAGGCGCAGCACACGTATGGCGTGTTTGCTTTCTTCTTCGCTCAGAAAGTATTGGGGATGCGAGGCATCGATATCAGGTGTATAAAAAAGTTGCATTATGGTAAGCAGATTAATGTAAATCTACTGCATCTTCTTCATTTATCAGTAATTCGAGTTTAACTGATTCGATATTTTGGTCGGATTTTTTTAGTACAGTGATATTATACCCATTAGATTCCTTTTGCTCGCCAACATCCGGGATCTTTCCGAAGATATCGCCAAGCCAGCCGGATACGGTATCAAAATCACCATCCTCGGGCAAATCATGCGGAAGGTGCTCGTTCACATCGTAAATAGATGCAAGGGCGTTAACTATAAACTCACGTTCATTTACCTTTTCAACAATAGGCTTTTCCTCGTCATACTCATCCTGGATCTCACCAACAAGCTCTTCTACGATATCTTCCAACGTAACCATACCGGCGGTGCCGCCAAATTCATCAAGCACAATGGCTATCTGAATGCGTTTCTGCTGCAGCTCGGCCATCAGATCGTTGATCTTCTTTGTTTCAGGGATGAAGTATGGTTTACGGATAATGTCTTTCAGAACAATCTCCTCATTACGGGCCAGTAGCGGCAAAATATCTTTGGCATGTACAATACCAATGATTTTATCAATTACATCATCATAAACGGGCATACGCGAGTATCCCTCATCGATGATCATATCTAATAACTCTTCTTTTGTTGAAGCGATATCAACACCCGAAATTTTAGTACGGGGCACCATGATATTCTTCACAACACGCTCGTTAAAATCAAACACATTCTGGATCAGTTCGTGCTCATTTGAATCAAGCGCGCCGGTTTCTTTACCCTGCTCCAACAAGTATTGCAACTCTTCAGAACTGTGATGTGTTTCTCCGCCTTCAACAGCGCTTATACCCAACAGTTTCAGAATGAAATTGGCAAAGTTATTCAGCACCCATATAAATGGCCTGAAAACCACAAAGAAGAACCTCAGCGGCAATGAAACAGCCATTACTGTACGCACAGATTTTTGGATAGCTAACGACTTAGGCGCAAGCTCACCAAAAACAATATGCATAATGGTAATAAAACTGAAGGCTAAGATGTGACTGGCAGTAATATAACCCGGAGAAAGGGTTATACCTACACCCAGGAAGGCGCGGATAACAAGGTTAGTGGCAACCTCTTCACCCACCACACCAAGGGCCAGTGAAGCAATGGTAATACCCAGCTGCGTGGCAGCCAGGTAACCATCTAAATTATGTAGTATGCCCCGGGCAACTTTGGCTACGCCACTGCCGCCTTTGGCCTTAATTTCTATCTGCGAACCCCGAACCCTCACCATGGCAAACTCCGCGGCTACAAAGAAGCCATTGAGTAAAACCAAAAATATGGTAGCGAAAATGTAAAATAAACTAATCTCGTAATGTGCGGGGTCCATTTATTTTTTATGATTGATAAACAGGGAACGTCGATTTGTACAGCTCCAAACTTTCGTTAATCACTTTGTGGGCATAACGTACGCCTAACAGATGCTCTATAGTTACGTTTTTACCTTCCAATTTTTTGTAATCTTTAAAAAAGCGAACAATCTCTGTCATAGCGTGCGGAGGCAGCTCATTTAAATCATTGATGTAATTTACCGACATATCGTTCTTAGCTACTGCAATAATCTTATCGTCCTGCTCGCCGTTATCAACCATGTGCATTACACCTACCACTTTAGCCTCGATGATTGACATTGGGAAAACGTCAATTGAGCAAAGTACAAGGATATCCAAAGGGTCTTTATCGTCGCAATAAGTTTGAGGGATAAAGCCGTAGTTAGCAGGATACATTACAGATGAAAACAACACACGATCAAGCTTTAACAAACCCGATTCCTTGTCAATTTCATATTTTGCTTTTGAACCTTTAGGGATTTCAATGATAGCATTTACTACTTCAGGAATATTATCACCTGGTGAAACCTGGTGCCAAGGATGTTGAGTACTCATTTATTTTTTTATTATATAAAATTATTAACTAATCAGTTTATTCGCCCTTCTCGGTAAATTTCTTCTTAAGATAAGCAATAACCAGCGGAATTGTTGTAACTACAATTAATCCAAGTATGATATATTGCAAATAATCTTTCAATTGCGGGAACCTTCGCCCTAAAAAAAAACCACTTAAAGTAAATACGCACACCCAGGTTACGCTGCCGATAAGGTTGTAGATCGAAAATTTCCTGATATCAACCTTAACCACTCCTGCAAATATAGGAGCAAATGTCCTAACTATAGGGAAAAATCTCCCTAAAATAAGCGCCATCCCCCCATGCTTGTTGTAAAATTCGCTTGCTAACACTACGTAGCGCTTCTTGAAAAAGAGCGAGTCGTTTTTATTGAATAACACCGGCCCCGTTCGGTAACCGAACCAATAACCGGTAAAATTCCCTAATATGCCGGCCCCTATTAACGATAGTACCAATGTGGTTATAGATACATCAACCTTACCCGCCGCACATAGTAAACCGGCCATAAACAGCAGGTAATCGCCGGGCAAAAAGAAACCGAAAAATAAACCGGTTTCAGCAAAAACAACAATAAGCAAGAGATAAAAACCACCCCTGCTTATTATGGATTGAGCGTCAGTTAAATTTTGAAGGTATTCCCAAAAACTTTCCATTCACTATATCTGTAAAACTACAAATATTATATCAATTTGCAGTTATCATTACTGATTATATGAAACGGGCTATAAGATCGGGATAAACACCAATAAGAATTGTAGCCAGGGCTGATAGTGCGAATACAACTTTGTAGTAAACCGGCACTGTAAGTTCAGCGCGCTCGTCGGCACGGAAATACATCGCTATAATAACCCTGAAATAGTAGAAAATACTAATGATAGCATTAATTACAGCTATAATAACCAAACCGATATGGTAACGGCTTACCGCTCCCGAAAACATGAAGAACTTACCAATAAATCCTGCAGTAAGCGGGATACCCGCCAATGACAACATAGCAACGGTTAATACAAATGCCAGGAAAGGGTTCCTTTTGCCAAGCCCGTTAAAGCTTTCAAAGTTATCGCTTCCGCCTTGCTGTTGTACTAATATCAAACCACCAAATGCTATAATTGAAGCAATTGAATAAGCCGTAGCATATACGAATACCGAGTTACCTGAAGCAGCACCTAATGATACTATTGCAAATAACAAGTAGCCTGCGTGTGAGATACTCGAAAACGCAAGCATTCTCTTAAAGCTTTGCTGATACAGCGCGGTGATATTACCGATAAATAAAGTGATAATGGTAATTACCAATAATATTGGTGTCCAGAAATCAGATAATGGTTGGAAGCAGGCAGAGAACAAACGCAGAAATGCCGCGAAGCCTGCAGTTTTAACCACTGTAGACATGAATGCAGTGATCAATGTTGGCGCCCCTTCATATACGTCCGGAGTCCAGAAATGGAATGGAGCAGCGCCTACTTTAAAGCATAAACCTACAATTAAAAGCGCTATACCTGTGTAGAACATCGGGTCGATATGAGGGTGGTTAACCACATATTCCCTGATAGCGTCCATATTGAACGAACCAGATGATCCGTATAACAGGGCCATACCAAACAATAAAAAGCCTGTTGAAAAAGCACCCATTAAAAAGTATTTCAAAGCTGCCTCATTTGATGCGAAATCGCTCTTTTTAATACCTGCGAGGATGTATAAGCTAACCGACATGATCTCGATGCCGATAAACAACATCACCAGGTTATTGAAAGATACCATTACGATGATACCTGCTAATGAAAACAGGATAATGGCATAATATTCGGCAGTATGCCTGCTAATACGCTCAAAGTAACCTTTTGACAATAACAGGATCAGTATAGTTGATACGATGGTAACACTTGAAAATACAACAGAAAAATTATTGAACAACAGCATGCCGGTATAAATCGGCGCGGCTGTGTCTTTTGCAGTCCATTGGCAAATTGCGCAAGCCAAAGCAGCCAGTAAGCCTATAACGGTAACCGGAAGCAAAGCCTTTTGCGCTTTATATAACCCTAAATACAGAAGCACTATAGGTAAAACAGATATGATGATTATAGTATTCATTCTTTTCTTTAAAATCTTAAACCTACATTGTAAACTTTGAACCTATCTGGTTTACCAACTGCGTAACCGCAGCCTCAGATATATGCAGAATAGGCTGAGGATAAATACCTAATGCAATTACAAGTACACAAATTAAACACAGGGTAAACTTTTCGGTACCGCTAACATCAGCAAAGGTGGTTGTAAGCGGGTTGGTTTCGCCTTGCATTACATTTTTGTACATGCGTAACATATAAACCGCTCCGAAAATAATAGTAAGACCAGCTACAATTGCTAATACCAGGTTTACATAATGCTGTACACTAAAATCAAATACACCTTTCAGCAATAAGAACTCGCCGATAAAACCATTGGTAAGCGGTAAGCCTACTGTCCCCAGTAATATAATAAGGAAACCTATTGCAAACCTTGGAGCCACCTTAGCAATACCGCCAAGCTGGTCAATCTCGCGGGTATTTAACCTGCGGCTGATGATATCCCAGATAAAGAACATACCAACAACGTTGATACCGTGGTTCAGCATCTGGATCATGGCACCCTGAACACCGGCAATGTTCCATGCAAAAATACCGGCAGCAATTAAACCAACGTGTGCTATTGATGAGTAAGCAACAAGGCGTTTACCATCTTTTTGTTTAAAGGCAATAATTGAAGCATATACTACACCTATAACACCAAGGATCATGGCCAAAGCCTGAAAATGGAAGAAACCAAGTGGAGCATTTGGAATCATCCAGCGGATAACACCGTAAATACCCATTTTAAGCATGATACCCGATAACATCATGGTACCGCCTGATGGCGCTTCGGTATAAGTATCCGGCTGCCAGGTGTGGAAAGGGAACAAAGGCATTTTGATAGCAAAGGCCAGGAAAAACGCCCAGAATACCCAACTCTGGTGTTTTACATCCAAAGTCATTTTATAGAAATTATGGATGTCGAATGTTTTATCAGGCGATTGCAGGTACAGGTAGATAATACCAACCAGCATAAACAGCGAACCCGCAAATGTGTAGATGAAAAACTTGATAGTGATACGAATACGGTTTTCGCCTCCCCAAAGGGCACATATAAAATAGATAGGGATTAGTGCGGCTTCCCATCCAACGTAAAATAAAAATCCGTCGAGGGCGGTAAACACAACCAGCATACCTGCCTGCATAAATAAAATAAGGCCATAAAAAGCGCCTTCATTTTTATATTGATGCTGATAGGTTGTTAAAATAATTAAAGGCACAAGTACTGTGGTTAATAAAACCAGCACCATGCTGATGCCGTCGATACCGGCACTAAAGTAAATTCCATAACTGCTGATCCATGGCACATCAATAACAAACTGGGTTGATGCATCCGGAACAAACTTGCTTAAAAATATAAGCGCTATTACCAGTTGGGCAACAGAGAAAAATAATGCTGCATGTTTAGCTATCCCGTTTTTAAGCAGGGCAGTTATAACAGCGGCAACTATTGGCAAAAAAAGTAATATACTAACGGTCATTTTTATGTTGCTAAACGCTTATCGTTTATATTTTAGTTAATCCAAATACGCTATACAGGAGTACTGCGATAATTCCCAGTACCATGATGAATATGTAGAAACCCACATTACCGGTTTGCAGCAAACGCAGACCTTTACTGGTTTCAATTGTTCCACGGCCAATCCCGTTCACCAAACCATCAATACCTAATTTGTCTATTACATTATAGAAGAAGGTTGAAAGCCAGTCAAGCGGTTTACGAACAATCAGGTCGTAAAGCTCATCCAGGTAAAACTTGTGGTACGAAAGGCTGGTGAGTGCAGGACGCTCCTCAGTATCAGCAACCGGTACACTGCCATTTTTAGCATATTTAACATAGGCATAAAGCATAGCAGCTAAAGCCAAAGCAACTGACGCCCCCATTAATCCCCATTCAAGGCTGGCAGCCATATGGTGCTCACCCATAATCTCTGTTGATTTTGCAAATACAGGCGCCAGGAAGTGCTCCAGTTCGTGATGTCCGCCCATAACTTCCGGTATACCGATGAAACCACCTACTATAGAAAGAATAGCTAATATGATCAATGGAACCAATATAGTTGGAGGCGACTCATGTAAGTGGTGTTCCTGATCATGCGTACCACGGAACTTTCCGTAGAAAGTAAGGTACATCATCCTGAACATATAGAAAGAAGTAAGCAATGCTGTAAATGCACCTACTGCCCAGAATACCGGGTTATGTACATAAGCATGTGCCAATATTTCATCTTTTGAGAAGAAACCTGCAAACGGAGGGATACCGGCAATAGCAATAGTACCGATCAGCATAGTGCCGAAAGTAACTTTGATCTTTCCTTTCAAGCCGCCCATTTTACGCATATCCTGCTCGCCGCTCATCGCGTGGATCACAGAACCTGCACCAAGGAATAATAAAGCTTTAAAGAAAGCGTGTGTTAACACGTGGAAGAAAGCACCGGTATAAGCACCAACCCCCAGGCCTAAAAACATGTACCCTAATTGAGATACGGTTGAATAAGCCAATACCTTTTTAATATCTGTTTGCGTTAACGCGATGAGTGCCGCGATAAGTGCCGTTGCTAAACCTATATAAGCTATCAGCTCCATGGTAAAAGGTGATAAAGTATATAAGATATTTGAACGGGCAATCATATAGATACCAGCTGTAACCATGGTAGCTGCGTGGATCAGGGCCGAAACGGGGGTCGGGCCGGCCATCGCGTCTGGTAACCAGGTAAACAATGGTAACTGCGCTGATTTACCGCAGGCACCGATAAATAATAATATGGTAATTATTAACAGCGGACCTGCGCCTGATTTCATAGTAGCCGCCTTTGGAAAGATCTCCGCAAACTGGATACTACCGAAAACGTAAATTATAGTGAAGATACCTAATAAAAAGCCAAGGTCACCGATGCGGTTCATCACAAAAGCTTTTTTAGCGGCATCAGCATAATCCGGGTTAGTGAACCAGAAACCGATAAGCAGGTACGAGCATAAGCCTACACCCTCCCATCCAATAAACATGATGAGATAGTTTGAGCCTAAAACCAGTAACAGCATGAAGAAAACGAATAAGTTCAGGTAAGCAAAAAACTTTCCGAAACCTTCGTCGTCATGCATATAACCGATAGAATACAAGTGGATCAGGAAACCAACGCCTGTAATGATCAGCAGCATAATAGCACTTAACTGATCTATCAGAAACGCGAAAGGGAATTTTAATGCACCAACCGCAAACCAAGTAAAGTAGTTAACGTTGATGGGTACACCAGTTGATTTTACCTGGAAGAAAACGGCAAGACTTAAACCAAATGATACCAGTACGATTAAACTGCCAATAAAGCCGATTACGCTTTTTGATAACGAATTACGGCCAAGTCCGTTTATAACAAAACCGGCTAACGGTAATATAGGAATAAGCCAGATATATTTATCCATGTTCGATGTTGTACGTTTTACGTGTTACGTTATACGTTTTAAATTATCAGATCCATCATTACCAGGAATAAGTAACCCCTTTCAAACATCTCTGTATAGCCGGGGATTGCTTCGTACCTCGCAATGACGCTTTTAATATTTATTAGAACTTATCAAATCCGAAATCGAAACTCCGAAATCCGAAATCACAGATCTACCATTTTAATCTGTTCAGTACGTTGATATCAATTGAGTTGGTGTTACGGTAAATCATCACGATGATAGCTAAGCCTACCGCAACTTCGGCAGCGGCCAGCGCCATGATAAAAAACACGAACACTTGCCCGGTAGCATCACCCCTGTATACCGAAAATGCGGTAAGCAACAGGTTAACCGAGTTAAGCATCAGCTCAACCGACATGAAGATCACGATAGCATTACGGCGAATTAATACGCCCATTACGCCTATAGCAAAAATGATGGTGCTTAATAATATGTAATGATTAAGCGGCACGGCGTGCATAGTATTTGTTAAACTTTCCATTATGCTGCTTTAGGTTCTTTTTCTTTAGTGGCCAATAATACCGCGCCTACCATTGCCGATAGCAACAGTACTGATGACACTTCAAATGGCAATAAAAATTCGTTGAACAATACTTTACCTAAGTTTTTTACAAGGCCCAGATCGGGGTTTTGTAACAATACAGGGTTTGATGCTCCAATCAGTTTAAGTGATGATGCTACAGCAACAGCCAATATGCCACCACCAAAAACACCTGCTACTTTAACCATAAATGGTTTTACAGGTTCCGACTCCTTGTTAAGGTTGATCAGCATCAGCGTATACAGGAACAATACCAATATAGCGCCCATGTATACAATGAAATTTACAATCGCCAAAAATTGAGCGTTAAGCAAAATGTAGTGGATGGTGAAAGTAAAAAAGGTAAGGATCAGATAAAGGATACTATGTACCGGATTTTTGGCCGAGATTACCAATATCGAAAAGAATATGGACAAAAATGCGATGAAGTAAAATGTACTCATGTTTTTATTTACAAAATACCTTTACCCTTTAGGTAGGGCAAAGGTATAAAACTTCTTTATTGATTTAAGGGTGCTTCTACTAATTTGTCTTTACCGTAAATAAAATCCTTCCTTAAATAGTCAGAAGGTACAATATCACCGTCAAGATAAATAGCTTCTTTAGGGCAGGCCTCTTCACACAAACCGCAGAAAATGCAACGCAACATGTTGATTTCATAAACTGCTGCATATTTCTCCTCGCGGTACAGGTGCTCTTCACCTTTCTGACGCTCAGCAGCTGTCATAGTAATAGCTTCGGCTGGGCATGATAATGCGCAAAGGCCGCAAGCTGTGCAACGCTCTTTACCGTTCTCATCGCGCTTCAAAGAGTGCATGCCACGGAAGTTTTCCGAAAATTCACGCTTCTCTTCAGGATAGCTGATGGTTACCGGCTTTTTGAAAAAGTGTTTCATTGTAGTGGATAAACCGCCTACAATAGCCGGCAGGTAAGCACGCTCCAAAAAATTAAGTGGCTTAACTTCCAGTACTTTTCGTTTATTGCTTAATGATTCCATTTTTTAAAACTCCAATCTATTTAAGTAATGTACTAATCACGCCTGTAAGCACGATGTTGGCAATAGCCAATGGAATTAATATTTTCCAACCCAAATCCATCAACTGGTCATAACGGAAACGCGGGATTGTCCAGCGTACCCACATGAAGAAGAAGATAGAGAAGAATATCTTACCAAATAACACCACAACACCAATCAGCGGACCGATAGTTGGGCCCACATGCGCGGCAACCCAATCCATGCCCGGGTAGTTATAACCACCCCAGTAAAGGGTAGCCATTACTGCCGATGAAATGAACATGTTGATATATTCGGCAAACAGGTAAAAACCTAATTTCATTGATGAATACTCGGTGTGATAACCACCTACAAGTTCGGTTTCGCACTCAGGTAAGTCGAACGGTGAACGGTTGGTTTCGGCAAAAGCACACACCAGGAACAGCAGGAAGCCAAGTGGCTGTCTCCAAACGTTCCAGGCAAAGCCATGTTGTTGTTCGGCAATTTCCTTAAGGCTTAAAGTACCGGTAAGCATCAGCAAAGCGATGATAGATAAACCCATCGAAATTTCATAGCTGATGTTTTGTGATGCGGCACGGATAGCACCTAACAATGAATATTTATTGTTTGATGCCCAGCCACCTATCATAATACCGTAAACGCCTAATGATACTACACCAAAAATGTAAAGTACACCTACGTTGATATCGGTAACCTGCAGATCAAATGTATGACCGCCGATAGAAATAGCTGATCCCCATGGAATAACGGCCGAACCTATACAAGCAGTTAAAATAGCCAATGAAGGACCCACAATGAACAGGAAACCGGTTGCATTGGTTGGAATGATCTCTTCTTTTAAAAACATTTTACCACCATCGGCAAGGGGTTGTAAAATACCCCAGGGGCCGGCGCGGTTAGGGCCTATCCTATCCTGGAAAAATGCGGCAACTTTACGCTCGGCATAGGTTGAGTACATAGCTACAACCAGGCTGATAGCGAAAATCACAACGATCAGTACGATCCTGAATATTAAATCGGTAGTTTCCATTATAAGCGGGTCTCCCTTTCAAATTGTTCTTTATTAGCTTCCATCAATACCGGGTTGGTTTTAACAACCGGCAGTGGTGTAAACTCGTAATGGTTAGCGCTGATCACTGATTGATGAGATACCTTACGCGGACCTTCAATTACCCAATCGGCAGTTTTCTTTTTATCGAAACGGCAGGTGTTGCAGATAAACTCTTCAACCTCGCCATAAACATCTTTACGGCCTGTTACCCTGATCACATCCTCACCTTTATACCATAAGGTAACTTTACCACAGCATTTATCGCAATCGCGGTGCGCTTCAACCGGTTTGGTAAACCAAACACGGTTTTTAAAGCGGAAAGTTTTATCAGTTAAAGCGCCTACCGGGCAAACATCAATCACGTTGCCAGAAAAATCGTTATCAACAGCTTTGCTGATGTAGGTAGATATTTCTGAATGATCGCCCCTGTTCAGGATACCGTGTAAACGGGTGTTAGTGATCTGATCAGCAGTGAACACACAACGGTAGCAAAGGATGCAACGGGTCATGTGCAGCTGGATCTTATCACCGATATCGATCTTTTCAAATGTCCGGCGGTCAAACTCGTAACGGGTTTTTGCAGCACCATGTTCAAAACCAAGATCCTGAAGATGACATTCGCCGGCCTGGTCGCACACAGGGCAATCAAGCGGGTGATTGATCAGCAGCATTTCTACCACACCTTTACGGGCTTCAACAACCTCAGGCGAAGTGATATTTTGTACCTCCATACCATCCATAACACCGGTACGGCAAGAAGCCACCAGCTTAGGCATAGGGCGCGGATCTTTCTCAGATCCTTTGGTAACCTTAACCAAACAGGTACGGCATTTACCGCCGCTGCCCTGCAGCTTAGAGTAATAGCACATTGCAGGCGGAACAATATCGCCACCTATCTGCCTTGCGGCATTCAGGATGCTTGTCCCGGGTTCTACATCAACGGTTATTCCGTCTATTGTTACTTTCATTGACATTTAATAATAACGTCGTTTGTTAATTTCTAAAACTTTTTGTTTTCAAACCCAAGTCTGAAAACTGCCGTCATTGCGAGGAACGAAGCAATCCCCGATTTGCAGGTACGCCCTGTATTTTAGGGATTGCTTCGTACCTCGCAATGACGCTTTTTATCTCTTACGCGGTCTCAACAACTTTCAACGGATCAGCATAATGTGCCAAACCATAGTTTCTTGAAGTCGCCTCGCTCGCGTTAGTTACGTGCCATTCAAATTCATCCCTGAAATGGCGGATAGCGCTGGCCACCGGCCATGCTGCCGCGTCACCCAGCGGACAAATGGTATTTCCTTCTATTTTCTTTGATACATCAACCAGTAGGTCCATATCGCTCATTTTGCCATGACCATACTCCAGGCGATGTAATACTTTCTCCATCCAACCGGTACCTTCACGGCAAGGCGAACATTGTCCGCAGCTTTCATGATGATAAAAACGGGCAAAATTCCAGGTATTACGTACGATACAGGCATCCTCATCGTAAGCGATGAAACCACCAGAACCTAACATGGTACCGCTTACGAAACCACCGTCTGATAATGACTCGTAGCTCATCAAACGGGCTTCGTTATTGATGGTTTTCAGGATCAGGTTAGCCGGTAAAATCGGCACAGATGAACCACCCGCAACAACAGCTTTTAAGCGTTTACCATTGGCGATACCACCGCAATACTCATCCGAATAAATAAATTCTTCAACAGGTACACCGAGTTCAATTTCATAAACTCCTGGTTTTTTTAGGTTACCACCTGCCGAGATCAATTTAGTGCCAGTACTACGACCGATACCTATTTTAGCATACTCGTCGCCGCCTTCGTTAATGATAGGCACAACAGCCGCGATTGATTCAACGTTGTTAACAACCGTAGGACAGCCATATAAGCCAGCAATAGCCGGGAATGGCGGTTTGATGCGTGGGTTACCACGTTTACCTTCCAATGACTCCAGCAAAGCGGTTTCCTCGCCGCAGATATAGGCACCACCACCTGGCTGAACGTAAAGTTCAAGATCGTAACCGGTGCCCAATATGTTTTTACCTAAAAAGCCTTTTGCTTTTGCTTCCGCAATAGCTCTTTCCAGGATCCTTACCTGAGGCATCATTTCACCACGCAGGTAGATATATGATGTGTTTGCACCAAGCGCGAAACTTGATACAATCATACCCTCAATTAATAAGTGAGGGATATAGGTCATCAAATAACGGTCTTTAAAAGTACCGGGTTCAGATTCGTCACCGTTGCAAACCAGGTAACGTGCTACGCCTTCGGGTTTAGCCAAAAAGCTCCACTTCATACCTGTAGGGAAGCCTGCACCACCGCGGCCACGTAAGCCCGATTTTTTAACCTCTTCAACAATCGCCTCGGGCGACATGGTTTTTAATGCTTTCTCAACAGAAGCATAGCCACCTTTTGAGCGGTAAACATCAAATGTATTGATGCCGGGTACGTTTATATGTTCTAAAAGTAATTTCCGTCCCATAGCTTAGTTCTTAGCTTTCGCTTTTAAATCACTGATCAATTTATCTACCGACTCGTTGGTCAGGTTTTCATAAAAAGTATACTCAGGGCCAATTTGTAATACAGGGCCAAAACCGCAGGCAGCAAGGCACTCCACCCCTCTCCAGCTAAATAAGCCGTCGGGAGTAACTTCACCTTCTTTTACGCCAAGGGTTTCTTCAATATGATCCATGATCTTTTCGGCACCTACCAGGCAGCAACCGCTTGTACGGCAAACTTCCAGTACGTACTTGCCTTGCGGGCGTAAAAAATACATGGTATAAAATGTAGCAACCTCATACACCTCAATAGGCAGGATGCTTAAATATTCGGCAACTTTATCCATTGCAGGCGCGCTTACCCAACCAAACTCCGCCTGTACCAGGTGAAGGATTGGCAACAAACCCGATTTTTGTTTTCCCTGCGGATAACGGCTAACTATCTCATCAAATTTGGTGATCAGTTCCGGCGAAAATTCAACCGGTTCCTGAGCTTCGTCAACTCTAAGCATCTAACTCTCCGGCTATAACGTTTAAACTACTCATGTTAATAATAGCATCTGATAATAACATACCGCGGCTCATTGGCGCATACATCTGGTAATTGATGAAGCTTGGCCTGCGGAAATGCAAACGGTATGGCGAACGGCCACCATCATTAACCAGGTAAAAACCCAGCTCGCCGTTAGCACCTTCAACCGAATGATAAACCTCGGTAGTTGGGGTTGGAATTTCACCCATCACAATTTTAAAGTGATAGATCAATGCTTCCATATTGTTATATACTTCCTCTTTCGGAGGCAGGTAAAATTCAGGTACATCTGCGTGGAAAATATCGCTTGGTTCTTTATCAAGTTTGGCTAATGCCTGCTCAATAATCCTTAAGCTTTGCCACATCTCCTCATTACGAACCAAAAAGCGGCTGTAAACGTCACCATTATCACCTACTGGTACTTCAAATTCAAAGTCCTCGTATGATGAATATGGGTTCATAGCCCTCACGTCATAATCTACACCCGCGGCACGCAAAAGCGGGCCGGTCCAGCTGTAGCTTAAAGCTGTTTCTGCAGATACAGCAGCAACATCACGGGTACGGTCAACGAAGATCCTGTTACGGTTAAACAGGCTTTCAAACTCTTTAAGGGTTTTAGGAAAGTTCTTTAAAAACGCACGAAGTTTGTCAAAAGCACGGCTGTTGAAGTTACGCTCAAATCCGCCTATACGACCGATATTGGTTGTTAGACGTGAGCCGCAAACTTCCTCGTATATTTCATAAATAGCTTCACGGTGCTCCATCATGTACAGGAAGCCTGTAAACGCGCCGGTATCTACACCCAATACACCGTTACAGATAATGTGATCTGCAATACGGGCAAGCTCCATTACAATTACACGCAGGTAATCAACACGTTTAGGAGTTTGGATATTTAAAAGCTTTTCAACCGTCATGTGCCATCCCATATTGTTAATAGGCGAAGAGCAATAATTTAAACGGTCGGTTAGTGGAGTGATCTGGTAAAATGGCCTGTGTTCGGCAATTTTTTCAAATGCGCGGTGAATATAACCAATGGTTGATACACCGCTAACGATACGTTCGCCATCAAGTTGGAGCACGTTTTGAAACACACCATGGGTGGCCGGGTGCGTTGGGCCCAGATTCAGGGTCGATAGCTCGCTTTGCGGATCGTTATCTGTATATACAGGATGATTTTGCATCAGTATTGTTATTAGCGTCTAAGAGCAAGGAAGGCAGGAATCAGAATGAAGACTTGATCTTACTTCTTAATTCTCAAACTCTTGTTTCTCGATTCTCAATTTCTTAATTCTATATTTTACTATCTTCCGAAATAGAAATCCTTTTTATCAACACGGTTAGGATCTTCCAGCGGAAATTCCTTGCGCATTGGGAAAGCGGTCATGTCATCTACGTTCAAAATACGACGAAGATCAGGATGCCCATCAAAAATAACCCCGAAAAAATCATAAGTTTCGCGTTCCATCCAGTTAGCACCATCCCAAAGTACAGTAGCTGTTGGAATGTGCACATCAGTGTCTTCTAAAAACACTTTGATCCTGATACGGGTATTAGTTGTTAAACTGTGCAGGTGATAAATAATGCCTATCGGCTTTTCCTGCTCAGGGTAATGGATACCTGTAATATCTGTCAGGAAAGTGAACTTAAGCTCAGGATCTGTTTTCAGAAACGATAGCAGATCAATGATTGTTTCACGACCGGTTTCTACAGTAAGCAGTTCGTACGGCTCACCAATAACCGTTACTGAAGTATCAAATTTATCGGCTATAGCCTTTATAAGCTGTTCGTTAGGTATCTTAGCCATTATTGGATTCCGTATTTAGCTAACAATTCCTGGTATTTAGGCTCATTCCTTCTGCGGAGAGATTCTGTTTTAACCAGTTCCTGAATATTCATAAAACCATCAATAATCGCCTCTGGCCTTGGCGGGCAGCCTGGTACATAAACATCTACCGGGATAACCTCATCAATACCTTGTAAAACGGAGTAAGTATCAAATATACCACCGCTTGAAGCACAAGCGCCAACAGCCATAACCCAACGTGGTTCGGCCATTTGCAGATAAACCTGGCGAAGTACAGGGGCCATCTTTTTAGCAATGGTACCCATAACCATCAGCAAATCTGCCTGACGTGGCGAAAAGCTCAAACGCTCTGCACCAAAACGCGAAAGATCATAGTGAGATGCCATGGTGGCCATAAACTCGATACCGCAGCATGAAGTAGCAAAAGGTAAAGGCCATAATGAATTTGAGCGAGCTATACCTATTACTTTATCAAGCGAGGTAGCAAAAAACCCGGCGCCTTCAACTCCGGCAGGGGCATCAACTAATTGAATATCACTCATTGAACTAAATTGATAGAGAAAACACTATCTGCTAAATGCAGATAATGAGAGCAAATTTACAATAATAACGATGTAAAATGTACACTACGGGTGTACAGGGGGTATATTTAGAATCAATCTAAATTTAATCCCAATCTAAAGCACCCTTTTTTATTACGTAGATAAAACCCAGTAAAAGTGTAGCCATGAAAATGAACATTTCAATAAGGCCGGTAGTACCTAAAGCCTTGAAATTTACAGCCCACGGATACATAAATATTACCTCCACGTCAAATAATACAAACAGGATAGCTACCAGGAAGTACTTGATGGAGATTGGTGTACGGGCATTACCTACCACCTCAATACCCGACTCAAACGGGGTCAGCTTATCTTTCGTTTTCCTTTTAGGGCCTATTTTGTGTGTTACAAACATAGTTGTTACCACAAACCCTAAAGCAACCACCATTTGAAATATGATGGGCAAATAATTAACCGGTAAACTTTGTGCTTCCATGCTGCAAATATACTAATGCCTTAATAATAAAAAAGTGTGTTTTACAAGCTTATCAATCATTTCTGCAATTCATTATTAATCTTGATAGCAAACTGCCGCTCAAAAATCAATTCCCAAATCAGGCAAACAAAAAAGGCCTCTTTTTCAAGAGGCCTTTTCTTATCAATTAGATATTTTATTATTTGCTTTTACCAGCTCCTCCTTTGCGTTGGAAGAATGCTACCGCTTGCTTGTTGGTAGGATCATTTTCCCTTGCTTTGGTGAAGTTTTCGGTTGCTTTAGCTTCATCCTTTTCTTTGTACTCATAATAAGTACCTAAGTAAGCGTAAGCGTTTGCAAGGCTCTTTTTAGTTTTGTCGTCAGCAGCACCTTTTGCAGTTACAAGCTCAATATATTTTTCATAGAAAGGCTTAGCATAACCGTTAATGTTGTTACGATCTTTTTCTTTCATATCGTTAACATATGCACGGTAAAGGTAACCATCAGCAGTGGTTGGGCTTTTTTGGTTTACATAGCTAAACGCTGAATCTGCTCTTACCAACAATGAATCGGCATTTGGTTTCTTTTCATCATAACCAAAATAGTAGCTGATACCTTCATAAAAATAGTCGGTAAGTTTCACGTTACGGCCGGCTTTTAAAGTAACCTGACGGTAAGCATCACCTGCCTGCTCGTATTTTTTCTGGTGGTATAACGCTTTTGCAATTTCGCCATAAACATCAGTTTGAGTGCTGTCAAGCTCTAATGCTTTTTTCAAGGTATTGATACCTACCGAATCCTGACCTGTAGCCATCTGTAAACGGCCCTGATATAAGTAATCACGAGGGATGATACGTTTTGGATCGGCTTTTTGGAACCAGGTATTGATAGCGGTTAAGCCGTTTGAGTAATCTTTGTTTTCGTAAGCTGCATAAGCTAAATAACGGTAAACCCTTGCATTTGTACTTGCTGATTTTGACAAATCAGTAGCAACCTGTTGTAAGGTTTTGTAATCACCTGCAAGAATCAGGAAGTCTGCATAACGCATTTGTGACTCTACAGACTGATCGGTTAAGCTCAAATATTGTTTGTAGTGATCAACCGCCTCTTTGATTTTAGCCGAAGCCATTTTAGGATCAGTTAATGACCAACGTAAGTCGGTTTCAGCCCACTCGCGGTAAGCAGGGCCGTAGTTAGCATTGATAGCCAAGGCATCTTTAAACTGTTGCTCAGAACCGTCAAAGTTGTTAGCGAATTTGTACAATACACCTGTTGCAACTTTAGCTGCAGGGTTTTTAGGATCAAGCGTAGAAGCGTCAGAGTAGTTTGAGTAAGCTTCGTTGCTTTTTAAAACTGAACGGTAAGCATCACCTAAAGCGATAAGCAGATCAACGTCTTTTGCATTGATAGCTTTTCCTTTGGTAAGTACAGCAATAGCAGCATCAGCATCGGCAGGGGCTACTTTCTTATCAGTAGTTGTAGGCAATAAATAAGATAAACCTACATAAGTATAAGGTTTTGTATCCTTAGCAGCTAAAGAAATAGCCTGGTTAAAGTTAGTAGTAGCACCGGCGTTGTCTTTATCTAAACGGGCAACAGCACCTAAACCTGCATAGTTTAATGCTGATTTTGGATTTGCAGCAATCCCTTTATTGAAAACGACTTTCGCCGAATCAGAATAGTCCTGTTTAATGTACACCCAACCCAGGTAAAAAAAGTTCTCGTCTTTAGTTGGCTGAGTTGTAGTAAGCGTTTTGAGCATCGACTCTGCTTTCTGATATTGTTCGGCGTCAATAGCTTTTTTGGCGTCGGCAAGACTTTGCGCAAAAACTGATGATGAACCTAAAAATACCAGTCCTAATGAAGCCTTAGCTATTTTACTGATCATTTTCATCTTTATTTAGTTATAGTTTACTTTTTAAATTTATCTCTCTTGGCGGAATTGAATCAGGCAATAAACCTGATTTTAAAATAATTCTCTGCCCCACATCACTTGCTAAGAACGTAACAAATCCGGCCGCTAATCCGTTCTTACTTGAGCAGTTAACCATATATAAAGTTCTGCTCAAAGGGTACTGTTTTAAGACAAGCGATTCTTGCGAAGGTTTAAAATACTCGTTGGCATACTGTTTATTGCCCTCGTCTTTAACACCTACAATTTTCACTTTATCCACATAATCAGCGTAAGCTTTTTCCGGATTGTTAAGCCAGCTAAACCCTATAATTCCCAATGCATCGGGATGCTCACTTACGTATTTAATAACCTCAATATTCGATTTAAGCGCGTAAATGTTTTTCTGCTTAAACTCCTTATTACCAGAGAAATCCTTCAAATATCTTACCAAACTTGAGTTTGGATTATCAAAAACGATAGTTTTATTTCCGCTACCCTGCCCGTTAAGTTCTTTCTTTAATTGGGCAATTGTTATGGTAGTATCATTGGATGCATTGTTCACTACCAATGTAACGGCATCAACCGCAAATGGCACAACTTCAACACTCAACGAACGGCGGGTAATTATATTACGTTCCGCGGTATCCAGATCACGCGATAATACCGCAACCCTTACACTGTCATTTAACAACATATTTACAGCCTGGTTTTCGGTTTTATAAACAAAAACAGGGTCGGCGTTGGGGTACCGGCTTCTGTAAACATACTCTTCTTGTCCTATTATAGGCGAAAACGATTCATCGGCCACAAAAGTTGCTTTTCCGGCGTTGAAGCTATCGGTTGGTACAGACTTTACTTGCTTTTGCTTGCATGCCTGTAAACCGGCTATTGAAGCAACTAAAACCAATACATATACAACCTGTAATTTAATCTTCATACTGATCCTTCTTAAACAATCTTGAAAACCTTAAAACCGCGTAACATATAATGAACCCACCGAAAAGTAAACGTTGATAATGTTGCATCTGCAACGGGAGGGCGTCCCAGAACATGATCATGAGACCTAAAACCACGAAGCAGATAAATGCAGCGGTTCCTAAAATAAGCAAAAACCGCCTTTTGGGCGATTTTTGCTCTTTATTGTAATTAAATGGCATTCTTTATTCTTCAGATGCTAAAGTAAAGCTGATTGGAACGCTGTACTGTACACGCACCGGACGACCGTTTTGTATACCAGGTTTCCATTTTGGTGAATTTTTCAATACACGAACCGCTTCCTCGTCGCAACCGCTGCCGATGCCCCTAACAACTTTAATGTCTGTTAAAGAACCATCTTTTTCCACAACGAATGTACAAATTACACGACCTTGTGTATTGTTTTCACGTGCTACAGCCGGATACCTGATGTTTTTGCTCAGGTACTGACCAAATTTCTCTAAACCGCCGGCAAATTCAGGAACCTGCTCAACCGAAGTAAAGATCTGGTTAGGATCGGCTTCTACCACTTGTTTAACGTCTGAGTTACCTACCGGCTCATCAATCCTGATGTCGGCGTTAGGATCACCTTTTTGGTCTTTCTGACCTGGATCCGCAACAGCAAGTTCTTTTACTGTTGGTGGATCTTTCTCCTTAACCTCGTTATCTGGTTTTACAACCGGAGGAGGGAAACGTACCTGGTCTACCTTTGGTTTTGGTGGTTCAGGTGGCGGCGGAGGTGGTTTTTTGGTTTGGTCAACCGGTGGCGGAGGTAACAGAACCACGTCTGTTATCTTCACCTTTTGGTCTTTCTCAGGGATAAGACCTTTGATCTTGTTGATGATAGTAGGCAAAGAAACAACAAAAACGAAGAACACAATAGCAAGAATTAAAGCCTTACTTGTATTTTTTGAATTGTCTTTCCTTAGCTCGTAAGCGCCATAGGCCTTGTTACGATTACTAAAAACAACGTCGATCCATTCCTGCTTTAGTATGTCTAATTTTGATCCTAACATCTGTTAAGGCTTTAATGGAAATTAATAACGTTATTTAATACTATTTATTATCGTTGTACAGGCCGTCTTTCTTCAACAGGTCAATCTCCGGTTGAGATATATCAACAATACCATAACTTTGAATATTGGCAATGTTGATTTCGTCAAGCGTGCTCACCATATTTCTATATTTCGACTTATCGCTTGGCTTAATAACAACAAACATAAATTTGCCTGTTTTTTGCTGTACTTCTTTGCTTTTTTCAATTAACGTTTTACGTAATCCATCCGGACCGAAATTGTCAATTGTTGGCGGAGTTTTTCCTGGTTCACCGATATACCACTCCAATTTGTCGTCGCTGCCCAATAAAATGGTCATTGAACGTGAAGCGGCAATATCCATCTGATCCTTCGTTTTCTCATCTTTATCAGGCATGGCCAAGTCCATCGCTTTTGCTTTCGCAAGCGTAGTGGTCATGATGAAGAAGGTGATCAACAAGAAAGCCAAATCCACCATCGCGGTTAAATCTACACGGGTTGATTGCTTTTTACTGCGAACCTTCCCGCCTTTGTGTTTGCCTCCCCCGGAGGTATCTAATTCTGCCATGATCTTTTATTTTTTAGCAGCACCACCGGCACTACCCAAATCCGTAATTAAACTAAACTTGTTAACTTTTTGCTTTTGCAAAATACCGATAACATCCTTAATAACCGGATATTCTTCTTTGCTATCACCTTTAATAGCTAAACGAAGCTCCTTGTTATGTAAAGCTTTTGTAGCTATACGGGCCTGGCGGATCCAGTTAGTTAACTCACCTGATACAGAGTCACGAGGTATACCCGGCTGGGCAAACTTCTTTTGCTGATCAGCAGTCAAAGCAATAAATTGCTTTAATTGGCTCATTGGCACGCCAAATGAAGTGATGGTAGAAAACCTTGTTTGCTCCTCAGGAGTAAAGGTCATGTGATAAATTGAACCCATTTGGTTCAATGTTTCCTTACGGATATCAACACCTTCAACACCGAAGAATGCTTTTTGAGCACCTACAGATATTGTAGCAAAGTCAGATTCAGGTACCGGCTGCTGGATTGAAGATTTTGGTATATCAATAGGTACCGGATCTTCGGTTTTTACTTTTGCAGTTAATATAAAGAAAGTAAGCAACAGGAACGCCACGTCGCACATAGCGGTCATGTCAATTGCGGTGCTCTTTCTTGGGACTTTTATCCTTGCCATGTTAAATTTCTTAAAAATATATAGTGTTTCAGTATTAACTATTTTGCCCCTAACTTATTGTGCATGAGGCATAAGCACTACTATATTTTTATTTGTTTTTGTGCGATGCTGCAAATGTTTGAACGATGCTGAAACCAGTTTCGTCGATAGCGTAAGTCAATTTATCAATTTTTGATGTAAACACGTTGTACATGATAATTGAGATAGCTGAAGTACTGATACCGAATGCAGTGTTGATCAAAGCTTCAGAGATGTGTGAAGAAAGTTCAACCTGGTTAGGTACACCTGCTGTTGCTAATGAAGAGAACGCACCGATCATACCCACAACCGTACCTAATAGACCGGTTAATGTACCGATAGATACTAATGTAGCGATGATAGTTAAGTTTTGCTCAAGCATTGGCATTTCCAAAGCGGTAGCTTCTTCGATATCTTTTTGGATAGCTAAAGTTTTTTGATCTACGTCAAGGTTTGGTTCAGCTTCCATTTCACCATATTTTTTCAATGCTGATTTGATAACGTTCGCAACAGAACCTTTTTGTTTGTCGCACTCTGCAGAAGCACCTGCAATGTTACCAGCATTTAAAAGAGCTTGAATTTTCCTTACAAAGCCATCAACACTACCAGTACCAGAAGCTTTACCGATAACTACGAAGCGCTCGATTGAGAAAACGATAACCATTAATAAAAATGACATGATCAAAGGTACAATTACACCACCTTTGTGGATTGTGCCGAAGATATCAGAAGGGTATCCGTTAACTACGTCGCCGCCTTTGAAGTGGCTTGGATCACCAAGGACGAAAACGAATATGCAAATAGCTACTGCCAGACAGATTGGAATAGTTAAAGAAGCAAACATGCCCGATGCACTTGAGCTTTCTTTCTTAACAGGAGTAGTTGGTTTTGTTGGTGCGTTTGCCATTACTTTTGAATTTTTAGTTTTTGTTTTTGTTTATTTTATAAGTTAGTTAAAATGCGCTGTTTGTTGGGAATAACAAAAATAGAATTTTATTGAATTAAAAAAACCATTTATGTTATTCTTTACAATTTTTTAATACAGAATATCATTCTGTGTATTGTTGGTGTTTATAAACGCAACAATACAAATTTATTGTGTGTTACCAACACAATTATTTGCAATGAAAACCATTTTTTTTAAAAATAGCAAGTGATAACATATAAAATTTGTGTTACCAAGCTAAAATCGGGCATTTTTTTTCAAAGTTGCTAAAACGTAGCCGGTATATTTAACTACGATGCAAGCTTTGTAACACATAGTTTTACCTTTTGTTTAAAAATGCGGCTTTCAAATAATTCTGTTAAACTACGGTTTATAATGTTTATTTAATGTTATCCGCCTGCTTTTTTAGCTTTATAGCCGTCGGTTTGGAGTAAAGTTAACACTTTGTCCCTAAAATCACCCTGAATCAGGATCTCGCCATCCTTAACTGAACCGCCAACTCCACATTTAGATTTTAGCTTTTTCCCAATCGCCTCCAGGTCGGCATCAGCACCTATAAAGCCCGTAATGCGCGTAACCAGTTTGCTACCGCCTTTACGGTCAAGGTATATTTTAAGGTTTTGTTGCTGTGGTGGTAATGTTTCGGCATCCCCTCCCCCATTCTCCTGGTATTGAAAATCAGGGTCGGTTGAGTAAACTACGCCTGTAAAATTTTTCTTTGCCATACTATCAATTTTTAAATGTGGGGCCTACTATTACTTTTAACGACTCCGGCAGTATATTAATATCTATACCCGTACCCGCCATTTGCGGTTCGCCATCCAGGTGGATGGGGCCGGTATGTTCTCTTTTTATCAGGATCTGCTTTCCGCGGATGATCTTAACGTATTTTGAACTTTCGGTTGCTTTGATCAGCATACGCAAACTCATTTCCGGGAACCGCCACAATGGGAAGGGCTTTATCACGCACACATCCAGCAAACCATCCTGCAGGCTTGCCTTAGGCGAGATATGCACATTATTGCCATATTGCGATGAGTTGGCTATACTCAACATAAACGCCTTATAATCATATTTCTCGCCGTCGATATCCAGGTGATAGTTTTGCGGCTGATAGCCAACCACCTCTTTTATAGATGATTTAATGTAACTGATAAATCCCCGCTTTTTACCGTGCGAAAAGATCTCGCTGATATGGGCATCAAAACCCATACCTGCCATGTTAAAAAAAGCTTGTCCGTTAACCCTGGCCGAATCAATAACTTCCACACGGCCCATCGCCAGGTTTTTAATAGCTTCCCTGGTATCCATCGGAATGCCCAAAAACCTTGCAAGCCCGTTACCCGAACCAAAAGGCACTATACCAAGCGAGGTATCGGTACCAACAATGGCCGATGCCACTTCATTAACTGTACCATCGCCGCCAACTGCCACTACGGTATCAAACTTACCAACTGCTTCTGACGCGATAACCCTTGCATGTGCCACGCCGTCGCTAAAAGCTATAACCGGCTCCATAACAGTAGCATCAACTGTATCCTTGATCAGTTCGGGCACCCCGTCTTTCTTCTTCCCGCCCGAAATTGGGTTTATTATAAATAACGCTTTCCGTTTCAACTATATATATTATTTCAATCGCCAAAAGTAAATGTATTTTCGGCTTTGTGAAATTTGTTTTATTTTTACCGCCCGAATGTGGACTGATTTAATGCTCCTTTTACGATGGGGCCGGATTGCAACCACGTAAAAAAGTGCTAAAACCATGCTTCTTTTTACCGCTCGATCCGTCTTAAAGCCCTCCCACTCGATTTTAATTTTACTTATTTAAATTTTATGTCATATTTATTTACTTCAGAGTCCGTATCAGAAGGTCACCCGGATAAAGTAGCTGATCAGATCTCGGACGCGCTGATTGATCATTTTTTAGCATTTGATGCCGAATCGAAAGTTGCCTGCGAAACGCTGGTAACCACAGGCCAGGTTATTTTAGCCGGCGAAGTAAAATCAAAAGCCTATCTGGATGTACAGAAGATTGCCCGCGAGGTGATCAACAAGATCGGGTACACCAAAGGCGAATATATGTTTGACGGCAGTTCATGCGGTGTGCTATCGGCTATCCACGAACAATCGCCCGATATTAACCAGGGTGTTGACCGCACCGCTAAAGAAGAGCAGGGTGCCGGCGACCAGGGTATGATGTTTGGTTACGCAACCGTTGAAACCGACAACTACATGCCGCTTGCCCTTGATATCGCCCACGCTTTATTAATTGAGCTTGCAGCCATCCGCCGCGAAAACAACGAGATCAAATACCTTCGCCCGGATGCAAAATCACAAGTTACTTTAGAGTACAGCGATGACAACAAACCGCAACGTATCGACGCTATCGTTATCTCAACTCAACACGACGATTTTGGCGACGAACCAGCTATGCTGGCTAAGATCAAAACTGATATCATCAGCATCCTGATCCCGCGCGTTAAGGCTAAATACCCTAAATATGCCCACTTCTTTAACGACGAAATTAAATACCACATTAACCCAACCGGTAAATTTGTGATCGGCGGTCCGCATGGCGATACCGGCTTAACCGGCCGTAAAATTATTGTGGATACTTACGGTGGTAAAGGCGCTCACGGTGGTGGTGCTTTCTCTGGTAAAGATCCATCAAAGGTTGACCGCTCGGCTGCTTATGCAACCCGTCACATTGCTAAAAACCTGGTTGCTGCCGGTTTGTGCGATGAAGTACTCGTACAGGTATCATACGCCATCGGTGTTGCACAGCCAATGGGTATTTATGTAAACACTTACGGCACTGCTAAAGTTGATCTGCACGACGGCGAGATCGCTAAAAAAGTAGAGGGCATTTTTAACATGACCCCTTACGCCATTGAAACCCGCTTTAAACTACGGAACCCAATTTACAGCGAAACCGCGGCTTACGGCCACTTCGGCAGACCAAACGAAGTTGTTACCAAAACTTTTGTTGGCCACGACGGCAGCAAATTGGAACGCGAAGTTGAACTGTTTACCTGGGAAAAACTTGATTATGTTGACCAGGTTAAAGCAGCCTTCGGTTTGTAGTTAGCTACACCTATATAATATAAGGCAATAGCGGCGGGTAATCCTGTCGCTATTGTTGTTTACGGGGGATATATAAACAAGGATTTTAGGTAAAGGCGCCTTTCTTATTAAATTATAAATACATACATTTATCACCCAAATCTCCCGAACCTGATTTAAATGCCCAACAACACCTGGAACGCCGTAACCGCTATCCTTTATTTTGCTGTATCTATTATAATTACTGCTTGGTTTATTGAGCAAAAGTTTGGCTATGTGGCTACGCCCGAAGCTATATTATTATCCAATATTGTAGCGGCAAGTAAATGGGTGATTATTACCATAGCCGCCCTGGTCATGCTTGAAGAAAATAAATGGATCTTTATCAGGCGTACGGCATTTGCCGCGCTGGCAGGCAGTTGCGCCATGTACTCCACCTACGCGTTCAGGTTTTTCGCCATTAGCAGCTGGCAGCAATTTACCTTTGCCATGGCCTTAGCCATGCTGGTGATGGTAATCTTCTTTTTAAAAGCCGTTACCGATACCAGGCTGCCGCTTAAATGGTTTGCCGTGTGGATGACATGCCTACTGATCAGTGTTATTATGCAAACCAGGGTGGTATTTAGCTTACACCCGGATCTTGTAACAAATGGGGTGTCCCAATTTTTTGATTCCCGAAAAAAAAGTGAAATTTCCTGATCGCTCGTTTTCTTTTAAAACTCAGGTGTTCCATTTTTGAAAAGCAGAAACGCGGAACAGTCTTTTTATGAAACATGTTAAAAGTCAAACATTTAACTTTTTACGTGAAACACTATAAAATAATTGATTATCAGATACTACATCTTTTAAAGCGTTATTTGCACTATCCATCAAACAAGGCCTTTAATTAATTTTCCACGCTACATTTTCTCTATTTTTTGTTGTTTTTTGGGCGATTTCTATTTGGCCCTGAATTTTATCATAAGGTACTGACAAAACAGCGCCACCAATATTGCGAAAATCTGCGGGTAAATTTGAGCCTCCCCCCCTCTCCTCCGGAGAGGGCTTATAAAAAACGCCCCGGTGAGAAAACCCCAATATGATTAAAAAAGATGGAAGACCGTTAGTGGTGGAAATAATCCGCACCGATGTCCGCGATGCCGCGCGAAGAGATGCTAAAAGGGGCATACGCCCCAGAGTTTATGACCCTGACGCTATCCCGCCCGACGCGTTTATTATTCACCAGGCCAGCACATGGATGGCGATGGAGCGCGAGCGCCAAACGCCCCGAATGCTGTTTGGTGAGTTTTGGCTGGAGGGCGAACTGTGTATCCTGTTTGCCGATACCAATATGGGCAAAAGTTTGCTGGCCGTACAGCTGGGCGACAGCATTGCCCGCGGACAGGCCATTACACCTTTTAAAATGGATGCCGAACCCTGCGCCGTATTATACATTGATTTTGAGCTAACCGGCAAACAGTTTGAACAACGCTATACCGACAGCTCCAGCACCCACTCCTTTCACGAAAACTTTTACCGTGGCGAGTTTGACCAGATGACCGGCCTGCCGCAGGACTTTAAAACTTTTGATGAGTTTATCACGCACGCGCTTAGTCGCGCTATTAAGCGTACCGATGCCAGGGTGCTTATTATTGATAATATTACCTGCCTGCGCAACGGCACCGAGCGCAGCAGCCAGGCACTCTCGCTCATGAAGCAGCTCAAATTGCTTAAAACACGGCATGGCCTCAGCATCCTGGTGCTGGCCCACACGCCCAAGCGCAACCCGGCGCTCCCCATTACCCGCAACGACCTGCAAGGCAGCAAAATGCTCATCAACTTTTGCGACAGCGCCTTCGCCATGGCCGAAAGCCAGACGCTGGCCGGCTACCGCTACCTGAAACAAGTAAAACAACGCAGCACCGCCGAAATGTACGGCAGCCATAACGTATGCCTCGGCCGACTGGAAAGGCAAAACGGCTTCTTAAAATTTGTATTCTCCCATACCGATAATGAGATTAAACACCTGCGCCGCTACAGCCAGATAGAACGTCAGCGCCGTGCCGCCGATGTACTCGCGCATCATAAACAGGGTTTGAGTCAAAGGCAAATTGCAGGTAGGTTGGAAATGAGTTTATCGGCAGTGAATAGGGTGTTGGGCGTTGCGGGAGGGTGAAGGGATTTTTCTTGTTGTCGTTTAATCGTCGCTTGTGGACAATGTGTAAGATCTGCCCTGAAGCTCGGGCTGTTGCACGCGTGTCGCCTGTACCTTAAAAATCAAGAAAGGTATGGCTGTGGTAAGCTTAGTGAATTACCAAGCATACGTACGGGACACATGCGGCACGCGTGCGCCAGCGAAGGTAACATCTGATAACAATTTATATAAAGCCATATTAATATCTCGCATATGATTCATCATTTTTGCTGATTAAACAATCACCTTTCTTCACCATTTTGAGATAAACAGATATACAGTTCAATATATCGCCGACTACGTCTATAGCCAAGTTCTATTAGATATGCAATAAGTTTTCAATCGATCGAAAGCTTCTTATGATTACAATTATATAGTATTATTCTATAAAAAGTCATAATATTGTATACCGTTACCTCCTTGAGTATACAATTTGATAAATCATTTGCAATTAATTAACCTATAGCTTAATTTCGTGTCTCAAAAAAAAGCAAAAATATTTAAATCATTAGGAAATAGGCATATTGCTTTTGATGTTGATGCTAAAGAAGATATCATAGCGTTTATAAAAAGCAAACCCATTTACAATAAAAAATTCAATTTGATAATTGATGTTATATTACAGAACTTGAGAGTGCCTGATTTATTCGATAAAGAGGATATTGATAATAAAAGCAAGGATGTTTGGGCGATGAAATTTCTAAAAGGCGGCGACAATCCCCGCATTTATTGTAAAGAGGTAAGAACGGCAGATAAAAATTATGTTATAGTGGCCGCAGCCGTTTTAGAAAAAAAGAAAAATCAAAAAAACAAAGCAAAAGAAATTTCCTTAATTCATCAAGTCGCTGAAAATATTTATACAATTATCGAACCTAAAAAAGAAAACACATAACACACATTACTTATGAAACCAAATAGTTTAATTGAAGAGTTTGAAGATTTGTTATCTTTCAATGATGAAAGTGAGCAACTTGAACATGATGCTACTTTGCTTTCATTAAAATTCATCAGTGAGATTAACGAGTTGATGTTAGAGAATGGCATTAGGTCAAAAAAAGAAATGGCTAATTTGTTAGGTAAAACCCCAAGCTTTGTAACCCAACTTTTTAATGGGGATAAAAAGTTAAATATGGACATTTTAGCTAAATTTCAAAAAGTACTAAGAACTGAATTTTCAATATCAACTGCGGCAAAACAATGTTTATTAAAGCCGATCAATTTGAGTGACGCGATGAAACTGACTTTTGAAGATCCTGATACAAAAGGCTTTTGGGCGTTTCATAACGTTAGGCCTTACGACAACAATTTAGAAATCCAAGCAGTTTCCAATGATAAGTTTGAGCACTTAAAAGTATCTTAATGAAAGTAAAAGAATCACCTTTAATATTAAAGGACTTTTTTGTTTTAAGGCAACAATTTGAATATATCGCTCCAGATGCCAAATCGGTCGACCGCAGTACTATTTTAAGTTATTTTAGCAAATACGATATAGATATTGACTTTATGATTCGTCAACATGATGCGAATGATGACATTTTGTTTTATATCAAAGTTTTCATAAATAGCAATGAAGATGAGCCGTCATTACCTGGCTATTCTATTTATTGCGAATGCTTGTCAGTAATGGATTTTGACAGAACAAGTTCATTTGACGAAGATCAACGTCTTTCTTTGCTATATAATAGTGCATTAAGTATGAGTATTAGTCAACTAAGGACTTTTATAGCATTAATGACATCAATGTGCCCTTTAGGAAAATATGTATTGCCATCTATCGATTTGAATTCTTTGATTGAAGCAAAAAAAGAAGCAGTAAAAAGAAAAAAAACTTCATCAAATAAATCAAAAAAGACAAAAAGCATTAAATAATCATTGACATCTAATATTTAGCACCCTACACCTTGTCGCGTTTGCCCAACATGCTCAGCTATACTTTTGCCAATCATAACCATGCCCACATGCTCTGCTATACATTTGCAAACAATAGCTATACCTTTGCTTTTCAGATACACGCGAGACGCGTGCACCAGCTTCAAGTTATATTTTCATAATCATTGGTGGTTACTTGTTCGCGAGGATTTAATAATCTCACTTTATGGCTTACTTATCACTGAGGCCCCTGCTACCGCAAGCAACTTCGACGCTGAGCATACTTACCACAAGGCACAGCCTTGCGGTAGCGATAAAATAATTTGAAAAAGTGTGCAGTAGCAAAAAATTAAAATCGCTGCCCCTGCTACCGCAAGCAGCTTCGACGCTAAGCCTACTTACCACAAGGCACAGCCTTGCGGTAGCGATAAAATAATTTGAAAAAGCGTTGCGGTAAAAAAATTAAAATCGCTGCCGCCCCTGCTACCGCAAGCAACTTCGACGCTAAGCATACTTACCACAAGGCACAGCCTTGCGGTAGCGATAAAATAATTTGAAAAAGTGTGCAGTAGCAAAAATTAAAATCGCTGCCGCAAGGTTGTGCCTTGTGGCCCGCATGCAAGGTATAAGCCAGGCTTCTGCATCATATAAAGTATAAACTATGCACCTGTATTAAGTAGTTATCACTTCAACCAAACCTTTTGTACCAGAATAATCACGCGCGCTGCTGTGCAAATACTCGTAATCGCTTTCCACTAATCCGGCAACTACGGGGTTATCATGAACATAATCTATCTTTTGCTGAATTACAGCATTACTCCAAAGTTCAATAGGCTTGTTATGTTGCTGCCAAAACTGATTACCGGGATTATTGCTATTTTTAAATCCGGCTTTTTTAAAAGCATTCAACATCCATTCCTTCCGGCTTTCCTGGTTACTTTCGTTAATAAGTTTGATAAGTTGTTTTGAAGTCTGTGATTTAAAATCTCTCAATAAATCTTCAGGTTTCTGAATTGTTGATCTGTACACTAAATGAATATGGCTTGGCATTATGCAATAGGCATAAATTTCCATCCCTTTATTGGCCACACAATAATTTAAATTCTTAACCAGGCAGTCAAAGTATTCTAATCGTACAAAAACATCTATCCAAAATACCGTAGCAAAACTCACAAAATAAAGGCCTTCAGAATTATGAAATTTATAATTACGACTCATGAATTAAAAATACATTTTTCTCCGGCTGCAGCAATCAAATTCAATGCTTAGCAAATTTCCACAAGGCACAGCCTTGCGGTAGCGAAAACATTAAAAGTTATACCAACAACAAAGGCTAACCGTTTCCGATTAGCCTTTTACATAATTACTACGCTTAACCTATTACATTTAACATTCATTTTCATCTGTACTGTGCGCTACAAAAAAACCACATATTGCACTTGCTGTAAGTGCTATTAATAACGTAATCATAGTGTTCAATTTTAGGTGAATAATTAATTAATACTATAATTAGTACGAATAAAAGTCTTTAAAGTTTTGCGAAACAACTGCTTTTTAGCCACCCAAACGCACTTTTACAATTATTATTTCCTAAAGGTTAATAAATTAGGATTTTATTATTAATACCTCTAAATAGCTAATAAATTCAAAATAGATTTCATCCTCACAACTGTCCGGAATATTGGGTAATATAGCCCTAACAGGCTGTTTTTGCCATAAAAGGAACCGAGAACATATAAAAAGTGCCTTACCGGCTACAATGTATTCAAGGCCTTATACAAATCTTTGGCGTTCGTTACGGTATTATGCATATTATCCAGCTTCATTACCTTTTGTAAAAAGTCCTGAATTTTGGCTTTGTTCACTTTTAAAACGCTGCCGTGCATATTTTGCAGCACAACCACCGTATTAAAAATACCGTTGGCGTTGTTCATGTTTTGTAATGCATAATCCACCAGTTGCGGTACTATACTGGCTGTTTTGTACCAGTTCACCATAATATCGTTAGCGCTGTTAGTGCGAGTGGAGGCGTTTTCAGAAAACAGACCGGCCACCAGTTTGCCCTGCGTACTGTCTAAAGCGGTCTGATATTTTTTGGTATTTGCCGGATCGGAAGTGATGGCTGTTTTTAAAAGCTCGGGGGCATCGTTGGGCAATACTTCGGTAATAACTTTGGCGGCGTAAACCCGTTTTTGCGGATCGGGGTTGTTCACCATAATATCCAGCAGCGGGGTAACAAACTTATAGGTTTCCAGGCGCTGGTTCTGGATGGATAGCTGCATCTGCTGCTGGTACTGCTGATTGGCAACGGCATCATGATCACGCGATTGCTCCATGTCCTGCTTTTTGATGGCCTGCGAAAACCAATAGCCCGACGCCGTGATAGCCAGCGGCAAAAAGATGGACGAAAAAAACTTGAGCCAAAAATCCTTCTTCTTATCCTCGTCCGTAGTTTCTTTGAGTTTGGCAAGCTCTTTTTTAAGGTCGTCTATTTCTGTTGTTAACTGTTCTGTAGTCATAGGTAAAGGTTGATGTAGAACATTAAGAAATCCGGTTATAAATATAACTTATTAATTAATAAGACAATACATTTTGTTTATACTGTGCGGGGAAGTTGCGTGTATTGTTCTTTATTGAAAATAATAGTCTGTTAAAAAGCAATTCCCTCCCTTGGGAGGGGTGCGGAAGGATCGCGTGTTGGCGGGGAGGGGTTTATACGCCATTTAAACAAATGGAACGTATTTCGCTGAAACCCCTCCCTACACCCTCCCAGGGGAGGGAATCGCACGGCCCAATCCTCATAAATCCATCTTTAGTGTCAATGTATGAGCTACCGGCTCCTGTTAGCTCCCTCCCTCATCATCTTGTTACAAAACGCTTCTTCAAAACATGCTATCTTTGTGATACCGCTTTAATCAATACAACAACCAATTGTTATCAAAGCCATGACACACAGCAAAAACAATAAATCACTACGCCAGACACTAAGCCTGATGATGGTGTTGGTTTTCCTGATGCTTGGTTATTGCCCGGTAAGGAATGTTTTGTGCTCGCTCGCCAGCCACGCATCTCAAAACAAAGAACAAAAGACTCCGCGCGACATCAGGGCCATTGTTGAGGATGTATGCAACGCTTACAATAGCGGCGACAAAATCATCCCGTACCAGGAGGTTGTATCAAAAACAGCAGTCCCTTTACTGCTGGCGGTTGTTGTAGCGGTAGTATTTTTTGCAGGGATTGTCCTGTTAAAAAAGCTTATTGTTTTATACCCTGACACCCCTGCCTGTAACTTAAGCGCTATTCCGCTTTATTTGGCAAACAGGGCATTGCTCATCTGAATCCCCTTTTTTCAAATGCTTATTGCCCGGCAGTCAATTGTGCCGTGGCTTGATTAATGCATTCCTGCTTAGCCTTTTCGACTATTTGTATTTCACATTTTTTTGATGATCATTCGGTTGGCGCCGCTATTGTTCCTGCAATCTGTAGCTGCATTAGCGCATAACGCACCTCAATGATCGTCGCATATCAGTTATTTAAAAATCATGATCAATCCTATTTTTTCTATAGTCGGCAAAAATTACCGGCAAATGGCTCCCCTGCTTTTACGCATGGCCGTTGGCTTCGGCTTTATGGCACACGGCTGGGCGAAATTGATTAAAGGCCCCGAAGCCTTCGGGAACCTGTTGGCTCAGATCCACGTGCCCTTTCCTCATGCTATGGCGTGGGTCTCTACCTTAACAGAGCTGATTGGCGGCCTGGCCATGTTTATCGGTTTTATGGTAAGCATCACCGCCGTACCGCTTATAGGGATCATGCTTGTAGCCATGTTCGGCATCCAAATTAATTATGGTTACAGTTCGGTAAAAACCATCGGCTTAACTCCTGGCGGACCAATTTTCGGTCCGCCAGGCTATGAGATCAATTTATTGTACATCGCAGCGCTTATCTCGCTGCTAATTTCGGGAGGTGGTATGTTTTCTGTCGATTCCGTCCTGGCTGCAAAGCGAGGCACCAACTAAATCATAAAAAATAACAACCTATTGATCATTAAGCCACTAAGGCAAATGATCAATAGGTTTAATAAACATCAATATGTATACTATTTTTCTTTATATTTTTATCATAAGTTTCATTGCCACGCTGGTACGCTCAACCTTTGGCTTTGGCGAATCGCTGGTAGCTGTACCGCTGCTAAGCATATTTATTCCTCTTGGCGTTGCCGTTCCGCTTTCGGTACTTATTTCTGTTTTGGTTGCACTGGTTGTTGTGATTCAGGATCATAGCAAAATCCAGTTGAACAGCGCGAAATGGCTCATCCTTTTTGCCTTGCCCGGTATCCCGATTGGTTTACTGATTTTGATTTACGGTAACGAGCTTTGGGTAAAAACCGGGCTGGGCACGCTCATCATCCTTTACTCGCTATATGCCATGTTTGGCAAAAATAGCTTTCAGCTTAATCATGATAGAAAATTCTGGCTGTTTGTATGTGGCTTTCTGTCGGGAGTTTTGGGAGGAGCCTATGGTGTTAACGGGCCGCCGCTGGTTGTTTATGGCAATATGCGCAAATGGAACGCTAAAGATTTCAGGGCCACGCTTCAGGGCTATTTTTTGCCGGCAAGCTTAATTGGGGTAATGGGCTATATTTTTAAAGGGTTAATTACCATCGAAGTATTAAAATATTTTATAGTATCACTTCCGGCTGTTTTCCCGGCGATTTTTTTAGGGCGATACCTTAATCATAAGCTGGGCAATGCTTCATTTTTCAGATATGTGTATTGGGGTTTGCTGCTCATCGGCGTATTTTTAATTGTGTTTAGCCTGTTCAACATAAAAACCTGACGTACAAGCTATCACCAAAAACCCTATCTTTAAATTGCAATTATTTACCTGGACTTATCTGCCCGTTATGGAACCTACTGCACAAGCCCAAACTATCGATCAGATCATTGAACAACTGGAAGCCATTATCGCCGATGCCATAAAGACCGACAGCCGGGCCGGTTTTTTCGCGGCGTTGTATCATAAGGTTACCTGCAAGGTAAGGGAAGGCATCCAAAACGGCGAATTTGAAAACCCTGCCCGAATGGAACAATTGGATGTGATCTTCGCCAACAGGTATATCGCGGCTTATCGTTCCTGGCAGCAAAAGCAACCCTGTTCCAATAGCTGGCAATTGGCTTTCGGCATTTTTGATAAATCATCAAAACTGGTATTGCAGCACCTACTCATCGGCATGAACGCGCATATTAACCTCGATTTGGGCGTTGCCGTTGTTGAAGTAGCCCGCAAACTTAACCAGCCGCTAACCGAGGTCCATAAAGATTTTAATTCCATCAACACCATACTTTCGGCACTTACTTACGAGGTGATCAGCGAACTGAATCAGATTTCGCCCCTATTATCGCTGGCCGGTCTGCACGCGCAAAATAACTCTATCCTAATCCAGTTTGCCCTCAGCAATGCCCGCGACGGCGCATGGTGTTTTGCCGAAGACCTGTTTACCCGTACCGGGGATGATTACCCCAAGCAGATAGCCAGCAGGGATAACGACATTAATAAACTGGGGCTGGGCATTGTTAACCCCGTGGGCATGCTGCGGTTTACGGTATGGATCATCCATCTATTTGAAAAACGCGATTCATCCAAAATAACCGAGATCCTGACCACATATAAAAAGACTTATTTAAAGGTAAACCAGTACCCTACCGATGGAGTGAAATAAATGATAAGTTAAATCTCAAGAAACTATTATTTTCCAATTGCAATCAACAGAAAAAACAATACCAGCATTCCTAAACCTACAAACCTTACATAATGGTCAAGCCATTGGGGTACATAAAAAAGCCATCGGTAAGCAGGAACCTTTTGCCCGGTACAAACCGCATGCACCGCCCTATAAATATATAAAGGGATATTGCACAGGTATACACCAAGTAAACCAATTATTTCGAGCGTTGAACCTATATGCAACACGGCTTAGGATTTTAATTATTTACGATACAATAATAACACAGTCAAACTAAAATACGAGTCCTTGTTGAAAGTAATGGTCAGGCTTGCTGTATATCTTCCAGGATTTTACGGGGCGATTGCGTAATAATTTTATCGCATTTTTCCGGGCTGATATCTTTCTTAGCCGCTTCCTTTACACTTTCCTTTAGTAACTGTTTGTCAACTTCGTTTGTAAGCCATTTAGCACCGGCAACGCCTACCAAAAAGGCACCGGCAAGCGCCGAAAATGTTAAACTGATATCCTGACGCGCAGTAGCCGTAGTTTTTGCCAGTTCTATCGAAGCCCCAGATCCGTAAAACGACCATGAACTGAATGCCGACGTTGCCCCGATCAAAATATTTGACAGAAAGCCCGGGCAAAGGATCCCGTTTTTGAGCTTAGGGACAATAAACTTGTTGTCGGTTAGCAGTGCATTAACCATTCCCCCAACCATCCCGGCCAGAGAAATTAAAAGTGCGCAAATCCAGGGGTTCATAATTTGGTTGTTTATTGGTTGTTGTTGATAGATCACCATCCTGATAACAAGAAGATATTCGCAATAGATTTGATTTGCCGCTTGGAATACTATTTCATTTTTTGTGCGGCAGATAAAAGGTTATTTTTATAATCTACTTAAAGTTAACAGATTACAATCCACAAAGCAATAGGTAAAAACACGCTATTTAACAGTGGGCTTTCTTTCGATAAGCGCCGCACCGAACATGATGAAAACACAGCGCTCATCAAAAATCACTATCTTTGCGCCTCAACCGCTGATAATGACAATATAAATCAGTGAGATCATCAAAAGGCAAGCAAAGTGGAACAGCAAACAATAACAACCTGGGAAAAAGGCTATAACAATTACGGGCCATGGCTTAAGGAAAAATACAAAGGCCATCGTGTGTTTAAAGTGATTGTTGATGGTGGCTTTACCTGCCCTAACCGCGATGGCTCAAAAGGCTACGGTGGCTGTACCTATTGTAATGTTGACTCATTTACACCATCGGTTAGTCGCAACGCCCCTACTGTGCGCCAGCAGGTTGAGGAAGGTATGGAGCGTGCCCGTAAAGGCAACAAGGCCGATAAGTTTATCATTTACTTTCAGCCCAATACCAATACTTACGCCCCGGCACATTACCTTAAAATGCTTTATGACGAAGCCCTGAGCTACGGCACCGAGGATATTGTAGGTCTATCGGTAGGTACCCGTCCCGATTGTATCGACGCCGAAAAGATAGCCCTGTTAGAGAGCTATACCGACCGTTTTGATGTAGACCTGGAAATGGGGATGGAAAGTATCTATAACGATACCCTGACCCAGATTAACCGCGGCTGCAGCCATGAAGAACTGGTAAAAGCCCTGAGCCTGGTCGAAAATTCAAAACTGGATATTTGTGTGCACACCATTTTCGGTTTCCCCTGGGAAACTAAGGAGATGATGCTGAAATATGCCGATGAGATCAACCGTTTTAAGCAGATCAAATTTGTAAAATTTCACCACCTGCATATTGTTGAAGGCTCGGTAATGGGCGTAAAATACAAACGCGAACCGTTTCACCTGTTTGGCATTGAAGAATATGCCGATTTCCTGTGCGAGCTATTACCACTTGTTCGCCCCGATATCGTAATCCAGCGCCTCTTCGGCCTCAGCGACCGCGAACTGCTCATCGCACCTAACTGGGGATTAAAAAAATCAGAGATCCAATATTATATTGATCAACGGATCCTGAGCAAAGGTGTGGTGCAGGGGAGCAAATACGCACTGTAATTTCTGAACCGAGATTTTTAGGATTTAAGGATTGGCAGGATTTTTCATGCCGCCCGGCGGTCTTGTCCTTAATGGATTTTAAAATCCCCCTTGAGAGGGCGCGCGGTGGAAAGAGCGAGAGCAGGGGTGTGTTTGTACCATTTACATATCAAAGCAGAAACACACCCCTACACCCCTCTCAAGAGGGGAATCGCACGATCCTCCGCTTTTTGTTGTTTGAGTTAACAACTATCATCCAATACGATCCGTGAGGACACGGATCGGGGGAAGTAAGAAAAATCCATCAATCCGGCAAATCCCGCCAAATCCCGGTTCTGATTTAACGAATAAGCAAACCACACCCTCCTAACTTCTAATCAAAAAACTGCCACGGCCACTCAAAACTGCTACTGATTTTAAAACTGCTACTTAATTCAACCCTTACTTATTCAAACATTGGTATCCCTTTTGCAAATATTTACGTATAATTAAATTGATCTAAAAGTTAAAATACGTCTGTTTTGTCACAAAGAGCGCAATCCAATTATATTCCTGCATTAACCGGTGTGCGGGCCATGGCGGCTTACCTGGTTTTTATCTCGCATTTTGCGTATGTATTTGATGAAAAATTTCCCCACTCCGTGCAACGTTTCTTTAACGAGTTCCATATTGGGGTTACCATTTTCTTTGTGCTTTCGGGCTTTTTAATTGCTTTCCGGTATTTTGACAGTTTTAAATTAAGCAAGGAGTGGTTTCTGCAATACCTGAAAAACCGGGTGGCGCGAATCTATCCTATGTACGCCCTGCTCACTATTGGCGCATTCATAGCTTATCATTTCACGCAAAACCAAACGGTAACCGCAGGACAAAATCCCGTGGTGATGTTTTTCATGAATATCGTTTTTCTGCGTGGCTTTTTCGATCAGTTTAAGTTTACAGGCATAGCGCAAGGTTGGTCATTAACTGTGGAGGAATGTTTTTACTTTTCGGCCCCATTCATATTTCTGATCGCTACCAAATACAAAAAGTTTTATATCCAGCCCATCGCCGTTACAGGTTTAGGTGTTTCGCTGGTGCTTATTTTTAGTCATTTTAACTGGTTTGGTTTCTTCGGCAACTTTACCTTCATGATGCTGTATACCTTTTTAGGCCGGTGCTTTGAATTTTTCGCGGGCATTCAGCTGGCGCTAATTGTTCGTAAGCAAAAACTGGATGGCAGCAGTAAAAAGAAGTTTACTTACCTCGGTTTCTTCCTGATCTTTTTCTGTGTTTGGATCATGTCAACATTAACCATTCCACAAGGCTATGAGGCAGGTTTGCATAATCCATGGGGTATTTTAACCAATAATTATTTCCTGGCTATATCTATAACGATATTCTTTTACGGTTTGCTTACCGAAACTACCCTGCTTAAAAAATTCCTGGCGCATCCGTTTATTGAACTACTGGGCAAAAGCTCGTACATATTTTACCTTATCCACCTGGGATATATGTACAACTTTATACACCAGGGCATGAACAGCCTTAATGATTATGTTTTTGAACTTTATGATAAATGGGGCGTGGACTGGCATTCGCCGTTTGAGTACGATAGTTTAAACCTTTTATACGCGTTCATCGTTTTAAATATCATTTCAATAACGCTGTTTAAATTAATTGAAGAACCGCTTAACCATTACATCCGCAAGTCTGATTTTTTGGTTAAACATAAGGCCGTACGTGAAAAATCGATAGTTTAACAGTGCTACCTAAAACTATGTCTATCTATCAATGAAGAAACAACTACGCTGCATTTTAAGCATCTTACTGCTAACGGGTATGCTGCTGCCACAAAAGCTGTACGCGGGATGGCCAATTGGCAAATACAGGGACCTTGTTATCCCATCCATGTTCCTCTATCACCAAACTGACCGTTTTGACATCGACGGACGGCGCATTAAAGGCGATCCGGGAGCCAGCTTTACTTCCTACTCGGCCAACCTTTATGTAGGCTACGGCTTATCACGCAGGCTTGACCTTATAGCCAGCGTACCATTTGTATATTCTCAAAACCGATTATTTGACGGCAGAACTATCACCAATCGCGGTCTTGGTGATTTGTATATGGGGCTGAGCTACAACCTTGTTAACTTTAATTACGTACGGTTTCTGAGTTTCCAGATATCGGGTATAGCGCCGCTTTATAACAGAAAAAATCCGCTGTCCGATCTGGGTTATGGCAATTACGGCGCCGAAGCCAAGCTGATGTACTGCGGCAATCTGCCTAAAAGCATTGCATCAAAAGGCTATTTTAATACCGAATTATCTTTCCGCAGATACTTTGATGAGCAGGGGCCAAGCCAGGTAAGCCTGAGCGCTATGGTGGGCTACCCTGTAAGCAGACATGACCAGTTTGGATTGGAGCTTTTGTACCTGCGTTCTATCAGTTCAAACAAAACGTTCAACGCCAATATCAACAACGCCCGCGACTATTCTTTTTTTAAGCCGACATTGAATTACGGACACCAGTTCAGCCGCAGGTTCTCAACCTTTTTAGGCGGTTATTATACCCCAATTGGCCGTAACACCGGTGTGGGTTACGGAGGTTCATTACAGTTAATATTTAAAATATGATGTTGATGAAAAAGTTTAATATCAGTTTTACCCCCATTATATTTTTTGCAGCAACACTTTTATTGCTATCATCAACCAACGTTTTCGCCCAGGATAAGGATGACAGCGACGGCGAAATGTTCATCGAGGCCAAACCCCGTAACAAGAACGGCATTTTTAAAGGTAATGATGAGATCAGCTACAAGCTTAACATCAAAAGTACTTATAAAGATAAACAGGAAGGTAAATTCAAATACGTTATCACCACCGACGAAGGCAAGCCTGTATTCAAAGATTCATCGGATTTTTCTATCGGCGCCGGTTCCTCCAAAAGTCTTAATGTAAAAGTTAACACTAAAAACGCGGGGTTTTATCATATCGATTTTATGTTTAACCTGTCGGCTTATGATGATACGGTGCGCAAGGTGTTTGGATTAAACCCCGAATCCATTACCTCGCAATTACATAAACCTGCCGATTTTGATAGCTTCTGGCTGCAAACCCGCCAGCAACTGGCCGATGTAAAACCGCAGTACAAAGTTTTAGAGCGTAAAGACCTATCAACCAAATACAAAAAGGTTTACCTGGTAGAGATGAAGTCGTACGATAACCTGCTGATCCGTGGCTGGTTGGTGATCCCTACTGATGGTCGCAAGTTTCCGGTACATTATCGTGTACCCGGCTATGTGGTTGAATTGAAGCCCAACATGGACAATGATGATTATATTGCTTTTGATATCAACGTGCGTGGTAATGGCAACAGTAAGGATGTGGTGCACATTAACACCGATAATTATAATGTTACCAATATTGAGGATAAGAACAAGTACATTTATCGCGGCGTTTACATGGATTGCCTGCGCGGGCTCGATTTCCTTTACTCGCATAGTAACCTTGGTATTGATACCTCAAAAATTTATGTAGAGGGCGGCAGCCAGGGTGGTGCGTTAGCTGTGGTAACCGCCGCGCTTGACAAAAGGGTTAAAGTATTAACCATGCAGGTACCTTTATTTGCCGATATCCGGGATAATTACAATATTTCGGCTTCGTACAAAGAACAGGTTGTGCCGTTCAAAATGTTTAGACGGTATAAGGCTTCGCGTGCGGAATTTACATGGGACAAGTTTTTTGAGAACTTTGATTATTATGACCCGCAAAACTTTGCGCCAATGGTAAAATGCCCCGTGTTGATGGGCATAGGCTTGCTTGACCAATTTTGCCCGCCGCGTTGCAGCATGTCTTTGTATAACCATTTGGGTACAACCAACAAGGAGTGGGTAAGTGTGCCAAACTCAACTCACGAGGTTGACCTGAATTATTTTATGTTTCAAAATCTCTGGATCCGGGAAAAGTTCCGGATTCCATAAATTGTACTTTTTTAATGAACTGTTTTAACTTCCTGATCACAATTAAATTTAAGCCGTACTATCTTGTTTTAGCTGTATGTTTTTTGTTGTTCAACGGCGCGAGGCCCGTACTGGCCCAGGACAAAGAAGATGGTGAAGAAGTATCAACCGTACTCAACATCAACGATAAGAACGGCACTTTTAGCTCAACCGCGTCATTCAGTTTCGAGATAAAAAACAACCACGACACCAACCAGGAAGGTACCATCTCATACATTATTACTACCGAAAAAGGGCAGGTTATTAAAACACTGTCGAAACCGGTAAACCTCGCCAAAAAGAGCACTTCAAAATATGACTTTGATGTTCCAGGCTTGAAGGCGGGCTTTTACAAGCTCAATATGATGATCAACGTAAGCGATTATGACGATACCACCCGTCGCGCTTTCGGGATTAAACCAGACGATATCAGGTCGCAGTATGCTAAACCTGCCGATTTTGACCAGTTTTGGCAAACCGCTAAAGATGAACTGGCTAAGGTGAAGCCCAACTACAAACTCACCGAGCTACCCGACAGGCAAACGGAAAATCGCAAGGTTTATCAAATTGAAATGAAATCGCTTGATGATATTCTCATCCGTGGTTTCATGACGGTGCCTATCACTAAAAATAAAGACAAAAAGTTTTCGGTACTGCTGGGTTTGCCCGGTTACCAGGTTAACCTGCAGCCCATAGTTGGTGACGACCCGGACCTGGTGATCATCACCCTGAATACCCGCGGCCAGGGAACCAGTAAAGACGTGGTGCATACCGAGCGCGATGCCTTTATCTCCTATCATATTGAAGATAAAAACAAATACGTGATGCGCGGCGTGATCATGGACTGCGTTAGAGCGGTGGATTTTATTTTCGCCCAGCCTAACCTTCGTCATGATCAGATCCTTGCGAGTGGTGGTAGTATGGGCGGCTTTCTGTCACTGGCGGTTTCAGGACTTGATCACCGCATTGCTTTATGTTCGGCACAAAACCCTATCATGAGCGATGTACATAACCTGGTTGGCGCGGTAACATGGCCCATTAACGATATCAGGAAATACTGCAACAGCAAAGCCGGGGTAAGCTTTGACCAGGTGATCAACAACCTTGATTATTACGACACCAAAAACTTTGCAAGCCGGATAAAATGCCCTACACTTATTGGTTTAGGCTTACTTGATCCCTTTGTACCTCCTGCTAATGGTTATGCTGTTTACAATTCATTGAATGGCGATAAGCACATGATCATATTTAAAAATCTGGGCCACGAAGTAAGCGTGGAGTATAAAGAGTACGAGGGCCGTTGGATGCGTGATACATTTGGTTTATTTTAGCACGTTTAAACCATGGGCCTGAAGTTATCCATTTCAAAATATTATCTGTTTACAGCAATTACGCTTGCTGCTTTTATACCTGCTAAAAGCTACGGCGGCGGTTTCCCGGTACGACCGGGCAGGATCACGCTTACGCCATCAGCAACCTACTTTTTTGCCAATAAAGCCTGGGACGAAAACAGTCATAAAGATGCCTTTGCCAATAATGGCAAGTTTACATCATGGAGCTATGCGCTATACTCGGAGGTTGGCTTAAGTCGCCGGTTTACGCTATCGGTACTGGCCCCCTATGTCATGAATACTTTCGCGACAGATCTTGGTACCAGCAAAAGCTCCGGCTTTCAGGACCTTGAAGTAGGCATCAGGTATTATTTAGCCAACATTAATTATAAATATTATTTCAGCTTACAGGGTACAGCCATTGTACCTATGTATACCAATACCGCGTTGGGCTATAACCAAAAAGGAGCCGAACTCAGACTGGCCTTTGCAGGCAGCGGGCATCTGTTTGGAAAAAACTCATTCTTCATTTTAGAGAACGGCGTACGCGAGTATTTCGGCTACGAAAGTGTTTTCCAGGACAGGTATAATGCTACTTACGGCGTAACGCTCGATAAAAAATTCCGTGAGCAAATTTCATTAAGCGTAGGCGGATTTTATGCTACCAGTATCAATAAGGAATTTAACGTAAACCCAAGTGCCAGCAAAAACTTCGCGTTTAACCAGGTTGCATTAAGCTACGGGCATTCCTTTGCCAAAAGCCTATCGATGTTTTTAACGGGCGGAACGTTTGTTACCGGCCGTAATACCGGCGCGGGCACCAACCTATCGGCGTCGCTTATTTACCGGATTGATACTAAATAGCTTTTAAAAGCTCAAGCCCGAAGGCATAAAGCTTTTAGTCTTTGATTACTTGAATGAAAAACATTAATTGCCTTGGTTTTAACCAAACGTAAAAAAGCTGAAATAGAACCGGCTTTAGCCAATTTATGCAGGCGGGTTTAGGCTAAAGCCCTCTTATAGACTGCCATTACTCCGTTGGTTAAAACCAACGGCTATGAAATCCTATCTGTCGGTAAATATAAAAGCGGAACACGTAAAACTTAAAGCACTTAGCTACCATAAGCTACTCAAAATGCAAGGCATTCATTGCCGTTGGTTTTAACCAACGGTAAAAGAAAGCCGAAAATTATTGGCTTTAGCCAAACTATGCGGTCGATTCTATACTAAGCCCTATCAACCTATCGATTCTTGCCCGATTAAATTACACCAAATCAGCAGCGGATTTTTCCGTTTCAAACAGGTTTAATACTTCGTCCCAATTGTGAACGCGTACGTGCTGGTGTTCGTGCTTATTGTGATGCGCGTTGAACATGATGGCCTTACCGCTGCAATAATCAAGGTTTTTGCAATGATCATCTATCATGTAATCGGTATGAATAATGCTTTTATCGCCACACAGCACAATATTACGCCAGCCGATAAAAGGAAAATACTCCTGAAGCCATTCCAACTTCTCGAATAATGATAATGGAAACTCGGTAGCAGCCGACACAATGTATACCTCATAATCCTCCATCAGCTTTTTAACAGCTTCAACAGCGCCGGGCATCACAGGCAATGTGCGGAAAAAACCCGGCAGGTTCAAAGAAGCTTTTGTTGCAGCATCCAGCGGAAAAGCCTCTGCATGCGATAAACCGTTAATAGCTTCAAGGGTTGTTGTAATACCATACAACTGCTCATAATATTTGATCAGTTGCGGCTCGACATCGGCCATAACGCCGTCCATGTCGATTGCGATAGTTTTTCTTTCATGCAATTTCATGCAGCAAAACAAAACAAATTTGCAATATTTTGCAAATTATTTGTAACTTTGCATCATATTGCAAACATGGTAAGAGAAGAAAGACTCCAGATCATTTTAGATCACGTATCAAAAGATAACAAGGTTATGCTTACCGAACTGAGCGAAAAACTCAATGTTTCGGAAGATACCGTACGCCGCGACATCAAAGTACTGGCCGATCAAAAGCTGCTAACCGCGGTAAGGGGCGGCGCGGTGGCCCACTCCCCCATTCCGCATCATTACCGGGCAAGGGAAAAGCACGACGTAGCATCCAAAAAGGTGATCGCATCTAAAGTGCTCAGCTTTTTAAAAGATGGACAAGTGGTAATTTTTGATGGCGGTACATCAACACTGGCTGTAGCCGAAAGCCTGCCCGACGATTTAAGGATCACCGTAGTTACCAACAGCTTTCCGGTAGCAAACGCGCTGGAAGACCATCCAACAGTTGAAGTGATATTTGCAGGCGGTCGGCTATATAAATCATCATTCACCACCATCGGCCACGAAACCATCAACGCGTTCAGGAACATCCGGGCCGATCTGTGTATTTTCGGGATCTGTAGCGTGCATCCTACCATAGGCATTACCACCCGCGATTACGAAGAGGCGGAGATCAAGAAAACGATGATCGAAATATCAAAGGAAACCATTGCGCTATCCACCTTAGAAAAAATAAACAAAGCCGATTCTTATTACATAGGCCCGGTTACAGAACTGGCCACTATCATTACCGATGTATCTCCCGACGACGAACAACTATCGACATACAGGGAAGCAGGCATCAACATCTTTTAACATCCAACAACGTGAAAAAAAGTTTACTACCGCTTACCTTAGGCGGCCTCGGCATAGGCACTACCGAATTTGTAATGATGGGCATGCTGCCCGATATTGCCAATGATTTTCATACCAGTATCCCTGTTGCAGGGCACCTTATTTCGGCTTATGCTTTAGGCGTGGTTATTGGCGCGCCACTGTTGGTAGCATTTACCAGCAGCTATCCTCCTAAAAAGATCCTGACCGTATTGATGATCATTTTTACAGTCTTCAATGCTTGTTCGGCCTTTGCGCCAAATCATTATGTGTTGTTGTTTTCGAGGTTGTTAGCCGGCTTGCCACACGGTGCGTTCTTCGGCGTAGGCTCGGTAGTGGCTACCCGTCTTGCCGAAAAAGGTAAACAGGCGCAAGCCATATCCATTATGTTTGCCGGGCTTACCATTGCCAACCTACTTACCGTTCCTTTGGGTACTTATATCGGTCACCATTATTCATGGCGCTATACCTTTGGGATGATCGCTGTAATTGGCTTGCTCACTTTAATATTTATCCAATTATGGCTGCCACGGTTAGCACCCAACAATAGCGGCAACATCCGCTCTGAGCTTACATTTTTCAGAAAAAAGCAGGCCTGGCTTATCATTGGTCTTACGGCTATTGGTACCGGCGGTCTTTTTGCATGGATCAGTTACATAGCCCCGCTCATGACCGAAGTATCTAAATTCGCGGCCAGCAGTGTTCCTTATGTATTGGTTTTAGCTGGTCTGGGCATGGTAGTAGGCAATGTTATTGGCGGTAAACTGGCGGATAAAGTTTCGCCGGTAAAAGCCTGCTTAATATTAATGATCACGATGGCCATATCATTAATTGTGATCTTCTTTGTTTCGCAAAATCAGATCCTGTCGCTGGTAATGACATTTATAACCGGTGGCCTTTCAATGGCCATAGGTTCGCCTATACAAACATTGATGATCAATACAGCCAAAGGTGCCGAAATGCTTGGCGCGGCTGCTACACAAGCCGCTTTCAACATAGGCAACGCTTTAGGCGCTTTCCTGGGCGGCTTACCTATTGCCTGGGGATTAGGCTTTACCTCGCCGGAAATTGTGGGTGTGATCATGGCCTCAACCGGTGCATTATTTGCTTTGACACTGAGCAGGCAAAAGGTTAAGATTGTTGAGGAAGAAGTGGCGTTGGCGGGTGAATAAAAAAACTAAATATCTACCGCAAATAAATAATATGTCATTGCGAGCGAAGCGCGGCAATCGCACGGAAGCAAAGCCGCTCTGTATAGCATGCGATTGCCACGCTTCGCTCGCAATGGCATGGAGTAGATTTACGGCAGGTATTTTCCAAACAAATCCTCAATCACCTTTGTACGATAATCAAATATCTGCTCAACTTTGCTTTTAACAAAAACGGCATTGGCAAACCTGCCTATCGCGCCATATGGGATGGCGTAGTGCAAAAGATCGGTCATGTGTACACCTCCGTCTATCTCCTTAAAATGGTGCTGGTGATGCCATAGGGCGTAAGGGCCAAAACGCTGCTCATCAACAAAATACTTTTTATCATCAACGTGGGTGATCTCGGTCATCCAGTTCATTTTGATACCCAGCAATGGCGATATTTTGTAGGTGATGATCATGCCCGCATACATTTTGGTATCGGCGGTATAATCAGATGTAACTACAAAACTCATATCCTTCGGCGTGATCTTAGCCAGGTTTAAAGGGGACGAAAAAAAATCCCAGGCTTCGTTAAGGGTGATGGGGAGGCTTTGTTCTCTTTTTAAAATGTATGTTTTCACTATGGGGTAACAAGGATGAAGGGGGAATGTTATAAAAACACAAAAGAAACTGGAGCCGCCGCTCGCATCCTTGCGAGTAGCAACTATCAAGCGGCCTCCCGGCCGCCGGGCTACGGAGGCCAGAGACCTGGAAATAGTTGCCACTCGGCTGGAGCCGAGCGGCGGCAAAATTCAATAATTTATCTACCTCTCTTCCTTCCCTATTGGCAAATCCCTTCTTGACCATTCGCTCCATGAACCCACATAAAGCTTGGCACCAGCGATACCGGCATAATCCAAACCCAGCAAAGTATGGCAAGCTGTAACACCCGATCCGCAGTGAACAATCACCTCATTATGCGCTACATCGCCAATAACAGCGTCATATGCTTTACGCAATTCATCGGCAGGCAAATATCTGCCATCCGCGCCGAGGTTGTTGGTATAGGGCAGATTATGAGCGCCAGGAATATGCCCGGCAATCAGATCCAAAGGCTCTGTCTGGCCTAAATATCTTGGTGTTTCGCGAACATCTATCACTACACGCGAAGGGTCTTTGGCTGCTTCGCCTGCTTCATCAATCAAAACTGTATTGGCATACTCATGTGTTACCGGGTACGGATCAACCGGGGTTGGCGTGTAAGCCTCGGTGCTTAGCTCAACACCGGCATTTTTAGCCGCCTGCAAACCGCCATTCAGTACCTGCACATTTTCGTGGCCAATAGCCCGCAGCATCCACCATAAACGCGAGGCCGCAAACGCGCCCGACTTATCGTCATAAACCACCACATGGCTTTGAGGCGTAACACCCCAGTTGCCTAACTGTACAGCAAATTCCTGTATGTTGGGCAGCGGATGCCTGCCGCCAAAAGCGGGATCTTCGGGTTTAGTGGTAAGGTGCTGGTCGAGGTCGGCGAATATCGCGCCTTTCAGGTGACCGGCCAGGTAACGCTGATAGGAGTCTTGCCCTGCGCGGGCATCAATGAGAATAGTATCCTTGCCGGCCAAAGCCGGATCGTTGATTTCAATTAATGACGACATAGGTATATCTGATATGTTTAAATATCAAATATAGATACACCGCTTTTAGTTTGGCAAATTTACTGCACTATTTTGTTGGCGCAGTATGAACTTGCAAAAGCCTCGGGTTTAGCCTTAAACACAAAACCCATGCTCAGGATGTAACCCATAGCCTCGTGCAGGGCCGCGTTACTTTTAAACATCGGATTGGTGTTAATGTCGGCATGTACCTCAAGGTCTACATCGTACAGGTCAAGCAAATCGCAAAGCTTGTAAGCTATGTCAATTGATTTCTGCACTTCGCTCAGCATCCTTTCTTTGATGCTCATTTTTTGCGATGTGCGTTCCTGATGGATGAACATAAAGGCACCACGTTTTTCGCGCAGAAATACGATCACCGTCGCGAAATCTGTAATAGATCCCTTAACTTGAGAGTCGGTGCCGATACATACTTTGAGTTTGTTACCAAGGAGGGCTTCGCGTTCAATTGCCTTTTCAACCTCTTCCATAATGGGCGATTGGATTACTTCGCCGCTGAATTTTCTCCAGGTCATAAAAATTATTTTAGGTAAATTTTAGGCGACCTTTTTTATGGGTCTATAAAAATAAGCGATTAGCTTTCATATTAACGTAAATAACATGTGATTTATTTGTTAACATTTATCTGATTGTTAACAAGTTGGGGATTTTCAGGTGAAAGGCGAAAGGTAAAAGGCGAAAGGTGAATAGTACCCAGCGCTGACGCTCGGCTCCGGCCGAGTGTCGACTATTAAGCGGCCTCTGGGCGCCGAAGCTGGAGTAGCAGGCCTGAGGCCTGGGAATAGTTGCCACTCGCGAGGACGCGAGCGGCGGCGGGAAGTCACTGTTTGAAGTCGTTAATAGAACCGCCTACAGCTTTCCCTTCGCCTGTAGTTCAAGCGGCACAACAACAATCAGCTCAAGTGATTTTACCATATCCTTAGTTCCGATTTTGTATTTTTTAAAATGTGGCGTTTGCAAATGAGCTTTGTAGGCCGTGGTATCGGCATATATTTCGAAAACAGTAATATGAGCCGGATTATCCTTGTCTGCTACAGCATGCAGGGTCAAAACGCCGGGTTCAACACGTACCGCGGTTTCAATTTGCTCCTTCAGGAAAACTTTATAATTATCAAGCTGGGCAGGGTCTATTTGTAATTTGGCAATGTGCACAACCTTGTCACCTTGCTGGGCCGAAGCATTTTGATTAGTAAATATCATAATTAAAAATACCAATATGATTAGCAGCAATGCCTTGATGTTTATTTGTTTCATTTTGAGTTGGTTTGAATAAATGGGTAGCAAGGATGTATATTCAAATATGCCGATATTTTTCATGCACTATATTATACCAATTACTGTTTTATTTACCATTATCACTGTTTAGCCCGGCAAACAAAATCATAAGCTGTAATTTTGATCTGTTTAACAACAACTATATAAACAACACTATGGAAATTAAACGAAACGGCTCGCAGGCATCAGGCAAAGGCCCGGCCGAATATTTTACCGGTTCAGTACGTATCGATCCGCTGATGAGCCCGCCAGAACCTTCACGCGTGGCTATGGCCTTGGTTACCTTTGAACCGGGTGCCCGTACGGCCTGGCATACCCATCCATTTGGGCAAACATTAATTGTTACTGCCGGCGCGGGCTGGGTACAGCGCGAAGGCGATGCCAAACAAAATATTTACCAGGGAGATGTAGTTTATTTCCTGCCGAACGAAAAGCATTGGCATGGAGCCACCGATACCACAGCCATGAGCCACATAGCCATACAGGAAAAATTAAACGGTTCGCCGGTTGACTGGATGGAGCAAGTGAGCGAGGAAAGCTACAAGGGTTAGTTTTAACAAGCTATTGATATTAAACCCATAACCAACATGTCATTGCGAGGCACGAAGCAATCGCACGGAGGCGCGACCGCTCTGTGCGATTGCCACAATGACATGGTTTTTATTTAAATCAAGCTAACGCAGTTTTAATCCGATTCTCAGCCTCAAGCACCAGTTCAGCTACGGGAGTTTTGCCGGGTTCAATGGGCTCCAACACCGTCCAGGTTACTGCGGTAAAAGTATTAAGAGGAAAGTAGCCGTACTTCATAACCTTCCAGGCATTATTTATTGCAATTGGAACAAGCAAGGCGTCGGGACATTTTTTTAGGATAGCGGCAATACCTGCCGAGTGAAATGGTTTAACCGTACCGTCCTTTGAACGGGTGCCCTCAGGAAATATTACTGCCGACCAATTATTTTCCTTCATCCGCGCGCCCAACATCATTAATTCGGTCATGGCTTGCCGCTGATCTTTTCTGTCGATATTAGCACCGCCCCCATGTTTCAGGTTATAGCTGATAGAAGGGATATTTTTGGTAAGCTCAATCTTAGAAACAAATTTGGCGTGATATTTACGCAGATAATAGATGAGTGGGGGGATATCAAGCAAACTCTGGTGATTGGCCAGAAATATAATAGGGCGGCCTACCGGTAAATTTTGCTCATTAATAAAAGTTACAGTATCGCCGAGTAAATAAAAGGTTCTTAACAGGAACAGGTTTAGTATATCAACAACCTTTTTATGCGCAGTGTAGCCAAACACACGAAAACTAATCCACTGCAAAGGATGAAATATAACTAAACACAAGGAAAATGCAATGGCGGTTAGCGGTGTTAAAATAAAGCCTAATAACTTTTTCATCAGTGGGCAAAGTTATATTTTTTTAAACAAAGCGGTAATTTACAAACGGTTTTCTGTGAGGAGCAGCTGTACTTTGAGCACCGCTGCAACCGTCATGGCATCGGTAATTTCGCCATCACAAACCATGCGGTACATATCGGCAAAGGGTACTTTTTTTATGATAAGCTGCTCGGTTTCCTCGGGTTCGGCCTCAAATTGTTCAAGACCACGTGCCAGGTATAATATACTCAACTCGTCACTTACCGAATTACTGAGGTGCAGGCGTTGGATCTCTGTCCATTGGGACGCTTTTAAACCTGTTTCTTCCAGCAATTCTCGTTTGGCCGATTCAAGTGGATCAGTACCTTCCGGACCACCACCTTCCGGCATTTCCCAGCTATACTGGTTCAACGGAAAACGGTACTGCCCCACAAGGTAAGTGTTCAGCTCTTCATCTAAAGGTAAAACGCCTATAGCTAAATTTTTATAATGAACCTTGCCATAAATACCGGGATTACCGGCGGGATTAATAACCTGGTATTCGGTAACATTGATCCAGGGATTATCATAAATATTTTGTTCGGAGGTTATTTTCCAGGGATTATCTTCAGGGTGATGCATGGCCTAAAAATAATGGATTAGGCTTGATGGAAGGAATAAAATTGAATTTAAATAAAAAGGCGGTTGTGAGGACACAACCACCGGGAAAAATTAAATTAAATAAGGGACAGCGGTTGTGAATACACTCACCCCAAGGTCGTGTCCCCACGACCGGATACAAATCAAGCCGCAGCTATCGCTCTCTTCAGCGTAAAATAAAACGTACTCCCCGATCCTATTTCACTATCTACACTGATCTTGCCGGCCTGGGCCTCAATAAAATCTTTGGCAATGGCAAGGCCTAAACCTGTTCCGCCCTGCTCAGATGTGGTGTTAGGCACTTTAAAATAGCGCTCGAACAACCGGGGCAGATATTGATCTTCAATACCCTTTCCGTGGTCTGTTACCGAAAACTCTATTTCATCGTTTTTATGCTTTTTAACCACCAGTTCCACGGTCGATTTTTCGTGACTGTATTTTATGGCGTTTGAGAGCAGGTTAATGAGTACCCAGGTAGTTTTATCCAGGTCGGCATGTACTTTAGGCAAACTTTCATCGCATTTTACTTTGATCTCCACATGCTTTTGATCAGCGATAAACTTAATTGCCTTTACAGCATAATCCACAATATTTTGCGGGTGCGTACTGCCGAAGTTGAGTTGCAGCTTACCGGTTTCAACCTGGGCCATATCCAACAGTTCACCCGTAATGAGCAGCAAGCGGCGGGTATCATCATCAATATTACTAATCAACTGGCGCTGTTCGGGGTTCACATCGCCAATACGCTCATCTTCCAGTAGTTTCAGGCTCATTTTTATAGATGATATCGGCGTTTTTAGTTCATGCGATATGGTTGCGATAAAATTGGTTTTAGCCTCATCCAGTTGCTGGTATTCGGTAATATTTTTCAGGATGATCACCTTCCCTATCACTTTATCCTTACTGCTTACCGATAATGATTCGCGCGAGTAGAAACCCTCATGATTATCGGCAAAGATGCGCAGTTTCGCCTGATCGTTCACCAGCAGCTTGCGCATCAGGTCATTCTCCAAAGCAATATCTGGAGCATATTCGCCATTAAGTTGACTGGCCTTCATGCCTATCAGGTTACAGGCTACCTGGTTGGCAAATATGATCACCTGCTTTTCATCCAAACCGATAATGGCATCCTGCATAGAGTTAATAATGGTTTCTATCCGTCTTTTCTCAAACAGGATACTTGCCAGGTTACTGTTCTCAAATTCATCAAGCTTGCGGGTCATGTTATTAAAAGCCTCTCCCAGCTCCCCAAATTCGTCGTTAGATTCAAAATGGATCTGCTGATGATAATTTTTATTTGATACTTCTTTGATTCGAGCCGTAAGTTCCTTGATAGGGTTAGCAATGTAACCCGGGAAGTTAACCGCGAAGCTAAAGGCTACCAGAAATAAGAAAGCACCCAAAAAAGCAACTAATAACGAACCACGTTTTGAAGTAGCATTAGCAATATCGTTTTTGCGTGATATGGCATCCATGTTAACCCGCATAACGTTATAAAGGTGCTGGCGAAACCTTAAGCTTAACTGTCTTTCCTGAAGCTCGTCGTTGCCCGCTTCCTTCAGCTTTTCAAAAGTGAGCCTTGCCGAATCGGTAAATTGCCGCTCGCCAACCTCGGTTACGTTGCGGTCTTGCAGGGCCATATTTTTATCAATGACTTTGATTTGCTCAGGCGTAAGTTTTCCCGGGTGCGAATCAATCGTCGACAGTACATTTTGAACGTATTGCACACTTTTGTAGTTATCTTTCAGTATGGCACCCGCGTCAGAAGAGAGCTGATTAAGAAAGTATATCGACATTCCGCAGCAAATTAATGCCAGTGTAAACAGGAAGCCTATCCCTGCCCGGAGTTTATTTTTAATTGTCATGGCTATGAGAGTATTACAAGGTCAATATCAGTTTTGGACATTTTATTTAGTAGCTGTGTAAACACGGCTGTTTTCATAATAAGCTGGTAAAATTTAAACCTCGGCTTGCCAATGCAAATCGTGGTGATATCATATTTTTCGGCAGTTTCCCAAATGGTACGGGCCACATTATCGTCTTTTACTTTCAGCACCTCACCGCCCAGCTGCGTGGCCAGCTTCATGTTATTGATGAGGTGCCTTTGAGCGGCTAAGTTAATCTTATCGCTGCTCTCACGCGAGGTTTGCACATAAAGCAAATACCATTTTGAGCGATAATATGATGACAACCTTGCCGTTTTACGGATAATAACCTTAGCCGACTCATCATTGGTGCTTATACAGGCCAAAAACAGTTCCGGCCGCAACTTAATGGTTTTAGGCACTTCAATGTCAATCTTCCGCTCAACCTGGTGGGCCACCTCGCGCAGGGCCAGTTCACGTAACTGCAATATCCGCTCCGCCTGGAAAAAATTACTCAGTGCGGTAGGGATTTTTTTTTCATCATATATCTTGCCTTCTTTCAGGCGCTCAATCAGTTCATCGGCAGTTAAATCGATGTTTACTACCTCATCAGCCAGTTGCAGCACTTTATCCGGAACCCGCTCATTGATGGTAGCTCCGGTTATCCGCTGCACCTCCTCATTAAGGCTTTCCATATGCTGAATATTTACCGCGCTGATCACATTAATACCAGCGTTCAGGATCTCCATCACATCCTGCCAGCGCTTTTCGTTGCTGCTGCCTTCAATATTGGTATGGGCAAGTTCATCAACTATAACCACCTCGGGCCGTAAGCTGATCACGGCTTTTAAATCCATCTCCTCCAACTCCTTCCCTTTGTAAAACAACTTACGCCGGGGAATTACCGGTAAACCTTCAAGAAGGGCATGGGTCTCTTTCCGGTTATGGGTTTCGATGTAACCAATTTTCACGTCGATACCATTGCGCAACAGGGTCTGAGCCTCCTGCAGCATCCGGTAGGTTTTACCCACACCCGCGCTCATGCCAATGTATACCTTAAACTTTCCCCGGCGCGATTTTTTAATCAGCTCCAGAAAATGCTCAACCGACTGCTCTTTGGTATCTTCGTTCATAAGGCAAACCCTTTAAAAAGGGAGACTTTTAAATTTATCAATTTTATTTTTCAATTCCCCTCTTGAGAAGGGGAGCACTGGAATGGTGCGGTTGCAGGGGTGTGTTTCATCGCGTGACGAATAACACACCCCTCCGCCCCTCTCAAGAGGGGAATCGCACAGTCCCGGCGCATTTAATTTATTGGTATTGTTATTTATTAGTTATTATTCCTTTTGTCATCCTGAGGCCCCCCGCCGTTGTTGGTGTTGTCACCAACAACTCTCCGCCTTTCAGTTTCCTTGCTGGTTACCTTGTCTCGTGGTTGTTGGTGACAACACCAACAACGGCATCGGCGGCTTTGCTTCCGTGCGATTGCTTCGTCGTTCCTCCTCGCAATGACATAGTTTATATTTCTATTTCTTCAAACCATCCAAAGCCACATTCAGCTTCAATACATTCACTTTAGCAGGGCCAAACATACCTAACCACGGGCCTTCGGTATGTTCATCAACCAGTTTGTTTACAGCATCAGCAGAAAGACCGCGAACTTTAGCTACGCGCGCTACCTGAACTTTTGCACCGACCGGTGAAAGATCAGGGTCCAGGCCACTACCGGATGCGGTAACCAGTTCGGCAGGGATCTGTGAGCGGGTTACGCCAGGGTTGTGTTTCATAAAATCGTCGATACGGCCTTCAACCTGTTTCAAATAATCAGGATTTGACGGGCCTTTGTTTGAACCTCCTGAACCGGCAGCATTATAATCAACCGCAGAGGGGCGGCCCCAGAAATATTCATCTTTAGTGAATTTTTGACCGATGTTGGCATAACCAACTACGCGGCCTTTGTAAGTAATGGTTTCACCATCACCTTTGCCCGGAGTAAATTTACCTATACCGGCTATAGCTAAAGGAAATATGCCCGCTGTTAATACAATGAGTATTAAAGTTAGCTTGATGGATGGCAACAAATATGTTTTCATTTTATTTAATTTTTTAGAGATGAGTTTGGAAACGTGGGGTTTGTGACGGATGGTAGTTAAAGCTTATCTGTCGCCCTAAATCCATACCCCACGTCCCCGGCTCATTTTTTTATATGAATAATGAAACAGCTAAATCAATTAATTTAATGCCTATAAAAGGTATAATTATACCGCCTAAGCCATAAATAAGCAGGTTACGGCGTAACAGGGCGCTTGCACCAATCGGCTTGTATTCCACACCACGCAATGCCAGCGGTATCAACAATGGAATAATAATAGCATTAAATATTACCGCCGAAAGTATAGCCGATTGCGGACTGTGCAGATCCATAATGTTCAGCGCCTTTAAAGCCGGCATAGACACCATAAACAAGGCCGGTACAATGGCGAAGTATTTGGCCACATCGTTAGCGATACTGAAAGTGGTGAGCGTACCACGGGTCATTAATAACTGTTTACCTATCTCCACGATCTCAATCAGCTTGGTGGGGTCGTTATCAAGGTCAACCATGTTACCGGCTTCTTTGGCGGCTTGTGTACCGCTGTTCATGGCTACGCCAACATCGGCCTGGGCCAGCGCGGGGGCATCGTTTGTACCGTCGCCCATCATGGCTACCAGTTTACCGCCCTGCTGTTCTTTTTTAATGTAGTTCATTTTATCCTCCGGCTTAGCCTCGGCAATAAAATCATCTACACCGGCCTTTTCGGCAATAAACTTGGCGGTAAGCGGGTTATCACCGGTCACCATCACCGTTTTAACACCCATTTTACGGAGGCGCTCAAAACGTTCGGCAATGCCGGTTTTGATGATATCCTGCAATTCGATAACGCCCATGATCTTCTCGTTTTTTGCAACCACCAATGGGGTACCACCGTTTGATGAGATTTTTTTCACCTGCTCTTCCACATCGGCAGGAAATGGGTTACCGGCTTTCAGGGCCATGTTACGGATAGAGTCGAAAGCACCTTTACGGATTCGCAAACCATCCGGGGTATCCAAACCGCTTGAACGGGTTTCGGCCGTAAACTTGATGAATACCGAATCGGCAGGGGCATGAATTTTCAATTTATGAGCGCCCACTTCAGCAAGTTCCACTATCGATTTACCTTCGGGGGTTTCATCAGCTAAAGAACTCAATACACAGGCCATTACAAACTCCTGTTCATCTACACCGCTTGCAGGCCAAAAGTTGGTGGCTTTACGGTTACCAATGGTAATGGTACCGGTTTTATCCAGTAGCAAAGTATCTAAGTCGCCCGCGGTTTCAACAGCTTTACCGCTTTTGGTGATCACGTTGGCACGCAAAGCCCTGTCCATCCCGGCAATACCGATGGCCGATAAAAGGCCACCGATAGTGGTAGGGATCAAACAAACAAACAACGATATAAAGGCGGCTATAGTGATGGGCGTATTAGAGTAATCGCCGAAAGGCTTCAGGGTAACGCATACAATCACGAAGATTAATGTAAAACCTGCCAGCAAAATGGTCAGGGCAATCTCGTTAGGGGTTTTCTGGCGCGATGCACCTTCTACCAGCGCGATCATTTTATCCAGGAAGCTTTCACCAGGCTGGGTAGTTACCATCACTTTTATCCTGTCGGATAGTACCTTGGTACCACCTGTAACCGATGATTTATCACCACCTGCCTCGCGGATCACCGGGGCAGATTCACCGGTAATGGCCGATTCATCGATGGTAGCGATACCCTCAATGATCTCGCCGTCGGTAGGGATGTTGTCACCTGTTTCGCAAATAAACACGTCGCCTTTTTTAAGTTGTGACGACATCACCTTTTCTTCTTTACCGTTAACCAGTAAACGGGCGGGTGTTTCTTCGCGGGTTTTACGCAAGCTTTCGGCTTGCGCCTTACCACGTGCTTCGGCAATGGCCTCGGCAAAGTTGGCAAACAATACGGTTAGTAATAATATGATAAACACGGTAAAGTTGTAACCAAAGCTACCCTGGCCTTTATTGGTAAGCGAAAACAGGCTTACAATAAGCATTACAACCGTACCAATCTCTACGGTGAACATCACCGGGTTACGGAACAGGACGCGTGGGTTTAATTTAATGAAGGACTGTTTTAAAGCATCCCTCATCTGATCGCCCTGGAACAATGTATTTTGAGTTGAGTTCATGATTTTCTATTTTTTGTTCCCCTCTTGAGAGGGGGCGTGTTGGGATTGTGCGGTTTGCAGGGGTGTGTTTTTCGTACGCTAAGTAACACACCCCTCCCCCCTCTCAAGAGGGGAATCGCGCTATCCTTTGCTTTTTCTTTTTTAATACAGCCTCATTATTTTAATGAAAAATGTTCAGCAATAGGACCCAAAGCCAGTGATGGGAAGAATGACAGCGCCGCAATGATCACAATCACCGCGAAGATCATCAACCCAAAGGTTGAGGTATCGCTCTTTAGGGTACCGGCTGATTCCGGGATATATTTTTTGTTGGCCAATAAACCGGCTATTGCCAGCGGACCAATTATTGGCAGGAACCTGCCCAATATCATCACGATACCAGTGGTGTAGTTCCAGAAAATATTACCATCGCCCAGCCCCTCAAAGCCCGAACCGTTGTTGGCTGCTGATGAAGTGTATTCGTACAGCATTTCGGAGAAACCATGTGTGCCCGGATTATTTAACCATGCGGAAGGTTTAACAGCCCAATCGGCACCGGCTACGTTAACCGCAACGTATGATGATATGGCCAAACCTACCAGGATAATGAAGGGGTGAAGCAAAGCTATCAATGAAGCTATTTTCATTTCCCGTGCCTCAATCTTTCGGCCTAAAAACTCTGGCGTACGACCAACCATCAGCCCGGAAATAAATACCGCTACAATAATGAAGATGTAGAAGTTAAGGAAACCTACACCGCAACCACCGTAAAAACAGTTGATCATCATGCCAAGCATCATCATGGTGCCTGAAACCGGCATAGCGCTGTCGTGCATAGAGTTTACAGAACCGGTAGAAATAATGGTGGTCATGATGCTCCAGTAAGCTGAATTGGCTGGGCCAAACCTTACTTCCTTACCTTCCATAGCACCAGTTGGCTGGCTGATGCCCATTTTAGCTATAGCCGGATTGCCATGCAGCTCGGCATTCATGGTTGGGATCAACAACATCAGCATTCCCAGCGTCATCACGCCGAAGATTACATAGGAGAATTTCTTTTTATTGAGGTAGAAACCCAACGCGAATACCAAAGCGATTGGAATAATACATTGTGCTACCAGCTCTACTGTATTAGTTAAATAATTAGGATTTTCGATTGGGTGGGCAGAGTTCGCGCCAAACCAGCCACCACCGTTAGTACCCAGGTGTTTAATAGCAACCAATGGAGCAACCGGTCCGCGGGAAACATGAACGGTATCGCCCTGCATGCTGATGAAAGTATCTTTACCTGCATAGCTGGTAGTCATACCATTGAAAGCAAAGATCACGGCTATTACAAACGAAATAGGTAGTAATACACGGGTGATTGATTTTACAAAGTACTCCCAAAAATTACCCAGTTTATCGGTAACCTTATCTTTCATGGCCCTGAATACTACCACTAATGCGGCAATGCCTGTAGCAGCCGATACAAAGTGCAGGAACATGAATACAAAATGCTGTGTAAAGTAAGTAGCACCGCTTTCGCCTGAGTAATGCTGCAGGTTACAGTTAACCAAAAAGCTGATAGCGGTATTAAAAGCCGTATCTGCCGACTGACCTGGATTTGCGTCGGGGTTAAGCGGCAAATGGCCTTGTGCCATAAGGCAAACAAAAGCATATATTAACCAAACGCTGTTGATGGTAAGCAGGGCCAGCAGGTGCTGTTTCCAGTTCATTTCGCGTTTGGTGTCTATACCGCTGAAGCGGAAGATAAAACGATCAAGCGGGGCAAGAAAATCAAGCCAGGTTTTTTCGCCTTTAAATACCTTAGCTATGTAGCGGCCAAGGGGAATGGCAATAGCTAAGGTGAGCAGGTAGGTGAAAATTACACCCGTTAGTTCAGTGTTCATAGTTTAATTTTAAAATTTTTCGGGTTTGAGAAGTACGTATACCATGTAAATGAACACGGCTATTGCTACGATGAATAATGCGGCCATGACTTTAGATTTTTTCGAAATATGTTACAGATTTGAAGAAGATCCAGAATACCACTACAAATGTGGCCAGGTAAGCGATTGTGAGTAAAGCATCCATTTTTATGTGTTTTGCAAAGGGCTTTGCCAAGGGGATGCCAAGAAATTTAAAATCTGTATAAATAATTGACTATTAATTATTTACATAGATTAAGAAATAGTATTTTATTTATTTATGGTGATTTAAACTATCATTTTGATAGTTGATTATCAAAGTGGGATTTCGCTTTATGTCATTGCGAGGAGGAACGACGAAGCAATCTCGTAGCTCTACAGGGCTGCTATGCTTCCGTGCGATTTCATACTGGTCGAAGTTTAGCGGCAGCGTAACTTCGTCCTACAATAGGTTAAGCTTTCAGCTTAACTATTCGCAAAGCAAAAAAATGCGATAACGTTACCCGGAAGCAGGATGCTTCCACTGTTTTAGGACGAAGTTACGCTGCCGCTAAACTTCGACCAGTAACGGGCAATGACATGATGGAGAAAGCCTGCGTATTCCGGCGGCCAGAGGCCGCTTGATAGCCGACACTCGGCTGGAGCCCACAGGTGTTGGGAAGAGAAATAGAAATTGTATTTTTAGTGGCATATGCGTGTGCCCGACTTGTTAAAGTTAATTCCAGAGGAGCGTCTTGCGTTTTTGGCTGACTATCATAAAACAGACCATAAGGTAAAGAAACTACCGGTCTCAGTCCTTTTTAAGCTATTACTTTACAGTCAGTTCGAAGTAAAGCACAATAGCCTCAGGGTAATGGAGAATATCTTTAATTCGTATGCTTTCAGTCATTTATCTGACAAATCCGAAGCGCAAAAGATACATTACAGTTCAATCAGCGAACGCCTAAGCCGTGCGGACGCGGTTTTTTTTGAAGCTTTATACCAGGATTGTATTGAACGTTTTTCAGCCCAATTACCTTCGAAAGATAATAAACAGCATCAGTTGTTGCGTTTTGATTCAACGCTGATATCACTTTCATCCAAGCTGATCAGGATCGGATTTCGTTCCGGAGGAAGCCAGGAACATGTAAAACAGCTTAAATTTACTATAGGCTATTCAGAAATACCTGAGTATGTGGCTTTTCATCATCAGGCTACATTTAACAGTGAGAACGTAGCTTTGAAACAAGCCATTGTTGGCTGTCCTGCATCTAATAAAAGTATCGTTATAGTCGATGCCGGCCTACAATCAAGAGACGCCTATGATGAGCTCTTTGACCAGGGAATCAATTTTATTACACGAATCAATCCGAACCCACGTAGTGTAGTTGTTGAAGAGAATAACTTATTTGAAGCTACTCCTGATGACTATAAGCTTAGGCTGGTAACAGACCGTAAGCTTTACCTATATAACAGGAAGGGAAAAAAGACAAAGAACGTTTATCGATATATCGAAGCAGTCAAACCCAATGGAGAAGTACTCGCTTTTTTGACCAATATCTTTGATTTTCAAGCTTATGAAATAACCGCACTGTATAAGAAAAGATGGGATATAGAAGTGTTCTTCAAATTCATCAAACAAGAACTTAACTTCTCACATCTACTATCCAGAAGCATAAACGGCATCAAAGCCGTACTGTATGTCAGGATGATCCTATCGCTGTTAATAATAACTTACCAAAAGTTAAATCGAATTAAAAGTAGTAAGTCTGCTAAACAACAGTTTGCCTTGGAAATGGAAGCCGAACTCATGAAATTTATTGTAAGACTTTATGGTGGAGATCCCGATAAACCTCCCACAAATGGACACATCCCTTTTTGGTAACTCTTCCCAACACCTGTGGGCTCCTGCCGAGCGTCAGCGTATGATGGGGTGGGCTGAGAGAAAATTAAAAATCCGAAATCGAAAATCCGAATTCCAAAATCACTCCAAATTATATTCCTTCAACTTCCTGTACAGTGTAGCTACACCAATATTAAGCAGGTGCGCAGCTTCGGCGCGGTTACCGTGGGTATGGTTTAACACCCGCTGAATATGCAGTTTCTCTACAGAAGAAAGATCAAATGCCGAAATTGGAGCACCGCTTTTTACCTGTTGCTGCTGAACTTCGTAAGGCAGCAGGCTTTCGTCAAGTACATTGCTATCGGTCAGGATCACCGCACGCTCTACAATGTTTTTTAGCTCACGGATGTTGCCGGGCCATGGATAGGCTTCCAATTTTTCAACAAACTCGTCGCTTAGTGTGTTTACCTGCTTTTTTACTTTAAGGGCGAAGTGCTGCATAAAGAACTCGGCCAGTAGTTTGATATCTTTTTTACGCTCGCGCAGGGCCGGCAACGTGATCTGGAAAACTGAAAGACGGTAATATAAATCCGACCGGAAATGGCCATCATTGATCTCGTTCAGCAAATTGCGGTTGGTGGCCGCAAGGATGCGCACATTAACCTGGGTGGGTTTAGTATCCCCTATTTTAATAAACTGCTGTGATTCAAGCACGCGAAGTAGCTTGGCCTGCAGATCGTGATCAAGTTCACCTATTTCATCTAAAAATATAGTACCGCTGTTGGCCTCTTCAAAAAGTCCCTTTTTATCTTTTACAGCTCCGGTAAATGAGCCTGCTTTATGACCAAACAATTCACTTTCCAGCAACTCTTTGGTAAAAGCGCTGCAATTTACCGCTACAAATGATTTGGCGCTACGGTTACTGGCCTGGTGAATAGCCTCGGCAAAGATCTCTTTACCGGTACCTGTTTCGCCTAATAATAAAACTGTGGTATCGGTAAGGGCCACCTTTTGGGCCAGCTTAATGACATCGGTAATGGCGTTAGATTTTCCTATCAACCTGTCGAAACCAAACCGGTCATTCAGTTTACTTTGCAAGTCCATTACTTGCTGTTGCAGCAGGGCTTTATCCATGGCCTTGCTCACCAGCGGAATGATCTTTTCATTATCATCGCCCTTGGTGATATAATCAAATGCCCCGGCCTTAATGGCTTTTACGCCATCATTAATGGTACCATAGGCGGTAAGGACAATAATTTCCGTTGTAGGGTAATTTTTCTTGATGGTTTCGGACAGGGTGATGCCATCAATATCGGGCAGCTTAACATCGCTCAAAACCACCTGGATGCTTTCATGCTGCAGCTTTTTCAAGCCTTCCTTGGCAGTGCCGGCAGTAATAACCTCATGGCCTTCCAACTGTAAAATGCGCGCCAGCAGGTTGCGCAGGCGTTCTTCGTCGTCGATAATTAATAGCTTACCTTTTTGCATCGTGGCAAATATGGTAAATTATTTTGAACCTTGATTTTCGGGATTTTAGGATTTCCTGATGATTAGTAATGTGTAACCTATCATCTCAAACAATTTCAGCCAACAGCATCAGGGAATCCTTTAATCAGGCTAATCATGGTTCCTCACCACCTCGCCCTTCTTGTTGCCCGCATTAGTTGCCTGTGGCGTTTGGCATCATAGTAATCGCTGGTTACCAATATGGCATGGATTACGCCCGGAATCCAGAAAAACAGGGTTAAAAATATATTGAGTATAAAGGCACCAATCCTGCCTGTAGTAAGGATGGCAGCAGGTGGGAATAAAAAACACAGAAAATATCTCATGGCTACAAATAATCTTATTGTTATTTATCTGTTAGACCATCAATAGCAAGTTTTGTTACTGTTTAATTTCTTCGCCCAGGTTAGGCGGCAGCTGATCACCGTAAAACAGTGCTTTTAATTCGGTGGCATCGTTAGGATTCATTTTACCGCCCAGTATCAGCCTCAACTGGCGGCGGCGAAGCGCACCTTCAAATAATGCCTGTTCTTTTTCAGTTTCAGGCAATAACTCCGCTACGGCTGTTTTCTGACCGTCTTTATCCAGGGCTACAAAGGTGTAATAAGCCTCATTGCTTTTTACTTTGGTGCCGGATGGTATATTTTGGGCCCACACGTCCATCCTTACTTCTACCGAGGTAGTGAACGCCCGGGTAACCTTAGCCTCAATGCTTACCACATCGCCCAGCTTAATAGGGGCTTTAAATGATACGTTATCTACCGAAGCGGTTACCACAATACGATTGCAATGTTTCTGCGCGCAAATAGCGGCAGCAATATCCATCCAATGCAACAGGCGACCGCCCATCAGGTTATTCAATGTATTGGTATCGTTGGGTAATACCAACTCGTTCATGATGGTGTATGAGTCCTGCGGCGATTTTGTGGTCATGTCAGTCAGATTTGGGGCAAAGATAGGAACCTGGCTGTAAAAAGTGTCATTTCGATGCGAGGAACGAGCGAGAAATCTTATACGACAAGCTTTTACGAATGCTATATTGCTTTACAAGGCGTATTAGATTTCTCTTTCGCCCCATCGCACATGCCAACCCTCTGCTCTATCGAAATGACAAAAATTATTAATTGGGTTTAGGTCGGGCTCTACCTCTTTGTCACCAACTCTCTGAAACCTACCAGTTCATCCCACCTTGCACCGGGCGGACGATAGTAGGTCAACATCTGGTACTCGTTCTCGGTTTCAAAATGGCTGCCCTCAAAAGGTACATCGTCTGCTTTGCCGGTTTTGGCATCTAACCAAACGTATTCATAATCATATACGCCTTGTTTTAACAGCATGTTTACGGTATACCTGCCGTTATCAAGTGGGTGCAGTTTGTTGCTTTCTTCCAGGCGATAGTTATTAAACTGTCCTACTACATAAGGAGCGCCGTCTTTGGCATCCTTGTTGGTTGATAACGTGAAGTATACATGCGCGTAATCAGCGTCGGTGGCCGGGGTTGTGCCATCGTTGTTCAGTATGTAAAATTTACCGTCGTTATCGTACTGAAAAACATAATTAGGCTGATCGCGAACCGGATCGCCAAGCAGTACCACTACGTTTGTTGAGTCTTTATAAATCTTGGCTACCCTTTGCGAGTTGAGCTTTAATGTGCGTGTATCAAACAGCCTAAACTCGTTTCGGCCTGGGAAATCGTTAATAGCTACATCGTTATAAATCAACTGCGTGCCGCGGATATACGTAGGCTGCCCGTTAAGTACTGCCGTTTCGGTACGGGCATTTTGCATGATGAACGTGCGCAGGGCATAAGCGGGGTTTTGTACCACAAGGCCCGAATAGTCCACTGTAAAATTGACCTTTTGATTGGTTTGCCGGGTTACATTATTAGCCGAAGGTACCAGATCGGCAGCTATTGAAACCCGTTTGCCCAGTACATACAACCTACGGGTAAGCACCATTTTGTTTTGATCGCCATCTTCATAAACTTTCAGCACATAATTACCCGATATTTTAGGGGCGATATTATTGTTGGGAAGCGAGATTTCGTAGTGCGTATACTTCTGCATGGTACCGGTTGAATAGTTGTAATTGTACAACCTATCGTCGGTAAAGCTTTGCAGATATTCGGCAGATGAAAGATTTGATGAGTTCCAGTTGGCATCACAATGCTCAATGGTATAATAGTAATTACGGCTACCGCCGCGCAAGTCATCAAAGGTCAGCAGCACTTTTTCGTCCGATCCTAAATTGATCACCGGGAAAGAACCCTGCTTAGCTGTATTATAAAACTCAACGCTTTTTATGGCTGATGAGTAAACGTTGTTGTTATAAGAGGATTGCGCGAAGGTTTTTAGTGACAGGATGATGAACAGAACGATGTAAAGCTTTTTCATATAAACCTGTTAATTTCATTTAAACACTATGAAACAAACGTCATTGCGAGGAACGAAGCAATCGCGAACTATACAGAGAAACTTGTACAGTTACTCTGCTAATTGGGGATTGCTTCGTGCCTCGCAATGACGGGGAAGTTACAAGATCGCTCGCAATTACATGCTTTTGCGCCTACGATTCCAACTCCAAAATCTGCTCGGCCAGTGCTTCCCACTTTTCCTGAATTTGTTTCAGTTCGGCTTGTTTAGCAGCGTAGGCGGCGTTGGTTTGTTTTAGTTTGGCGTTATCGCTATATATTTTCTCGTCGGCCAGCTGGGTTTCAAACTGCTTTACCTCTTTTTCGAGGTTAGCAATCTGTTCTTCCATTTTGGCCAGGTCCTGGTTCAGTTTTTTAAGCTGCTGGTGCTTGTTTTCGCCTTGTGGCTGTTTAACAGGCTCAGGCTTTTTCTCTTCCTTTTTAGGCTGAGGCGCGGGGGCGGCAGCTTTGGGTTCCAGTTTGCGTTTGGCGTTCCATTCGTCAAACTCGGCATAGGTACCTGGATAGATCTTGATCTTCTGATCTTCAATAAACCAAATCTTGTTCGCTACGTTATCCAGGAAATACCTGTCGTGCGATACCACAATGAAAGTACCTTCATATTGGTCAAGCGCCTGGATCAGGATATTTACCGATTGCATATCCAGGTGGTTGGTAGGCTCATCCAGTACCAGAAAATTGGCATCGGCAGTAAGCGCTTTAGCTAAAGCCACACGCGATTTTTCACCACCCGATAGTACTTTGATCTTCTTGAACACATCATCGCCGGTAAACAGGAACGAACCTAAAATGGTGCGTAACTCGGTATCGGTATGTTTTGGGGCGAATGCCTGTAGCTCCTGAAGTATCTGGTTTTCGAGGTGTAATGACTCTAACTGGTGCTGGGCAAAAAACGTTGTGGTTACGTTATGGCCTGTAGTCATGGTACCTGTATAATCCTTATCGGCCGAAGCGATGATACGCAACAGGGTTGATTTACCTTTACCGTTGGCACCTATCAGCGCAATTTTATCGCCTTTTTCAATTACAGCCTCGCCGCCATTTAAAATATCAATTGCAGGATATTTTTTGACTATATCCTCTAAGGTTACCACATGCCTGCCCGATTGCTTGGAGAAACGGAAAGCGAAGTTAACCGATGGGTTATCATCGTCAACATCATCAATACGTTCCATTTTATCCAGCATTTTAATGCGGGACTGCGCCATTTTAGCTTTAGAAGCCTTGGCGCGGAAACGCTCGATCAAACGCTCTTCCTGTTTAATTTTTGATTGCTGATTTTTAAACTCACCACGCTGAATTTCTTCGCGCAATGCTTTTTCTTCAAGATAGAAAGTATAGTTGCCCGCGTAAACGGTCAGTTTACCTTTACGCGATTCAACGGTGCGGTTGATCACCTTATCCAGGAACCATCTATCGTGCGATACGATGATGATAGCACCTGTAAAAGCTTTCAGATAATCTTCCAACCATTGAATAGATGGTAAATCGAGGTGGTTGGTAGGCTCATCCAGCAGCAGGATATCGGGTGCCTGTAACAGGATCTTGGCCAGCATTACACGCATACGCCAACCGCCCGAAAAAGTGCTCAGCTTACGTTTGCAATCCTCATCGCTGAAACCTAAACCCGCCAAAATTTCGTGGGCTTTGTATTCGATATTGTAGCCGTCAAGCAATTCAAACTCGTGCTGCTTGTCGCTTAGTTTATTTAACAGTTCTTCGCTATAGTCCGTTTCCAGCTTTTTAAGCAAGTTCTCTATCTCATCGTGCAGTTGGTTCTGGCGCTCAAAAGCTTCCATAGCCACGTGCACAATATTTTTATCAGATGAATAAGAAAGCAGATCCTGGTTAAGGTAACCCATGGTAAGGTCCTTAGCCATTGAAACAGTTCCGGAGGTAGGCTTGTAATCGCCTACAATAATTTTTAAAAGGGTGGTTTTACCAGTACCGTTGGCACCAATTAAACCAATTTTTTCACCGGGTTTAATATGCCAGTTGGCTTCATCATATAAGGCCCGCGCACCAATCTCGAACGTAAGGTTATTTATAGCAATCATTTACGCGCAAAGATACGGTTTTTGTTGTAAGGTTAAAGGCGAAAGGTCTTTTGGGGAAGGTGAAAGGATAAAGGTAAAAGGCGAAAGGTTAAAAAATGCAGGTTAGCCACTTGCAAAGCTGTAGCTACCTTTTGCCTTTTACCTTTATCCTTTTACCTTAAAACAATCTTTACCCTTTTACCTTTAAAAGGCTCCCGTAGCCTTAAGCCATGTTTGGGCCATGAGGGCTTCGCCGGCTACGCTGGGGTGTACGCCATCAAGGTTCCAGTAGGTGGCCGGAGCGGTTTGTTCGGCTTTGTCAAACGCTGATTGATAAGGCACAAATACCGCGTCAAACTCGGCAGCTATATCTTTGGCCGCTTTGCGGAACAAATCAAACGTTGGGTACCATTTATCATCAACAGCCTTTACATTTTTTTCGGCAAAGGGTTCGCAGATCACCAGTTTAATATCCGGTAGGGCCTGTTTGGTACGGGTAAGCAGTTTTTTATAATCGGCGATATAAGTATCAATTGTGCCGGTGTAGCCGCCGGTAAGCGTATGCCAAAAATCGTTAACGCCAATATGGATGCTCAGTACATTTGGCTTCAGGGCTAAACAATCGGTATCCCAGCGCTCGGCTAATTGATACACTTTATTACCGCTGATACCTTTATTGTAGATCTTTAAACCTTTATCAGCGTGTTTTAGCAACAATTGCGAAGCGGTAAGCAACGCATAGCCGGAGCCTAAAGCACTGGTAGTATTGGGTTCGGTTTTGTTATGATCGCGCCCCCAGTCGGTGATGGAATCGCCCTGAAAAAGCACTACATCGCCCTGGTTAAAGGTTAATTTTTTTGCCGGTTTTTCTGCAGCCAATGCCGATGACACGATAGATGGAATGCCCATGGAGGCGATAGTACCTAAAGCAGCTGTCTTTAAAAAATGGCGACGATAGTTTTGTTCGGTATTTTTCATTTGTGGATTATAAAAGGTATTTGCCGAATTTACTGATTTGCCGCAACTATGGAAACTTTGCTCGGTTTAGTATCAGTATTTGTAAAAGGAATATTACTTGCACCTATAATCTGCCGCGGGTTTTTAACCCGTGGTGACACATCATTGAAGCTTCCACCTTCAAGGCAAAGCTGAAAACTTCGGCTATACTCAACCACGGGTTACGCTTCGCTAAACCCGCGGCAGTTATTCTTTTATTTATCTGCCACAAAATTTATAGGTTTTGCCGGATCATAGCTAACATAAACCCGTTTCCAGGGGGCATCATCAATTAATTTCCATTTATGTGCTGTACCTGTGGTGTCCTGTGCTATCAGGATCTCGCCGGGTTTCAGAATAAACTTTTCGCCGGGATATGTTTCAAATTCAAGCGTTCCGGTAATGGAGATCACATATTGTTCGACAGGGGCATTATGCCAATCAAAAAAAGCATGCGGTTCCGACTCCTGGAACCTGATGGCCAGCGCCTCATTCAACGGCCCCAATTCAACCATACCTTTTTCTATGTGCGAATGACCGTCTTCGCCGGTGTATAACCTGTAGGCTTTTATCATGGTGGCTAAACTAACATTTAACTGTTAATACTACCTGTTTGCTGTGTAATTATTGCAAAACGGTTGCTATATCACCACAAATTGTTCATTTTATTTAGTTTTAAAATTATCAGCCTTTTTCTGAAACTTAAGGCCCTTCTAACGGTTCAATAAAATATTATGCCTGTAGCTGTATCTACCAAACGTTTCCAACTTTTGCCGTATCTTATCAGTCTACTGATTGTTTTGGCTATCGGATTTGCGGCCTCGCTGGTAACCCGGCCCGAAATTGCGGGTTGGTACAGTATGCTCAAGAAGCCTCCATTTAATCCCCCATCATGGCTATTCGCACCGGTTTGGACGGTAATTTATATCATGATAGCAACCTCGGCTTACCTGGTTTGGAAACAACGCAGCCGCAAGCCCGCATACATCATAGCCCGCTCAGTGTACTTTATTCAGCTGATTTTAAATTTTTCATGGTCAATCATATTCTTCGGCATGCACCAGATAGCCGGGGCCATGATCGTGATCATTTTACTGTGGATCAGCATCATCGTAAATATAAATTGGTTTAACAAGCTTAGCCGGACTGCCGCATGGCTGCTTGTCCCTTATTTACTATGGGTAACTTTTGCCAGCGTGCTCAACGTGAGTATTTATTTCCTTAACCTATAGCTCATAAAAAACACTATTTTTATTGCAGATAATTACAGCGTCGATAAAGGAGCTTTATATCAAACCATGAAAAAACTCTTACTTATTTTTTGCCTTATTACAGCTGCACACAGCTTTGCATTTGCCGATAAAATTGCCATCAACAACTTTGTAATTAAAGAAAACCCCTTTGCGGTTGATGAGGTTGCCGTAGTGGCCACCGATACAGCAGGCGTGATACAGGAAAATGTAAACGGCGTTTTTACCTTTGTAATGAACGGTTTTACCGAAGAGCTGAAGTTTGACAAGGGTACAGCCTTTTATCGTCACAAGCTTGATCGTTCAAGCTTTCTTTATGCCAAGCACATGAACGATAGCGGTACACATGCTATATTATATTACATCTACAAACACGATAGCAAACTAAGTCCTTTCCATATCAGCTGGATATTACTGGTGGCTATCCCACTGCTACTGGTACTACTGGCCTATATGTTTAAGCGGTTCATTATTATCGCGGTAGTGATCTTCTGTATTTTCTTATACTTCAACTATCACAACGGTTTAAGCATCCCAACCTTTTTCGAAAGTATTATTGACGGATTGAAGAATATGTTTTAGGAAGAAGGTGAAAGCTAAAAGGCGAAAGGTTAAAGGTTTTTCTAAGGTTAAAACTAAAAGGCCTGTAAAATGAAATAAAGGCGAAAAAACGAAAATTACATCTAAACATATATGTATGACGCAAAAGGTGCAGCTACCTTTTGCCTTTCACCTTTACCCTTTTACCTAACCTTTTACCTAACAAACACCGCCCTTAAAATGGCAATCCTATACCAAAGTTAAGCTGCATAAAGTTGTAGCTTTCGCCTCCGTTGGCTGCTTCGTAAGCTTTTTTGAATGAGCCTTTGCTGAATAATTCGCCGGCATGGTTAACCAATACCCATTGGTCGCTGCCATTAAATTGAGGGTCTTTAAATTTAAAAGCTGCATCCAGCCTGAAAACAAAGAAGCTTAAATCAAACCGGAGACCGGTACCTATACCCATTGCTGTAGAACTTAAAAAGTTACTGAACTTGAACTGACCATTCGGGTTATCCGGCTCGTCGTGTAAGCGCCATACGTTACCTGCGTCAACAAAAAACGCACCTTTAAGCTTCGCTCCAAAAAAATTATCGGCAAGCTTGTAGCGGTATTCGGCATTGGCCACAAATTTAATTTCACCAAACTCATCAAGATATTTTAAACGGGCCCTTGTGGTATTGTCTGAGCCATAATAGGTTCCCCGGTTAAACTGTCCCGGCCCAAGGGTACGCGGTAACCAGGCCCTGATATCATTGGCACCACCGGTATAGAAGTTCTTCTCAAAAATAAGCTGATTACTATTGCCGTAAGGGATACCAATACCCGGGTTAATACGGAACACAAACTGCCTTTCGCCGCCTAAGCTGCGGTAAAAACGGGTATCCAGTTCAACCTTGGTATATTGGGCAAAGGTGTAACCAAAAAGTTTATGCTGTCCCAAAGTATCTTTAGGAGCGTTGGCAATATTACTGATGAGGTTAAGAAAGTTGCCGCCAAGATCTAAACTACCGCGGAAATAGGTAAAGTTTTCGTAGCTGTTAAGCTTTATAGCATTAACCTGGTAAGTGTACTGACTTCCTGCCGTAAAAACTGTACGCCCGATAAGATAAACGTACGAGTACCTGTTTTGCTTAAGCAAGGTATCACGTGCAGCCGGATCAATTATACCTCTGGAAAATTCAATGCTGATGGGCGTAATAGTATGTGATTTATATGGCGTATCAAAAAAGTCGTAAGTAATGGAGTTGATAAAACTTTCGCGCTTAACCAGATCTTTCTGAAAGAACAGTGAGTAGTTTGACGAGAATGTAGTATGTGGAACCGCGAATTTACCGAGGAAAGGAAATTTAAACGGCAGCAAAAGGCGCGGATAAGTAAGCTGTGCACCCGCCCTGAACTCCTGGTTTTGGATACTGCTGTGATCATTACCAACAGTATTGCCATTATCAAAAAGGATACTCCAGTTAACTTTTAGCTGCAAAATAGCCGCCTGTTTAAACAGGTTCCTGTCGGTAAAAGTATTGCCTACGTTGTAACCAAAACGCCCGCCACTAAACAACACCTCGCCTTCCACACGGTCGCTCATACGTTTCAGGGGCACTATATCTATCCGGGTGTTGAGTCTATTGGAGCTATCTTTCAGTTTTTCATAAACCGGGTTGGGCACATTTCTGAAAACGTTTAACTCCGATAAGCGCGTAGTGGTGCGTGTTTGCTTATCAATATCATATATCTCGCCCTTTTTCTGGAAAACATAATCGGTTACTACCCTTGGCTTAAACCTTTTTGAGTAATCAACAAACCTGAATTGTGAGTCGACCTGTATGGTATCAACCTTACCCAAGGTACGTCCCTGGCTGTTTGATATGGTGATCAATGTATTGTTGATGGTATAAACCGGGTGTTGGTTTTTCCCTGCCGGATTATCAATGATCATTTTCACATCAACAACACTGCTGTTAAAGGTTGAATCATAAGTAAAGTTGATATACTGACGGTAGAAATCATAATAGCCATTATGCTTCATCAACAGATAAAGCTGATCGCGGTCGTAAGCTAAACTATCGGTATCAAAACGCCCGCCGGGTTGTATATGCGTAATTTTATTGCGGTTGGCGTTGTATAGGTTTTTGATATTGTTATCGCCGATACTATCGGTAAACTTACGGATGCGGAACATCGGGCCTTCATCGGCGGTAAAAACCAACTCCGCCTTTTGCTTTTTGATCACTACGCTATCGGTAACCCTGCCTTTAAGATAACCACGACTACGGATAAACTTTTCCATTTGCAGGCGCGAGTACTCAATCAGGTTGCTATCCACAACCACGGGAGCTTCACCAATATTTTTTTTACCTTTTTTACTGAAAGTGTAGTAAAGCTGTAAATTGAGCCAGTTATTAGGTTGCTGCTCCTTATCTACATAATTTATAGCGGCTTCAGAAAATTCCTCGTCGATACCTTTAATGGTAATTTTACGTACCAGCGCCTGGTCTTTGCGGATGCCACGGGTAATACTGCAGCCCGAACCGATAATAACCAGCAAAATACTTAATATTGTAAGGCGGTAAACAGCAGGTTTAGTATATGCTTTCAAAATCACAGATCAGTTTATTAAAGTCCTTACAACATAAAAAATTCCGTAAAGAGCATGGCTTGTTTTTGGTTGAAGGCTACAAATCGGTTATCGAGTTTGTAAATGCCGCATACCAGGTTGATACTATATACCATACCGCCGAAACTGCTCCAAAAATGCTGAATTTATCCCGAAAAATAAATTTTCAGGAAATTTCATCGGCCGACCTCGAAAAGATCAGCAGTTTGAAAACCCCGCAAGAGGTAATTGGTTTAGTTAAAATACCAAAATGGCCCGCATTAAATTACAACTTACTGAAAAACAAGTTTTCGCTGGTACTTGATGGCGTGCAGGACCCCGGCAATATGGGTACCATTATCCGTACGGCCGACTGGTTTGGCATTGCCGATATTATTTGCTCTGAAGATACCGTTGATGTTTATAACCCCAAAGTAGTACAAGCAACCATGGGCTCCTTAGCAAGGGTAAATGTACATTACGGCGATCTTTTAACCATCCTACCCAAAATACAACTCCCATTATTTGGCGCGATGCTGGATGGTGAAAATATTTATAGTACAAATTTCGGCGAGGAGGGTTTATTAGCTATGGGAAACGAGGGCAATGGCTTACGCCCTGAAATACAGGACTTAATCAATAAAAAAGTAACTATTCCGCGCGTAGGACAGGCCGAATCATTGAATGTTGCCATTGCCACGGCCATACTTTGTTCAGAAATTAAGCGAAATTCGTTCAAATAAATTTGTTCGCTAAAAATAATTGCTATCTTTGCAGTCCTTAAAAAAGGGTCGGATGGCCGAGTGGCTAGGCAGAGGTCTGCAAAACCTTTTACAGCGGTTCGAATCCGCTTCCGACCTCAGGGTTAAAAAATATTTAAAATACAAGACAATGGGCGTTACTCGTTTAAAAAGAAAAGACAGGAGAAATAAAACTTTTTCACGTTTAGAAGTTCAGTTCCTTAAACTGGCTACTAACCTGGAATACGGAAGCCGTTCTGCTGAGTCAAAACACAGCCAGATAGCTAAAAACAATGCAGCTTTAGATATCGCATTAGGTAAATAATTTATCTCCTTCTTCTTTAGAAGAAAAAAGACTTAAAGTCCTGCCGGTATCCGGCGGGACTTTTTTTTATGCCTGAACCCTGATTTTTAGGATTTAAGGATTCGCTTGATACTTCCCCCTTACTTTCGCTGGTTTATTGAGAAAATACCGATTTATAGCGGAACTAAAAAGTATTGAGGTTTCCGTGGGGACACGGAAACGGGGAGAGTTAACAGCTGTTCATTTTCCCGCGACCGTGTCCTCACGGTCGCCAGCAGACAAGTGTTGGAATACATCGACGACAGGAGTTGAAAACACAGAATATCCGCGGGGCACGGGGATCAAAAAGAAAATCCGTTTAATCCCGGTTCAGAAGCTTCTTATTAATCCTGCCAATCAATCCCGGCCCCTCATAAATAAAGCCCGTATAAAGCTGCACTAATGACGCACCAGCGTTTAGTTTCTCAATAGCATCTTCGGCCGAGTGAATGCCTCCTACTCCTATAATAGGGAATGAACCGTTTGATTTTTTATGCAGATAAGCGATCACTTCAGTTGAGCGTTTGGTAAGTGGCTTACCGCTTAATCCCCCCGTTTCTTCTTTTAGCTTTGATGGAGATGATAGATTTTCCCTGCTGATAGTAGTATTAGTAGCTATTAAGCCTGCTATACCTGTTTGCTGAACAATATCAACAATGTCATCCAATTGTGAGTCGGTTAAATCAGGGGCAATTTTTAGCAGTATAGGTCTGCTGACACCGTTTTTATTATTGCGTTGCTGCAAGGTGTTCAGAATTTCCATCAACGGGCCTTTCTCCTGCAGGGCACGCAGGCCAGGGGTATTAGGTGAGCTTACGTTCACCACAAAATAATCAACCACATCAAACAAACGGTCGAAGCATTTGATATAATCGCTTACCGCATCCTCATTAGGGGTAACTTTGTTTTTGCCGATGTTTCCGCCGATGATTAAACCTTTATTAGCGTTTTTAGGATCGCGCCTGAAGGCAGCAATGCGCTCGGCAGCTATATCCACACCAAAATTATTAAAGCCCATGCGGTTAACAAGCGCGCTATCTGCCGGCAGGCGAAACATACGCGGCTTATCATTACCCGGTTGAGGCAAGGGTGTAACAGTTCCTATCTCCACAAAACCAAAACCCAGGTTAGCCATCTCGCCCATCATTTCGGCATTTTTATCAAAACCGGCGGCAAGGCCAACCGGGTTCCTGAATTTAAGACCAAAAACTTCGCGTTCAAGCTTTGGATCTGTTACATCCCAGATTGCCTTACTCAATGCTGTACCGCCCGGAAAACGGTTAAAACGTTTCAGGTTACGGGTAACAAAGTAATGCACATTCTCGGGATCGAACTTAAACAGGATGGGTTTTATCAACGGATACATGCCGCGAAGTTAGCACATTCCAACGCGTTGAACAAACAGGATATGTGGAGGTGATCGACATTTGGTGTGGAGGACTGTCATGCTAAGTGGGAGAAAATAGAGATCTGTGAAGGTCAAATGACATATCCGCCGCGTCATTGCGAGGCACGAAGCAATCGCACAGAGGCAGGTAACGACTATTGTTGTGATGAACTTACATCGTCGCGCTCCTGGCCGCGCGGGGCCAGGTACTTTTGTCGCCACAAAAGCCCCCCCAGCAGAAAGGCTTCTTTGCGCCGACTTATCCAGACTTACGAAGTTTTTGAAACTTCGTAAGTCTTCAAAAGGAATAAGATATAGTATCCTCCCAAACCATGCAATCCGGTTAACAACCGTGTACAAAATACACCACAATTTTTAACGGATTTTAGCGCATCAAAACCCAACGGAAATCCCATTTTAAATTCGATTTAAATTACTAATAATCAATAAATTAAAAACAAAAAATATTTGGTATTGATGCGTATCATTTTTATTAAAATGGGTGTAAATCGCAATAATTTATATTTCGCATTTTGCTTTTTTCTGATTAAGTTTAATAAATTTGACAACTCCGGTTAGCCATAGTCCAGGCTCATAACCAAACCGGCAAGCCTATTTAATTAAACTCATGCAAAAAAAGTATTTAATTGCCTGTTTCATAGCGGGCGGATTATTAAAGGCTGGCTTTGTCAGCGCTCAGAGTAAAGCCCCGTATTCGGCAGCAGGTAAATCTGTAAAAGTGATCGTATCTGAGCAAAATGCCGGGTACAAGTTCAAAGAAACCGAAACGCTGAAATTTGCCGACAAGCCGCAACCTGCCGAAACTGAGGTAGCAGTATTTATTGATCCTGCCAAAACATTCCAAACCATGATTGGTATTGGTGGCGCCCTTACCGATGCTTCTGCCGAAACTTTTGCCAAGCTACCTAAGGATAAGCAAAAGGAATTTTTAACTGCTTATTATGATAAAGCCAGGGGTATTGGCTATTCATTTGGCCGTACCAATATTCAAAGCTGCGATTTTTCGAGTGATAGCTATAGCTACGTAAAAGACGGCGACAAGGAGCTAAAAACCTTCGATATCAGCCATGATAAAACCTACCGTATTCCATTTATTAAAGCAGTCACGGCTGCCGCTGGTGGCAAACTTACTATGTTTGTATCGCCATGGAGTCCTCCTGCTTTCATGAAGGACAATAACGACGTACTACATGGCGGCAAGCTTAAAAAAGAGTTTGACCAAAGCTGGGCCAACTTTTATGTGAAGTTTATCAAAGCTTACGAAAAAGAGGGTATTCCAATCTGGGGACTTTCGGTACAGAATGAGCCTATGGCTAAACAAACCTGGGAATCATGTATGTACACCGCCGAAGAAGAGCGTGATTTTGTAAAGAACTTTTTAGGCCCAACACTGCAAAAACAAGGCCTGGCAAGCAAAAAACTAATTGTTTGGGACCACAACCGCGATTTGCTTTATCAGCGTGCCAGCACCATCCTGGAAGATCCCGCTGCTGCTAAATATATCTGGGGTATCGGTTTCCACTGGTACGAAACATGGACAGGTGCAGGCCAAAACTTTGAGGCAACACGCCGTACCCACGAAGCGTTCCCTAACAAAAACCTGGTATTTACCGAAGGTTGTATCGAAAAGTTTGATTTCAATAAGATCAATGACTGGTCGCTTGGTGAACGCTATGGTTTATCAATGATCAATGACTTTAACGCCGGTACCGTAGCCTGGACCGACTGGAACGTATTGCTTGATGAAAAAGGCGGACCGAACCATGTTGGTAACTTCTGCTTTGCGCCGGTACATGCCGATTTACGTAACGGAAGCCTGATCTATACCAGTTCATACTATTACATCGGTCATTTCTCTAAATATATTCACCCGGGTGCTAAACGCATCAGCGCTGTGGCCAGCCGCGATAAACTGTTAACAACAGCTTATCAAAACCCGGATGGTTCAATCGCTGTTGTGGTAATGAACAAAACCGACGAAAAAATAGATTACAGCCTTTGGATAAAAGGAAAAGCGGCCGGCACTACTGCCCTGCCGCATTCGATTGCTACACTTATTGTGAAGTAATCTTTATAACGATCTTAGTTAATCAATCAACTAAATCTCTGGTATGGTGGGTCATTTATGATCCACCATTATCATTACCGGAAAATGGTCGCTTGGCTCTTTAGCCTCGTATTTGTCACTCCCTTTTGCCTTTGCCCTGTAGGTATCTGTTAAAATACCGTACCGTTTCACTTTAAAATCTTTTGTTACAAAAATATGGTCGATACGGCCGGTGGTTTTGTCGTTAGCATCAAAATCATTAAACGTTCCGTTAGTGGCATATTTAATGGGCGAAAGTTCGTAGCTATCCCTCAATACCCCCGAGTTGTTGATCACCGCGTAGCTATCAGATGTTTGATCAACATTAAAATCGCCCGATAAAATGGTTGGCGAATTGCCGCCCATTTCCTTTACTTTTTTCAATACCAGCTTAGCACTTTCGCGGCGGGCCACCACACCAATATGATCCATGTGCAGGTTAAAGTAGTAAAATTTAAAGCCGGTTTTTATTTCCTGAAAATATCCCCATGAACAGATCCTCGGCAGTGCCGCGTCCCAGCCTTTGTTTGGCTTATCCGTAACTGGGGCCATCCAGAAATCGCCATGTTTGAGCAGTTTAAACTTGTCCTTTTTATAAAATATAGCCGAAAACTCACCTTCTGTTTTGCCATCATCGCGGCCAATACCGGTATAGTTATACTGTGGCATAGCTTGTTTTAAACCGTTAAGCTGGTGCACTAATCCCTCCTGGGTACCAAAGATGTCCCAATCATGAAAACGGATAAGCTGAGTGATAATGGGCAGGCGCTGTTTCCAACCATTGCCACGTACAGAATCATCGTTTGTGGCATTATCATTGCGCAAATTGTAGGTAGCCACAGTAAGCTGACGCTGACCATAACTTACCGAAACAGAAAGCATAGCCATGAACACTAAGGGAAGTATTTTTTTCATAGGTAAATAGTTAAGTAAAATGCCGCCGGCATTTGAACAAATTAAAAGCGAATATTGAGTTATATTTTTTAAGACCAAGATTATTTCCAGAAAAAGTTAATAATTAATTAAAAATATTCTTAATTGGTGTGCGGATTAACCCGCGCCTTAAACATTGTTGCTTTATGTATAAACAGCCTTTTGCAAAAACACTTAAATCTTTGGTGTGCCTTGCTTTGGGCTTGTTTTTACACATCAGTGTATCTGCCCAAACAGCCGATATCAGCAAGCTGAGGCAACAAATGGCGCAAACGAACGATAGCGTCACTTACCTTAATCTGTTTAACAAATTGGGCTTTATGCTGCATATGGAAAGTGCCGATAGTTGCTTTTACTATGGCATAAAAGGCAATGCCATGGCTACCCGGCTTCATAATGAGCCTGGTAAAGCTGACGCTTTAGCCAATATTGGCGCAGCCCTATCCCTTAAAGGTTTGTACAGTCAAGGCTTAACCTATTACAGCCAGGCACTGGCCATTTATAAAAAGTATAGTAACCATGGCGAGGTAGCGTCCATGCTCATGAACTCCGCCATTACCTATAGCTTTATTGGCGATAGCATTAAATCACTGCAATTCACCAAAAAGGCGCTTAACGAAATGTTAAAAGCCCCCGCAGATACCATGGCCAGCATGCTCTATGCCAACTACGCGGACATGAACCCGGTACTTCCCCCGGATTCCGTTACATACTACCTGAAAATGGCGACGGATGTAGCCAATCATTTTAAAGACGACCGTACCCTGCTGGTTATCGATCAGCTTTATGCCGACAGGCTGATGCAGCAAGGCAAACATGAACAAGCTTTGCCATTTATAAAACACTCGTTGCAAATTGCCCGAAGTAAAAACTGGGAATACCACGAATTGGAGGCTTATAATGCTTTTGCCGATTACTACCTTGCAAAAAAACAGGTTGACAGTGCCATAGCCGAGTATAACATCATTTACAAAACCGCGATGGCCAATAAGTTTATTTATTGGCAAACCGAAGTTTTAAAATCATTACTACACTGCTACGAACTTAAAAATGATGCTGCCAGCCAGGCCCGAATTAATAAGCTGCTGGTAAAATCGCTTGAGCAAACTAACATCAATAGTAATGCCTTTTTGGGCGATTACATCGCCTACAATAATGCCCAACAACAGGTGAAAAGCCTTGAAGTAGTTAATAAAAATAATAGTGTAAAGATTTGGCTCCTGATTGCACTCAGCGTATTGGGCATTGTATTTATAGCCTTACTATCGCGCATGAATGGCAAGGTGCGCCGGCACTCGCGGATGTTATCGGTACTTAATGAAAAAATAGCCGGGCAAAATGAGGAGCTAAAGCTTACCGACGAATTTAAAGGCAGGCTGATATCTATGCTGGCCCACGATTTCAGGGCACCGCTGGCTTCAACAATTTCGATGATCCGTTTGCTGCGCGAAGATGAGGGCGATTTTGAAAAAGAACAATTACTTGGCCTGTATGACCAGATAGAAACCGACATTCAAAATATCCTGCTCACCTTTGATAATATCCTGCAATGGATAAAAAAACAGCTTTCGGGCTATGTTTTCAATGCACAGACACTATCTGTAAAAGAGCTAATTGATGACGCGGCATCCATGTTCAAGCTTAGTATCGATGCTAAAAAGATTGTGTTCAGGAACGAGGTCCCGGATGATCTGGATTATTTTTCGGACAAAGAGATCATCCAATTCATTAACCGCAACCTCATCCATAATGCCATCAAGTTTTCGCCAGCAGGAGGTGTAATTACAGTAAAAGCGCAGGTTAACGCCAATGAACTCATCGTATCTGTAAAAGATGAAGGGCGAGGCATCAGCGAAAACATGATAAAGCAATTGTTCTCGTTCAACAACAATCAAAAAACCGATTCGCTTGATAAAGGAGCCGGTATAGCCTTAACCATTTGCAAGGAGTTCATCAATAAAATAAACGGCCGCCTTTGGGCCGAAAGCAAGGAAAAGAAGGGCACTACGTTTTATTATGCTTTGCCGTTAAGCTAAGCAGATTTTTCTCATTCACCGGTTTATTCATTCCCTCCCTGGGGAGGGGCGCGTTAGCATTGTGTGTTGGCAGGGAGGGGTTATACGTATTGCGAGATTGAGCATCTTGCAGAAACCCCTCCCTACACCCTCCCAGAGGAGGGAATCGCACTTTTCCGCCCGCTTTAAATCTTACCCAAACACTACCGTTTTATTCTTAAACACAAACACCCGGTCTTCAAAAACAAGCTTCAGGGCTTTGGCCAATACGGCGGTTTCAACCTCCTGCCCGGCTTTTACCATATCTGTCCAGCTGTAGGAATGATTTACAGGAACAATCTGCTGCGCGATGATGGGCCCCTCATCAAGTTCGTTTGATACGTAATGGGCGGTAGCCCCTATGAGTTTAACACCACGTTCAAATGCCTGCTTGTATGGGTTAGCACCTATAAACGCCGGTAAAAACGAGTGATGAATATTGATGATCTTCATCGGGAATTCGGCCACGAACTCCGGTGACAGGATCCGCATAAATTTGGCCAATATTACATAATCAGGAGTGTACTGCTTGATAGTCGCTATTACCTGCTGTTCAAACTCAGGCTTGCTTACCCCTTCATGGCTGATGTAATAAAAGGGGATATCAAAGCGCTCGCATATGTCCTGTAGCTTGGCATGGTTACCAATAACACATTGAACACTTGCACCGAGGGTATTAAAATGGTTGCGTACCAGGATATCGCTCAGACAATGATATTCTTTAGTAGCCAGCACCACCACCTTTTTAACAGGTTCGGGGTTTACTGAAATGTAGGCTCCCTCGGGTAATATTTTCCTTAATGAATCTTCAATCCCGGAATCTTCGCCGTCTTCAACCTCCAGGCGGGTAAAGAAAACATTTTCGTTATGATCAACATGCTCACGCATGGAAACTATGTTAAGAAGGTGTTTGGCTAATGTTGCAGATATGGCAGCCACAAGGCCCACTTTGTCTTTACACTGTATTACAATTATCATGCTTTAATGATACAAAGAATTTTGCTGAATATGCAAGAAGCATTTTCTTTAAATTATTTACAACACATTGTAGCAAAGTGAAATAATATGCCGTAAAGTATTTTATAAACCCACAATTATGAAAAATATCCTGCTATTAATCTCCGCGATTGTATTATGTAGTATCACAGCTTGCAATAAAGACAATATTCCCGGCGCGGGCAGCAACACCATCGTTGGCAAATGGCGCTGGGTAAAGTCAGTTGGCGGCATTGGCGGTTCTACCAGTACCCCGCAAAGCACCGGCCATACCGCTCGTTACGAATTCAATGCGGACAGCAGTTTTCGGAGTTTTCAAGACAATAAGTTATTGATAGAAGCCAAATTCCGCACAACCAAAAATTTCAAGGTTAGTTCAACCCAAACTGTGGATGCATTGTTGATATCCGGCCCTACGCTGGATACCCGCCCCGTTGCGTACCTTATCAGGAACGATAGCCTCTATATGTATGATATTTATATAGCCGATGGTTATAACGAAACATATGTAAGGACGAAGTAAGGTATTGTTAATCAGTTGTCTTATATAAAAAACTTCTTTTTTAACTTTTTTCATCCTTAGGCACAAAGAATCTTCTTCAATATGCTCGATAGCCCTGCATATTGAAGAAGATTCTTCGCTCCCGCTCAGAATGACAGGCATTTACGCTATTTATTACTATGCCCTACCTTCATCATATCCCGTACGGCACGCGCTAATGAGATCTTCTCGTTGTTATCCAGTTCCTTTTTCTTTTCGCCGTCATTAAACTGGTAGGTGATGCGGCCATTATAATCACTTTCGGCGCTTATTTCAAAGTCGTCGTTTTTGTATTTCACCTTGCCATTTGGCGAGATCTGTGCGATGCCTGTGCTATCGGCCGAAAAATATACATGTCCCCAGTATTCAATCCGTCTTTCTTTTCCATTGCCGTTTTCAACAATAACAGTGTGCCTTCCGCCTATGTGGCAGCCATCTAACAGGGCTATCACGCCTATTATAATCAATACGTATCCTAATTTTTTCATGTTGTTATTTTTAATGATGATTATTTTAATTGATGTTGTTTGCTATTTAGGAGTTTTATAAAACAAGCTCCCATCGATACAAACCAAACCGACCAGCCCAGATGGGCAAATCGTTGAATAAGTCCGGTATAATTGTTTTCAATAGTCGTCGAAGGAATAAAGCGGATAAAAATGAGCAGCATAATACCAAGGCTGAGTAACGAGAGCCTTCTGATTTGTTTAAAGCTATCTCCCCGCCATAAAATAGCAGATAGCAGCGCGCCTACATAAAGCAGCAAAAACACCGGCCCAGATGCCGAATGCAGGTGATTACCGGAGTGAAAAATAGCCGCCCAGCCAAACATAACCGGGAAACCTACAACCCCAAACACAGGCAGGATATTAAGCTTCAACTGACTGCACGCTATAAACAACCCGGCCATAAAAAATACACTAAGCACCGTGCAAAGCAGCGTAAATGTTTCCATCAAAGTTTCGGATTTTGTGCCGATGGCCCCCAGCTCGCTTATGGTATTACTGATATGATTGTAATTGCCGTGTATAAAACCGCATATAATGGTTGAAAGCCAGAATATAACGGGAATGATGATGCCCGTATACAGCAGAGGTTTAGTGTCCATTTTAATAATATTAAAATTGTTTTCTTCTGATTAAAACAAAGTTAATATTAAACATGGTACTATACAATACATAGTACTATATTTTTAAGATTTATTTTTTAGAGAGGATGTCAAAAGTATAATGTCCAGTATCCGTCCTATCTTTCAAAGGCATATAATGAAAAAGGCAGCACATGACGCTGCCCCTTTAAAGAGTCTTAAATCTGCCAACCCGCCATTGATCAAAACAATCGCGTAGCTGTTTAAAATTCAAAATATTCATTGCTGTTGGTTTTAACCAACGGTAAAAAAACTAAAAAGTCTTGGCTTTAGCCCAATTAAAGCGAGCAGATTTAGGCTAAAGCCCATTTGCCGCTATTCATTATTCCGTTGGTTAAAACCAACGGCAATGAACATTCACATACCTGTAATTTGCATTAATGAATTTTAAATATCTTCTAAGAAAGATCAAATCTTTCGCATTCGATTATTCGGCAGAGTGCCCAATATGCTGCAAGGCGTAGTTAATAAAATTGCTCGTCAACCCGTAGTCCTCAGTACCTTTGCGACGGATAAAGAAGAAATCACGGGTAATTTTTAAGCCTTCAATAGGTACTTCAACCAGGTCGCCTTCGGCAAGCTGACGGATAATAGATGGTCGCGGCATAAAGCCCAGGCACTGATCGGCCAGCAGGAAGTTTTTCAAAGCCTCGGTACCACCCAAACGGATCTTTACCGACAAATCTGCCGGTTTTATATGTAAAGCCGACAAAGCCTTCAATACCGCATTCAGGGTACCGGAGCCACGTTCACGCACGGCTAATGGCGTTTTTACAAACTGCTTTAAGGTTAATGATTTACCCGCCAGTGGGCTCTTAGCCGAGCAAACCGGGATCACCTCATCGCTCATAAAAGGTTTATATGATACTTGAGTAATCTTATTATCTACTTCTATAATTCCAATATCAACTTCATGATCAAGCAAAGCGTTTAGGATATACTCACTGTTGCGGTTTACCAATTGCACATCAACATTGGCGTACTCGTGCTGAAAACCAGAAAGTATCGAAGGTAAAATATACAGGGCAATAGTTGTACTCGCCCCCAAACGCAAATGCCCGGCAGCTTGTGACAAGTTGCTTAACACCGAAAGATCGTACTCAACCTTCCGTTCAATCTCTGTTGCCTGCTGCAGGTATTCGTTTAGTTTATTACCTGCTTCGGTAAGCAAAATACTGTTGCCTTTACGCTCGAACAAGGGCACTTTGTATTGATCTTCAAGTGCCTTTACATGCTTGCTAATGGCGGGCTGCGTAATAAACAGCACCTGTGCGGCCTTACTGAAACTCAAGTTGGCGGCAACTTCCATAAATACACGGTGAGCGAAAGAGATCATGCGGCAAAGTTAGTTTTTTACCCGTTCAAAATACTTGCCGGTAAATTTATATACGATATAGTCGCGGGTAACCTGTCGTTTTGCATTAACTAAGGGGCTATGGATGGTTTGTGTTTTGGCATCGTAATAAATAGTCGGGATCACCTTCATATCAACCACCGACAGAAAATTGTAATCAAAATACAGCTTGCTATGCAAACCCGTTGTGGTTTTAACCAACAGTACTGCACCGTTCAGTTTAGCGTTCTCGATAGCAAAAAACTGGATGCCCTGCGTGGCGTCAACACTCGACCGTACCGAATTATACGCTGCAAGGTAATAGGTTTTGCTCCCCGCTTTAAGCGTGTAGATTTTTGAATACCAAAACACCGGGTTATGCTTTTTCCCTACCGAATCCATTTTTAAGGAAGAGAAAACCTGGCCGTTAAATTTGTACTGCAAAACGTTATCAAAATCATACCCGGTACTGCCCAACCTGGTATCCCATGAATAGGTACGGAACAAACCATCGGCAGATGAGGCAATCACTACCCGCTCTTTAACCAGTTCGGTAAAAGGATAATTAATGGTTTCAGGATATTTGGAGGTATAATACTTTAGCTTAAAGCCAAAGATCTTGTTCATTTTTTCTAATGAATCAATAGCCTTCCACTCTTTTTTGTGGGAGCCGTAATAGTTTACCCTTTTAAAAATCCGTAACAGATCGGCCTCAATGGCCTGCGGACTTTGGGCAAACAAATTTGCTGAGTAAAAACAGCAGCAGAAAACAATTATAAACTTAAAGGTTTTCATCGGTAAACAAGATACGCAAAAAAAGCAAACCGGGCGGATATTCTGTTATCATCGTTGCCAGTTACCTGTTTTTTAGCTTTTTATTTTTTCAAAATATTGCCCGTTAAATTTGTAGGTGATAATATTGTCGGTTACTTTTCCATCGCCAATAACAACAGGAAATGTAATTATTTTTTGTTCCGGATGGTATTCAAGCCCGTTTTGGAGTTCCTCACCAACATGATAAGTATAATATAATTTATGGGTTAAACCGCTCCTGGTTTTTATCAGTTTTGCCTTATCATTCAGTTTACCATTCTGAATGGCAAATACCCTGATCCCGGCTCCCATGTCATATGTATGGAAAATACCATAATAAGTAGTAAGGTAATAGGTTTCGCTCCCAACCTTCAAAGTATGTAACTTATTATAGGCATATATGTAATCATCGTCGTTTTTTACAGTATCTACAATGGTGAAGGTTTTACCCGCCGACTTATATTGGATAATGTTTTCATAAGCATGTTGCGTGCCCCCGGTCATGGTATCCCATGATAATATCCTGAACAAACCATCTTCGGATACAAGACCTATGTTTTTAAACGCCTGATCAAGTGCTGCAGGGCATTTTTGGGTATAAGATTTCACTTTTGCTTCAATCTGCAAATTGGCAGTAAATAACCCGTCCCCATTGGTGTCTTCAGATGAATGCTCATTCCAATAGCTAATCTTTTCAAATGCTTTGTCAAAATCGGCCTCAATGGATTTGGGAGTTTGCGCAAAGAGACGGGTAGAAAGGGCGCAAAAAATTGCAATAAGCTTTAGGATTTTCATATCAAATATTACGGCATAAAAATAGGGATAATCAAATGACTATCCCTATCCTATTCTTTTGAAAAGTAATAGCTATTTACGCCTCAACCGGCTGACCGATCAGGTGCTGAGCAGCAAGGTACTCGGCAATTTGTACCGCATTGGTAGCTGCACCCTTACGCAGGTTATCAGATACTATCCAGCAGTTAAGTGTATTATCCTGAGTTTCGTCACGGCGGATACGGCCTACAAATACCTCATCTTTATCATGCGCGTCAAGCGGCATTGGGTATTTCAGGTTAGCGGTATCATCAACCACAACAATGCCCGGTGCGTTAGCCAACAGCTCACGAACTTCGGTCAGGTCAAAATCATTTGCAAACTCTATGTTAACCGACTCAGAGTGACCGCCCATTACCGGGATACGCACTGTGGTTGCAGTTACTTTAATACTATCATCGCCCATGATCTTTTTAGTTTCGAGGATCATTTTCATTTCCTCTTTGGTATAACCGTTTTCGGTAAATACGTCAATCTGCGGAATCACGTTTAAATCGATAGTGTAAGGGTATACTTTCGGTCCGTCAATACCTTTACGCTCGTTAAATAACTGATCAACAGCTTTAACGCCCGTACCGGTAACAGATTGGTAGGTTGAAACTACTACCCTTTTAATTTTGTATTTATCGTGCAGTGGTTTTAAAGCCACTACCATTTGTATGGTTGAGCAATTTGGGTTAGCGATGATCTTATCTTCGGCGGTAAGTACATCAGCGTTTACTTCGGGCACAACCAGTTTTTTGGTTGGGTCCATGCGCCATGCCGATGAATTATCAATAACAGTTGTACCAGCAGCCGCAAATAAAGGAGCTTGCTGTAATGAAGTGCTTCCGCCGGCCGAGAAAATTGCTACGTCCGGCTTCATCTTAATCGCATCCTCAACAGAAACCACCTTAAACTGCTTACCCTTAAAAGTAATTTCTTTACCAATACTTTTTTCTGAAGCTACGGGAATTAATTCTGTAACGGGGAAGTTGCGTTCTGCAAGAACCTGCAACATTTTGGTGCCTACTAATCCTGTAGCACCTACTACTGCGACTTTCATTTTTTAAATTGTTTTTGAAATGTATCAGGCTGCTTCACAGCGCCTGTTTTTAATTAATTATGCGTTTTAAAAGTTAAACCCTCAAATATGCACATTTTTTTGGTATCCTGAAAATATAAAGTCTATGGTTTTTATGGAGTATTGGGTTGGAGGTTGATTGAGTTGATTAGGTGAGTGGTTTGTTTGTCTGAATCAGAATCTCCAGAATTTGAAAATTGACAGAATATCTTTTACTGGCGCAAGTCTTGAGCGACGGACTGGCGGGTGGCTGACTTGTGACTTATGAAAGCGATTAATTTCTCTGAACCGGAATTTTTTAGAATTAAGGGAATTGATAGAATGCCGAGCAAAATTCAAGAAATTCTAATAATTCGTTTAATTCGAGTTCAGATTTCTGAGCAATTCTGTAAATCCTTAAATTCTGGAGATTCTGATTCAGACAGAAATCAACGGTCAAAAAATCAGCGTAATCAACGCAATCAAAAAATAATCAACGGTCAATTTCCTACCTTTGCGCGGTAAACTCAAAATTGCATGAGCGAAAAGATTTTAGTGATAGGCGCCAATGGCCAGATAGGCACCGAACTGGTAATGGCTTTGAGAAATATACATGGGGCCGAGGCTGTTGTAGCTTCAGATATTAATAGCCCTACCTATGCCATGCGTGGCAGCACCGGGCCGTTTGAACTGATCAACGTGCTTGATAAAGACAACCTGCACCACATATTTGACAAGCACCGCCCCACGCAGGTTTACCTGTTGGCCGCCATTCTTTCGGCAGTAGGCGAGCAAAAGCCTAAAATGGCCTGGGACCTCAACATGACCGGCTTGCTGCACGTACTTGATTTCGCGGTGGAGTTTAAAACAGCTAAAGTTTTTTGGCCAAGTTCAATAGCGGTTTTCGGTCCGCATTCACCGCAGCATGATACGCCGCAGTATTGCGTCATGGATCCCAATACGGTTTATGGATTCAGTAAACTGGCCGGCGAACGCTGGTGTGAATACTATTTTAATAAATACGGACTTGATGTACGCAGTATCCGCTATCCGGGATTAATAGGCTGGAAAGCTAACCCCGGCGGTGGCACAACAGATTATGCGGTACATATTTTTCACCATGCATTAAAAACCGGCAGCTACGAAAGTTTCCTGGCCGAAGGTACTGCCCTACCCATGATGTATATGGATGATGCCATCAGGGCTACTATCAGTTTGATGGACGCGTCAGCAGAACAGATCAGCATCCGCTCATCGTATAACCTTGCAGGCATCAGCTTTACGCCCGAGCAATTGGCGGCAGAAATCAAAAAACTGATCCCTAAATTTGAGATCAGCTACAGCGATAATGATCCGCGCCAGGCTATAGCCGATAGCTGGCCAAAATCAATTGATGATAGCTACGCGCAAAATGATTGGGGCTGGAAATTGGAATATGATCTGCCTAAAATGGTAGCCGATATGCTGACCAACTTGAAAACGATAATTTAAGGTTAAAGGCGAAAGGATAAAGGTTAAAGGTTTTTATCCGCCTTTTTATAAACAAATATTATATTTACCGCCTTGTCTTTATAGGGCAAAGCTTTGTAAAACAACAAGGTTGATCCATGAACCATCAACCATGAACAATGAACTAAAAACACATGGGAAGAGCATTTGAATTCCGCAAAGAAAGAAAGTTTAAGCGCTGGGCCAAAATGGCAGTGCAGTTTACCCGTTTAGGGAAGGAAATTGTAATGGCTGTAAAAGCCGGCGGCGGGGATGTTAACACCAACTCACGCCTGCGTACCGCGGTGCAAAACGCCAAGGCTGTAAACATGCCTAAAGACCGTGTTGAGGCAGCCATAAAACGTGCCAGCAGCCGCGATGAAAAAGATTACGAAGAGCTTGTTTACGAAGGATACGCGTCTTACGGCGTTGCTGTTTTGGTTGAAACCGCAACCGATAATACCAATCGTACCGTTGCCAACGTGCGCAGTTACTTTACAAAATATGGTGGTTCCTTAGGTAAAACCGGATCGCTTGATTTTATCTTCACCCGTAAATCGGTTTTCACTTTTGAGCCCGGTGACCGTGACCTGGAAGAGCTTGAATTTGAATTGATTGATGCAGGCCTGGAAGAAATATTTGTTGAAGCCGACGAAAACGGCAACGATGTTGCAGTAATCCACACCGCTTTTGAAGATTTTGGTAAAATGCAAAAGACTTTAGAAGAAATGGGTATCGAAGTAAAATCGGCTAAACTGGAGCGCATTCCGCAATCATTCCACGCTGTTAGCGAAGATCAGGTTCCTGAAATCATGAAACTGATTGACCGTTTGGAAGAAGACGACGACGTACAGGCGGTTTATCACAATATGGCGGAGTAATTCTGATATCGGATTTCGGAATTTCGATTTAATAAAAAAAACATGTCATTGCGAGCGATAGCGTGGCAATCGCACAGAAGCATAGCCGCTCTGTACAGCATGCGATTGCTTCGTCGTTCCTCCTCGCAATGACATAAAATGGAAACAACATGCCACTATTAAACACACGAAAAGGCGAGCGGAAAGTAAAGGTAACCTTTGCTAACGGATTGCTATTTGTTGAAACCGATGGTGGCAAACCCCAGGCTTTCCCGTTAGAATGGTTCCCGAAACTACTAAACGCTACCGACGAAGAGCGTGAAGACTGGAGCCAAACCGAAAAAGGCATCCGCTTTAATAAGCTGGATGTGGATGTAACGCTGTAGTTTAGAATTGAGATATGAGACCTGAGATATGAGACAAGGCTCTCGGCCCTCATTATCTCAAATCTCATATCTAACATCTCATATCTAAGAAAAATGGTTTTTGAAGAATTTTTAAAGAAGAAAAGAATTGACCTTGTAGCTCTTGAACAGGGTGAACCGGCTTTATTTTCTGAATTTAAAGATCATTTTGAGCAGATGGGCGAAAAAAGTTTCGACCATACAAAAAAGTACTGGTTTAATAAATTGAGGCGTCAGTTCCCGATCCCGCTTGAAGTTAAAACCGAAAAAGTACACATCAAAAACCCACTTGCTGAGCAAACCATTACCGAAAGCCTGATAGAACCAGGTACTTCGTCCAAAATTGGTTTTACGCCAAAGTTCCGGGCAACAGCGACACCTAAACCCGTGACTCCTGCCGAAGAACCTAAAGAGGAATCGACAGAACCTGCAACACCGGAAACCCCATCGGCAGAAACTACACCAAAGCCGGCATTCAAGCCACGCTTTAACCCGGCCATGGCAAAAGCTAAACCGGCAACAAGTGAGACATCAGCAGAAACCGATAAAGAACAACAGGCTGAAGCCCCTACCCTGGCTGTAGAAACGCCTGCAGCAACTGCCAAACCAGGTTTCAAACCACGCTTTAATGCGGCTATGGTAAAACCAAAACCTGCGGAGACGGATACACCACAGGCTGAAGATAAAAAAGAGGAAGCTGCGGCGAACGAACCTCAAACTCCCGCTTCGGAAACACCGGCACCTAAAATGGGCTTTAAGCCACGTTTCAACGCAGGCATGGTAAAGCCTAAGCCCGCAGAAAATGAAGCGCCTGCTGAAGAAGAAAAACCTGCTGAAGAGCCTAAATCACAGGTATCCGAGGCACCTGCTCCTAAAATGGGATTCAAACCCCGCTTTAACGCGGCTATGATGAAACCGAAGCCGGCAGAACCAGAACAACCGGTTGAAGAGGAAAAACCATCGGCCGAATCTACAGAGCCAACAGAAGAAGAAAAGTCGGGCTCTGCTGAAGCTCCTGCACCAAAACTTGGCTTTAAACCACGCTTTAACGCTGCCGCGATGAAGCCCAAAGCAGCTGAACCAGAAGAAGCTTCTGATGGTAAAAAGGAGGAAACTTCAACAGATGAGCCTCAGGCTCCTGCTACAGAAACGCCTGCGCCTAAATTAGGTTTTAAGCCGCGTTTCAACGCCAAAAATCTTCCTAAAAAATCAGAGGGAGAAGAATAGGTCAATAACTTTCTCATTCAAATTAAAGGTTCATGTCATTGCGAGCGAAGCGTGGCAACCGCATGCTATACAGAGTCGCTTTGTTATCGAACATTTTGTAAATTAACAGCATGAAACTACACCAATACTCTGTTTACATTATAGCTAATCAATCAAACACTGTGTTATATATTGGTGTAACCAATGACGTTAAGAATCGCGTTTCTGAACATAAACTGAAAATATTTAATGGTTTTACTGCGACGTATAATTGCAATAAACTTGTTTACATCGAAGATTTCCAGTGGATTCAGGATGCTATTGCAAGAGAAAAGCAGTTAAAAGCGGGTTCACGTCAAAAGAAAATTGATCTGATAATTACAGAAAATCCATTATGGAAAGATCTAAGCGATGGTTGGTACGATTGAGAAAAACGGGCTTATACTTTATATAAAAACTCTGTATAGCATGCGATTGCTTCGTCGTTCCTCCTCGCAATGACATGGCTTTTATGTTACCATCGCCGTTCGCTTTAAACCCGCAAAATAAACAAAACCATGTCATTGCGAGCGTAGCGTGGCAACCGCACGGAAGCACAGCCGTCCTGTATAGCATGCGATTGCTTCGTCGTTCCTCCTCGCAATGACATAGTTTTTATGTCTTCCATTACTTACTATGGGAAAACAGCCAGTGCAGCAGATCCGGTTCCTTAAAAGCATTATCCCAGCTGTTATGGCCTACGCCTGGATATAGGGTGAACCTTGGGCTACCTCCCGCTTCTTTAATGGCATCAACCATTACCTGCGAATGGTCTGCCGGCACCACTGGGTCATTATTACCGTGGAAGATCCAGAGTGGAACTTTTTTGGCGTATTTTTTAGCGTTTAGGGTGTTGTCGCCTCCGCAAATAGCAAAAGCGGCTGCGAACACCTTAGGCTCGCGACCAATGATCTCAAATGTACCCATTCCGCCCATGCTGAGGCCTCCTACGTACACCTTATGCTTATCGACAAAGGGTTTATCTAAAAATTGCTCTACAAGGCCCATAAGCATGATCATAGCCATAGTTGGCGGCGCATCTTCCTGGAAAATAAATTTACGCTTATTGCTTGCCGAATCGGTAACCTGCTTTACATTGCTCCAATAGCTTTTTGCCGGGCATTGCGGAAAAACAACGATCGACTCATACATTTCACGTACGCTATCCTGCAAAAACCTTTGAGCGCCATAAGCCAGCTGCGATTCATTATTGTTCCCCCGCTCGCCCGAGCCATGCAGTACAAACACCAGGGGATATTTCTGTCCCGGATTAAAGTGTTTGGGGAATAAAATGCGGTATGGCAGCGTATCTACTTTATAGATATAACTCCCCCTGTCAAACGAGGTCAAATTTTGGGCTCCGGCTGAAAAAGAGAATGCTAAGAGCAAGCTTAGCATTCCTGTTACGAGTATTGTTTTGATCATGGGCTAAACAGCGTTTTTGTTTTATAACCAATATAATCACTGGTTATTGCTTTAAAACAAATTTAACTGCTTTAACCGCGTTTTGTTTATCAACTATACTGATTTAATTTTTGGCGATAGCCGGGCTCTCAAAGCCAAGCTTCTTCAATCCGCCCTGAACCTCGGGGCAACTCATGAAAAGTTTCCATAATAATCCTGTACGATAGTTTTCAATCATCACAACAATGGGTCCCTGGTCAATAGCCAGGTACGACTTTGCATACCAGTTATGCGATTCGCTGAAAGCATCCGTAAAACCGTATTCACCCCAGATCTTATCGCCCAGGTCATAATAAAAATGACGCAGTGCTTTCATCGAATATTCGGGCGTATAAGGGAATGCCGAAAGCGCCGCCGTTGGTGTAATAACCCCCAGATCATTAGTTGGCGAATGCGCGTTGTAGCCTTCAAAGTTATCGCTGGCAGTTAAGCCCCAGCAGTTTTCGCCGTACCCTTTAAATTTTTTAGGGTTATCAACACAGTACGCGTGGTTTATTAAGGTGTGATTTTTGTTTTGCTCCCAATAGTCGGCATACTGGTCTTTCAAGCCTTTAGGGTTTAAGCCAAGGAACGAGTACTGAGAAAAGAACAGCGGACCACCATAATCAAATCCCAGCGGTAATTTAAAACCATAAAAAGTTCTTCCGTTTTTAAAGAAATCGCTTTGTGCCCAGCCATTATGATAAACGTTGGCACCAACCGGGTAACGCTCGGCAGACGCGGCAAGTACATAAGTGATCAAACATTCGTTAAAACCATGGATAGGAAAGTTCATGGCCCAACCATTGTTAGGGCTCCAGTGCCAGTAAAGATAGTCACGGCCATCGCGGGTAAACCAGTTCCATTCCATTTCACCCCACATCCAGTTAATCACATCACGAATGCGGCGCTCTTTGGGATCATCGGCGGTAAAGTACTGCCTGGCGCATAATAAGCCCTGAAACAGATAAGCCGACTCCACAATATCCGCCCCATCATCCTTACGGCCAAAACGGATCACTTTACCGGTTTCGCCATTTAACCAATGCGGGAAAGCACCGTGAAAAGCATCAGCCTTGTATAAAAAGTTAACGATTTTCACCATGCGGTCAACCGCCTGATCATGGGTGATCCATTTGCGGCTGTCGGCCACAATGAGCGACATAATGCCGAAACCAGAGCCACCCGTAGTTACTACCTCACTGCCATAATCAAAAGAAGTATTGCTGCGCTCGCGGGCCAGGCCGCTTACCGGGTGACCAAAATCCCAGAAATAACGGTATGTTTGGCGTTGCACCACGTCAAGCAGGGCACTATCCGTCAGGTTTTTAATAATACCAACAGGCTTAATGCCATCTTCTGATTTCTTTGCTGCTTTTTGGGCAAAGCAGCAAATGGCAGCCAACATAAGTACCGGGGTAATTAATAGTTTTTTCATCAAGCTTTTGCGTTTGAATATGAAAAACAGGGTTTTCATTAAAAAAGAGAGGTTGCCCGTTAAACCCAACAAGGCAACCTCATAATCAAATCAACTGTGTGTATTGTTATCGGTTAATTAATAACCAGGATTTTGTGTTAATGCACCACCACTCAGGTCGATCTCGGTTTGAGGCACAGGCCAAACTTCGTTTTTGCCTGCTGTCCAACCGCGTGAGCCGAAAACTGCAGTACCCCTACCCTGACGGATCACGTCGAAATAACGTTCAAATTCCATAGCCAGTTCAACCCTTCTTTCCTGGTATATAGCAGTACGAAGCGTAGCCTGATCAGTTGTAGTTACCTTTGGCAAAATAGCGGCATTACTGCCGCGGGCGCGGGCACGAACCTGCTCCAACGGAATTAACGCTGCCGCAGAGTTACCCAATTCGTTATTAGCTTCAGCGTTCATCAACAACACATCGGCATAACGAAGTACAATTTTGTTTTGCTGACAACCTTCGTTAAAGCCAGAAACATACATACTGAACGGAACGTATGATTTTTGGTTGTACATCGGGTTATCGCCTGTTGCAGGGATCTTATCACCTTCTGGCGTAGTTTCGCCCCTGAAAATGATAGTAGCGTCGCGACGTGGATCGCCGGTTTCGTAAGCAGCAGCTAAACCTGCGCTTGGCACGTTAAAGCCCCAGCCACCGCCGGTAACACCACGTACACCCTGTACTTGCGAGTATTGTGAGTTTGAAGCATCCGGATTGTTAGGAATTAAAGCGCACTGTACTTCAAATACCGATTCCTGGTTGTTTTTATGATTAGTACGGAACATTTGTTCATAGTCAGGAAACAACGAATAGCCCATACCCATTACCTGGTTTGTGTAATTTAATACATCAGTCCATTTTTTAAGGTACATAGCAACTTTAGCATGCAAGGCAATAGCGGCGCCCTTGGTAGCATGGCCTATATCGGCAGCGCTGTAGGTTTGCGGCAATACATTGGCTGCATCATTTAAATCTGTTTCAATAGCTGCCCAAACCTGTGCTTTGGCAGTACGTGGCAAATTGTACTCCGACGCACTTTTAGGTAACGTTAAACGCAATGGCACATCGCCAAAAGCCCTAACCAACCTGAAATATGCATAAGCCCTGATAAATTTAGCTTCGGCCAGATATCTTGCTTTTAAGGTTTCATCCATGGTGATGCCGGGAACATTGGTCAGGATTTGGTTGGCAAAGTTGATAGTTTGATACTGCCCTCTCCAGAAACCACCTAATTGAGCATCGCCCGAAGTAATGGTAAAGTTGTGGTAGTCGTTAAAAAAGGTAGCATCGCTGGCGGTACTGCCTTTTTCCACATCGTCAGAACCCATGCTTTCTACAGCGATAGGCGCAAAAGCGATATTGTTCCACTCGCGCAGGTTAGCATACATGGCGCTAACCGCTTTAGTGGCATCATCTTGTGTTTTGAAAAACTGGGTTGCCGCGGTATTTTGAGCCGGGTCAACATTTAAGAAGCTTTTTTTACAGCTCTGGAACGATATGATTGAAGCGATAAGACCTAAAGCAACGACCTTACGCGAATATTTTGTACTATTTTTCATCTTTATATTGATTAAAAAGTAACGTTAACACCAAAATTATAGGTAGCAAACAACGGATACACACTTGCATCAATACCACGGCTGCCTACATCACCACCAATTTCTGGCGAGAAGCCTTTATAGCCGAACAGGTTGATAGCATTTTGCGCATTTGCATAGATCCTGACTTTTGAAATATTCAGTTTCTTCAGGAAATCGCCCGGTATGGTATAACCCAACTGCGCATTCCTCATCCTGAAGTATGCACCACTTTCAACATAAAATGAGTTAGGCGCCGCGTTGGCTGTTTTACCAACGTTTACTGATGGGTAGGTATTTGAAGTACCTGCACCGTGCCAGCGGTTTTGATAAAAGTCTTGTGTGAAGTTTTCGTTACCGAAACGGTAAGCGATATTGGCATTATAAACACTTACACCGGCAACACCTTGAAAATCCAACGCAAGGTCGAAGTTTTTATAAGTGAATGATGTGTTGATACCGTAGTTATATTTTGGCAGCGGGCTACCCAAGGCTACACGGTCGCGGCTATCTAATATGCCATCGTTATTGGTATCCTGGTAAATGAAATCGCCCGGAGCTGCACCTTTTTGTTTTGAGTTAGCAACTTCCTGAGTTGTTTGGAAAATGCCGGTTACTTTATAACCATAAAACTGACCGATTGGCTGGCCAACCACAGTACGGGTGGCCAATGCACCGTTGGCAATACCTTCGCCACCATCGTAAATTGGGTTTTGGCCGGTTACTACGTTAAGCACTTTATTGTTGTTGATACCAAGGTTAGCGCTAACGCTGTAATTGAAATCTTTAGACGGGTTATCTCTCCAGCCTAATGAAAACTCCCATCCCCTGTTTCTGATGCTTGCCTGGTTACCTATCAATGAGCTGTTGTTTGTACCCAATGAACCGGCTACCGGGATTGCGAAAATAGCATCCTGGGTTTCCCTGTTATAGTAATCTGCTTCAAAAGTTAACTTGTTATCAATTAATCCGCCTTCGATACCGAAATCAGATGACACTGTTCTTTCCCAAACGATAGATGGTGGTACTATAGAGTTAATACTTGCACCCGGATAAGTTGTAAGCGGGTTACCGAATAAACCTGTCAGGTAAGGATCAGTAGCTATAACCTGTACGGTTGGGTTAATTGGTACGCCTGAGTTACCTACTTTACCCCAGCTTCCGCGTAATTTCAGGTTGCTGAATACTTTCTGATCTTTCATGAACTCCTCGTTGGTAATTACCCAGCCGGCACCAACCGAAGGGAAGTAGCCATAAGTATGATCGCCATAAAACTGAGAAGCACCATCACGACGAATAGATGCGTTCAACAAATATTTATCTCTGAACGAGTAATTAACACGGGCAAATTGTGATAACGCACGAGTGTGGATCTGGCTGCCCGGAGTTGCAAAGAAATTTACATTGGTGGTATCCGGGAATGAACTTCTGATGCTTCCGTTTTTCACATACGGAACATAATCGGCCTTACCATCTATTTGCCTGGTACGGTTGTTCTGGGCGCTGTAACCTACCAAAGCTGTAATCTTATGATCTTTTATTTTAACATCATAGGTAAGTGTGTTTTCCCAAATCCAGTTACGTACATCGGTATGGTTGATATCCAGATTGGTTTTATTGCTTTGCTGACGCAGGGTGGCCATATACTCAGGTGTAAATGCCCTTACTTCATTCTGGCTGATATCACCGCCAAAGCTTGATTTAAATTTGAAGTTTTTAAGGAAGGTAACCTCACCGTAAGCATTGTAAGTAAAACGCTTGTTTTTTGTTCTCTGGTTAAAGAAATCAATAGTAGCCTGCGGGTTATAGTTATTACCGTCGCCGGTGTTGTAATCATTAGGATCACCGTAGCTGCCATCAGCTTTACGTACAGGTAATGTAGGGGCGGCGCCAAACAACTGGTGGAAAATAGCGCTGTTAACATCGCGTGATACATCAGATAAAGCACTTGCAGTATAACCGAATTTTACGTTTTTAGTCGGTTTAAAATCATTTGACAAGTGAACGGTGTAACGCTGATAGTTATTTGTTTTTGCTATACCATCCTGGTTAAGATAACCGAACGAATAGTTGTAGGTATACTTATCGGTACCACCGCTTATTGATGCCTCATGGTTTGTAGTAAATGCTTTGCGCAATATTTGCTTGTACCAATCGGTACCTGTACCGTACGATGCAGGATTGGTGAATATAGGACTGCCACCGTTTAATGCCGAAAGCTCATTTACCGCTGTAGCATATTCGCTGGCATTTGCCATTTTCACCTGGTTGGTAACAGCCTGCAAACCTACGTAGCCATTATAATTAATAACCGGTTTGCCTTTTGTACCACGTTTGGTGCCTATCAAAACTACACCGTTAGCTGCACGGATACCATAGATAGCAGTACTTGACGCATCTTTCAAAATGCTGAAGCTTTCGATATCCTGTGGGTTAAGGAAGCTGATATCATCGTACCAAACACCATCAACAACAAACAAAGGTTTAGTATTACCATAAATAGTACCTAAACCACGAATGGTAATATCCGGTGATTTACCCGGCGTACCGCTGTTGGTGATTTGTACGCCTGATACTTTACCCTGTAAACCGCTTAACGCGTTGGGTGAAGCCTGCTTGGCAACATCGGCACCTTTAACCGTAGCTATGGAACCGGTTACGTCAAGCTTTCGCTGGGTACCATAACCAATAACAACTACCTGCTGCAATTCGTTGGTTTGTGGCTGAAGGGCTACGTTTATGGTTGTTTGCCCGTTAACGGCTACCTCTTGTGTAGCATAACCTATATAAGCTACTGATAAAGTTGCATTGCCCGGGGTTTTAAGTGTAAAAGCTCCGTTTACATCTGTTTGGGTGCCTATAGTTGTTCCCTTAACTGATACAGACACGCCTATTAAAGCCTCGCCTGTTTTGCCGTCAGTTATTTTACCTTTTATTGTAACGTTTTGTGCAAACGCCGCGTCATAACAAAGTAACAGTAACAACATCAACCCTGAAATAGTAAAAATTCTTTTCATAGTGGTTAATAAATAATACGGATTGAAAAAATAATTGGTTTATTGATTTGCAAAGCTGAACAGATAATCAGCCTTTAACAAATATTGTAACTCAACATTAATACATCTGTATAAGAATACTTTCTCAAGAAATGTTTTAACCAACCATAACAAACTATTTAACAGCGAGTTAAAAGCACCGACACTACTACACAACATGCATGGCAGTCAATGCCTCAAATTGACACAATGAGAGGTAATGATGTAGTGTTAAAGCTCGATGAGAAACTCGGTGAGGTTCTTGTCATGCTCCAGATTTAGCTTTTTGCGCAACCTGTAACGACGAATTTCGACGCCGCGCAGCGAGATGTTGAGCAGTGACGCGATCTCCTTGCTATTCATATTCATGCGCAGGTACGCGCATAGTTTAAGGTCATTTGGCACCAGGTCCGGGTGACCCGCTTTTAGCTTTTTAAAGAAATTTTCGTGTGCTTCGTTGAAACTGGTTTCAAAAATATTCCAGTCACGATCGTCACTCATGCCCTCGTCAATCACTTTTTGTATGCGGCGCAGCTGCTCGTCGGCAAGCTTCTTACCGTCGCCTCCTTTAAGGTGGGTTAACTCATCGCTTATTTTTTGCAGCAGTTCATTCTTGTAAACTATGTTCATAGCCGAATTGGCAAGCTCACGACTTTTACTGGCCAGGTCGGCCTGCAACTGCTCGTTCTTTATGTTGACGATATGCTGCTCATTAGCTATAGCCTCCTGTTTCAAAAACTCTTCTTTCTCTTTCTGTAGTTTTTGCTGAATCTGCTGCTGATGTTTTTTCAATTTAAGCCCGTAGTAATACCTGATCACATAAAACAACAATACAGCCAGCAGAACATAAAACACCATGGCTATTTTACCGGCATACCATGGCGGCAATACCGTAAAGGTTATTGTTGAAACAGCCGACTGATACTGATCATTGATCTTAGCCCGCACCTTGAAATTATAGGTGCCCTGGTTAAGGTTGGTAAACTCCTTCTGGCTTTGCGGCGCCCATTCGCTCCATTGATGTGAGTAGCCTTCCAAGTAATACTGAAACCTGATTTTGGCTTGCGTGTAATAGGGCAAAGAGTAACTTATGCGGATGTTATTTTCGGCATAAGGTATTTCAATGTTATTGCTATCCTCGGCGGCTTCACTTATTAATGATACCTTATCTGTAACATTCTCTATCCTGCGGATGAGCACATTGGGTATTTTGACCATATTGGGCAGTTGGGCATCGGCATCATTCAGTATCACAAACCCGTCATCAACACTTATCAAATAAGTTGAGTTATTAATGCGGTTGATGGTTTCATAATGCTGTACCATTTGCCCGTTGAGGATAGAAAACCTGTTGGTATCGATAGTTAGCTTCCCGGTAACAGACATATCGGCCAGACCTACCCTGCCCTGGTTAATAAACCAGTATTTTTTTCCTATGGCCTTAATGATTTTGCTCGAGGTTGCAAATGTGCCCAGCTTACTGTTAAGCTGCTGGTATTTATAAAAACGGTCGGTAATATCGTCATACACATAAAAACCCGAATCTGACGAGAAAACGGTGCGATTATCAAGGTCAAATACGTTAATGTTGTAGCTGCCCGGCAAACCATGTTTTTGATCGTAATAAACATGCGATACCACAGTGCGCTGATCGGCACTTAAAGTGAGTTTATAAATGCCTTTATAAGCGTGGCTCACCCAAATCTGGCCTTTGGCATCGCGTTCAACATAGCGCGAGGGTTCACTAAAACCTGCCAATTTATGGCTGTATTGCCAATTGCCCGCCGCGTCTTTCCGGTAGATCACCAAGCCGGTATAAGTACCCTGCATCAACATATCGGGTGCCATTTTCTTGATGTTCCACCCGCCTGTTATATCCGAGATCTTTTTTATAGAGGCTCCGTTTACCTGGTAGGTTCCGTCATTATGGCCGCAAAGCAACCTGTTATCCTGTAAGGATAAATCCCATACCTGCCCCTGCGAACCTGGGATCAGTTTAAAGTCGAACGTTTGAAAGGGACTGTTATGGCTATCAGGCAGCCAATCGCTGTAAAACAAGCCCTGGTTAGTGCCGAGATAGATCTTTTTATCAAAAATGATGCTTGAATAAACTGTGCCAAATTTGCCCGTTTTATCGAAATAAAAATACAATGGCGAGTTAACTTCAATTCTGTCGATACCGTTATCCAGTCCGGCCCAAAGGTTTTGGCTGGCATCGGTATATAGGCTCAACACAGTATTGTTTTGCATACCGCTGGCCTTATTGATGTGCTGCACTACACGTCCCATTGTATCAATGATCACAATACCATTCAAAATTGTACCATAGGCAAAATACTTACCGGCGATGGCGGCACCATTATTTAACTGATACGTTGTTAAAAAATCATTAGCCTGGTTTGCCCAGGGTTTAACCGTTTTGCCATCATAAATAAACAAACCGTTTTTCGCCGTACCGATGAGATATTTCCCCTGCTGAAATGGTAAAATAGATAACACACCACTTGCGCCTAAAATATTGCTGCCCTCAATATATTCAGTCTTTGAGCCTTTAAGCTCAAAAAGTCCTTTGGTTAACTGCTCCACAAAAAAGCGGTTACCGCTTTTAAAAAGGAACAAATAGGGCTCATGCGTTTTTACAACCTCTATTTTACCCGCCGAATAAATGTAAATAGCACCGAATGATTGGAAAAGCACCCTATTGTTATCGCAATATATTTTCCATATTTCTTCGGTTACCGGCAAAAACTTTTTAGGTACCAGGTTTATAAGTGAGGTATATTTTAAAATGCCCTTGCCATCGTTATGCCAATAGCCAAATTCGCCGTAGCCACCGGCATACACCCTGCCTTTACCATCGGCACTAACCGAGCGCACTATTAAACCATTAGGCATGTGGTATTGCTGCCAGTATTTGCCATCAAAGGTGAGCAGACCTTCGGCGTTACCAAAGTACATGATATCATGCTCATCGCGCGTTACCGACCAGTTTTGATTACCAAACTGGTATGTTGCCTTGGTGTAGTTTTGAATGTAGGGAACACCTACACTTTTAATATCTACCGACCACGCCGGCCAAACCGATATAAAAACAAGAACGATAATAATACACAGGGTTTTACGCATAAAATATAGCGGCTCAGTTTACTAAAGTAGTGTTTGTACCCGACAAAATAAAAAAGCCTACCCTTAAGGGTAAGCCTTGTATAATTAATTGTACCACAGCTATTATGCTATTGGCTGTAGTTTGCTTTTATTAACGTTAACCGGCTGAGGAACTTTTACGTAATAACCGGTGCCATCATAAACACGTTTGCGCGGATGCTCTTTACAAGCGTCGCTGCAGCAGCCATCCATGGCAGTTCCGCATTCATCGCACTGGGTAAAATGCTCATTACACTCAGGATTGGCGCAATTGATCATCTTAGGCGTTGTTTTGCCGCAATTGAAACAGGTTGAAATAACAACCGGGTTAACGTTGTTCACATCAACCGAAAGGCGATTATCAAACACATAACATTTGCCTTCAAAATCCTCGCCGCCTGCTTCCTTACCATATTTAATAATACCGCCATGCAACTGGTACACTTCAGGGAAACCTTCGTGCAACAGCAATGCCGATGCTTTTTCACATTTGATACCACCTGTGCAGTAAGTCAGGATCTTTTTATCCTTGTATTGGGCAAGCTGGTTGATCATATCCGGAAAATCGCGGAAGTTATCGATATCAAGCGTTACCGCGTTTTTAAATTTACCTAATGAGTGCTCGTAATTTGAACGTACGTCAAGCACAACCACATCGTCCCTGTCTTTCATCGCCAAAAACTCTTTTGGTTCCAGGTGGATGCCGGTTTTTTGTTTAGGGTCAATAACGTTAGGATCGCGAAGACCTGAGTGTACGATCTCTGATTTATAACGCACATGCATTTTCACGAACGAAGGAGTATCTACCTCGTCGATCTTAAACTCGGTTTTGGCAAAACGCTCGTCGGCGTGTACGGTATCCATATAGGTTTTACAAGCCTCAACAGAACCTGAAACGGTGCCATTAAGCCCTTCATCGGCCACAATAATGCGCCCGGTTAAACCTAAGCTTTTACAAAATTTTAAATGATCGGCAGCAAATTGCTCCGCATTATCTATTGTTGAATAACAATAGTATAGTAGGGTATTATACATTTCCATAAAATCATTGATACTGCTGCAAACAGTGTTAAATGAGCGGCGCAAAGATAATTATTTTAGGTGAAAGGCAAAAGGTTAAAGGCGAAAGGTAGCTGCGACTTTCTGGTTTAGATAAAAAAACCTTTTACCTTTCGCCTTTATCCTTTTGCCTCCGAAACAACCTTTCACCTTATCTTATCCCATAAAATATCCTGAAGCCCTGAATGTATTTTTGATTGCCGGCGTAGGAAATACCATAATCAACACGGAAGATGAGGCGTTGCACACCGATGTAAAACTCGCGATAATTGCGGTTGTTTTTTGTGGTGAGGTAGTTGGCGCCGATGATTTCTTCCAGTTTGGCCTTGCGTAAAAAGGGGATGTGATTAAATAACGATCCGGCAAAGTTATGTTGATAGTGTGCCTCTAAAAACGCGCCGTTGGTGCTGTAGGTATAAAACGGCAGGAAATGGAAGCTCCCTACATAGGTAGGGTCGAATGTTGTACCCTGGTTACCTAAAAAGTGGTTGTAATCCATGTAGTACAATTTTTTATTGTTAAAAAACCCGCCACCTGATATTTTAAATGATGAATAGCCTGAAAGGCCAACCTGTATATGATCCTGCGAAACATCAACAGAGGCAAAGTCATAATCCACATCCGAACCAAAAATATTCTTAAAACCTTTACGGTAATTAACTTTTACCATGGGATATCTGGACGGCAGATTAAACTTGCCGGTAGGCCGGGTCTCGTACCGCTGATCGAAGGTAAATAAGGCCGATGCGTTAAACACCAGCGCCTGGTTGTCGGGAAAAAGGAACGAATGGTCATCAGCTGGGGTACCCGGAGGGGCCAGCGGGTTATTGGAGGTAAACTCCCGATCTTTAATATCCTTTATCTTACTAAATGATGTATTATACAATTGAGAACGACTTGAATAAGATAGCCCGCCTTTTAATAAAACCCCGTTTACCACTTCGCGCTGATACCCAAAATCGCCGTAATGGCTTCGGTAGTATTTTACGTAGTTGTTTTCGCTCAGTAAGGTACTCAGGGTATTGAAATACAATGAACGCGTACCCACGTTATTCAGATCGAGCACATCGCTGCCAAAATCGGCATAAAACTTAGCCGCATGGAAGGGATCATTCAGGTATTCGGCAGCCACGTTAGCGCTGAATATTTTATTGGAGAATCCGTAGCGTACCGCGGGTGTTATGGTAAGCGAGTGAAAATCATCATAAGTGCGGATATAACTTACCTTGGCGTTGATACCAAAACCCTCAACCGTGTTGTAATAAAAAGTTTGGATAAAAGGGTATATGTACAGCGAGTCGCGGGCGCTTTTGTTACTTGCGGCATAGCCAAAAATCAGGTATCCCGGGTAATTGATATGGTTTTTGTGATGCTGTAACGAGTCGAGGTACCTGTCGGTTTTCTTGTACTCTTCAAACGCGTCCTTCTTTTTATAGTCGCGTGTTTCATAAGCCGTTAAAGGGATAGGGCGTGCATTTTCCCAATACTCGGGCTTTTTACTGTTTGCCACAGTATCAATCTTTAATATCTCGCCGGTAAAAAACCCATCCGGGAAGGTGGGATTAATTTTATAGTTGTTGTATACAGCGGCGTAGTATCCGCCAAACTTAAAGCCTAATACCGCTCCTTTAAAGTTATACTGGGTTGATGCTGGCATCCAAACACTATCGGTAATGGCAATGTATTGCTGCCTGATATTTAAAGTATCTACCAGGTTAAGGTTACTTACTTTGTTATCAATAAAGAAATCGACGCTGTAAATACGCCAATCGCCTTCAACAATGTAAATATCGCCCTGAAAATACTGCCCGTGGCTGTGTTTAGGCGTAATGCGGATCTTATCGATAGTATGCCCGTTCTCGACAGAAGTCCCCAATAGTTTATAATTATAAAACCGCGGACCGTAAGCCGCTACCGGCGATACAAAGCCCCTCGAGGCTAAACCGGGAATGATAAAAACATTTTCGTAAAAATTAGCCTGCAGATCCGATGCTTTTTTATAGCCGAAAGCTGTGTTCTGACCGGCCATTCTATTGGCAATGGTTATTTCCCTGATCTTATCGGGCTTTTGAAAATTATATTCGGACAATGACTCCGACTGGTAAAGGATACCGCGACCATTGGAGTCAAGATCGAGTGTTCGCTGCACCTCCTGCCCTATCAGTGATTTTGGTACACTCAACAGCTTTTGCACACCTTTGACATAAACCGCGCATGAAAATGAGGTGGCCTCTTCCATGTAATACTTGCGTTTTTTAATAACCTGCTTAATGATGGTATCCGCCGCATCACGGTTTTTCCGGTAAGTTTCTGACACTCGTTCTGTGCTAAACTGCTCGTCGGCCATTTGTACGTTGTGCTCCTGGTCATGATCGGCTATAGTAACCTGTTCTATCTTTTCGGTATAACCAACATAACGATAAATTACATTATAGGTTCCCGGGTTAAGTTTAAACTGGTAAACACCGTTTTCGTTTGCCGTGGTGCCGTAGGTTGAGTTGCGGATATAAATAGAAACGAACGGAATCACCTGTCCATTCTTATCGGTTATCTTCCCTGTTAAAAGGGATTGCTGTGCAGAGGCTGTTATTACGCTGAAAGCAATGATTAATAGTAGTATATATTTTCTCATATGTTACTTATGTGTAATGCTTTATGGCTTAAAAATGTTTTATTATGTACTTAATAATTATTTAAGGTTTAATAAACCCCATCAAGTGCCTGCGAATGCTTAATTTTGTACCCTTTAAAACACGCACACTATGTACAACACACTACAGCCGGTTTTACAGCAGGAATTAACCGACATTGAAAATGCCGGGTTATACAAAAAGGAACGGATCATTACTTCGCCCCAGGGTGCCGATATCACCGTACAAGGCGGTGCCGAAGTAATTAACTTTTGCGCTAATAATTACCTTGGCTTATCGGGTAATGCCAAAGTTATTCAGGCTGCCAAAGATGCTATGGACACCCATGGCTACGGCTTGTCGTCAGTACGTTTTATCTGTGGTACTCAGGACATTCACAAGGAACTTGAGAAAAAGATAGCTGAGTTTTTAGGCACCGAAGATACGATCCTGTACGCCGCGGCATTTGATGCTAACGGTGGTGTGTTTGAACCTTTGTTTAACGATCAGGACGCTATTATATCTGACGAATTGAACCACGCCTCGATCATTGACGGTGTACGCCTGTGCAAAGCACAACGCTATCGTTATAAACACGATGATATGGCCGACCTGGAAGAAAAGCTAAAAGCTACCCAGGAGCTTCGTCACCGTATTATTGTAACCGATGGTGCTTTCAGCATGGATGGTACTATTGCCCAGTTGGATAAGATCTGCGATCTGGCCGATAAATACAACGCGCTGGTAATGATCGATGAAAGCCATTGCTCTGGTTTTATGGGCAAAAGCGGTCGCGGAACACATGAGCATCATAATGTAATGGGTAGGATTGATATCATTACCGGTACATTAGGTAAAGCTTTGGGTGGTGCGTCTGGCGGTTTTACATCTGGCCGTAAAGAGATCATTGATATGCTGCGCCAGCGCTCACGCCCGTACCTGTTTTCCAATACCTTAGCGCCTGCTATTACAGGTGCTTCAATTGCAGTACTGGATATGCTGAGCGAAACCACCGAATTACGCGATAAACTGGAAACCAATACGCAATACTTCCGTAAAAAAATGACAGAAGCAGGTTTTGACATTAAACCTGGCGTGCATCCTATAGTCCCAGTGATGTTGTATGATGCCAAACTGGCCCAGGAGTTTGCCGCAAAAATGCTTGATGAAGGTATTTACGTGATAGGTTTTTATTACCCGGTAGTACCTCAGGGCAAAGCAAGGATCAGGGTACAGATCTCGGCTGCGCATGATATGCACCACCTGGATAAGGCCATCGAGGCGTTTACTAAGGTTGGTAAGGAGTTAGGAGTGCTTAAATAGTCGTATATTTGCCGTCCTGCGTGTAAAGATCAACTCATATATCTCTGAATCCGGCCAGGAAGCAGCGATGACAACAAAAAGAATTACAAACAATACATTATAATGCAAGCTCAGATAGACCAATATACCGCCGAGATCAATGCCTTTTCGCCAGCCAATGCCGACGAACTGGAAGCGTTCCGTATTAAGTTTTTAGGCACAAAGGGGATCATTAAAGACCTTTTTGAGCAGTTTAAAAGCGTTAGCCCGGAAGAGAAACGCACCTTTGGTAAGGTACTTAACGAGTTTAAACAACTGGCCGAGGCTAAGTATAACGAACTGAAAGAAAACATTGGCTCAGGAGCACAAAGCAAAGGCAATGATCTTGACCTTACTTTACCCGGCGATGGCTTCACCGTTGGCTCACGCCACCCGCTATCACTGGTTCGTAACGAGATCATCGATATATTCAAACGTTTAGGTTTCGTTGTTGCCGAAGGACCGGAAATTGAAGACGACTGGCATAACTTCTCGGCCCTGAACTTCCCGGATGAGCACCCGGCCCGTGATATGCAGGATACCTTCTTCATTAAAAAGAATAATGGTAAAGACGATATCGCCCTGCGTACCCACACCTCATCGGTACAGGTACGTATGATGGAAGCAGGTAAACCACCGTTCCGCGCTATTATGCCGGGCAGGGTTTACCGTAACGAGGCTATTTCGGCCCGTGCGCATTGCTTTTTCCACCAGGTTGAAGGTTTGTATGTTGATGAGAATGTATCTTTCTCTGATCTGAAACAAACCCTTTATCACTTTGTGCAGGAGCTTTATGGCGAAGGTACAAGAGTGCGCTTCCGCCCGTCATATTTCCCATTCACCGAGCCATCAGCCGAAATGGATATTTCATGTACCATTTGCGGTGGAGCTGGCTGTAACATGTGTAAGCACAGTGGTTGGGTAGAGATTTTAGGCTGCGGCATGGTTGATCCTAACGTTTTGGAAAACTGCGGTATCGACAGTAAAAAATATACAGGCTTTGCATTTGGAATGGGTATGGAGCGTATTGCCAATCTTAAATACGTGATCCGCGATTTGCGCCTGTTCTCAGAAAACGACGTGCGCTTCCTGAAACAGTTCCAAACCGAAATGTTATGAGGAAACTCACTATAATATTACTGGTAGTTATCAGTTGCTTTTCGTGCGGAAAGGCATCTGATAACGTACCAAGCGTACCTGTTAACTTCCAGGCAGCCCTGGGTACTCCGGCTTTAAGCCCGCTTAATGTTTCGGGCGGGGCGGTAGCTATTAACGGTTATGGTGTAGCCGGGTTGATCATTTACCGTAAAGTAAATGGTACTTATGCCGCGTACGACAGGTGCAGCAGTTACCAGCCCGAAAAAAAATGCGCGGTAACAATTGATAATACAGGCTTTACAGTAACCGATCCCTGCAGCGGTTCAAAGTTTAGCCTTGAAGACGGCACACCGGTAAAAGCTCCGGCAACAAAAGCATTAAGGTCATATAGGGTAGCCGTTACCCAGTTTGAAATTCAAGTAACTAATTAATGGAAGCCGATAAAATAAAAGATAGTATTAAGCGGGCAGCACAGGAACTTTTCCGCAAATTCGGGTACCATAAAACCAGTGTTAATGAGATTGCCAAAAAGGCTAAAATTGCCAAGGCAACCATCTATAAATACTTCGACAGCAAGGAGGCCGTTTTACACGTGCTGTTGATGGACTATATTAAAGCCAGCGTTGACGATCTGGTGCAGGTCAATTCAAATGATATTGATGAAGAGGCATATCTTAATAACCTCATTATGAAAACCTGCCGCCTCTCCTACACTGTTTGTAATGAGTTTATCGGCTGGGATTTTATCCGCGAATCAACCAACTCCCAGGATTTTTTAAAGAACCTCTCTAACGAGTTGGAAGAACTACTAATGGCGTCGTTTATCCAGTTGCCCGGTATCCGCAAGCATGAAACCTATCAGCAGCGCTTACGCTTCCTGATCAAATGCAGCAAAAGCATAGTATTCAGTTTTGCTTTTACCTCGGTAAGCGATTCGGATGTGAGGAAAAATTTTGTTTCTTTTCAGAAAGAAATACTGCCTTATTTGGTTAAGGCTGCGGTTTCGGTTTAATCAGCCCTTCCCTTAAGCTATCTAAAAAGTTTTCATTGCCGTTGACTTTAGTCAACGGTTAAAGGAACATACAGTCGGGCTTTAGCCCAATCCAAGCGATATTTTTTGGGCTAAAGTCTCTTTCTCCAGCAATTATTCCGTTGACTAAAGTCAACGGCAATGAATTTATCTGATAATTAATCGAACCTCTTTTAAAACAGCTTTTAATTATTAAAAATAATTCATCATTTACTTTGAAATACAAAGTACTTTATGCTATATTTGTCACAGGCTTACTTAAAGCCTTTTCTTTTAAATATTAACTTTGAAATACAAAGTACTTTATATCTAAATAATCATGATCGGGGAACAATTTCCAAAACAAACAACAACAGACTGGCTCAAGGAGTCGGCGACTTTTAAATTGATCTTTATCGGGGTATTGGCGCTTTTATTGTTAATCCCTTCGGCTTTCATCCAAAACCTTGTAACCGAACGTGCCAGCAGGCAGGATGAAATGGCTAAGGAGGTATCAGACAGCTGGTCGGCCAGCCAAATCATCAAAGGCCCGGTGTTAGTTATCCCTTACAGAAAAGGAATAAACATAACTGATACAACTAAGCAGACACCTGTCGAGAACCTGTATATACTACCCGATAACCTGCACATCAAGGCCAGTCTTGCAACGCAGATTTTACATCGGGGCATTTTTGATGTAGCAGTATACAATACCCAGGTAAAAGTAAGCGGTAATTTTGCCAGGCTCAATCTTTCATCGCTGGGCATAAATACAAACCAGCTCATTTTAAACAAAGCCAGATTTGAGTTTAGTGTGAGCGATCTGAAAGGTTTAAAAAGCAACCCGGTTATCAAGACAAATCAACCTATACTTAGCGCTGAGCCCTCGTTTGAATCGGTATTTGGCAATGGTCTGCAAGCCCCTGTTGATCTTTCTGCTGTAAACGATAATGAAATCCCTTTTGATTACACGCTCGATTTAAAGGGCAGCGAAGGATTAAGCTTCCTGCAACTTGGCAAAACTACCGATGTGCAGGTAAATAGCAACTGGAGCAGCCCCAGCTTTGATGGCAACCACCTGCCCGACGAGCGAAAAATTGATACCGGCGGGTTTAGTGCCGGCTGGCGGATGATGTATTATAACAGGCCTTTTCCGCAGCAATGGACAGGCTCACAAAAAATATTGGATAACGACAAAAAACTTGCAAACGCTACTTTTGGCGTAAAACTTCGCCTTCCGGTTGATCAGTACCAGAAAACCATGCGTACCAGCAAGTATGCCATATTCATCATACTGCTCACCTTTATCTCTTTATTTTTAACTGAGATTATCCGCAAGCAGCCGATACATATGTTCAATTACATATTGATTGGCGCCGCAATGGTCATTTACTATACCCTGCTGCTATCCTTTTCGGAGCAGGTTGGCTATAACATGGCTTACCTGATTGCCTCTGTATCAACAATAATGCTGATATCCGTATTTATATCCTCACTGCTAAAAAACAGTAGGGCGGCCTTGCTATTCGCTTTCATTTTGGCTGTGTTTTACGCATTCATCTTTGTTATTATCCAGTTAGAAGACCTTGCTTTGATGGTTGGCAGTATCGCCCTGTTTATCATTATAGCAGTGCTGATGTATTTTTCGCGCAAAATAAACTGGGATAAAAATTAAGCATTGCATAAGCTAACCGGCAGAGGATTCAGCATTCTTTGTCGGTTAATAAATATACCTTATACTATTTTGGTTTTTAGTTTAAAAATTACTATGTTAGCATAGTAATTTTTTATTTTATGAGCCGCGAACTAACAGAACTTTCCGACCTGATTGATGAGCAATTTGAAATAGAAGATATTGATGTTGACGACAACGTGGTTAATTATCTGCTAAGCCTTTTTGCTTAACAATCTTACTTCGACATGTTGACGCCTTTTAAAGGCGACCGGGTATCTTTTGCGCTTCCCCGGGCGATTCGCTCTTAGAACGAGGCACCTACGGAGCCCCCGATGTTGCGTTTATCCAAGCTATAAACACGGGACTCCGCTGGAGTCACTCATCTAATGTTTACAACTCCAGCGGAGTTGCGTGTTTTTTATAGTAAAAGCAAGTCGGATTTTCGGGCTCCGTAGGTGCCTCGTATATTTCGTTGAATTTAAAACCGATTAACGGCCTCCCCTCCCATTTTCAGGATTAAATAAATAGGGTTAACTTTGCAGCCTGATGAGTAAAGCTAACAAACCAAAGTTTTTTGAGAACGTACAGATCATTGATATTGCCGAAGAAGGCAAAGGCGTGGGCAAAGCCGATGATTTTGTACTTTTTGTAGATAAGGCCGTACCCGGCGACATTGCCGATGTACAAGTGTACCGTAGTAAGAAAAACTTCGGCGAAGGTAAGATCACCGAATTAAAACAAGCTTCTGAATACCGCACCACTGCTTTCTGTGAGCACTTTGGCACCTGCGGTGGCTGCAAATGGCAGCACATGACCTACGAGGCACAGCTTAAATTCAAACAAAAATCGGTTGTTGACGCGTTAAGCCGTTTGGCTAAGATCAACGTTGAGGGCATTATGCCTATCGTTCCCTCTCCTGCCGACAGGTATTACCGCAATAAACTCGAATTTACCTTCTCCAACAAACGCTGGCTTTACGATGGCGAAAACAAGGAAGATGGCACGCTGAACATGAACGCTCTGGGTTTCCATATCCCCGGCCGTTTTGATAAAATATTAGATGTAAACCATTGCTATCTGCAAGCCGAACCATCTAACAGTCTGCGTAACGAGATCCGTGATTTCACCGTTCAGCAAGGTTATACTTATTACGATTTGCGCAATCACAGCGGCATGCTCCGTAATTTGGTTGTACGCACCTCATCAACCGGCGAGATCATGGTAATAGTAGTTTTCGCTTATGCAGAGCAAAGTGAGATTGATAAGTTGATGGGCCACGTTGATGCCCGCTTCCCGGAAATCACCTCATTGCTGTACATCGTAAATCAGAAAAAGAACGATACCATATTTGATCAGGACGTTATAGCTTTTAAAGGGCCTGAATATATTCATGAAGAAATGAATGGCATCAAGTTCCGCATAGGTCCTAAGTCATTTTATCAAACCAACTCGGTACAGGCACTTCGTCTGTATGAAATAACCCGCGATTTTGCCGGTTTCAAAGGCGATGAACTGGTATATGACCTTTACACCGGCGCCGGTACCATCGCCAACTTTGTTGCCGGTCACGTACGTGAGGTTGTGGGTGTTGAATATGTGCCAACTGCTATTGAAGATGCCAAAGTTAACTCGGCCATCAATAATATCACCAATACCAAATTTTACGCGGGTGATATGAAAGATGTACTGGTGGCCGATTTCGTAGCCGAGCATGGCAAACCGGATGTGATCATCACCGATCCCCCGCGCGCAGGTATGCATCCGGACGTTGTGGCCCGCCTCATGGAAATAGAAGCGCCTAAAATTGTATACGTAAGCTGTAATGCTGCCACTCAAGCCCGTGATTTGCTGGTATTGAAAGAGAAATACGATACGGTTAAAATTCAACCGGTTGATATGTTCCCGCATACCCAGCACGTGGAGAATGTGGTGTTGCTGGTTTTGAGAGATTGGAGATAAGAGATTAGTTTTTTAGCAAATGGTTCATGGATCATAGTTCATAGCAAAAAGCCTTGATCAGCGCAATCAACGAAATCAAAAATCATCAACGGTCAAAATCGGTGTAATCCCCAAAAATAAAAATCAACGGTCATGAACCCTGAAGAACTGCTTAACGAAAGTAACGAACGCAATAAACCGGCGGCTGATAGTCCGCTGATAAGTTTGGAGCGCGACCTGAAATATTTTAATGAATCAATCAAAGAGGTAGCCGAAGAGATCATCAATGAAGGCCTGTCTTCTTACCCTATTCTTATAGCCCACCAGCATGAACTAAGTTTAGGCGAGTTGATACTTGACCGCCATGACTTAAACTCTGAATGGAGCATTCATGCATCTACGCTGGAAGAGTTTGTAGAGCGTGACGTTATAAAACCCGTATTAAAGGAACGTTTTGTCAATAGCTACAAAGATCCTTATCAGTACATGTGCGTATTTGTTGTAGTACCCGAGGGTGCAAACTTTGTATTTTTCCCGTACGTGAAATAATTATTGAAAGTTAAAAACTGTGGGGTTGCTTGTATGAGCCTTACTTGTATATTTACCACAGTTTAGCCAACGTTACAACAATAACATGCCTGAAAAAAAGCTTCTCATATTAAATAAGCAACAGATCCAGCAAAAGCTTGATAGGATGGCCTACCAGATCCTGGAGGATAATTTTGAAGAGGATGAAATACTGATAGCGGGCATACTGCCCCGCGGTAACCACATTGCCGAACGCCTGAAAACCATACTTGATGGCATCGCACCCTTTAAAAGCCGCATACTGACCATCGAGCTGGAAAAACAAAGCAGCAGCCTGAGTGCCAGTATTGATTTTGAGGTTGAAGAATGCAGTAACAAAGTAGTGATACTGGTTGATGACGTGCTGAACAGCGGTAAGACGTTAGCTTATGGCTTTGGCGTATTTTTAGATGTACCGCTAAAAAAGCTCCGCACAGCTGTTTTGGTTGACCGTAACCACAAAAGCTTCCCTATCACTACCGACTTTGCCGGCGTAGCCCTTTCAACCGTTATCAAAGAGCATGTTGATGTAGTGCTTCAAGAGGAGGACGCGGAAGAGGATGCGGTTTACTTGAGGTAGAATACCTACACATAAAAATCATGTCATTGCGAGCGATAGCGTGGCAATCGCACGTAAGCAAATCCGCTCTGTATAGCATGCGATTGCTTCGTTCCTCGCAATGACATGGTGAGAATAATTATACCCCCAGCGCCTCTTCCAGTTTCTCAACCGACATATCTATCCCTTCAACAATATTTGTTGCCTGCAGATAAAAGTCTTCGCGCTCGGCCAGTTTACCGGTTATAAATTCAACCAGTTCATCGCCTTTTTTTCCTTGTAATACCGGGCGAATGGTTTTGCTGTTCTCCAACCTGTCGGCTAAGGTTTTAGGTGATAGTTTAATATACAGCGTTTTGCCGTTGGCTTTCATCCAATCCATATTATCAAAAAAGCAAGGCAAGCCTCCCCCTGTTGATACTACTATATTTTCAGGGTAATCGGTTTCTTTCAAAACCTGTGATTCCAGCTTGCGAAAAGCATCTTCGCCAAAAGATGAAAAATATTCGGCTATGCTCATGCCTGCTTTGGCTTCAAGCACATGATCAAGATCAATAAATTCGTAGCCCCATTTGGCGGCCAGTTTGCGGCTCCAGGTTGTTTTGCCACAGCCCATAAAGCCCACAATAAAGTATTTCATAAAAATTTCTTCAGCTTAATTTTACCCGCGGATCAATCCAAACATAAATTACATCCACCAGGATACTGATCACCACAAATATAAACGCGATAAACAATATAGAGCCCATAACTACCGGAAAATCCGACATTTCAAGCGCATCGACGGTCGCTTTACCCAATCCGTTGTACCCAAAAATGTATTCCACAAAAAACGAACCCGCCAATAACGATGCAAACCAGTTGGCAATGGCAGTTATAACCGGGTTCATGGCATTTTTTAGCGCATGGCGATAAATGATTGTCCGGTTACTTAACCCTTTGGCTTTAGCCGTACGGATATAATCCTGGCCCAAAACATCGAGCATGGCATTGCGGGTAAGCTGTACAATAATAGCCAGCGGCCGCAAGCCTAAAGTAATAACCGGCAATACCAGGTTTTTAAGCGTGATCACTTCACCTTTAAAAGGATCATAGCTATACAAACTACCCGACATGTTCAGGTGAGTATAGTTACTGAGCACAAAACCAAATATCCAGGCAATAATGATCCCCGCAAAAAATGACGGGGCTGAAATCCCCAGCGTTGAAAAACTCAGCGCCAGCTTATCAATCCAGGTATCTTTATGTACCGCGCTCGCCACACCTAAAAACACCCCGATAATGATAGCGAAGATCATCGCAGCCGCGGCAAGCACCAATGTGTTGGGGATCACCTCCATCAGCAATGAAGCCACATCTTTGCGGGTTTGATAGGAGCGCCTCAGGTAAGGCCATTTCAGCGCCAATACCTTACTTTTGCTCACCGGGAACAATTTTACATAGCCATAGCGCTGTTGCTCGTCAACCGTGTTAAGGTGGATCCCTAAAGGCGAAAGATCATTCAGATAATAGGCAAACTGCACGGGCACCGGTTTATCCAGCCCAAACTCTTTACGCACAGCCTGTAATGACTGCACATCGGCACGCTGCCCCTGGGTCATGCGGGCCGGATCCACAGGCAGAATATTGAACAGAAAAAAAACAACAACCACTACCCCCAGCATTACTGCCAGTCCGTATACTAATTTGCGGAACAGGTAGGGGATCATTTTATTGTTTCTGCAGGTATTGTTTTACGATATCCTCATATTTAGGTACCGAATGATAATGCCATTTGTTAATCACGGTGCCGTTCTTCATTAGCAAAACACCCGGGTTAGAGCGCACCATTGACTTCAACGGAACACCATCTGCATAAAATACCTCGCTGATCAGTTTATGCTCCTTCGCGAAAGCTTTTGCATCAGCCGCCGAATTTGAAGTAAGCAATATGGTACGGATATTATAATTATCAGTAAGATTGATGGCCAGCGCGTTTAAGCGATTGATGGCATCTTTATCCGTTTCGCTCAGATCATAGGCCACTATAAAAAGGCTATAAAACGGGCTCGAAAGTAATTCTTTAGTATAATCGTTCCGTTGTGCATCCTGGATAGCCAGGTCACGGATCTTTGGTTCATATCCTTTTTTCACTAGGCGATTTTCCGGATCGCCGATCACTTCCCAGTTGGCATCTTTCCAGATATTAGATTTAAGGTATTCCTTATCATTCATCACCTTGGTAGCACCTGTTTTTTTGTTTTTGAGGTGATAGGTCAACTCAAATTCATCAAGCGGGGCACCCGGCGGAATCTTCATTTCATCGGGCAGGTTAGCGCCTATTTTATATGGCAGAAAATCAATAATCGGCGAAAAGTTGTAGGTGTACTCACCAAACCCTATCGAAACAATTGCAGCACAGATTAACCATTTATCGCCAACCTTTGCGTTAAACAAAGGCGTAATCTGCTTACGTTTAACAAACAATATCAGCACCAAAGCCAGCAACACCATATCCTTACTGAACGATTGCCATGGCGTTAACGGAATAGCATCACCAAAACAACCACAGGTTTGCACCACTTTAAAAAATGCAGAGTAAAAAGTCAAGAAGCCGAAAAAGATGATCAGCAACAACAATCCCCAGGCAACCTTAACGGCACGTGCCCCAATAAGCAGGGCAAAACCCAGCAGCATTTCAAGCGCGCACAGCACAATAGCCATAGTAAGCGCCAGGCCGTTCAAAAAAGTCATATGAAAAACCTCAAAGTATTCTACCAGCTTGTACGAAAAACCAAGCGGGTCATTAGCCTTGATCAGTCCCGAAAATATAAACAGTAAGCCCACCAATAAGCGGGGAATCCATATAACGGCGCTGTTTGATGATGTTTTTTTCATAAGCTTATTTACCCAGGTGTACATTAAGCTTAATGAGCGCGAAAACAGCATAATTCAGCATATCCTGGTAATTGGCTTTCACGCCCTCCGATGCCTCGGTAAGGCCTTTATTATCTTCTATCTGTTTCACCCGGAGCAGCTTCATCAGTATCAGATCGGTCAACGAGCTGATACGCATATCGCGCCAGGCTTCGCCATAATCATGGTTTTTGGCAAACATCAGTTCTTTAGTCTCGTTTACCTTCGCGTCAAACATTTCACTTACATGATCCGGGTTAAGTTCAGTCGACATTTCAGGGCCGCATTCCAGCTGCATCATGGCAATAACGCAGTAGTTAACAATGCCAATGTATTCGCCGGTAATATCATCCCCAACCTTTGATATTTTTTTTTCTTCGAGGGTACGAATGCGCTGTGCTTTGATAAAAATCTGATCGGTGATGGATTGCGGACGAAGGATACGCCAGGCGGTACCGTAATCACGGGTCTTTTTCATAAAAAGGCCTTTACATATATTAATTACGCCTTCGTATTCTGCTGCTGTGTCTTTATTACTCAAAGGATGATGTATTTGAATGTTGTAATGTTTAAATGTTGCAGGGTTGTGAAGCCCATGCTTACAAAGTTAATTAACTTTACCACATTCAAACTTTACAACACCCAACTAACCGTGGTAAAAGATACATTTTTCCGTAAAAAAGTTACACTCAATGCCGGCGGCAAACTAATCGACTTGTCGTCGCCAAAAGTGATGGGCATCATCAATATCACCCCCGATTCGTTTTTTGCCGACAGCCGTAAACCCAGCATTGATGAGGCCTTACTTCAGGCACAAAAAATGCTAACCGATGGTGCCACATTTTTGGATATCGGCGCATATTCATCGCGCCCCGGTGCGGTTGATATTTCAGCACAGGAAGAAACGGACAGGCTATTACCCGTTGTTGAGGCCATTGCCGCCCAATTCCCGGAAGCTATTATGTCGATAGATACTTTTCGCGCAGGTGTTGCCGAATCTGCCATTAATGGAGGCGCGCACATCATCAATGATATTTCGGGCGGTACGCTTGATATTGATATGTTCACCACCGTTGCCCGTTTAAATGTACCGTATATCCTGATGCACATGAAAGGCACCCCTCAAACTATGAATCAGATGGCCGATTACGATGATGTATTTGGCGAGGTATTTGATTATTTTGTATCTAAATACAGTGAACTCAAACGTCTCGGCGTTCACGATGTAATCCTTGACCCAGGCTTCGGCTTTGCCAAAAAAGCGGAGCATAGCTATGCGTTAATGAGCCGTATGAATGAATTTGACCTGCTGGGTTTGCCCATACTTACGGGCATCTCCCGTAAAAGGATGGTCTACGGTTTGTTAGGTAATACGGCCGAGGAGGCATTGAACGGCACTACTGTTTTAAATACTATCGCATTGATGAAGGGTACCAGTATTTTAAGGGTACATGATGTGAAAGAGGCTGTGGAAGCTGTGAGGATTTGGGAGGCGGTTGAGGGACCGCCAGAAGCTGGACAATAACAACTGACATTTAATAAAACCATGTCATTGCGAGGAGCGAAACGGAAATGAGCCCGGACGCGACGCGGCAATCGCATGCTATACAGGGCGGATATACTTCCGTGCGATTGCCACGCTACGCTCGCAATGACATGATTTTTATTTATTTCTCCCGCAACTTTTTTATATCTTTCCTGCCTCCAACTACATCTACCCCACCAACTCCATCATCTTCAAAATAGCGTCCACATATTCCCTGTCATTAGCCAGGCGAGGCACCTTGTGCTGACCGCCCAGCTTTCCTTTTTCCCGCATCCAGTTAAAGAAAGTGCCATCCGGCGCACGGCGCACTACCGGGCGGCGTAGGGCAAGGTCTTTAAAACGTTTGGCATCATAGTCCGAGTTGATACGGCGCAGGGTTTCATCAAGCAGGTCGACAAAACGTTCAAACTCCGCCGGTTTTTTTTCAAACTCAATGATCCATTCATGGGCGCCACAGTCGTCGCCATTAAAATAAACCGGGGCAGCTGTATATTCCCTGATAATGGCACCGGTTTGCGTACAGGCTTCTTCCAGGGCACGTTCGGCATTATCAATGATCACTTCCTCGCCAAAGGCATTGATAAAATGTTTTGTCCTGCCGGTGATCTGGATCCTGAACGGGGCAAGCGATGAAAACTTGATGGTATCTCCTATCATGTACCGCCACAGGCCCGCGTTGGTTGATATGATGAGTGCGTAATTTTTATTCAGTTCTACCTCATCCAGGGTGAGGGTTTCAGGGTTTTCATCGTACAGGTGTTCGAGTGGTAAAAACTCGTAAAAGATACCATAATCGAGCATGAGCAGCATATCGCCGGGCTCTTTGGTGTCCTGTATACCGAAGAAACCTTCGGACGCGTTATAATTTTCGAGGTAGTACATTTCCTCGTTCGGGATCAGCTTTTTAAACTGCTCGCGATAAGGTGTAAAGTTAACCGCGCCATGAAAGTACATCTCCAGGTTGGGCCACACTTCAAGCAGGTTCTTTTTACCCGTTATCTCCAATATGCGTTTAAACAGCACCAGGTTCCAGGTTGGTACGCCGCTGATACTGGTCACGTTCACATCCTTGGTAGCATGGGCTATCTTTTCAATCTTTTCCTCAAAGTTTTCGAGCAGGGCTATATCTAAATGCGGCGTACGGTGAAACTCGGCCCACATGGGCAAGTTTTTCATGATCACTGCCGAAAGATCACCAAAAGAAGTATCCGGACTTAACTGACTGATTTGGTGACTGCCACCAAGCGTCAAGATCTTCCCGGTAAACATGCGGGGATTGGGCTGGTTATTGAAATAAATGGTAAGCAAATCCTTACCTCCTTTAAAGTGGCATTCTTCAAGTGCTTCTTCACTTACCGGAATAAATTTGCTCCTATCACTGGTAGTGCCCGATGATTTGGCAAACCAACGAATCTCCGACGGCCACAACACGTTTTTTTCGCCCTTGAGCATCCGCTCAATAAAGGGCTTTAAAGTATCGTAGTTTTGTATAGGGACCCGCTCCTTAAACTGGCTCAGGTTTTCAATACTTTTATAATGATATTTTTTACCCCACTCGGTATTTTCAGCAACTGAAACCAGTTGCTCAAACCATTCTTCCTGCACTTCATTCGGATATTTCATGAAAAGCTCAATCTGGTGGATCCGCTTTTTCATGAACCAGGTAAATACGGAGTTAAAGAGGGTCATAGGCTGTTATTGAGGAAAAACCTTTCTTTTAAGTACAAAATTAGCCCCAAGATACACTTTCCTCACCATTTCATTCTCAGCCAATACCTCAGGAAATCCCGACTCTAATATTTTACCTTCAAAAAGCAGGTACGCGCGGTCGGTAATCGACAATGTTTCCTGCACGTTGTGGTCGGTTATCAGGATGCCGATGTTACGGGTACGCAATTTAACCACCATCGACTGGATCTCTTCAACCGCTATCGGATCTACACCGGCAAAAGGCTCATCAAGCAGGATAAAGTTAGGCTCGGCGGCTAAAGCACGGGCAATCTCCGTACGACGGCGTTCACCGCCCGATAGCAGGTCGCCCCTGTTTCTGCGCACTTTATGCAAGCTGAACTCATCTATCAGTTCTTCCAGCTTATCTTTTTGCTTATCCTTGGGCATGTCGCCCATTTCAAGTACTGCCTTAATATTATCCTCAACCGAAAGTTTACGGAATACCGAAGCCTCCTGTGCCAGGTAACCTATCCCCTTTTGGGCGCGACGGTACATCGGGTCCTGGGTGATGTCTTGATTATCCAGGTGGATACTGCCTTCATTAGGCTTTATCAAACCCACTATCATGTAAAAGGAAGTTGTTTTACCGGCACCATTAGGCCCAAGTAAACCAACAATTTCGCCCTGCGCCACATCAAACGATACATCGTTTACAACGGTACGCTGCTTGTATTTTTTAACTAAATTATCTGCTCTTAGTATCATTTTTGTTTGAACCATGATTTATGGGATTCATGGATTACCCTGATATTTGACCGTTGATAGCTTTTTGATTTCGCTGATTCCGTTGATTAAGACTTACGGCTATGAACCGTGATCCATCAACTATGAACCTAACTCACCAACCTCTAATCTCTAAAATCTAATTCCCTTCACATTTAACTGTATCGTTCTTCTTTCGCGCCAAACGTTTTCTTCTATCGAATAGCACATTTCAAACGGCACACCAGGCCGCAATTGTTCCAGATATTGGCCGTGGTTAAAGGCTATGCAGTCAAACGCTGCCGATCCTTCCTGCATTACGCTCATTTTAATATGCGAACCACCTACCAAACCGGCGTTACCACTAACATACACATTTTTACTTATGAAAACGGGGGCCATATTTTCAGGCCCGAAGGGCGCAAACTGATTCAAAATCCTGAAAAATTTGGGTTCTATCTGGCTTAAACGTAATTCAGCGTCAATTTGTATTTGTTGTATCAATTGTTCCGGTTTTATGGTTGAGCTTACCACCTCTTCAAACCTTTCAATAAAGGCTTCAAGGTTTTCTGGCTCCATAGTTAAACCGGCAGCATATTTGTGCCCGCCAAACTGAATCAACAGGTCTTTACATCCACAAAGGGCTTCGTATAAATCATAACCCAAAACAGAACGTGCCGAACCTGCAACATGGCCGTTAGAACGGGTAAGCACAATTGTTGGGCGATAATATTTCTCGGTCAGGCGAGAGGCCACTATACCAATAACCCCCTTATGCCAGTCTTCGTTAAATACAACGGTTGATTTACGGGCGATCAGCACCTCATCATTGTCAATCATGCCGAGCGCTTCGTCGGTAATGGAGAGGTCATGCCCTTTTCGTTCGGTATTGCGTACATTGATCATGGCGCTTTTTTCCTTAGCGGCATCCTTATCTGTCGCTATCAGGAGTTCAACGGCATGTTTGGCATCGTCTATCCTGCCGGCAGCATTAATACGCGGGCCAAGCAAAAATACCACATCCGATATCGTATATGGCCCCGTCCTCCCCGCTATCTCCATTAACGCCTTAACGCCAATACATGGGTCGGTATTTATTTTTTGCAAACCGAAATGCGCCAGCACCCTGTTTTCACCAGTGATATGCACGATATCGCAGGAGATACTGATCACTACCAGGTCGAGATAGCAGTTTACTTCCTCAATCGGGATATCATTCTTTTCGGCGTAAGCCTGGATCAGTTTAAAGCCGATGCCACAACCGGATAATTCTTTATATGGATATTCGCAGTCTTCGCGCTTAGGGTCAAGCACAGCCACCGCGTTAGGAATTGATGCTCCCGGCAAGTGGTGATCGCAGATGATAAAATCAATGCCTTTTTCATTTGCATAGTCGATTTTATCAATTGATTTAATGCCGCAATCGAGCGCTATGATCAGGCTAATACCATGCTCAGCGGCATAGTCAATTCCCTGGGTAGAGATGCCATACCCTTCCTTGTAACGATCGGGGATATAATAATCAATATTGTTATAAAGCTTTTTGAAAAAACTGTAGGTAAGCGCCACGGCTGTAGTACCATCCACGTCATAATCCCCGTAAATCATGATTTTTTCGCCCGCGGCTATGGCCTGCTCAATACGCAGTATCGCCTTTTCCATATCCTGCATCAGGAAGGGGTCATGCAGGTGCCGGTGATCGGGCCTGAAAAAGTAGCGGGCATCTTCAAAAGTGGTGATACCGCGCTGCACAAGCATGGTGCTTAAAACGGTATCGATATTGAGTTCGGCGGCTAATTTTATTACATCATCATGGTTTGTATTATCCTTTAGCGCCCAACGTTTATTCATATCTTTGCAGCTTGAAACAGTAAATATACTTATGCTCTGTTAAAGAGCCAAAGTTACATTCAAAATCTGATACTACGTTTACTATGGAATTTTTTGCTTTAGGTGAAGGCTCTTATTCGGTTGATGCAACCAAGAAATTTATCCCGTTCAATCCGGAAACCGATAACCCCAAAGATCGCCCGGCTTCGTTGTTCATCCACGTTAACCCTTTCCTTATTAAAACAAAAACCGATTTGATAGTATTGGATACCGGTCTTGGTTTTAAAGATACCCGCGACGAATTAATGCTGCACCAGAACATCCGCAACGCCGGCTTCGATCCTGATGATGTTACTTTGGTGATGATGTCGCACCTGCATTATGACCACTCGGGTGGTTTAGTGGTTGAACGTAATGGTAAATTAGTACCGAGCTTTCCGCAGGCCGAGCACGTGATCAATAAACAGGAATGGGAGTTTGGCATGAGCGGCAAAGGCTCGTCATACCATGTTGAAATATTTGAAGCTTTACAGGCAAGCGCTAAAATCACCTTTATTGAAGGCAGCGGCGAATTTAAGCCAGGCATCAGGTATGAGCATTCGGGCGGTCACTGCCCGGCACACCAGGTGTTTTGGTTTGATATGGAAGGCGAAAAAGTATTTTTTGGCGGCGATGAACTTCCTGAACCAGAGCAACTGCTAAGAAAATTCATAGCCAAATATGATATGGATGGGCGCAAGGCTATGATGCTGCGCGAAGAATACGGTAAAAAAGCCGCCGCCGAAGGATGGAAATGCCTGTTTTACCATTCCAAATCATTTGCCATTGGAACGGTAGAAACAGAAGGTGACCATTTTAAAGTTAAACCTTTTTAATTTTCGGCAGCTACTTCAAAAAGCTCTTTTATTTTTTCAACATTAAGCGGCTTAGAGATAAAATCCTTCACCAACGGGTATGAACGCGCTTTATTTATATCATTGCTAAAAACAGACGATGAAATAATGTAGATTTTGCTTTTGCCCAGCGGGTCGAGGTTGAGGCGCTTATACTCATCCAAAAATTCCCAGCCATTCATGATAGGCATATTAATATCGAGCAAAATATAATCGGGCAGTTTATTTGGGTCTTTACGCTGAATATCTGAGAGTTGCTCAATAGCATACTTTCCGTTCAGGCAGGCCATAATTTCCGTATTCAGTAAAGCTTTCTTGATCAGTTTTATGGAGATGAAGTTATTTATTTCGTCATCATCAACCAGTAATACACTAATGGCTTTATTGTTAATGTTCATATCTATAATTTAAGCGCTCCCTCTTTATACGAGGCTACAATTTAAAAAGTTATATTCCTTTTAGTTGTAAATACTAAAAAATAATATCTCTCACAAATCCAGTTAAATAACCCATTCGGGGCCATTTTATTTTATTTTGAAAAATAAATAAAGTCAGCAAAAAAGGAAATTAAAGGCAAAAACTAACCGTTGAATATTATATTTTAAAAAGTATAATCACGCTCAACCTTACAAATACGTACCGTATAATTTTGATACCACTTTTCGCGCCCCTGCTGCTGGGCAAACAGGTGACGGGCATTAGCTTTCCAGTTTTTAATTGCTTCTTCCGATTGCCAATAAGACACCGTTATCCCGACATTGTTACGGGCCGATTCAACGCCAAGAAAACCTTCCTGCTGCCGGGCCAGCCTCTCCATTTCAACAGCCATATCGCCGTAGCCTTCATCTCCCGGAGTGCGTACCGAAGTAAATATCACCGCGTAATAAGGCGGTTGAGGAGTTGAAGCGATAAGCTCTTCTGAGTCCTCACTAAAGAGAGTAGCATTTGAATTATCTGAACTCATATTTTAATAATTTACATAAAACAAAAACCCCCGCTTTGAGGCGGGGGTTTTAAATTATTCTATCACACTTTCTTCAAACTCATACTCTTCTAACGGAGGGCATGAGCAGATCAGCGTTCTGTCGCCATAAGTGTCATTAACCCTGCCTACCGAAGGCCAGAATTTATTGGCAGCTACGTAAGGCAGCGGGAATGCCGCTTTTTGACGGGTATAAGGGTGCTCCCATTCGTTACCGGTAATTACTGCTACGGTATGAGGTGCATTTTTTAACGGATTGTTTGTTTTGTCGGCAAGGCCATCAACCACATCGGCAATTTCATGACGGATAGAGATCATGGCATCGCAGAAACGGTCAAGCTCATGCTTAGGCTCAGATTCGGTTGGCTCAACCATCACTGTACCCGCAACCGGGAACGATACGGTTGGCGCGTGGAAACCATAATCCATTAAACGTTTGGCGATATCGGTAACCTCGATACCTGCCGATTTAAATGAACGGCAGTCCAGAATCATTTCGTGCGCACAACGGCCATTAGCTCCGGAATATAATACCGGGTAGTGTTCCTGCAGCCTCGCTTTAATGTAGTTGGCATTCAGGATAGCGTAACGGGTTGCATTGGTTAAACCTTCGGCACCCATCATAGCGATGTAAGCATGTGATATAATCAGGATAGAAGCCGAGCCCCATGGCGCTGCAGATACAGCATGGATTGATTTACCTCTATCGATATCAACCACAGCGTGGCCTGGCAAATAAGGCACCAGGTGTTTTGCAACACCGATTGGGCCCATACCCGGACCACCACCACCGTGAGGGATACAGAATGTTTTATGCAGGTTAAGGTGACAAACATCGGCACCAATGTTGGCCGGGCTTGTTAAACCTACCTGTGCGTTCATGTTAGCACCGTCCATATAAACCTGGCCGCCATTTTCATGAATGATCTCGCAAATTTCAATGATGCTTTCTTCAAACACACCGTGTGTTGATGGATAAGTAACCATCAAACATGAAAGCTCGTTTTTGTATTGCTCTGCTTTAGCGCGCATGTCGGCAACGTCGATGTTACCATTATCGTCGCATTTAACTACAACGATCTTCATGCCGGCCATCGCTGCAGAAGCAGGGTTGGTACCGTGGGCAGATGAAGGGATTAAAGCGATGTTACGGTGAGTATCGCCCCTGTCATTATGATAAGCACGGATCACCATTAAACCGGCGTATTCACCCTGTGCACCTGCATTTGGCTGCAAGCTCATGGCCGCGAAACCGGTGATCTCGCTTAACCAGTTATTGATCTCGTCAAATAGCTGCATATATCCGCCAACCTGATCGGTTGGGGCAAACGGGTGAATTTTGCTGAACTCGGCCCAGGTAACCGGAACCATTTCGGTAGTAGCATTCAGCTTCATGGTACATGAACCCAAAGCTATCATGGAGTGGCAAAGCGAAAGATCTTTTGCTTCTAATGATTTGATATAACGCAGCATTTCATGCTCAGACCTGTGGGTATTGAACAAGCTGTGTGTTAAGTAAGCCGAAGTACGCTGAAGCGCTGTAGGAATAACCGTTTCAAGGCTTGCGTTGGCGCCATCGAAATCAACATCATTAATGGTTTTGCCTTTTACTTTGGCAAAGAACCTCACAATGGTTTTGATATCCTCAACCGAAGTTGTTTCGTCGATAGAGATAGTAACTATTGAACCTTCGTAGTTAAGGTTCATTTCGTTATTTAAAGCTTCAGAATGAATTGGGCCTGCAAGGTGGGCTACATCAAACTTAACGGTATCAAAGTATGATTCGTTAAGCTGCTCGTAACCAAGCTGTCCTAAAGTTTTGGCTAATAAAACTGCTAAGCCGTGAATACGTTCAGCAATCAACTTAATACCATCCGGACCATGATATACGGCATACATACCGGCCATGATAGCCAATAATGCCTGAGCGGTACAGATATTTGAAGTAGCTTTATCACGGCGGATGTGCTGCTCGCGGGTTTGCAGGGCCATACGCAGGGCATAGTTATTGGCGCTGTCGATAGTAACACCAATGATGCGGCCTGGGATAGAGCGTTTGTATTCTTCTTTAGTTGCAAAGAAAGCGGCATGCGGGCCACCAAAGCCCATTGGTACGCCGAAACGTTGTGATGAGCCAACTACAATGTCGGCGCCCCATTCGCCCGGAGGCGTTAACAGGGCAAGGCTCATGATATCGGCAACAACGGTTAGTTTAATTCCTTTTTCGTGACCTTTAGCGGCAAAGTCGGCATAGTTATAAACAGCGCCGTCGCCTGCAGGGTATTGTACAATGGCGCCAAACATATCGTCGGTTAACTCAAGGGTACGGTGGTCGCCTATTCTTAGCTCAATGCCATAAGGCTCAGAGCGGGTTTTTAAAATATCTATGGTTTGCGGGAACAGCTCCTCAGAAACGAAGAATACATTGGCGCTGTTGTTTTTACGCAAGGTGTATTGCATAAACATAGCTTCGGCAGCGGCAGTACCCTCGTCAAGCAATGAAGCATTGGCAATTTCCATACCGGTAAGATCAATGATCATGGTTTGGAAATTCAACAAAGCCTGTAAACGGCCCTGTGCAATTTCTGCCTGGTACGGGGTGTATTGGGTATACCATCCCGGATTTTCAAGAATGTTGCGCTGAATAACGCCCGGTACAATTACATCATAGTAACCTTTGCCAATAAACGACTTGAAAACTTTGTTTTTTGAAGCAGTTTGCTTTAAAGTGTTCAGGTAATCAAACTCGCTTTTTGCAGCTGGCAAATTAAGCGGTTGGGTAAGCCTGATCTTTTGCGGTATTGTTTGCCCTATTAATTCATCAAGCGTACTTACGCCGATGGTTTTTAACATTTTGGCCGTGTCGGCCTCGCTTGGAGCAATGTGCCTCGACTGAAACTGCTCCTGATAGGTTGTATTCAACTTCATGAATTAATCGTCCCTCTTAAATTTACCGCAAAGGTACGGTTTTACAAATTGAGTAACAATGAGGTAATATGATATTGACAATGCATTTACAGGAAAAAAATGTAATTTGCCTTATGAATACCCAAACATGACGGGCAGGCGAGTTTTACTTTTTATCACGATTTTTCTTTTCATTCCCGGCAAAAGCCGCAACCAACTCCCGGAAGCCCGTCAAGCATCAGGTAAATATCAGAATTCCCTCCTGCTACAGTTGGTAAGTTAACTCAATATTTCACAAAGCAGTAACAACCTGTTTGGTACTGTAGCGTTATTGCCAACAAAACCGTAACTTACTAACGGACAATATCAACCAATTTATTGCCAATTAATTATAAACTAACATTCATACCCAAATTGCAACCATGAAACAAAGGTTGTTGCTGTTTACGTTATTCCTGGTACTGGCCGGATCGCGCGCTATGGCTGCTGTATTTACTGTAACCAGTAATGCTGATGCCGGACCGGGTACGTTACGTGAGGCCCTCACCCAGGCAGCCGCCAACGGAACGGTTCAGCAGGATGTTATTAATTTTAATATAACTGGCAATCCAACTATAACGCTGTACACGCAGCTTCCGGAAGTTACCTCAAATTTAATTATCGACGGCAGTACGCAACCCGGGCCCAAATTTGGCCGGAGCGACGCCAGGGTTTACATCATACCTGATGTGAGCTATACCTTCCCAGGCACAAAAGCCGCCGCATTTCTCATGACCGAAGTTACCGACGTTAGTATTTATGGCTTATGTGTAAAAGGCTACAGCAGTAAACTCACAAACTTTAACGGCAACCTGCTTTTCACTGCTATATCGGCTTATGATTGTACTAATATCACTATAGGTGCCCCCGATAAAGGCAACGTTTTTTGCGATAATATTTATGGCGTTTACTGCGGTACAAACTCGTTAACCGATTCAAAGAACAACGACAACATAGTTATCCAATCAAACTTTATCGGTTATGACGAGTCGGGAATTAATGTTGTTGAATTGGGCTATGCGCTTGACATTACTGCAGATAACTCGTTGATAGGTGGCGCGTCACCAAAAGAACGAAACTATTTTGCTACCGCTATAGCCCTGAACGGGATCGATAATAAGTTTATTAACAATTCGCTTTCGCTTGATGTAAACGGACAGGACAACCGTGGTAATTCATCTATTTTGTTACGGTTTCAGGGAAGTAACGCACTGATAACTGATAATGATTTTTGCGCTACACAGTTTCAATTTGTTTCAGTAAACGGATTCCTGTTTGTACGGAATAAACAAAGCAGTATACAGGGCAATTCAGGCATGTCCTTATTTAAATGCAATAATGCTTTTATTGGCGATAATAATGACAGCGATATCAATATTTTCAGAAATGATGGCGGCGCGTTTTATGCCGTGCAATCAACCAATATTACTATAGCTAAAAACAGTATCATGTGCAATACTGTACCTTATCTTATTTCGCAAGGCACAGCCATACCTGATATTAATGTACTCATCAGCAATGCCGATGAATTTTCAGGAACAGCATCGCCCGGGGCTGCCGTCTACATTTATAATGATAATACAGATTGCGATGTTTGTAACCCGGTTCAATATATAACTACTATTATTGCCGATGCCAACGGCAAATGGAAGTTTACCGGCGACCTGCACAATAAAAAATTGGTAGCAAACGCTACATTTAACAACAGCTCGTCTGAATATACCCAGCCGGTTATTTCAACTTTAGCAGCTGATTATATTAAGGTTAATCCCACCTGCTTTAAAAATAACGGCTCAATTACCCTGCAAAATTTAAAGAATGTGATTGGGGTTGATTGGTATAACGATCAGGATCACCTGGTACAATCCGGAGGCCCTAAACTGGAGGGCGTAGGTATTGGCACCTATTATGCCAAATGCTATAATGGCAATTGCTTTGCAAAATCTATCCCGATAACATTAACCAGCTCAAATCCCGGGGTTGATGATTCAGGAATACAGAAAGTTAATGCCTCATGCGATGCCGCAAACGGCAGCATCAGCAACTTAAAAATCATAAACACCAATGACGTTGTACCACCATTAAAGTGGACAAACGAAGCAGGCGATGTAATACGTACCACTCTTGACGTGGATAAACTTCCGGGCGGAACCTATACACTTACCATTGATCCTGACGGATGCGCTGTACCATATCATGTTACCATCCTTAACCAGGAGCTTATTCTTGATCCGCCGGTGGTTAAAAATTTTCAACTATGCGGCCCCGGCGAAACCATTATTCCGGTTAGCAACCCAGTGGCAACATCAACCTACAGGCTTTATGATAACGAGACTGATGCTACTCCGCTTGATGAGGAAACCAATGGCAAGTTTAAGGTAAACGTTACCGCTAACAGGAGTTATTACATAAGTCGGTTTAGTAATGCCTGCGAGAGCACCCGTACTAAGATTGATGTAAGTGTAGGCCTGTCCAACCTCAATATTGCCAATGTGATTACCCCAAACAATGATGGCGTAAACGATTACTGGCAGATAGCAGGTATGGAAAACTACCCTTTGGCAACGGTAAAAATATTTAACCGTTACGGGAAAGCCATTTTTGATTCAAAAGGATACAGCCGCCCGTTTAACGGCATGTATAATGGCCAAAAATTGCCTTCGGGCAGTTATTACTACATCATTAACCTTAGTGCGGGTTGCGGCCTGCTATCAGGCAACTTAAGCATTATCCGCTAAGCCAGTTGTCGTAAATACATCTGGATGGTATTTTCCAAACCGTAATACAGGGCATCGCTTACCAGGGCATGACCGATACTTACTTCAAGCAGACCCGGTATATTTTCGGCAAAGTATTTCAGGTTGTGCAAATCAAGATCATGACCGGCATTTAAGCCCAGGCCTGCTTGCTGAGCGGCTTTCGCAGCTTCAACGTAAGGAGCAATAGCCAATTCTTTTCCTTGTGGGAAATGGGTAGCATAACCTTCGGTATACAGTTCTACGCGGTCGGTACCGGTTTTAGCGGCACCTTCAACCATTGCGGGAATAGGGTCAACAAAAATAGATACACGGATACCGGCTTCTTTAAACACCGCTATCATATCTTTTAAATAATGATAATTGGCGATAGTATCCCAGCCGTGGTTTGAAGTGATCTGTCCCAAAACATCGGGCACCAGGGTAACCTGTTCGGGCCTATTGGCCAATACCAGGTCGATAAATTTTTGTTCCTGGCAATTACCTTCGATATTAAACTCGGTAGTAACAATTTTCTTAAGCTCAAACACATCGTTATAACGGATGTGACGCTCATCGGGACGGGGGTGCACGGTGATACCCTGTGCGCCAAAACGTTCACAATCTTTAGCAACCTGTATCAGGTCGGGGTTATTACCACCGCGCGAATTACGCAAAGTGGCTATTTTGTTGATATTGACAGATAGACGGGTCATATTTCAAAGTTAGATATCATTTAGATAAAATGCCCGATATATTTAACTTTAGGTCATGAAGCCTAAACAAATTGCTATTGAGTTATGCATACTCATCGTAATATATCTTGTAGCATGCTTTTGCTGGCCGGTTTTATTTGGAACGCTGTATGGTAATATGGCACTTGATATTAATCTGCACGATACTTATTTTATGATGTCTGCCTCTCCATGGCAAATCCTTGTACTGTCAACTTTTTGCGTTTTAAGTACTTTAACCTATTTAGTACGAGCCATCATTAAACGTTATAAAAACAATTTGGTCAATGTGATATTACTAACAGGCGACTTTCTGCTAATTATTATATTGATAAAAGTATATCGGGTGATTTTACTTTTGGAACAAAGCATAGATGCAAATGCTAAAGGATGGACTATCTATCCTCCCCTTTCAGGACATGACGGAAACGAGTTTCCGAAGATCCCTGTAGAACACCCGCATTTCGACAGCTACATGTTCATTCCCATAGTTATCTTTATGCTGATATTAGTAATCAGCAGTATACTTACCGGTAAAAACTGGAAAACAAACACGTATGAACAAACACCTTCTTAGAATATCTCTATTACTTTTTATTCTACTACCTCTTTGTCGTGATATATCAGCCCAAACTATCTACCGCAAAATAGAAAACTATAAAGTTTACTACGGCTGGGCGCATAACTATCCTCAAGATTGGATGATCCTTCGCCGTTTTGATAATGAAGGGCGCAATTATCTGTTGATGGTAAATCCGCAAACGCTCGAAACCAAAATAAATGAGAGCAGCTTTTACCAGATCAAACCCATGACGATGGAGCAGGCGCGTGAGTTTTTTAAAAGTACGCCCTATCAAAAGGCATTGGCCAAAGCTGAAAAACAATCCATAAATATCCAGGACGCGGGTATTGAAAGCGGCATTCCCAAACAAACAGGCATCAGCCTCACTGCTGATCTTTGCCCCTCTCACCGTCCGCTGGATAAACGCATTTTTACCGATATCTTTACAGAGTTTAAAAAAGTGGAGCGCCCGGTTCCTATAGCACTTTCGGTAACCGGTATCTGGATGCGCCAACACCCGCAGGACCTGGCCTGGCTTAAACAAATGCAGGCGAACCGCGAGATCTATATCACCTGGATCAACCACTCCTTCAATCACCGGGTAAGCCTCAAAGCTCCCCTCAAAGAGAACTTTTTGCTGGAACCCGGCACCGACATCAATTATGAAGTATTGGAAACGGAACAAGCCATGTTACGCAACGGTCTGTTACCCTCGGTATTTTTCCGTTTTCCTGGACTAGTGTCTGACCAGCAACTGGTTTACCAAATCACCAACTTCGGATTGATACCAGTTGGTACCGATGCCTGGCTCGCTAAAGGACAGCAGCCGCAAAACGGCAGTATTGTGCTCATTCACGGCAATGGCAACGAACCTGTTGGCGTGAACGATTTTATTAAGCTGTTGCAATCAAAAACACGATCCATAGCAGGGAAGCAATGGTTGCTGTATGACCTTCGTGAAAGTGTAGATGAAGAGTTTAGCGAAGCTCCTTGATTTCAGTGGCAGTTGCAGCTTGTAGTTGCAGTACTATGCAGCCTTACGAAGTTTTGAAAACTTCGTAAGGCTTTTTAATATGTTATAAACTTTTATCGAGCGCGTCCAACTGCACCCAAACTTTATGATCGTATGATTGCGGTGATGCTTCAAAATAAACTGCGGTTGCATCACTGCCGGGTTTAGTTTTTTTAACGTGGATACGAAAGTTAAGGATTAGCGGATCCTGCGTCATATAATCAGTCATTGCCGCCTTACCTTCAAAAGTCTGAATATCCTTCTCAGCTGTTTTGATATTTCGAAGTTTTACTTTTACGGGTGCAGCAATCACGGTATCAATTTTTGCTTCTTTTAAATTGGCCTTTACCAGGCCTGTATAATAATCGCACATGTATTTTTCAAGTTGTGTTTTGGTAAAAGTGGCCTTTTCGCTAATTATCCATAAAAAAGCATAAGTCCAGTAACCTTCCGATCCCTTTTTTGCCCAGTCAGGTGAAAAGCGAATGTCCTCAGTACCTTTAAAAGGCAAGCTATTTGCAAACTGCGGAGGCAACGAAAAAGTTTCGGTACGCCAATTTTCGGGTTTAGTTAGCGCATATGCCGGTGCGGCTTGCTGGCCATAGCAAGCGCATTTCAATAAAACGATGAACAAACACGTAAAAAACGTTTTGAAATGCATAATAGTTTAGATTTATGATCAAAGTTAAGATAAAGCAACCTGGGTATTTGTTAAAAAGAGTTAAGAGCGCGGGTAAAATAAAAGCCCCATAGCACTCGCTGCATGGGGCTTTAAACCTAAACCTTATCACAAATCCGGGTGTAGATACCCGTTATTGAATTGTAAATATAATATGAATTTTGATAATTGTATCACGTTTGTTACAATTTTTCTCGTTTATATCATATCACATCTATTGTTACGGATTTCTTAGTTTTTTGTTACGATTAGCGAAATATTTGTACTAAAAGTTGCATAAAAGTATAGGCATACAAGCCCGTTATCCGCTTACGTTACGGTAGAAATAAACCAAAAAAGGCACGGTTTTGAAAACCATGCCTTTTATATTAAAATAGCAAAAACCTTTCAGCTTTCGCCTTTAACCTTTCACCTAAATTTAGTAACGGTAGTACTCAGGTTTAAACGGACCTTCAACAGTTACACCGATGTAATCAGCCTGATCCTGGTCAAGTACTTCCAGCTCAACACCAATTTTAGCAAGGTGCAAGCGGGCTACTTTCTCATCAAGATGTTTTGGCAGGGTGTAAACTTTGTTTTCATAAGCGGCACCGTTTGTCCAAAGCTCTAACTGGGCTAAAGTTTGGTTGGTAAACGAATTACTCATTACAAAGCTTGGGTGACCGGTAGCGCAACCTAAGTTAACCAAACGACCTTCGGCTAATACGATAACGTCTTTACCTTCAATGGTATATTTATCAACCTGTGGTTTAATTTCAACTTTAGAATTGCCATAAGCACCATTTAACCAGGCCATGTCAATTTCATTATCAAAGTGACCGATGTTACAAACGATAGCTTTATCTTTCAAAGCACGGAAGTGTTGCTCACGAACGATGTTTTTGTTACCAGTAGCGGTAACCACGATATCAGCTTCGGTAATAGCAGTGCTTAGTTTTTTAACTTCAAAACCTTCCATTGCGGCTTGTAAAGCACAGATAGGGTCAATTTCGGTAACAATAACACGCACGCCAGAGTTACGTAATGAATCTGCCGAACCTTTACCTACGTCGCCATAACCACAAACAACGGCCACTTTACCGGCCATCATTACGTCGGTTGCACGACGGATAGCGTCAACCAATGATTCGCGGCAACCGTATTTGTTATCAAATTTTGATTTGGTAACCGAGTCGTTAACGTTAATTGCCGGCATTGGCAGGGTACCTGCTTTCATGCGCTCATATAAACGGTGTACACCGGTAGTAGTTTCTTCTGATAAACCTTTGATAGCAGCAACCAGCTCAGGGTATTTATCCAATACCATGTTGGTTAAATCGCCACCGTCATCAAGGATCATATTAAGCGGCTGGCGTTCTTCGCCAAAAAATAAAGTTTGTTCAATGCACCAGTCAAACTCTTCAGCATTCATACCTTTCCAGGCATACACAGAAATACCGGCAGCAGCAATAGCAGCAGCAGCGTGATCCTGCGTTGAAAATATATTACATGACGACCAGGTAACTTCGGCGCCAAGTGCAATCAGGGTTTCAATTAAAACAGCGGTTTGGATGGTCATGTGTAAACAACCGGCAATCCTTGCGCCTTTAAGCGGCTGGCTCGGACCGTACTCTTTACGCAAAGCCATTAAGCCAGGCATCTCAGCCTCAGCCAGTTCAATTTCTTTGCGACCCCACTCTGCCAGCGACAGATCTTTTACTTTGTATTTAACGAATGCAGTTTCTACTGATGACATATCGATTTTTATTTTTGAGAGTGCAAAGTTAACTTATATCCTTGTGAAAATGAAATGTTTGGTTTCCCCCTAAAGTATTATCGATTTGGGGGTTGCACCTACGGAGCAAAAATCCGATTGAGTACTTTGAACTATAAACATGGTACTCCCACGGAGTTTTTAGAAAGCCATGCTAACACTCCGTAGGAGTATCGTGTTTGTGGTATTAATATAAACGGCAATTTGGCTCCGTAGGTGCCTCCTCTCTTCATTATCTCATAACCCTACGCCTGTAGCTGCTTTTGCACCTCTGCCTGTTGCATGGTAAGGTTGCCATTGTAAACGCCGCCATTTTCTACGGCCAGGTTCTGTGTTTTGATGTCGCCGGTGATACGGCCGGTAGCTTTTATTTCGAGAGATGAAGTATTGATATCGCCTCTTACCGTACCATAAACAAATATCTCTTTGGTACTTATATTTCCCTTAACCTCGCCTTTTTCGCCCAGGATCAGGCCTTCATCAACGGTTACATCGCCATTAACTACGCCGTCAATGCGCGCAAAAGCCGGGGCTTTTAAATTACCTTCCAATACACTGCCTTCACTAATGAGGGTTGAGATTGCCTGCAGGTCGAGCGCAACCTTCTCTTTTTTAGAAAAAATAGCCATGTTGTTTTTAGTCTTAAGTTCTAAGTAGGTAGTCCTAAGTCATTAGTTCCAAATCTGAAATTCTAAGCTTAAGGTAGTAAATAATCCGCAGCCGACTTAGGGCTCACGACTTAAGACTCAGAACTTCAGACTAAAAAAACCTATTTATTAAGGGTTAAAAAGTTTACAGGATTAACTGGTTTTCCGTTTTTACGTACTTCATAGTGCAGGTGTGTACCAGTTGAATGGCCGGTTGAACCTACTTTGCCAATATTGTCGCCAACGGTAACTTGTTGACCAACCTTTACTTCAATTTTTGAAAGGTGACCGTAAAGCGTTTCCAAATCATTGATATGTTTTATTCTGATGCAATTACCGTAACCGCCGGCCCATCCCGCAAAAACAACTTTGCCGCTGGCAGTACATTTTACTTCGTCACCACGATGGCCCTGAAAATCGATACCCGGATGAAACTCGGCATGTTCCGAATTAAAAGGATCGCTCCGGTAACCAAAAAACGAGGTGAAAGAACTGATCCTCGGGTAACCCATTGGGGTAAATGCAATGGTGCTGGTTAAATGTTTAAGATAATCGTCATACAGGCTGTACGCCTCGGTATCTGGAAGGTTAGCCGCCTCATTATTACCGCTGCCCCCGGTTCCTTTAATGGCGAAGCCTTTAAGGCCTCTTCTCTTCAAATATTCGTTTATTGTTTTAAGCTTTACTTCGATAGATTGAATATATGACTGCGCAGTAACTTTGGTATTTACTACAGGGCCCTGAGCTACCGGAATAGCACCCTTAAGCTTAGCAATTTGTGCCTGTAACTGTAGGTTTTGAGCTTCCTGTTCGGCACTTTTATGATGCAGATAAAACACCAGGCCGCCAAGTACTGCTACAACTGCTGCAATACTCCATGCATAGTGTTTTAACCTGTCAAGATGTTTGGTTTTTATTTGTAAGGATTTAGTTGGTTGCTGGTTTTTGTTGATGATAACAACGGTACTAATATCAGATGTTTTACGCTTCATCAAGTTTAAATAAATTAGGGAATGCAAGTTATAAATTACCGATAATAAAACAATATTAAATGTATGTAAACAGGTTATCAATAGAATAGCCTTGTACGCTAATCGTCAACCAATTGTTATTATTAAGTTTTTATAAACGTAAACCAAGTATCATTTCTTATTTTTGTAATACTGATTTTATTGTAAAGCAAAAAGAAATGATGTATCCTGAATATTTAGTAGCCCCGATGCGGGAAGACCTTACCAAGGTTGGATTTGAGGAATTGAAAGATGCAGATGCTGTAAAAAACGCTATTGAAAGCGAAGGCACAGTATTTGTAATGGTTAATTCGGTATGTGGTTGTGCTGCAGCTAATGCACGCCCTGCTGCTAAAATTGCTGCCGCTAATGGCAAACATCCCGATAAACTGGTAACAGTGTTTGCCGGTATGGAAAAAGAAGCTGTTGATACTGCACGTAACTACATGTTGCCTTACCCACCGTCATCACCAGCTATGGCGCTGTTTAAAGATGGCAAACTGGTACATATCATCGAGCGTTACCAGATTGAAGGTCGTCCGGCACAAATGATTGCCGATAACCTGATCGACGCGTTTGAACAATACTGCTAATTAAAGCGGAAGACTGAAAGCATAGCTAAAAGCTGAAAGCCTAAAGCAGAAAGCTAAAAAACAAAAAAAAGAGCTGAGGGAAAATCCTTCAGCTCTTTTTTTGTTTGAATCAGAATTTACCGAATTAAAGAATTTGTAGAATTTCCCTTTTCCCAAATTCTGGTAATTCATTACCTCTATAAATTCGAGTTCAGACGAATTTCCAATTCTCTAAATCCGAAATCGAACTTCCGAATTCCGAAATAAACCTTACTCCGTTTTCAAACTTTTTACCGGATTCATGGATGCAGCTTTTATACTTTGATAACTTACGGTGAGTAATGTGATCGCGATAGCACCAATCCCGGTTACCCCGAATATCCACCAGGATAGCTCGGCCTGATACTTATAATCCTTCAGCCAGCCCGCCATAAAGTAGTAAGCTGTTGGTATAGCGAACAATAAAGAGATACTCACCAGTACCACAAACTCCTTCGACATTAGTTGCCACAGGCTGAATACAGACGCGCCCAGTACCTTGCGTACCCCAATTTCTTTGGTGCGCTGTTCGGCCATGAACGATGCCATACCGAATAAACCCATACAACTGATAAAAATGGCCAGCAGTGTGAAAAAACCGGCCAGTTTGCCTATGCGTTCTTCATTAGTGAATTTACGGGCATATTCCTCGTCGGTAAATTTATATTCAAACGGACTGCCAGGGGCATACTGTTTAAAAACCGGCTCTATTTTGGCAATAGCGTCGTGCGCGCTCATTTTGGGATTTAACCGGATATCTACAAGCCCGCCCGGGTCATTATCCAGCAAAAATATCGATGACTTGACAGGCTCGTACGGCGATGACATCACCATATCCTTTACTACGCCTATGATCTTAAATTTTTTGCCCCAGTCTATTGTTTCACCTACCGCATGCTTAAAATTCATAAAACGGGCGGCAGTTTCATTTACAATCATGCTTGATGAATCGCCCAGTCTGTTGCGTTCAAAATCGCGGCCTTCAACCAACTTCCACTGAGCAACCTTGCCAAACTCCGGACTAAGCGTTATCGTCGCGAAGTCGTCCTGTAAGCCGGCTGGTTTGCCTCGCCAGTTTAGTCCGCTATTGTTTGAATACACAGCAGTAAGCGGACTACCCGACTCGGCAATTTCAATGATAGCCCCCGATTTAAGCAAATCGTTCCTTACGGCTTCAAAATGTTTATGAATTTCATCGGTGCGCATATCTATCTGTACCAACCCGGTACGCTCATAACCGATAGGCCTGTTCTTGGTGTACTGCACCTGCCTGAAAACAATGATTGTACCAATGATGAGCGTAACCGATACGGCAAACTGCAGTACCACCAGTATTTTACGTGGCACCGCGGCATAACGCCCTGCCTTAAATGTACCCTTAAGTACTTTAACCGGCTGGAATGACGACAGATAGAACGCCGGGTAACTGCCCGCTATTAAGCCGGTAGTGATACTGAAGCCTAATCCAAGTAGCCAGAAAACAGCACTCCCCCAAAGGATGTGCATGGTTTTGTCTGCAACTGTATTGAACCATGATAGCGTAAGCTGAGCCAGCAAAATTGAAATAAGAAAAGCAAACAGCGCCAATATTACCGACTCGATAAAAAACTGGCTAATGAGCTGGCTCCTTAACGAACCAACCGTTTTACGGATGCCTACTTCTTTTGCCCGCTTTTCGCTGCGGGCAGTGCTCAGGTTCATGAAGTTAATACAGGCCAACATCAATACAAATACACCTATGATGCCAAACATCCACACAAATTTGATATCTCCTCCGGTATTAAAACCATCCTTAAACTCAGAGTGCAGATGCCATTTACTCATTGGGTGCAGGAATACTACTGGTTTAAAGCTGGCCCCCACATCGTCACCCTGGGCTTTGATGGCATGCAATTTAAGGTCTTTGATTTCGGCGGAAACTTTAGCGGCATCAACACCGGGTTTCAGCTGTGCGAATATTTGCCATGAGTTATTGCCCCAACGTGTTTCAGCTCGTTTTAACCACGGCGCGGTGGTCATATATAAATCCCACGGAGCTATAAAACCCAGTTCGCGAAATTCTGAATTGTGCGGCATATCCTCATAAACGCCGGTTACTTTAACATTCCATACATTATCAATTTTGATGGTTTTAAGCATCGGATCGGTATCACCAAACAAAGCCTTAGCCAATGTAGCTGAAAGTAAAACAGATGATGGATCTTTCAATCCATCACGCGTGCCCCTCAGCATTTTTAACGTAAGCATATTGGGCGCTTCGGCTTGCATGTAACTTCCGTCCTTGGTGAGCTTTTTCTCACCATAGGCCATAATATGTCCATAATTCCAGGAAGAAAGCACCACGTATTTAAAATCGTGTTTATAATCATCTCTTAACTTATAACCCAGGGGTATAGGCATTGCCGTTTGAGACCCTGTTACACCGTTAAAAGTCTGGTTTTGCCAAACCTGAACTATCCGGTCATAATTATCAAAGTTTTTATTGTACGATAACTCATCCCAAACCCACAGGCCAATAAGCATAGCCACTGCCATCCCTACCGAAAGGCCGGTAATATTAATAAGCGTATGCGCCTTGTTCTTAACAAGATTTCGCCACGCAACGGTTAAATAGTTTTTGAACATGATATTATATCATTAGGTCATTTACTTGTGCGTCATTGGGTCATTTTTTCGCTCCATTTTGTTTTGGTTATCGTCATACAAAAATGACTTAATGACGCAAAGCGAATGACTCAATGAAAAGTTTATTCTGATCTCAAATTCTTTACCGGATTAGCCAGCGCCGCTTTTATGGCGTGATAACTTACGGTTAGCAGTGTGATTACGATAGCGCCCACTCCTGACGCCCCGAAGATCCACCAGGTTATGGGCGACCGGTATTCGTACCTGTGCAGCCAATTGTTCATATAATAATAAGTGGTTGGTATGGCAATTAACAGCGATATGGTAACCAATACTACAAACTCGGTAGAAAGTAATCGCCATAGGTTAGCAACCGATGCACCAAGTACCTTACGCACGCCGATTTCCTTAATACGTTGCTCGGCTACAAATGAAGCCAGGCCAAACAAACCAAGGCATGATATAAAGATAGCCAGCACCGCGAAAATGGTAGCCAGGTTACCGATGCGCTGCTCGTCCGAAAACTTGTGCGCATATTCATCGTCATTAAATTTAAAATTGAAGGGGCTGCCGGGATTATATTTTTTAAACACAGGCTCTATCTTCTTTAATGCTTCCTGCATTGGCATGGTTGGTTTAACCCTCAGGGTTATAAAGTTAACCCAACCCGGAATCATCATAAATACAGTGGCCACTGGTTTAGCATATGGCGATTCCATTACCATGTCCTTCACCACACCGGTAACAATATGGTCCTGCTTGTTCCATCTGATCACTTTGCCAACCGGGTTTTTAATCCCACTCATTTTTACAGCCGATTCATTCATGATAAAGGCCCCGGTATCGGTTGGGAAACTCCTCGAAAAGTCGCGGCCTTCAATAATTTTCCAACCAATAGTATGTCCAAAATCATAAGTTGTGGCAATGGTACCAAAAGTTGGATCAAAACCAGCGGGCTTACCTTCCCAGTCGAACCCTCCATTGTTTGACCAGATTTGGGTTGTGGTACTGTTTGATTCGGCCATGTCTTCAACCGCCCCTGTTTGGATCAGGTCATTACGCATAGTTTCATAATGCCCGTAAATTTCCGGGGTATTCATTTCGATGGAAAGCAACCCCGCGCGTGAATAACCTACGGGCCTGTTTTTGGCATACTGAATTTGCCGGAATACAATGATGGTTCCAATAATAAGCGCGATGGAAACTGTAAACTGCACAACAACCAAAACCTTACGGGGCAGCGATGCAAAACGGCCTACCTTGAAAGTCCCTTTTAAAACCTTCACCGGCTCAAATGACGACAGGTAAAACGCCGGGTAACTGCCGGCGATAGCACCGGTGAACAACGTAAATCCTAAAACCATCATCCAGAACCAGGCATTACCAAAAGGTATAGCTATCTGCTTATCGGCAATATGATTAAATGACGGCAGTGCTATCAACACTATACCAAGTGTAACCACCAGCGCCAGACAGGCAAATATTATCGACTCACTTAAAAACTGGTTAATGAGTTGTGAACGTAATGAACCAATAGACTTTCTGATTCCTACTTCTTTAGCGCGTTTCTCGCTGCGGGCGGTACTCAGGTTCATGAAATTGATACAGGCCAGCAACAATACAAATACACCAATGATACCAAATAACCAAACCATCTCAATCAAGCCGCCAACAGGTTTACTGTTTTTAAAATCACTGTACAGGTGCCATTTACTCATCGGATGCACCTGGATGCTTTCATCATTCATCTTAAAGTGAGGCTTGGTGATATTCCTGATCTTCGCCGATACTTTGTCAAAATCCACATGATCGGCCATCTGCACATATAATGAGCAACCATGGTTATCCCAGGCAGCGGTTTGTGTGCCCCACCAGCTGTCTTTGTTAAAAAAAGGCATCAGGAACTTGGTTTCATAAAACGAGGTATTGCGCGGCAGGTCTTCATATACGCCGATCACCTTCAGGTTGGTTTTGTTATCAGCCTTAATGGTTTTGTTGATCGGGTCCGCATCACCAAACAGCGATTTGGCAATTGATTGAGATATGACTATAGATGTAGGGTCTTTGAATCCCGAATAACTGCCTTTTACCATCTTCAGTGCCAGCATGGCCGGCAAGTCACTTTCGGCCCAACCACCTATTTGTGATATTTTTTTATCGCCAACCGAAAGAATATGTGCCCCACCCCAAAAAAGTGCAACATGTTTAAAATCGCTGGCATATTTGGTTCGTAACTCCGCGCTTAACGGCACCACTGTCGACCGGAAAGTAGCTGTTTCGCCATTGGCTGTTTGCGTTACCATGATCTGCCCCACGCTGTTATAGGTGCTGTGGTATTTATCAAACGACAGCTCATCCCAAACCCAGAGACCGATAAGCATAGCCACCGCCATCCCTACCGATAAACCCGCGATGTTAATAAAGGCATGCACCTTGTTTTTAACAATATTGCGGAACGCGATTTTAATGTAATTCTTTAACATGACATTTCATTCATTAGGTCATTGAGTCATTATTTCATTTTGCCCGCTCAATGACTCAATGACGCGAAGCAAATGACGGAGTGACTAAACTACTCCGCTTTTAAACTCTTCACCGGGTTCATTCTTGCCGCTTTGATGGCTTGTGAGCTTACCGTGATAAGGGCTATTACCAACGCCAACACGCCTGCAAGGGCAAACATCCACCAGCTAATATTCACACGGTACTCAAAGGCCTGAAGCCATTTACTCATGCCCCACCAGGCTATTGGCGTGGCTATTACAAGTGCTATCAGTACCAGCTTTACAAAATCTTTTGATAACAGCTGTACAATGCCGGTTACGCTGGCGCCAAGCACTTTACGTACGCCAATCTCTTTGCTGCGCTGCTCGGCGCTGAATGCTGCCAGGCCAAACAAACCAAGGCAGGAAATCACGATAGCCATCAGCGTAAAGGAGTTGATGATTTGCGACAGGGTAACTTCACTTTCATATTGCTTTTGTACTTCGGCATCTAAAAACGAATATTCAAATGGCGCATCGGCAATGTCTTTTCGCCACAGGGCTTCCATTTTGTCAAGCATCGATTTATAGTTTTTGCTACTGGTTGATACCACCATTACATTAAACTGCCGCGGATCGTTACGGTAAACCAGCATGAATGGCTTTACTTCCATATGCAGCGAGTTGTAATTAAAATCTTTCATTACACCGGCCACCTCAACAAAGGTTACCGGATCCGGTGCATATTGGGTATAAAGTCGGGTGCCCGGAGCAGCGTCGGGTTTTATTCCTAATCGTTTGCATAAAGTTTCATTGATAAGTACGCGGGTAGTATCGCCAATACGAAAATCCCTGCCGGCAATTATTTTAATGCCGTTTGCTTTGGCAAAAAATTCATCGGTAACAATATTTTGTGCGTCGGTAGCAGTAGCCATGTTGCCCCCTGCGGTATAAACTCCATGGTCGTGAGGTACAAACTGACTCAGGTAATTATCGGCATTGCTTACGGTTTTTACCCCAGCCAGCTGCCTTAAATCGTTTGCAAAATTTTTCATTTTGCCCTGGGTGGTTTCGGTATAAAAATTAAAGATCAGCTTCTGGTTCTGGTCGAAGCCAAGATCTTTATTCTTCACGAAGTTAAGTTGGCTATATATCACAATAATGCCGGTTATGAGTACTATCGACAATACAAACTGGAATACCACCAATGATTTACGAATGCCCGCTGCCGAAATATGATTGGTAAAATTCCCCTTGATAACTTTAATGGCTTTAAATGCAGACAGGTAAAAAGCCGGGTAGCTGCCCGCCACAAAGCCGGTAACCACTACCATACATACCAGCATTATCCAAAGCTTGTAATTGCTAAAAAATGATAAGTGAATATCGGTATGGGTTACCTGATTTAAGAACGGAAGCAGTACTATCAGCAATGGCAGGGCTATAGCCACGCCAATTAGTGTGAGCATAAATGATTCGCCCAAAAATTGTTTCATCAAATCGCCCTGGCCGGCACCTATTACCTTACGCACGCCAACTTCCTTAGCCCGTTTTGATGCGCGCGCGGTTGAAAGGTTCATGAAGTTAATACAGGCCACTACCTGTATCAACACAGCTACCAATATCATGATATACAAAAATGCCGGATCAAGCGTTTTGGTAAGCTCATGCTCATGCCCGGGCGTGGTATGAATGGTGGTTACCGGCTGCAAGTGCAATACCTTTTTCATACCGATAGCTTTCAATTGGTCGGCACCGTATTTATTTAAAAAGTCGGGGAGTTTTTTTTCAAGCGCGGCAGCATTGGCATCCGGGCGAAGTTTCACATAAGCGTACAAAAAGTTATTGCCCGCCCAGGCAGTATTTTGCCTTACATACTGGCCTAAGCCACCGCTGTTCATAGCCATGAACATACTTACTTTGATGTGCGACTGGCCGGCACTCTCATCTACCACCCCGGTAACCTTAAAATCATGCTTTCCGAATGAATTATCGATAGAGATCATTTTCCCTACCGCGTTTTCGCTGCCGAAAAGTTTATCGGCAACCGGTTTCTGCAATACGATGGTATAAGGCTCAGATAACACTTTGTTAGCGTTGCCGGCTACAAAATGGAAGTTGAACACATCAAAAAACGTAGAATCAACATATGCCGCGTTTTGCTGATAAAATGATTTTTCCTTGTAACGCAGCAGGTGTTGTTTAGCGCCAAAACCCTCGGTAGTTACCAGGCGGGTATATTGCAATACCTCACCAAACTCGTTCTTCATGGCAGGTGTAATTGGCGGCGAACTGGTGGCGCTATTGTGTTTATCACCGGTTAGTTCAAGCGCGGTGGTGACGCGATAAATATCTTTAACATCCTTATGTTGCTTATCGTAACTATACTGGTCCTGCACATACAGCAAAATGTAAAGGCAGCAAAGCGTACCCGTAGCCAACCCAACTATATTAATTAAACTAAAGGTTTTGTTTTTCAACAAAAACCGCCATGCTGTTTTTAAATAACTCTTTATCATTTTATTGGTTCAATGGTTCATTCAAATATGTCATTGCGAGCGAAGCGTGGCAATCGCACGGAAGCAGGGCCGCTCTGTATAGCATGCGATTGCTTCGTCGTTCCTCCTCGCAATGACATGAATTATTACATTCAGCCTACCTAACCTCTAATCTCCAACCTCTAACCACCTCTACTCCGTTTTCAAACTCTTTACCGGGTTCGTTAACGCGGCTTTTATGCTTTGGTAACTTACCGTGGCCAGCGCTATCATGATAGCAGCTACGCCTGCAAGAGCAAACATCCACCACTTCAGCTCTACCCGGTAGGTAAAATCCTGTAGCCATTGTGTCATGGCGTAATAGGCTATCGGTGTTGCTATTACAATGGCAATAAATACCAGTTTCACAAAATTCATGGATAACATGGTGGTGATGTTCCCTATGGTAGCGCCCAACACTTTACGGATCCCTATTTCCTTGCTACGCTGCTCGGCCATAAAGGCTGCTAAGGCAAACAGGCCAAGACAAGCTATGATGATTGCCAATACCGCGAAGCTTGTAAAAATTCGCCCCATGCGCTGAACATCGGCATACATACTGGCAAATCGCTCATCCATAAAAGTATAGCGGATTGGTTGGTTAGGAGCAAACTGCTTCCAGGTAGTTGTGATCTGCGCGAGGGCGTTCTTTACATCTCCTGCTTTTATTTTTACAGATACTATTGATTCGCTGGCTTCCAGGTGCAGCACCATGGGCTCTATGCCATCACGCATGGATTCAAAATTAAAGTCCTGAACCACCCCAATAATAGTTCTGCCGGCACCATAGTTTACAATCTTTTTACCTATCGGATTTTTGAGCCCCAGTTTACTGGCCATAGTCTGATTAATGATTACCGCCTGCGAATCGGTTTTCATATCAGGGTTAAAGTCACGGCCTGCCACCAGTTTAATACCTAAAGTTTTCAGGTAATCATGATCAACATCCCAAAACTGCCCGCCAACACCGGCTTCCGTTTTTTGCTTGCCATCATTAAAAAACTGGTTGCCATTACGCTTGGTACCTGATACCGGCAAGAAATCACTGATGGAAGCACTTTTAACCGTAGGCAGCTTTACAAGCTCATTCTTGAATGCCTTCACCTGGTTATCAAGTGTGTTGGTGCCCTGGATCATCACTACCTGGTCTTTTTCAAAGCCTACCTTTTTATTAAGGATAAACTGCATCTGGTTATAAATAACCACCGTGCTGATGATGAGTATAATAGATGTTGTAAACTGAAAAACTACCAGCACGTTCCTGAGGCCCGAGCTTTTGCTACCGGTGCTTAGTTTGCCTTTCAGCACATCAGCTGGTTTAAAGCCCGACAGGTAAAACGCGGGATAAATGCCGGCCACAATACCAATCAGGAAAGCCGAAACTAATATCACTGGAACCAGCCACCATTGTGCCCATGGCATATGCAGCGATTTGGATGCCAGAATATTAAAGTAAGGCAACATAACCCAGGCCAGTATCAAGCCTAAAACAAAAGAGAAAAAACTATAGAGTAATGACTCGGTAAGGAACTGCCTGATCAAACCAGCCCGTTGCGAACCAACAACTTTGCGCAAACCAACCTCTTTGGCCCTGTTGGCCGACTTAGCGGTTGAAAGGTTAATAAAGTTGATACAGGCAATGACCAAAATAAAGCCAGCTACCGCGCCAAACAACCAGATAAACCTCATATCCCCATGCGACATACCATCATGAATATCATAAGAGAGCAGGTTGATATCCTGGATATTCTGCACTTTCATGCTAAAAATATCCATTACCCGGCTTGCCCGCTTATCGCCGTTTTTAATCATGTTGGGCACATAGTAGTTTTTAAGAATATTGGCGCTCACCTTTTTTTCAAACTGCGCTATATTGGTACCGGGCTTCAGCGCCATATAAATATGGTAGTTATTGGCGTCCCAGGTGGCCTGCTCACCATTCCAGAACTCAACTCCGGCAAGAGTTAGCAAAAACTTAAACTCGTGCAGGTGCGAGTTATTTGGCATATCCTGCATTACTGCCGATATTTTAAAAGGCTTGGTTTTGTTATTATTCAGGTAGATCACCTTCCCTACCGGGTTTTGGCCGGGAAAGTATTTATCGGCCTTGCTTTTTGAGATAACGATACTCAAAGGTTCGGTCAGCGCGTGTTTAGGATCGCCATAAACCATGGGCACATTCAAAATGTCAATCAAACCCTGATCGGCATAGGCAAAACCTTCTTCATGGGTGTTATCAGCCTGATCTGCACGTTTTAGTTCATTGCTGCCGGCACCCCAAAAAAGCGAATTAGGCATCAGCCGACCCGATTTCTCCACTTCCGGAAAATCCTGCTTGATCACCTTCCCCATAACCGAAGGCCAGTCGACACCTTTTTCACGCGAGCCGCCATCGTGGTAATCGGCAATTAAACGATAAATATTACTGGCGTTAGGATAGCTTCTGTCAAAGCTCAGCTCGTCACGAATGTACAGGGCTATTAAAAGACAGGCTGCAATGCTAAACGCAAAGCCACCAATTTTAATAGCGGTATACATCTTTTGTTTACGCAACTGTCTGAGAGCTACTTTCAGGTAATTTTTGATCATGGCTGTACGGTTAAAAAACGGACTATATGGTTTTAATTCCCTATTGCTGTTATGATTAGCTGGTTTGCGCTGCGTCCCTTTAGCCGGGGATCGCTCTCCAACTACAGGTTCAGGCGAGATACTCCCTTCAATATCTTTGATCTTTGCCTGGATCCTGCCAAATAAAGCTGAGCTATTATTTTCAGGCTTTTCTTCTCCTTCATCCCACCATTTAGACATTAATTTTAGCTGACTATGCAGTTCGGGATTTTCGGCCAATAAAGCGTTCAGCTCGCGCAGCTCCCCATCCGAAGCTTCGCGGGCCAACTTCTTTGAAGCCAGGTTCCAAACGTGGTCATCTAAGTTCATATCCCAAACAGGTTATCAGTTTATCAAAAGGCAGTACACTACTGTTAATGCTAAATAAAACATGTGCCATTTATATAACTTATTAATTATCAAATATTTAAACAAAAACAAATAGCATTACTGTACGAAACCGTACATGCTGCGTCCGCTTTTATAACAAAATAGACGGTCACCCGGGTTCCGGGCCGTTAAAAAGCATAAAGCATTACGCTCATTTACAACACATTTAAAGAGACGTTATTTTTAAAAAAAAGTAACATGTACCTACATACATACAAATAAAATTTATAGATTTGGAAAAACCTTTTACCGGTTAACCTAATTTTTCAAAATGGATTTTTTAAAAGCGATATACGATCAGATTACAGGATTTTTTGGCTTAGGCGGATTATACGACATCGTCAAATCTGGCGATTACGGTAAGCTGCTCACCTATGACGGCATTACAGCCTTATTAGGCCCCATGCTGCCTGTACTTCTGGTATTCGAGATCATCAGGGGGGCTTTTTATAAAAAATTCAAGGTAATCCATTACAAAATCTCATTCTGGACATACGTACTCAATGCTTTTATAGGCAGCGTGCTATCCATAGCCATGGTAGGCTTCTGTATCGGCTTTTTTTCAAGGTTTGCCGTTCTTAAAACCACGTTTACCTGGTACTGGTTCATTTACGGTTATATCGTGTGGGAATTCGCGCATTTCTGGTACCATTATCTTGCACATAAAGTAAGGATTTTATGGTGCCTGCATTCAACTCATCATGCGCCCGAAAGCATGAACCTTTCGGTTACCTTCGCGCACTTTTTCCTTGAAGCTCCTTATGCTGATCTCATCCGTACCAGCATTTGCATTTTACTGGGCGTAAACCCGCCAATGCTGTTTGTGATTATGTTTATAGATGGTTTCTGGGGATCAATGATCCATATCGGCGAAAACCTTATTCAAGACGGTCGCCTTGGCTTTTTGAATAACATTGTTCTTACACCTTCGCACCACAGGGTACACCATGCGCGCAACCCATTATACATGGATACCAATTTTTGCAACCTGCTGCCTATATGGGACAAAGTATTCGGTACTTTCCAAAATGAAGACCGCAAAATCCCGATTGAATATGGCATCAGCCGCCCTATGATTAAAAACAGCTTTTTAGATGCCTACTTTGGCGAGATCATAGCGCTGGCTAAAGATGTGCGCAAGGCCCCGGGTATCAAAAACAAGTTCCTGTATATTATTATGCCTCCCGGCTGGAGCCATACCGGCGATCATAAAATGACAACTGTGGTTAAAAAGGCCTACTTTGAATCGCTTGAGCCAAAAGACCATCAACAGGAAAAGAAAACTGTAGAGCAGGGTAAAAAGGAAGAAGTGGTATAAAAGCTGAAAGCAGAATGCTTAAAGCCTAAAGCCAACACATTCAGTATTAATTTACAGCAACTTTTTTATCACCGGCCAAACGTTATCGGCTATAATCTTATAGCCTTCGGCATTGGGATGAAGCCTATCGGGCAGGTTAAGATGGGCAATACCGGCAACATCCTGTAAATAAAACGGGACAAACGCTGTATGATTTGTTTCTGAAAGCTTCCGGAAAATGGCTTTAAACTGTGCAGCAAATGCACCGGGAATAAAAGCAGGAATTTCCATACCCATTAAGGCTATCTTAACGTGAGGATGCCTTTGTTTAACCCTGTCAATTATGGTTTGCAGGTTATGCGCTGTAGTTTGGGGCGGGATTCCCCTTATGATATCATTAATACCCAGTTCCAACACAAATACAGCTACAGGCCGGTTTATCCAGTAATCAAGCCTGTACAGGCCACCTGAAGTAGTATCACCGCTGAGCCCACCGTTAATTGTATGATAGGCCAAACCACCGGCATCAATTCTTTGCTGGATTAGTGCGGGTAATGATTCATTCTTTACATCTTTAAGGCCATAGCCTGCCGTAAGGCTATCGCCAAAGAATAATATATTGTGCATAAGCAGGGTAAGTTAACGCCTGCTGTTGTCCCTGAAATTTTGAGTACGTACGGCAATTTGCTCTAAAGTAAGCTCACCGTATTTTTTAGCGCGATCTGCCCATTCAGGGGCATTGTCAACCAGGTTATCGATAATTGATTTACCGTCCGGTCCTTTTTTGGTTACGTAATTTATGCCGTAAGCAACTGCAGCACCTATAGCAAGAGTTTTGATAAAGCCCATTTTAATTTTCTTTTCTGATATATGACAATGATAATGCCAGTTTGTTACCCGGTTTACTAAAAGCTTCTATATTTGAAGCACTTAAACACAATAGCCACAATATGTTTTTTATATTTTCAAAAGTGCTTTCATTTATAATGAACCTGCTTTTATGGGTATTCGCATTTTTACTGATAGCCCTTTTTTCAAAGAACGTAAAACGTAAACGGAAATTTTTGCTTATCGGTATTATCGCACTTTATATTTTCTCCAACCCACTGGTAATTAACTTTGTAAGCTGGTGCTGGGATATCAGGGAAATAAATGTACCGGCAGACAAAAAATATACTTGTGCAATTGTGCTGGGTGGTTTCAGCTCGGATGATGGCAATGGCGGGGGCTTTTTTAATGGTGCTGCCGATAGGTTTATCCAGGGCGTACGATTACAAAGAACCGGCCAGGTTAGTCATATTTTGGTAACAGGAGGAAACGGTCTTTTGATGCCATCAGCATTTAGGGAGGGCGATTGGACAAGAGAGCAACTCAAGGAAATGCAGGTACCCGACAGTTGTATACTCAGCGAATCCAAATCGCGTAACACCATCGAGAATGCTGCATTTTCAAAGGTAGTACTGCAACAGCACAAACTTAAAGGCCCATATCTGTTGGTTACCTCGGCATTTCACATGCGCCGCTCCATGATGATATTTAAAAAGCAGGGGGTTGATGTTATAGCGTACCCATGCAATTTTTCAAGCCGGAGATTTGCCGTATCATTCGATGACTTCCTGCCCAATGCCGGCGCCCTGGCCGGTTGGGGAACGTACATAAAAGAAGCCATCGGCTACGTAGTAACTCGCTATTTTAAATGATCAGCCATGCCTTAGCTGACTGGGTACAAGCATTTTAGGATCGCGCTTATTATGCTTATTCCAGTTGGCAATATCAACCAAACCCGGCGGAGTTTGATAATGATCCGGATTGGCACCGCATCTCACTATAAATTTACCCTTGGCCTGTGCAATTACAGGTCTGCTGCCGCAAATGATGCAAGGCTCGCAAAAAATTGATACCTGAATTTTAATTGGTTTGCTCATAATTTAAAACTAAGGTGCCACCAATCGGCCGAAAATTCAATACCAAGTAGTTGGTATTTTTTTAACCACTACCGTTTGGCCTTTTTTAAAGGCTGATGCATCATCAGTTGTTCAATATCTTTTGCAATAGCTCCCGGTTCCATAGCAAACTGAAGGTATAAAAATCGTTCGCCGGGTATTACCACGTCGGTACCATCATCCTTTATCTCCATATTAAGCTTTCGGTACGCAAAATATGGCTTAGGCCCTCTGATGGCAGTTAGCACGGCTGTTTCATCCCAACTGTTACGGCCTATTGTATTTTTATCCCTGTCCAGCGCAATCTGAAAGGCATCCTTTATCGGGCTGTTTTGTATCGAATAGTTATGGGTGAGCTTAATTCCCGTCAGGATCTTTTCGCCTATTTCAAAACCGCTTAAGGTTATCGGTGTAGGCCAGTTTTTAAATACTTCCTGCGCCGAAGCTGCATCTACATTTACGTTGTACTCGCTGAAAGTTTTACCATCAGCACCTATGCCGGTAGCCATGGATACCAGGTTTTTCACTTTCTGTTTTACCAGTTGCACTCCTGTTAACTCGCTGTATTTATCAGCTCCTGAACGAAGCAGATCGGCCAGGTTGGTAAAAAAGCCAACCGAAATAACGGTCACACTGCCATCGGCCTGGCTTGCCAGTATTTTGCGGTAAAGCGACACCGCCTCAACTGCCTGGCTGTTTGATTTAATTTTATGCGGATATCCTGCTATGATAGCTTGTGCCCAGCGTTGCGCACAGTCTTTATTGGGTTTATCTTTTTTTACAATCCCTATCGGGATATCGGGCCTGCCAAAATAAGTATTGATCACGCTGATGGTTGGCGCAGTAGTTTCAAAAGCATTACATGATATGGTAGCCAATATTTTTGCTTCGCCTTTATCGGCAAAGGCATGTAACAACGCCATCGCGCCTACATCGTCATAATCGCCGGCAATATCAGTATCAAAAATAACAGGGATAGGATTGTGTTTTTGCGCTTTGGAAAAGCTCAACGTAAAAAATAATAGCAAGGTGAGGGATGCTGATCTAAGGTTCATTTTTTACAATAAAATTTTAGGTAGATGCTATTAATAATTGGTTATTAACAAGTTGCGATACTATAAATCTAAGAAATTAATTCGCATTTATTAAAATGATTATTCTAATCAATTAATATTAGATGCGCGGTAAAAAGAAAAATATAGATGCCGCCCCGAATTATTTAAAGCCATGTTATGCATTTGCAGTTGTGGATTTTGTTCTTTAGCTAAGTCCTTCGTCGGGGTGCTTTTCTAATCTCTTATCATCATATTAAATTGATTTTCGATTGTAGTTTTTTTTGTATCTAAAATTTGTCTTAAATGCTGCATGTTAGCTATAACCGCAGAGAGTTCATTAACTCCGACGCTATCTATAAGAAATTGTACGTGACCTTGAATAAGGAGTATTGAAAACTTGACATTCTTAGTCATCCCAAATGAAAACTTCAAATTATATTTCGACGTGGAGTCTTGATAGCAGAACTTTTCATAAAATTTGTTCTTATTGAGGTTGGTTAAAATCGGTTGTATTTCCTGTTGCGAGTAGTGCATGGAGATAGATTTTAAACAAGGTAGGAATATTTTTGCGCAAAATAAGCTTTGTGAACTTTCTTTTTAGGATAGGATATTATATCTTAAGGCAGTTAATTAAATTCAAATTTAACTTCAGGAATTCCTAAAAGGCTGCGATGGCTTTTTAAAGGTTAATTATCACATTATTTGATTACTTTGGCAGGTATTAATTTATAACGAACTCGCTAATCAAATGACTTATTGCCTGGGAATTAAAGTTAAAGAGGGGTTGTTGGCCATTGCCGACACCCGCATAACTTCGGGGACTGATACTACTGTAAAAAAGAAGATCACAATAGAACAAAAAGATCACTTCTCGCTGTTTATCATGACCAGTGGCTTGCGTTCGGTGCGCGATAAGGCAGTGATCTATTTCAATGAACTACTGGAAACAGCCGAGTTCAACAAAATGTACAAAGCCGTGAATGCTTTTGGCGAGCAGGTGAAACGTGCCGCCCAGGAAGATAAGGAATCGCTTGATGCCTCTGGCTTACGGTTTGACCTGAATACCATCATAGGCGGACAATTACGCGATGACGATGAGCACAAGCTGTTTTTGCTTTATCCCGAAGGTAACTGGGTTGAGTTGGGACAAGGTGCGCCTTATGTGGTTATCGGTAATTCGGGCCATGGCAAGGCTATCCTAAACCGGATTCTTGATGAAAACTCGAGCCTGAAATTGGCGTTGAAAACAGGTTTTCTTTCGTTCGATTCAACAAGGGTAAGCTCAAATAATGTTGATTTCCCTATAGATGTTGCTGTTTATAAAAAGGATAGCTTTAATATTGTTGAGCAACGTTATAACAAGCAAGATCTGGAACACATCTCCACCCAATGGGCCGAAGAACTGAAACTTGCCCTCGACCATATATCGGAAGACTGGATGGACGCGACATTTAACAAATTAGAAGAAATAAAAACAGAAAGCTGATAACATGAAATTCGATGTGTTTTCCCAAATGGAATATGTGGTGCGGTCGCCCGGCACATTGATTTTAAACATACATGCATTACGCAGCCCCAATCAAACCATACTAAGCGAAGAATTTAGCTTAGAGCCGTACATTAAGTTTGAAGAACTGCAAACGCTGCAGGGCGAAAGCCGTTTAGTGCGCTTTGATGTGAGTGCCGATACGCCTGATATTAAAGTCACTTACAAGGCTGTAGTTGATAATTGTTATGAAGTAGCCGATTTCAGTGAGCTACAGGAAACCCACGTTTCGGAATTGCCTTCGCCGGTGTTGCCTTATCTTAACCCGAGCCGCTATTGCCAGTCGGACAAGTTATATCGTCTTGCCCATAATATGTTTGGGCATATAACCAACCCTTTTGAGCAAGTAGTTGAATTAACCAACTGGATCCATAAAAACGTGCAGTACTTAAGTGGTTCAACCAATTCGCAAACATCCGCTTTTGATACGGTAACTGAACAGGCAGGTGTTTGCAGGGACTTCGCGCATTTAGGTATAGCTCTTTGCCGGGCCTTAACTATTCCGGCAAGATATTTTACTGGTTATGCCTATCACCTTAAACCGGCTGATTTTCATGCCTGCTTTGAGGCATACCTTGGTGGAAAATGGATTCTGTTTGATGCTACACGACTGGTACCATTAAACGGCCTGGTCAAAATAGCCACCGGTCATGATGCCGCCGACTCGGCCATAGCCAACATTTTTGGCGACGTTACCTTTACAACCATGCAGGTAAGCTGCGAGCTTGCCGAAGACGGCTTTGAACCATTTTATTATGTTGATGGTGAGTTTAAGGGATTGTCGTATTTGTAAAAGGGAAGCTCTGTAAACCGCCCCTATCTATTTGTCATCCTGAGCGATAGCGAAGGATCTCCTTCAGTAGACAAAGCCGCTGTACAGAGCGAAGAAGATGCTTCGTTCCTCAGCATGACAAAATTTTAAAACAGGTGTCAAAAAATGTCATTTCGATAGAGCAGCGGGTTGGGCTGATGTACGGGCGAAAGAGAAATCTTATACTCAAAGCAAAGCGAAAATGCATGGTGTATAAGATTTCTCCTCACCGGAGCTCAAACCCAACGCTTTTTCGTCGAAATGACATCGCTTATTTATGATCAGCTTTAAAGGATAGATCGTGTAATAGCCTTCAAGGTATTTGAAACAAGCCCCTTGGCAAATCTTTACCTTTTCCCCTTTTTAACCGGCACTTTTTTACGCTCTTTCACCGCGTAAACCCAATTGGCTCCCAGTACCGCTATACATATCACCAATCCAAAAAACTCACGTACTTCTTCAACCCATGGCTTTTCGGCTTTCATGGTTTGTACAAGGCTTTCGGCATGGTGGTATTCAAACCAGTCTACCAGGCCATTATTGTCAAATATTTTATAGATGGCGTAGCCTGTAAAAACAGCGATACCTACCGCGTACCCAATTGGATAAAATTCTTTTTTTGCCGCAAGGTAGCAGAACCAGGCACAATACAAATAAATAGGCATCCAAAGGTATGGGTCGGGATCATTATACTGTAAACCCGCGAAGATGATAAAAAGTACAATCCATACAATGTTGAAGATTTTCATAAGTAAAAAGCAATTGCAATAATTTATACTGGTTTTGGCGCCTAATATGCAGGTTAAGCAATGCTAAATATAGAAATTTAGTTTGCACTTTTTAAAGGCAAAAAATAGTTTTTATATACTTAAAAAGTGGCAAAAACAGGCAGGAAAATTGATGTATATAAAATGAACCTGATGAAAATTTGATGTCGCGGGCAGATTCGAACTGCCGTTTAGGGTATTGCGGACCCCCACCTATCCTCTCGGTCACGCGACTTGAAAACTATAGAAAAAAATCACTTAATCAGATCGGTTGTGGGGTGTAGATATAATTATCTCTCTCCCGTTTTGCACAGGAGCAGGAATTAGCACCTTTTACATTATGCGGATGTACAGGTTGCTAAGACGTCTTTGGGCCTTTCCCTCAGTCTTTCTTGATAAGTTATAAAAGAACGCTTTGTCGTTGTTGACAGTGCAAATGTAATAATTAATTATATAAATCCTATGGTTTTAGTAGTTTAATTTCATTTATATTTGTTTTATATTGATTTTGAGGGAGATAAATTCAGGAAGGGAGTGATTGTGATGTCTTTGTTTGAGACAGGATAGCCATTAGACCATAAAAAGGAAGAGCGCGGGCCGTGCGATTCCCTCCCCTGGGAGGGTGTAGGGAGGGGTTCAGCGAGATGCCGGTCATTGCAAAGACGTATAAACCCCTCCCTGCCAATACGCAACCCTAACGCACCCCTCCCGGGGGAGGGAATTTCCGATATCTTCACTTTGTTTTTTGGTACTCCCCACTAAAAAACTTAAATGATCACCATTTAATCTGAAGTAGTCACCATAATTTTATTAGCTAACCATTGCACCTTTGTATTGTTAAAACATTAAAACACACCATAATGAAAGCAAACAAAATAGCATTAATAACCGGCGGTAGCCGAGGCCTGGGCAAAAACGCCGCAAAACACATCGCCCAAAAAGGCATTGACGTTATAGTTACTTACCGCACCAAAAAAGAAGAAGCCGAAGCTGTTGTGGCCGAAATAGAATTGATGGGGCAAAAGGCTGCCGCTTTGCAGCTGGATACCGGTATTGTATCAACATTTGATGCTTTTATTACAACACTAAAATCAACCCTAAATGAAAAATGGGGACGTGATACTTTTGATTTTCTGATCAACAACGCGGGTATTGACGCGGCCTCGCCATTTGCACAAACCACCGAAGAGGATTTTGACAACCTGTTTAATGTGCATTTTAAAGGCGTTTACTTTTTAACCCAGAAAAGCCTGCCTATAATTGCCGATGGCGGCCGCATCATCAATTTTTCGACCGGACTGGCTCGTTTCTCAACTCCCGGCTATGCTGCCTATGCATCCATGAAAGGCGCTATTGAAGTATTTACCAAATACCTTGCAAAAGAACTGGGCGGTCGCGGTATAGCCGCAAACGTTGTGGCTCCGGGTATCATCCAGACCGATTTTACCAAAGCGGCATTTGACTCACACCCCGGTTTGGAAGAAATGATGTCGAAATCAACAGCTTTAGGCAGGGTTGGTCAGCCGGATGATATCGGAGGCGTAGTAGCCTTCCTTTGTACAGAAGATGCCCGCTGGATCAACGCTCAGCGTATTGAAGCTTCGGGCGGGATGTTCTTGTAGTTTAGTGAGTGGTTGATTTTTAGGTGAGTGGTTGACTGGGTTGATTAAGTGAGTAGTTACAGGCGGAATGCTTGTTTGCGAGCTTTCAACCTAATCAACTATTCCCCCAATCAACCACTCACCTAATCAACCAAATCACTATCTTTCCCACAAAAAAAGCAAATGGAATTTGGTAGAGTAACAGATGAGGAATTAGTAAGGGTTGATTTTACCCTGCCAGCAGATCCGCAGATTACTGTTGATACGCTTGCAGCCGCCAAAAATGATGTACCTCTGCAGGTACATGTTGGCTGTGCTAAATGGGGACGCAAGGAATGGATCGGCAAGATCTATCCGCCAAAAACCAAAGACGCCAATTTCCTGGACGAATATGTTAAGCACTTTGATTGCATAGAGCTTAACGCTACCTTCTACCAGGTTTACGGCACCGACACTATTGCTAAATGGAAAACCAAGGCCGATAGCAACCCCGGTTTTAAATTTTGCCCCAAATTTTCACAAAGTATCAGCCATATTCGCCGTTTAAAAAACGCCGATGATATTACCACTACCTACTATGAAGGTATTTTAGCCTTCGGCGAAAAGCTTGGCCCGCTGTTTTTACAGCTGAGCGATAACTATACGCCTAAAAGCTTCCCGGAACTTAAAGCCTACCTGGAGCAATTGCCGAAAGATATCCCGGTATTTGTTGAGCTACGCCATAAAGACTGGTTTGCCGTTGCCGAAAACCGCGACAGGGTATTTAACCTCTTCCGCGAACTCAATATTGGTTCAATTATAACTGATGCCAGCGGCAGACGCGATGTAGTGCACATGGCTTTGCCCACACCGCATGCCTTTATCCGCTTTGTAGGTAACAGCCTCCATCCTACCGATTACGCCCGCGTTGACGAGTGGGTTGAAAGGATTAAAAACTGGAAAGATCAGGGACTTAAATCGGTATGGTTTTTTATGCACCAGCACGATGAGCGTTACTCGCCCGAACTGGCCGATTACGTAGTTGAAGAATTAAACAAAGCGCTGGGCACGCAGCTAATGCGCCCAACGTTTATCCAACGCGACGATAAGCCAACCGCACAAACCTCGCTCTTATTGTAATGGCTCGGTAGTAGCAGGCGGAATTTTTAAAGCCGGGTTAAAGTTTGGGATCAGTTGCTTCACCTTATCGGCGGTAGAGTTGTTCATATCCAGGAACGACCAGCTTTTACCACCATCGCCGCTAACCGCCAACAGGTAGCTATGCATAGCTACCCTGCCTTTAGGGCTTGACATAACGATGGTTTCCGGCAGCAGGCAATGGGTTTCGGTACCGGCCTTGTAAAACTTGCCGGGGTCGCCTACGGTAATACTTTCAAAGTTTATACCAGCGGCTTTCATCTGCTGCATGGCTGCGCCCATCATGGCTGTCATTTTTTCTTTACCACCGGCCATTTGCACCGCTTTAGGATAAGTGTAATTAACGATGCCTTTGTAATCGCCTTTGGTCATGCTTTGGGCCATTAAGGTAGCCTGTTGTTTTACTACAGCCGGGTTTTGCGCGTGTAAAGCCAGTGGCGACAATATGATGATCAGGAGCCTGAATACTTTTTTCATAGGATGTTTTTATTTTTTAATGAGGATCTCATCGGCAAGTTGATCGGTGCCATCAACCTTACCATTGTATTTAAGCCCCAATATCCGATTTACTAAATTAAAAACATCAACATTTTTAAAAGAAGGTACTTGTTTGCCTGTTTTAAAGGCCGGCCCCCAAGTCAGGAAGGTAGCGTGCATATCTTTTACAGCGTATGGATCATAACCATGCCAGCCGATATTTATTTTTTTATTGTTCCATAAATTAAAAATCAGGGGATAATGCGGAATCAGCAAAATATCGCCTATGCGGTTATGCCAATCGTCGGCAGTACTATAGTGCATGTTAGCCGGCATATTGGCTTTCAGATATACATCGTAATCCTTCGCTTCAGCTTTAAGGCGATCATAAGTTGGCTGGATAGCCGCTTTATCTTTGGCATACAATTCAACCAGTATACCGTCGCCGGAGATCTTGAATTTAGCCGTGTCAATGGCAGCGGGAATGCCCATAGTATGCTCACGGTCAATTTTGGTCATACCGTGGTCTGATACAAAAATGAAGTTAACATCAACGCCGGTAGTTTTTACAGCCTTGTTCAGCTCATTAACTGCCGAATCAACAAAATGTACCTCATGCTCGGTTTCCGAAGCATCAGGGCCAAAGGTATGGCCCGCGTGGTCAACCTGTGGAAAGTAAAATGTGATCAGGTGCGGGCGTTTATCTTCAGGAAGCTTCAGCCAGTTTACCACGGCACTGATCCGGTCATGAATGTCTATCTTATCATTATAAACATAATAGTAAGTAGGGTTAATGCCCTGTATGGCCGCCTCCGAAGCCACCCAGTAAAAACTTGCCGAAACCATTTTTTGCTGCTCGGCCAAAACCCAAAGTGGCGAACCAAAATACCAGCTGCTGTCCTTTACCTTTTGCTTATTGCCCATGGAATAACTGTCGTCACGCGCACGATCATAAAAGGAGTTATTAACCAAACCAGAGTGCGATGGATATAAGCCACTTACTAAAGCATAGTGATTAGGGAAAGTTACCGAAGGATATGAAGGGATCATAGATTCGGCCTGTACGCCTTTGGCGCTTAAACCAAGTAAATGCTGCGCGTTGTATCTTTTAGCATAATCATACCTGAAGCCATCTGCCGAAATCAGGATAACGTAAGGCTTTTTCTGTTGAGCAATGCTGTTTTTACGGTTGGGGATTATTTTTTGCGTGGTATCCTGCGCGAAAGCGGCGCTAACCAGTAATAGGAAAACTAAAAGAATACTGTACTTTTTCATGCTGAAACAATGATGCGCGAATGTAGCCATACCGCGTTACCTGAATAAAAACAACCGGTAAACTTTGGCTGTTTTTAGCATTATCTAATCAAATTTTTACATCTTGCTATAAAAGCAGCAACGTAGCTATAAATTACTTTCCTCTTAATTTAATTGCGAATGAAAATCCTTATAGCGCTATTATTGTCAGTTGCCTTTAGCTGGTCTGTATCGGCCCAAACACCTGTTGCCCAAAACGGTAAGCTAAAGGTAGAGAATGGCAAACTTGTAAACGAACATGGTGTTGCCCCTCAATTAAGGGGGATCAGCTTTTCATGGTCGCTTTGGCAGGGGCGTAAGTATTTTAATCCGGGCGTAGTAAGCTGGTTAGCCGACGATTTTAAAGCATCCATTATCCGGGCCGCAATGGGTGTGCAGCCCGATGGCGGCTATCTGCAACAACCTGAAGAGCAAAAAGACCTGATTGTAAGTGTAGTTGACCAGGCGATAAGGAGCGGTATTTATGTGCTGATAGACTGGCACGATCATAACTCAAACCTGCATGTGAGCGAGTCGAAAGATTTTTTCAGGCAGATGGCTAAGAAATATGTCGGTATACCTAACGTGATCTACGAAATCTGGAACGAACCTGAAAAAACCGACTGGAAAACGGTTAAGGATTATGCGCTGCAAATCATCCCAGTCATCCGCAAATACGATAAGAGTAATATCATAGTAGTGGGCAGTCCGCACTGGGACCAGGATGTAGATATTGCCGCTGCCGATCCGATAAAGGGCTACAGTAATATAGCCTATTCTTTCCACTTTTATGCCAGCGACCCGTATCATCAGGATGCTTTACGGGCAAAAGCTGACAAGGCTATCGCCATGAAACTACCGTTGATTGTTACCGAATGGGGCGTTGGCGAAGCCAGCGGCGACGGTGAATTTAATCTGCAAAAAACTCAAGCCTGGCTTAAATGGACCGAAGACAATAAACTAAGCTGGACTAACTGGAATATCACCGATAAACACGAAACCACCGCCCTGCTGCAAAACAATGCCCCCATACAAGGTGGCTGGACAAAAGCCAACCTAACCCCGGCCGGCATCTTTATCAGGAATGTATTGAGGGAGTTGAATAAGTAAGCCTTTAACAAAGGGTGGTAATAGCAAAATGCGAAGCCGGCAAAATTCCCCTCTTGAGAGGGGGCGCGGCGGTATGAGCGCAAGCAGGGGTATGTTCTACGATTGACTTATCGAAGAAAGAACACACCCCTACACCCCCTCTCGAGAGGGGAATCGCACCTGCCCTTGCTTTCTGCTTGATTGCGCCTCATTCATGAGAGATTTAACTGAAGTTATTTCAGAGCCTCTGCTATCCCTTTCTCTACCAACGGCCCCATTATCCGGTAGCCCTCTAAAGTAGGATGTACACCATCGGCGGCAAGATTTTTTGGCAGGCCTTTACGCTCGTCGGCCATGGCGCGGTGGTAATCTACATAAACCATTTTCTGGGCATCGGCAAATGCTTTAAGCATGCTATTAAGCTGGATAACTTTTTGGGCAGGCTCCATACCCGGACGCCATGGGAAAGCATAAGCAGGTAATACCGAACAAATCACCACTTTAATATTGGCAGCTTTGGCCAGCAAGGCCATGGATTGAATATTGCCAAAAATATCTTCAATAGCTATAGGGCCGTTATTTTGGGCTATATCATTAACACCCGCCAGGATCACTACCGCGCCGGGTTTCAGGTCAATTACATCTTCACGGAAACGTACCAGCATTTGGGTAGTGGTTTGGCCGCTGATGCCACGATTATAATATGGCTTGCCGCTCCAAAAGGTCGAATCCCTGTTGAGCCAGAAATCGGTAATGGAATCGCCCATATAAACTACACTTTTAGGGTTTGGGGCCGATGCTTTTATTTTGTCATTATCGGCTTTGTAACGACCCATATTTGCCCAGTCTTTATGAAAAGCGTCTTCCCATTGCTTGTGGTAGGCTTCCCACTGTTCGTTCCTCTCTTTCACCGATTTTATCTTAGGGTCAACCGGTTTCAGTAAACCGTTTAGTTCCAGCCAGTCGTTAAAACGTTCTATCCAGTTGTCGGTAGGCAGATTTTGTTTGCGCATGCCAAAACCATGACCGCCTTTTTGGTACATATGCAATTCGGCGCTGTGTTTTGATGCCAGCCATTTGCTGTAAAGCTCAACACTATGCGGTGCAAGGCCAAGTTGATCATCAGTAGCGGCGGCAATGAACATTGGCGGCGCGTCATCAGGAATTTGTGAAAGCAATTCGGGCGGTACGTAAGCGTAAATAGGCGCGTCAAAATCGGGTTTATTAGCGGCCGTATAATTAAATGCGGCTGCACCAGCCAATGTACCTCCTGCCGAAAAGCCCATGATCCCGATGCGCTTCGGCGAAACATGATATTCGGCAGCATGTTCACGTACATAGGCAAGAGCCGTGCGCGAGTCAGCTACGGCCAGAGGGATAATTGGCGCTACCTGTTTAGGAAAATCTTTCTGGCTCATTTTGCTCATCAGCTCTTTTACCGGATCATTGGTTAAACTGTGTGCCAGTCGGTATTTGAGTACAAAACAGGCCACCCCCTGTTTGTTGAGCCATTTAGCTACGTCATACCCCTCGCTGTTGATAGAAAGGGTATGAAAACCGCCGCCCGGACAAATAACTACGGCCGTACCCGTGGCAATAGCTGAATCAGGCAGGAAAACGCTTAATGAGGGACGTGTAACGTTGTAAACTACTTTGGTGTTAAAAGCATTGTTTTCGCTTTCGGCTTCGTTCCAGTTCCAGCTTTCAGAACCGGGGGCCGCACCGGGATACAACGGAATAACTTTTTGCTGAGCTTGCGCACCAAGACACGCTAACAGGAGTAAGGAGCCTATCAGTTTTAATTTCATGGGAGGTTTAATTCAGGTTAATGTTGATATACAAAAATAACAGCATAAAGCTAATAAGCAAGATGCCGAAACGTTTTAGCAAAGATAAATTCCTAATTAGTCACCGTATCTGTAACCTCGCTGTAAAATATCTGTTATAAGGTTTAGTGACAGATATTTTCGCTATCTTAAACATTCCTGATTTATATGACTGCGGCGTTTATCCATATCAAAAATCTGCTCCGGATTTTTCCGTTGCTCATTTTGCTTGGAGCATGCGCCAAACAAAAAAAGATCTTTCAAAGCGATTGCAATATCTCCAAAGATTACAAGAAGATTTCATTTACCGAACTGGTCAATCATATCGAAAAATATGACAAGCAATATGTTGAGGTGAGTGGCAAATACAAAGAAGGAAATGAGCAGTCGGCGCTTTTTAACGACAGTCTTTTTTCAAATCACGATCTGCACAATGCTTTATGGATTGATTTCAGTCAGGATTGTCCGCTTTATTTGCCTGGTACACATATTGGCTTGTTTACCTATAATGATGGGCAGTTTACCCAAATGAATAAACGTAAGGTAACCATTCGTGGCGTGGTTGACGTGAGCGACAAAGGCCATTTAAAACAATATAAGGGGACTATTGACAGGGTAAGCTTTATTGAGTTATAAGTTCCTACAGACATTCATGCATATAACACTGATGAAGCCGGCTAAGAACCTAACGGATCATTAACCAAGGCCGAAGCATCTAAAGGGATAAGTGAACTGCAACATAAATAGGCACTGGTTTAAACAATTATTTTTTAAAATGACAGGGATAACTTGTTGATTTTCACAAAAGTTTTGAGCATCAAAATGGTAGCATGATTACTATCGCCAATGAAATTTTTGTTTGATGGATTTAGATAGCCTTCTATTAATTCCAGTACATCCGCATTTACTGAAGCAAAACCCATAGACCAATTAGGGAAAATCCTTTCTTCAACACTCCCGGATACCATCAAGATAATATTACGATGGCGGGAGTCAAGCGTAATAGCGTTATAGATAGCGTAAAGATTTTCTTTTTCACCCTCAAGGGCTTGAATAAAAGTCCCTTCACTATAAAGGAGCATACCTGTCACATTATGTTCGGCATTTTTTATCCGTGCCGCTTGTAACAGATCCAATAGTTCTGCATCGCTCATGAATTTTTTAGCGGTGCTGACATAAACAAGATATTCCATGACATTAGGGTCAATATTACCTCCTCAATATACGAAGAGTTAATACAAAAAAGCACAAAAATATTAATGTAGCAATCCGGTTTCTAACCTAAATAACTAATTAAACAGGGTAAAAACGGGTATTGTAAGTCTGTTACTTTCTGCAAAGGTTTTTACCATATTAACCGTTGGGTGGTTATTAACATCAGCCGCAAAGCTCATCTTTGCCGGGTTTAAATAACCCTCAACCACTTCAAGCACATCCCCATTTACTGACGCGAAAGACATTGACCATTTTGGAAAAATCCGTTCATTAAGTATCCCACTGATCATCATAATTATGTTGCGGTGCCTGGAATCGGCCTGAATGGCGTTATAAACCCTGTGCAGATCGTCCTTTTCACCTTCAAGAACCTGCAAAAAGGTGCCCTCGCCATAAAGAAGCATTCCGGTAATGTTGTTTTCGGAGTTTTTTGACCTGGCCGATTGCAGCAGGTCCAATAGTTCAGCATCGCTCATTAGCTTTTTAGAGGTGCTAATAAATACAAGATATTCCATATAGAAATAAAATTAGGGGCTATTTTATTTTCATAACTACGAAGAAAAAGAGGCGGTGGTTTTATGTCGATGTTAAAAAGTCAATTTTAACCCGTCATAAGCCAGTTCGATACCCGCAGGTAGTTCTTTAGAAACATCGGCATGTTTGCCCAGCCTGTGGCTGATGTGCGTAAAATAGGTGGTTTCCGCCCCTATATCATTGGCAAAAGCAATGGCCTCACTAAGTGTAAAATGCGAGATATGGGTTTCCTTTTGCAGGGCGTTTATCACCAGCGTTTTTGTGCCCCGTATTTTTTCCTTTTCGGCATCTGGAATGGTTTTGGCGTCGGTGAGATACGTAAAATCTTTGATCCTGAAACCTTTTATAGGAAGCTTGTAATGGAATACCTCGATAGGGATAAGCTCAACGTTACCTATCCTAAACGGCTTAAGCGCGATGGTATGCATTTTTACCTGCGGAATGCCAGGATAACCTGTGCCGTCAAAAATATAGGGAAATTCACGCGCCAAAGCTTTTTGAACCCGTTCATCCGCGTAAATATCAATTGGCGCATTCTGTTTGTAATTAAACGCCCGGATATCATCCATACCGGCAACATGGTCTTTGTGCTCATGGGTAAAAACTATGGCATCCAACCGTTGTACATTAGCGCGGAGCATCTGGTACCTGAGATCGGGCCCCGAATCAATTGAAATAACCTTGTCTTCGGCTTCAATTAAAATAGAGCTGCGCAGGCGCTTATCATGCTTATCTGTAGAGAGGCATACCTCACAGTTACACGCTATAACAGGTACGCCCTGCGATGTTCCGGTTCCTAAGAATGTTATGGTCACAGCTGCAGTTTTGTTTGTTTAATCTCTTGTAAAAATGCAATCTGTTTATCATCAAGCAGCTTGTAATCAACCTCAAGTTCGCGTAACAGTTCTGTCAAAGCAAGGATCTTACTTTCCAGGTTAGAGAAACGGTTCACCACAATCATTTTACTGCTGAGCAGCAAACATGCACCGGTTTTAAAGTTGCCTTTTTCATAGCGAACCTTGTAACCTGCCGTTTTTAACAGCATTTCCAGTTTCTCAAGCGTATGGTTTGTTGCGGTAAGCATTAATTTCAAAAGTAGTAAAAACAGGGGTATTTAAAGTACCCAATTTGGCATTTGCATGTCACATTTGCTAAATAAATTTCTATTTTTATTTACCTTTTATATCCTAAAACTATCCAAATGAAGAACTTACTGCTCACCACAGCCGGTATTGTTTTTAGTATCAGCATTTACGCCCAGCAAACAAAAACCTATGCCGAAAAGCTTGGCTGGCCCAAAGGCGCCCGTGTAATTATTTTGCACGTTGATGATGCGGGAATGTCGCATGAATCAAATGAGGGCGTTGAAAAAGCCATTGGTGAAGGTGTAGCTACATCAACCAGTGTGATGATGCCCTGCCCCTGGGTGCCCGATTTTAAACATTATATGGATCAACACCCCGGCATAGATGCCGGCCTGCATTTAACCCTAACTTCCGAATGGCAAAATTACCGCTGGGGACCACTTTCCGGTAAAGCCGCGGTGCCCGGATTGGTGGATAAAGAGGGGGCTTTCTGGCCGGGAGTTGCCGCCGTATATTTCCGTGCTACCGCAGATGAAATTGATAAGGAAATACGCGCCCAGCTTGACCGTGCCTTAGCCATGGGCTTTACGCCAACACATCTCGACTCGCACATGGGAACACTGTTTGCTAAACCCGCTTTCCTCGAAAAATATATAAACCTGGGCATCGAAAAAAAGATACCGGTAATGCTGCCCGGCGGCGAAGATGCATTTTACCGTGCTGAAGCTAAAAATGCCACCATTGCCCAACTCAAAAAAGATGGCAAGTATATCGAGGGCATGATCATTCCCGAACCGGCAGAACTGGCTAAAGTACGTGAGCTTGGCGAGCTGGCCTGGAAAGGTGGTCTCCCGGTATTGGACGATCTGGATAACTCAAGCTACGATTGGGTAATGCCCGATATTGACAAGGTTACCGATAAGGAGTTACAAAAATGGTATACCGAGCATTATATCGAAAACTTCGACCGATTTTCACCTGGCTTAACCATGGTGTTGATGCATTGCACCCAGCCATCATCACAATTTAAAAATATCTGTAACGAAGGCCAGAAACGCAAAGGCGACTTACTGGCCATGACCGATCCACGGTTGAAAGCTTACCTGAAACAAAAAGGGTTTATTTTAACTACGTGGAAAGAGGTAATGGAACGCAGGGCTAAGGTGGGAAATGAGTAAGTTTGTTTTATGAATGATGATAAACACGTTAAAGTACTATTCAGGGTATATAGCAATATTTTAGAAGAGATTACTGTAGAAACCATGTGGACTAAAGTAATTGACGAAGTTCAAGGACTTTACGAGTTAAATAACATTCCTTTTTATCTGCCCATTATAGCATCGGGCGATATCATATTTGCTGAGTTTGATGAAGATGAAAAAATGCTTACTTACCGTGAAACCCGGGAGTATTCGGGCAATTCAACTATCCACGTGATTTTAATGGATGATACCGCAGAGCTCAAAAACATTGGTAAACCATTTGAAGAACTGGGATGTAACTGGGAAGGGATGGGCAATAAATATTTTGCCGTAGACGTCCCCGTTTCGGTCGATTACGTTTTAGTCAAGGCCCGCTTAGAGGAATTAAAACAGCAGGATATTATAGGTTATGCTGAATCGTGTTTATCAGAAGAGCATCAATATTAACTATCTGAAATTACTCAATACACTGAGTAAAATTACTCAGTGTATTGAGTAAAACAATAACCTAACCATAACCAACTGATTTATAGCTTATTTTAAATCTACTCTACATTACATTACATCTTTGGCGAAATTTTAGTTACTTGCCGAACATTCTATCTGCTTTTATGCGCATCAACATCTTTGGAGCATCAGGCTCAGGAGTAACCACGCTCGGCCAGGCTTTGAGCGAAAAACTTGGCTACCCTTATTTTGACAGTGATCATTATTTCTGGTTCCCTTCCAATCCTCCTTTTACCAACCGGCGACCACCCGAAGAGAGAAATGCCATGATCAACAATGAAATGGCCGGTAACGAAAACTGGATCCTCGGTGGCTCGGTTATCAACTGGAACAATAATTGGCAATTTGATCTGTCGGTATTCTTATATATTCCGCCGACCATCAGGATCCGGCGTTTGCAGGAAAGGGAGTATGAACGCTACGGCGATATCATCCATACCGACAGAGAGCGGAACAGGCTCTATAATGAATTTATTGAATGGGCACGAGGCTATGATGAGCTTATCACTAACAGCCGCAGCCTGCACTCGCACAAAAACTGGATGAATAACCTAAAAACGCCTTTATTGGTTATCGAAGGTGACACTACTGTGGAGGAAAGAGTTGAAGCTGTTTTGAGGAAGTTAAAAGCGATTTAAAACAACTCCCGCCTTAGCACCCCAATAGACCGTTATTGGCGTTATCTCCTAAATTGTCATTTCGAATGAGCAGAGGGCAGGGATCGTGCGTCGGGGCGAAAGAGAAATCTTATACGCCATGCAAATTCAGCCCGAATAGTTCGCTCAGCATCTTGTATAAGATTTCTCCTCGTTCCTCGTTCGAAATGACAATTTTTCTATTTATAGCCAAGAGGTGAGCGACAGGGGCAAATTTAAAGAAACAAAAAAGCGGAAGATAAAACCTTCCGCTTGCCGTTGTTGGTGTTGTCACCAACAACTCTACGACGTACAATTATCATATTTCGTTGCCAATCTTATGGTTGTTGGTGACAACACCAACAACGGCGTAAGGGGCAAATTTAAAGAAACAAAAAAGCGAAAGGTAAAACCTTCCGCTTTAAAATATCTCAAATCTCACGTCTCGAATCTCACATCTAAATAAGACTTACCTCAAGTCCACAAGTTCAACACCAGGGTGACCTTTGGCATCCCATGCAAAAGTTGCATCGGCTGCAGGTACATTTGGGGTAAAGGTGCGCACGGTATAAGTATACCTGTTTCCGTTCTTATCGAACAGTAAAGCACTGTAAATTTGTTTTTTTACCTTATCGATAGTAAGCTTCACTTTGTAAATAGCTTTTTTATCATCTTCCGGAGTAAGCTCAATAGTTTGATAGGTTTTACCTGCTATCTTCTGTTCGCCGGTGTACAGGTATTTGAAACCTTTTTCATACATGGTAAAAATCTGGGCCGGGTTGCTTAGTCCGTCGCCGTTTTTATCGGCGTCGCTTACCTGTACTTCTTTATCTTTTTTCAGGTATGTCCACTGGCTTTTGCCATCGCTTAGTATTTCCTTATCAACTTCGGGTTTTGCCGCCGAGTTATACAGCGTAACCCTGTATTTTCCGGATTTTGCTTTTGATACCAATGTACCAGTTTGTGTTTCTTTGATGTTGGCTTGCTGGTTATTGAGGCTCAGGGTAAAATCAGTTTTTATAACATCGTATGAACGATACTTTTGACTAACCTCACCTAAAATCGCTTTTGCCTGGCTGTCTTTTTGCGCAAAAGCCGTGCTGTATGTACTTATTGCTAAAATGGTATATGCTATGATCTTTTTCATTCAGTTTTATTCAACAACAACTATAATCATTAATAGTTATTGGATTAGAGTAATTAAATTTTGCTTGGTTTAATCTTTAATAGGTTTTTGCAGCGTTTCCAGGTAACGCTCAAGGCTGTACTCATCAGGATAAAGCACGTCGCGGGCTTTGCTGCCTTCAAACGGACCAACAATTCCGGCTGCTTCCAGCTGGTCAATGATACGACCGGCACGGTTGTAGCCCAGTTTCATTTTACGCTGAATAAGTGATGTTGAGCCCTGCTGATGCAATACAATTAAACGCGCGGCGTCCTCAAACATCGGGTCGCGGTCATCAGGATCATATTCTTTGGCACCGCTGCTGGCTTCACCTTCACCAACGTATTCAGGCAGGTACATGGCCGATGGATATCCTTTTTGGTTACCGATAAAGTCGGAAATAGCCTCAACTTCGGGCGTATCAACAAAGGCACACTGTAAACGGATCAGGTCGCTTCCTGTTGAGAACAACATATCCCCGCGACCGATCAGCTGATCGGCGCCACCCGCATCCAAAATGGTACGTGAGTCTATCTTAGAAAGTACCCTAAATGCCAGCCTCGACGGGAAGTTGGCTTTGATAGTACCCGTAATGATATTTACCGAAGGACGCTGTGTAGCGATAACCAAATGGATCCCCACCGCGCGGGCCAGCTGCGCGATACGGGCAATAGGCATTTCCACCTCTTTACCGGCGGTCATCATCAAATCGGCAAACTCGTCAATTACCAGTACAATAAATGGCAGATAGCGGTGTTTTTCAGGATCGCTGATCTTACGGTTCACAAATTTGGCGTTGTACTCTTTCAGGTTACGTACCTGCGCATCTTTCAACAGGTCATACCGCTGATCCATCTCAATACAAAGCGAGTTGAGCGTGTTTACCACCTTTTTGGTATCGGTGATAATGGCATCGCCATCATCTGGTAATTTCGCCAAAAAGTGCCTTTCTATCTTACGGAAAAGCGTAAGCTCCACCTTTTTAGGATCAACCAGTACAAACTTCAGTTCGGCAGGGTGTTTTTTGTACAGCAGTGATACCAGGATAGCGTTAATACCAACCGATTTACCCTGCCCGGTGGCACCAGCTACCAGTAAGTGAGGCATTTTAGCCAAATCGGCAATAAACACCTCGTTTGATATGGTTTTACCTAAAGCGATAGGCAGGTCCATGGTAGTGTTCTGGTATTTTTCTGTCGATAGTATCGAGCGCATCGAAACCATTTCCGGATTCTGGTTTGGTACCTCGATACCGATAGTACCTTTACCCGGCATAGGAGCAATGATACGGATACCCAAAGCCGCCAAACTTAGCGCGATATCATCTTCCAGGTTCTTGATCTTGCTGATCCTTACACCCGGAGCCGGGATAATCTCATACAAAGTAACTGTTGGCCCGATGGTCGCCTTGATCTTATCAATCTCGATGTTGTAGTGGTTCAGGGTCTCAACAATTTTGTTTTTGTTGGCCTCCAGTTCTTCGGCGTTAACCGAGATCTTGTTTGAACCGTGATTCTCTAACAGCTCGATGTGTGGTAGTTTATAAGAAGCCAGGTCAAGCTTGTGGTCATAAACACCAAACTTGCTTAGCAAATCATCCTTCTTAGCTTCATCGGCCTGCTCCACACTCAGCTCAGGCAGTGGCCTGCTGGTGTCAATGGTAAGTGGGATCTCATCATCCTCTTCCGGCTCGTGCTTAAGGGTATTTTCCGGGCGCAAAACAACAGGCTCGTGATACTCGGGCACCTGCTCCATAGGAGGCTGTCTGAATTGTGATGGAGGAGCAATCGGTTCCTGCACCATGGGCTCAGGCATAATACTGCTTACATGAGTTTCACGAATATTATTATTTCCCCGCGGCCATTCAAGAGGTGCTGATGGTTCTTCATCAATCAATTCAACCGGTTCAGGCGCTACTTCTTCAACCTCCATTGGTGCTACCGGACGGTCTTTGCGTTTAGGTATTTTAAAGTCGATGTTATAGGCTATTACCAATACGGTAAGCGCCAAAAACACCAGCAGGCCGCCGGTGCCCGCCTCGCCTATCTGCGCTGCAAGTAAACGGTTGCTCCAAAAACCGAAACCTCCTTCAAGGTAGTGCGGATAATCGATGATAAATGAGTGAAAATATGCTATCGCTACCGAAATAAAAACAATGCTGAATAATGAGTATGCCAGTGTTTTACGGATAGAAAACAACCTTGCCTTGAAAAGCAAACGGTATCCCGCAACAAAAAACACAAAAACAAATATGAACGAAGCCACACCAAACCACTCATAAATAAACTGGTTTGATAACAACGCTCCAAACTTACCCAGCCAGTTTTGCGCCCTGACGGTTTGATCGTTGAGGTCTGCTATTTCATGAATAGTGGTACCAGTTGAAAGGTTATGCCAGCCACCATTTGTTTTGGAAATATAGCTTTGGTCTTCCTGCCAGGTAAACAGGTACGAGGTAAAAGCAATCAGGAAAAAAACAGATAAAAGCAGCGAAAACAAACCCGCAATTTTAACAGCTTTGCCATTTTCATAGTCAAAATCAAAGCTGGGCAGCTTAGGTAATCTCCTGCCTGTCGCACGTTCCTTTTCAGCTTTACCGGTTTGGCGTGGCTGATTTTCTCCCTTGAAATTATTAGTTCTAAACTGGTTTCCTTTTGCCGGCATCCTGATGTAACAATCGTTTATGTGCAAACTTACGTAAAATTTCACCTATGTAAACTTTGCGGCTACCCCCGGTAAATATTTTATATAAGATTCATTAACCTGCCAAAAATTACAGGCCGAATGAATATAAAGTTAACAGATTATATAACTTATTGGTAACATTTTTAATTTTTTAGTATAATTGAAAAACAACATTTACCTCTAACATAAAAAGCAACTTTAATCAAGTAAATATACAGCGGGCTTAATAGTCACGCTTTACTTAACCGAGTAATGAGCATAGAAAGACTGGAAGAATACATTGCATCTGCCGATTTAGATAGTATCAATACCCTGCTTGGCCGCGACCGGGCATTGGCTACCCAAAAAACGAGCCTTAGGGTATCTCCGCTTATGCTTTCGTGCTATTATAAAAAGCCCGAGGTTACCAATTTGCTGTTAAATTACGTAAGCGATATCAGTTTATTTGAAGCCGCCGCGGCCGGCAAATTTGATATTGTTACCCACCTTGTAAGCAGCAATCCCAATGCCCTTGATGACTATGCCGATGATGGCTTTACAGCCCTTGGATTGGCCTGCTATTTCGGCCAGTTTGATGTGGCTCGGTACCTGGTGCTGAAGGGAGCAAATGTTAATCTCCAATCAAACAATGGGTTCAATGTATTTCCTATTCACTCTGCGGTTGCCGGTAATTATACCGAAATTGCCCGGATGCTGATTGAAAACGGCGCTAAAGTAAACGTTGTACAACAAGCGGGTGCTACGCCCCTGCATTCTGCCGCGCAAAACGGTAACCTCGAGCTCATTATCCTGTTACTGGAAAGCGGTGCCGAAGTTTTCACCCGCATGGAAGGCGGTAAACTCCCTGCCGATCTGGCCCGTGAAAAAGGCTTTGAAGAAATAGCCGACATCTTGAGTTAATGTTTAAACGCTTAATTTTAAACCTATTAAGCGATAGTATTTTATAGTTCATGGGTGTTTTTTAAAGCTTATCGCATGTTTTTGTGTCGGGCGCTTTTATATATTTGTAATAACCTGAATTATAACAAATGAGAGAAATAGCGCTGCTTATTCACGAAGACATCAATCTTTCAACCATTTCCGGGGTATTGGATATGGTGAGACATACCAACCGTTTTTTGGTAGAAAGCGGCAAAACCGAAGCTTTCAGCGTGATGCTTGTAGGCGAAAAAATAAACAATAACCTGCTTTACTTCCCTGCACAGTTTACCGGTTTCAAAACCATTGACGAGATCGATAATATCGACCTGGTTATTGCCCCGGCATTTTACGGTCCGCCTGATTTGGTCATGCGTAAAAACAAAAACCTGATAGATTTTATCAAAAACATGTATGACAAGGGTGCCGAAGTAGCCAGCCTGTGTTTTGGCAGCTATTTTTTGGCCGAAGCCGGGGTACTTAACGGCAAACCCTGCACCACCCACTGGGTTGCTGTTGATGATATGAAACGCCGTTACCCGCAGGTGGATATTTTACCCGATATGGTAACCACAGATAAAGATGGTACCTACACCAGCGGCGGGGCTTTTTCAAGCATGAACCTGGTACTATACCTAATTGAAAAATATTGCGGCCGGGATACCGGCATCTGGGCCAGTAAAATGTTTTCGCTGGACATTGACCGTACCAGCCAGGCACATTTCAAGGTATTTGAAGGGCAGCATCAGCATGAAGACCAGGAAATTATGCGCTCGCAATTATTTATTGAAAACAATTACCATCTGCCTATTTCGGTAGAGGAAATTGCCGGGCAAACCAATATGAGCAAGCGCAATTTTATCCGCCGTTTTAAAAGCGCTACCCAAAACACCCCTATGGAATACCTGCAAAAGGTAAAGATCGAATCGGTAAAAAAAGGACTGGAGAAAACCAACCACAATATCAGCGAATTGATGTATAAAGTGGGCTATAATGATCTGAAGACATTCAGAAAGATATTTAAAAGGATAACAGGCTTAACCCCGCAGGATTACCGGAGCAAATATTGCAGAAGGGCTGTGTTAGAGAATTAGATTTACGTTTTCACATCCCATGTTTACGGTTCAAGCTTAGCAATCAGCCATTGCTCGCGGTATTGCTTGGGGGTTACCCCTTCAAAACGTTTAAAGAATTTAGTAAAATTTGACGGATCGAAGGTAAGCCTGCCTGCTATTTCGGCTACGCTTACCTGATTTTCCTGTAGCATGGCTTTGGCAATTTCCATGATCTTTTCCTCGAAAAAGAAACAGGGATGCTTGCCGGTAGTAAGTTTGATGGTATTGCTTAAATGTGTAGGATGGATATGCATTTCATCGGCAAAATCACGGATCTCGTACATATCCAATACGCGCTTGTTCAGCACATCGTCAAGATGTTTGTCAACAGCCTTTAGATAGTCGGCAGTAATTTCATGCTGCCGGGCCAGTATTTTCTTCGGAACGGTAAGCGTTGCTTCCATAACGCAAAATTAAGCAAACAGATCGGGCTTAAACAACGGGGCAACCCGCTTTTTAGATGCCTGCTCATAAGCATATCCTAATTTAATGATCTCCCCCTCTTTATACGCCGTACTAAAAAACGATAAGCCAATTGGCAGACCATGCGCCAGTCCCATAGGTACCGTAATATGCGGATATCCCGCCATAGCAGCCGGCCCGGAAAAGCTGAAGCCATTATCATAATCACCATTTACCAGGTCAATACATACCGCCGGACCATTGGTAGTTCCTATAATCGCGTCAAGCTTGTATTTGGCCAGCATATCATCGATAATTTTACGCGTGCCTGCATTGGTTTGCTTAACCGCTTCAAGATATTCCTTACTGTTCAAATCGCCTTTGGCCTGGGCCTGCTCCAGAATTTCTTGTTTAAAAAATGGCATGGCTTTGGCCTCGTTCTGCTTATTAAAGGCAATCACATCAGCCAGCGTTTTTATTTTGCTGTTAGCATTAACAAAATATTGGTTAAGGCCGTCTTTAAATTCATAAAGCAGCACATTAAACTCACTATTATTGATGGTTTTCAGCTCTTTGTTCAATTCTATCTCCACTACCTCGGCTCCTTTGCTTTTCAGCGTTTTGATAGCTTCCTGCAATAAGGCCACAACAGCCGGATTATCATTTAATGCCGATTTTTCTATACCAAGCCGTTTGCCTTGTAAACCGTTGGCATCTAAAAATTTGGTATAGTCAGCCTCTACTTTGTCTTTGCTTCCAAGGGTTGCCAGGTCAAGCGTATCTATCCCGGTAAGTGCGCCGAGCAGTATGGCGGCATCTTTAACCGTACGCGTCATTGGGCCGGCGGTATCCTGAGTTTTAGAAATAGGAATTATTCCCGACCGGCTCCATAAACCTACCGTTGGTTTAATACCCACCAAGCCATTAACCGAAGCCGGCGAAACAATAGAGCCATTAGTTTCGGTGCCAATGCCTATCACGCAAAGGTTAGCTGCTACAGCCGTTCCCGTTCCGGCACTTGAACCGCTGGGGTTTCGGTCTAAAATATAAGGGTTTTTAGTTTGCCCTCCCCTGCTGCTCCAGGCGCTGGTTGAATGTGTAGACCGGAAATTTGCCCATTCGCTTAAATTGGTTTTGCCCAATATCACAGCTCCTGCCTCGCGAAGCTTATGCACTATAAAAGCATCCTGTTTGGCAAAATTATCGGCCAAAGCCAATGAACCTGCCGTGGTATGCATGTTATCGCCCGTATTAATATTGTCCTTGATGAGTACAGGTATGCCATGCAGCGGACCGCGTACTTTGCCTTTTTCCCTTTCCCTGTCCATGGCATCAGCCATATTCAAGGCATCTTTATTAAGCTCGATCACGGAGTTGAGCATAATACCCTTTTTATCAATCTGATCTATACGTTTCAGGTACAGTTCGGTGATGAGCCTTGAAGTAAACTGTTTGCTCTGCATTTTTTGCTGCAGATCAGTTATCGTTATTTCGCTCAGTTCAAATATATCGTCCTTACTGTTTTCGGCAGCAACAGTATCATCGGCTTTGCTCGTCGCAGATGGCTGATTGCAGGAAGCAGCTACCAAAGTAGATATCGTTAGCCCGGCCAGCGAGCCGGTTTTGAGGAAATTTCTTCTATGCATAAATGTTTAAAATAAAAGGCATTACAAGTAACAAAATATTTAACTACTTTGAAAATTGTGGAGGGTGGAGATAGTTAAATGTTACAATGAGAGGTTAAATACTCGGAGGCGCTCTGTATTCGAAATCTCCTGTCATTCTGAGCTATAGCGAAGAATCTTCTCTAATATGCAAAGTCGCAATACAGAGCGAAGAAGATCCTTCGTCCCTCAGGATGACAATAATTAAAAAGTGGGTGTCATGCTGAGCCTGTCGAAGCATGGTGGGCAGGGCCTCTGCGCGCACCCTTCGACAGGCCCAGCATGACGGCTCCTACTTTTGTCATTTCTCCTTCACAGACCAACAAATTTAAACCACTCAGGATGACATCAGTAATCCGCAGTCAACCTTACTTCGATATCATCCCCGATATCACATTAATACTCAAAGCTACTATAGCTGTATTAAAGGCGAAAGAAATTAAACCATGCAACCAGGCCAGGCGGCGGATAGACTGGGCCGAGATCTCGACATCGGATACCTGGAACGTCATGCCAATAACGAATGAGAAATAAACAAAATCGAGATAATCAGGCTCTTTCAGATCGCCCGGAAAATCAAGGCCGCCTAAGGGCTTTATTTTTTTATCGTCATCAGGATCGGTGGCGTAATACATGTGTGCGTATCGCAACGTAAAAATAGTATGCACCAGCCACCATGAAACAATTACCGACCCCATGGCCAGTAAAACCCTTGCTGTCACTATCTCATCCGACTGATTTTTAGTAGATATCAGCAAAAACACTATTGCCAGCAAGCTTGCCATTGAAGCCACTATCACAAACAAAAATATCAGCGTACGGCTCGAGTCCTCGATACTCGCTATCCTTCGGATCTCGGCCGGTTGGGCTGTCAGGATAATGATCCAGTCCATAATAATAATGCACATACCAAACGCTATCCAGGTTACCAAAGCAATTACCGGTGCCGAAAAATGCCCCCAGGAAAGAAATAGAGTTATCGCGGCAGCTCCCAACGAGATCAGGAGGCGGTGATGGGCGTCAAGACTAAAAAAAACTTTTGTTTTTGTTCTGGCTTTTTGAGACATATCATTTAGGCTACACGGTAAATATGCAGATGATTAGTGTAGATTAAATGAAGATACTAAACTTAATCTTCTTCCTCAACAATCCATGCCACACGGCCCACCTGTCCGTCATCCAGCTGCACTTTTATCCCGCGCGAGTGGTAAGCCGCACTGGTAAGCAATCGCTTCACAAAGCCGCGTGTAAGCGTACCGGTACGCTGATCTTTTTTAAGTATAATGTCAACCTCAAGGCCTGGGTATATATCGCTTCTGTTTTGTCCGTTCATGACCGTTGATTGTTTTTATTACGTTGATTGCGCTGATTTCACCTTTTTGATATTTCTGATTGGTTTGATTTCACCGATCTAACAGGATTGATAAAGTCTTTTGTTTTGCTTCGTCGTCAATTCCTTTAAATGGCTTTATGGTTACCCATCGCTGTGTTATCCATTCGGGCAGTTGGTTTATTGACGGATCATCATCAAGAATTACAAAATTTTCATCACAATTATCTTTTGCCCACACTTCAATCTCTTTTCCCCTTTCCCCCAGTTCGGCAAGAGATAGCTTGTTGTTTAACTTCGAAATACTATTTATAGCAATCCCTCTTAACTTAAATATCTCAAACCACTGTTGATTGGTGAAATTAATTCGATGTGTTGTAGTTAAAACCACAGCGGCATTTGTTTCTGCTAAGATATGTGCAAGATTATTGGCGGATTGTTTATCAAACCGCATAAATCCGTCTGCTTCCGATTCAACTTTTCGCCATGCAGGTTCGGTTACCAATACACCATCAATATCAAGCAAAATCACCATGGTTTTCAATTAAAGAACGTGCCCATATAATCGCAAATATCAATTTTTCGCGAGATAATCGGCTATAAAAGTTTTAACGCGCTCTTCGTTACCCTCATCGAAACCGTCTATCTTTTTTACTACTATATTTTTATTATTAACCAGGTATACCTGTGGCACAAATCCCAAATTGTATTGTACTTGCGCTTTTTGAAAAATTGGCCGAGGGATGATCAACTGCTGCCAAGGCATATCTTCAGCTTTCATAACCGTTAACCAATTTTCTTTTTTTTCATCTACTGACACGCTCACAAACCTTACATCATCTTTATTAAATTGAGCTGCAATTCGCTTCAAGGATGGGATTTCCTGGCGACATGGCCCGCACCAGCTCGCCCAAAATATCACCATATTTAGTTTTTTAGTATTATCTACCAGGTTTACCGGTTTTTCATCAACATCATTGAAAATGCTGTTCGCAAACTGACTTTTATTTGCAGGTTGATTGTCTATAAACTGCTTCAGTTTTCTACCATAGTAAGATGTTCTTGCGGCATCGCCAAAAGAGTTGTATAATTCTATTAATTGGGCATGTTCTACGTAAAATCTAAAATTATGCAATGCTGATAAACTCCAATATGAGTCGGGGTTTTCACTAATAATTTTTTTTATCCTTTCTGTCTGGGCAGCTCTCCTAACGCTGTCTTTACTTATGCGGATATAAGGCAACGTTATATTCTTTAAATACGACTCAGATTGCGATCCACCGTTCAGGATTGCCCCCTCAGTTTTAGAAAGATCAGCGGTTATTGTTGTCACTCCCGTCCCTACAACAAAATCAACGTACCTGGAATGATTTTTAGCAGGTTCATTCGGATTACCAACAGCTATATACTCTCTTTTCCCCTTTTCATCTTTATAACTTAAAGAAACAATATCAGCGAAGAAGGCGGTATCAGGCCGAAAGTTAAATTCAAATTTCCCATCAGTGACTTTGGCCGAATCGATGGATTTGCCTCCAATAGGAAATGTAGGTTTATAATAAACCCACTTGCTTTTAAGGCCTTTGATGTTGCCTCTGATAGTAACTGTATTATCTTGTTTACAGGAAACCAGGCCGATGAGCATCAGCAAAATGATGTAATAAGGTTTTTTCATTGGTTTAGTATCAGGGTTTTCAGAATTATCCTGATACTAAGATAACTATTCAACCAACCCTTTTATTGCCTGCTCTACTTTTCCGAAGTCAAAATTATTGATCAGCTTGTCGAAAGAAGCCGAGATTTGCTCATTACCCAAGTTACCAATGCTGCCTTCATGTGTATGGTTCACGGTTTTATCTGGATTAAAATCACCAGCTTCGATAGCTAAACCAACCTGTTTATAAGCATCACGGAATGGTGTGCCGCTCAGGGTTAAACGGTTCACTTCTTCTACGCTGAACAGGTATGCGTATTTAGCATCATTCAGGATATCTGTTTTAACGGTGATATTTTGCAGCATGAAGGTTGCCATTTGAAGGCAGTGTTTCAGGTCGGCAAAGGCAGGGAACAGTAGCTCTTTCAGCAACTGAAGTTCGCGGTGGTAGCCTGATGGCAGGTTGGTGGTCATCATGGCTACATCGGTAGGCAATGCCTGCAGGCGGTTACATTTGCCGCGCATAATTTCCCAAACATCCGGGTTCTTTTTATGCGGCATAATGCTGCTTCCGGTTGTCAACGCATCCGGATAGCTCACGAAAGAGAAATTCTGGCTCAGGTACAGGGTTTGATCCATAGCCATCTTAGCAAGCGTTGCCGCGATGGTTGATATAGCCTGCGCTATAATGCGCTCGGTTTTACCACGCCCCATCTGCGCATAAACTACGTTATAATTCAGGTTATCAAAACCTAAAAGCTGTGTAGTTAAGGTCCGGTTAAGCGGAAACGACGAGCCATAACCGGCAGCCGAACCCAGCGGATTTTTATTAGTAATGCGATAAGCAGCTAAAACCAATTCCAAATCATCAACCAAACTTTCGGCATAAGCACCAAACCACAAGCCAAATGATGATGGCATAGCTACCTGCAGGTGAGTATAACCCGGCAATAACACATCTTTATGTTTTTCACTCAGTTCGATAAGCTGGCGAAACAGAGTTTCGGTACTTTCAACAACTTCCTGTAGTTGGCTGCGGAAAAACAGTTTAAGATCTACCAAAACCTGGTCGTTACGGGAGCGGCCGCTATGGATCTTTTTACCGGCATCGCCAATGCGTTGGGTTAATAGCAACTCTACCTGCGAATGCACATCCTCAACATGTTCTTCAATTTTGAAGCCGCCTTGCGCGATATCGGCATAAATATTTTTCAACTCACGCTGAACAAGCTCCAGATCGTTGCTGTCCATCAGCCCTACGCTTTGCAGCATACGGGTGTGGGCCAACGATCCTAAAACATCAAACGCCGCCATTTGCTCATCAAATTCGCGGTCGCGACCAACAGTAAAGTTTTCAACCAGTTCGTTAACGTTGGTAGTTTTTTGCCAAAGCTTGCTCATGGTGCAAATGTATAAATTTGTGTATTTATGTGCGTTATTGTGTATTATTTAATGTCACCACCGCTCGGCGCCAACAAACTGGCAGCGTGAATTTGTCTGAACCAGAATTTTTGAAATTAATTGAATTCTCAGAATTACAGCAAAATGGATGATTCGATAAATTCAAAAAATTTGTTTAATTCGAGTTCAGACAATAAGACAGTTCAGGATGCCAATGCCAATCTATCCGGTTAACATTGTTGATTGCGACAACATTTCATAGCCTTTGGCCAATATTGTATAAACCGCTATCTTAACCACATGAAACACCCTTTACGTAAGCCATTGCTTTGCATTGCCTTATTATGCTGCTCTTTTTCGGTAACACAAGCCCAAACGCCGGGGGCTGCAGGTCTTAAATCCGAATATCTTGTAAACCCCATAGGTATCGACAATGCGCATCCCCGCTTAACCTGGTTAATGAACGATAAAGCACAGGGTGCAGCCCAAAGTGCTTATCAGCTTTATGTAGGTACCGATTCAGTTGCTGTTTCAACAGGCCAAGGCAACGCGTGGACCACCACCAAAATAGCTTCATCAAATAACCTTGCCGTTTATAGTGGTCAACAACTAAAACCTTTTACTAAATATTACTGGAAGGTTCAGCTTTGGGATAAGACTGGTAAAAAGCTTACCGCATCGCCGGTAGCCAGTTTTGAAACCGGTATGATGAACATGCAAAACTGGAAGGGCTCATGGATTAGCGATAACAAAGGGATAGCGGTTAACCCTGCCCCCTATTTCCGCAATACATTTAAGGTAGCTAAACAAATTCGCTCGGCAAGGGCTTATATCGCTGTCGCGGGTTTATATGAACTTTATCTAAACGGTAAAAAGATCGGCAATCACAGGCTTGATCCAATGTATACCCGGTTTGACAGGCGTACGCTTTACGTATCTTATGACGTTACAGCACAATTACAAAACGGCAAAAATGCGGTTGGCGTATTATTAGGTAACGGCTGGTATAACCACCAGAGTACCGCCGTGTGGTTTTTTCACCAGGCGCCATGGCGCGGTCGTCCGGCATTTTGTATGGATTTGCGCATAACCTACGCCGATGGCACCGTTGAAACTGTAAAATCAGGTACAGACTGGAAAACATCACTCAGCCCCGTCGTTTTCAACAGTATTTACACTGCCGAGCATTATGACGGCAGGCTGGAACAACCGGGTTGGAATACCGCCAACTTTGACGATAGTAAATGGAAACCTGTCATTAACCGTTCGGCGCCTTCTATGAATATTGTATCGCAGGCTATGCAGCCTATCCGCGCGGTTGATACCATCAGCACTAAAAGCATTACCAAACTCGACAGTGATGTTTGGGTATTTGATATGGGCCGAAATATTTCGGGTGTAAGCCAAATTACGGTTAAAGGCGATTCGGGTACGGTGATCCGCCTTAAACATGCTGAAAGACTAAATAAGAATGGACACGTTGACCAATCAAACATCGATTTGCACTACCGCCCTACCGATGATAAAGATCCTTTCCAAACTGATATTTTCATTTTAGGCGGCAAAGGCCAGGAAACCTTTTCGCCGCGCTTCAATTACAAAGGTTTTCAATATATCGAGGTAAGCGCCAGCAAACCTATCCAGATTGGTAAGGACAACATCAAAGCGTTTTTTATGCACAGCGATGTGGAGCCTATTGGTACCGTTAAAGCATCTAACCAAACTATTAACCAAATCTGGACTGCCACTAACAATAGCTACTTAAGTAACCTGTTCGGTTACCCAACCGACTGCCCACAGCGTGAAAAGAATGGCTGGACAGGCGACGCGCACATCGCCAGCGAAACGGGTTTATACAATTTTGATGGCATCACAGTTTATGAAAAATGGCTGGCCGATCATCGCGACGAGCAGCAGCCCAACGGCGTTTTGCCATCTATTATCCCAACCGGTGGCTGGGGCTACGAATGGGGTAACGGCCCCGATTGGACAAGCACCATCGCCATTATTCCGTATAATATTTATTTGTTTTATGGCGATAGTAAGCTATTGGCCGATAGTTATAACGCCATCGAAAAATATGTGAACCACATTGATGAACTTTACCCAAGCGGTCTCACCACCTGGGGCCTGGGCGATTGGGTACCGGTAAAATCAGTTTCGCCGGTTGAGTTAACTTCATCGGTTTATTACTATACCGATGCCAGCATATTGGCCAAAGCCGCTAAAATATTAGGCAAACAGGCCGACTATATAAAATACTCGGCATTGGCCAACAAGATTAAAAACGCTATCAATGCTAAATATTTAGATACCACAACCGGTATTTACGGCAAAGGCTTACAAACAGAACTAAGCGTACCACTTTACTGGGGAGTTGTGCCCGAAAACATGAAAAGTAAAGTCGCGGCCAATTTGGCAAAACGTGTTGAGGCCGATAATTTCCATCTGGATGTAGGCATATTAGGAGCCAAAGCTATCTTAAGCGCACTAAGCGATAATGGCTACCCGGATGTAGCTTACAAAATAGCATCGCAGGAAACCTTCCCTTCATGGGGCTGGTGGATGGTAAACGGAGCTACTACCCTGTATGAAAACTGGCAGATAGATGCCAAATCCGATATTTCCCTTAACCACATCATGTTTGGCGAAATTGGCGCATGGCTTTACAAAGGCATTGCAGGCATTCATCCGGATGCCGAGCATCCTGGTTTTAAAAATGTATTGCTGCAACCGCATTTTGTACCTGGCTTAAATGAATTTACTGCTACTCACAAAGGCCCTTACGGTAACATTGTTTCATCATGGCAACGTACCGCCAGCGGAGTAACTTATAAAGTGACCGTGCCTGCAAACTCAAGTGCCACCATTACCTTCCCGGCGGGTAAAGTTTATCTTGCAGGCAAGGCGATCAACAACCCAGCATTGTACAAAATAAACGCGGGCAGTTATGTATTCGAGGTAAAATAATATTACCAGAAATGCCATAGCATTTTCATATTTTAATATCTGCACATATCAAATGACCATTTACTGACAGGCCGGGGCAACCCCGGCCTGTTTTTGTATATAAATTTGTCACACCTTATTTACAGTCACTTATACCATGCGCAGGATATTATCTATCATCGTTTTATTATTTATTGCCAAATTTGCCGTGGCAGGACCTGAAGAGCCATGGTCGCTAAGCACCGACAAGGAAGGCATCAGGGTTTATACCCGGCACATTCCCGATTCAAAGATCAAAGCCATTAAAGTAGAATGTACCGTTAATGCTACCGCGGCCCAGTTGGTAGCTGTACTAATGGATATTAAAACCTGCAGCGAGTGGGTTTATCATACCAAATCGGCCACTGTTATTAAAGAAGTATCTCCCTCAGATATATATTATTACTCGGAGGTAAATATTCCATGGCCGGTGCATAACCGCGACTTTGTGGCGCATTTAAAAGTAACCCAAGATCCCAAAACCAAAGTAGTTACTATCGATGCGCCGGTCATCTCAAACATGGTACCTGCCAAAGATGGCATTGTGAGGGTTGAAAACTCAACCGGCAGATGGGTTATTACCCCCATTGACAGTGCCCATGTGAGCATTATTTACACACTACATCTTGATCCCGGAGGCTCGGTACCAGCCTGGCTTATTAATATGTTTGCTGCGCAAGGCCCTACAGAAAGCTTTAAAGGATTAAAAAAACAACTTCAGAAACCTGCTTATAAGGATGTGAAGTTATCGTATGTGCAGTAAGTTCCTCCGTACCCTACTTCTTAATCCAACCGTCATTGCGAGGCACGAAGCAATCCCAAACTATACAGAGCCGCTCTACTAATCGGGGATTGCTTCGTGCCTCGCAATGACGTGGTGGTATATACGGGTCCCAAATCCCGGCTCAGACAATTCTCCCTTTTCTGCAAATAAACGTCAACATTTTGCAAATAAAATTGAAAACTCGTATCACACTTAGCTGTACTTTCGGTGTTTAGTGTATAACCGTTTAATTTGCCTACAGGATACCAAAGGATAGTTGTGCAAATTATAAACGCTAATATTGCTTTAACCAATAAAGTAAACGTGTAAACGATGAGAGTTGCCTTGTTTGTTCCTTGCTATGTTGACCAGTTTTATCCCAAAGCGGCCATTGCCACGCTGGAGTTACTGGAGAAACTTGGCTGTGAGGTCCATTACCCCAAAAATCAAACCTGCTGCGGACAGCCGATGGCCAATTCGGGCTATGAGCATTTAACCGGCGGTTGCAATAATTTATTTGTCGATAATTTTGCGGGATACGATTATATCGTTTGTCCCTCGGGGAGTTGTACTCTGCACATCAAAGAGCATTTACATGCTGATGGGAAAGAGGAACAGGCAACGGAGATCCGCAAAAAGGTTTATGAGCTTACCGAATTTTTGGTTGATATATTACGGGTGAAACAACTGTCGGCCAGTTTCCCTTACCGGGTTGGCTTGCACCAAAGCTGCCACGGCTTGCGTGGTTTGCGCATAGCCCAGATGAGCGAACTGGTTGCGGAACCTTTCAGCAAACCGGCCCAACTACTTGATATGGTTAACGGACTTGAACTGGTACCGTTAAGCCGCCAGGACGATTGCTGCGGCTTCGGCGGAACATTCTGCGTGGTTGAGGAAGCTGTATCGGCCAAAATGGGTAAAGACCGCGTGGCCGATCACGTATCACACGGGGCACAATACATCACCTCGGCCGATCTTTCATGCCTTATGCACCTCGAAGGTATTTTACGCCGCCAAAACAGCGATGTTAAAGTAATTCACGTGGCCGAAATTTTAAACCACAGCATGCAATGAGTACTACCACTACCAAAGATCACCCGCATTTAGCTGCCGACTTTAACCGCGATGAACCCCGTGTAAACTGGCACGATGAAACCCTGTGGTGGGTACGCGCCAAAAGGGATATTGCCGCGCATAAACTCCCCGAATGGGAATTACTGCGTGAAACGGCATCGCAAATAAAATTTAACGTACTCTCAAACTTAAGCACCTACCTGGAGCAGTTTGAGGCCAACGCCACTAAAAATGGCATCATAGTACATTGGGCTGCCGATGCTGCAGAGCATAACCAGATTGTACACAGCCTGCTTGAGCAACGCGGTATTACCAAAATGGTAAAAAGTAAATCGATGCTTACCGAGGAATGCCATTTGAACGACTACCTGAAAGACCATGGCATCGACGTAATTGATTCCGACCTTGGCGAACGCATTGTACAATTGGCCAATGAACCGCCAAGCCACATCGTGCTGCCGTGTATCCACAAAAAGAAAGAAGAGATAGGCGATATTTTTCACGAGCATTTAGGTTCGGCCAAAGGCGAATCGGATCCTAAAATATTGACGGAAACGGCCCGCCAGCATCTGCGCGAGGTATTTTTAACCCGTCGCGCGGCACTTACGGGTGTTAACTTCGCCGTTGCGGAAACCGGCGAATTTGTGATTTGCACCAATGAGGGCAATGCCGATATGGGGGCGCACCTGGCCGAGATCCATATTGCCTCGATGGGTATTGAAAAACTCATTCCCGAAAGAAAGCACCTGGGTGTATTTTTGCGCCTGCTTACCCGCAGCGCCACCGGACAGCCAATTACAACCTATTCGAGCCATTTTAGCAAGCCGCAGGATGGCAGCGAAATTCATATTATTATTGTTGATAACGGTCGCAGCATCCAACTGGGTCGTGAGGAATTCCGCAACTCATTAAAATGTATCCGTTGTGGAGCCTGTATGAACACCTGCCCGGTTTATCGTAAAAGCGGTGGGCATAGTTATCATACAGCCGTTGCCGGGCCAATTGGTTCTATCCTGGCCCCTAACCTGGATATGAAAAAATATGCCGATCTGCCCTTTGCCTCTACCCTTTGCGGTTCGTGCAGTAATGTATGCCCGGTAAAGATTGATATTCATGATCAGTTGTATAAATGGCGGCAGGTTATAGTGAAGGAGGGATATTCGCCTAAAGCAAAAACTATGGCCATGAAAGCCATGGCTTTAACGCTGGCATCGCCGACACTATACCGTATGGGCGGCAAAACCGGTCGACTGGTATTTAAATATGCCCCATTCGCGGTAAACAATAAATTAAACCCCTGGTATAACCAAAGAGAAATGCCTAAAGCACCCGACGAATCATTTGGCGAGTGGTATGCCAAAAGGAAAGGAGCAAAAAACTCATGAGCCGCGAAAAAATATTAGCCGCTGTAAAATTTAATCAGCCAGCAGCTTTGCCTCTGCCTGATATGGAGGTATTGAATACGTTAACCGATGTCAGAACGGACCTGGTATCAAAATACAAAACCATAGCTACAGCAGGCGGCAGCTTTGTTTACGAGGTGAATGGTTTTGACGAGATCAAAGCCATCATCAATAATGAATTTAAACCAGGGGTGAAGATCATATCGGCCCTTGATGAGCTGAGCGATTACATTTATGCCGAAACCGTAAAACACGAAGACGGCCACAACTTTGCCGATGTGGAACTAACGGTACTTCGCACCAAACTTGGCGTTGCCGAAAACGGCGCACTTTGGCTCACCGAAAAGGATATGGGCAGCCGGGTATTACCTTTTATTGCCCAGCATCTGGCAGTTGTGATTGGCAAAGATAATTTTGTGCCTACCATGGCCCAGGCCTACCAGGTCATTGGCGCGGCCGATTACGGCTATGGCGCATTTATTTCCGGTCCTTCAAAAACGGCTGATATTGAGCAATCATTAGTTATCGGTGCCCACGGGCCGAGGAGTTTATCGGTGTTTATACTTTCGTAAAAGGCTTTTTCAAAACATCCCAAAAACTCATGTCATTCCGAGCGAAGCGTGGCAATCTCGTAGCTAATGCATGTTCGATTTGCATAGCTACGAGATTGCTTCGTCGTTCCTCCTCGCAATGACATAGTTTTCTAACAATTGTACTCGTCCAATCGAGCGCAAACTCCCCTCCGTCCTTAAAAACCAAGTATTTACAACAATGACAGAAAGATGATAAAAAAATATACCAATCGGTATATTTTTGTCTTGTCGAAATTAATAACACTCAACAAAATGAAAAACTCACAAAATACAGTACTTATTACCGGCGGCAGTGCCGGCATAGGTTTTGAAATTGCAAAACAACTATCAGCTAAAAATAACCATGTAATTATAGTTGGCCGTAACCAGGAACGTTTGGATAAAGCAGCGGCCCAATTGCAAAACGTAACTGCTATTAAAGCCGATATATCAAATGCAGGTGATGTAGAAGCGTTAACCGCAAAACTGACTAAAGATTTCCCTCAATTGAACGTAGTGATCAATAACGCCGGTGCAGCATCAATCAACGACCTGCTTACTACGCCTAATGTTTTCGAAAACGCGCAAGCAGAAATGTTTACCAACTATATTTCAGTTATCCGTTTAAATGAAAAATTGTTGCCTGTTTTACAACAACAAAGCGAAGCTGCCATCGTAAACGTATCATCAATAGTTGCATTTTTGCCAGGTAAACAAACCTCTACCTATTCGGCAAGTAAAGCTGCTTTACACTCATATACCATCTCGTTAAGGGTAGCTTTAGAAGATACCAATGTTAAAGTATTTGAATTGATGCCACCATTGGTTGATACCGAATTTTCGGCAGAGATTGGTGGTCATAACGGTATCCCAGCTTCACAGGTTGCTGATGAGTTTATTGCCGGTTTTGAAAGCAATAACTTCGAAATCCGTGTTGGTGGTACCGAGCCATTTTACCGCTTGTTCCTGTCAAACCCAGCCGAAGCCCTGAAAGCCCTTCACCAGAGATAATTCTCTGGCTTAATTTTTTTACCCTAAAAAAATACCGATTGGTATTTTTTTAGGACGATTATTAGTACATAATTCATACTCCAATGAAAAAAAGCATCCTTATCATAACCGTTATAGCCGCCGCTATCATGGAACTGATAGATACCTCAATAGTAAACGTAGCCCTATCGCACATGAGCGGTAACCTTGGCGCCACGCTTGAAGATACTTCCTGGGTTATTACGGCTTATGCCATAGCTAACATTATAGTAATACCCATGACCAGCTTTTTGACCACAAAACTCGGTCGCCGCAATTATTATATCGGCTCCATCATCGCGTTTACCTTCTTTTCGGCTATGTGCGGGCTGGCCTCAAATATCTGGACGCTGGTCGCCTTCCGCTTCTTGCAAGGCATTGGCGGCGGTGCATTGCTATCAGTATCGCAGGCCATTGTATTTGAGGTTTATGGTAAGGAGCGCGTAAGCATAGCCAGCGCGTTATTTGGTGTAGGCGTGTTTTTAGGCCCTACAATTGGCCCTACACTTGGTGGTTTTATCACCGAGCATTACACCTGGCCATGGATCTTTTACATTAACATCCCTATCGGTATCGCTGTAACCGTATCAAGCTTATTGCTGGTTACCGAACCTGAGATAAAAGCCAAAGTAAAAAGTGTAGATTGGTGGGGTATTCTCCTGCTGATCATAGGCATTGGATCGCTTCAAACTGTGCTGGAACGTGGTGAAACTGACGATTGGTTTTCTGCCAATTACATTATCGTTTTAACTATTGTAGCTGTTATCTCGTTAAGCACATTTATCTGGTGGGAATTGACAACCCCTAACCCGGTTATTGATTTGCGTGTATTGCGAAGTAAATCTCTGGCAGTTGCCGCCATCCTTACATTTGTGACCGGCTTTGGGTTATTTACATCCGTATTCCTTACACCGGTACTTGCACAAAGGGTGTTACTATTTCCGCCTACCATTACCGGCCTTATTTTATTACCGGGCGCGGTGCTGGCCATTGTGGGTTTGTTGTTTTCAGCAACGCTGCTGAAGAAGGGCGTATCACCGCTGGTTATTATCACCGCGGGCTTCGTTATCTTCATCTCATTTACCTGGCAAATGTCGCACATGAATCTGGAGGCATCCCCCGGCGACCTTGTTGGCCCGCTTATTTATAGGGCTATGGGTATCGCGTTATTAACCGTTCCGCTTACCGCTTTGGCTGTATCCGGTCTTGAACCTAAAGATATTCCACAGGGTACAGCCCTTAATAATATGATGAGGCAGTTAGGCGGATCCTTCGGTATAGCGGTTATCAATACTTACGTAGCCCAACGTTTCGGGTTGCACCGCAGTGACTTGTTGCAGAACATCAATATCTTTAACGATCAAACTACGGCAAGGATAGCCAAGTTAACTAATTATTTCAGCAGCCGGGGTTTCTCATCGTTCGACGCGCATAACAAGGCCATAGCAGTTATCGACAGCACCATCAACAGGCAATCATCACTGCTAAGCTACCTGGATGCTTACCTGTTTTCTGGCCTGGTATTCTTACTGGCTATGCCGCTCCTGTTCCTGGTTATCAGCCGTAAAAAACAAAACAGACCTGTTGTTATTGTTAGTGATCACTAAAAACTAAATACCAGTTGGTATATTTGTATTATGGAAAACGAATTGTCAAAAGCCGAGCGTACGCGTCAGTTCATAATTGAGCGTACTTCACCTGTATTTAATAAAAAGGGGTACGCGGGCACTTCTCTTTCTGACCTTACCGAGGCTACCGGCCTTACCAAAGGCAGCATTTACGGCAACTTTAAAAACAAGGAAGAAGTAGCTGCCGAAGTATTTGAATATAACTCGGGCAAGGTGCGTAAACAGATCCAGGAGCGCATTCAACGGGCTACCAGCTATCATGATAAGCTATTGGTTTACGCCCAGGTATATCACAGTTTTACCCGGGGTGATTTTATCCCCGGCGGCTGCCCTATCCTGAACACCGCTGTTGATGCCGATGACACTAATCCGCTGTTAAAAGATAAAGCTGCCAAAGCGGTAATCCGCTGGAAAACCGGCATCGAAAACCTTATTAAAGGAGGTATTGAAGCCGGCGAACTAAAACCGGACATTAATATTACAGAGACAGCTTTAAGCATGATTGCAATGATCGAGGGCGGAATTATGATCTCGAAAGTAACTGATTCCCCTGCAAATCTTGATATAGTTTTGACATCTGTTCATAGTATGGTAGACAGCCTGAAGCTGTAATTTTATAGCCTCAGGTTGTGACTTGATTGTTACAATAATTGGACATAACTTTGAAAACAAAAGAAACGTTCCCAGCGTTGTCTCCTTTACCAATTATTATTTATGTCAAAAAAAATTTTGATCCTTGATGATAGCGAGGATATTTTGGAAGTGATGAAAGATGCTCTTGAAATGGAGCACTACGAAGTTGAGGTATTGAATTATACTGATGACATATGCAAGGCGGCCCTATCAGCCAATGCCGATCTTGTAATTTTGGACTACATTTTATTCGGTATTAATGGTGGCGAACTTTGCCACATGCTCAAAACAACCCCGGCTACAGCGCACATTCCGGTGGTGATGGTATCAGCCTACCCGCGCGTACTCGAATCATTAGGTAATTACGGTTCCGACGCTTTTATTGCCAAGCCCTTTAACATCAGCGATATTATTGACACTGTAAATCACTGCTTTTTAGGAGCCGGTGATGACGTGGCACACGTAGCGTAAGATTTTTCCGCTTGAGAATTATAAACTTACGAAGTTTTAAAAACTTCGTAAGTTTTCACTTTATCCAGCCTTAAAGTTTACTTAAACAATTCAAAACTATATTGCGCTACACTCCAGAATTCATCAAGCGCGATGATCCTTGGTTTAAAAAACGAGATAAGCGCGGGCCAGTCTTCCTGTTTAAATACACTTACATCGGGTAATCTTTTAATGATCCGGCTTACAGTTTTGTTATACTCGTCGATAGTATGCAATTGCCAGTCCCATTCTTCATCAAGCTGAGCGTTGAGTACATTCTTTAATTCCATAAATTGATCGAACATCAATTGCTGAATGTCGGCATCAGGATGGCTCATTTCAATAGCTATAAAAGCCGATTTTTTATCAGCTTCCATTTTAAAGTACAGGTGCTTGATACCTGTTTTATAGTTCACCCAGTTAGTGCGCAGACCATCTGCCGAAAGCTGGGGTTTGAGATACTGCCCGAACGCTGTCCAAAACGCCTGTTTTAATTGAGTTGCCTGTTCTTTTGAATACAAATTTGCTGGAATTAATAAGCGGCAAAAGTAAGGGTTTTAAAATTAAACGGTGTAATTGTCATCTTAGGATAGCTTAAATGTGTTTATACTGATAATCTCCGCAGATTAGTGTGATCTTATTTAATAAAGCATATCTTTAGCCATACCTCTTTATACTTATGGCAAGCTATCAGGTAAACTGCATCGATAAACCCAAGGCATCAAGCCCGATTGAACAGATCACCCACATTGGTTATTATGAATCGTTAGACAGGCCAAGGGTAGTGATTTCTGTCGCCGAGGCCATAGCCCGGATTGAAGACAATAATCAGGCCTTTTACGTAAGTACCGAACGGGGCAAAACCTATCTCACCGTAGTAAAACCTGAAGACGGCGGCAAAAAACACCTTAAATCATTAGCCGACAGGGCGGGTGTTGACAACCTGCTGACGTTGGAAGAAGTTTAATCAATCGTAAAAAATAAACCTTTCGCCTTTAACCTTTTCCCTTTCGCCTAAAAAATTGAGCTCCACACCAAAGCAAATTTGAGCCACACACCAAACCTGCCCCCTTGTTTTAATCCGACCTTTGTTTTGCTGTAAGGCTAATGCCATACAGCAAATAAAATATCAAAATTGAAACAATGGAAAAGAAAGTAATATTGGTAACCGGCGCCTCGGCCGGTATGGGGAAAGCATTTGCCGAAGAACTATTGAAAGATGGACATACAGTATATGGTGCCGCCCGCCGGGTTGAAAAAATGGAAGACATCAGCAAGCTTGGCGTAAAGATACTGGCCATGGATGTAACCAAGGAAACCGAAATGATAGATGGCATTGAAACCATTATAAAAGCCGAAGGCCGGATAGATGTACTCATTAATAATGCGGGTTTTGGCTCGTATGGAGCTATTGAAGACGTGCCGTTGAGCGATGCCCGGTATCAGCTCGAAGTAAATGTTTTCGGGGCTGCTCGCTTAATCCAGTTGGTGTTGCCCTACATGCGTGATCAGCGTTCGGGTACTATCATCAATATTTCAAGTATTGGCGGCAAATTTGCCGCGCCGCTGGGCGGCTGGTACCATTCAAGCAAATTTGCGCTGGAAGCAATGAGTGACAGTTTGCGCAACGAGGTAAAGCAATTTGGCATCAACGTAGTGGTTATTGAACCGGGGGGCATTAAATCTGAATGGAGTGGCATAGCGGCGGATAACCTGCTTAAAGTTTCTGGCAGGGGAGCATACGCTTCTATAGCAAATAAGTTCGCAAACATGTTAACCCAAACCGTTGAGGCCAAAATTCCCGGCCCAATGGTAATAGTGAACTTGGTACGCAAAGCCATCACCAGTAAAAAACCCAAAACCCGCTACCATGGCGGCTATATGGCTTCCTTGCTGCTTTTTTTACGCAAGCTGCTATCTGACCGTGCTTTCGACGGGCTCATCACCAGCCAGATGAAATAAGTTTGATTTATATTAGCGTTAAGCAAAACATGGAAGATAAAAGCCATATCCAGTTCAATAACCTGCTTTACTCCTGTACCGAGCAAAGGGAACGCGGCAACGAGCAGTTTGTACCCGAACACGCGTTTGGGTACATCATATCGGGCGAAGTACATTCGCTTAGCAATAATGAAAAACAGGTTTTTAAACAGGGAATGATTGGCCTGGTACGCCGCAATCAACTGGTAAAATCAGTAAAAGTTCCAGCGCCGGGCGGCGATTTTAAATCGATCAATATATTTCTGGAGCAGGGATTTTTACGTCGTTATGCAGCCGAAAACAAGTTCCCGCCAGTTGGCCATTATACCGGTGAACCTTTAATTGAACTGACTAATGATCCCTTTATAAAAGGCTATTTTGATTCGCTGCTGCCCTATTTCACCTATGGGGCGCAGCTTAACGCGCAACTGGCCGAGCTCAAAACCCGTGAGGCAATTGAGCTATTGTTAAGAGCGAAACCCGAACTAAAAAACTTTCTGTTCGATTTCAGCGAACCGCATAAAATAGACCTGGAAGCCTACATGAACCGGCATTATATGTATAACGTGCCAACTGCCCAGTTTGCCCGCCTCACAGGCCGCAGCCTCGCGGGCTTTAAGCGCGATTTTGAAAAAATCTTTAAAATCCCGCCGGGCCAGTGGCTGCAGCAAAAGCGCCTGAACGAAGCTTATTTCCTTATCCGTGAAAAAGGGCGCAAACCATCGGATGTTTACCTTGATGTCGGGTTCGAAAACCTGTCGCACTTTTCATATTCTTTCAAGAAAACCTTCGGCGTAGCGCCATCAACTATATGATGGTGCTTATTCTTTTTTATCAACTATATACGAGCTAAGCTTTTTTACTTTATCATTTTCCAGCTCATAAAAATCGGCATAGTACATAGCCATTTCTTCCCCGTTTTTGCCTTTACATTGAACAAGTCCGTCAACTGCGGCGATATTACCATCAACCACGATATGATCTTTAGTTGATGAAACCATTTTTATATCTTCCATTCCGCCGAAAAACTTATAAACCGAATCCTTGCCGTTCATAACAGTTACAGATGATCCTCTCATAGTCCATTCTACATCATCTGCAAAAAAGCTTAAGATCTTCTCCACGTCGTTATTGTCAAAAGCGTCCAGAACCTGCAATACAATTTCCTTAGTTGTCATGATAGTTTTGATTTTGTTTAGGATAAAGTTAGGGAGGATACTTCCGGGATAAGAGGGGCAAAAACGACATTATCGGGGCGGTTTGTGACCATTTCCCAATTTATTATTTAAATTGCTGCAATTAAATACCAGCCATATCACATGATTAGCAAACAAGTACAAAACCAAAGCCCGGCGGCCATCGTAAAAACCCTCCCAATAATACACATGGCCCTTGTAGCGGGCCAGACATTATTTGTAGCAGTCACATTTATCATCCCTAAAAACCCGGTAAAAAGCGCAGGCAATGATATGCTAATCTATATAGCACCTATATTAGCTGTAACCTGTTTTATCGCGGGCCATTTCCTGTTCCTGAAATTATTGGGTAATATCAAAAGCGATAGTACCTTGAAGGATAAACTTATGGCCTATCAATCTGCAACTATTGTCAGGCTGGCCTTACTTGAAGGCCCTTCATTATTTAGCATTGTAGGCTTTTTATTAACCGGTAATATGATTTTTTTGGGCATAACAGGCGCCATCATAGCCTACTTTATTTACCTGCGCCCAACAAGGCAAAAAATTGAAGATGATTTGAGTTTAAATTATGAAGAAAAGGCAGAATTAGACGGCACAGGTAAAGTTTACTGACGATAACCCATGAAATCGAAATTCAAATTTTGGCCTAAATTCTTTTTGCTGATCTGCCTGTTTTTGTGGTGTCTTATAATTGTTTATGCTTTCATTAATTTCGATGTTCTTTTTGCCCACGACGCGCCCATTCATTTCCTATCATTTCCTTTTATCATTCTTAACAGCGCCGTAATTAGTTTGATTGGGAATCAATTAAATCATAAAACACCCAAAATCATTATTAATGATAACACGATAACCAAAGTCCCCAACTTTGGTCTTGGCTTCACGAAAACTTATCAAATAAATACCATTGACGGATTCTTGACCTATACCACATCTGATAAGAATAATGCTAATGAATATCTATACTTGATAGCCGGCAACGAAAGAATACTAAAATTGTCAACCTACTACTACCAAAATTACCGGGAATTAAAATCTTCAATAATTCAGTATCCAGTCAAAAATTTGGGGAATGAACATTGGAGCATATGGAAACATCTTTTTTCATGATCTATTTGATCTTAGGCGTAGATAGCATTTATGTTCAATAGTATACTTACAAACACAAATTCATTAATTGAATCCAATTTCTGAGATTTGTGCCAACTAATTTGCGCCTGATCTATGTATCCCGAACTCATCAACCATATTAAACGATACATTCAACTATCCCCGGCTGATGAGGAAATCATTTGCCAGCATTTTGAACTGAAGAAATTTAAAAAGAAAGAAATTATTCTGGAGCCGGGCAAACTTTGCGCGGGCAACTATTTCGTGATCAAAGGCCTGGTACGGCAATATTTTGTTAACAATAAACTTAACGAGCAAATTATCCAGTTTGGTTTGGAAAGCTGGTGGATTGCCGACCAGGACAGCCTGCTTAACCATCAACCGGCTACCACCTATATTCAAACTATCGAGGCTTCAGAATTATTGCTGCTTAGCGAAAAGAACCGTGTAGCACTATTCGGAGCTGTGCCGCAAATGGAGAGTTATTTCCGGGTAATGATGCAAAAAGCCTTTGTAGCATCGCAAAGGCGCATCGGTTATATTTTTAATCAGAACGACGAAGAGCGCTATCGACACTTCACCGGCCTTTTTCCGGGCTTTGTACAACGGGTACCTCAGTATATGCTGGCCTCCTATTTAGGCTTCACCCCTCAGTTTTTAAGCAGGATCAGGGCCAAAAAAATCTGATTTTCTTAAACTCAGTTCATTTTTTGAGGGCATGTTTATCCCCAACTTTGTATCAACAAAAAGAAAAAAACATGAACCGCTTAAAAATCAACACCGCCGAACCAGCCGGATACAGGGCCATGATAGCCCTTGAAAAATACATTGAAAGCACCGAGTTAACTACCCGTCATAAAGACCTGATCAAGATTCGTGCTTCACAAATTAATGGCTGTGCCTTTTGTGTGGATATGCACACTACCGACGCCCGCAAAGCAGGTGAAACCGAACGCAGAATTTACAATATCAGCGTTTGGCATGAAGCTCCTTTCTTTGACGAACAGGAACGCGCTATCCTGGCTTTAACTGAAGAAGTAACCCTGATCACCGGCCGCGTATCTGACGAAACTTATAAAAAAGCAGCCGAACTATTTGACGAAAAATATTTAGCACAGGTAATTATGGCTATCATCACCATTAACGCCTGGAACCGCATTGGTGTAACTACCCAACTGCAGCCACCGCTTAATTAATTTTTTTAATTTTGTTGTTTTGATTTTAGGCCGCGCGGGTAATACCGGGCGGCTTTGTTATTAGCCTAAACTAAGCCTGCGTCAAGGCCATCATCAATGCAACCTCATAAGTCCCCAGCGCATTGGCCGGGTCATTGGCGATGATTTCCTGCACTTGTGTTTCATCATCAACAACCACAATGCCCAAACCGTAAACACCTTTAGGGTCGAAAACGGGGCCGAAGATAAGTACCAGCCCTTCCTTCATCTTTCCTTTCAGGTATTCAGAATGCGCCTGCATGATAAGCCGCTCATCATCGGTCATGTCATTAGGAAACGTTGGGCGCTTACCGGTTAGCTTGATTACGTAATGCTTTTTCATCCTAATAAATTTAAGCTATTTTTTTAATGCTTTATATGATAATGAAAGGGGCAATTATTACTTTAGCAAAACCATAAATCTTTACACAATGATCAAACCTTTATCACTTGGCGTAATCGCCTTCTTGCTGCTTATCAACCTACGTACAAACGCCCAGCAAACGGTAGTACATACATTTGAAATTGCCGAAATAAGCTATGGCATTTATACATCAAAAACAGTAGCCAAAGAACCCATGGCCGGTTCGCCTACAGGTTACCATAACGTGACCGACACCTCAGTACTGGTAAAAAGAACGCAAAGGATCCCGGCTAAATTGGGCATCCAATTTGGTGCCGAATACAAGGTATCGGCCGATGGGAATAGCACTGTTCCTGTCGAGGTTGAATGGGTACTTCCGGCAGTGTATGATCCTGCCAAAGGCACCACCAATACAAGCCTAAAATATCCCCTGGCCATCCCAGCAAACATGGTGAATAACAGCAGTTACACGCTCGAAAAAAAATCGGAGGTTTTAAAAGGTAATTGGGTATTAAATATCTACCATGATAGCAAAATAGTATACAGCAAAAAATTTGTGCTGTATTAAAAACTTCCGGTAAAGGCAGCGCTTAGGAATAATTATTGATAGTTATAAAACAATCACATTGTAACTAAAATATATTCCTATGGCGACAGAAGCAAATGCACCCCATGGCAGCGCTAACGATATAGTACTGCAATTTATAAAAGCATTAAATGAAGAAGATTTTGCGGCAGCCCGAGGTTACACCGCCGGCGACCTGAAATTTGTAGGCGTACTTGGCGAACGCGATGGCGCGGAAGCCTATTTCACCGATATGCGTAAGATGAAGTTAAAATATGATATCAAACGCGTATTCAGCGATGGCGATGACGTTTGCATCTTTTACGATATAGATATGGGCCGCACAACCATATTCAGCTGCGGCTGGTACCACGTATTTGAAGGCAAAATAAATTCCATCAGGGTGATATTTGATCCGAGGCCGTTGTTGTAGCTCCATTATATGATAACAACCGTCATTGCGAGGTACGAAGCAATCCCCTATAAGCAGCTCCGCCCTGTATAGTTTAGGATTGCTTCGTACCTCGCAATGACGGTCGTTTAAATACTATGCTTTTTACTTCCCCTCCCAATTATCTGTACGGAAAGGCGAAGCAGGCAATCCTACCCCGTTGTATAAAGTACTCACCGGGTTGTTGGCCCAGGCATAGCGTACCGCTACCGGGCTTTTAACATCGGGACTGCTCACAATAACCTTGTTGCCTTTTATTACTGCTGTAGCCCAATGAAATTTCATATCCTCACCTGCTATGGCAAATCCCTGCATGCTGTCGCCGCCCTGGGCTTTTAAGCCTCCATCAGTAAAGTTGAAGCTTAACTCAATTTTATCGCCGTCAATTTTTTGCGATTTATACATCGGTCCTGAATAAGGCTGCGATTTGTGATAGGTTTTATCCAGGGCCACCAGTGCCAGTCTCCGGCCTACTTCCTGTTTATTTTTAGGGTGGATATTATCGGCTTCGCCAAGGTCTACCGCTACGGCCATGCCTGTATTTGGTAATTCAAGCGTTTGGGTCTGCGCCTCTCTTAACTCGGCCCACCCCGAACGGACAGGTTCGGTATCACGTTTCTGCCAGTTGGCCAGCTGTACAAAGTAAAAAGGAAAATCACCTTCGTTCCAGATGCTGCGCCAGCCTTTTATCATCCCTTCAAACAGATCTTTATATTGGGCTGGCCGGCCGGTATTGGCCTCGCCCTGGTACCAGATAGCACCGCGGATTGCCATCGGTGTAAGCGGATTGATCATGGCATTGTATAATACTGCAAGCCTGTTAGGGTTATTTGCAACCGGTACAGGCGGCAGGCTTTTCATATTAAAACCTACTTTATAATCCCAATTGCCGGCCAAACTAATTTTTTCTCCCGAAGCCGAGATCAATTGCATATCGTCAACACCATAAAGGCCACCACCGCCGCCACTGTCAAAAACGCGCACGGTAATCACTGTTTCACCGGCTTTTACTTTTGAACCGGGAATAGTGTAATTGCGAGATTGTAAGTAACCTTCTGTAGCGCCTATTTTTTCACCGTTGATCCAGGTTATGTCGTTATCATCAATCTTACCAAGGTTAACTTTAACATCTTGTCCGGCCCAAGTTGCCGGGATAGTGATCTTTTTCCGGAACCAAACTACGCCGTCAAAATCGCCCAATACGCTTTTTTCAAAAAACTGGGGCAATGCCATGGTTCTCCATCCTGTTGTATCAGGGTTAAAAGCGTTGTTATTGGTATAGCCCCAATCTGCCGCCGTAGCCTGTTGGTTCCAGGCGTCCAGTTTTTGTGCAAAAGTTTGCTGACTTTCGGTTTTGGCTGTTTCCTGCTGTTGTTTGATTTGCTGACTAAATACGGGATTACCGGTTAATGTATTTTCATCGCTCCATGCTTCAATCATGGTACCACCCCAATTGGTGCTGACCACGCCAATCGGAATATTTGCCTGCTTGTTGATTTCCCGCGCAAAAAAGTAAGCTACCGATGAAAACTCGCCAATAGTTTGAGGCGAACATACCATCCAGCCGTTGTTAGCTATTTTAGCTTCGGTTTGCGGTATCAGGCTGTTAGCTTGCGATACCTGCAATAAGCGTATTTGGGGATAATTGGCATTGGCGATCTCTTCCTTGTAATTATTCACCTGGCCCCAACCGGCTACAGGCATTTCCATGTTCGACTGGCCTGAGCAGATCCACACTTCGCCTATCAATACATTATTTAAAACAACGGGATCTCTGCCATCGGCAATGGTAACCTTATACGGCCCACCGTATGATGGTGTTTTAATCTTCAGCTTCCAGTTACCATCGGCATCGGCTACCGCTGTGTAGGTTTTATTATTCCAGGATGAGGTAACAGTTACGGTTTTACCGGCATCGGCCTTACCCCATACGCGGGCCATTGTTTTTTGCTGTAAAACCATGTTATCGCTAAAAACTCCCGGCATTACTACTTTGGCAAATACACCAGTGTTAAGCAACAAGCCCCCGATTATTACAGGTAAACACTTTTTCAGGTTCATTAAATTTTGATTTAAGATTACAGGTTTATTGATTGATTTGATTGGCCTTAAAGTTAAGTGCTGTAACTGACAAATTAAAAAACGTTTTAGCAACATTTTACAAACAATTATTTCTATAAGGCCGACAAAAGCAACACATCCTATCAAATTTCATTTTATTTAGACTTAATATAAATAAGCGACTATATTTGCCGGCGTTTAAGTTACACTAACTCATATTGACTATTGATGAAACCCTTATTCTCCATCATCCTCGCATTTCTATTTATAACACCACTTGCTTTAAAGGCCCAAACAACGGGCAATATCACAGGTAAAGTAACCCTGGTAGATGGCCGGCCACTGGCATCGGGCTCAGTTTCCATCACCGAACTCGCCAAAACCACCCTTACCGACGAAAATGGTAATTACTCCTTTAACAACATTGCCGAAGGTAATTATACCATCAAGGTACAGGTGCTGGGCGCAGCCGAAAAAGATATCCCGGTAAAAGTTACCGCAGGGCAAACCGTTACGGTTAATTATCAACTTCCGAAAGAGAACGTTCAGGCCCTGCAGGAGGTAACCATAACTACCAACACCAACAAGTTTTCAAAAAAAGAGAGTGTTTATATCGCCCGTCTTCCTTTAAAAAATCTGGAAAACCCGCAGGTTTACAACTCAGTTTCTAAAGAGCTGATCCAGGAGCAGGTTGCGGTTGATCTGGGTAGTATCTCTAAAAACGTACCGGGTGCAGGTATCCCGATGATAGCCAATCAGGGCAGGGTTACTTTCCGTTCGCGCGGATTTGAAACCGAGCCTAACGCTCGTAACGGTGTTGCAGGCGCGGCATTTTCTTTTATCGATCCGGTAAACCTGGAACGTATTGAGGCCATCAAGGGGCCATCTGCTACATTATTTGGTACCAGTATCTCCAGCAGCTACGGCGGCTTATACAACCGTGTTACTAAAAAACCCTACAACGGCTTTGGCGGCGAAGTAGCCTACTACGGCGGCAGCTGGAATTTTAACCGTATTGCATGGGATGTAAATACCCCGGTTAATGCCGATAAAACAGCGTTATTCCGTTTAAACGGTGCTACTTCCTTTCAAAAAAGTTTCCAGGATCTTGGTTTTACCAATACTATAAGCCTTGCACCAAGCTTTTCATACCAAATAACCGACAGGCTTTCCTTATTGCTCGATATTGAATTTGGTCAGGCTAAAGCAACATCAGTAGTACGTTTTAACCCTTATGTTGGCAACAAAACCCCTGTAGCACCAAAATCAATTGCAGATATTGATTTCCCATACAATAAAACCTTCCTGAGCAATGATCTGGCTTATTCAACCCAGATGATCAACATTTTTGCTCAGCTTAACTATAAGATTTCCGAAAAATGGACCTCACAAACCATTATTTCACGTGCACGTTCAACCATAAACGGTTACATTACCGCGCTTAACGGTAAATCGGCAACTACCATGAGTCCGCAGGTTATTGCAGGTAATACATCGTTCATAGCTACGGACCTGCAACAAAATTTTATTGGTGATTTCAAGATCGGCAACCACCGCAACCGCGTAGTGGCCGGATTGGATTATTACAACAACTCCAACAGCTTTGACAGGGTAACGGTTAACCTGCCGGCAATTGATTTTATCAACGTTCCGTCAAGCTACCGTGTTAGCCGTTTCAAAATCGACTCGCTGACCAGCAAAGGAACATTAAGAAAAGAAAACAATGGCGACAATACTTACGCCGCCTACATATCGGACGTATTTAACGTTACCGATCAATTATTGGTGATGGCCAGCTTACGTGCCGATCGTTATCAGTATGGTGGTGTTTACAATATCGCTACAGGCGTAACAGCCGGTGGTCTTGGCGCCAATGGCGTTCAAACTGGTCCTTACGGACAAACTGCTTTCTCGCCTAAATTAGGAGTAGTTTATGAACTGTTTAAAGATAAGCTATCCTTATTTGGTAACTACATGAACGGCTTTTTTAACAAAAGCGGCGTGTTTAAAGATGGCAGTGCCTTTAAACCTGAACACGCTAACCAGCTTGAGTTTGGTGTAAAAGGCGATGTGCTTGACCACAGATTAACCGGTACCATCAGTTACTACGATATTGAAGTGAAAGATATCATCAGGCCTGATCCGGCAGACCCAGTAAACTATTCGGTACAGGATGGTAACCAACGCAGCCGTGGCGTTGAGGTTGACCTTACAGCCAACCCATTCGCCGGCCTTAACATCGTGGCAGGTTATGCGTATAATGACAGCAAGGTAACCAAAGGCGACTCAACAACTCAGGGCCTGCGCCCGGGCTTATCGGGTTCGCCGCATACCGTGAACTTTTGGGTTAGCTATCGCATCCCTACAGGCAACCTGAGGGGCTTAGGTGCAGGTTTTGGAGGTAACTACGGTAATGCTTCGTACCAAACCAATACCACCCTTACCAAAATCATTATCCCTTCTTATACCCTGCTTGATGCAACGCTGTTTTATGATCAGCCAAAATACCGCATCAGCTTTAAGGTTGATAACCTGACCAGTGAAAAAGCATGGTCGGTGAGGTTAACGCCACAGGCACCTGCCCGGTTTATAGGCAGTATGAGCCTTAAATTTTAATAACAGAACACCTTAAGCAAAACAAAGGCCGGAAGATTAAACTTCAGGCCTTTGTTTTTTATCTGTCGGCAATAATTACTTCTCGATGCTTCTTTCCCCAATCGGCAAGGTCATGAATAATACCTTGTAACGTCCAACCATATTCGGTTAAATTATACTGAACGGTGACAGGCTGAGAATCCAAAACAGTACGCTTGATCAGCTTATTCTGTTCCAGCTCCTTCAGTTCTTTGCTGAGCATTTTGTTTGATATGCCATCCACATCATTCAAAATATCAGAAAACCTCCTCTGGTTATAATAGCAAATTGATGATATAATGGAGATTTTCCATTTCCCGCTCAATACGTCCATCGCGTCATGGATGGCCATAATCTCCTTTTTGTGCCCTGCAATACATGCGTTGATGTCTGTCATAAGTTACCTGGTTACTCAAAAGTTACTGTTACTTTTAGTTACAAAGTAACGAAAATAAATCAATCTACCCTAAGTTTGCATCATAAACAAATTAAAAATGAACTTCAAAGACAAAAACGTAGTTATAACCGGTGGCAGTACCGGAATTGGCCTGGCAAGCGCACAGGCATTTATTAAGGCCGGCGCAAACGTATGGATCACCAGCAGAAGTGCCGCCAACCTGCAAAAAGCTGCCGAAGCCATCAACAGCCCAAAACTAAAAACCATAGTTTCCGACACATCAAACCTGGAAGGGATAGCAATTTTAGAGAAAGCTGTAGCAGAAAGCGGTAACAAACTGGACGTGCTTTTCCTTAACGCCGGTATAGCCATATTCACACCGATTGAACAAGCCACCGAGGCTGATTTTGACGCGCAATTTAATACCAATGTTAAAGGTTATTTCTTTACGCTTCAAAAGTTGATTCCGTATTTGGCAGATGGCTCGGCGGTAATATTCACATCCTCTACCGTTGCGACAGCTTCAAACGTAGGCACCAGTGTATATTCTGCCACCAAAGGCGCTGTCAATAAAATTGCCCAGATCGCGGCAAATGAATTAGCAGCCAGAAAAATCCGTGTAAACATTCTTAGCCCCGGGCCAATCCAAACACCCGGATTAGAATATGCTATACCTGCCGAAGCTAAACCACATTTGGCAGCCGCCACAGCCCTGCAACGTATAGGTGATGCTGAAGAGGTTGCCAGCACCGTATTGTTCCTCGCATCGGATGCAGCAAGTTTTATTACCGGAACTGAGATCGTAGTTGACGGCGGTTACCTCACTTACGGCTTAAAGTAAACCAGAGAGGCAATCTTGTAAAACCATTGAGGCCGGAAGAAATTCCGGCCTCAATGGTTTTCTTTTTATATAATCGCTTATTGTTTAACTGTAATTGCTGATGCCTCAACCTGCAGGCAGTAATTACAGCGATGGCGTACCGCTTTATAAGCTACGCCTTTGTAGTTTCCGGGAGATGGATCTTCCCAATCTTCCCTGATAATATATAAACCAGGCATGGTCGGTTTAAAAAAGGCTTCCCCTTCTTCATTGGTAATTAGCTCCTTTTCCCAGTTTTCCGGATTAAAAACCCTTAGCGATGTTTTTGGTTCGGCAATACGGCCATCTTTAAACGCTTTAACCGATATCAATCCCTTTTTGCCGGTTCCAACAATGATATCCAATTGCTGGGCCGGGGTTGAATTCATATTTCCGTTACCCACTACATAGGCGGAGCACAAATAATCAATAGGCCTGATATTTTTACCCCCGGTTTTGGAGCGGTCAACAACCTCATGGGTATCGTTTATGCCCAGGATACGGTAAACGCCGTTATGTGAGGGCGTAAACGCCGCCTCCCAGCAATCGGCTTTTTTAAGCATAGGTAGTGCTGTTTTGTTGCCGTTTTCATCCTGAAGCGATATCTCAAAATCGCCGGCGCGGTCAAGCTCAATTCCTGTGTCACGGTGCCGGATACTAAACTCATCAATATTGCCGTAGCAAACCTGGATATATGCGGTTTCGTTCAATTTACCTGAACCTTTAATCTCCATCCAATAAGCGCTCGCGTTACCGGCAAAAGGCATAAATATAAAAAGCAGAATAACCCTGAATACAGATAGTTTCATGGCGCCAAATTAGCAATTATAAACGGGCGTCAAGCCATACCGTTGAAGTACTACACACTAAAAAAGATTGGTATTGATAACTTGTTTGGAAGGAATAAAATCGGAAATACAACCATCCGAAGAAGAAAACAAACAATGTGCTATCCCTGGCTAACACATTGCTTTTTAACTAAAACTGTATTTTACAATGAAAATACCCATTAAAGAACTATCGGGAATATCGTTACGGGCAACACATGTTTGTCCGGTATATTCTTAATTAAATCTTTCAGCAAAAACATCACTAAACCAATTAACAGACATAGCTGTTAACATCTCTATATTTTCAATAAGACGACTTTGATCGGGTTATCGTTGCAGGATGGGATATTTTTTTCAACACTGAATAAGATTAAGGTTATTGCAAAACTAAACAATTCGTTAACAAAAAGATTAAAAATTGATTAGAAAAGTGTTTTTTACCTATTAATTAAGGTAAAATAAAAGTTACTTGCCATCTTTTGCCTTAGATAGATTGCATTTCTCCTTCCATTTTAATGATTTCGCGTCATTTAATCCTGTTATAGTTTTTAGCTATCAGCTTATAGAATTAATTGATTGTGATTGTTGAAGTTAACATCATAATTTTATAAAACTTAATACCTGACCAAGGGGTTAAGCAGCAGATTCAATATATAAACACATTATGGAAAACGGATCAAATGACATCAGTAAATGCCCGTTTCACAACGGCACTATGAAAAACAATGCTGGCGGTGGCGGTACACGCAACCATAACTGGTGGCCTAACCAGTTAAAGCTTAACATCCTGCGCCAGCACTCTTCGCTGTCAAACCCGATGGAAGAAGATTTTAACTATGCTGAAGCCTTTAAAAGCCTCGACCTTGAGGCTGTAAAAAAAGACCTTCACGCGCTCATGACCGATTCGCAGGATTGGTGGCCTGCCGATTTTGGTCACTACGGAGGCCTGTTCATCCGCATGGCCTGGCACAGCGCCGGAACTTACCGTGTGGGCGATGGGCGTGGTGGTGCAGGTGCGGGTTTACAACGCTTTGCGCCGCTTAACAGCTGGCCCGACAATGTGAGCCTTGATAAAGCCCGCAGGTTACTTTGGCCTATCAAACAAAAATATGGCCGTAAAATTTCATGGGCCGATTTGATGATCCTTACCGGTAATATCGCGCTTGAATCAATGGGCTTTAAAACCTTTGGATTTGCCGGTGGCCGCGAAGATGCCTGGGAAGCCGACGAATCTGTTTACTGGGGTGCCGAAACTACCTGGCTGGGCGGCGATATTCGCTACGCTCATGGCTCGCATGGCGTACAGGAAGGTCATGGCGTACTGGTATCTGATGATGACGCCGATGGCGATATTCACTCACGGAACCTCGAGAAACCACTTGCCGCTGTACAAATGGGCCTGATATATGTAAACCCTGAAGGTCCGGACGGCAACCCAGACCCGGTTATGGCGGCTAAAGATATCCGCGATACCTTCGGCCGTATGGCTATGAACGATGAGGAAACCGTTGCGCTAATAGCTGGAGGCCATACCTTTGGTAAAACCCATGGCGCGGCATCTGCAGATAATGTAGGTAAGGAGCCTGAAGCGTCTGATCTTGAACTGCAGGGCTTCGGTTGGAAAAACGGCTACGGATCCGGTAAAGGTGCCGATACCATTACAAGCGGTCTGGAAGTTATCTGGACTACAACCCCAACCAAATGGAGCAATAACTTTTTTGAAAACCTTTTTGGCTACGAATGGGAATTAACCAAAAGTCCGGCCGGCGCGCACCAATGGGTGGCAAAAAACGCGGAAGCTATTATCCCTGATGCTTATGATGCTTCGAAAAAACACCTGCCAACCATGCTCACTACCGACCTTGCCTTAAGGTTTGATCCCGCTTACGAAAAAGTATCAAGAAACTTCCTGGAAAATCCGGATGCTTTTGCCGATGCCTTTGCACGTGCATGGTTTAAACTAACCCACCGTGATATGGGCCCAAGGGTACGTTACCTGGGTGCCGACGTACCGGAAGAAGTACTGCTTTGGCAGGATCCAATCCCGGCTGCCGATTACGCGCCGATAGTTGAAAGTGATGTGGCCACCTTAAAAGGAAAGATCCTGGCATCGGGCTTAAGCGTATCTGAACTGGTTTCAACAGCATGGGCTTCGGCTTCCACTTTCCGCGGTACTGATAAACGCGGTGGTGCTAATGGTGCACGTATCCGCCTTGCTCCGCAAAGATACTGGCAGGCAAACAACCCTGTACAGCTGCAAAAAGTGCTGAATGTATTGGAAGGCATCCAAAAAGACTTTAACGGAGCCCAGACTGCTGGCAAAAAAGTTTCACTGGCAGATTTGATCGTACTGGCCGGAACAGCGGCTGTCGAAAAAGCAGCCAAGGATGGAGGTCACAATGTTACCGTTCCATTCACTCCGGGCCGTACCGACGCATCGCAGGAAGAAACCGATGTGGAATCATTTGGTTACCTGGAACCTGCGGCCGATGGTTTCCGTAACTACCGCAAAACAAAGTACCCGGTTTCTACCGAGGAATTACTGATTGACAAAGCACATTTGCTTACACTTACTGCTCCTGAGTTAACCGCGTTATTGGGTGGCCTGCGGGTATTGAACATTAACCATGACGGATCGAAACATGGCGTGTTTACCGCTCACGAAGGTGTACTTAGTAACGATTTCTTTGTGAACCTGCTTGATATGGGTACAGCATGGAAAGCTACATCTGAAAGTAAGGAACTTTACGAAGGCAGTGACCGTGAAACAGGTGCAGCCAAATGGACTGCAACCCGTGCCGACCTGGTATTTGGCTCCAACGCCGAATTAAGGGCCATTGCCGAAGTTTACGGCAGCGCTGACGGAAAAGATAAATTTATTAAAGACTTCGTAGCCGTTTGGACCAAGGTCATGAACCTTGACAGGTTTGATCTGTAATCTTATAAAAGCAATAATGAAAACGCCTCAGGTCGGATGATCTGAGGCGTTTCTGTTTTATTTATACTTATCAGGATCGAGCCTGAAAAATCTTACAGCATTATTGAAGAGAATGTCCCGTTTTTGATCATACGACAAATAATCGGCGTTTTCTATTACACTCAGTGATGTCTCAACCAATTTCGGCCATATCAGCATATCGGTGCCATACATGATCCGTTTTCCGAAACCTGCCTGCACCAATCTTTTCAGGTAAGTATTCACCTCAACTTGCGAATAACTCCAGATTAAGCCTGCTATATCCACATAAACATAGGCGTTAGCACCCATCAGCGCTATCATATTATCAACCATTGGGTATCCGGCATGCATTACCCATACTTTGAGTTTAGGATGGCGTGCCAAAAGGTCTTCCAGTAATAGCGGATCCCCTTTTGAAGCCCTGTATTTAGGCGATGTAAGGTTAGCCATGCCGTTGCCGCCAGTACCCATGTGGATGCCTACAGGGATATTATTTTTTTCGGCGGCGGCAAAGTACGCATCGAGTGACATATCACTTGGCGAAAGCCCCTGGTATTGCGGCGCCACCTCTCCCATCACTTTATAAAAACCGGATGAAAGCGAATCGGTAAACGCCATTACAGTCATATCGTTTGGCGAGCTTACACCGATGCCGGGAATAATACGGTCACCGGCCACTTTTTTCCAGTTGCGGATAATACCGGCATCGCCATAAACCACCATAGTCATGTTGAGGCGTTTCATGGTAGCCATGAGCGAGTCCTGCATTTCCTTATCAGAACGCGCGGGCTGCAGCGGGATGGCGCAACCAGTAGTTAAAAATGAGGGCGGTGCCGAATTGGGATCGCTACCGGGCATACCCCTCAAAAACCATGGGCATAAGGGTGCCATGCCGGGCGATACCTTCATGGCATGAACGTGAACATCAATAATGGGTAAGGGCGCGCTTTTTTTAGGGGCAGTCACTGTCTGGGCGTACAAAAAAGCGGGAAAAAGCGCACAGGCGGTTAACAAAGTAAATTTTCTCATAAAAAGCTTTGGGTTAATTGGTTATGGCTTACCCTCTAAATTTAAATAAAAGCAAATCAATTTACAATCGATTACCTAAATCAGTTTAGTGAGATTTTTGATTAAAAAAATTAACCAAAGGGCTTATGCTGCAACGTCCAATTAGGTCGTCTGCGGGTTTAAATTAGTCCAAAATCACCTACTTAGACTTTAATACGAGGCACCTACGGAGCCAAAAAACATGCTTTCTAAAAGCTATAAACACATAGCCCCGCTGGGGCAGTAGTTCACATTTGCTTTTGCTGTAAATACATAACAGGATTATCTCAAAATCTGTAAACCCATTTCAGTACAAGACATTTTCAACTCCGTAGGAGTATCATCGTGTTTATAGTCAAAAAACAGGGAGATTAAGGCTCCGTAGGTGCCTCGTAATCGCAAATGTGTTTCCCGAGGCGTGTTTTAGATTTTGTGGATTTATACTTGTTTTCAATACCCATGCAATAAACTTTATATTTGACTATGAACAAAGCGCGTCGACAAGAATTAAAGATGTTGTGGTTTAAAAAGAGATTGAAAAATTATAGCATCAATCCAAACTTACCAGGTAATACCAATGTTTTTAGAACCACAGGTAAACCATGTTCATGTTATTTGTGCAGCATGAGGTCGTATAAAGAAACCGGTGAAAAGAAAAGGCAGTTTTATGCTATTCGAAGCGAAATAAAAGAGATCTGGAGTTAAAAAACTTGTTCTTGATAAAAAAAGCCCTTGCTAACTAAAACAAGGGCTTTTTGTCTGTGCTCCCGACGAGATTCGAACTCATATCGATGGTACCGGAAACCATAATTCTATCCATTGAACTACGGAAGCAGATAGGGGCAAAGATATAAAATTGATTTAAACCAAAAGCATTGTTTAATACATTCTCTTCCTGTCGGGTTTCTTGCAGAATAGAGTATCATCCTTTCACCTCCGCGTATCTTTTCCTAAACGCCGTTGGGTTTTCACCTTTGTACTTTTTAAAGATCCGGTTGAGGTGGCTTTCATCGGTAAAACCAAATTCGTAGGCTATTTCGCTCATTCGTTTATCGGTGTATTGCAGGCGGGTTTCTATCAGTTTGAGTTTATAGCTGGTGATGTATTGCTGCAAACTTTCACCCGTGGTTTTCTTAAAGTATTCGCTGATATAGTTTGGCGAAAAGTTAAACGACAAGGCCATACATTCGGCCTTTAAGCGCTCGGGCTGGTAAATATACTCATGGATGTAATTAAGCAGCGGCAGCGTAGTTGTTGATGGTTGTTTAACAATATTGGCGTGTTGCTGCAGGGTAATGTTGCGGGCGGCAATGGTAATAATGGTATTCATCAATTGCTCCACCACCTCATTATGCTGCGGAAACTCGTTTGATGTTTCCCGTTGTAAAGCTTCAATCAGGGCCCTCACCAGTGGTTTATCGGTAACGGTTTTCAAAATGCAACCCGGCAAATGGTTGTGGTTATGAAAAATGTATTCCATTTTTTTAACCCACTTTTCGCTTTGTGTTTTCAGGTAGCTATCGGTAAAGCGGATAAAGTAAAACCGAGTTAGCTCATGCACTTCAAAGCCGTGCTGATCTTCCGGAAAAATCAGAAAAAACTTATTAGATGAATAAGGTAATTCGTGCCCGTTAATGATCTGGATCCCTTTCCCTTCCAACGTAAAAACCATTTCAAAAAATGTATTGCGGTGCGGCTTGGCCGTGTACTGGTTGGTTTCAAGCAGTTCCAACTCATACGGGCGGTAAAGGTTTTTGATCTCCATACCTGTAAAGTTACATATGATACCCTGAAATGTACAACGCCAGGGGCCTGATAATGCGGAACTTTGACATATCAAAACAAAACGAAAATGAACACTACATCTTTTTTACTTTTAAGACTGGCCATCGGAGCCAGTATGTTTGGTCACGGATTGGTTCGCTTACCTAAACTTCATGGTTTCAGCAACTGGATGGTTGGCACTTTTGAAAAATCAATGCTGCCCAAAGCTATGGTAACACCATTCAGCTACCTGCTTCCCATCGCCGAATTTACTATTGGTTTATTACTGATATCAGGCTTATTTACCAAACCTGCTTTAATTGGCGGTGGCCTGGTAATGATCATCTTAATATTTGGCAGCTGTATGATTGAGAACTGGGAGATCCTGCCCTCACAACTGATCCACGCTGCTTTTTTTGCTGTATTACTTCAGTTTGCAGCAAATAACACTTATTCATTAGATAAACTTTTCTTCAATAAATAAAATCATGAGCTCAAGAAGAGAATTTATGAAACAAGGCGGCCTACTGGGTTTGGCTGGTCTTGTAGGCAGTAATTTGGTATCTGCTAAAGAACACCAGGCTGCCAATAACGTTAACACCTCAAAATGGGTCGATGGCTCAAGACTGGTGGTTTCTGTATCCATGCAGTTTGAAGCGGGGGGGCAGCCGGATAACGCCGAAAGCCCATTTCCTCAAAATATGCAAAAAGGCTATATCGATCTGCCGGGTGCAACCTGGTTTCAGTATGGTTATAAAGAAGGTATTCCCCGCATGCTGGACAATTGGGATAAACTGGGCGTAAAAGTAACATCGCACATGGTTGGTTCGGCAGTGCTGAAAAACCCGACCCTGGCTAAAGAAATTGTTGATCGCGGGCATGAGGCGGCCGCGCATGGTATGAATTGGGCTACACAATATACCATGCCTTACGAGCAGGAAAAACAATTTATAAAAGATGGCGCCGACGCCATCAAAAAAGTAACCGGTTTTACCCCCGTGGGCTACAATGCCAACTGGCTGCGCCGCGGCGAAAACACGCTGAAAATATTACAGGAGCTTGGTTTTGTATACCATATTGACGACCTGAGCCGCGACGAACCATTTATCATCCCCGTAAATCAAAAGGATTTTGTGGTGGTGCCGTATACCCTGCGCAACAATGATATTGTACTTATTGAAGGAAAAAACTTCTCTGTTGATCAGTTCCTGAACCAGGTAAAAATGGAGTTTGACCAGCTTTATGCCGAAGCTGAGTTTAAACGCCGCCAAATGTCTATCAGCTTCCATGATCGTATTGGAGGCACCCCACAAATGGTTAAAGCCGCCAACGACCTGATTAAATACATACAGCAACATAAAGGCGTAAGCTTTAAACGCAAAGATGAGATCGCAAAAATGGCTTTGGAGGATAAAACAACGATAAGGGAGTAATAGTAAAAATTGGGGATAGCATATGAATGGTAACTCCCTCCCATGGGAGGGGTGTGTTGGGATTGAGCGAAGGCAGGGAGGGGTTTATACGCCTTTGCAACGATTGGGCTTCTCGCTGAAACCCCTCCCTACACCCTCCCAAGGGAGGGAATCGCGCAGCCCCCTAAACGAAAATCCGCTACCTATCTTTCCGTGGCTATTCCTTTTGAGAAAGGATTTTTGAAAAACCTTTATTCAGCATTATACCAAACAAGAAAGGCTACCTGATAAGGCAGCCTTTACTCGTTTAATAAAAATTATTTCAATCAGATTGCCTCCAACTGTAATACCACACTGGTGTGGTAAGTACTGGTTTCCGGGTTGATACCTACGTTCATCAGGAAATCGCCGGTAAAGGTTAAATCCTCATTACCTAATACCGAACCTGTGCCCGGGTAAAGGTTAATCTCTTTTACACGGTATTTTTTGTTAGGATCGAGGCCTTTTAAACGTACCGGAACTTTGGTGCCCGAACCATAACGGTTATTTACCAGGTAATTGAACATAACCGCTTTTGATTTATCAGTATTTACGTACATGATAGATGCGGCATCGTTATCCCATGGCGAAGCTAAACGGTACTGATCGCCATGCCAGATCGCATCTTTCAGACCATCGTAGTTTTTAAGGGCCGACTGGCAGAAGCTCAGATCATTTTCGCTTAGCTTGCCGATAACAATATCAAAGCCCATTTTACCCATCATAGCCACATCCACACGGTATTTAATAGGCTGCTTGCCCCAATCGGTTACGTGGTTTGAGCTGGTGATTGCCGGGTAAAAGAACGAATACTCCCACTGAATAAATACGCGCTCCAACGGATCGGTATTATCACTTGGCCAGTACTCGGTAAAGTATTGCAATGCTCCATAATCCACACGACCGCCGCCGCCTGAGCAAAGCATCAAAGGCACTTTAGGATACTTAGCACGAACACGTTTCAATACATTGTACAAGCCGTTCACATAGTCAACATAAATATGCGACTGGTCTTTTTTCAAATAAGCCGAGTAAGCATTATAGATAACCGCGTTACAATCCCATTTGATATAAGCCAGATCAGGATTTTTGGTGAACAGGCCATCAACCACGCCAAATACAAAATCCTGTACTTTAGGGTTGGCCAGGTCAAGCACCAACTGGTTCCTGAAATATTTTTCAGGGCGGTTTGGTTGTTTAATCACCCAATCAGGATGAGCTTTGTACAAATCGCTGGCCGGGTTTACCATCTCCGGCTCAATCCAGATGCCGAATTTAACGCCGTTAGCCTGCGCTTCTTTTACCAATGAGCTGATTCCGTTTGGCAGCTTTTGTTTATTCTCCTGCCAATCGCCTAAACCAGCATTATCGCCGTTACGCGGGTGGCTGTTACCAAACCAGCCATCGTCCAATAAAAACAGGTCGACGCCTAATTTTTTCGTATCCTTTAACAAACCGGCAAGTTTGCTCTCGTTAAAATCAAAATAGGTAGACTCCCAGTTGTTCAACAGCGTAAGTCTTGAGCCGTTACCATCAACAATTTTGTACTGGCGTGCCCAGCTTTGCAGTTTACGACTGGCATCGCCTTTACCATGATCTGAGTAGGTGTATAAAAACGCCGGTGTAGTGAATTCAACACCCGGTTTTAAATGATACTCGGAAGCAGCGTTGTTAATGCCCGCGATGATTTTCAGGTTATTGGCTACATCAAGCTCAAAATCAACCCTGAAATTGCCCGACCATTCCATAGCGCCATAAAGCACTTTGCCTTCGTCTTCGGTAGCAGGCTTATCCATCGATATCGCGAACATGGAATGCTCGTACAGGTTGGCACGGGTACCCAATTTGCTGTCGATAGTTTTAATACCGTGGGTTAAACGGGCCTCTTCCGGCTGAACTTCCATAGCCCAGTTGCCATGATATTGTTTAAGCCAGAAACCACCGGTGGTATTACCTTTCAGGTTTAAATTAGCCGATGCATATTTGTTAAGCGTAACAACGCCTTTTTCGTTGTGCTTAATAACCGACCATTGTTCGGTCACATCTTCTTTAAAGTATGTTTTGTAGTATAGTTTTACCTCAAAGTCATAAGCAGGATCTTTCAGGGTAACAACCAATAAAGAAACGTTATCATCAATCTTGCTAACCGTGTGGCTCACATAAGCCAGGTTCAATGACTTATTGCCATCGGCATGGGTAACTGTAATAGCAGGCTCGCCCAAACTTGCCGATCCTGATGGTGTATAAACATCATTCTGCACACCCGAATCATCTGCTTGTTTATACATTTTACGGATGCTGCTGTACTCGGCCGCGTTAGCAAGCTTTGCACCCAGGTACACCATGTTCAGGTGTTTCTCGGCATCGGTTTGTAATACCAGCGCGTTGTGCTGGGTTTCAACAGGAATGGTTACATCCTGTGCTGCCGCCCTTCCGGCCAACAGCATTGAGCATGCGAAAAGCAGGCCCAGCGGTAAAGTTTTTCTTTGAGTAGTTCTCACGTGTGAATTTTGGTTTAACCGGCTACTTCGGTAATTTGGTTTATCATGTTTTGATGTATCCTCGCGCCATAGTGCCCGGCATCAAGTTTCAGAACCTCGGTAAAGGCCTTTTGTGCCTGCTCAAAATCATGTAAACCGAGGTATCCCAGTCCCTGTAAAAAGTGGCAATGCACGCGGTTCCTTACCTGCAGATCATCTTCAAAAATGAGCAAATTTGGCAGCGAGACGGCAAAGTAATCAATTTTTACGTTATCATCCATGTGCTTAATACCATAATTAAGCAGTTTTTTGAAGATCCGCTCTGCTGATGTACTGTCACCCAGACATTTTTTAGCTAAACCCTGATAAAAGATCTTATCCGGCTGTTGATCGTTATAAAAAACAGCCGCTGTCGGGTCTTCCAAACCTATGGCTGCTTGCTCAAAATAAGCCTTTGCGTGTTCCGTTTCCTGCAGGCCTTCATAAGCCCTGCCCAGCCAATAAAAGATATCATTTTCCTGCGTGCCGAACAGCTTGCCCTCGCCTAAATTATTCGGGTAAGTTTGCGCCTGCGTTAACTGCTCAACGGCCTCATTATATTTACCATCGCGGATGTTTTGCTTGGCCATTTCAACCAGGGCTGCAACGTACTGGCCAGAAGCCTTACCTTCGCCTCCCTCCCATGGGTGAAATGTTCTTTGCATCACCTGCTCAAATGCTGTTTGATGCTCACCCAAGAAATTGTATAGGGTGGCCCGCTCTAAATAAACATCGTCACGTAGTTTGGCAGTTTCCAGGTTGGCTTCAACAAATTGCAGGCGTGAATCGGCGGCATGGTTCAGTTTTTTATAAAGCTGATCAAGCTCCATCAGGATCCGGGCATCGGTGGTATCCTGGGCAAAAGCCTTTTCAAAACAAGCCAGGGCTTTTGCAGGGTCGTTTCGTTTATTGTAATAAGCTATGCCAAGGTTCCTGAACACTGTTGGGAAAGTATCATCCAATTGTGCCGACGTTTCCCAGGCGGCAATGGCATCGTCATACTGCAGTTTATCATAAAACAAGTTGCCTAAGTAGTATGGCGCTTTGGCATCGGTAGGAGTTAAAACAGCGGCAAGCTTTAGCACACTGATATCTTCCAATCTATCGGGGAAACACAAATATGAATCAGCGGCAGATGCCTGTTTGAAATAGCCGGATGCCTGTTCGTTATTGCCTAACTGGCAAGCAAAGTAGCCAAGGTAATAATACACCATAGGGCTTGTAGCGTCACCATTTACAGCATAAATAAGCAAATCGGCAGCTTCCTGGTACAGGCCCGCGTTAGCGTAGTCAAGCGCATACTCAATGTAATTTTGGTAATAACCTCGTGACAGTTTGGTTAGTTCGTTAAGGCTGTTCATGGCTTTTTCTTCATTACCCAAAGCCTTGTAAGCATAAACCAGTTCAAACAAAGCACCTAAGTTAAACGCGTCCCTTTTTATAGCTGTGGTGGCTACCTCAACAGCTTCTTCAAAACGTCCCAACTTGCGGAAAGCCGCCGAACGTAAAACATAAGCCTTGCTGTTATTAGCATTTCTATCCAGTGACGATAACGAATGATCAAGCGCCAGCTCATAGTCACCATTTTCCAGGTCAATCTGGGCTACAGAGAAATAGCCGCTATCTTTCCAGGCGTTGCTCCAGGTAGCTTTATAGAAAGATTTGTAAGCCTCATCCTTTTTACCCAGGAACTTCAAGGCCAAACCCAAATTGTAATAGCACTCGCTATCATACGGGTTAGGGTTACGCTGTGTAATAGTTTCAACTGCCTTGCGGAAATAAGGCTCGCTTTTAGCAAACTGCCCACGGCGCAGGTACCATAAACCTAAAGCATTGTTATTCCGGATATCCTTCGGATCGCGGCGTAAAGCTTCTTCATAATATGGTACCGGGCTATAAGTAGCATGACGATACTGCTCCAAATGCTGAGCGGTTAAAAACAACTGCTCGTTATTTTCTACATCGGCAGGTAACAGGGCTGGTTTGGCCGCTTCCGGTATGTTATTAAGTTTATTGCTTGCTGCATCATACTTAATCAATTCTTTGCCTGCTGCCGAGTGTACGGTAAGCAATAATAAGTTCTCATTGATATCTTTAATGACTATCTCGCGGGTATAAACCTGCTCTGGTACAATACAAACTTGTTCGCTTAGCAACACCTTACCATCGTGCTGTAATTTGATGTTCAGGTTGTTTTGCTCGCCGGTTACGTAAACTTTTAACAATAATTTACCATCGGTGTAACCAAGCGCCAGCAAGATATCTTTTGTAGCATTTTTAATTACACCAAGTTCGCGGTATGGCATAAAGTATTGGGTAAAATGCTTTTCTTCATGCGGCATCAACCAGGTAAAATCGGGTTGGTTATCAGTAAACATACCGGTCATGAGTTCAATGTATGGGCCGTCTTCGTCGGTCAGGTTCCTATCCCAGGCCACACCGAAATCGCTATGGCCCCAGGTCCACTGTTTTTTGCCCGGCGATACATGGTGATTGGCTACGTGCAGCAAACCGGCCTGCGAATCATGCTCATATCCGCCCACAAAATCATAATTAGAATTGATAGCCATATACGACGTTGGCACCGGGATATTTTTATACCTCGAGATATCCGTACCAGGCGAATAATCAACCTTGTAATATGTACCTGTAGCTATAGGGAAGGTTGATACATCGCGCTTACCGTGGTCAAAAACCGCGTTCACATCCGGTGGAAAAACCGACTGGTAATCGTCATTAACCTTTACTGCCGGGTTAGCCCACCATAAAAAGGTTTGCGGCAAGGCAGAGCGGTTATAAAGTTTAGCTTTTATTTCGATGTATGCCTTATCAGGGTGCAGCGTAAAACCGGCCATGCCCTTGGTATGGAACATACGCTCTACCTCGTTAACCCAGACGGTTTTGCTGCCATCTGCGTTTTCTTCGGTTTTATAATCAACCGGTTCAAACGTACTTGGGCGGTGATGCTGCGGCCAGTTAAACTCGATGCCGCCCGAAATCCACGGACCGGTTAAACCTACCAGTGCCGGTTTAATTACCTGGTTGTAATAAATAAAATGACGGTCCTTGATCTTGTCATAAGCCATCTGGATACGGCCGCCAAGCTCGGGCAGGATCAGCACTTTGAGATATTTATTCTCCAGGTACAAACCTGTGTATTCTTTATCTTCTTTTTCGTCGTAAATTTTTTCGATAACAGGGTTTGGATATACCTTGCCGCTGCTGCCCTGGTAAACACGCTTTTCAAAAAACATGGGGTTTTTATCGGGCTTGCCTATACCGTAGGTTGGGATGGTTACCTTCTCTTCCCAAACATTTACATACAAATTGTTCATGTAGCTATAATTATTAATGTCTTATCAAATTTTCTTCTAACTCTTCAAGGGTCTGGCCTTTGGTTTCTTTTACCTTTTTCAACACAAACACGAAGCCTAAAAAGCATACCGCCGCGTACATATAAAAAGGCCCGTAAGTACCCAATACCTTAGCCAGTATCGGGAAAGTGAACACCAGTATAAAATAGGCTCCCCATAAGGATACAATAGCCACTGTTGATGCAGCGCTGCGAATTTTATTAGGGAAGATTTCGGCAATAAGTACCCAGGTAATAGGCGCCAATGAAAGCGCGTAAGTGCTGATAGCGAGTAGCACAAATACAGATACCAGTTTGGCCGATAAATGGTTTTGCAGCAGGTAAGCCAATACAATATAAAATATCGATAGCCCTAAGGAGCCAATGAGCATCAACGGCTTACGGCCCAGTTTGTCAACCTGCCACATAGCCAGCAGGGTAAATACCAGGTTAACTATACCTATAGAAACAGTTTCAAACAGTTGTTGATTAAGGCTTGAGCCCACTGAAGCGAAGATGGTTGAGGTATAGTTAAACACCACATTGATACCGCAAAACTGCTGAAATACTGCCAGGGTGATGCCGATCAGCACAGCAGGGCGAACAGCCTTTTCAAATACAGCACGGTATGACTCTTTGCTTGTTGCTCCCTTCAGGGATTTTTGGATAGCTTCCTGAGTAGAGGTAACAAATTCTTCGGAGCCAATTTTATAAAGTACTTTTTCAGCATCTTCATGGCGGCCTACTTTCATGAGCCATCTCGGGCTTTCGGGCAGGAATAATACACCTAACATAAAAACCAGCGCCGGTATCGTACCTAAACCAAACATCCAGCGCCAGGCGTTATCACCGGCATCGGCCAAAAAGTAATTGCACAGGTTGGTGATCAGGATGCCCAATACTACCGTAAGCTGATTAATAGCCACGTTACGCCCGCGCACCTTGGCCGGCGAAATCTCGGCGATGTACATGGGGCACAGCATCGATGCCATCCCTACGCCAATACCGGCGGCAAAACGCATGGTGATAAAGTAAGCGAGCCAGGTTGAAAATGAAATGGCTAACGACGATACCGCAAAGATGAACGCGGCAAGCATCAGCCCCGGCTTGCGGCCAAATTTTTCGGCAATACTACCGGCAATGATACAGCCCACAATACAGCCCAGCGCCAGCGACCCGGTAAGGAAGCCCTCCCAAAGCGGATCAAGCGCGAACTCTTTGCGAAGGAACGGCAACGCGCCAGATATTACGGCAAAATCAAAACCGAACAGGTAGCCGCCCAGCGCCGAAATAAAGGAAATCCCTATAATGTAGCTGCTGTTAAACTTAACTTCTTTTTTTAAATCAGTGATCATTTGTTATTGGTTAGCTTCTTCTTCTCTTTATAAATTTACTTAATTAACATCGGTTACTTAAAGCGTTCCCCTTTCCTACCTTTCACCTTTATCCTTTTACCTTATTTCCCGTGCAAATGCACTACCGCGCCGCCACCCGGCGCAAGTTTCAGGTTCAGTTTGGTTGAGCGATTAACGGTGATGGTTTTATGCTCGTATTTCTCGGCATTCTTATCTGCGTCGGTTGCATCAGCGTACAAATCGGCGGTGTAGCTAACGCCTGCGGGCAGGAAAGAGAAATCAACATTGATAATCCTGGCATCCCAGTTGGTCATGGCGCCAACATACCAGTCGCTACCTTTCTTTTTTGCTATCGCGATGTATTCGCCTACTTTGGCATCAAGCGGTTTTGTTTCGTCAAAAACGGTTGGCACGGCTGATAAATATTGTTCGATATCCGGGTACTTTTCATACTCAGTAGGCGAATCGCAAAACACAGCCAGCGGCTGATCAAACACCACAAACATGGCCAACTCATGGCAGCGGGTACCCTGGGTGGATGGCAATCCCTCGGCTATCGGTTTAAAAGTATCTTTTGATTTGTTGCGCATAGATCCCGGTGTATAATCCAGCGGACCGCCCAGCATCCTGATAAAAGGGAAAGTAGTATGATGTACCGGGTTGGTTGTAAAATCCCATTTTGAACATTCTTGTCCGCGTACAGCCTCGTAGTTAACAATATTTGGATAAGTGCGCTGCAAACCGGTTGGTTTTGAGCAGCCGTGGAAATCAACCATCAGGTGGCGCTTGGCGGCTCCTTCGGCAATTACTTGCAGCCATTTAATGGCTTGCTGATCGTCACGGTCAAAAAAATCAACCTTAATACCAACCGCGCCAATGTCTTTTAAATAATCAAGATTAGCATCCAGGTCTTTCAGTAGCGGCGCAGCCACACACCAGACAAAAATGCCTACATGCTTTTCATTAGCATGCTGAATTACCGCGCGGATATCTGTTTTTTGCAAACGCTTTTTAACATCGTAATTATCGCTCCAACCGGCGTCAATCATCATGTATTCCAGGTGATTTTTGGCTGCGAAATCGGTATAGAAATTATACAATTGCGTGCTTCGGTTTTCCATACCCGATGGGATTGGCGCGCCGGGCAAAATGGCGTCATGCCACCACTCCCATGCTGCTTTTCCAGGTTTTATCCAGGCTGTGTTTTCCAATACCGAAGGTTTTGATAACTTATAAACCAATTGGTTATTCAGTAAAGTTTTATCATCATCCGTAGCAATAATTACCCGCCATGGATACTCTTTTTTACCGGGTTCTTTAGCAATGTAGTTTTCGCGGGAGGTAACTACCGATACAAAATCGCCCCAACTGCCCATTTTGGTAGTCGCGGGGTAAGCAGCCCACTCACCGGTCATGTTTCCGTTTCTCTTTTTAACGTACATACCGGGGTAGTCAAACAGATCAGCTTCTGCAACAACCAGTTTTACGCCATTGTTATAAGCATACAAAGCCGGGGTAATAGCATGTTTATCTTCCTTTATTTCGCCGATAGATTTGTATTGGTTATAAGCCAGCTCCCAGGCCGTATAATTATCTGTTTCTGCAATGGTTGCGCCGGGGTTTCCTTTCAGGTTAAAACCAGCCCGTTCACTCATTACTTTAACCGAATCTTTCAGGTCGGTAACAAAGCGATAAGCTACACCTTCGTTATAAGCACGGATAAGCAGTTTATAATTTCCTGCAAAGCTGATGGCTAATTCATTATAATTATCGGTAAGCACAGCCGCTTTACCATACAGCGGGCGGATAGTTTTATTTACTGTTGATGGTTTAGCGCTTAATACTTTGCCATTCGTGCCAAGGGTGGTTTTATCCAGCTTTAGACCAATAGCCGATGGCGAGATCAGCTGATTATTTTTGTAGCTCAAGGCATAGCTAATGCTGTCATTTACCTTAAGTTCCAGTTTCAGGTTATTATCGGGCGATTTAACCGTGTACGTTTGTGCCGAAATACGAAGAGTAAAAGCAGATAGAATAAAAAATATCAGGGTAGTTTTTTTCATATAGTACCAAACTTGTATAAAATGCTTTGATCGTAAACATCGCCCACCTTTAAAATGGCCTGCGGGAAATTAGGATGGTTAATACTATCCGGGTAGTGCTGGCATTCGAGGCAAAGCGCGTCGAATGGTTTTGCCTGATTACCGGTGTGGGTTGGCGAGGTACTGGTTAAATAATCGCCGGTGTAAAGGAACACGCCTGGATAATCGGTATAAACTTCAAGGCTGCGGCCCGATGCTTCATCAATTAAGAGGGCCGAATTGGTCAGGGCACTTCCTTCGGCTTCTTTGTTGATGATATAAAACAAGTTAAGTCCTTCAACCCGAGTTTCATCTATCTTAAATTTATCGCTCAGCTTATTATTGTTAAAAACCTTTTGTTTGGCAGGTATAATAGCCCCGCTCGGCGTATAATCTTCATACGAATCCACAATATTATCCGACAACATGGTAAGCCTGTGGTTATAAATTTTGCTTTTAAATGCCGAGAGGTTAAAGTAAGCGTGATTGGTAAAATTAGCTATGGTGTTTTTATCGGCGGTAGCTTTGTAATGGATCAGCAATTCATTGTCGGCGCTCCAGGTGTAGGTTACCCTAAATTCCAATGCACCGGGATAGCCGCCATCTCCATCCGGACTGGTAAGCGTCATCACCACGCCATTATCAATTGTTTCAGCAGCAAACACCCTGTAATTAAAACCGCTGTTGCCCGCATGGTTGGAGTTTTTGCCATCATTGGTATCTAAATAACAGATCTTATTATCCAGTTTAAAGCGGGCATTAGTGATGCGGTTGGCGTAACGGCCTATGGTTGAGCCTATGTAACAGGTATCATTCAAATATCCATCCAGGTCTGGAAAACCCACTACCACGTTCTCAAATTGTTGTTCCCTGTCAGGCACCACAACCGATACAATGGCTGCACCGTAGTTGGTAAGTTCAACGTAAGCCCCGCTTTCGTTTTCTATCCTGAAAAGGAAAACATCGGCGCCGTTAACCTGCCCCCATAACCGGGATGAAGTTTTAACAGCCACGTGCATATTGATATTTAAATTGATGCTTCATGTATTTACTTGTAGTTGGGCAGGTAACTACCTGTTTTAGTCCCTAATTGGTTTTGGTAAACCTACTATGAAACGGCGGTTAAAAAAATGGATATTTTTCAAAAAGTGATGGATAATCCTATCATCAATACATCGTTTTTGAAAACTTGTATTGATCAAAAAAATAAATACCTTTAAACACCAATTATGCTGTAATGTTATGAGTGCCGTAGCTGAACCCAAAAAGCGGATCAAAGAGGGCTTTATAGGTCAAAAAATGATCGTATTGCCGCCAAACATTAAAAAATCAATCACCAACAATGCTTTGATCAAAGGCTTTTACCTTACCGCTATAGGCTATTATCCCAAAGCGGCCTATCATGACCGCGAGCGCCGCACGGGCAGCAGCGAATATATCCTGCTTTATTGCATAGATGGAGAAGGCTATGTTTATTTGGGTGGCCAGGACCATGTGCTTAAACCCAATACTTTTTTCATCATTCCGCGCAACGTTGCTCACCGTTACAAAAGCTCCGAAACCAATCCCTGGAGTATTTATTGGGTGCATTTCAGCGGCTTAAATTCGCAGCTCATTTATGAACGTTCGCTCGAAAACGGGCAGCCTGTAGTGCAATCCGTTCCGTACGATAGCAGCCGGATTAAATTGTATGAACAGGTTTATGCTGTGCTTGAACATAGCTATCATGAAAAGGAAATGGAGATCGTGAATATCAACCTGCTCAGTTTTATCTCCTCACTGGTGTATTACAAACAAACCAACCCGGTTGATTATGACAACGATTTTGTGAGCAACTCCATCGCTTACATGAAAAAGCATGTCAGTAAAAAGTTTGAGGTGATGCACCTGGCTAAGCAGCAGGGCATTTCAGCATCCCATTATTTACGGTTATTTAAACAGAAAACCGGATCATCGCCCATTAACTATTTTAACCTGCTCAAAATCCAGGCTTCATGCCAGTATTTATATTTTACCGACAGGAGCATCAAAGAGATCTGCTCAGATCTGGGTTTTGATGATCCGTATTATTTTTCGAGGTTGTTTACGAAATTGATCGGCATGTCGCCATCGAAATATCGGAAAACGCATAAGCGGTAGTTGCCGGGAGATTTTGGCTAAAGCCGGTTGGCCGATTATCTTTCCCCCGTCGGTTAAAACCGACGGCAATGAATTCCTTTTTTGTAGAGACGCATCACATGCGTCTCCTGTAGGACAGGCAATTTGCATGATGGCGATCACCGTTATTTGCATGCAGGAGACGCATGTGATGCGTCTCGGCAGAAAAACATATTTTCATTTTAAAAACTTCGTAAGTTTGGCTATGCGCCCGACCGTTCCAAGACTTTTCCACATCAGCGAACAACCGGGCATCAGCATATTTACTCCCCGCCCTTCCCCATCGCACTTTGATAATGTTACCGGCGATGTTGTTTTTGCCATCAGCGATCAACTACTACATAACTACCTGTTGCCTCGCGATTGCCCGAGGGTAACATTTTATGCAGGTAAAAACACAACCGACAATGATAAAAACCAGTTTATGGGCAATACAACAGCTCATTATGTTATTGCTGTTGAAAATGGTTGGTATCAACAGATCAGGGATACTACCCTATTTTGCTACGAATTTGCTCCCGACGATTTTATGCTGATAGATGAGTGCGCAGGTTACTATGTATCCTATAACCCGGCTTCGCCGATAGCGATAACTGTTATTGATGATATTATGGGCGCGTTATTAAGCAGAAATATCGAACTGCGGTTTATGCCATCGTTAATAGATATTGCGGCAGCTGTCAGGAATTCCAGCCTGCGGTTTTCATTGATCAGGATGAGGAATGCGAAAGAATAGCCCCCCTTAAAAAATTGTCATTTCGAAACGAGGCACGAGTGAGAAATCTTATACGCCTTGTTGAGTGGTTATGCTAATCGGCCTGCTTGGCGCATAAGATTTCTCTTTCGCACCAACGCTCATGCCTCCCTCGCTCAGTCGAAATGACATTCTTTATAAAGCCCCCGTATCCTCAAAAAACTACAAATCCCGCTGCTTCAATTGAAACAACGGGAATTTGCCATTATTAAACCAAACCAAGTTTTTATTTATCCACTTTGTACATCGTTAGTTCTATGAGGTGGAAATAATTTGTTCCGCCCCAGGTTTCCAGAACCTTGAACCTGATGTAACGGTAAGCAGGCAGATCGGCAGGGAAAGTGAAGGGCTCACCGGCGGCTGCAAAGTCGGCATCGGCCTGTGTGGTTTGCCCTGTTGGTAAACCCGATGGCTTAACCGAGGTAAAGCTTGCCAGTTTTGTCCAACTGTTGTAACTACCATCTGCAGATGGACTGTTACTACCGTAGATCTCGAACCGCTTAGGATTACCATAATTGTACAAGGCCGAAGTACGTTGCCAGATCTTCATTTTAGCCAGCGACGCCTGTTGCCCCATATCAAATGTAAACCATTGCGGCATGCTTGTTCCCGGTGTATGGAAACCCGGTTCATTGGTGCTCTTATCCCACAGGTAATAGGTTTCCCAACCATAGGCCGACGGTATATCGGTAGGCAGGTTATATGGTTTAAACAACGACTTATCACACTCCACTATCCCATAGATCTTCGGAAAATCATCAAAAGCCGGAGCGTTGAAAACATCCACCGCATCGAGCGTTGGCTTGTATGATGAGCGGTACTGGATAGCTGTTCCAAGTTTAAGATCGGTTAGGGTTATGCCGGCGCTATCCGCGCTAAGCTCTTTTGTTGCCTCGGCTCCGGCCGTATTGGTGTACTTGATAGTAGTTGACACGTTACCGGTATCAGCCTTAATAAAAAACAACCTTACCGAGCCGTTATCATTTACCAGGAACGGATTAGCCGTGTTGTACGACCTGTTTAACAATGCCGACTGGTAAGCCGGGCCATAAACACGCACATTATTAATATCCTGCCCTACCGAGGTATTGCCGGCATTATCACGAGCCACGAGCCTGAAGCTGTATACATACTCCTTCAAATTAGGGATAGATACGCTGATCGAATCGGCAGGGCTATGGCTTGAGGCATCAACAATTACCGAGTCGGTGGCATTGTTCCAGGTAATTTTATAATTTTTAATACTTGGATCGGGGCTTGGGTGCCAAACCAGCACCGCCCTTAAATTACCAGGATGAAAGCTAACTTTAGTTGCCAAACCCGGATATGTTACCTCATGGTTATTTAAAAAGCCCTTATAATCGTTATCGTACTTTTTACAGGCAAATATTGCAATACTCGCCAAAAAGAAAGCAGCTATACTATATCTGATCTTCATGTCTTTAATTTTTAATGGTATTACAATGGGTTGCCATACAGTGAAATCTCCAGCGCGTTCACATAATCCAAACCGCCCCAGGTTTGTGTACACTCCAGCCTGATAAACTTGGTAGCAGGCGCATTAATGCCAATTTTGAAATTAACACCGGCAGCCACAAAAGCGATGTCGGAAGCGTTAGCCTGATTTGGCGGTAAGCCCGATGGCGGGTTAGGATAAGTAAAGTTGCCCAGGTTAACCCAGTCGCCAGATACAGTACCCGGAGCCGAGTTTTTAGGCAACACAGAGTCTTTAGGTGCATCGCTGCTGGTGCCCCAGAGTGTTAGCTGTCTGATATTTTGATAGCCGAATACGCCGCTTAACCTCTCCCACAAAACAAAACGGCTCAGCTTGGCATTCACGCCCAGGGCAAAGGTGCCCTGTTTGGTAGGTGCGCTTAGTGTGTGCCAGCCGGGTTCGCCGGTATTGCCGTCAAACAGGTATTTAAACTCCCAACCGTAACCAATAGGGCTGTCGCTATCCAGGTGATAGGTGTAAAACTTACTTTTATCCAGCAGGGTTTCAAAAAGTGGTGTAAGCGTTTTATACACTGTGTCCGAAACATTGCCAAACCTGTCTGTAGTATATACGCCAAACTTTTTAGGGGTAGCATCGTATCCGCGAACCGAAAAATTTACCGAATCAGTATTGATGTACTGCGGGTCCTGCTCGTCATATTTATTGGTTTTATCATTTAACGAGAGCACATGCACGGCAATGGGCACTTTGTTAGGGTTTAAACCGAAGAAATTGGCGCCGCCAAAATCAGGAGTGATATCCAGGTTATCATTGATCAGCAAATAGTTGGGCGTTTTAGGGTTAACCTTTATCACCACCGGATCTGATTTAATATTAGCCCTGCTCACCGCGTAAAGGGTAACTTCATATTCTTTAGCCCTTGCAAAACCATCAACGGTAATGGTATCGGTGTAGTAGCTGGCCTTGGTTTCCCTTGTAGTTTTATCGTTGATGTTATAGCTGGCCAAAACGTACAACAGGTTTTTAGAATTAGGCAGCGTATAGGTAAGCCTTGCCGCGCCGTTCAGGTTTTCCACCTTTACGTTGGTTACCACTCCGGGCTTGGTGGTATCGTTGGATACCACCTCGATGTTCGATTCGCTCTTTTTACAGGAAACGATGAGCATGATGAGCAAAACCGGGACAAGCATTAAACCGGTAAGCCATCTGCGGTTATTAATCTTTTTCATAATTTATATCTCTATATTAAATTATCTAATCTTTCAAAAAGCAGGATGATCCTACCAGTAAGGGTTTTGGGTAAGGTTATTATTCACTATCAAATCGTTGGTGCTGATAGGCCATAAATAATCTTTGATACCAAACACCGGTTGTATGATGGTTTGCGGGCGATAGTAGTTAACCGCAGTACCTTCGTAAATATTCCATCCCTGTATTGGCTTACTCAGCACGTCCTGCAGTTCTTTCCAGCGGCGAAGGTCCCAGCCGCTTTGCGCTTCAAAACAAAGCTCAATCCGGCGTTCCTGGTGAATGATGGCCCTTAAGCCATCTTTAGAATTTGGCTTGGATGGATTTTTTGAGTAGTTGCTCCAAGAGGCTTGCACACCATCTAAACCGGCTCTTGCACGAACCTTATCTATATACGAGTAAACCTCTGCAGTTGGCCCCTGTACTTCATTCAAAGCTTCGGCGTACAGCAGGTATAAACCCGACAGGCGCATTACCGGCAAGTGATAATTTTCGGTAGTGAAGATATTATCATAAACCGACAGATAATTAGCCAACTTTTTAGGCCAGTAACCGGTGATATTGGTAGCGCTGATACTTTTAGGGCCGGCCAATGCGTACGGACCGCGGGCCTGCACGTAATAAGCAGTACTTTCGTCGCGTTTGCCATTACCAAACCAGATACCGCCGTCAAAACCGATATCAGCATAAAACCTTAGCTCGCGGTTAAAGTGGGCTTTGGCAGTTTCGTAACCACTCATGATTAGCGGCGCACTTGAGTCATCGCCCATTTGTGTTGAATTACGATTGGTATAATCCCAGGTTTTATCCTCATTAATCGGCACGCCTTTATCGGTATAAAACAGATCGGCTGTTTGGATAGGCACCGCGAAAGTACCCGGATTGGTAGAGGCCAGGCCTACGGCTGCCGAGGTCATCCTTGGGATGGTGAAATTCTGGTAAGTAAATCCATAGTTCATCGCCCAGATCAGTTCTGGGTTTTGCTCCCATTTTTCGGTGATATCGTTTTGCAGGGTTAAAACTTTCTTTAGCTTGTCCGATACATTACCTACACCTACTGTTGGCGGTGTGGTATATAACTTAAGTCCCTGCGCTTCACACTCGGTTATAGCAGCCTTGCAAGCATCGGCGGCTTTTTGCCATTTGCCTGCATCATAAGTTGCAGAAAAAAGGCTTTTACCGTCATGATCTTTAAAACCTGCATAATCAGGGTTACCATTAAACAGCGGGCTTGCAGCTGTGGTCAGGATCTCGGCTTTAACGGATAACGCTATAAATTTGGTGATACGACCAAACTCAGTAGCCTGGTTATCAATAACCGGCGGCAAATCAGGAATAGCCTCATCAAGCAATGATACCACATACTCAAAACCTTCATCAACGGATGAGCGCTTACGTTTCACCTCTTCTGCGGATGCGTTGATCGGGAAGTTTTCTTTAATAAGCAGCATTGGGCCATACATCCTGATGAGGTAGTAATGATAGTATGCCTTCAGGAACTTGGTTTCGGCAATCCACCTTTTCTTTTCAGATGCGCTCAGGTCGATAGGTTTATCAATGTTCTCGAGCATAATATTACATCGCCTTAAAGCCTGGAAAATTGCCAGACCTCCGTTAGCGCCATCCCAGTAGTTAAGGCTCACGTTCGAGTTACTTTGCAGGCCGCGGATCAGGTTAAAACCTGCCTCGTTAAAGTAATGATCGTTCAGTGTATTGGGATATACAATCTCCGATGAGTACACAAAACCCGGATTGTTCACCACATCGTTTAAATGCTGCATGGTGGAGTAGCAGGTAAACAGGTAGTCCTCCGCTTCGTTGCGGTTGCGGAAGGTATAGTCTATCGTGGCCACATTATCAGGAGTGATATCCAGGTACTTTTTGCATGACTGGCCCATGGTAACCAAAGCGGCCAGCATAACAATTTTATAATATGATCTTATATTTTTCATCTCTCTAAAATCCGTTTACGGTTATAAATTCACGTTTAAGCCCAGGTTAAACACTTTCTGTATCGGATAAGCAAAGCCGTTACCACCCTGCTCAGGGTCCCACATTTTGAAGGGGCTCCAGGTAAGCAGGTTAAGACCGTTAAAGTAAATGCGGCAATTGGTCAGGTGCATTGCTTTTGATATGCTTTTTGGCAGTGTATATCCCAACTCTACCGACTTGAGCCTTATGAAGCTACCATCGCGCAGCCACCAGGTGCTTGGCTGCAGGTTGTTAAGTACCGTGGTTGAAGTAGTGCCAAGGCGCGGATACAAGGCGTACAGGTCCTGGTGTTCTTCGCTCCAGTGACTATCGGCAAAAGCCTGCAACACCTGGGTATTTCCGTAGATGTAGGGATCATTACTTGGGATGAAAGGACTAACCTTGTTTGGATCGATAAAGAATGATACCCTTGCCTGCCCCTGGAAAAAGGCCGAAAGATCAAACCCTTTAAACCCGGTTGAGAAACCGAAACCATAAACAATTTCGGGCGTTTGCGGGTAGCCTAAAAAGGCCTGGTCAAGGTAATCTATCTTGCCGTCGCCGTTCAAATCGCGGTATTTGATGTCACCACCTTGTGGCAGGATACCGTTGGTACCGTTAGCGCTGAAGATCTGCGTCGGTGAGTTGCGGGCTTCCTGATCGTCAACAAATAAACGCTCGGCAATGTAACCATAACCACGACTTATAGGCTGGCCAATAAAATGCCTCCAGGGCTCTTTATAATCCGGCTCTTCAATATATTTATACCTGTTGGTGGAATAAGTGAAGTTACCACGGATAGACGCCCATGCGCCATTGCTGAAGCTCTGCTTATAATCCAACGACAGATCAACACCTTTTGAATTTACCTTGCCTAAGTTGGCACTGGTTGTTGATTCCAAACCTTCGCTGGTTGGGGTGTTGGTACGCTCCTGCAAAATGTTATAGCGGTTGTTACGATAAAACTCCGCCACTATGTTGAAGTTTTTCAGGAAAGTGGCTTCAACCGCGATATTGGTTTGTTTGGACGTTTCCCAGGTAACATCGGGATTGGCGTAGTTGTTAATGAATACGCCCTTACGCTCGTACTGGTTGTTAATACCAAACTGGGCATAGTTAGGCCCTGCATTAAGGGTAACATCCGATTGGTAGAAGAACCTTTGATTGCCAATAGCATCATTACCTACTAAACCATAGCTGGCCCTGATCTTTAAACGATCAAGGATATTAGGGTTCCAGAATTTTTCGTTTGATACCACCCATGAACCACCAATGGTTGGGAAAAAGCCATAACGGTGATTTGCCGAGAAACGCTCCGAACCGTTGTAACCAAAGTTAGTTTCGATAAAATACCTGCTCAGGTAGGAGTAAGTTAACCGGCCCGCCAAACCTAAATTGCGATATGGCAATGAGTAAGGCAGCGTAGTAGTATTTGTTTTTGGGTCCTTGGCGCTTGAATAAAGCGTTTGCTGTGCTGTACCAATTAAGGTTGAGCTGATATTGTGCCCTTTACCAAACGGCTTGTTATACTCCAGCGCGGTTTGCAGGTAAAAGAAAGTATTGGCGTTAGGCTCATTACGGCTGTAGTTGAGATATTCGGTTGCTACGTTGTTGCCTGTAGGCTGCGGGTTAAGCCAGGTTAGGGTGTATTTATTACTATCTTTATCATAGCTGCCAACGTTGTAATAAAAAGGCGAGTAAGCCAGTTGTGAATCAAAGTACGAATACCTGTTGGTATTGAAGATGCTCTTGAACTTTAAACCATCAGTAATAAATTTCAAATCCTGGTTTAACTCAAACTGGGCCGACATCCTTGACTCCGACGAGTTTTTGTGACCTCTTAGTAAAGCAGCATAGGGGTTATTGTACTGGATACTGTTACTGGTAGTACCTGATGCCAAACCTACGTTACCAAACAAGATGTGCTGAGCGTTGGCGTTAGCGGCGTCGGGCTCAAAATACGCAGGAAATAAAACCGGGCTGGTATGAATGGCCACATTGTAAAGATCGGATGCAAAAGAGCCATCAGATGTAATAGGGCCGTTATACTCACTGAATGTGCCCGATAAACGTACAATAACCTCGGTAGTTTTGGTAAGGTTCACGTTTACGTTTGAGCGCAATTGATAGTTTTTGAACTTAACGTTGTTGTTATTGTTGTTGCGAATATCTTCGCGCAAAACGCCGTTATCAATATTATATGAACCGGCAATATAATAACGCGCTGTTGGGCCGCCGCCGCTAACGCTTAAATCATTACGTTGTGTAGTAGCCTGCTTTTTGAATAACAATCCCAGCCAGTCAACCGCCGGATAAACATAAGGGTTACTGCCCGGCGTGTGGTTAATGGTGTTAATAGTATTGTTAATTTTTGTTTGAGGAAAGGGAAGCGGTAACGTAGGATCACGTGTTAGCGATGCCTCGTTATACAGGTTCATGTACTGGATAGGATCAACCAGTTGTGGGGTTTGGGTTGATTGCGACGAAGAAAACTCCGACCGGAAATTGATCTTGGCCGGACCTTGCTTACCCTCTTTGGTAGCAACTAAAATCACACCGTTGGCGCCACGTGCTCCGTACAATGCGGTAGCGCTTGCATCTTTCAATATCGAAAAACTGGCGATATCATCCACGTTTAAGCGGGCGAGGTCATTGGTTGATAACTCAACGTTATCAATCAAGATTAACGGATCGCGTTTGTAACCAAAAGTGGTTACCCCGCGGATAAAGAACGAGGCGTTATCCTGCCCGGGCTGGCCGCTGCGCTGATAAGCAATAATACCTGCCGCCTGGCCTGCAAGCGCGTTGGTAAGGTTACTTGCCGGAATCTTTAACTCGCCCGGCTTGATACTGGTAACCGAACCTACCAAGGCTTCCTTACGTTCCTTTTTACCAAAGGCGGTTACTACTACCTCCTCGGCCAGGAGTTTTTGTTCTTTAAGCCTGATGGTGATATGTTGATTATCTGAAGTTACCACCATATGCTGATCGATAAAACCAACAAACGAGATTTTAAGACTGGTACCTGCCGGCACTTCAAGCACAAACCGGCCGTTTATATCGGAGGTTGTGCCTGTGTTTTTGATATTTTCGGCAGTAATGTTGGCGCCGGGTATTTTTACGCCAAGTGTGTCGGTTACCTGCCCTACAACGGTGATCTTGTTTTGCGCATGCACATTAATGGCAAAACACGATAGTATCAGAAGCATTAATAACCGCCCAATAAAAAGATGGCTTTGCTGCCTGCCCCTCTTCACCGGAAATTGATCATAATTGTAAAATGGTTTCATAAAATTGGGTTCATATAAAGTATTTAGGGTTATTGGCCGGGTTTAAAATTCAATCTGCTCTTAGTTTAAGTCCATAACATTCCTATGTCGGCAGGCTTAACCAGGGGTTAAATGGCTAAGCGACCACACCAAAAGGAAAAACTAAATAATGGCTAATAATATCATTTGAGTAAAATGACCCAATGACTTGCCAGACTTATCCAGGCTCCGTGAATTTTAATTGTAGCAACGACAGTTTCGCCGTATTAAGGGAGTAGCACTTCTTTTCATAATTGTTTGCGTTTGATTTTACTAATTGGTTTTGTAAATCTATAAGTGTGCCGCAAAATTTAAAATGGATAAAACACATAAAAAGATGGATAATATTATCTTTCATGATACTCCATTTCGAAGTGAACCACAGGCAATTAACCAAACTTTCCGGACCGATTTAATCAAATAAACCCGCACCATTTTTCGAGCATTATAAAAAGAATAAGGGCCGCGTCGCGACCTTGATAAAAATGAACAATATTGCTTTTTACTATTGCAAAAACCTTTTAGTTATTCTTAAGACGGTTACGCTCTTCTTTCGATCCATTTTCCTGTTTACTACGATTTGCTGATCCGGTGCCCCCAAATGATTTTGTATAAGTAAGCTTAATCACCGGGAAACGCCTGGTTTCGGTATTGACAATCACATGGCTTTTTATATCAAAAGCTTCGCGGGTGAGCGTGCCATACCTTACGTGGATCTGTGATGAGCTTAACACATCGGCCACCGCCAATTGCAGACTGCCGCCATTGTTTTTCAGCTCTTTTTTTATCCCAGCATTGATCACCCCAAAACCATCAACCCGGGTTGTACCATTATATGAGAGGGAATTGTACTGCCCCGATACTTCCGCCGAAAAACTACCAGGCAACTTAAACAGCTGGTTAAAATTGAAGGAATAGCCGAAATATGATTTGCTTAAGGGATTCAAAGTGTAATTTTCCTTAAACTGCCTTAATCCCCCCACAAAACTATAGGTCATTTCCCACCAGTTGCCCACCTTAAACGGGGCATTTACCTGGAAACTCAGAAAGTTTTGACGTGACAAGTTTTGAGGCGAGATAAATAAAATATCGTGGTCAGGACTTTCGCTAAGCTGATAGCGGGCAATGGCATTATCATCCCGGCTGTAAAGCAGGGAAAAACTATAATCGCCGTAGTTATATCCCAATTTTATGTTATTGGTGATAGTTGGTTTCAGAAAAGGGTTACCGGTGTACACCGCGGTTGGATCACTATAGGCAAAGTACGAAGCCAGGTCGTCATATGATGGCCTCGCTATCCTTTTGGTGTAGGATAACTGCAACTCCGAGCGGTCGCCCAGTTTAGCGGTAAAAAGTACCGTCGGGAACAACTTTCCTAATTTGCGGTTTACAATGTTGCTGCCGGTTTGCGGGTTATCCATATTGGTGTACGAGTATTCATATCGTGCCCCGGTATTCAGGCTTATGCCTTTGGCCAGTTGCCAGTTAAGGGAAAGATAAGTGGCTCCGATATCCTCCTTCATATAAATATTAGCAGCGGTTTGCATGTTCCGCTCCCAAATGCCATTGTTAAAACTCTCGATGCCCGAAGAGCTCGAACTGCCGGTATGTGTTCCTTTAATACCTGTTTCCAGTTTTAATAAAGATGATAACTGATTGGTGTAATCGGCCTTGAATACACCTACATTGATGGTGGTATTGGCAAATCCACGCTGTTGTTGAGCGCTTACGCTGTTATTGGCATATACCTGCTCGCCATGTTTGTTGATAAAGGAAGTATTAACTACCGTTGGGCCATCGCTGTTATAATGGATATAATCCCCCTCCATGCTAACCTTCTCCCCTTCTTTCAGTACCCGCTCCATACTTAGTGAGCTTATGACGTTATCAATACCATCCCTCCCGTTAACATGTCCGATATATCTGATCAAAGAATCCGGAAGGACATTGTAACCGGCGTTGCTATAGGTATAAGTTGGCGAATGAATATTGTTATAGCTCACATTGCCGCTTAGGGTAGTTTTGCTGTCCAGCTTAATATCGGCCCCCAAATTGGCATTATGGTTATTGCTCACCCGTTTGGTTTTAGTGTAAAACTCCACTTCGGCATCACCGCCAAGAAAGGGCATGTTTTGACTACCCGTGATAAAAAGATCGGTATAGGTCCTGTCGTGCTGAAAAGTGTAGGAACCGTACAGATTAACATTTTGCGTATTGTGATTGAGATTGATGCTGGCTGTACCCTTTTCGCCCATGCCATAGCCACCGGTTAAAGAATAGGAACCGTTAGTCCCCTGCTTTTTACTTTTCTTCATCACAATGTTGATGATCCCGGCGCTGCCCTCAGCATCATAACCGGCAGGCGGGGTGCTCAGCAACTCTATCTTTTCAATATTATCGGCACTGGTACCGTTAAGCAGGTTCATGACCTGAGCAAGTGGCATCCGCACCAGTTTTCCGTTAATCATAACCTCAGCACCGCTTTTACCATTTAATGAGATGCCATTATCCCGGTGATCGATAGCTACCCCCGGCGAGCGCTCCAGTACCTGCAAAGCTGTACTACCTTTGGTAAGCACACTGTTTTCAACGTTTACCACCAATCCGTCGCTGCGTTGCTGATACAGCGGCTTGCGGGAACGGATCACAACTTCGCCCAATTGGCGGGTATCCTCCTTCATTACAATAACAGCAAGGTATTTTACCTCTTTGCTGCCGCTGATAGCGAAAGGCGATGAAAACCAGGTTTGATAACCTATACTGCTAAGCTTAAGACGGTAATTTCCGGCAGATACTTCGGCAATATTATAACTACCCTGCTCGGTAGTGAGCATACTTTTAACCGATGATGAATCGGCCGTTTTAACGAGCGATACGGTTGCGTATGCTAAAGGCTGACCGTTGACTGTAGTTACCCGGCCGGATACCTGCGCTTTCACCACTTGTAAAAGGCAAATAAATAACAGACTGATACTTAAAGTTTTCATAAGTTCTCACAACCTTTTTAGCGGTTATACCAACAAATAAAAACCGGTTATTAATCTTTAAAAAACTTCAGTGATGAGTAGCTGTGGATAATTGATAAGATACCGAAAAAGCGGGCTAATAAGGTAAAACCCTAAACTATATTACCTTTTTCGCTGCTTATACGCCGAAGCCTGCATTTGGTCAATTATTTAACCCGCTTGATACAATAACCATGTATAAATCAGCTCAATTGCCGTATCTTTAGGTATGAGGTTAAAAAAACATTGTATAAAAGTATAAAAGCCGTCATTGCGAGGAACGAAGCAATCCCCGATTGGCAGAGCCGCTCTGTATAGTTTGGGATTGCTTCGTTCCTCGCGATGACGGTCGTTTTTTTGTTTGTGCTTAACTATATCTGATATGACCAGATTATCCGTAGATACTTTAAACCAGAACTGGTTGTTTAAATACAAGCTGTACCACATTCCGTTTTGGTGCGTGTACCATTATTTCTGGTTCACTATAGCGGTGGCTAATCCTGTGGCCGCTGCCAAATCCATGTTTTTTTCAGCCTATAGTGTCAAGATGCTGGCTTATGTGGTTTTGCAGGCATTTGCGGTTTATTTTAACCTATACTACCTCATGCCCAGGTATATGAAAAAGGGCAGTCTTACAAAATACGTTATCTACCTTTCGTTAACGGCAATTTGCGCGTCGTCACTTATTAATGGAGGTTATTATTTGAGCGCATTCTTCGCGGGCTGTTCGGTTAAAACAATGTTCGGGGTTGATCCGGATAACTTCATGTATTTCTATAATACCTCATTCCCTTCAACCATAGCCAGCATGACCTTAGGTATGAGCATCAAGCTGACTAAAAACTGGCTTCAAACCCAGCATCGCCAGCAATTACTCGAAAAAGAGAAACTGGAAACCGAGCTCAAATTCCTCAAGTATCAGTTTAACCCGCACTTCCTGTTCAACAGTATCAACTCTATATTTTTCCTGATCCATAAAAATCCGGGAATGGCATCCGCTTCCCTTGCCAAATTTTCGGAGTTGTTACGATATCAACTTTACGAGTGCAACGACCATCAGATCCCCCTGGGAAAAGAGCTCACCTACCTCGAAAATTTTATCGAACTGGAAAAACTTCGCCAAAACAACAACGTGCATGTCACTTTTGAAGCTGATGAACCGATGCCCGGGCATTTAGGGATAGCCCCCTTCATACTCATGACCTTTGTAGAAAACGCTTTTAAACATGTATCAAAAGATGCGGGGCAGCCCAACTGGATCGGTATTAAACTTGGGTTAACGAATAACCTGCTTGACTTTTCAGTCGCCAACAGTACCTCCAACGAGCCGGGTATCGAAGTATTAGACTACGGCGGCATCGGTCTGAAAAATGTTAAACGCAGGCTTGATCTGATCTACCCCGATCTTCATAAACTGGAGATTCAAAATACTGGTAACCGCTTTGAGGTACACCTGCAATTGACTTTGGCCGAACTGGAACAATCGGCCACAACCCTTCAAATGGCCACCCTATGATGAACTGTGTAATAATTGACGATGAACCTTTGGCCCGGGAAGGATTGGCCAGCTATGTACGCGAGGTAGATTTCTTGAACTTAACAGGCACCTGCGAAAACCCGCTTGAACTCATCAAACTGCTCGACCGTGAAGCCATTGACCTGATATTCCTGGATATCCAGATGCCAAAAATGAACGGGATTGATTTTTTAAAGATCATGCAAAAACCGCCCATGGTGATCATCACCACAGCCTATCCAAGTTACGCGCTGGAAGGCTTCCAGCTCAATGTGCTTGATTACCTGCTGAAGCCCATCACTTTCGACCGCTTTTTCAAATCGGCCAATAAGGCTAAAGATTATCACCGGCTGCTTTGTAATTCGGTCCAGCCCGGCGCGCCAAAAACAGAAACTGATGAGGGATATTTTTTTATCAAATGCGGCAACAAGTATGAGAAGATCTATTTTGATGAGATCCTGTATGTTGAGGGCATGCAGAATTATGTGACCATTTTTACCACTAAGGCCAAATACGTTACGCTGTTAAACCTTAAAAGCCTGGAACAAAACCTGGATAGTAAATTGTTTATTCGCGTGCATAAATCATACATTGTATCTACCGGTAAAATTGATGGTATTGAAGGGAACGATATTTTTATCGGCCAGCATCGTGTGCCCATAAGCCGCAATTACCGCGAGCAGGTGATACAGCAGGTTGTTACCAATAAACTATGGGATAAAATAAAATTTTCATGATATATTTATATCAGTTTTAAACCTTTGTCCGCATAATGCCATGGCCAAAAACACCAATAAAACCACCGAAAACGAAAGCAGCGTTGCCGATTTCATTAACACCATAGCCGATGAAACTAAACGCGCCGACAGCTTTAAACTTGTCGAACTGATGGAAGAAGCCAGTGGACAAAAAGCAAAAATGTGGGGACCGGCTATTGTGGGTTTTGGCAGCTATCATTACAAATATGAAAGCGGTCGCGAAGGTGACGCACCGCTCATCGCTTTTTCACCGCGCAAGAGTTCCCTCACACTTTATCTTCCAAGCTTTGAGAGCAAAGAACAGCTGCTTCAAAAATTAGGAAAACATAAGCAAAGCGGCGGTTGTACACATATTATTAAGTTAACCGATGTTGACGCCGCTGTGCTAACGCAATTGCTTAGCGAATCGTTTAAGCACGCCGAAACAACGCACTGTAAGTAAAAAAATCATTACCGTTGGTTTTAACCAACGGAATAATGAATAGCAAAAGAGGGCTTCAGCCCAAATTCGCTTGCTTAATTGGGCTAAAGCCAGAACTTTTTTCAGCTTTTATTCCGTTGGTTAAAACCAACGGCAATGAATATACTTCATTTTTAAACTACCTTTAAGAAAGTTGCTTTACCAATTTTCCTAATACCCTGAAACTCTCTTCTACCACATCATCAAAAGCTAATCCAAAGCTAATGCGGATAAAATTGTTAAAACGCCCGTCCACGCTAAAGATCTGGCCTGGAGCTATACTGATGTTATGCTCCATAGCCGCCTGATAAAGTTCAAAGGCGTTAACCTTTTTATCCAGCTCAATCCAAAGGGCATAACCGCCCTGCGGCCTGCTTATTTTTGTACCCGCCGGAAAGTGTGTCGCTATAGCCTGCGTATACCTCAGGCATTGGGTGTATAGCGCTTTACGTAGGTGCCGCATGTGCAGGTCATACCGTCCGGTTTCAAAAAAATGACCGATAGCTGCCTGCGTGGGGGTAGCGGAGGCTATACTATGCATCATTTTGATATTCAGCACCTGCTCCTTAAACCGTCCGGGGATGCACCAGCCTACCCTATAGCCCGGCGCTATAGATTTGGAAACTGATGAACATAGGATCACCAGACCCTCGGTATCATAGCTTTTGCAGGTTCGCGGCCGGCTTTTGCCAAAATAGATCTCGCCGTAAATATCGTCTTCAATTAAGGGAATCTGCTTTTTGGTCAACAGGCGCACCAGTTGTTGTTTACGCTCGTCGGCCATGCAAACACCTATGGGGTTACTAAAATTGGTGACAAACAGGCATACCTTTACTGGTACTTCATCCATTGCCCGCTCCAGGTATTCCAGGTCGAGGCCGGTATCCGGGTTAACTGGGATTTCCAGTACTTTAAGGTCGAGGCTTAGCATCACATTAAAAATGCCGAAATAGGTAGGGCTTTCAATGGCGATGGTGTCGCCGGGTTTGGTAAGTGCCCGCAGGCAAAATATCAAAGCCTCCAGGCAGCCTTGTGTAGTAACCACATCATCCCCGGTAATGTTGCCGCCCCAGTTAAAGGCATTTTTTGCCACTTGCTTGCGTAAAGCCATATTACCCTGCGGATTTTCATAAGTGATATTTCCGGTGGGACTGTTACGAATAGACTCGAGCATGGATTTACTGAGCTTAGCCATCGGAATCAAACTCAGGGGTGGCGACGAGCGGGACAACTGTATCACGCTGTCTTCGGACATGTTGCGGTAAACCATGGCAATCATTTCGGCAACGCCAACCTGCTCCACTTTACTAACCGGGGGCTTGGTTTCCGGCACGCTGGTAAAACGAGCAGGCAGGTATTTTACATAATAGCCCGATTTGGTGCGGGCCTCTATCAAACCCATATTTTCCAGCTCCACATAAGCCTTATAAGCCGTACTCAGGCTAATGCCCTGTTCCTGGCTTAGCATCCTTACCGATGGCAGCTTATCTCCCGGCTTGAGCAGGTTTTGTTTGATCTGTTTTTCTATGCGGGCAGCTATCTGTGCATACAAAAAATCGTTATCTGTACTGATTACCGGGCTTTCCATACAAATCTGTTATGCTCAAAATTAACAAAACTGCATCTGTTTTACTATTGCCGGATACTTTTATTTTGTATCGATCAAATAATTAAGCACATGGAACTACAGGTTATCGATTATCAGCCCCAACATGCCCCCTACTTTGAAAAATTTAATAAGGCATGGCTTGAAGAGTATTTTACCGTTGAGCCTTTTGATAAATGGGTTTTGGAAAATCCGGACGAGGCCATCATCAAAACTGGCGGAAGTATTTACTTTGTTACTTCAAACCAAAAAATTATTGGAACCGTAGCCCTGCGCTATATTGAAGAGGGCGTTTATGAGCTTACCAAAATGGCGGTAGATAAAGATCACCGCGGCGGGGGCGCAGGTCAGTTTTTGTGTCAAACAGGAATTGATAAAGCTCGGGAGCTTGGCGTAAAAAAACTGATATTGTTTTCGAGCAGGGTATTGGAAAATGCCATCCACATTTACCGCAAATTGGGTTTTACCGAAATACCGGTTGAACCGGGCACCTACAAACGTGCCGATATCATGATGGAAATAAATTTTATTAATAACTAATAGCTCAATGAAAGATATACTAACCGAACAGGAAATACAACAGCTAAGGGCCGAAACCCGGGGTACCGAGAAAACTATCCATTTTAACAATGCAGGTTCATCATTGCCGCCCAATGCAGTGGTTGATACGGTGATAGATTACCTGTACGAAGAAGCGCAAAATGGGGGCTATGAAACCGAATACACTTACCGCGAGGAGCTGGAAAATACCTACAGCCTGATATCCCGGCTTATTAACGCCCGCAAAGATGAAATCGCCATTGTTGAAAACGCCAGTACAGGCTGGTGGCTGGCTTTTAACGGTATTGACTTTAAACCCGACGATGAGATCATTACCTGCGAAATGGAGTATGTAACTAACCTGATTGGTTTACTGCATGCACAAAAAACATTGGGCGTGAAGTTTAAAGTGATCCCGAACGATGAGCATGGCAATTTTCAGCTTAAAGCTTTTGAGGAAGCCATCGGCCCTAAAACAAAACTGATTGCGGTAACCCATATCCCATCCACAGCAGGAGGAATGATTCCCGTTGTGGAGATTGGCAAAATAGCCCGGAAGCATAACATCCTATACCTGCTTGATGCCTGCCAGAGCGTTGGCCATGTACCATTAGATGTAGAGGAAATAGGCTGCGATATGCTGGCAGTGACCGGCAGGAAATATCTGCGCGCACCGAGGGGCACCGGCTTTTTATATGTACGCAAAGAGGTGCAGGATAAACTAAAACTGTTTTTCATGGACGGCTTTACCACGCAATGGGTAACTGAAACTGATTTTAAACCGCGTGACGATGCCCGTCGTTTCGAGGTTTATGAAAAAAACCGTGCCCTAACCCTGGGCCTCGGAAAAGCTGTTGAATATGCACTTAATCTTGGCGTTGAGCGTACCTGGCAGCGAGTACAACATTTAGCTGGGCTGCTGCGCGAAAAACTGAAGGAAGTTAATGGCGTAACAGTTCATGACTTCGGTAATCAATTATGCGGTATTGTTACTTTTTCTGTAGACGGCACGGATGCCGCAACCGTAAAAAACAAACTGGCAGAGCGGCATATCAATGTATCGGTTGGGAAAGCAGTATCAACACTCATCTACATGAATAAAAACCACCTGAGTAATATTGTGAGGGCTTCGGTGCATTATTATAATACAGAAGAAGAGATAGCGATTTTGTGCGAGGTGTTGAAAGGGACGATTGGCGAGGCTGTTTAGTTTTGTATTTCCTCCGCAAGATTAAGCATCTACGCTTGATCGTTACCCTTATAGAGCGTCCACGCTCCCGTATTGCGTTATAAACGTAAGCGTGGACGCTTACTTTAGTCATAGTTCAAGCGAAAGACGCATGAACTTACATGTAAGAAATGTCAACAAAACAGCTGCATCTATTGGTATTTTGTAATTTTTTTGAGCCAAAACGTCGCCCATAAAAATTGCTGCCGGGGTATAGCAGCGTATATTTTATATTAGCGGCCTAAACCACAAGCGTTTTGAAGGAAATCCGCGATAAATCAGGAGAGTTTTTACTTGGGCTGAAAGAACCACAGGAAGACATTTTGTGTACACCTGCCCAGTTTTCAGAATATACCGTTTACCTGGTTCCGGAAGGCTCGGGTATTTTTCATGCCGATTTTGGCGCGTTTCCCTTTACCGGCCCGGTGCTGCTGTTTTCAACCCCGCTTCAAACTATTTATATAGATGAATGCCGCGCTATAAAAAGCAATCTATTACAGTTTCACAGCGACTTTTACTGTATTGAGTACCACAGGGAAGAAGTAGCCTGCAACGGGCTGTTATTTAACAACATTTATCTTGATCCCATTGTCCCGCTTAGCCCGCAGGATGTAAAGGTTTTTGAACTGCTGCTTATGCAGATGGACGACGAATTTATGCAGCCGCAACCGTCTGAAATTGTGCTGCGGGCCTACCTTCAGCTTTTTTTGGCCAAAGCCAGCAGCATAAAAATGAACGCTATCAATACCGATCAGGATAAGCCTCAGAAAGACGAGCTGATGGAAAAATTCCGTACACTGCTCAATCAGCATTTTCTTGATCTGCATAAACCATCAGATTACGCGTCATTACTGGCCATATCGTCTGATACCTTAACCAGGCGTTGTACCAAATACTTCCATAAGTCACCATCCCTGCTTATACAGGAGCGGCTCATTCTCGAAGCCAAAAAACAGCTTCACCTCACCCGGCAAAGCATTAAAGAAATTGCCTATAACCTTAAATTTCAGGACGAATTCTATTTCAGCCGGGTATTTAAAAAATTCACCAAAGTATCGCCGCAAACATTCCGCGATAAAACAGGAATTTCCATCGTAGCGGATTTGTACAAGTAAAACCCTTTTTTGTCCATGTTGGGGGAGTACGTGGCGTTGTAATTTTGCTTCATCAAACAACAACAACATGAAAACTTCAATAATAAATACCATAGCTAATCTTGATCAACTTGGTAAAAAAGCCGTTCGTTTCGGCATCGTAGTCGTATTCCTTTGGATTGGCGGTCTTAAATTTTTCGCTTATGAGGCCGATGGCGTAGTACCCTTTGTGGCCAACAGCCCGGTAATGTCATTCTTCTATAACCACCCAACCGAATACAAAAAACACGTAAACAAAGAAGGTGAACTGATTGCTGCCAATCACCAATGGCACATCGAAAATAACACATACGGTTTTTCCGTAGGGCTGGGGATCTTCCTGGTAACATTGGGTGTTTTGGTTGCCCTTTATAAAGTTGTACCAATTCCAAGTATGATTGCCAGCATCCTGGTATTTATCATGACCCTGGGTACTTTATCTTTCCTGATCACCACGCCCGAAAGCTGGGTACCACACTTAACCGATAACCAATGGGGCTTCCCTTACCTGTCAGGCCGCGGCCGTTTGGTAATCAAAGATATCGTAATCCTTGGCGGCGCTATTATCACTATGAGCGAGACTGCGCAGCTTTATCTTAAACGTAAAACAACAAGTAAATAATCTTAAACTATAATATAACCATGAAAACAATAACAGTTCCAACCCGCGACAAGGTAAGTGCCGAATCGCAGGTTATGTTTGATACATTCACAAAACGCGTTGGCAAAGTGCCAAATTTATACGCAACCATGGGCTATTCAGCTCCTGCTCTTAAAATGTTTATGGATATGGAAGATGACATGGGTAAAAGCGTATTTACCCCTAAAGAAAGGGAAGCTATTGCCCTTATCGTATCCGAAATAAATGGCTGTGCCTACTGTTTAGCCGGTCATAGCATGTTAGCCATAAAACGCGGTTTTACTAAGGAGCAAACCCTTGACATTAGGAGAGGGCATACTGATGATGAAAAATTAAACGCCATTGTTGGCTTAGCAAAGTCAATTGTTGAAAATAAAGGTAAAGCCGATGAAACCTCACTAAATGACTTCTACGCTGCAGGTTTTGACGAAGCTGCTTTAATGGAGCTCATCGCCTTTATTACCATACGCGTTTATACTAACTATGTATTCGCCAACACCGAAATCCCTGTAGATTTTCCTGCTGCCGATCCTATTAACTAAAACATTCTAACCACATGAAAACTACCGAAGAAGTAAAAGAGCAATTGGCCAATAAGTTTTTGACCGGCTTAAAGAATCGTGATTGGGAACTCATGCGCTCAGCCCTTACCAATGATGTTACCTGGACACTGCCTGGAACAAGCTTATTATCCGGGCCGGCAGTTGGTGCCGATGCTGTAATAAAACGGGCCAATCAGTTGCGTGATTTTGGGGTAATGGTTCAGCTTAACCATATTTTGTACGGATTGGATAGCGTGGCGTTATCACTTCATAACACAGCCAGCCGCGGCGATTTAATCCTGGATGAATATGTTGCCATAGTTTGTGATATTGTTGACGAAAAGATCAGCCGGATAACCACTCATTTGAGCGATGTGGAAGGCATCAACAAGTTTTTTATTGAAGGGGTGATTTAACCTGTTTAACATACAAAAAAAATCGCCATTGCCCGGAAACCAGGCAATGGCGATTTTTTTTATAACAGTTCTATAAGCTGTTAAACTTGATGGTTATTATTTACAGATAAAATAAACTTCATTGCCGTTGGTTTTAACCAACAGAATAATGAATAGTGACAAGGAAGGCTTCAGCCCAAAACCGCTTGCATAATTAGGCTAAAGCCGGGACATTTCAGCTTCATAACCGTTGGTTAAAACCAACGGCAATGAATATTTCCCATTTTTTATAAAGTTTCTGAGTTAACTTTGAGCCAAATCCCTGCGGTACATATGAAATATTTGAGCATCATTTTACTTATCTTCCTCGCCGGTCAGCGTGGTTTTGCGCAAAGCCACAAAGAACAAATCGCCTCTTTCAGACAAAATTATAAAGATGATTTTTTGAAGGATCCGCGTTCTCCGTTAAAACAGGAAGATCTGCAATATTTAAGATTTTATGATGCCGATAGTACCTACCGGGTTACCGCAAAAGCTGAGCTGCTAACCAATCAATCGCCGTTTGTTATACCGGCGTTTGATGGCACGGCTAAACAGTATGTACGTTACGCTTTGCTTTCGTTCACTTTAAGAGATAAGCCCATGCAGTTAACCATTTACAAAAGTATAGCGCTGTCTCAAAATCCAGCATTTAGCAATTACCTGTTTTTGCCTTTTACCGATGCTACCAACGGTACAACAACCTATGGCGGCGGCCGGTACATTGATCTCACTACGCGCGACATTAAAAACGGCTCAATAGTTATCGACTTCAACAAGGCCTATAATCCTTATTGCGCGTTTGCAAGCGGCTATTCATGCCCTAAACCACCCGATGAAAACCGGATAGATCTGGCCGTTGAAGCCGGAGAAAAGAATTTTGGTAAGGGGCATTAATGGTGATCTTGCTTTTTTGCTATTAACATGATAGCCAGATCATATGGGGCCTAAAGAGAAATATCCTCTCTTTTGTAAACTCGTTATGCAAACTTTGAAGCGGATGCATTTATCGTCCTCTTTCATCAGATAATCAGTTTATACAACTTTATCATATGCGAATTCCCCGTAGGGGATACCTGTTTGTAGCAAAATAAAAGCAAAAGTCTTTTTGCCTCGTAGAGGCTACCCTATAGGGTGATGTTTATAATCAATGCAGAAAGGGTAGCCTCTACGAAGCAAAAAAACTGCTGTTATATTTTTCTACAAACAGGTAGCGCCTACGGCGCATCTTAGCATAACGCCTATCCCAATAAAAGGGAACAGAGCAACCCAGGCTATTTCTTTTAAAAAAACTTATTTCATTAATAACCGGCTTAAAACATTCCTAAATCGTTTTCCAGCAACCGATTTAAAATTAAGTTAACATTGACGGTATAACTTTGGCCGGAAATGCTCACGGAAAGTTCGCCTGATAAAACGTTATTACTGCAAATTAAAGAAGACGATAGTTTTGCTTTCGACTTGTTGTTTGAACGCTATTGGGAAAAATTATACCAGGCAGCCAACGCCAGGCTTAACGATGATGCCATTGCGCAGGATATAGTGCAGGAGATTTTCATCAAATTATGGCAGCGGCGTAAAGTGCTTGAGGTACAATTATCGCTTGAATATTATTTATTGAGCGCCGTACGCTTAAGCGTAATGGGACATTTCCGTTCCCAAAAAACAAACGATATCCGGATGCAGGATGCCCTGAGGCGCATCACCTACCTGGAAGATTCAATAGAAAGCCATACAGATTACCTCGAACTTGAAAGAACCCTGGAACACGCTGTCAACAGTATGCCCGAAATGCTGCAACGCGTTTATCAACTCCGCAGTGAAAACCTATCTGTAAAAGCAATAGCGGGGCAGCTTGGCCTTGCCGAGCAAACTGTAAAAAACTACATTTCAGAGGTTTTAAGGCGATTAAGGCAGACCATCATCGAAAAACATCCCGAAAAGCATGTTACCTATATAGCTGTTTTAGCGGCACTACTTCACAAATAATTAATATAAACTTAACTGGAATTAAAAGTACCTCCGGGCCTTTTTAGCAACTATAAGCTGAAAACACCCGCGAATGGATATATATAAATTCAGAAAACAGTTGCGCCGCTACCTTAAGGGTACTGCCAACGAAACCGAAAACGCTATTGTTGAGGCCTGGTATAAATCATACCAAAACGAAAGCAACCAGCAATTACCACAGGAAGAACGCGAACGCATAAAAAACAATATCCATGCGGGCATCAAAGCGGCCATAGCTCAGCAGCGCAACCGTTCGTGGTACGTTTACCGCATAGCGGCAAGCGTACTGCTTGTATCCGGTTTATCATTGGCAGCATATTTTGCCGTCCGTAACAAGCAAGCAACAAACCAAACATTTACAATCATCCAAACCCATGCGGGCGAAGTAAGGCAAATTACACTGCCCGATAGCTCGGTGATCTGGGTAAATGCAGCAAGCCGCATCCGGGTACCAGCTTCTTTCAACGATACACTACGTCAGGTATATCTTGACGAGGGTGAAGCTTTTTTTAAAGTGAAGCATGACGAAACTAAGCCGTTCCGCGTAAATGCCGCTGTTTTAAAAGTGCAGGTATTGGGTACATCCTTTAACATCAGTGCCTACAAACAAATGCCGTTTATCAAGGTGGCAGTAGCCACGGGCAAGGTTTCGGTAAGCCGTGGAGATAAAACCCTATCAGTATTAACGCCGGGACAGCAATTAACTTATTTACCTGCTAAAGATACCTACAGTAATGAGCAGGTTAACATTGAAAACAGCCAGAGCTGGAAAGACGGCAACACCAGCCTTAACCAGGCAGGCTTTGACGAGCTGGCGCTTGTTTATAAAAACCTGTTTAATATTAATCTTCATGCAGGTAACACGCGGGCAAAAGGTTATCGCTTTACCATCCGCATAAAGCAAAATATACCGCCCGATGAAACGCTGAAAGCCATCAGCCAGTTACATAATACGCATTTCAGAAAGGAGGGCCATGAGGTAACCCTCTATTAACAAAAAAACCGGCTCCGTTACAGCGGTGCCGGCCTTAATTAATTTAAGCGGGCACAGGGTTTCCCTCCCTTACCTGCTAATGCTAAGCAACATTTTCACTCATTACAAAGCCATCAAAAATATGAATTTCTATACACAGTTATGGAGGCAGTTTATGCGCATTACATTTTTACTAATTTCAATATCAGTTACTATAGGCCTGGTATCCGTGCAGGCCGGGGAGCTTAAGGCACAGGCCCTGGGTACGCCCGTTGACATCTCTTTCGGAAAGGAAGACCTGTCATCGGCCATCAAAAAACTGGAGAAAAAAACCAATGTATCCTTTGCTTATGACGAGGACTACCTTAAGCTTAATGATAAATATACCAGCCCGGCGAAATTTACCAATCAGCCGTTGCAGGATATTTTAACCGTAATTTTTAAAAACCAGGGTATCGGGTTTAAAGAACAGGCAGGCAACATCACTTTGTTTAAACAAGCCTCGGGAAAATTAACGGGTAAAATAACTGATGATCATGGCGAAGCCCTGCCCGGCGCGACAGTAAGGGTAGCAGGCACTAACCTTGGAGATATCAGTAACTCACTGGGTATGTATAACATCGCTATTCCCGAGGGCACCTATACCATTGAAGTAACTTTTATAGGCTATAACAAGCTCGAATCAAAAAATGTAACCATAACCGGCAACCAAACCTCGGTTTTAAACCTGAGCATGACCGGCGGCAGTATGCTTAAAGAAGTAGTGGTGAGTTACGGTAAGCAACGCGCCCGCGAAATTTCAGGCTCCATTAGCCAGGTTGATGCAAGCCAGTTGCAGGACATGCCGGTGATGCAGTTTGCACAGCAATTGCAGGGTAAGGCTGCCGGTGTTCAAATAGCACAAAGCAGCGGTCAACCGGGCCGGGGTGTTGAATTCCGTATCCGTGGCGCGGCATCGTTTTATGCCAGCAACCAGCCGTTATTTGTTATCGACGGGATCCCGGTTACAGGCAGTATCAATAATATTAACCCGTCCGAAATTGAAAGCTACAGTATTTTAAAGGATGCATCGGCTACGGCGCTATATGGTTCGCGCGCGGCAAACGGCGTAGTGCTTATTACCACCAAACACGCCAAACCCGGCGAATCAAAAATTGAGTTTAACTCAAGCTATGGCATCCAGAAAATTCCGGGCAACAGGGTTCCTAAAATGATGGATGCTCATGGTTTTGCCCAATACATGAACGAAAAATTTGCCGATTCGCGCAAATATGAACCGGGCTTCACTACTGCTACCCCAGCCGATTACCTGGATCCCAATCAGTACGGCAAAGGTACCGATTGGTTTAAACTGTTAACCCGCACGGCACCTATTCAAAACTATGACCTGACTATCCAAACCGCACGCGAAAAATCAACTTCTACGGTTATCGCCGGTTACCAGGAACAGCAGGGCGTATTGATCAATACAGGCACCAAACTGTTTTCGTTACGTATTAACCAGGACCTTACTTTATCAAACAACAAGCTAAAAATAGGCTTCAGCGTAGCGCCAAGTTACCGTTTGGATCATAACAACCGTTTAACAACCGATGGTGTTGGCGGTCTTTTTGAAAGGATCTTTGAAGCCAGCCCGCTGAAATCACCTTATAATGCCGATGGCACCTATAACCGCGATACCTACTCGCCGGGCATGGTGGCATACATTAACCCGCTGGCCCAGTTTAAGCTTACTAATGATGATTATAAAACTACCCGCATACTGGCCAACGCCTATTTAAACTATGAGTTTTTAAAAGGCCTGAGCCTGAAAACCAATGTGGCTGTTGACAAAGGCAGCGAGTCGCGCCAGTATTTTCAGTCGGGCGTAGTGGCATCAAATGTTGGCCAGGCTACAGGCTTAAGCAGCTATGCAGATAACGGTTCATACACCGCCGAAACCAATTTAGATTACCACAAAAGTTTTGGCGATCATAACCTGGAGATATTAGCAGGTTATTCGGCACAAAAATATAGCGGCACCAATAACTCCATTACCGGTTTAGGTTTCCCGAGCGATGATATCCCTTATATTTCGGCGGCAACAAGCATTTCGGCTTTTGGCGGCGGTTACAGTGCATACTCCTTGCTATCGGGCATTGCACGTGTAAACTATAACTACAAAGGCAAATACCTGTTACAGGGCGCAGTACGCCGCGATGGCTCTTCCCGCTTTGGTGAAAATCAAAAATATGGTTCATTCCCATCGGTATCAGCCGGCTGGGTTATCAGCGACGAAAAGTTCATGAACAGGTTTACGTTCATTGATCTTTTAAAACTACGCGCCAGCTATGGTGTTACCGGCAACAACTTTTTTGGCAATTATGACGCGCTTGCAACAACCGCTAAATACTATTACGCTTTTGCCGGAGCATTAGCTGCCGGGCAAACCATCAACCGCCTGCAAAACGATGAGTTAAGATGGGAGCGCAACAAACAATTCGATATTGGTTTTGACCTGTCCTTATTTAATAACAGGCTTAACATTACCTATGATTATTACCACAAGATCTCTGATGGTTTGATCATGCAACGCCCTATCCCTAAAGCATCCGGCTTTACCAGTATACTGGATAACGTTGGCGTGCTTGAACTATGGGGGCATGAGTTTTCGGTAAACTCAACTAACCTTACCGGCAAATTTAAATGGAACACCAGCTTTAATATTTCGTTCGACAGGAATATCATTAAAGACCTGGTTAGTCCAGGATATATCCGTCGCAACAATACCGTTTCGTCCGATTATTTCCGTCAGCAGGAAGGTCATCATTTGGGCGAATTCTATGGTTTTGTTTTCCTGGGATTGTATAAAGACGCTAACGACCTGGCAAATTCTGCCCAATATGGCAAAGCATCTGATATGGGCACTATCAAAGTTAAAGACATTAATGGCGATGGTGTTATTGACGATGTTAACGACCGTACCTTCATCGGCGATCCTACCCCTACGTTTACAGGTGGCATCACCAACAACTTCAGCTACAAAAACTTTGATCTGAATATCAGTATGGCCTTTTCGGTTGGCGGACAGATCCTGAATGCTGCCAAATGGGCCTATCAAACCAATCTTGATGGTTCCAGGGTGATGCTGGCTGCCGCGGCAGATCGCTGGCGCTCTCCTGACGATCCGGGCTCAGGCATTTATCCGCGTACAAAAACCGGAACTACCGCTATGGGCCGCCAGGTTAACTCGCAATGGGTCGAAAACGGATCATACCTAACTGCCAAAAACATTTCCCTCGGCTATCGTATCAACATGCCAGAGAAGTCGATGATCAGGAATATCAGGATTTACGGTTCGGTACAGCAGGCCTTTGTTATTACAGGTTACAGCGGTATGAACCCAGAGATAAACTTTGCCGGTCTTGACCCTACACTGGGCATAGGTGTTGACGAAAACGCTTACCCTATACCAAGAACATTCTCGTTAGGCCTTTCGGCAACATTCAAATAGTTTGATCCCCATAAATTAAAATCAACATGAAAAAGATATATATCCTGATTGCCTTGCTTGCCATTACAGCAACCGCCTGTAAAAAAAGTTATATCGATCTTAATCCCGAGGATTCCTATACCGGGGCCAACTTTTACATCACCGCCGATCAGTTTAAACAAGCCGTAATAGCTGCTTACGCTCCGCTGCGCGATGTTTTGGTGAATGACTATTTCACCTCCGAAATGCGGTCGGACAATACCATCTATCAGCCTTACCCAAGTAACCGGGGCACCGCGTATATCTATCGCGAAAATATATCCGACTTTACCAATACCTCAACCAACGATTACGCTAACGCCGTTTGGCAGCACTGCTATACCGGTATATCGCGTACCAATATTGTTATTGAAAGGTTAGCAGCTTCAACTACTATTGATGCAGCTACAAAAGCTCCTATTGATGGGCAGGCCAAGTTTTTACGTGCCTGGTATTACTTTAAGCTGGTAAGGCTTTATGGTGGCGTGCCGTTATTTTTGAAGGAAGTTAAAAAAGCCGACGACGCGTTTTTAGCCCGTTCAACTCCCGAGGAGATTTATAACCAGATCATAGCCGATGCCAAAGACGCCATCAGCGAACTTGCTGCGCCTGCCAAATTCCCGCAAACGGGTGAGGCCACAAAAGGCTCTGCTACGATGTTGCTGGCAGATGTTTACATTACCCAAAAGAAATGGGCCGATGCCGAAACCTTGCTTACCACACTTGCCGGTATGGGTTACGGTCTTAACGCCGACTATGCAAACGCGTTTGTACCTACCAACAAAAACAGCAAGGAATCGTTGTTTGAGATCCAGTACTTAGAAGGTCTCGATGCAACTTCAACACCTAACGTGATTTCGTTTTACTTTTTGCCGCGCAGCACCAATACATCCATTATCACAGTTACGGCTGTGAATAACAGCAGCACCGGCGGTTGGAACACCCCAACCCAGGATTTGATCAATACTTATGAACCGGGTGATAAACGCCTTGACGCCTCTATCGGTATTGTTGAGGGCGCTTATAACGCCAGCGACCTGTTTGTTTACTCGGCTAAAAAAAGTGTGATTGGCTATGTGCCTGCCGCCGGTAAAATTGGAGTACCATACATTAAAAAGTATGAACATGGCCTAAATTTCAACACCGGCTCAAATGATAATTTCCCGATATACCGTTATGCCGATGCTTTGCTGTTGTTGGCCGAAGCTAAAAATGAGCAAGGCAAATCGCCTTTAACCGAATTAAATACTGTACGCGCTCGTGCAGGTTTAGCCGCTACAACCGCTACCGATCAGGCTTCTCTTCGTGATGTAATTTTGCACGAACGCCGGGTTGAGTTAGCCTTTGAAAACCACCGCTGGCATGACCTTACCCGATCAGGTAAAGCTATTGAAGTAATGAACGCGTTTGGAGCCGCGTTAAAACAGCAGGTTTCATATCTGTCGCCAGACGCTTATACCGTAACAGCCAATAAATTGCTGTTCCCGATACCACAGCCCGAGGTTGATCTTAACCCGGGTAAAATGGTACAAAATCCAGGTTATTAATTAATAGCCATTTCAATTTCATGTAGACATGCATAATTGCGTCTCCCGTATGCAAATCAAGCAGCTAAAAACCTGACAAAGCGGGAGACGCAACTATGCGTCTCTACAATAAACATTCTGTTAAAAAATCATTTATGAAGATATTTTTTAAAACCCTGCTTTTTATTTTGGCAGGCACATGCGCGGCTTGGGCTCAAAAGCCCAAATACGTGGTCATGATCAGCATTGACGGCTTCAGGCCCGAGTTTTATAAAGACCCAAGCTGGGGTGCTATTAACCTAATGGAAATTGCTGCCAATGGTGTTTATGCCGATGGTGTACGCGGCGATATGCCAACCGTTACTTATCCATCGCATACCACCATTATTACCGGCAAATACCCGGCAAAACACGGCGTGTTTTACAATACACCATTTGAAACCACCGATCAGATAGGTGAATTAGGCTATACCGATGCCCGCCGTATAAAAACCGAAACATTGTGGGAAGCCGCTCATAAAAAGGGGTTAACAACAGCTTCGGTACTTTGGCCGGTATCCGTACATGCGCCTGTTGATTATAACATGCCCGATGCGGCGCGTGATACTAAACTCCCCGATCCGCTAAGCCCGTTCCGTAAGTATGCTACCCCTACGGGTTTATTTGAAGAGCTGGAGCAAAATGCTACCGGCAGGTTGTATAACCGAGATCTGGATGGCCACTTAAGTACCGATGATAACCTGGCCCGCATGGCCTCCTATCTTATCGAAAAACATAAACCTAATTTAATAACCGTTCACCTGGTTTGCGTTGACCATTATGCCCATGCAGAAGGACGTATGGGGCCAACCGTTCGCAAAGCGGTCGCCAACATTGACCGTAACATTGGCCGCATTATTGAAGCCACCGAACGTGCGGGTATTAAAGACAGTACCGCTTTCCTTATCGTGGGCGATCATGGTTTCGTGAACATCCACACACAGCTTGCCCCTAACGTGTGGCTGGCCAACGCCGGACTGGTTGGCAAAAACCTGCAAAACGGCGACTGGAAAGCCCAATTTTTTCAACAAGGCGGAACAACTTTTCTGTACGTAAAAAACAACGACCAAAAAGTGCTGAAACAGGTGCGCACGCTTCTTGAGCAAGCCCCTGCGCCTCAACGTAAGCTTTTCAGGGTAATTGAACGTAAGCAACTGGATGAACTGGGGGCAGATCCGCAGGTATCATTGGCATTGGCAGCTATTCCAGGAGTATCATTTAACAATGCTACGGATGGGAACTCATTACGCAGTGGCAGCGGTGGTACCCATGGTCACTTCCCCGATTTTAAAGAGATAGAAACGGGATTTTTAGCATTTGGTTCAGGCATCAGCAATCAGAAGATCATTCACCAGATGGGCCTGGAAGATATAGCCCCGATAGTGGCCGCATTACTTGATCTGCAGCTTACAGATATTGATGGGGTACTTTACCCGGGGATTTTGAAACAGGTGAAAAAATAGATACCAATTACAACGTCATTGCTGTAAGGTACGAAGCAATCCTCACCACCCCGTCATTGCGAGGCACGAAGCAATCGCGAACTGTACAGGGGGATTTGCATAACCGCTCTGCCAATCGGAGATTGCTTCGTGCCTCGCAATGACGGTGTGATGGAGGGATTTGATTTCCGCTTTTATTATGCTCCCTTTTTAAGCTTTGCCTTATCGCTGTAAGTTAACTCCACAGCGGGGTTTTGACTATAAGCTTCCCAAAGCGCGTCAAGGTTTTTGCCGGTTAAGGTTACCCATGATTGATCATTGTATTGATGGGCACGCAACAGTACATCCAGATCTGCAATTAAGCCCGGTTTAACATTTTTTTCCAGCCATACAAAAAAGCGGGCGGTGATGCGATAACTGTTGGTGTAGCTTTGTTTGCTGTTAAAAGCAGGTAAATACCATTTTGAACCTACGTTATCAACACCATATTTATACCTTACATAATCGGCAATACCTTCCGTTAACCAAACAGGTCCGGCGCTGTAGCCGTAGCCCTGTACAAGGTGCATGGTTTCATGTGTTACCACGTCGATATCGGTTGGATGGGCTTTCAGGTATTTGGTACTGAAAAGGATACGGTTACCGCTGGCCTCGGCTACGCCACCATATGCCGTATCAGTCACAAACACCACACTTTTGGTTGTCTTTTTATTAAAGGTTTTGATCAACACCGGAAAAATTTCGAAGTAAGTGTCAATAAGGCTTTGCTGTACAGCCGGATCAATGTGTTGGTTTTTGTTAATGAAAACCAACTGAAAACCTTTCTTTTTAATGGTATCTGCGGATGCCCAATTTTTTGCCAGCGCTGCTTCCATCGCTTTCTCCAGTTTCTTTTCAGACAGATCTTTAACTACGGCAGCACTGATTTCCATTTTACCATCTTCCGCTGTAATTGCAGGGCTATCGGCAAAAGTAACAGATAAATGTTTTTTAGTGTGATAGCTATTGGCCCGGGCAAAGTCGGGATAAATTTTGTAGAACGCTTTTGTAAGCTTTTCTTTCGATTTTGCATCTAAAACACTGCTATCAGCGGGCAGGTTTAAATGATATTCTTGCAAGTCTTTTTCTTTCTCCTTGTCCTGCGCGAAGCAGGTGCCTGCAGCGCATAAAAGAGCAAGGAATAATAGTTTTTTCCTGATCATTTTTAAAGTTTTGTATTAGTAAGTAACACCCGGGAAATCTGTCCGGGCTTTTTCAAGCTGTGTAATCCAGCTGTTTCCGTGTTCATCTTTATCGCCGAAGGCATTTAATGCAAGTTGCTTCAAATCAGTACCGGCAGCGCCGCTCCAGAAATGGATAAACTCGCCCATATTTAAATCCCGTGAGTATTCGGGGTAGCTTTCTTTTCCGTTGTTGAAAGTTTGCTTAGGGAAGTATTTGGCCAACAGCACAAAGAAATTGTTTAAGGCTTTGGTTTGTCCGTGCTGGGTATAGATGGGATAAAACCAATCTTTGAACCAGTGGGTACCCGCACGCGGAAAATCATCGGTAGTGGTCAGCTTCATATTTTTCCAGCGTAGGGCATCGTCATTACGGCCAAGGCCGAGATAAACATCGTACTGGTAAATCTCCATCCACTTGCTATCATGCCAGATACCAAAAGCAGGTGAACCATGTACACCCTTTGCAGCACCTTCAACAATGTGACCAATTTCGTGTGTTGATAGATCAATATCATTACCCACACCCGATGTCCAGGCATTGGGGTCAGATGAACCACAATCGGTTACGTTGTGATAATCATGGCTGTCGTCCATATAGGTAGAGGGGTGCCCACCGGAATATTTACCGGCATGAAACACCGCATATAAGCGAGAATCTGCGCCGAAGTTTCCGTAAGTTTTTTTGGTATAGTTCCAGGCCTGCGCCATATAAGTTTTAGGCCAAGTAACAGATGGTTTCACATCGGCATCATAATACACTACAACACTGGTATCATAATATACCCTGTTAAGTGTTTGCGCATGTTCAAACCAGTGCTCTTTCCAGGTGGCAGCAGGTGCCGGCACATCGGCATTAACAACGGGCTGTTTAGCATGCGTAGTTGTTTTCTGGCTGCAACCGGTTACCGCTACCCCCAGAAGGCACATTAAATAAACTATTTTTTTCATTTTGGCAGATTTCTAAAAAAGCCCCGCGTTAAGCGGGGCCTGACTCAATAATATCAATAAAAAACCGGATTACCAGCCTGGGTTTTGAACCATGTTATTATTTTTCAATACCTCGTTATAAGGAATCGGGAACAGATAATCTCTTTCTTTCCTGAATACACGGGTTTCTAACAGCGTTTTATTATAAAAGCCGTTATCGCTTTTGCTCATATCCATACCGTAGAAATTACCGGCATCGGTAGTTTCGGCAATTTTCCACCTGCGGGTATCAAAGTAACGGGTGTTCTCAAAGGCCAGCTCAATACGGCGTTCGCTACGGATAGCATCTTTCATGGCCGCTTGTCCCGATGGTGTAGCAATTGCACCGGCACCACTACCGTACTGAGGCACACCTGCACGTTTGCGGATCAGGTTCAGGTATTTTACGATATCGGCATTTGACGGATCCGATTCATTCAGCGCCTCAACGTAATCAAGGTAAATATGCGCCAAACGTAATAATAGCGCACCGCGGCCATTACCGTTATTGGCAACGTTTTTACGTACTACGTAACCGGTTGGCGATACGTCGGAAGTACTTTGCGACCTGCCTGAGTTTCCGTTATAGAAAAAGTTAGTCACTATTTCGCTGCCGTTTTGCTGGTTTAACCAAAGGCTGTTATTGTAAGTAATCCCTACATAAAAGCGTGGCTCACGATTTACCCAGGCGTTGTAAGTGCTTCTTAACTTAGTATCAAAAGGAGCTTTAAAATCTGAAAATCCTGTCGCTACATATCCCGATTGCGGATCGTTTATTGGCAAACCGTTTGCCATTAAGTAAGCATCAACCATGGTTTGTGTTGCGCCTAACGCGCCTGCACCCTGGTAGCCGGAATCGGTATAAGGAGCTCCCACATGTTTAGGTGTACGGTCGTACTGTGAGTAATTACCACTTCTTGACCGGGCAAAGATCCACTCTTTATTCCAATCGGTGGTCATTACATTACGGCAAGATTTGTAAGCCGCCATAAACGGATCAGCATCGTTTTCGGTATAAAGATCATAAGTGCCGGGAACAAACTCGCTGATAAAATCCTTAGCCGCGGTAGCTACGGCCGCCCATTTAGCCACGTCATAGGTTTGGCTGATCAACTGGGTACCATCAGCATTTTTTAATGATGCGAAATCGGTATTACCATTATACAACGCGCTTGCTTTTAACAACAATGCCTCCACCTTGTAAGCTTTGCAAATACCTTTTGTAATACGTCCAAGTTCCTGCTCGGCAGTTGTAACAGGCACATCCTGATATGCAGCATCAAGCTCTGATACTACAAAATCAATACCCTGATCAAAAGTAGCCCTCGGCAGGCGCAAATCTGATACCGGCGCGTTAATGTCCAGTATCTTATCGCCAATAAGTGGCACCGGTCCGTAGGTACGCAATAAAAAGAAATAATATAAAGCGCGCAAACCACGGGCCTCGGCTTTATACACTTTTTTATCAGAAGCCTGGATTTCCTTCGAATTGGCGTTATCAATATTCTGCATAAAGAACGTTGCATTCCTTATGGCTTTGTAATAGTTATTCCAATAAAAACCAACATCAGCATCCGTCTTTTTCCAGGTGCTGCTGTTCATGTTGTTACTGTAGTTAAAATCCCAGTTGTATTTTGCCTCGTCAGAAGAAGCAGTCCACGGACCAGAATTATCAGTACCGTTATAACGTTGCGATAACTCATTGGGTAATGAGTGGTAAACATTAGCCAAAAAGCTTTCGGTATTGGTTCTTGAAGCAAAGATCTTATCAACCGTGATCACGTCATCCGGCACCTGGTTAAGATACTTTTTACATGAGCCCATGCTTAACATAAGCAAACCCAACCCTATATATTTAATTTTTTTCATCTCTGTAATTCCGTTTTTAATTAAAAATTAGCTTGTACGCCAAGTGTTGCAGTCCTTACGTTTGGATAAGCCGTACCGTTGGTGGTGTTAAGTTCCGGATCCCATAATTTGAAAGGGCTCCAGTACAACAGGTTAAAGCCTTGCAGATAAACCCTCGCGTTTTTAAGGCCTATGCTTTTCAAAGTACCTTTAGGCAGGTTGTAGCCAAAATCGGCAGTTTTTAAACGTATGAAGCTGATATCCTTAACCCACCAGGTTGATGCCGCTGAGTTATTTTTGTTTGCGCTGTTACCGTAAGCCAAACGAGGATAAAACGCGTTAGGATTTGGGTTTTCAGGTGTCCAGCGGTCTTCGGCTACCGCGAATAAGTTACTACGCTCAGGACCGGTGCTGTTGTTGAACGGAATGATACCATCGCCATTCAGCAGCCTGTCGGCACCGGCAACACCCTGGAAGAATAAACCAAAGTAGAAGTGTTTGTATTGAAGGTTGAAGCCCAAACCATAGGTAGTTGTAGGGACGTCGCCGTTACCGATACGGGTACGGTCATTTTCATCAATTTTGCCATCGCCGTTAAGGTCTTTGTACCTGATATCGCCGGGGCGCACAGTCCCAAAATAGTTCGACTGGTTAGGGGCGCTATCAATTTCCTGCTGATTTTGGAAAAGGCCTGTAGCTACATAACCAAATGTTGAAAGGTAATTTACACCTCTTGTATTCATATATGCATAAGGCTGAATCGGGCTATCATCCTCAATCACCTTATCGCGGTTGTAAGTAAAGGTACCGCGCACATCAAGGGTAAAGGCACCTATTTTAGTTGGGTTAAGCTGAACTGTTGCATCAATACCTTTATTGGTTATGATACCAAAGTTACCCAGCGGGTTGCTGTTAAGGCCTACAATTGCAGGTAACGATCCCCTTTGCAGGAATACGCCGCTCCTGCGCTCGTGGAATAAATCGACAGTTACTGATAAAGCCGATTTAAGCGCGTAAAACTCGATACCAAGATCTTGTTTATGTGAACGTGCCCATTGTACATCGGTACCGTAGCTGGTAATATAGGTGCCCCCTATTTGATGACTTGCACCGCCATCGCCAAAGGTATATCCGTTGTCGTTATCGCCGGTTTTAACAAGGGTAAGGTAACCAAAACGACGACCGCCATTACCACCATCACCCACAACACCGTCCGAGTAACGAATTTTGAAATAGTCAAATACCTGCTTTATTGGCTCATAAAACTTTTCGTTTGATAAAACCCAGCCTACACCAAATGATGGGAAGAAACCGGATTTTTTGCTTGGCGCGAAGTTTTCAGAACCGTTGTAACCAAAGTTAACCTCGCCAAAATATTTGTCGCGGTATGAGTACGTTGTACGGCCTACCAAACCCTGGTTGCGGTATGGTAACGACGAGGTAACATCATCAGCAAACTGCTGGGTAATTTCACGCTGGTTAAAAAGTGCTAATGCTGTAATGTGATGGTCTTTACTGAAGGTATGATCATAGTTGATTGATGCCTCAGTATAAAACTGGCGGTTACCATCGTTATAACGGCGATATGATAAATTATCAGATCCATCGCTCCTGATGATGTTCAAATTGATATCACCATTATCATCGTAAGGGTCGGCACGGTTAATTAAATACAGGTTACGGTTGCGGTACCTGCTGATGCCATGCGAGTTGTTAACGTCGAAAGAGTACAAAGCCGAAATTGAGAGGCCAGGAGTTAAAAACTTCAAATCCTGGGTAAGCCTCGCGTTGGTATAGATCTGGTTACTGAACAGGTTGGTATAACCTCTTTGTGTTGCAAGGTCCCACGGGTTTTCCTGCGCGCCCTGGTTACTTACACCTGGTACAAGATTACCTGGGTAGATTTTTGGATACAATACCGGATTGGTTTGCATTACCGCGCTAAAAATATCCTGAACGCTTTGATAAGGGTGATCAAGGTTAACCGCCGGATAATTGGTGTTAGAGATATTACCTTGTACACCAAGGTCAAATTTGGTAGTACTTGTCCAGTTGGTAGTTACGTTTGACGTAAAGTTGTAACGTTTAAAGCTGGTGCTTGCGTCATAGCTCTGCGAAGGGTCTGTTTTCAGCAAACTTTGCTCATCATAATAAGCACCCGAAATGTAATACGTTGAGTTATCAGTGCCACCACGCGCGCTGAAATTGGCTCTGCGGTTGTATGCGGTTTTACCATATAACTCTTTCATCCAGTCAACATTAGGATACAAGTAAGGATCCTCATTTTTAATGGTTGAGTTGATGTAGTTATTACTGTACTCCTTGCTTTGGCCGCTGGCTAAACGTGCCTCGTTCCGGAGCATCATGTAAGTTACACCGTCTGTTAACTCGGGGCGTTTGGTAAATGAAGTGATACCTTCATTGTAATTGAACATTAGGTTAGGTTTACCGGCACCACCTTTTTTAGTGTTTACGATAATTACACCGTTTGCACCGGCAACACCATAAACCGCTGTGGCCGAAGCATCTTTCAACACAGTGAATGATGAAATATCCTCAGCATCCAGGTTATCAATGTCCCTGCCCTGAACACCATCAATAACGATAAGCGGTGCCGCGCTGTTTTGCGAGTTAAAGGTGGAGATACCACGGATCCAGAGATCAGCTCCGTTTTGACCTGGCAGACCCGAACGCTGTACGCCAACCAAACCGCTGATACGGCCGGCCAGTGTGGCGCTCAGGTTAGCAACCGGCTGCTTGATATCTTCGAGGTTAACCGTTGATTGCGCGCCTACTACACTGATCTTTTTCTGTTGACCGTAACCTACAATAGCAACCTCATTTAAGCTGTTAGCTGCTGCCTGCAGAGTGATATTAAAATTGATCTCGTCCTTAACGGCAAAGGTAAAAGTCCTGAAACCGATAAAGCTAACGGCTATTGAATCGCCGCGGCTGGCCTGGATACTGAAGCGGCCTTTATCATTAGTAACTGAGCCTGTTTTAGTTTTAAGGTTACGTACAGTTACACCGGGCAGCGTTATGTTAAATTCATCCTTAACCGTACCGGTTACAGGTATTGCCTGGTGGGTTTCCTGCGCCCGTACGTTCATAACAAAGGCCATGCATACCAAGGCGATATACATGAGTTTGTTATTCTTTAAGCTTGCAAGAAATACTTTTAAGAGTCGATTTTTTGACATAGTTTCTTATTTGATAATTGAAAAGTATTTTGATTGATTATGGGCCGGTACCTACAAAGGCACATTGGTTACCCGCCACTCGGCTAACTGGAACAATGCACTCCCACCGTTAGCTGTTATGCTAAGCTTGTAGTAAGTGTATGTTTTGGTGTTGTCAAACGCATAGTTTTTGGTTAGACCGCGGGAAGCGAAGGTTTGATTGGTTTGCGTATCCAGATCTGTCCAGGCCGCGCCATCATTTGAGCCGGAAAGTGTCCAGCTTTTGGGGTCACGTTCCGGAGCATCATTAGCAGATGTAAGGGTATAGCTGGTGATGTGCTGCGCCTGTTTGAATTTAAGCTGAATAAAAAAAGTAGGCTTGTAAGTAAAGATCAGGAATTTGGTATCGAGCAAACCGTCGGTTACCCTTATTGACCCTTCCGTTGCCGAAGGCCCTCCTGTATTTTCAATATTTACGGAAAGCGCGCCCTGGGCAGTTACATCTTCCGGGTCGGGAGGTAATAAGGCGTAAGTACGCTGCTTTTCCTTTTTGCAACCCGAACAAAAAACAAGGGCTAAGCAAAGCATTGCCAATGCCCGCCTGGTTAGTTTTAAAACATTCATAGATTGATTGATTGTAGGTTAGAAATTTGAAACATATATATTATTAATTAATAAGCTGTTAAAAAATACTTATCATAAAATAAAGGCAATAAAAATCCCTGTTCGCTTTTGACGAAGTATTTTTGGGTTATTCTTTATGGTTAAAGAATAATTATTCCGGCTGAAAGAAAAAAAGGTCTGTTACAACCTAAGCTATTGTTAAAATATGCCATAGCGATGCCATATCAGTATTTTTATCCTGATGATAAAGGGCATAATATCACAATAGAAACTTGCGTGAAAATTAAAACAGATACCTGTAGCTCAAAATTGCTCTCATTGGGTGACGATGGTTAAGTTTAGTGATGAAAAACAATTGCTTTTTAATATACGATTGATAAAACGATTTATCAATTATAAAAAATGAGTGATATGCAACACATTATTCATCAACAGTAAAACTAATAAAATAATAACATTAATAAAACGTTTTATCAATTTTTATTAATATATCATAATCTTTTATTGACCCTGTCGTCAAACACTTAACACTATACCATTTTTAAGCTATTGCCTCACAACTGATATGCAGCAATTTAGAGCGGTTATCAAACATCAAACAACCTTGCATGAAACATTACCGGTAACGAGACTGTTACAACTAAAGCAGAACCTAACAGGTAAATTTGAGTACAGCCTTCATCAATTATGACCCAAATCAATAAAGAAGACATCAAACAGGAAGTGTTTGACCTGTATGATGATTACGCGCATAACCGCCTTGACAGGCGTGCCTTTATGCAAAAACTGTCTATTTATGCGGTAGGTGGCTTAACCGTGCCCTCGCTCATGAGTTTCCTGATGCCCAATTATCAAACCACCGCGCAGGTTAAACCGGATGATCCCCGCTTAAAGTCAGGCTATATCAATTACCCTTCGCCTAAAGGCGGCGGCACCATTAAAGGATTACTATCCGAGCCTGCCGATGCAAAGCAAAAACTTGGGGGTATTATAGTAGTTCACGAAAACCGGGGCCTAAACCCATATATTGAGGACACAGCGCGAATAGCTGCCCTTGCCGGGTTTATCACCCTTGCGCCCGATGCGCTTTCACCCCTTGGTGGTTACCCCGGTAATGATGACGAAGGCCGTACCATGCAGGCCAAACGGGATAAAGGCCAAATGGAAGAAGATTTTATAGCCGCGTACGAGTACCTTAAAAACCATAAGGACTGCAATGGCAAGGTAGGCGTTGTAGGCTTTTGCTATGGCGGAGGTATTGCCAATATGATGGCCGTGCGCATACCGGATCTGGCAGCAGCTGTTCCATTTTACGGAAGTCAGCCCGCCGCTGAAGATGTTCCTAAAATTAAAGCGCCGCTGTTATTGCACTATGCGGCGTTAGATACCCGCATCACCGAAGGCTGGCCTGCTTATGAAAAGGCGTTAAAAGAAAACGGCAAAAAATATCAGGCTTTTATTTATGAAAATGCCAATCACGGTTTTCATAATAACACTACTCCCCGCTATGACAAAGCAGCCGCAGAGTTAGCCTGGAAACGTACCATCGATTTTTTTAAAGAAAATTTAAGCTAATAAAAATGGCCGGATATCCGGCCATTTTTATTGTTCGATAGTATAAGAGATACCCTATTCTTTTGGGCCTTCTTCTTCTTTGTCTTCCTCTTCCCGTTCAACGGTTATAGTACATTCTGTAACCAATGCGGCCAGGGTACCCACGGCGGCAAATACAGGTGCCAGTATCATCCCAAAAAGGCCTACACTAAGCGGAAAGGTCATTAACTCTTTACCTTCTTTATTCGAAATGGTAATCCTGCTGGCTTTTCCTTCGGCAATTATTTCTTTTATCTTGCCCAATAACGCTTCGCCGTTAATTGAGAATGTTTCTTTTGTGCTCATGTTTTTGATAAGTTTATAATTTAGATGAGCATGCTGCCACCTTGTTACAGGTTTTGCCAAATATGACAATACAGGCAAGCCTTTAGATGCTTACTTCAACCTTTTTTCCAGTTTTAACTGCCTGGTAAATAGCATCAATAAGTTTAAGGTCTTTTACAGCTTCTTCTCCATCCACAGGCACTACAGGCTTTTTATTGTTAAATATGATCTCGGCCATCTCATCCATTTGCACCGTTTGGTGAGTTGTTACCGGTTGATTAAGCTCACCTAAATGGGTGCGCCCTCTGATAGGCCCGTAACCTGTAGAAGGCTGCATTTCGGCAAAGCCTTTATCACCATCCAGGAAAAAACGGTCGAGATTGTTCATATTATAGGTAGACAAACACGAGGCCACCGCCCCGCTGGGAAAGCCAAACTGGAACTGGATAGTTTCATCAACCCCTTCCTTAAATTTTACCGGGTCTGTTTTGGTTTCCTGGGCCGTTACCCATATTGGCTCTTCCCCCGTCATATAGCGTGATCCGTTGATGGCATATATTCCGATATCCATCATGGATCCTCCTCCGGCCAACTGTTTGTTTAACCGCCATTGTGTTGGATCGCCGATAGTGAAACCACATTGCCCCTGAAAAAATCTGATCTTTCCAAACTCGCCGCTTTGCCTCATCCTGATCACCTCTAATGTTTTGGGTTCAAAATGCATGCGGTAACCAACCAGCAGTTTTACATTGGCTTTTTTGCAGGCATCAACCATTTCCTGCCCCTCTTTTGCGTTAACTGCCATTGGTTTTTCGCATATGGCATGTTTGCCGGCGGCAGCTACCCGCAATACAAAATCACGGTGCAGGCCATTGGGCGTAATCACATACACGGCATCGATGTCGGGGTTATTTTTGATATTATCGAAATTCTGATAGTTGTAGCAGTTTTTTTCGGGGATACCGTATTTAGCCTGCCATGTTTTAATTTTTGAGGGTGTGCCGCTTATCAGACCTACCAGCTTAGCTTTGGTGCATGACCGCATGGCTTCGGCAACCATGCCGCCGTATCCCCCAAGCCCCAAAATAGCTACACGTAACATTGGGCCGTCATAGGCCGGTTCAATAGTTTTTGTTTCAGCAGCCCAGTTTGATAACGGTGCGAGCTGAAGGGCCAGGGCCGACAAACCCAATTTCTGTAAAAAATCACGACGAGAATTCATAGGTATGTTTTTTGGTTTACGACAAATTACATAATTCCAAAAAACAAACCTACAAGTAATCTGATTTTTACTAAGATGTGCTATAATCCTATCATACTGAATTATAATATATAAGCCTATTTGCAAACATCAATGACGGCCAGATGTAGCAGCATCAAACACACGGCAGAAATTGCCACCTCCTATTTTACCTATCTCATCTGCCGTAAAACCTGTTTTTAACATGGCGTCAACCACGGCATAGTAAAAACCTGCTTTTTGATCCTGCCAGGCTTCGTTGGTGCGCTCGCCTACCCTGCCTTTGTTTTGGCCACCCCCAGGACCTTTACGACCGTCATCGCCGGGCCCTTTATCATGGCGATCATCCGGAGCGCCTCCCGGCGGCGGACCAGGATTATTTGGCCGCGGGCCAAATCCGCCCGCACTTCTGTAAGGCGGGGTTAATTTAGTATCGGTACCAATGCAAACATGGTCAACCCCAATAACATCAACCAAAGCACGAATATTTTGAGCATACTCCAGCGGGGTATCGGCTAAATGTGTCCATACGCCAATCACACCACCAGCATCTGCAATAATTTTAGCCTGCTCCTTGCTAATCAGTCTCGGGCGCATCATCTGGGCCATATTGGGATTGCCGCCAAGCTGTGTATCCAAACCAGTATGCGAAACAATAACAGGGCTTGCGGCTAGCTTAAGCGCGGCGGCGATGGTTTCGCCGTTAGCGTGCGCAAGGTCAATCAGAATGCCCAATCGGTTACACTCTTTTATAATATCCGCACCAAATTGGGTTAACCCTCCCCAGCGAGGAGCATTGGTATAAACATCGCCCAATGGCACCGATGCATCATTGTCATGAAGTAGGCCAAGATGCCTCAATCCCCGGTCATACGCTACACTAAGCCTGTCCAACTTTCCTTCCAGGAAGTGACCGCCCTCTATCGATTGAATAACCGTAGGCTGATGCTGCTCGTGGGCTTTACGAAGGTCTGCCAAATTCAATGCCCGTTTCATACTATTATTTTTTAACTGCTGATCCATGGCGGCGAGCCCATTCAAAAACCGCTCGTAGGCTTCGCCTGGGTTAGTCAGTTTTTGATAATCAAGTGCGAAGGTCATGCAGATTGCAGACAAGCCAGACTTTTTCATCTCGCCGGCCAGGTCGATATTCGGGCCGGGCACCTCGGCAGCAACAAGGGGAACATCGATATGATTATGGGTATCAATGCCAATTGTAGCGGCTACAATTGCTGCCACTCTCGGATCTATTTCGTCAATGGCCCAGGTTGTTAACGGGTTTAACATTATTGCGGCACTTGTTCCAGCAAGAGCCGTAATAAAGCTTCGACGTGACCATGCAGATTGGGGTTTTATCATGATATTAATGCTTACTATAAGTTGAATTATTCAAATATAACCTGCCAATCATATACCCGCCGGAACAATCGGCGTTCGGCTGCTTTTCACCGACCAAGCTTGCTAATCATCGGATATATAGCAGACACAGCTTACGTTATTGCAAAAAAAAGAGGCTACCCTTTTTGGATAGCCTCCTGATAAATATTGATAGTCTGATGTGACCGATAGTTGAATATCCGCTTATGCAATGGCAGGTTTTACATATGCTGCAGGATACAATTTACGGAACATAATGTAAGTTACTGATACCATTATGAATGCTACGATAGCATCTGCGGTAGCAGCGAAATTAAGAACGGCAAGTTTAGATAAAAAGGCAAAGATGATATCGAAGAAGATACCGGCAAATACCCATTCTTTTAACCTAAGGAACTTGTTTGGTGTTAAAAGTACTGCTACACCTGTAATCTTAGCAACACCAAGGATATAAATAAAGTGCGGAGGGTAGCCCAATTTCAAGGTGATGTCCCATACAAATTGATTTTTGGTAAGTTCGCCAAAACCGCTTGCTGCAAACCATAATGAAGTTAATGCTGCTCCTATCCAATAGATTGTTTTTACTTTTTTAGTTGTCATGATATTTAGTGTTTGATTTGTTTGATGACTCAAAATTGCGTCAAAAACAGGCAAAACCTAAGTGCTTTCAGTATGAAGCAGACAAACTAAACCGCCGGCCGGACAATCCTGAACCTGAGTACATTTGTACCATTTATATCATCAATAGGCACATCAATGTAAATTAACACCCGTGACCCGTACTTGTGAAATTCATGATTGTAAATTTGCACGCACAGTGTTATTGATTTGTATATGACTACATTTTTGAAGCTCGATTCATTTTATAGTAAAGTAAACGCTGATTCGGATCCGCAGGGGGCGGATACCGGCCATTTCAATATCATCAGGGTTGAAGACTTATCTGTTTCGGGTAATAAACCGCCGGTGTATAGCCGCCGCGATTACTACAAAGTAAGTTTGGTAACCGGGCACAGTAAAATTCACTATGCCGACAGGTGTTACGAGATCGACGAAAGCGCGTTAGTTTTTACCAATCCGATGGTCCCTTATCATTGGGAACCTATTAGCGAGATACAAACAGGGTTCATATGTATTTTCACCGAAGCATTTTTTAACAATTTTGGCAGGCTGCAAAACTATCCTGTTTTCATGTCGGCCGAAAACGCGGTTATCACATTAACCCCAGCTCAGCTGCAGCAGTTTCAAGATATTTTCAGCAAAATGCAGGATGAGCTAAATAGCAGCTACGCTTACAAATATGATCTGTTGCGCAATTTATTGATGGAAACCGTTCATGAAGCGCAGAAGCTTCAGCCTGCTTATGGCAAACCATCGCTTGGTGCCACTGCCCATGAGCGTATTGCTGTTTTATTTTCCGAATTATTGGAGCGGCAATACCCAATCGAATTAAATAACCAAAGAGTAGTGCTCTCGTCCGCCTCTGCTTTTGCAGATAGCTTAAATGTTCATGTAAACCATCTCAACAAAGCGTTGAAAGAAATTACCGGTAATTCTACCTCCCAACTTATCAGTAACAGGATGCTGCAGGAAGCCAAAACGCTTCTAAAAAACAGCGACTGGGCAGTAAGTGAAATAGCGTGGTCGCTTGGTTTTGATGAATCCAATCATTTTTCCGCATTTTTTAAGAGGCACACTGGTTTTAGCCCTAAGCAGTTCAGACAATCATAAAGTTGATTGATTATTGTATGTAATGGTTTGTTTCGGGTACGTCAGTATCCTCTGTATCGGCTGATCTTTGCTCTCAAAAAGAACAGATATGTGGACAAAAGAGAATATCCCTGATCAAAGCGGTAAAATAGCCATAGTTACAGGTGCAAATACGGGTATAGGTTTTGAAACAGCGCTTGCCTTATGTGAGGCCGGAGCACGGGTAGTTATCGCGGGACGGGACATCGAAAAAGTTAAACAGGCAGTAAGCGAGATCAACAATCGAGGCTTTAAAGGCGTTGCGGAAGAGGGGGTAATTGATCTGGCAAGCCTTGAATCGGTAAAAGCATTTGCTGAAGCTATCAAAGCAAATTATAATAAAATTGATATCCTTATTAACAACGCCGGCGTTATGATCCCCCCTGCGGGCCAAACCGCCGAAGGTTATGAATTACAGTTTGGCATCAACTTTCTCGGCCATTTCGCGCTAACCGGTCGTTTATATCCTTTGTTAAAAAAACATCCCGGCGCGAGGGTTGTAACAGTGAGCAGTGGAGCGCACAGGTTTGCCACTAATGTAGATTTTGAGAACCTAAAACTCGAACAATCCTATGATCCATACCGGGAATATGCCATCAGTAAATTAGCCGATCTGCAGTTTACGATTGAGTTTCAACGGCGATTAAATTCATCAGGTATTGATCTACTCTCGGCAGGGGCACATCCAGGCGTAACCGAAACAGAGCTTTCGAGGCACATGCCAGAAGCCGATTACCAGGCAGCCCTTGAACGGTTTAAAACGTTAATGCCGGCATGGCAGGGCGCTTTGCCTACCCTGTTTGCCGCAACTGCTACCGAGGTTAAAGGAGGAGGCTATTACGGGCCCGATGGCGAGCATGAACTACACGGCTATCCAGCACCGGCCAATATCAGTGAGGCCGCTAACGATGAAAACCAGGGAACCCAATTATGGGCGTTTGCCGAAAAGGCCACCGGATTGAAATATCCGTTTTAATAAAGAGCATTATTTTATAGAGAGCTATGTTATCATCGCTCCCTTTTTTGTTTAATCGGTTTCAATACGGAGGTTTTTTTCACAATAAAGCATAAGCTATTGGTCAATAACCTAACTTCGGTTAGTTTAAACCCTGCGATATGACTACTGCCGAAATCCTCATTAAACTTCAATCTCTCGGAAATGAAAAAATGCGCCTTCACAGTAAAAAGAACGGAGCTCATGATAATCAATTTGGGGTGAAGCTTGGAGATATCAGAAAAGTAGCGGACACGATCAAAAGCGATCATCAACTGGCTAAAGCATTATGGGAAACCGGCAATGTTGAAGCCCGTTTATTGTCAACACTGATTATTGTACCCAAACTGCTGTCAACCGAGGAGTTGGACAGTATGGTGCGGTCGGAGCGGTTTACACAGGTTATCGACTGGCTGTACGCCTACGTTATTAAAGAATATCCCGACAGGGAAAAATTACGCGAAAGCTGGCTGCTTTCTGATGACTCAATGGCCTCACGGCTTGGCTGGAGCCTTACCAGCGGACGAATAGCGAGAAACCCCGAAGGCCTTGACATCCCGGCTATCCTTGACAGGATTGAAAAAGAAATGCCCAAAGCTGCGCCTGAAGTACAATGGACTATGAATTCTGCCCTGGCACAAATTGGGATCAATCATCTTACTCATCGCGAGCGTGCTATCAAGATCGGAGAACGCCTGGGAATCTATCGCAACTACCCTGTTTCAAAAGGCTGTACATCGCCCTTCGCCCCGATCTGGATCAATGAGATGGTTAAACGGCAGGGCTAAGCATCCGCATCATAAAAAAAAGTGTGTACATCCTTCCGGATATACACACTTAAAAATAAACATGCTTTATAACTTATCCTTAAAACGGATGTGGCTTATAAACATTTTTAACACTACCGTCCTGGTATAGCTCAAGGATCGCATAACCCGGCGGAGTTTCTTCATAATAACCTTCTCCGGCAGATTTTTCATCGCCTTTGCCCCACCAAAAGCCGCTCATGGCACCATTACAAAAATATTGAGTACCGTTATAAGAAGCCGTATCCAGCAGGTGGTTGTGCCCGCTTAAACATACTTTTACCTTATCGCGATGCTGATAGAACAAGGCTTTTAACTTTTTATAATCAGAGTGCATGCCACCTTCCCAGTATGGGGTTACGCCCAATATCGGGTAATGCGACATCAACAGCACCGGTGAGTTAGCAGGTAATTGCTCCAGTTCTTTTTTCAGCCAGTTAAACTGCTCATCATCCAGCGTAATGGACGGATTGTTGCCATCCAAAATAATAAAATGCCAGCCCGATTTGCTGAAGCTGTAATACCTGTTAGGGATTCCAAGCCGTTTCACTACGTAATCCTTTCCGTACATGGCATCCGAGTGATCCGGTGCGGCCCACCAGTTATCATGGTTGCCAATGCAGCTATGCACTTCGTATCCTTTCAGGCTTTTCATGCAATCATCCCATATGCTCCATAACTCGGTAACGCGCTCGCGTTTTACGTTATCATAGGATGCATCAAAAATGGAATCGCCGCCATTCAGGAAAAAGTCTACCTTTTCTGCTTTAATGGTTTCAAGGCATTTCTTAAATTTTTGAGGGGCATCCAGATCGGGCCTGATATGCACATCAGTAATGTGGGCAACCTTTAATACCGGTTTTGCATTTATATTTTCGGCCGCGTTTGCAACGCTGCTACCTCGTGTAACCAATCCCGCTGCTGCGAGGATCCCCGCGCCTTTTAAAATCTCTCTTCTGTTCATATTAAATTATGCTGAGGATGGTTTTACCAGCCCGGGTTTTGGGTTAAATTTTTGTTGAGCAATAACTCCGTAGTTGGAAGCGGGAAATAATAGTTTTTAGGATCGGTAAAAGTTTTAACCAGCGTAGGGTTAACTATCACATTACCGCTGTTACCATTACTTAAATAAATATCCTTGCCTATCACAAAGTATGATACATTAGGTAGTGTGGTAGCCGGCTTAGCTGTTACCAGGCTTACATCAGGTTGCCCGTCGCCATCAATGTCATAGGTACCCAGACCTGGGAAGTACATACCCGTAAAGGTTTGTGCCAGTAATGCTCCGCTTTTCCAGCGCATCAAATCATCATAACGGAAGTTTTCACAGGCCAGTTCCACACGGCGTTCCCTGCGAATCTCCAGCAACATGCTTTGCAATGATCCGGATACGTTAGGATAAGTAGCCGCCAGCAGAGGATCGACAGTTGCAGCCATGGTTAAATGTGGCATGCCCACCCTGTCGCGCAGCAGGTTTACAGACATATCCAGATCGCTTTGGCTAAAGCTACCTGTTCCGGCAGCTGCAAGTTCTGCTTTTGATTCGGCATAGATCAGCAGCATTTCCGCATAACGGAACACAATGCCCGCGTTGTAGTTGGTATTGTAGGTGGGTGTAGCCGGATCATAATATTTGATCTGCTGATAACCTGTTGGTGCAGGGCCTAAGATACGTGCACCTTTTAAATCGCCATAGGTTACCGTAGGCGGTAAAACGGTTTGCGCCATCCGCGGATCACGATTGGTGAACTCGTCTTTGATCATCTGTGTGGCATAGCCCGCTGTAGATGTATAAGCCGTTCCACTTTTAGTAAGATATGTATTTAACAGACTTTTGGTAAGGCTTAAACCGTAAGCCCTCATATTACCGTCAAGCGCGGTGGTAACATGCAGGGTATTGCTGTAATAGTAACCCAGCATTACCTCGGTATTCTGCGGATCGGTAGGCGCATAAAACAAAAACAGGTTCAGGTAATCTTTGTCGGGGCTACCGGTGCTGTACAATTTAAATGTGCCGCTTTTCATAACGGCAAGTGCCGCGTCATTAGCAGTTTGTAAAAATGACTGCCCGCCGTCTATACCGTGATATTTTCTGAAAGTACCTTCATGTAAGCCTACACGGGCTTGCAATGCAAGGGCTGCCCATTTGGTGATAGTGCCTGAGGGGCCTGTCGGGTTGATATGGGCGGCTGCAAAACTCAGATCCGCCATTACCGAATCCATTACCAGTTTACGCGGATCCCTGCCTTTGTATAATTCGCCGTTATCATTTGGTAAAATGGTAGTGCCGTACCATGGCACATCGCCAAAGCGTTTTACCATATCAAAATAAAACCAGGCCCTGAAAAAGCGGGCTACCCCAACATAATGGCTTTTTACTGCTTCAGAAGCATTAGCTTTCTGATAATTCTGCAAAAAGTAATTTACCTGGCGAAGGTACGTCCAGGTCCAGCCTGCCTGGCTTGCACTGGTAGGCAAAGGGAGCTGACCGGCCACGACTTTGTTAAAAGGGTTATTTTCATAATTATCGCTTTGCTGATCGCCTAAGGCAATGGTACCGATACCCGGCACATAAGAATACAGGCCGTTGCAATAGGTATTGAGGTCATTGGCATTGGCAAAAAAGTTTTGCTGCGTTAAGCTGGATACCGGGTACCTGTTTAAGAAATTATCTTTTTGGCAAGATGTTAATGATAAGCAGCTTATCATTAAAAACAGTATGATGATATGAATATTTTTCATTTTAATGAGGAAAAACATAATGCATTAAAATTTAGCGTTAATACCGAACGAATAGCCACGTTGGAATGGATATACTTTGCCGGCACCCCAGCTGCCGCTTAATCCTTCAGGGTCGAAACCTTGTGGCAGCTTGTCTGATTCCCAAAGGTCTTCACCGCTGAAATACAGCCTTAAACGGTCTACACCTATCTTTTTAAATACAGGCAAGTTAAATGAATAGCCTACCGTAAGGTTTTTAAGGCGGATATAAGCCGCGCTGTAAGTATACCTGGTTTGTGGTACGGCAAGGTCAATCCATTGGCCCGCATCACCTGCACGCCAGCCTTTCAGGCTTGGGTAAAAGGCATTAGGGTTTTGAGGTGTCCAGGTATTACCCACAATGTTTTTGTAAACATTATCCCATGGCGAAAAAAAGCTGCTCCAGTAATAACCGCTTGTACCAGGCCAAAACGACTGCTTGCCTACGCCCTGGAAATAAATACTGAAGTCGAAATTATTCCATGAAAAATTGCCGCCGAAACCAAAGTTGTAACGGGGAGTAGTGTTACCGATCACATGCGCGTCGCCCGAATTGCCGATGGTGCCGTCGCCGTAATCAATTTTACCGTCATGGTTCAGGTCGGCATATTGTAGCTCACCTGCTTTGTTCCAGGCATAATAACCCTGTAGTTTTGATTGATCTGGTGCCGCTTTAGCTGCAGCGTCTGTCTGGAAAATACCCAGGGTGGTTAAACCCATAATATCGCCCACATGCTGCCCCACGTAGTAATCGCCGCCAAACCAAAATTTATTAGGGTTATTATAACGGGTAATTTCCGTTTGCGCATCCCAGATGTTGGCGCGCACACCAAACACGAAAGGCTTACCCGCTAATAAAAACTGGTCGGTATAGGTCAGGTTTAACTCCCAGCCTTGTGTACGCAGGTCCGCCGCGTTTTCTTTAGGTTGTGTGGCCCCCAATACGGCAGGAAGCTGGAAACCTTTGGTGATCATGTTTTTTGTATCACGCTGATACCAGTCGAACGTTGCATTCAATTTGCCGAAGAGCGTAATATCTATTCCGGCATCCTTACTATAAACTTTCTCCCAGGTTAGTGCCGGTGAAACAAGGGTTGCAGGGTAAACCGCGGTTGGCTGCGAGCCGCCTAATATATTGCCGATCTTGCTGGAGCTTAGCGTTGAGATAAAATCATAGTTACCTAAACTCTGGTCATTACCCAATGAACCATAAGAAGCTCGCAGTTTCAGGTTATCAACAACTCCTCTTAAACCTTTAAAAAACGGCTCTTCAGATACTCTCCAACCTGCAGATGCCGACGGGAAAAAACCATAATGATCATTAACCGGGAAACGCGAAGAACCATCATAACGGCCATCTATCTCTAAAAGGTACTTATTATCATATGAATAGTTTAAGCGGGAGAAAACACCGCGCACTGCCCATTCATAGCCATTGCCATGCACTGAAGGCGTTGCACCGGTAGTTACATCAAGATAACCAACCTGGTTGCTGATCAAATCATTGTTCTGGGCCGAGAAGTAGTTGTATTTATTCAGCTCCTGATTATAACCAACCATTCCCTTAAAGTAATGCTTGCCAAAATTCTTTTCATACTCGGTGTACAGGTTAACAGCCTGGTATGAATTATCGTCCGAATAAGCGGAAGCATCGCTATGGCCGGCATAAGATATCGGCTGGTTGGGGCCGGTTTCATAAGGCAAAGCCACATGATACGCCTGGTTGTAATTATTAGTCGATCGGAAAGTATAGTCTCCCTTAACCCGCCAGGTGTTATTAAACCATGATGTGGTAAAGCCAATGGTATTTTGAGGCTGATTGGTAACGGTATTGCCCCTGCCGCCACCTTGCAAAAAGCCAAGATACGTACCATCAGAAGTGTAAGAACCATCAGGGTTTCTTGGAACAGACAATGAATTGGAGCGACCGATCTGGTGATACAAATCGCCCGAAGTCCAGTCCGATGTCCATAATGACGGGTAATTATAAACCGTGCGGTTATAAGCTGTATTGGTATAGATATGCATCCATTCGGTAACCTTAAAATCAAGCTTTGCCCGCATATTGATACGGTCATAATGATCAGGGTTGTAACGGAACACACCATTTTGCCTGTTATAATCTGCCGAAACGTAGTAGGTGATCCTGTCACTGCCGCCGCTTACACTCAGGTTATGCGTTTGGCTTATGTTATTGGGTTTATATAGTTCATTAAACCAGTTGGTAGCGCCAAAATAATCGTAAACATTAGGATTAGTAGGGTCAACTATAACTGCAGGCAAACTTGGATTTTTTGAACGCTGCTGCGCGTAATCAACCGCGGCGGTATTATACAAATTGACTCCATAGTAGGCTGAGTACGCCTGGTTTTTAAAATCGATCACAGTTGCCGGATCGGTAACAATATCGGGCAGATTGGTAATTTTATGAACGGCTACGTTATTACTGTAGCTTACTTTTGCTTTACCATTACTTTGTTTTGAACCACTTTTGGTAGTGATCAGGATAACGCCAAACGCCGCCCTTGAACCGTAAACCGCGGCAGCAGCGGCATCCTTCAATACCGTAGCGCTTGCAACATCATCAGGGTTGATATTGTTGATATCGGTGGTAACACCATCCACCAATACCAAAGGACTGCCTCCGTTAATAGATGTAAAGCCACGAATATTGAAAGTAGTAGCCCTTCCCGGCTGCCCATCGGATGAAGTAACATTCAACCCGGCTAACTGGCCCTGTAAGCCGCGACCAACGTTTGGTATTGGCCTGTCTTCCAAAACACTTCCGCTTACTGTACTTACAGCCCCGGTAAGGTTTACTTTTTTCTGGCTGCCGTAACCTACAACAACTACGTCGTTCAGTTTGGATTGATCCATTTCCAGTGCAACATTGATCTCCTGCTGCCCGTTAACAACCACTTCCTTTTTCTTGAAGCCCACAAAAGTAAAAACTATCACCTCGTTGCTTTCCGCAATAACCTTGTAAAAGCCATTAGCATCTGTTGCGGTATGCTTTGAGGTACCTTTAATGCTAACGTTAACACCCGGCAATGGCTGTCCTTTATCATCCGTTACTTTACCGGTAATAGTTTGTGCCCAGGGCAAAGTAGCGGCAGATGCCGGTTTCTCATCTATCACGATAGTATTATCGGTGATGGTATAAACCAGGCCCAGATCTTTTAAAACAATATCCAACGCCTGCTGAATTGTTCCATTTTGAAGGTTTACGCTTACCGTACCTGCATGTTTAAGCAACTTACTCTCATACCAGAATGCAAAACCGCTTTGTCTTTTGATTTTGGCGATAACTTTTTGAACCGAGGTATTCTTTTCCGATAGATTTATATTTTGCGCATAGGTACTGGCCGATGCATTAAGACAAAATAGAAATATTAAAAATATCGTGATTTTCATGATCATGAAAATTTTGACTAATTGTCTTCGATTATCACGCAGAAGACATGGGTGCGTATAAAAATTCATACTTTTGTTTGTTTGGGTTTAATACATAAATGTCTGTCACAAGATTTTTTTTCGCTTCGGCGAGAGGTGAACCCAGCATCCGCCGGCAGTGTTCCAGCACTTCCGGCTTTTTTATGAGTTCCCTAAAGGGTGCTTATTTCTCCATATCAATTCATTAGGGGTTAAAGATTAGTTTAGCTATTATTTTACGATGAGCCGCTTACCTTCCAGCGTAAAGCGGATATGGGTAAGGGTTAATATTCTTAACAGTTCGGACAGGTTTGATTTCCTGGAGATAGAGCCGGTAAACAACCGACTTGAGGGCTGCCCCTGATATTCCACATCCACATCGTACCATCTGGATACCATGCGCATAATGGTTTTGATATCGGCATCTGAAAAAGAGGTTATCCCATTTTTCCAGTTTACAGCTTCATCTTCATTAGCATCTGTAACAATAATATCCTCACCGGATATAGCCTGCTGATGTGGCCTTAAAAATTTAGTGTTGGTTCCATCGGTAATTTCCACCGATCCTTCAAGCAACGTGGTTACAATATGGGCTTCTTCGGGATAGGCCATCACGTTAAAATGGGTACCCAAAACAGTAATGGTTTGCTTGCCGGTGGTAACTGTAAAAGGCTTATGTTTATCCTTGGTAACTTCAAAATAAACTTCGCCGGTAGTTTCCACATTTCGCTCATTACCCGAAAAAGCGACAGGGAAACGGATAGATGAAGCAGCGTTAAGCCATACCTGGGTCCCATCGGGCAGGATAATCTTGTACTCGCCGCCGCGTGGCGTTGTAATGGTATTATATTCAGGCGTTTTATTACCAGTTTCGGTTTGCTGATTGCTGTTATCGCCTATCAGGTAAGAAATAAGCCCGCTACCCGCTTTATGTATTGTTGTAGCTCCCTGTTGTGCAAGGTTGCCGTTTTGCGCGTTGTTAAGGGTAATCTGACTGCCGTTTGCCAGGGTAAGTATAGCCTTATTAGTGCCGGGAGCAACATCGCTTTTAATGGCACTTAGCTGTGCAGCGGTTGGCCTTGTGGGCTTTAAATAAAAGTAAGTCCCGATGCTTAAGAAAGCCAGGATCACCGCAGCCGCCGCGATGTATCGTGTAAAATAGGAAATATGCCTAACCGGGGTTGTAGAAATCGCCTCATTCATCTTCAACCTGATATTCTGCAACATCAATTGTTGCAAGGCCTGTTCTTGTTCGGAACTGAGAGATGATGAGGTATCCTCCGATAACCTTTTATAATATTCTTCTAACAGGGATTGCTCCTGGGCTGTAGCTTTCCCGGCTATGTATTTATCTATGAGTTCAAAAAAAATGGGCTTTTCCATGCTGCTTTGATCTTAAGTACCAAAAACAGGTGGACACCCTACGCTAAAAATGATTTTTTTTTTAAGATTTAATCAGCTAAACGCAGTGCATGATAACTGCCACGCAAGTACCTACAGTTAAACCATTACGGATATGGTTTAAAGATTTAGACAACCGCTTTTCCACTGTTTTTTCGGAGATGCCTAATTGAAAGGCAATCTGCTTGTAGGTTAAATTTTCTTCCCGGCTTAAATGGTAAGCCTCCCGGCAATCCAATGGCAGGGTATTGATCAGCATGTTCAATAAGGCTTGCTGCTCTTTATACAACAGGGGATTATCATGAATGATCTCTACGGTAACCTGGGCAAGTCGTTCGTAAAAGGCATCATTTACTTTTTGCTCCCTGATTGATTTAAACACCGCGAAACGTACAGCCTGCTGCAGGTATGCCTTTAAATTTTGGATTTCCACATCGGCACGTCGCTGCCAGATGCTGATAAAAACGTTTTGAACAATATCTTTTGCCAGTTCATCATTGGCCAATACACTATTGGCACTATTGTACAAAAGCTTCCAGTATCTCAGGTAAATTTCGGTAAAAGCGTCTTCCCTGCCTTCTTTTAATAAGGAAATCAGTTCGGGATCGGTAAGGGATTGTAACGCTGCCATTTCTGTGCAAAGTAAATATAGCGATATTACCTTACTGTTAAATGCAGCAAGCAATTAAAAACATTTATGCTAATGGGGAGTAAACAAGGCTCCCGGCGAGCGCTTCTACTCTTATTACCCATTCCGTATGCAAAGGATAATTGAAGCCTCTTTTTTCAATACTATTCTTAAGAAAATCTTCTCTTTTTACCCGAGCAAAGAAATATTAAAATACCGTGAAAACACCTATTGGGTTTTCCGATCCGCTTCGGTAACTTAGATGAAAATAAAACATAAGTATTTATAAATTAGATGATTATAAATAAACATCATCAACACCTGACACCCTTAAATATATTACATATTAGATTAATATATCATTGATTTTATTAAAAAAATTAACCTAAACAACTTGTTATGGCAAACTGGGGACATCTTCAAAACAGGTACGAAACAATTAAAAAACGCAAAATGCTTGCCTTAGATGGCGGCGGCATCCGCGGTGTACTTACGCTGGGTATTTTGGCCGAAATAGAACAGCAATTAAAAACAGAATTAAAAAAGGATGATAGCTTCCGTTTGTCGGATTATTTTGACTACATAGGCGGGACAAGTACTGGTGCAATAATTGCAGCAGGTCTATCTCTTGGTATGTCTGTAAATCAATTAATGAAGTTTTATGAAGATAAAGGCGAGGCTATGTTTGATAAAGCCTTTCTTTTAAATAAAGTAAAATATTTTTACAACGATGGCCCTCTGCTCGCTCAACTCAAGCAAACTTTTGGTTCGCATGATATAGGTCTGGAAAATGAAGCGTTTAAAACGTTATTACTTGTAGTAACCATGAACAGATCTACCGATTCGCCATGGCCTATCAGTAACAACCCTTTTGCAAAATACAATGACAGGTCCAGACCTGACTGTAATTTAAAAATACCTCTTTATCAATTGGTGCGCGCAAGTACTGCTGCCCCGGCCTACTTCAGGCCGGAGACCCTGCAATGGGACCCTAAAAATCCTGATAAAACATTTGTATTTGTAGATGGCGGCGTAACCCCTTACAATAACCCTGCATTTTTGTTATACAGAATGGCCACTCAGCGCGCTTATAGATTAAACTGGGAGACCGGCGAAGATAAGCTGATGATCGTATCAATAGGTACTGGGGCGGCTCCGACTGAGGGTATCTATAGTAACCTGTTGGATACATTAAAAGAATTGCCGGGCAACCTGATGTATGCTATGCAGGTTGATCAGGATATCAATTGCCGCACTGTTGGCCGGTGTGTTTTTGGCGCGCCTATAGACAGGGAGTTGCATGACATGGTACCAATGGACAGTGCAGGCAACATTATTGATGACACTACCGATACTAACCGTCATTTCAGATATATGCGCTACAATGCCGATTTGAGCACGAAGGGATTGATTGATCTGGGATTTGACAAAATTGATTCAAATGATATCCGGCAAATGGATTCTGTAAAAAACATTGGTAAATTAAAAGAAATAGGAGAAAAGGTGGGACAAGAGCAGGTATCCGTAAAGAACCATTTTGGCCCTTTTTTAAAAGAATAAACTGATTTAAATGACGCATTACATACTGTTTACCGGGCATATGATTGACAAAGCCGGCCGACCTAAAGAAAGATTCCCGGCATATAAAGAACACGATGCCCGGATAAAAATAAAAGACAAACTATCGGAAGCCATCAACAATGCGGATGCAAGTTTCATGGGTATTGCTGGTGGCGCTTGTGGGGGCGATATACTTTTTCATGAATTATGTATAGAACTTGGTATCCCTTCAACAGTATACCTTGCCCTCCCTCCAGCTGAATTTAAAAAGGCATCAGTATCATTTGCCGGGCAAACCTGGGATGAGCGGTTTGATCATTTGCTACAGGTAGTGCCATTTTCAATATTGGCAGCAAATGAAGATAAAAGTTTAACTATATGGGAGCAGGCCAACTTATGGATGCTTGATGATGCCTTGAAAAGCGGTGGTGAAAATATGAACCTTATTGCTTTGTGGGATGGACAAGGAGGTGACGATAAAGGAGGCACCCAACACATGGTTGAAAAGGCCCGGGAAATGAGTGCGGATGTGGAAGTGGTCAGGATTGATGAGATATAAAATTATTGATTTTAAACTTTAAAAAAATGTCGACAATTAGCACTGAAAATCAACAGGGCACCTGTTTTGTAGTGATGGGTTTTGGTAAAAAGACGGATTTTGAAACCAACCGGGTTTTAGACCTTGATAAATCTTATCGGTATATGATTAAGCCAGCCGTTGAGGCAGCCGGGTTAAAATGCATCCGGGCCGATGAGATAGTTCATTCAGGTTTAATTGACGTCCCGATGTATGAGCAGTTACTTAAAGCCGATGTAGTAATTGCAGATCTCTCTACCTCAAATAAAAATGCTTTTTATGAATTAGGTGTACGACACGCCCTACGTCCTTTCACTACAATAATTATTGCCGAAGATGGGATTAAAGCTTTTCCGTTTGACATTAATCATATTACGATCAGAAAATACCATCATTTGGGGGAAGATATCGGCTTTGAAGAGGTCATGCGTTTTCGTGAACAATTAACAGATGCTATCGTTAAAATAATGCAAGTCACTCCACGTGCTATGGATAGCCCTGTTTATACATATCTTACTGGGCTTACCCCACCCGAAATAGCTGCTGCTGTTCAATCGATAGTACAGGAAAGCGTTGATAAAAGCAGTGAGGAACAAAATAGAGGTTCCAACAAAATCAATACGGAATTGGCGGATACTGCATTAAAATCAGAAACACATAGTGCCTTGATGGCGAAGGCTGATGAAGCTCAAAAAAAAGGAGACTGGGATACTGCAAAAACAGTGTTGTCATTGATTTATCAGATGATGAAAGATGAAATACCCAAAAAGACAGATTTAAATCCATTTATAATACAGGAAGACCCATATATCCTGCAGCGCTTAGCCCTGGCTACCTATAAAAGCAAAATACCCGACGAAAAAACGGCTTTATTAGATGCGCAAAAGTTGCTGAATACATTGAATCCTGAAACATCAAATGATAGTGAAACACTTGGCCTTTGGGGAGCTATACATAAAAGGCTATGGGAAATAACTAAAGACAAAATTTTTCTTGATAAAGCAGTCCATTCTTACGAAAGAGGCTTCTACATAATGAATGATCATTATAACGGAATCAACTATGCCTTTCTTTTAAATGTTCGTGCTTCACAATCAACAGTCCCTGCTCAAGCCATTGCCGACTATATCACCGCCCGTAACGCCAGGCGTGAAGTCTTGATCATATGTGAACAATGGCTTAAAAATAATCCTCTGCCTGATGCTGGGAAAGTTCCCGAAAGTATACTTACAGGGTGTTTAAAAAACTGGTATTGGGTAAAAGCAACTATGGGAGAGGCATATCTTGGTTTAGAGGATGAAGAAAAAGCAAAAATTGTTTTAGAAGACGCTTATAAAAGCGCGCCAGAAGGCTGGATGAAAACTTCAACTGAAGAACAATTGGAAAAGTTGAGGCCATTACTGGACGATTCGCCGTTGAAATTTATACGAAGTGATGTTTGAAAATAGACTGCCAGATTACCCCAAAAATGAATTACCGAAAATATTGAATGATATAAATACTTTAAAGCTAATATTTTCCAATTAAAAAATTGCCATGGAATACAAACCCAAAATATTTATTAGTTGTATCTACAAGCTTGAGCGTGATTCACCACAAAAGCAAATTAAAACGGCGATAATAAATAAAATTAAGGATGCAGGCTTTGAACCTCAGATTTTCCTGGAAGCCGGCCTCGCTGAAGAACTGCCGTGGAACTTCACCAACGTTTATGATATAATTAAAAAATGTGATGGTGCAGTTATACTTGGGTTGTCCAGAAATATAAAACTGGCGGCGGGAGGTACAAGTATAGGGACTCCAACAGAATATAATCATTATGAAGGGGCATTAGCTGCCTCATTAAAGTTACCTTTATTGATATTATCTGAAGATGGGATTGAGGAAAGAGGCATTTTTTATAATGGAGGAGGATTTATTTATACCTCGATACCTCCGAATGCAGATAATAATTGGTTTAATAATGACGAGTACTTTATCGGCAGATTTAATGCATGGAAAAGATCTGTAAACAGCAGATACCAGGTTTTTTTGGGTTATTCTGGTGCAGCTAAGGATACGGCTAATTCAATTATAACTTTCCTTACTGGCAGATTAAACTTAAAAGTTAAAGAATATCAAACCAACTTTTTACAGGGCGGAACTATATTAGAAGAAATTGAGCACGCTTCCAATACATGTCAGTGTGGTATTTTCTTATTTACAGCCGACGACCGCTTGGACAACAACCAACATCAGGCATCCCCCAGAGACAATGTGATATTTGAAGCAGGCTATTTTATAAAATCGAAGGGTAAGGAACGGGTCTTAATAATTCGGGAAGAGGGTGTAAAGATGCCGGCCGATATAGGTGGTAACATTTATCTGAGTCTTAAAAACAGAAATGATATATCTACCGTAACAAGTGATATCCTTTATTTTTTAGAGAAGAGGCTATTTTATACTTAATTAAACATTAATGTTTCATATAGCCTTAAATCACTATAGTGCAATCAAACACGCTGATTGCCAAAATTCTTTTTAAGCAACAAAGGCCGCTGGTTGAAGCGGCCTTTTTATGTTTAGTGAAGACTTATGCACTAAGCCGTTCCTCATAAACAGGATAGTCGATGTAGCCGCGGGCGTCACCTCCATAAAAAGTATCGCGGTCATAGGCGTTTAATTCAAGCCCATTTTTAAAACGGTAAACCAAATCAGGATTGGCAATAAAATGACGGCCATAGGCAACCAGGTCGGCTGTACCTTTTTTTAATAATTGTGTTACCTTTTTCAAGGTCGAAGCCTCCGGCCGCGATAATGAAAAAGGTAATTACAATAGTTTTTAGCTGGCTATGACCGTTGTATGTCAACCCTAACTACACGTTTATTACGTGCACAAACCGTATCATGCAAAAAAAATTTAACTTTTTTTTCTGCTAAAACATCGCCACCAGCAGATAGTACCTTTGCGGACAAAGCGTATCGACCGGCTCATATCTTGCTTTTAATCAATAGTTTACAATAGATTTGCTTTTATCAAACCAATTATCCGGTATCGCCTGATACAACAGTAAGACCGTATGCTAAGCAGAAAAAAGCCGGGCCCGACAGCCCGTAAACGGCTTGTCTTTATGGCTTCATGCCGGGTAAACAATTGTAAACTAAAAAGCCAATTTATGAACAACAAACCAAAAACTACCTTTGCAACCCTATTGGGCCTGGCACTTTTCGTGGCCTTATTTTTTACTTATTGCACCAAAAAACAGGTTTCGCCGGCAGCGCAAGATGATGCAGCTGCTAAACCTGCGTTAAAAACTCAGGCCACAGGTTTTGTCCATCCGGGTATTCTTAACACCAAGCAAACCCTTGATTATGTTGCACAACAAGCCAATTCAAATGATGCCAACCGGTTGGCTGCTTATCAGTTTGTGCTTAACTATTGCAATAACCACAGCCCAAGTGGTGCCTACAAAGCCACCGTACAGGTAGCGGGCGGCGTTACCACTCCTGATGAAATTGCTTTTAAAGGCGATGCCCTGCTAAGCTATGCCCTGGCACTACGCTGGGCTAAAACCGGCACCGCAGCTTACGCCACAACTGTAAAACAAATTCTTGATGGCTGGGCCAATAGCTTCCAAAACTTCAGCGTAACCGGCTCACAGCCCAACCAGGCCTCACTTGAGGCTTCATGGGCCGCACCTACTTTTGCTGCAGCCGCCGAAATTATCAAATATTACATCCCGGCCAGCGGCGTTGGCGGCGGCTGGACCACCGCCGAAAACACGCAGTTTGTAAACTTTCTGAACAACATGAAAGATAATTACATCAACAACGTGCCTAACTTCAACAACAACTGGAATGTATCTGCAGGTTATGCTAAAATGGCTATCGGCATATTTGAAGACAGCCAGACTGTATACCAAAACGGCGTTACCGCGGTAAAAACCGTATTGCCAAACGTAATTGCTTCTGACGGTTCAATGAATGGCGAGATCTGCGGCTCACATAACGATTATGTGCACTACCAGTACTCACTTACCGGTTTAAGCTATGCAGCCAATATTGCCGGGATCCAGGGCGATCTTTCTATTTATTCGGCCAGCAGCAGTCGTTTGTTAACCGGATTTAACTACCAGTATAAGCTGATGCACGGCACCGTATCGCCACCATGCTCACCTAATGGTAATGTTAACAATCCTATCTGGCCGGGTATCGAGGTGGCTAACCGTCATTACGGTACTACCGAAACCAGTTATATCGCCAGCAACTACGTATGCGACAGCAATGGTTTACCCAATGGCGATATCGGCTTCCTCTGCTGGACAAACTATACCCATAACAACGTACCAACCACTTTTTAACAAAGCACTATCCTAATTAATTTATAAAGCCGCCCCGGTAAATGGTATCAGCCATAACCGGGCGGTTTTGTTTTTCGGCAATAATCCTCCATTAACTGCCATAATAACCAGTTGCTGAGTAAGAAACAGACAAAAGGACGTAAAAAAAGATTTGATCGATAGTCTTTTGAAAGCAGGAATGCAATTTGAGGCGGGCTTTTTGAAAGGATTATTATGGATAGCTACTCAGCTACAATTATCAACGCTGTCGACAAGGTGAAGACAGCGGTTGTAAAAATAGAAATTTTTAGTAATGTAAACGGCAAGGAGCAGGCTGCCGGAACGGGATCGGGTTTTTTATTTTCTTCGGATGGATATCTTTTTACCAACAGCCATGTGATACACAACGCCAAAAAGATCTCCGTTAAAATGCATGACGGTACTACCCACCCGGCCGAACTTATTGGTGAAGACCAGGACACCGATTTAGCCATTCTTAAAGTTAACGGAGCCGAGTTTACACCGGTAAAATTTGGCGATGCCGATCAACTAAAAATAGGCCAACTGGTGATTGCTATCGGCAATCCATTAGGATTTCAGCATACGGTAACGGCAGGAGTGGTTAGCGCCCTGGGGAGAACGCTGGAAGGTCAGGGCGGTAGGTTGATGGACAGCATGATCCAGACGGATGCCGCGTTAAACCCAGGAAATTCCGGCGGACCATTAGTAAATGGAGATGGTGAAGTAGTAGGTGTAAATACAGCGGTGATCAGAGGCGCTCAGGGGATTTGTTTTGCCATCAGTATTAATACGGCAAAAGATATCGCCAATCAGCTCATCAGGTTCGGCAAGGTTAAAAGGGCCTACCTGGGTGTGGTTATGCAGCAGATTGATCTTGTACCCAAACTCCGTGCAATTCATGAGGTATCAAATAAACAGGCATTGTTTGTTTCAGAAGTTGCTGCCGGAAGCCCTGCTGATAAAGCAGGGATCCTGAGCGGGGATATTATCTATTCATTCAACAGCCAACCGGTTGAAACGTCGGACAATCTGTTTAAGATGCTTACTGAAGATAAGATCGGACAATTCCAATACATCGGTATCCTCCGAAATAGCTACAAAACGGAGTTCAGGATAACGCCGGTACAAAAGAATTGATGAGCTTGGTCAGGGATATTGCGTAACCGCCGGGGCCTTTGTCCAAGATGCTACATCGGCAGTTAAAATCGGAAACAGGGGACCAGTTCCGCCTAATTCGCCGCAGGCTTTGGTGAAAACTACCTGCTTAATTTTGTGATGCCTGATTACGTATGAACAAAGGATGCAGGGCTCAACGTTTGAATAGAGAACGGCCCCTTCGCAACTGCCGTGATCTTTAACAGCGTTTAAAACAGCTAATGTTTCGGCATGGCGGGTAATATCTTTTAGCTTACGGCTCTGCTCAAAAGCTTCGCCGATGATTACGCCGTCTTTCACAATAACGCAGCCTACAGGGCTTTCGCCTTCGGCAGCGGCTTGTTCTGCTAATTGAAGGCAGCGTTGCATGTATCGTTCATGATCACTCATAAGGCATAAAATGTGTGGTCAAAAATAAAGCCTGCTATAGCAAATTTTTATGGCAGGCTTTATTTTTTTCAGGATTAGTTTTTACTTGCCTGTCTTTTTATCCAGGAACTGCCTGACAGTAGCGGCTATTTCGTTACCGTGGCTTTCCAGGGCGAAGTGGCCTGCATCATATAAATGGTATTCCAGATTTTTAACATCTTTTTTGAAAGCCTCCGCGCCTGCTACCGGGAATATATAATCGTTTTTGCCGTATACGATTAACATTTCGGGGTTTTGTGTGCGCAGGTATTCCTGCCATTTAGGGTATAAATCAACATTAGTGCGGTAATCATAGAACAGATCCAATTGGATTTGACCATTTTCCGGCCTTTCCAGGTGGCGCAGGTCTATCTCCCAGTTATCAGGACTAATCAGGTTGGTATCAGGCACACCGTGGGTGTATTGCCATTTCAGGCCGTTAACGTCATGAAAAGTCCTTAGTGTGGCTTCCGCTACTTTGTCGTTATGATCTTTCCAATAAGCTTTGATCGGGTCCCAGAATGTTTCCAGCCCTTCATCATAAGCACAACCATTTTGAACAATTAGGGTTTCCACACGTTCGGGATTAGCCGAGGCGATACGCCAGCCAACCGGTGCACCGTAATCCATAAGGTATAAGCTGTATTTACTGATCTGGAGCTGGCTCAGCAGTTCGGTAACAATTGCGGCAAAGTTTTCAAAAGTATAAGCAAACTCTGCAATTGGAGGCTGCTCGCTTCTGCCATAACCGGGATAATCGGGCGCGATCAGGTGGTATTTATCTGACAGATCATTGATCAGGTTCCGGTACATGTGCGAAGAGCTTGGATAGCCGTGCAGTAATACCAATACAGGTGCGTCTTTTGGCCCGGCTTCGCGATAAAAAATGTTCACGCCATTGATCTTAATGAAGTGATGTTGTGTTTGATTTTTCATGATGTTTAATTTTAAAGTACTTGTTTGGTTTTTGATTTATTTTACCGAACGTTCGGTAATTTATATAGATAAAAAAAATGTTCTATTCCTTGCGCGTATCAGCGCTATGTTTATTTAATTATGCTGTTAATAATTCGGGGATTCTTTCAAGGCTGTTTTTAAAGTAGCTTTTATCGCCGGTTGCCCCGGTAAGCACAAGTGAGCCTTGAATAGTTTGGTTAATGAGCCTGGCATTTTGCTTAGCCTTATCCGGCAACACGCCTAACTCAATGGCCACGTCTGTAAAACCGTCAGCAAGTAAGTTAAAGCAATTGGTCACGCTTTCTTTAAAGGCATTTGCATCTGTACCGATGGATAATGTACGAAGCAGGCAATTATTAGCGCCGCCGTTATATAGTTCATCAACGGAGGCAATCATCTTTTTTAGTCTTGCCGATGCCGGTACATTTTTATTCGCTGATTCTGCTACAATATGTTGCAGGATCCACTGCTCTACGATTTCCAGGGCATGTTTAGCCATTTCTTTTTTACCATTAGGAAAACGGTGGTACAAGCTGGCCTTTTTTAAACCGGTAGCCTTTGCCAGGGCCTCCATTGATGCACCATCGTACCCTAATTCGCTGAAGGTTTCAAACAGCTTCAGGTCTACATTTTCGGGGTTAACTTTTTGAGTGCGCATGCTTTTAAATTTGGATGTATGAGTGCCTTGTTTCTAATTACAAGTCAAATATACCGAACGTTTGGTAAAATAAAAGCAAATATTAAACTATCCCTGATTTATGCCACAGATTCGGTAAAAAGTGCCATAAACCGTCGCTGTTTCAATAAAAAACGCCGGGCAATTACTGCCCGGCGTTTTATCAATTGATATTCTGAAGCAAGTTACTTACCTATCCTATACAAATTGCCGTTATCTGTTACGCCGTATAAAGCACCATCCTTACCGGTAACCAGCGAACGCCAGCGTTCGTTTTTATCTTTCAACAAACGCTCTTCGGCAACTACTTTGTTATTTTTAATGACCAGCCTGGCAATATGCGAACCACCAAGTGCACCTACAAACAGGTTGTTTTTCCATTCGGGGATCAGGTTGCCGGTATAGAAAGTGATACCGCATGGCGATATACTTGGGTCCCAATAGTAAATGGGTTGGGTTACACCCTCTTTTTGTTGTATACCATCCCCTACCTTTTGACCGCTATATTCAATACCATAAGTAACCACAGGCCAGCCATAGTTTTTACCGGCACGGATGATATTAATCTCATCGCCTCCGCGCGGACCAAATTCGGCTTCCCATAGTTCGCCTGTTACCGGGTTGGTGGTCATGCCTTCGGGATTTCTTAAACCGTAGGCATAAATCTCGGGCAGCACACCGCTTTTGCCGGCGAACGGTCCGCCTGGAACGGCTTTACCATCTCGGGTGATGTGAACAACCTTACCTACTGCCGCACCCAGATCCTGGGCTTTCATGCGGATATCTTCGGCACCATGCTCACCAGTACTCACAAACAGGTCCCCTTGCTTATCAAATACCACGCGTGAGCCAAACTGCAAATGCCCATTGTAGGCCGGTTTGGCATGATAGATCACCTGTACATTTTCAAGTTTACTGTCATCGGCAGATAATTTTCCTTTGGCCACCGCCAACTGGAAGCCGCCTTCCACCTGCTCGGAATAAGTCCAGAATAATGTCCTGTCCTTTGCAAACGATGAATCGAAATTCACATCCAGTAAACCACCCTGGCCACCAACAGCTATTGCCGGCAGCCCTTCTATGTTTTTATCAAAACTACCATCGGCTTTCAGTATCCGCATAGTGCCGCCCTTTTCGGTGATCAGGAAACGGCCGTCAGGCAAACAACGTAAAGCCCATGGCGATTTAAGTTGATGATTGATTATAGTAACATTTAGCTTGGTTTTGGTTTGGATACCGCCAATGCGGGTTTGCCCGGTAAAAGCAGGTTTGTATTCGCTGTTGGCCTTTTGTGTTTCAACAGGCGGCAGCGACTGCGCGTTTACCCGGCCTATTAAAGTGCCAAGCCCCATGGCGGCCAGCAAAATCGATTTATTGGTTATAGACATATTGGTTGGTGATAGTTTTCAAGTTTAAACAGATTTCCGAAGGTAAAGTTCTGTTGGATTATATGCGCCAGGTAAGCGCTTTTTTACAATCTATCAAATTATAATTTGAATAGGCTTTTTATGCCGGTAAAAGCAATCTGAAGCCCCACGCAGAATATCAAAAATGAAGTAATCCTGTTAAATATTTTTTCGCCGTTTGAGCCCAGAAAAGCGACAAGCGTTTTGGTGTTCAGGTAAAATATGTAGATGAGCACGCACATAAAAATGATGGAAAGCATGATAGCGCCGGTATTAATAAAATAGTCTTTCATATCGGGAGAGGCGCTGTGCGCGCTAAGCGTAAACAATACAGAAATTGTGCCGGCCCCTGTTGTGATGGGGAATGTAATGGGATAGAATAGCTTGTCTTCTATATTATGATACCCGGACGGCTTTGCACCATCAACCGGACTTTCCTGTGGATCGCTATCCTGCTTATCGGATGATAAAAACTCCCAGCCCATTTTACAGATCATAATCCCGCCTGCCAGCTGAATAACAGGAATGGAAATTCCAAACAATTCCAGGATCCAATGCCCCGCAAACAATGAAACCGTACAGATTGAAAAAGCATATACTGTAATTTTATTCACGGCCTTTCGCTTTTCGGCAGCATCAAGATTAGCAAAGTAAGGTAGAATGATTAACGCCGAACCTATCGGGTTTACAACCGGAAACAATGCGATAATACCTATAAAAAGCAGATGTATAAAGGAATGGAAAAACTCAGGCATCATGAAAAATCAATATGATAACGATATAAATATAATAAGAATGGCCTATTATCCGCCTTATGCTTCATTATTGACAATACCGTGTTAAAGATGCGAATTCTGTGCAGGCGGTGACCTAACTGAAAAAGCATTTTTCGTTTAAGTTCGGTATTCAAAGCATCTGTTTTTTTTCGTTAAACTTTGATAATTAAATACTTACATTAGTACAACCATAAATTCAATCTCATTAATACTTAAACCAACAACCATGAACAACACAAACAAAGATTTTATCATCCGCTGGTTTACCGAAGTATGGAATAACAGCAACCCGGCAGTTATGGACGAAATGCTGCATCCCGATGTTAAAGTACACGGAGTAGGCGAGACATTTACAGGGTCACATCTTTTCAAAGATTTTTATGACGATTTCAGGAAAGTATATTCAAACCTTAAGTTTGATATTGAAAAAATGATATCCGAGGGCGATGAAATTGCCGCCTTGGTTAATGTATTCGGGATACATACAGCAACGGGTAAAGAGGTACATTTTAGCGGAGTCACAATCGCGAAAATTGAGGACGGCGTTCTCACTTCAGGCTGGAACTATTTTGATTTTTTAGGTTTATCTAAACAGGTAGGCAATTTGGAGCCGGAGCAATTACGCAAATAGCATTGCGTTTTTGCAGCCCCGGCTACCAAAAGCATCAGACATTGTTGCCTGCCTATACCGCTTTAGTCGCAGTGGCTGTAGCTATCCAATTTGGTAATTGCTGCTGAACATATTGTGTCCAGGCTGGTGCGCAAGCGCTGTAGCATTCAAATTCCGGAACCAGGCCCTTATGCGTAAACACAATTTTTGTGGCATCGCCCTCGGCCGAAATATCAAAAGATAGGTTTGTGCCGGTCCACTCGGTTTGGTTTGGTACAAAGGTTAATTTACTATCTGTTACCAACCAGGTTATTTTTTTGGATGGAACCAGTTCAACAAGCTTATGCTTAGTATAATGCGCGCCATCGCCGGCAAAAAAAGAAAACTCATCACCAAGTTTATCCGATTCTCCGTCAAAGCTTTCTGCATGCAGGCCAGACCACCAGCCGCGAACGTTTTTTATGGCATCAAAAACTTCTTCAGGTGTTTGATTTACCATTAAGGTTGTGCTAAAATCTGTTGTTGTCATTTTTTTGATCTTTTAGTTGAATAATTGATTATTTATTGGCTTTCGATCTCATATTCAGAGCCCGTCGACTCCCCTGTTATTATTCCGGACATAAAACAGTCTACATATCGAATAACCTTTCAATAATAGGTAACTCATAAGTTACATAAAGATATAGGTAACTTATGAGTTACGCAATTTTTTTCTTAATTTTTTTCTTCCTTAAAATCAGCTCTAAATAGCAAATCACTATTTATTAAATTTTCTCACTCGTATCGCCATCACTTTGTCCCCATTAAAGGTTGTTAGTCGTCATCTGGCTAAAAACTTGTCGATGAAAAATATACTGCACATTATTTCCAGCCCCAAGGGCGAACATGGTCACAGCGTTAAGCTTGCACGCGCCATTATCAAACAACTTTGTAATCAGCATAAAGAATGTAAGATTGCCGAACGTGATTTATTGGCCGCCGAACTCCCCTATCTGGATGGCCTGCATATTTCAGCATTATTTAAAAATGAAGCAGAGAGAAGCGATGATGAGAATCAAAAATTAAGTTATTCGGACGCGGTGCTCCGCGAAATAAAAGCAGCTGATATCATCGTTTTAGGAGCACCGATGTATAATTTTGGTATACACGCCGCTTTAAAGGCTTATATTGATCAGATTGTGCGCTTTGGCCATACTATAGCCTATCAGCGGGATGGCAGCAGGATTGGATTATTAAAAGATAAAGTTGTTTACCTTGCCATAACAGCAGGAGGTAACTATACCAATAGCGGATTTGACCCGGTAAATGATTACATCGTTAATTATCTTCAGACCATTTTGAACTACATGGGCATAGAGACCATTATTCCGCTCATTATTGAGGGAACCGCTGCTCCCGATTTTATGGTTGATTATGACCAGATTTGTAATGATATTCAAAGTGCAACTGCAGTGAGTTAAACCTTATTATAAAATGAAACCATGAAAGAGTTTGCATTAATATTCCGGATGAGTAAACACGCTGACGCACAGCCCACACCCGAACAAATTCAGGAAAGAACAAATTGGCTGGCCAGCATAGCCGCGCAAAATAAACTGGTAGATAAAGGAAATTCGTTATCGGCGGCTAATGCGAGAATAGTAAATAATGGCGCAGCCATAACCGACGGACCTTACACCGAGATCAAGGAATTCATCAGCGGCTACGTTATCATTAAAACAGAAACCCTTGATGAGGCCGTGGAACTGGCTAAAGCCAACCCGATATATAAGATCGGCGGCAGCATTGAGGTACGCGAAGTTGTTAAGTTATATAACCATGATCGTTAACAAATGAATACCGGCGCCGGCGCTAAACATGAGCTTTTGCCTAACCTGTTCAGGTTAGAGTATTCCAAAATGACAGCGGTTTTATACCGCCGTTTTGGCCTAAAGCACATTGAAATAGCGGAGGACATTGTGAGCGATACTTTTGCTACAGCCTCAGCAAACTGGGTTGCAAACGGCATACCCGAAAACCCGGTAGCGTGGCTTTATACAGTCGCAAAAAACAAGGCAAGGGATTGCCTCAAACACCTGAATGTTGTTGAAAATCATCAGAAAGAGAGCAATCCGGATGATCATGAAGATGGGATAAACGATCTTGAGTTTACACGTCAACATATTTCAGACAGTCAGCTGGCTATGATATTTGCTGTATGCAACCCCGGTATTTCACCTGAAGCGCAGATCTGTCTGGCGCTTCAGGTACTTTGCGGTTTTAGCGTGGAAGTAATAGCCAATGCCTTTTTAGCTAAAACAGAAACTATAAAAAAACGACTGCAACGAGCCCGTGCCGAACTTCGGCGGGATAATTTTCAGATCAGCGTACTCACCAAAAGCGAAATAATGAGGCGAATGGATACAGTATTAAAAACACTGTATCTGTTATTTAACGAAGGATATTTTTCTAAAACAAGCGATAAGCAGGTACAAAAAGAGCTTTGTCTTGAAGCCATCCGGTTAATACTTTTATTAACAGAAAACGCATTGACCAATACTCCCCAGGCAAATGCCTTGCTGGCCTTGTTCTGTTTTCAAAGTTCGCGCCTTGACGCCCGTGTAAATAATAAAGGCGAGGCCATCACTTACGAGCAACAGGACAGAAAACTTTGGGATAAAGCACTAACTGAAAAAGGTAACTATTACCTGGTTGAAGCCTGCAACGGCAACGAGACATCAAAATATCACCTGGAAGCAGCTATAGCCTACTGGCATACCACTCCTGCCGATACCAACAAATGGCAACATATTTTGCAATTGTACAATCAGCTTGTTATTATAGAGCGCTCGCCCGTAGCACTGCTTAACAGGATTTTTGCTTTGGCCAAAGTAAACGGGCACGCACCGGCAATTGCCGAAACCGAAAAGTTAAACATGATTGAAAATAGCCACTATCATGAATTACTGGGATATCTGTATACAGCTACCGATCCTGCCCAAGCCGTAGTCCACTACGATAAAGCCATCCTTTTAACAAAATCGTCAGCCGAAAAGAAAACCCTTCAAAAAGAAATACAGCAGTTGAGATTGAAGCGTCCGGAGTAGCGGCTTTAACAAGATACTGGGCCAATTCCCACCAAACGGTATTTGCAGAACTGTTAAAAGAATGATACCTTAAAAGGAATATTTCAAGCGCCAATTATGAAAAAAAGTACAGGGGCTGCTCCTGCCCTGCCAGCAGGCCGAATTGCTTCAGTGGATGTTTACCGGGGTTTAGTGATGTTGCTGATGATGGGAGAAGTTCTTTCCTTTCAGGATGTATCGGGTTTGCTACCGGGCAACCGTTTTTGGGCAATCCTCGCCTTCAACCAGTCGCACGTTGCCTGGACCTGGTTAAGCCTTCACGACATGATCCAGCCCTCCTTTACTTTTTTAGTGGGTGTGGTACTTCCTTTCTCTCTGGCCTCCAGAATAAATAAAGGTGCTACCAAAACAGCACTTCTTACCCACGCCATCAAGCGGTCGCTGATCCTGATTCTTCTCGGTATCTTCTTAAGATCATTAGGTAAAAATCAAACTTATTTCACTTTTGAAGATACTTTAACCCAGATAGGACTCGGCTATACCTTTCTTGTTATGCTCGGTTTCTGTTCCCGCAGGATACAAATAGGAGCGCTCATCATTATACTATTGGGATACTGGCTTGCTTTTGCGTTGTATCCTTTGCCCGGCCCGGGTTTCAACTATGCATTCGCAGGAGTAAGCCCAACCTGGGAATATAACCTGCACGGATTCGCGGCGCACTGGAACAAAAACACTAACCTGGCCTGGGCCTTCGATAGTTGGTTTCTCAATCTATTTCCGCGCAGCTCACCCTTCCTTTACAATGATGGCGGCTATTCCACACTGAGCTTCATTCCAACTTTAGGTACTATGATCCTTGGCCTTTTGGCCGGCGGAGTGTTAATGAGTAATTCCCCAAGCAGTACAAAACTGAAATCTCTGCTCATCACCGGAATCAGCCTCATTGCATTCGGGGTCTTGCTGCACCTGACAAATCTCAATCCAATCGTAAAAAGGATCTGGACTCCTGCCTGGGCAATTTTCAGCGGAGGGATCTGTTTTTGCTTCCTGTCATTGCTTTACTTCATCGTTGATTTAAAAGAATACAAAAAACCATTATTCTTCCTTAAGGTAATCGGCATGAATTCTATAGCGGCATACGTAATGTCAGACGGAGGCATACGTCAATTCATAACCGACAATCTTTACATACATCTCGGCCCACATTACGACCAGGTTTTCGGAATAGCCTATGCTACACTCATCAGCGGCGCTTTAACACTGCTTTTACTATGGCTGATACTGTACTGGATGTACAAACGGGGAATATATATTAAGATTTAACCGTCAAAGTGCTTGAGCATAATTATAACGTTCTGTACGCCTTCTCTTTTATATCAACCGAAAACATCCAGATAGGCAGTGTTTCATTCAATGTTTGTTAGATTCCTATTGCTTATAATAACCCCAACAAGCAAGGATGAACAGTGAGCAAGATACATAGATTGAGGTAGGAAGACCACAAACCGATCATAATTCATACTTTATTAACGATTACAATATTTAGCATTAATAAACTTTTTTTATAATTGTTAAACCATATTCAAGATTTATTATTTACCTGATTTTATAATATCAGCCTGTCAGCTATGAGAATATCAACCATTGTCTTTGGTGTTACTTCTTTCCTAACCTTTTCGTTTTTTGGCATTCAAAATTCATTGGCCCAATCAGCAAAAACGCCTCAAAGACGAAAAGACGTGAAAGCCCCGGTTGATACTTCCTGGAATAAATTATCGGCAGGTGACAGGATGTTTGTGAACAGTCAGTTGTTTAATCCCGCCGGGCAAACCCTGGATTTACCCAAAGGCACCCGGGTATTGAACATTGAATTGGCCCGTAAAAAGAAGTTTCTTGTTTCAAAAAGCAACAAAGGGTTAGCTGTTATCAGTGCCGATAGCTTTAAAGTTGTTAACCAGTTTGAATATGAAAAAGGCGAATCGGGGTCGATGTATGGACTTGCCATTGGCGGCAATGACTCTACAGTATATTTTACCGGCGCGCAAAGAAACCTGTATATAGGAAAACTTAACCAGTCAGGCGTATTTAAGCTTTCTAAGGAAATTGATCTTTCAATTGATAAAAAGCCAACAACACCATTAGGTATTGGACTGGTTAGCAACAATGTCGCTTATGTAGCGCTTGCTATTCCTAACCAGGTTGCAGTTGTAGATATTGACAAAGGCAAAGTATTAAACAAAATACCTGTTGGTGTTTGCCCTTACGCCATTGCTATCAGTAAAGACAAAAAGCTTGCGTTCGTCAGCAATTTCGGCGGCCCGAACGCTAAAAAAGGGGACAGAACGGAAGCGTCCGCGGGCACAAAGGTTGCCGTGGACGATTACTCTATAGCGCTGCGCGGTTCTGTTTCTGTAATTGATATCCAATCAAGAAAAGTAATTCATGAAATCACTACCCGCATACACCCCGAGTCGATGGTTTTGTCGCCTGACGGGGATTTGCTTTATGTAAGTGATGATAGCGGCGATGGCATAAGCGTAGTAGATGCGAAAACCTTTAAAGTTGTGCAAACAATCAGTACCAAACCAGATCCCGCGCTTCCATACGGAAGCCTGACGACTGGATTATCGTTCAGTCCGGACGGTAAGGTCTTATACGCAGCCAACGCGGGTAACAATTCAATCGCGCTTATTAACCCCAAACAACCACAAAAAGGTCCTTACGGTTTTGTTGCGGCCGGCGGCTTTCCGGGAGCGGTTTGCGCTACAGAAGACCATTTATTTATCGGAAATGTAACGCCGCTTAAACAGGGTTCTTTACAAAAGGCTGTACTACCCACCAATAAAGAACAATTAGCCAGATACACCGCAGATGCGGAAAAAGGGTTCCATTTTATAGAAATGTTAAGGGCACAGGCCGAGGCGAATTTGACCGCTAAACCTCAGCCGGTTCCATCAAACGTTGGAGAGCCTTCTTCCATAAAACATGTTGTTTACATCATCAGGGAAAATAAAAAATTCGATCAGGAATTGGGTGATTTTGGGAAAGGGAATTGCGACCCTAAACTTGTTGAATATTCCAAACAGGTAACACCAAACGCGCACAGCCTTGCCGAACAGTTTGTTTTATTGGATAATTATTATTGCAATGGCATCAACTCAAGCGATGGGCATCAATGGGCAACTCAGGGCATTTCGACACCTTATCATGAAAAAGATTTTTCGGCTGGGCATTGTGCCTATGATTTTGGCACCGACCCGCTGTGTTACGCCGGTTGTGGTTTTATCTGGGATCACTTGCTACGTAAAGGTATTTCATTCCGGAATTTCGGCGAGCTGGATTTTGCTGAAGTAACAAACGGTAAAACCTGGACAGATTTATATAACGGCTGGAAAAACAAAAGTGATTCTATCTTTTACAAATGCGGATACCAGGTTAAAAGCCTTGAAAAATATAGCGATTTAAGGTTCCCAGGCTGGAATTTAACCATTCCGGAAGGGATAAGAACGGATGTTTTCATAAAAGCACTGCAGGAATATGAGGCAAAAGGCAGTTTTCCTGAATTTACCATTATTTATTTATCCAACGACCATACCAGCGGTTATGCCGAAAACCTGCCTACTCCACGCGCTTACGTGGCCGATAATGACCTGGCAACGGGCCGGGTAATTGAAGCCCTTTCAAAAAGTTCTTTCTGGAAAGATATGGCCATATTTATTAATGAAGATGACCCACAAAGTGGCACCGATCATGTGGATGGGCACAGGTCGGTTTGTTTTGTAGCCGGTCCCTATGTTAAGCGCAATACTACCGTCAGTAAATTTTATAACCAGGCATCTGTGCTTCATACCATTTGTCAGATCTTTGGTGTGCAGCCCATGAATCAACTGGTGGCAATGGCACCTTTAATGACCGACTGTTTCAAGGCCAACCCGGATTATCAGGGCTATGCTTCATTAACACCTGTTATTCCCGTAAATGAAATGAACCCGCCAAAGAAAAAGATGACCAGTAAAACCATGATAAAACTGGCCCCTTTAACGCAAAAGCTGGATTTTTCGAAACCAGACCTTAATGATAAGGATGCCTTGCTGTTCAGTGAATATTTATGGTCAACCATTCACGGTGATATACCTTTTCCAAAGGCCTATTTCGGGGCACACGGAAAAGGCTTAAAAGCATTGGGATTGAAAGCTGATCCTCAATTTAAGGACGACGACGATTAAGTATCGAGGCAAATATTTCAAAGATTGCGCTGTTATAAAGGCTGCTTTGTTAAAATATCTTATCTTGACATTTTAGTTTTAGATAGATATTATGCCTCCTAAAATTTTGTTATTGCTGTTTATATTTTTCTTTCCGGCGGTAGTTTACAGTCAGATCTCTCCCGTACAGTTAAGGTTTGAAAACGGCCAGATAAAAAGTAGTTTTAAAAGCCCCAATGGCGAAAAGGGTTTTATACTGGATGCCGTTATACCCTCTACCAATCAAAGCCCTGCCCAATTACTGTCTTCAAATAGTACAGGAATGGTTGTCAGAAAGCACATTGAAAACTTTAAAAACAGCTGTGATTTAATCAGCACGGTAAAAAGGACAACCTACGGCTTACAATGGGATATTGAGATCACCGCGAAAGACACTGATAGCTGGACAGCCCCTATCGAAACTTCATTACAATGGATGCGGCAAGATTCGGCGTTGTTTTGGACCACATGGGCAGACAATCACACCGATCCCGAAACAGATACCTGGCATGATCCATTTGCATCCGCGCATTTTCAGGACCTCGCATTAACATATGGCGGCGAAACACACCTTTCGCGTAATGCTTTTGTGATACCTATTGCCAGCACTTTTTTTAATCAGGATAACCGTGGGTTAAGTTTCCTTCAATCACTGGATGATACCATTCTTGATTTGGAAATGCGTACTACCGCCGATGGAAAAATAGCCTACCGACATATTAATCATCGGATAAATTCAAAACACAGCATTCACATCCGTCATCAAATTATTTTGCACGAGGCCGATTGGCGCGATGGTATAGCCTGGATGGCAAAAACCTATAAAGCTTATTTTTTTCCCGAGGAGCCGATGGTGAATAACATTGCCGGCTGTGCCGCATATTCATCATACGAAGGTGAATTAGACACCGCTAAATATCATAAAATGGCCTTTAGTTTAAATTGGAAGGCCTCGCTTGATTTTCCTTACATGGGTATGTTTATCCCCCCGGTTAAAAGCAAAGACGAAAAATGGGTAAAATACAAACAGAGAGGCGTGCAGGTGGATGATGGCTATACCACTATAAACCGGCTGAACAAATACTCGGAGCACTTAAATCAACTCGGTTTCCACACCATTAGCTACTTTAATGTAAATGAATTTGGCAATGGCATGGTTTACCCTTATAAAACCACTGCTGTTACCGATGATTCGCTCTGGAAAAACCCTAATAACTTTGTTTATACCAGGTTAAAAAAAGCTTTTTTGAAGCCGACAGGCTTGCTGCCCGATTGGGACGACCGACCGGTATTTTCAAACTGGGAGGATTGTATAGTACTCGATCCGGCTGATTCAGCATATAAGTCTTTTTTACTAAACCAGGCCTCGCTGCATATAAAAAACATTCCTGCCTCGTCGGGCATATGTATTGACAGGCTCGACTGGATGCGGTTTTACAACGCCAATGGCGACGACCATATCAGCATGATAGACCGCCAAAAAACACAATCGTTGCTAATATCCTGGAAAAATTTGATGGATCCCTTAAGCCGGGTCATGCATAACGCGCATAAAGTTATTTTTTGTAATCCGCTTGACCGGCGCATAGATCTATTGGCACATATCGACGGCGTTTACGATGAGTTTGGTTACATGGCATCCAGCTTAAACCTCTGCGCGCAAATGGCATTTTTTAAACCAATCATAGCCTGGACCGCGTCAAAAGAAAACCTGATGCCCGACGCCGATGCCTATTTTCAGCGTCATTTATTCCTCGGCGCTTTCCTTACAGCCCCATATCCAGGCAATGATCATTGCATAGAACCCGATGCATGGGCCGAAAAATATTACTTAGACTATGGCCCCCTGCTATCAGCAATAAAAGGACGCGAGTGGCTTCTTGTTCCGCATATAGTGCAGGTAATTAACGGAAGGGCAAAGGCTAACGCCTTTAAAGTAAATGGAAAAGTGATTATACCGGTAGTGTTTGGCGGGAGCACAAGCAAAGTATCAGTTATGATCAGGCTGCCGTTTGCTGAGTTAAACAAGAAAAAGCTTCAAATAAAAGTGTTATACCCCGGCGAAACTAAATGGAAACAGCTCAAAAACACACCATACGCCAAAACTTTGAAATTAGATGTGCCTATGAAAAGAGGCTGCGGACTTATAAGTATTGATTAGCATACCAAGCCTGGTGATATTGGAAAATCTACACCAGTGTATTAAACTTTGATTTTAAATGATTTTGAGCCTGTTTCTGAAATTCATCAGGCGTTTGCCCCGTTTGCTTTTTGAAGAAACGGCTGAAATAAGGACGGTCTGAAAAACCCAGTTCAAATGAGATCTCTTTGATGGTTTGTTCACTGTGGATGATCAGTCTTTTAGCTTCCAGTATTATCCTGTCGTGAATGATCTGGGTACCCGTTTTATTTAGCTTATCTTTTAAGATTTGGTTCAATCTTTTTGAGCTCACGCCAAGCTTCCCGGCATAGAAATCGATATTACGAACTTCAATATAGTTACTTTCCAAAAGCATCAGAAATTCATAAACCCTTTTCTGGTGAATATCATGGCCGGTAAACTCTTGTTCCTTAACCTTGATTAGTTTTAATAAAAACACCCTTAGTAATGCTTTCAGAATAACTAACTCGCTGTTTGGTTTCTGGTATTCTTCCATTAGCAAATTGTACACACCACTTAACCCATCAGCAGCCTCCCTATCCAATCTCAAACAGGAAAACTCTCCCTGAACGTTGAATATCTTGAAGATATCCAACAAAAACTCCTTATCCTCATCGTCTATCAGTTCCCGTTTAAATGATAATAGTTCGCCGTTTTTACCTGCCTTATTTAGCTGATGTACGCGATATGGCGGTATCAGATAAATCCAATCGCCTTTTACATCAAAATCTGTAGTGTTTAAAGCGTGTAAAGGGTCTTCATTTTTGAGCCAAACAATTTCAAAAAAATCTTTCCGGCCAGGATCATTCAAATAGCTTGGCGGGCAATTGTTCAGATTTCTGATATAGATCATCGCGCTCTCAAGGCGCGTTTCCTGGGCTATTGGCGTTATACTGTAAAGGTAAGCACTTCAAAAATAGTGTATTGGACGATCAGGTAATTATGGTGGACTATTCGGAAATACACCCGACAGGTGCGTCTATTTATGACTTTTAATTGAGGATATTTCCTGATAGTCCACCCTATTAAGCTCATTGTGTAACGATAACCTGTAATGGCCGGAATAGATTTGCTGCCGATTTAAAAAGGATGCCAATGGATTTAATTGATCAAAAAAGCGAAGCAATAGCTAAGGATATTCAAAATAATCTGACACAGATACTTCAGGAACATACTGCTTTGTCCCAAAAGATGGATTTCAGTCCATTCATCAAACTCATTAACGATATCATTAAAGCGGATGCAATTTTTCTTATCGCTTCAGGTCGTTCGGGCTTCGCGATGCGGGCTATAGCCATGCGTTTAATGCATCTGGGCTTTCAGGTATATTTTGTTGGTGAAACCATAACCCCGGCTATAAAAGCTGGCGATGTCCTCTGGGCAGCATCAGGTTCGGGTACTACCGGGATTATCGTGAAAGCGGCTGAAAAAGCAAAACAGGCTGGTGCAAAAGTAATCGCTTTTACTACGAATGAAGCATCAACGCTGGCCAGACTCGCAAATACGCATATCCTCGTCCCGGCGGCGGAAAAGCAGGATCATGGTGGCAGCAAATCCAGGCAGTACGCAGGGAGCCTTTTTGAGCAAGCCGTTCTTCTGATTGGTGATGCGATATTCATAGAACTCTGGAAAATTAACGGTACTCCTGCCGAAGAACTGTGGAAACGCCACGCGAACATGGAATAATTATTAACCCATAAATAAATTTAAAACTCAAATAAAAATGGCAAAATTACAAGTAGCAATAGACTTATTGACAACAGAAGACGCATTGGCACTGGCCGCTAAAGTTGCCCCTTATGTAGATATTATAGAATTGGGTACTCCCCTAATCAAAAACATGGGCTCGGGCGTGATAACGGCAATGAAAAACGCACATCCCGACAAACTGGTATTTGCAGATCTTAAAACAGCCGATGCCGGTGAGCTTGAAGCCGATATCGCATTTAAAGCGGGTGCTGATTTAGTGACCGTTATGGGTGCAGCCGGAAACGCGACGATTATTGGTGCAGTTAAAGCCGCGAAAGCTCACGGCAAAGGTGTTGTGGTGGACACTATCGGTTATCCTGACCGCGTGAAACGTGCACGTGAAGTGACTGATCTTGGAGTTGATTTCGTTGAGCTTCATGCCGGACTGGATGAGCAATGGACCGCCGGTTACTCTATCCAGGTATTAATTGATGAAGCGGCAAGGGCCGGCGTTCCGGTTTCTGTTGCAGGCGGTGTGAACCTGAGCAATGTTACCGAGGTTATTAAAGCCGGTGCCCAGGTGGCTGTAGCAGGCGCTGCAATTTATGGTGCCGAAGATCCCGCTGCTGCTGCCAAAGCACTCCGTGAAGCGGTTGACGCGGTCTAAACCATTATAAATAAAACAAAAAAGCCTCACAGTACCGTGAGGCTTTTTTGTTTTAGCTCCTGAGGCTGGGCTCGAACCAGCGACCCTCTGATTAACAGTCAGATGCTCTAACCGGCTGAGCTACTCAGGAGTGTTGTCCGGTTTGGAGTTTGCAAAAGTATAATTTTCATTGATATTTCACAATTTTATTCAATTTGTTATCGGGTAATATCTTAACATTATACAACCTCATCTATAACTCGCTAATTAACAAGCCGAAACGTAAAAACCGTTATAAAAAAACGTAAAAACACGCTTGTATTAGCCATCAACGCCAATTACTTTTATAAAATACTCATTATCAAAATAGTATTATAAAGCCGATATCCTGTTGACTGTTTACACCTCCTATTTTCACTGACACACGCTGGTTTAGCTCTGGTTTTACAATTTTTCTTAAAAGCCTAAATTATGTTCAAATTTCCTGCTATAGGTAAAAACCAGGTGGTTGCTATTGTCACTTTCCTTACATTGATCATGTTAGGGGTAAGTTACTTTTACATATACATACCGGCTAACGAAAAGGTTGTGCAGGAGCGGCGATTTCGCTGTCTGCAAAACATTAACATTAATATTCACTCAAAAATTATAAACAGCACCTGGATGCTGAATAACTTCCTGAAAACTTTCCCTAATGATGATCAGCTGCAGGATTATCTGAGCAATTATCCCAAAACCAACTTTACCCTGCTCCCGGTGTCAAGCCGCCTTAGCGGGCCGCAGATAAGGCAACAACTGCAAGGAAGTAAAGTTAAATGGGTTGACAGTTCTGTTAGCATCCGCACAAATGTAGCGGTACAGCAGCTAACCATCTTCCTTAACAAAACAATAACTATAAGCGGGCCAACCGATACCTTAAAAATGCGCATGGGTATCAGGTACAACTTTGATCATTTTATTAAACCCCTGCTGGTGCCCGACGTTTTTGACAACTATATTGTTTTTGAAAGCGACGCGTCAGACAAAGGCAAAACCGACGATAATATCATTTATGAAACCTTCCCTTCGGGTTTAAGTTATCAATCAAAAGATTCACTATTAACCTTTAAAAATAAGGTAAGCAGCCCGGGGCTTCGTAAGCTGAGCATAGGGGGTAAAGATTACAGGGCATTTTCACAACCGGTTAATCTTGATGGCAAAAACCAATTGATTGTAGTGGGCCTGGTACCGGGAAAAAGCTACGACCAGGAACGGAAACGGCTACCGCTTGTTGTGGTGTTGTTACTGTTAACATTCGCCACAGGCGCTATCGTATCATTGCCCTGGATAAAACTGTATCACACTGGCAATAAGGATAAACTCAACGCTTCTGATGGTATCGCCTCTGTACTGGTATCGATACTGATGATGGCGCTCATGTTTTTTGTTTTTATGTATTTTATACTTTTCGCCAATACACATGGTAAAATATCAGCATCATCAACATCACTGGCCAATGGCATTTCAAACGCCTTATCAACCGAGTTGGAAAACGCGTATCAGACACTCAAAAACTTTGATTCGCAATCTCATCTGTTTGCCAATGATGATATTGCCAATTTGGGTAAATCAAACTTAAAGTTCAGAACCCTATCATCGCGGGATACAAATTATAAACCGTACAGAGAACAACTAAATGCCTTTGCTAAGCCAACCGCGCTGGAAGAAGCCTTTTGGATCGATTCGACCGGAAAAGAACTTCTTAACTGGAGCACCGATAGCGCGTTTACCCCCCGAAGCAACCTGGGCTGGCGCGATTATTTTAAAAGAATCAGGAGTAATAATACCTACAGCTTTAATGGCCATGAACTATATCTGGATCAAATTTTTTCTGTCACCAACGAAACCTTCAGATCTGTACTGGCTATAAAATCAACGTCAAAACTAAGTCAGCCGGCGGCGGTGGCAGCTATGACGTTTACGATGAAAAGCTTAGACCATGTTACAACGCCCGATGGCTACCAGTTTGCTATTATCAACAACAATGGAAAGGTATTGTACCATAGCATCACCAACAGAAATTTAAACGAGAACCTGAAAAGCGAATTTGCCGATAGTACCAGCCTGGTAAGTTGCCTGGAAGCAAAATCAGACACCGGCTTTACGGCAACCTATTATGGGCGCGAACTCAATATTAAAATTAAGCCGGTAAAAGGCCTGCCTTATTTTGTTGTAATTTTTGAAAGCCAGGAATATAATGATAACCGTGATATGCAGGCCTATGCATTTACCATAGCCATGCTGATATTTCTGTTACTGTTTCTCATCACACAATTCGCCATAGTATTTTTTGTATCCGCCAAACGTTCGTTTTTTAAGAAGCAACTCTTTGAAACCTCATGGATAGGGCCAAAAAGATGTTTTCACAGGCAATACAATCTTATTATAGTTATCAATATAGTAGTTATTATATGCATGCTCGCAAGTATCGATCAGAATTCATTCCTTAAATCACTGTACCTCATCCTTTTTTCCATCACTTTCATAGGCATTTACCCCAACGTTTTATTTGCTATTGATTACGGCAGAAACCAAAGCTATAATCTGAATTTTAAGCTATATGCTATTGCATGGCTGCTTGCATTTATTCTGCTGGTTGACGGGGCCGCGCTTACTACACTTACGGCACACCACTTATATATGCTTTTTTTATATGAAGCAGGATTAATCTTCTTCGCGCTTACAGTTACCTCAGCCATTTATATCAGGCCGCTTAGCAACTGGTTAATGAGCAAAACCCAACAACATTTTCCCCAATTGTTTATAACCATCAAATCGCTAAAAAAAACAGAAACCTCTTTCTGGACCTACACCCACAGCTTTGCCTTTATGGCTACTACGCGCCTTGTTATAACCAGCGGCATCCCTGTTGCCTTCTTTTTCATATACGCATCTAACTATGAGCAAAATTTAGAGACCAGGTATAAACACTTCCATTTTGCTAAAGATCTGGTTCAAAAAATGCCGAAGAATACCATTGAGCAAGGCAAACTCCCCGTTGGTGCATACATTGATAGTTCGTTTATCAATAATTATGGTATCGTTTCGGATCAAAAACATATCGACAGCGTTGAACACTACGGACGGTATCTTAAAGAAGACTTCCTGACCGTGCAATTATTAAATGCTTTTAAGCTGCAGGTAAAAGATATCGAAATAAGAAGCAATAACATGGTTTATGCCAATGTGGGCTCCGATGCTTTTTTCAACAAGCTTACCAACACAAATGACATATCAACAAATACAATTTACAAACTGACTGACAAAGCCTTTCTTGGCCTTGGTTCGGCGGCCCTTGGCTATCACCCATCATTTGAGGCCATATTTGATTTACATTATTTAATACCGGTAATTTTACTCAGCCTGTTGGTTGTCGGTTTCTTTTACATGATCCATAATGTGATAAGAAAACTATTTGCTTTGGGGCTCCCCTCGCAGGATGGCTGGCGGGAAATGGATGAACAATTGCTGCTTGATGATAAACTGAACTCCCTGTTGCTAATAGTTGGGCCTCCGGGTTCAGGCAAGCTAAAAAACATTCAGAACAAAATAAAAAGCAGGCTATTTAAAGACAAACACGGTAAACCTTTATTGTACAGCGAAGGCACCAGGCCCGACGATAATGTATTCGTGGCTGATATGATCAGGATACCCACAGAAAACGACGATGAAGACTGGAAAAAATGCAAAGCAGATGCCTTAAAAAAAAGCAACAAACTTGTTATTATAAACCACTTTGAATACAACATTAAAGATTCCCAGACCAATAGCATAAAGCTCAATTTTTTGGAATCGCTGATGTTGCAGGGCAAAAGTAAGATCATGATCATATCAACGGTGCACCCGCTTACTTTCCTTGATTCATTTACCGAGGAGCAAAGAAAAAACAATGCTGATAAAGCGCAAACCGCGGGCACTGCAAGTGCCGATTCATCTAAACGCGACGGCAATGTATCAGAAAGTGAACTGGAACGCTGGCATGTATTGTTAGGGCATTTCCGGATCATTATACAGCCATTGCAGGGCACAGGTGTACGGTTGCGGAAGAAAAAGAAAAACGCCGTTACAAGGGTACGCAGCAAAGCATCTGAGAGAGAATGGCGTCTGCATTTTGCGCGCCGGGTAAAACTAAAAGCAACGCCCACTGCACCACATTTGCCTAAAAATATCAAGAATTTAAGGCACAGCATAACAGAAGAAACGCGCTATACTCACTACCTCCATGATATGAAAGAAAAAGCGATGGACACCCTGCCATTGCTCAATGACGAAGGTGTGGGCCTTGCAACCGATACCCTGATTTTTAAAATGCAAATCAGCTCGCATTATTTTTATACTTATATCTGGCAGTCGCTCACCAAGGAAGAGAAATTTTTGCTTTATGACCTGGCCGAAGATGGCCTGGTTAATCCTTACGATGATTATAACCTGAGCATGCTGATATACAAAGGACTGATCACCAGGAGCCAGGGCACCCTGATGCTGTTTAACAAAGGTTTTCGCAATTATATCCTGACTGCCATTGGTAACAGCGAGGTTGAACGCATTAAAGCCCAGGTAAAAGATACCGGCAACTGGAGCAGCCTGAAAGTGCCATTGAACCTATCGATAATAGGCATATTGATCTTCCTGATCGTATCGCAACAGGAAGCTTATAGTCAAATATTAACTTACATTACTGCACTTGGCGCCGGCATACCTGCTGTGTTAAAAGTGCTTTCTATGCTTGGTAGCAATAGTAATACTCAGAAAACCGCTTAAGGTAACCTAATTATGCGCCAGCTTGGGACGGAGGGTATTAAATATCTTTAATACCAAGATTTGCTGTTTTACAGAAAGCGAATCTGTGCCAATTACGATACCGTAATAATTACCTATCGAATTATTATAACTCCTTTTATCACGCATATAAACAGCGGTTTCGCCCATTGTTCCATTAATCGGCACAGCCAATCGCCTGTACAAATGATTAAAGGTATCTATCTTAACAATATGCCGTTTTATATCCTGGGGCAATTTTACAGGCCAGTTAAACAACCTGTTTTCATGTTTACATGTGGCAATATAATCTGAACCACTAAAAAAGCCGACTTTATCGCTATCCTGAACAGTTGACGGTCTGATAGCAATAACATCTATTTTAGGATAAGTGTTGTTATCGTAAGTAATCCCCGGTTTTTCAAACTGTGTTTGCGCGTCAAAAATAAACCAGCGTTTATTTAAATACTCCTGGGGTGTTTGAAATAAGGTATCGGTATAGTAGCCAAAATCTGTATAAAGCTTAATTGTATCATTCGTAATTTCACCTCCCTGCGAGTCGATACCATTTTGAAGTTTGAAGTTAAAATCCTGCGGAACATCCAGTAGGTACCGGCCTAATTCAATCGTTTTCCAATCTCCATTTGGTCTTGCACAGGAGGTAAATAAACTCAATAGCAAGAGTAACCAAAACCTATTTTTTATTAATGGCTTGTCCGCTCTGATATTTTGATGCATGGGAAATGTAAGGTCAGGGATTAAGTGCTTCCGAAAGCAAGTTATTGAAAAATCATGGTGAATTAAAAATATGAAGTTTTCGAAACATCATTTTAAATACCTCGCATTTTTTGCCGCAAATCACCTCTTGTTGGTCGTGATTACACCCGCCTTGTTATATGCCCTTTAATGATCTTTGTTATGAACAAAACAACGATCATTTATTAAAAACTATTTATATGAGAAAGTTAAAATTACAGATACAGATAAGCATTGATGGTTTTGCAGCCGGGCCAAACGGCGAAAACGACTGGGTATTTCTCTCCGGCGGAGATGAAGCCGGCCTTCAAAAAATAGTAGATCTGGCCGACAGCAGCGATACCCTTTTACTGGGAAGTAAGCTGGCCAAATCAGGATTCATGGAACACTGGCAAAATGTAGCCGATAATCAACCCGATGGCCCTCAGCGAACTTTAGGACAGTTGATTGTAAATATGCGTAAAGTTGTTTTCAGCAGTACAGAAACGGCCGTAAACGGTGCCAATGTAGAAGTTGAAAACGGAGACCTGGCCACCGTTGTAAAGGCACTCAAAAACCAGGCCGGCAAAGACATCCTGGTTTACGGGGGCATCGATTTTGTGAGCTCATTAATCAGCCTAAACCTTATCGACGAATATTTTATTTTCACATGCCCGGTTGCCATCGGAAGCGGACTATCCATATTTAAGGAGAGAAAGATTCTAAAATTGGAAAGCTCAGTAGCTTACAACAACGGGAAGGTGCTTAATAAATACCTACCGGTATAGGCTGACAAAAAGAAAAGCCGGTGTATCTTTTCAAGAAACACCGGCTTTTTACAGGAAACGATCTGTATTACTTTACATCGTTATTCAAATTCCACAATTTTAAGTTTTTAATAGCCGCCTCGCCATCGGCAAAGGCCGATAAACCTGTCGCTTCTTTATCCGGGTAGATCATTGTTGAAATTACTTTCTCACCATCGTTGCCAAATACTTCCAGCGAAGACCTGTCAACCAAGACCTTGATCTTAACAATTCCGCCGGTTATACTCATCGGAGCTGTTTGCACCAGGTTTTCGGGCGATTTATTATTCTTTTCGGAGCCGGTGCAATCAACAAAAAGTTGTTGCTTTTCGGCATCATAGCCTACTACTACCTTTTTATCGGTACCTGCTTTTTCAACCACATTAAATCCAACTCTTTTGGCGTTTTTAATATCAAACTCCGCATCTATCCAATAGGCGTTACCATCGCCGGGAAGCTTCAGACCGGAGCTACCGATAGTCACATTCTTTTTTTCAACCGGCTTACCTTTAGCATATTTAGGCAAAGCTTTGGTTACAAACACCGATGGCAGTTGATTAAGTACCAATCCTTCGCTTGTAGTTTTCAAAGAAAGGTCATGCGGGATAGACATCTGGCCTTTCCATGGGTAAGTTTCCTGTCTTCCGTTTTGCAGCCAGCCTAACAGGATCTTTTTGTTTTGAGGGGCATCACGCCAGGCTATGGCGGCATAAAAAGCATCGCCATAATCCGTTTTTAAAATTTTGCTGTTATCGTTAATGTTCTTGAAAGTTGTACCGTCAAAATCGCCTACAAAATATTGGATCAGCGGACCATGCTCGCCTCCCAGCGATACAAAAAGTACCCACTTGATATTGGCCGGATTACCATCAACTACCAACGGAAGTATAGACGGGCATTCCCAGCCGTTTTTAGTAAACCCCGCCGGACCAAAATCGCTTAGCTTAGTCCAATCTTTCAGGTTTTTTGAGCCGTAAAACCTTACCATATGCTCATCAACCATTGAAACGGTCATTACCCATTGCTTTGACTCCTCATGCCAGAAAACGTTGGGATCACGAAAATCATGCATATTCAGGTCGATAACCGGGTTTTTAGCATATTGCTTATAACTTAAGCCTCCATCGTTACTATAGGCAATAAATTGCGATTCTTTTTTCTGTTTAGGCTGATCGGCAGTAAAAATGGCTACCAATGGAGGTTTTCCGTTTACGCCAAAACCACTGGTATTGTTTTTATCCAATACCGCCGAACCCGAATAGATCCACGTAGTGGTATCTTTTGTAATGACTTCGGGAATGGCAACAGGGAGATGTTTCCAGCTGATCAGGTCCTTACTGGTGGCATGGCCCCAGCTCATGTGTCCCCATTTGTTTTCAAAAGGGTTGTGCTGGTAATATAAATTGAATTCGCCATTTAAAAATATCAGGCCGTTAGGATCATTTGTCCAGTTGTTTTGTGGTGTAAAGTGATATGCCGGCCGCCATTGCGGCGTTGGCACACCCTTTTCCTGGGCAAAAGCGCTGCCTGTTATTGTGATCAATCCCAGGCATAATAATTTAACTTTATTCATATGCTATAGTTTAGTGTCTTGGTTTTTATTTAATTGTTGGTAATGGTGTTGGCTGGCTTTGTTTTTTGGCCACTGCGCTTTTTGCCTTGCTGAACCCGTACCAGTAGATGTTTATTTTCTTCGTTTTGCATAATGACTACAATTTACTCGCCATCAAATTTTGTCTGCAATATAGTTGAGCGAAGCGCTTGTTTGTAATATTCTATGTTAGATATTTTTAGTTTTATTACGATATAGCGAACCGCTGACTGTCCTTTGGGTAAATCAATCATCGCTTGTTTACCCGGAGTAATCTCATGTTTGACGTTAATTCGCCTGCCGGTGACTGCGTTATCGGGATGCAATAGTTTGTCATTAGTATCGTCCACCCGTTTGCGGGCTTTATTAAGCTGTTGCAAGCTGAAAGTTTTAACGCTTGTACCCACTGCAGATTCAGGCAGATACGATTCCATCCGGGAGAGCGGGTTTTGACTTTATGTTATTGAATTTTTCAAAAGTTTTAAGCATAAAAAAGGAAACGTTTAAAATTAACGTTTCCTTTTCGCTCCAGGAGCCGGGTCCGAAGTATAGCTAACTTTAAGCCATTAATCTAACCGGCCGGACTATCCCCTATATCTTTTAGAATTCCACATGCGCCCGGATTCCTAAAACATGTACCGGACCTCTGTCTGCATTATAAGCGGGGTGCAGTACAAACTGGTAGTCTGGCGAAAGCCAAAGCTTTTTCTGCCAGGCATTGATCTTATAGTAAAGTTCAGCGATCATTTCTGACGAATAGTTGAGTTTTCCATCACCAATGATGAAGCCATAACCACCGGCCGCCAGATAGTCCCGGTGTGGTGACGAAAGCCCGTTGGCCACAAAGGCCAATGCCAGTTCATCATCCGGGCGTTTCCATAAGTTCCCTTTCAGCACACCGCCAAAACTCAAAGAGCGGTCAATCTCGGTAAAATACCAGATTTGTGTATGCCCGTCGTTCCAGCTAACCTTTGCAAATACGCCAAAATCCTTACTTAAATATTGTTCGGCGTTAATGCCAAATCCATATTTGTGGCGGCCATAACGCTGGGTGGTATCCACTACCGGCGTAACCGGATTTTCCCGGATGGCCTCACGATAATTGCCCATTTTACCATTGTTCATAAATGTTAAGATTCGAAATACTCCTGGGCGATTTACAACCTGATAACGTTTTTCAAACTCCAGAGTCTGAGTATTGGCTTTACCGATTTTTCCATCCCAGGTAGATGAATTGGCTTCTGTTACACTCAACGTAAAAGCAAACCGTAGTGTCCAGGTGAGTTGCCCAAGTTCGGTATACAGCCCCAATACATATCCGCGGGTGTTAGCCGGGTAGTCCCACGCCCCATTATCCATGAGCGACCAGTTCATGAACTGGCTGCGTGGATCATGACTAAATGTATTGCCGTCAAAAAAGTCGGCCATTCCAAATTTGCCTGCTGTTACCGAGAAGTAACGTTTACTTTGCACACTTGCCGGCTGGTTCACATCGTCGGCAACGGTATCTTTTTCTTTTCCCCATTCAAACCGCTGTGTAAGGTACAAACGGGCAATATAAATGGCCGGTGCAACGCTGTTCACCCTAAAAGTTTCGCCGTTGGGAAAACCTGCAATACCAGTGGTTTTACTCAGACCAGAACCACCAGACAACTCCGGATTAAATACCGCAGTTGCGCCGCGCCACAAGCGTGCAGCGCCAAATAAGGTAGATGTAATAGACGTTTGTGTTTCGCCGCCTGGAGAAAGGCTATTGAGCCCGGTATACAATGCGCTGAACCCGGGCTTATACTGCGTAATAACCGTTTGCTGAAAGTGCAGGCTGAAAGGATTTGACAAAGTTGAATCAGCTTTTTGCGCCATCGCTCCGGCGGAGATCATTAATAAAGTAAGGATTGTAAAAAATACTTTTTGCATAAATTTAGGCATAGCTATGGCAGGCGCCCCCTGAAGAGCGCTTACCGGTAAAAAATAAAATGAGTTAATTATTTATGCGGCAAAAGCCATTTGCCGACTAACAAGTTTACCAAAATCAAAAGCAAGACCGCAATAAGCCACCATAAAAAACGGGCTTTCTTTCTTTTGCTTCGTTTCTTTTTTAAAGCCATTGGTCAAACCGTTTGATGAACCAATTCTTAACATACTGTGTAAGCACGCAATAGCTGGCCAAAATGCCTATCAGCCATGGGAAGTAGCTTAGTGGCAGGGCTTGTAGCTTAAGCGCCGGCGCCAATGGCGAAAATGGCAAAGCAATCCCAATCAGCATAATCAGCGAAGTTAGCGCCAGAACCGGAGCCGTTGCCCAGCTCTGAATAAACGGTATTTTACGCGTACGGATCATATGCACAATCAGTGTCTGAGACAACAGCCCCTCAATAAACCAGCCGCTTTGGAAAAGGCTTTGATTCGCCGGCGTATTGGCTTTGAACAGGAAAAACATCACCGCGAACATAGCGTAATCAAATATTGAACTGATAGGCCCTATGTAAAGCATAAACTTGCTGATGCCCCTTGCATCCCACCGCTGTGGCTGATCTATAAACTCCCTGTCCATGCTATCCCAGGGGATAGAGATCTGGGAAATATCATACAACAGGTTTTGCACCAGGAGTTGTATCGGCAGCATAGGCAGAAATGGCAACAGCGCGCTTGCACCCAGCATACTGAACATATTGCCGTAATTGCTGCTGGCAGTCATCTTGATGTATTTAATGATATTGCCAAAAGTGCGACGGCCGTAAATAACGCCTTTACGCAACACCATCAGGTCTTTTTCCAGCAGGATGATATCCGCGCTTTCCTTAGCTATATCAACGGCAGTATCAACAGAAATGCCTACATCCGCATCCCGCAGCGCGGCCGCGTCATTGATGCCATCGCCCATAAAACCTACGGTATTGCCTTGCTCCTGTAACAGCTTTACAATACGCGATTTTTGTATCGGGCTCAGTTTGGCAAGTATGCTTGTATCATTCAACCTGATCTTTAACGCTTCATCATTCAAGTGTTCTATTTCGCTACCCAGCAAAACGTTTTGAACAGGGATACCTACATCTTTACAGATCTTCCTGGCAACAATCTCGTTATCGCCGGTGAGTACTTTAACCTCAACTCCCAGCTCATGCAGGCTTTCAATAGCAGGTTTTGTAGATGGCTTAGCAGGATCAAGAAAACCGATAAACCCGGTCAGGATCAAATTGCTTTCATCTGCAACGGAATAAGTAAGCGGCCGTTTGTCGGTCTCTTTGATCGCGATCAATAAAACACGCAAACCTTCTTCATTTAATTTCCGTGTAGTGTCCAACACGGTTTTACGCATCTTTTCATCCATCAAAATGATGGCGTCGCTGTGAATCTGCAGCTGATGATTTTCTCCCGGGTCAAAAGCATGACTGCACAAATCCAGCATTTCTTCTACGGCACCCTTGCAAATGAGCAAATGGCGGCCATCGTTTTCCTCCAGGATCACAGACATGCGGCGGCGCTGAAAATCGAACGGGATCTCATCTACTTTCTGATATCGCTCTCCTTCAATAAGGCATGCATGCTCATCTGCATGTTCCAGCACGGCAATATCCAACAGGTTTTTCAGGCCGGTTTGGTGATAGCTATTCAGATAAGCCCATTTCATTACCTCGTTATCCTCGGTACCAAAAACGTTAAGGTGGCGTTCCAGCACAATTTTGTCCATAGTGAGCGTACCGGTTTTGTCTGTACATAAAATGTTCATCGCGCCGATGTTTTGGATGGCATTCAACCGCTTTACAATCACCTTACGTTTACTCATATTACGGGCGCCTTTGGCCAGGTTGGCAGTTACAATCATGGGCAGCATCTCTGGTGTTAAACCAACCGCCACTGAGATCCCAAACATCAATGCTTCAACCCAATCACCCTTGGTAACGCCATTCACAACAAATACCAGGGGCACCATTACTAACATAAAACGGATCAACAGCCAGCTTACCTTGTTCACGCCCTTGTCGAAACTTGTTTCGGCACGTTTGCCCGAAATGGCTTTGCCGATGCTGCCGAAATAGGTTTGGCTGCCCGTATTTACCACCACGGCTGTAGCGGCACCGCTGATTACGTTGGTGCCCATAAAACAGATGTTATCCAGATCAAGCAGGTTACCGGTATCAGCATCTGATGCGGCCGCTTCCTTTTTCTCTACCGGTAAAGATTCACCGGTTAACATGGCCTGGCTAATGAATAAATCTTTCGACTGCATTACGCGACAATCTGCCGGAATCATATCACCCGCGCTCAGGTAAACGATATCGCCTGATACCAGCTGTCTGATATCTACTTCGGCTTTTCCTTGAGGCCGGCGCAAAACTGTCGCCGTTGTTTTAACCATGCTTTTGAGTGCTTCCGCGGCCCGGTTACTGGTAAACTCCTGCCAAAAACGCAGCAGCGAACTGAGGCATACCATCACCACAACCACAATAACGGTTTTATAGCTGCGATCTGCAGGGGGTGACATAAGTACATCTGTTATAAAAGAGACACTTGCCAGTACAATTAATACAGCAATAAACGGATTAAGAAAAGCCTGAAAAAGCTGCACATACCAGGCGGGTGCTTTTTCATGTGCAATTTCGTTAGCCCCAAACTGGCGGTGTTTATCGGCAACGCTATGGGTATCAAGACCATGCTCATTGCTTTCCAGCAAATTAAGGAAGTTATGTTGTTCATCGCCGGCTGCCTGGCGCAGTTTTTTGGCCGCGTTTTCATCAAGGCCGGTAGCAACGGTATTGATTTTTGCCTTTATTTCTTTGATAGTCATTTTGGTTTTTCATTTAAAAGTTTGGAATAGGACGATAAAATGGGGAGCACCATGCGCACTTAGTAATCCTCTGCATCGGTAGGGATGTGCAAGTGAAATGGCAGCGCAAAGCTGGAAGTATCACCCTGCAAAAGGCGCAATTTGTTCTTTACCGGGCGGCCAGCAACAGGCCAGGTAAACTTTGGAATGTTTGGATGGATATTTTTACCCACGTTTTTTTCTTTACGCATAGCGATAGCATTGTCCTGCCTGGCAGGACTGCATAAAGAATGATCAGATCCTGCTTAGCGGGGAAGTTTTAAAAATTGAGGTTGACTACTCGGACCTGTATCCATGGTTGTTTGTATTGTTTTAACGCGGGCAAAAGTAAGGTGCCCCAACGGGAAAGCCCGTTAGAAACCTTTTATAAAAAAATTAGAATTTTATTAGAAAAATCAGTGGTTACTGATGGGGCAGGTGAACTGTAAATGTGGTGCCTTTTCCGGGAACTGAATACACCGTTACAGTGCCGTGATGCAATTCAACGATTTTTTTTGATAGCGAAAGACCTATACCATTGCCCCTGGAATATTGACTATTTTGCCCCCGGTAAAAGGCATTAAAGATATTTTGCTGATCGGCTTCGGAAATGCCCACACCATTATCCTGGATGCGGATGATACCTGTAGTTTCGTTATAACTGATGGAAACCGTGCATTCATGATCTGGTGAAAACTTGCAACCGTTCTCCACCAGGTTCATCATAGCTACCTTTAGCAAGTAGGCATTTCCCTTCACTGTTATCTGCTTTTCATCCTCAATATCTTTCTCAAATACCATATTCACTTTGAACGAGGGATGATTGTGTAACACATCGCTATGCGCGTCAAGCAATAATTCATCAAGCCTTACCTGTTTAAATGATATTTCGGTATGATCATAGTTGGCCTTGGCCAAATCGAGCAGGCTATTAGATAGTCGCACCAGTTTCTTTGCGTCACTGATGGCATGAACAATTGATTCTTTATAAAACAGGTTATCACGTTCTTTTTCCATGGTTACCTGCAACTCGGTTAACATGGCGGTTAAGGGTGTACGCAGTTCGTGCGATATATTGGAAACAAATTCCTTTTGCGCATCAAAAGATCGTTCAAGCCTATCGAGCATGGCATTAAAAGTTACGGCCAGCTCTGCTATCTCATCCTTACCATTACCCTCGTTCAACCTCAAATCAAGATTAGTAGCAGTAATTTCTTCAACCTTATCTACCATATCAGCCACCGGTTGCAAGGCCTTGCGGGCAAAAAACTGGCTTGCAAAATAAATCAGGATAACGCCGACCAGAAAAGTAAGGCATAAGGTATACTCCAGGTTACGCAATCTGGCATATCCCTGTTTATCATTAGCAGCCGCAGTAATTACATACTGATGGCCGCGATGCATGTACAAGATCCCCACAACCTGTAAACTGCCCTGATAAAAACGGATCTCCTTCCGGGCAACAATATTGTCAATCATCCCGCGCGTTTCTTTCACTTTGTCAATCTCTACCGCATCATGGTACAGCAGGTGAAAAGAGGTGTCATAAATTGCCACTTCTTCTTCAAACAATGTATTTTCTGCATTGCGGTAAATCAATTGCAAAACCGAGGGATTGACTTTGGCATCAAGCAGCAGATTGGCCTTGGTTATGGCCGTATGGCGTAAAAGGCCATAATAGTCGTCTTCCCGGTCGTTAGCCAACGACCAATAGATGATCAATGAGAACAATAACAACAACCCCGCAATACCGGCGGTAAACAAAACGGTAAGTTGTTTACGGATAGTCATTTCTCTTCTCTGAATATAAAGCCCATGCCAGGCTTGGTATGAATGAGCTTAACGGGGTAATCGCGGTCTATTTTTTTGCGCAGGTAGTTGATGTAAACATCGATGAAGTTGGTACCTGTATCAAAGGTTGTTTCCCATACCTTTTCGCCAATCTCCGACCGGGAAAGCACACGATCACGATTGCGCATCATGTACTCCAGCAACTTAAACTCCTTGGGGGTCAAATTAATCTCTGTACCGCTCCGATAAACAGTTTTGGTATACGTATTCATCTGCAGATCGGCAATAACCAGAGATTCACCAAGCTTAGGTTTACCAACAAACTGCTGCCTCTTGGCCAGTGCCCGCACACGTACTTCAAGTTCGCGGAATTCAAAGGGCTTCACCAGGTAATCATCTGCTCCGGCATCAAATCCTTCTACCTTATCATCAGTAGTGCCCAGGGCCGTGAGCATCAATATAGCTGCTTCCGGCTTTTGCGATTTTACGTATTTACATAGGTCGAGCCCATTGATTTTAGGGAGAATAATATCAGTTATGATAACATCATACTTTTCCTGTAACGCCAGTTTTTGCCCCAGCAGCCCGTCATAAGCTACGGTGATCTGACAGCCGGTTTCTTCCAATCCGCGCTTAATCACAGTAGCTAACCGGTCATCATCTTCTATGAGCAAAATGTTATACATAATGAAAATCCTTTTAATAATGTTCCGCTCAACCCTGAACTACTCAAACAGTTCCAAAAGTAATATAAACATTAAAGAAAAATCAAATCGCAAAAAAAGCTGCAGAACCTCGAACAGTTTAAAGCATCGATGATACTAATGTTATTGAGTAAAAACAGGTTCAATTCCCTTGTTAGCTATAAGAAACTAATTCTTCACCCTGTTCTGCTCACTTTCCGCCCCGTTGGCGTCATGCTGCCGCTGGCCGGATATAGCTTTCCCAAAACGGTAACTAAGTGATAGTACCCCGGTGCGGGTGTCATTCAGGTTACGCCAGTTGGCCTGGGTTTGATTTAAGTTATTGATTACGCCGGTGTTTTTAAAGGTGTAAAAAATATCATTTACCACCAGCTTAAGTGTAGTTTTAGCCGAAAGCTTTTTAGAAACAGCAGTATTCACCTTACCCCTGCTGCCACTTACAAACTGGGCGCTGGTAACCTTGCTCTGATAACCGCCATCAAGCTGAGCAGTCCAATCATTAGGCAGCTTAAAGGTAAGAATGGGCCTGACAAAGAAATAAGTGCCCTTGCTATCCAGCAAACCGGTATAAAAATTACTTACCGAATGAATTTGAGATACCCTTCCGCTAATGTGGAAGTTAAACCATTTGGCAGGATCAAATGTGCCATCAAAAGAAAGTGTTTTAACCGTATAGGTGCCAATATTGCCGGGGCGACTGTAGTAAATGCCATCAACAATTTCAATGGTTTCTTCTACATCGTCCCTTGATCGGCTATAGCTTAACGTGGTAGTGAACTTGCTTTTATAGGTATGCGATAACTCAAAATTATCGGTAAATGTGGGCCTTAAAAAAGGGTTGCCTGTATAGTAGGTAAACTTATCAAGCGGTGAAAGAAATGGATTGAGATCCTGGTAGTAAGGACGATCTATACGGCGGCCATAGTTCAGGCTCAACTGATTCCGGTTAGCAGTATCCAGCTTGTATTGCAGATAAATAGTGGGGAACAGGTTCGTATAATTACGTTTAAAGGCCGAATCCGGCTTTTGCGCATTGCCTAATTGATGCCCGTTTGATATGGTATTTTCTAAACGGAGGCCTGCCTGTACCGACAGTTGCTTATAATCCTTGGTTGCATTGATATAAGCCGCGTTGATATTTTCTTTGTAGATAAAATGATTGGTTTTACCGTAATCCGGCATCATGGCGCCCTCTGTAGAATAAAAGTAATCGGCAATGTTATTGGTATGGGTATAGCTTGATTTTAAGCCGCTTGAAAGCTTTAGGCCATTTTTCAATGGATGATCGTAATCAGTCTTGGCCGAATAGATGTGGATATGCGCAGGCAGCATCCCTGTCAGTATCTCGTTGCCAACAAGCGTGCCATCGGGCAGGAAGCTGCTGTTGTTGAATAATTGGTTATTGTTGGTGTAGTAATCGAGATAATCAAGATCTGCAGAAAACTCGTGCCCGTTTTTATCAAACTGGTGGCGGTAGTTTAGATTAGCACCTCCATTTCTAAAGGTACCGTGTTCCTGGTTATGGGCGATAATGGTAGAGTCGGGCTGGTTAGCCGCATTTGAAAACTGACTGGTTACCGGGGTTTTAGTATTGTATGGATTGTAAATTCCGGTAAGGTTAATACCGAATGTGCTTTTATCCGAGATATAATAATCCACGCCTATCTTAGCAAAATAGTTATCGCTCTTACGTCTGATGAAGGAGTTTTGAAGAAAGTTAGAAGTAATATCCCCCTGTGCATTTTCAAAGTGGCGGTTGATATTCAGGTCGCTGAAACCGTTGCCTTTATTGTAGCTCAAATTACCGAATATGTTTACCCGGTTATTACGGTAATTAAAATTAAGACTGTTGTTGGTTTTAGCGTAGCGCCCCTGCGTATAATTGAGGTTTAAACTGCCATTAAAGCCTTTAACCTTATTTTTCCTGGTGCGGATGTTAATCACCCCGCCATTACCGGAGGCGTCATATTTTGCCGGCGGATTAGGCATAAGCTCAATCTGGTCGATGGCAGCAGCAGTTAACGATCTGAGGTAATTTTCCAGGTCTTGCCCTGACAGATAGGTGGGCTTATCATCTATAAAAATGGTCACGCCCTTTCCTTGTAAACTTATGGCGGCATTTTGATCAACGATAACGCCGGGCGCTTTTTCCAATACCTCGAGCGCGGTGCTGCCGCTGTTACTGATCAATGCTTCCGGGCTGATGATTGTCCTGTCTATCTTTTGTTGTACAAAAGGCCTTTGCGCGCTTACACTCACCTCTTTAAGCGTTGTACCAGCCATCTGCAAAATTATTGGCTCCATCGCCTTATCCTGTTCCAATTGTAATATGCCCGATTGATATTGTTTATACCCCATCATGGAGACCGATAACTTATAACTGCCAGGTTTCACCTTAAAACTGTAAGCTCCTGAAGCATCGGCAAGGGCGGTTTTAACCAATGCCGAATCCCGGCCGTTGAGCAGGTAAACCGCCGCACCATCCAAAGGTTTATTATCCGCGCCCGCCACTTTACCGCTAAGGTTAACGGCAATGTTTTGAGCCGATGCAAAAGTTGGAGCAATAGTTATCCAGGCGACTAAAAAAGCCGCAATTTTTATTTTCATCATAAGGTGTATGGTTAAGTTTTAAATGCTGATCATTTGTTCATTTATGGCAATAGCTATCCTGTTCATGCTTTGAAACACAATCAATTAAGTCGATATTAAATTTGTTGATTATTGCGAATGATCGCCGGTTGCTGGTTCTGTTTGTTCAGTATAATTGTACATCCAGCTCCAGCTTCCCTGCTTACCTTTTTCGGGTTGTTTTACGTATGCTTTCTTAAATTTCTGGTAAATGTTGTCGGGTATTCTTTTACCGTTAACAATAAACTCCGTATCACTTAATTTAAATGAAGTCAGTTCATCGCTGCTATGAATAATACCTTCGGTAATGAGATCATCGGTCAGCTTTGCCCGGTTGGAATCATCATGATAAGCTTTATAATTGGCCGGATAAGGATTAACAGCACTATAATTTACTGCAGTGCCATTATAAGCCTTACTGCTCGCGTCATAGGCATTCAATGTTGATTTAAGACTGCCAAGGTTTCCATTCAGTCTTCTTAAGCCCACCTGACCGTTTACATTGCCGGCCGCAGTAGTATTGATCGGGGTTATAGGGTCAGGCTGTCGTGCTACCTGCGCGGCCTGTGCTGCTTGCGCCACTGGTGCAACTACCGGTTTGCGTTGCGTTTCCTTATCAACAACAAGCAAATAAGGTGCATATTCATTTGGCCGTATTGTTTTGCCATTAACCTGCATGGATGTAACGCGACCGTTCAATGTGTTCACCTGATACAATACACCATCCACCTTGAGCAATCGGGTTTGCACACCGTCATTAGGAAATGTTAAGGAGGTGTGGTCGCCAACTTCATCGGGGCGGTAGATCCTGAACAGCGAGGTATCCAGTTGTGTTTTATAGGAAGTATCCTTGGTTACCGGTGAAGCTGCATGCGCATTTTTTTCAATGGATTTGGGTTTTGCAGGATTAGCCGGCGGTTTGGTTTGCTTATGAGGCACCAGCGCCGTTTTACCGGCATGTACCATCTTGTTAACCAGCTGATCTATGTTTTCTTTATGTGAAAAAGCAGTAGTGAGCAGGATTGTCGCAACCAGGGCAACAGCCAGCATTGACCGCTCCATTACGTTTAACGATTGATTATTATCAGAAAGCATCCGCTTTACCCGACCCATCAGTTGATTTTTGCCACCACTAAGCGCCATTGCATAAGCCGGCGTTGCCAACTGATATTCCTGGCAAGCTACCAGCGCTTTAATATAATTGACCTTATTACCGGTGTGGCTAACCACCATATCGTCGCAGCAATTTTCGCGTTCGGCACGGATGAGCGATGCTATCCAAAGTACAGCGGGGTTAAAAAAGAAAATAACCTCCATCATGCTTACCAACAGGTTCATGATATAATCGCGCCGGCGAATATGCGCCAACTCGTGTACAAGTATGGCTTCGATCTCTGCCGGGGGCATGGCAGTCATCAGCCCTGCCGGGATCAGGATCAGCGGCTTTAAATGGCCTATCACCATCGGCACTTTAGCCATGCCGGACTCGGCAATGCCAACCAGCCGTTTAATACCTAATTGTAAGGCCAGCTGTTTTACGCGGCTTTCCCAATCCCTGCTTACAGCCAGGATCTGACGGCGACGCAGATAATAAAGGCTTTGTAAACCCGTCATTAACTGCAAGGTGCGCGCCATCACCACCAAAAGCCAGATAAAAACAATGCTATTGGAATGCCCATTTAAAAAGCTGGAGACTGCTTTGTAATCGCTTACTTTTGGACTGGCCTGAGGTTGCGCAACAACATTTGAATGAATGATAAGCTGCTGACCGGTCACCACTGTTTGAACCGCCTTTTCCTGGTTTACCTCGTATATAAAAGTAACTACAACCGTGCAGGCAAAAACTGCCAGCCCTGCCATTAATAAATTATACCTGCTGGCCGGGCTCGAGCGGCGGGTACAAACTATAATGATACCTGCCAATGCGGCAAGTAACACGCCCTGCCACAAGGATTGGATCAGCGTACTGCAAAGTGCTTTAACCAGGTAATCGGGTAATGCTTTTACAATGGTAACATCCATAACGGTTTGGTTTATTGAATTTAACTATTCTTCCAGTTTCTTGAGCAGGTCTTTGATCTCCTGTAATTCCTCCTGCGAAGTTTTTTTGTTCCCCAATAACTGCATCACCAATTTACCGGCCGAGCCTTTGTACATGGTATCCACAAACTTATCCAGCAGGTGCGCCTTGGTTTGTTGCTCCTCCTCTACTACACTGTATATGTGTTTCATCTGGCTTTCGTCGCGTTTCAGGATCCCTTTATCGGCCATGATCTGCATGAGCTTTAAGGTTGTGGTATAGTTTACATCCCTTTGCTTCAACAACTCATCATTTACCGAACGTACAGTTAAGGGGCCTTTTTCCCATAACACCTGCAGTATTTCGAGCTCAGATTTAGTAGGTTCTATCGGTTTGTTTGGTGCGTTCATATCTATCTCCCAAACAAAGGTAGAAAACTTTTCGTACGAAACAAATATTAGTTAGGAAATTTTTCGTAGGTTTTTAATTTAAGGCGTGATGTGTTTGAAACCAGGGAGGTTGAGGCAACTTTAATATTGAATCGCATTTCAATAAATTTTATCGGGTATCAAAACTATCTTATTTGCCAATTCATCGTTCACCAGTATGCCGCAGGCCAAAACATTGTTTTTAAGGTTTGAACCGGCTGAGGTAATTTGCACCAGGCAGGTACCGCAACTTCCCATCCCACAACATAACCCAAACCCCGGAATTGCCAGCTGATCCGCTATCAACGACATCAGGCTGTGATATTGTCCGGGAGCAACCTGAACCATTTGATTTTCATCCAGGTAATGAAGTGTCAGCATGATAGTGTTATTTGCCATGATTATGCAATATAGGGAACAATATCGAGCCGTTTACAGTATCGATATAACCATGCTATCGCCCCAAAATTACAGGCATAAAAAAAAGGAAACGCTTGCAATTAACGTTTCCTTTTTGTGCCTGAGGCTGTGGTGCTTAATTACTCCGCCCAAACTTGAACATCGGCTTCATATCGGGTACAGCCAGTTCGCCAACATACTTTCCGGCCATCAGGTATCTATTGAGCGATGGGCGATATTTCTTCTCGGCTACACAAAATACTATGGCTATGCTGTGCCTGCCTGCCTCATCGGCAACCGGCAATTTATAAGATTGGAGGGCATTTACGGCCGCTTCGTCAAAGCCATTGCCCCCACCTTGTTCAACTTTAATATCGCTGATCATCCCGCTGCCATTTAAGTTAAAACCTAAAATAACCACGCCGCCTTTAAGTGCTTTTTTAGCTTGCTCCGGATAAACGACACTATCAATCACATGATTATAAAATTGACCGGAATAGGGCGTTGCTAAATAAGAGGTAGCATCATAAATATAGGCAAGCCTGTTCTTCTTTACATTTTCCGGATGCATAAATTGAATAACAGAAGTTGATGCCGAAGGAAAAGTATAGCCATATTTATTTTTTAGCAGGCTGAAATCATCAGCAGTACATTTGTTCTGATAATACCATTGCCCCTCGTCATTTTTATCATAAATGATCACCCTCCCCTGCGGTTTACCGTTTACAATATATCCAGGCCCGGCGGGGCTTTCATCGTATTCATATCCTTTGCTGGTTGTACTAATAGGATATTTATAGTTTGTTATAATCAGTTCTCCGGCAAATTCAGGATCATTACTCAGCGAGTCTGTTTGAAAAATTGAATAATCATGCGTAAAAAAATAAACGACTATTTTATAGTTACGCCCCGGGTCATCATTCACAATTCCTTTATATGACCTAAATCCATCTAAAGCAAGTGCATCCAATTTAGCGCCGCCACTTTTAACAATTTTTGCGTCGGTTATATGTCGGTTATTATCAAGTCCAAATCCAACTTCAACCAAGCCTCCCCTTTCGTCTTTTGATGCATTGAAGTTAATATGCTTGTGTAAAAAGTGATCCATCTGATAGTATCCGTCTACCCCTACTACCGGGAGCATCAGCCTACCATCAGTTGTTGTAAATACTGTGCTATCTTCAACAACCTCTACTTTCATGTGCTGTTTTTTAGATAGCGATAATTTCTCTTCTTCGGTAATTGAGTTGGCCGTATAAAGCACTTGCCCATTTGCCTGGTTCACAGTAAGCTGATTAGTTATGGTAGTTACGCCATTTTGTGTTACTTTCAGCAATTTTTGTTTACCATGGTTAAGATGATTGGAATTATATCTCCCCTCCATTTTTTTCTTTGCCGGATCAAGATCAAACCAGCCATAGTTTTTACTAAAGACAAGTGTTGATGAGCATAGTAACAATGAACACACCGGGATAGTGACCAGGTATTTCAGCCTTGCTAATTTACCTGAACGTTGTTTGTTTAGCATAATGAGCCTCTTTTTTAATAGGTTATTGGTAAAAAACGATTGCGTGATGGACGGTCCGCCGGTGCCGTAGGCATTATTTAGCAAAAAAGTGGCGTACGCAAACCTATCTGTTGTTTCAGACGCGGTTTGTTCATCGGCTATATACTCATGTAAAGTTCGCAGGCTGCTTTGCAGCAGGTACAAAAAGGGGTTGAACCAATTAATTATTTTAAAAAACTCCAGCAACATAATATCGGCCGAATGTTTTTGCCTGATATGTACCAGTTCATGCCTGATGATTATTTGCGATGCTGATGCAGTGGTTCCGATAAAAAGATAGTTAAAGAAAGAAAAAGCTTCATCGCTGCCAGGCAAATAAACTATTTTATATTTTCTGTTTTTTGAGTACGGTTTGTTCCGGGCCAACCTGAACAACGTAAACATTTTTAACAGGAATAAAATGAGTGTAATGCCCACACCAGCCAAATAGGCGTACCAAATTCCATCTTCAAAAGTAAATGGCTCTTCGATTATGGGCGCGATTTTGGAAGGAATCGCGATCTCCTTGAATGAAACTGAGGCTGGCTGCTGTTGAATTTTTGCGGGTTCAGTTGGTATGGTATAAACCATATAATTAGTAACCGGAACTTCCTTAGCCGGCTTTAGTGCACCAACTTGCAAAACCGGTAGTATGTATGCTACTATACAGCCAAACAGTATATAAAATCGCTTTAACTGGTAATGCGTATCCCCCCTCATTAACAACCATTGAACCAGGTAGAAAATTGAGAGATAAATATTAGCTTCCGCAAGGTAGTGTAGCCAGTTCATTTCTTTTTGTTTTTAAGGTCTTCCAATAAGTCACTTAGTTCATCCAGCTGCCGGAGATCCAGCTTTTTTTCATTGGCAATAAAAGAAACCAGGCTTTTATAAGAATTGCTGAAGTAGTTATTCATCATCTTATCGAAGGTAAATTTCTTGTATTGCGCTTCACTAACCAGCGGAAAATAAACATGGGTATTTCCATATGCTTTATGGTTAACGAAACCTTTGCCCTCCATTACCCGCACAACAGTTGATACTGTATTATACGCAGGTTTAGGATCGGGCATTTGCTCAATTATTTCCTTTACCATTGCCTCGTTCAATTGCCACAATATTTGCATTACCTGTTCTTCCGCTCTTGTAAGTTCTTTAGCCACCATATCAAACTAATAATTTAGTTAAACAAACTTACAACTATTTTCATAGTTTCAAAACTATTTTCATAGTTATTTTTAATAAAAAAAACATAAGGGGTGTTTGAGCGGGAATTTTAGTTAAGTAGAGATCCTTAACAGGTTGGAATTGGAAGCATTTCCCGGAGAAAATGCTTCCTTTAAACGGATTAATATGTTTTTAATGAACCCTTAGCAGATGCCTTTCAAAGGATTTGTTTGCCATATCAATTTATTCGTTGCGCAAACTCTTCACCGGGTTTGCCATACCTGCCTTAATGGTTCGGAAACTTAGAGTAAATAGTCCGGTAAGCAGCATTCCCGCGCCGCTGACAACGAATACCCACCAGCTAATAGCTACATGGTCGGCAAAACTTTCCATCCATTTATTTACAGCGTACCAGGCTATTGGAGTTACTATAACAAAAGCCAGTAAAATAAGCGATATCAGTTCGGTTGATAGCAGGATCACTATTTGCGCAACACTGGCACCAAATACCTTGCGTATGCCAATTTCCTTTGTCCGTTGGTTGGTGGTGTAAACGGCAAGCCCTAATAGCCCGAGGCAACTGATTAATATCGAGATACCTGTTGCCCAGGTGAGCAGCGTTGAAGTGTGTTGTTCTTTATCGTAAAACCAGGCTATCGTTTCGTCATAAAAATGGCAATCAAAGTCATCATCGGGATAGGCCTTTTTCCAGGCCTTTCCCATATTTGTAATGGCGGTTTTCCACTCATGACCGCCTGCGGTTTCAGGTTTCAAACTAACATGTAAGGTCATCATTGGCCGGGGGATTGGACTGCCCGATGTTATGATAGACGGATAAATGGTGGAATGCAGCGACCGTTGATTAAAATCAGCAACTACGCCAATAATACTAACTTTTCGGCCGCCAAACCAATCCAACTGCTTCCCGACAGCTTCGTGGGGGTTAGTAAATCCTAATAATTTAGCGTAGGTATTGTTAATGATGATGGCTTTTCCGGTGTCGGCTTCGGTTATGTTTCTGCCGGCAAGCAACTTAATCTGGTATATGTTGATGTAGTTTTCATCACCCGACTTAACTACTATTTCTTCTGTTGTAATTTGCTTTTTTCCATCGTCATAAGTCATGCGCGTCCTGTTAAATGCATCAGCAGAAGGTGGGTCATTACCTAAACCCACAAGGGCAACCTGCGGCATCGATCTGAATTCGTTCAGCAGTACCTGGTTGGTGCTGGTCTTACTGGTTTCCCAGGGTGTATTAATAATCAGGATGGCGTCTTTTTTAAACCCGAGATTTTTATGTAATGCGTAATAAATTTGTTGGTTTACCAAAATTGTAGCCATTATAAAAAACTGGGCAACAACAAACTGCGAAACGGTAAGCGACTTACGGAGCCGCGAGTTCCGTGTTTTATTGCTATTACCCCGAACCTGGTTTTTTAGCACCGTTACCGGCTTGAAACCTGATAACACCATTGCGGGATAAAAACCCGACAAAACACTTATCACAATAGTTAAAATCAGCAGGAAGAGTATGATATCCGGCTGCAGAATATTTGCATGAATATCCGGGGATATAACGTCCGCAAACATTTTTAGAATAACTGGCGCAAGCAAAATCGATATGCAAACTGCAACGGATGTCATAAAAAATGTTTCGCCTAAAAACTGAATTACTAATTGTATCCGGCTACTGCCCAAAGTTTTGAGTATCCCGATTTCTTTTGCTCTTTGTGCGGCCTGGGCCGTAGTTAAATTCACATAATTGATACATGCGAGCAACAACAAAAAGATAGCGCTGGCCAGTAATCCGTAAAGCGTTGTTTTGCTGGCTGGCGATGAGAAATTAAAAATGTTGTAGTCGGGATTGAAATGAATATCATTCAATGGCTGCAAGGCCAGGTTTATAATAGGCACAGGCATTTTTTGTTCCCCCTGCGGCTGATTGTTTTTTTTAAGAATGGTATTGATCTGTTTTACAATCCCTGGTGCAGGAGCGCCAGGCGCCAGCTTTATAAAAATCTCCGATGCCGAAGAGATCCTGCCCCAATTGTTTATCTGCAGGTCATCAGCTAATTGTTTATTAGTCGTGACGGTACTAAAGGAAATAAAGTCATGAAAGATAAAGTCGCTATTTTGGGTAAACGTTTCAACTATGCCGCTAACGGTTATCTTTAAGGTATCATAGGTAACTACTTTACCAATCATTTCATGATACGACAACAAGGGGAAGTAAAGTCTGGCTTGCTGGGATGTTAATACTACGTGGCCGGGCGCATCAAGCGCGTGTTGCGATGAGCCGGCAAGCCATACATAATTAAAAATTTTAAAATATTGCTGATCGACAAGTGCTATCTTGTCTACGTCTTTAAACCGCTTTTGTGCATTTTTATCTTTGTCGATATAGACAAAATGAGATGACAGTGCATATAACGGCGTAATCTCCTCTATTCCTGTGGCTTGGCTTTTAATCGCCCCGGCCAGAGGGCCAAATACGCCACTTGAATAGTTTTTATGTCCCTGAAATGACATGTTCATAACAACGCGGTAAATCCGGTCGCTGTCCTTGTGGAATTTATCAAATGTAAAATCGTAATGTACAATAAAGTAAATGGCAAGGAAAGCGCTTATACCTATAGATAAACCGATAATGTTTATCAGTGTAAATAGCTTATGCCTCCAAAATCCGCGGAATGCAATTTTAAAATAGTTTTTTATCATATGACTGCCGGTTAATTTTCCATGTGCCCACCCCGCAGGGTTTACATGGTTCAATATTAACGGCATAGGTTGGATAAAACCTCTCAAGTTATAAGATGGGAGAACTTTTTGAAGATGATTTTTATATTCCAGCGGGGTTTTACCGGTAAATTGTTTAAAAATACGGTGGAAGCTACTTTGCGAATTAAAGCCCGATTCATAGGCAAGACCAAGCAAGGTAATATGATCATACGATGGGTTTTGCATCTTGAGTGCAACCTCACGTACACGGTATTCATTAATAAAATCGTTGAAGCTTTTTTTGAGAACCGTATTAATAATCCGGGATAATTCATGAGTATGTAAACCGAGTTTGTCGGCAAGCGAGTTTAGGCTTAATTCCGCATCCCGGTAGTAACCTTTCTCTTTGATCTCCATTTTTAACCAGTAGCCTTTTTGCTTCAGATCTGCCGGCAATAATGATTTTACAGCGACATCAGCGGTCACGACAATTTCTGTTTCCAAATGGCTTTTCGCCGCGATCCAAATGATCGTGGATAGCAAAAGAAGATACAAGGGATAATAAAGCTGTATGCTTAATTTGTGGTGGTAGTAAAAATAGTCAACAGCTGTAAACGGGATCCATAATAACCATAGCATGCCGAGTACGGTAACCGAGCGTTCTAACCAAAGCAACTCGTTCCGGTAACGGTCGCCCCCGTTAAATTTTTTATTCTGATAAAACTCGTTAATCTGTGTATAGGATAAATACAAATAAATGGCGACTGACAGGAATGCGAGTAGCTGCAATGCGGTGTTATATTTGCTGTAAATAGCATCGCCTGTATTTACGTTTTGTATTGCAGCAAATACCTGAAAGCTTATTTCGGGCAGTACGGGTATAAAGTGCAGCAGGTCCTTACGACGGAAGGTATACTTTGGCTGGGCTATCTGCCTCAAGTAAAAATAGATCAAGGGACCAATTGCCAGCGAAAACCGTAATGGTAAACGGCTCCACAATGCATTGTATTTTACCAGATCAATATCGGCCGATAAAATCCGGATCATCCACAAAGCAACAATGGCCATTAAGATCGCCAACCAACGGTTTGCAGACTGGTTCTCCTTAGGGGCAATCCATAGGAATAGCGATAGCGTTAAGCTGATAAATACAGCACCAAAAAACGCGATGTCATAAAGGGTAATATGGAGTGTAAATGGGATCAAATAAGTTTAGGCGCTTGTGTCTTTCCCAAACCTACCAAAATGCTAATACAAATTCAAGAATACTTTGTTAAGGCCCGCGAAGTGGGTGTAATACACGATTTAAGCGAATTGGAAAATTTTTATGGTTTCTGAAGGGTGGTGTTTTGGGAGCTATTCAGAGAATTGGGGGCATAAAAAAAGCCTCACATATCTGTGAGGCTTTTGCTCCTGAGGCTGGGCTCGAACCAGCGACCCTCTGATTAACAGTCAGATGCTCTAACCGGCTGAGCTACTCAGGAATCTAATCCGGTTTGGAGTGGGGCAAAGGTAAAAACTCGTCCGATATTTCACAATTTTTATTTAAAAAAATTTCAAATATTTTTCACGAAGCTTTTTTCGTGCTGATTATGTGCTATTTATAGGTTAAGACGTATTATCATTTTTTATCGTCTGCCTAACTTTTCATTTCTTTTTCCTTTTTGCCAGTGTTTAAATTATCAAATTATGCTTTCCCTGATGAAAATCCGTGTCACAAATCAGCATCGATGAATGATTATCCCTTATTTTTCGCAATATTTGCGCCGAAAAATATAAATATCTTTACATGAGTTTGTTAGTTATTGGCACTGTGGCGTTTGATGCCATTGAAACCCCTTTTGGTAAAACCGATAAAATAGTAGGTGGCTCTGCAACTTTTGCAAGTTTGGGCGCTTCTTACTTTTATGATAAAATAAAAATTGTTGCTGTTGTTGGCGATGATTTCCCTCAGCACGAAATTGAGGACCTGCAAAATCACAACGTTAATACCGAAGGCCTGCAAATAAAACAGGGCGAAAAATCATTTTTCTGGAGCGGCCGTTACCATAACGACATGAACAGCCGCGACACCCTGGTAACCGAACTTAATGTACTGGAAGCTTTTGACCCTATTATTCCGGATAGCTACCAGGATTGCGAATACCTGATGCTCGGCAACCTGTCACCACAGGTACAGCAAACGGTGATCAACCGTCTTAAAAACCGTCCTAAGCTTATTGTAATGGACACCATGAACTTTTGGATGGACATTGCCCTTGATGAGTTGTTAAAAACCATTCAAATGGTTGATGTTTTAACCATCAATGATGCCGAGGCACGCCAATTATCGGGCGAGTTTTCACTGGTTAAGGCTGCCCGTAAAATATTAACCATGGGTCCTAAATACCTCATCATTAAAAAAGGCGAGCATGGTGCATTATTGTTCCATGAAAATCAGATCTTCAGTGCCCCGGCCCTTCCATTGGCCGAAGTATTTGACCCTACAGGTGCCGGCGATACCTTTGCAGGTGGTTTTATTGGCTATATGGCCAAAGTGGGTACCGTTAACTTCAATAACATGAAAAACGCTATCATTTTCGGTTCGGCCTTAGCATCATTCTGCGTTGAAAAGTTTGGATCTGAGAGGTTAAGAAACCTGAGCGAAGAGGAAATTGCCAATCGCATCCAGGAGTTTGTTGGCCTTGCTAAATTTGAATTGTAATACCCCTTTCCTCTATTATATATAGAAAGTGTCATTTCGATAGAGCGGCGGGGGCTGAGAGAGGGAGCGAAAGAGAAATCTTATACAACTATGCCAGTACAAGCAGGGTGTAGAAGATTTCTCCTCACCTCCGATGCACACCCCTACCCTTGGTTCGTTCGAAATGACATTTTTTATTTACTTAGGAAAGACTCAAAACCAAGCCCCATATGCATAAGTTTATGCAGGGCTTAGTCTTCCAACCTTTACAAACTTCTCAAATACAGTTTCGGTATGTGGAGCATCGGGAAGTTCATCTGTCAGATCCTGACCTGCCCAGTGTTCATAATGTTTTCCATTACGCCATAAGCGACTTTCGGTAACATCATAAATATCACCTTTATAAGCCACCCATATCTGAGGCTTATCCTGCCCGTTACGCAAAGCCAATTGCGATTTAGTATATATCGGCAGCTCAATCATCGGCTTAATTTCCGTTGTTTAAAGTATTCAAAGAAACCAATATTCATGAGCAATAACGCCATCAGGTAAAAATGATCTTCAAAAGGGATAGTACCTACGCGTTTCCCGATATTCTCGGCATTGTTATACAGCACAATGGGTATCGAAGTTAATATGCCATTCACAATGTAAAACGGCAAAAGAGCTACAAAGTACGCCAGGTAATACCGGTTAAGCCAATCGGCCTTAAAAATATACTGAATCAGTAAAACCAATACCGGCAACAAACTGAAAGTAACCGTGGTATAAAGCCGGTCATGATAAAATATAAGCATCATTATACTCAGCAATATCATCATGCTGCTTATAATACCTGTAAGCCTGTATGGCATCAGCCATTTAACGTAGTAATTAAGGCAGGCGTAAATGAATATGCAGGCAAAGGGCACGGTTAAAAAAAACAGCATTTCCTCTAAGGGCAAACCAAAAAACTTAACGCCAACTATGTACGCCGGGTTAAACGACCAAACGCCATGGATGGTAAAAAGCACGTCCCAAAACAAAAAAAACAAACCGGTTATGCCCATGCCGGGCCATATAAACTTCCAGCTTTTGTAAAAAGCTACCCTTTTATCAAACGAAAGCACCACAGGGAAAAATACCGTGAGCAAATTGATCAATAAATAGGCGTATCTCACGTAAGTTCGGTTAAATGTTTATTTAGTACCTGATTTTGCGCAGGTGTGCATCTTTTGGAATGGATCAGGAATTTGATAATAGCTATTGTCAATTCCTTATCGGCCGAACCATAGTTCTTTCTATCAAGCTGGGCTATGATATCCTCACTATCTACAGCAAGATCTTTATTAAACCCTAAAATTGAAGGCACATTGTGTTCAATGGAGAAACGCATGAACCTGATCTCGATATTATGCGGATCGGCGGTTACAGCCTGCTTAAATACCTTTTCTGATCTGTTCAGGTATTTTACTTTCGAATATGGGTTCCAGGCATGTTTGGCTTTCAGCGCCAGTAAAGCACCTATGAAACCATTTACTATACCGCTTTTTTCTTTGATGTTATTAAGACTATTAAACAACGAGTCGGTTAGTTGGCTTTTATCAATGGCGATAACCATTTGTTTGCGCAGTACTTTAAGATTAGGTTCTTCTGCCTTAACTGATTGAAAAATGAACACCAGCGCCAAAATATTGACGATAAAAAAAATCTTCCTGAACATTAAATAACATTTAACTTTTGCTGCAGCACAGCCTTGATATATAAACTCATTTTGCGCGCATCCGATACCCTGATGCGTTTTTGTAGTATGACGTTAGCAGGTGTATAACTTATTTTTTTAAACAACTGCAGGTAGTAAATATAAGCAATATAAACCCCAAGCCGCGTGCCAACGGGCAGGCGTTTTATTCCTTCAAAAGCCTCATCAAAGTCGTGCTTAATTTCGGCTTCAATGGTAAGTTTGTCCTGCTCGGTAAAATTATTAAAGTCAATCCCCGGAAAATAGGTACGACCGCGTTCGGTATAATCGGCCTTCACATCACGCAAAAAATTAACCTTCTGGAATGCCGCCCCCAGGCTTCGGGCTTTGGGAATTAATGACTGATATAAAACATCATCGCTTGTAAACACCCTCAGGCACATCAAACCAATAACCTCTGCCGAACCGTAGATATAAGTCTGATAACTTTCTTTATCATAGGCCTTATTATCCAGGTCCATCGCCATCGATCGCAGAAAAGCCCTGATCAATTCATGATCAATATGATACTGATTAACAATTTGCTGAAAGGAATGAATAACCGGGTTAGTGCTGATGCCCTCTTTGATTGCGCGAAATGTTTCGTCGCTAAACCTGTCTATCAGTTGCTGCTGATCGTAATCATGAAAGGTATCCACAATTTCATCGGCATAACGTACAAAACCATAAATGGCATAGATGGGATACCGGAAACTTTTATCGAAAGTTTTAATGCCGAGACTAAATGAAGTGCTGTACTTTTTAGTTATCAGTTTACTGCATTCAAAACAGGCTTCATCGTACAGGTTCATCATTGGCCTTCGCGTGGTCATTTTCAAAAGTACAAATTCAAAGCCGTATTGTTTTTTAATGGGCCTAAAACAATTTGCTTACCTTGGGCTTCACATTAAACATGAGCAGCAGCAAGCATATTATTGTTATTGGATCGGGCTTTGCAGGGTTATCAGCAGCCTGTGTTTTAGCTAAAGAAGGTTATAAGGTTACCATATTGGAAAAGAATGATCAGCCCGGCGGTCGTGCCCGGGTTTGGGAACAGAGCGGCTTTAGGTTTGATATGGGGCCAAGCTGGTACTGGATGCCCGATGTGTTTGAAAACTTCTTCGCGCTGTTTGGTAAAAAAACTACCGACTATTATCAGCTCAAAAGACTTGATCCCGGCTATCGCGTTTATTACGGTCAAAATGAGATACTTGATGTACCGGCATCCATGACCGAGCTTGAAGCTTTATTTGAACAAATAGAGCCTGGCAGCAGCACCGCTTTACGCCAATTTTTGAACCAGGCAGAGTATAAATATAAAGTAGGCATGGGCGAATATGTTTTCCGCCCCTCCCACTCTATTACCGAATTTATCGACTTTAACCTCATCAAAAAAAGCTTCAGCATTCAGTTGTTGACCAGCATGAGCAGTCATGTGCGCAAGTATTTTAAAAATCCCAAACTGGTTAAGCTTCTGGAGTTCCCGGTGTTGTTTTTAGGTGCTACCCCGCAAAACACACCTGCCATGTACAGCATGATGAATTATGCCGACCTGTCGCTTGGAACATGGTACCCCATGGGTGGTATGAACGAAATAGTAAAAGCGATGGTAAGCCTGGCTACCGAACTTGGTGTTGAAATTGAACTAAACACAGAGGTTACAAAGATCAACGTAAAAGATAAACGGGTTGACACCATACAAACCAACAAAGGCGTATTTAACGCCGATATGGTAATTGCCGGAGCCGATTATGAGCATGTTGACCAGCATCTGCTTGATGACCCCCATCGCAATTACACGCCTAAATACTGGAACAGCCGCACTATGTCGCCATCCAGCTTGCTTTTTTATATCGGCACCAATAAAAAAGTACCCGGCATACAGCATCATAATTTATTTTTTGATGAAGATTTTGAACTGCACGCCAAAGAAATTTACACTTCGCCACAGTGGCCAACCAACCCCTTGTTTTATGTATGCTGCAGTTCAAAAACAGATAACACCGTGGCTCCTGAAGACGGCGAGAACCTGTTTTTCCTGATGCCCATAGCTCCGGGACTAAATGACGATGAAAGCACGCGCGCAAAATACTTTAACCTGATGATGGACAGATTTGCCCGTATTACCGGGCATGACATACGCAGCTCAATTGTAGTGAAACGGAGTTACGCGCTTAATGATTTTAAGAGCGATTATCACTCATTTAAGGGCAACGCTTACGGTTTGGCCAATACACTTGCGCAAACGGCTTTTTTTAAACCAGCCATGCGGGCAAAACACATTAACAATTTACTGTATACCGGGCAACTTACGGTACCGGGTCCTGGTGTACCGCCTGCTATTATTTCGGGTCAGGTGGTGGCTGGGGAGGCAATGAAAATATTAGTGGATTAGCGACTATTGTTTTAAAAAGCATAAAACCATGTCATTGCGAGCGCAGCGCGGCAATCGCACGGAAGCATGGCCGCCCTGTATAGCATGCGATTGCTTCGTGCCTCGCAATGACATTTTTTTATACCACTCCTCTTTACAAACAAAAACCCGCCTCATTGGGCGGGTTTTCTATAATATATGATGGAGTTTAATTGAATTAATTCTCTGCGTAAACGGGTTTGGCGATTCCGTTATCATATGCTTTAAGATTTTTCTTAAGCAGTTTACGTGCTACGTGAATACGTGTTTTTACTGTACCGATAGGAATATCCAGGTGATCGGCAATTTCATGGTATTTATGGCCTTCAAAATACATGGTGAAGGGTACATAATAATCTTCAGGCAGCCTGTCTAAAGCTTTTTTAATATCATCCATTACAAATTTGGCTTCGCCCTGGTTTTTGGTTGAACTAAATACCAGGTTAGGTGATGAAATTTCATCACTTTTAGTAACGAAGGTGCTCATTTTAACAAAACGGCGATAGTTGTTGATGAACGTATTTTTCATGATGGTATATAACCATCCTTTTAAATTGGTGCCTTCCTTAAACTTGTTGTAATAAGTTATGGCCTTCAACATTGTATCCTGGACAAGGTCGTTAGCATCGTCTGCGTCGTGCGTGAAGTGTAAAGCGTATGATCTTAAAGAAGTCGCCTGACGTAGTACAAGGGTGTTAAACTCAATCTTTGTCATTTTGTTAAAGTTTTGTGTTAACAATTAGACAAGCATGATGCCACTAACCCAAAATGTGTGGTAAAAACTCTACATTTTAATTTCAGCACCTATTGGCTATCAATGTGTACATCTAACACATTAATAACAACTACATCACTGAAAAACAGACACTTAAATGACAATTCAAGTAAAAACAAGCTTTTTGAAACGGCATTTTGTAACAGGAATGTTATTTAGAACAAATTTTATTTAAAACAAGAATTCACTTTAAATAAACTTATTTAACTAATAATATTAACCTCACGTTGTAGTGTAACGCCAAATTTAGTGTACACACTGTCTATGATTTGCGACGAAAAACTATACACTTCTTGCCCTGTGGCCCCGCCGTGGTTCACTAAAACAAGCGCCTGGTTCTTCCATGTTCCTGTGTGGCCAACTGTTTTTCCCTTCCATCCGCACTGTTCAATGAGCCATCCGGCAGCCAGTTTTACACCGCCATCTGCAGCGGGATAGTTCACCACTTCCGGAAATTTAGCCTGAACCACTGCAAATTCTTCAGCGCTGATCACCGGATTTTTAAAGAAACTACCGGCATTACCTATGGTTGACGGATCGGGCAGCTTAGAAACCCGGATGTGCGCCACCACCTGCGATACATCTTTTATGGTAGGGTTTGAGATCCCCCTATTTTGCAGCTCCTGTTCAATGGCCCCATATCGGGTGTTAATGTTGGGCACCATTGAAAGATGAAATTTTACAGATACTATAATGTATAGTCCTTTTAGCTCGGCCTTAAAAACGCTTTCACGGTAACCGAACTTACAATCTTCTTTATTAAACTCCCTGAAAGTACCGGTAGCTATTTCAAAAGCGCGGCAGCTATTAAACACATCTTTAAGTTCGACACCATAAGCACCTATATTTTGAATAGGCGACGCCCCTACCGAACCGGGGATCAGGCTCAGGTTCTCGACCCCGGCATAATCATGAGAAACGCAGTAGTTCACCAGGTCGTTCCATACTTCGCCACAACCGGCTTCAACATAAACATCGTTATGACTAATGCGATGCTCAATACCGCGGATATTCATCCGTACAACCAATCCGTCAAAATCATTAACCATCAGCATATTGCTGCCACCACCAAGCACCAGCAATTGTGTTTGCTGCCATTGCGGGTCGGCAAACAGTTCTGTTAATTCGGTTTCGTGGGCTATTTCTACAAAATAACGGGCGCGGGTATCAATACCAAAGGTGTTAAAGTTTTTGAGGGATACGTTTTCCTGTATTTGCAGCATGGTTTCTTTATTTCGGATTTCGGAGGTTCGATTTCGGAATTTCTTATTTTTTTGAATCTACCTGGCGCAAAAGTAATTAAAAGATGGTGATTGTTGGATTTAGGAATTTTGTCTGAACTCGAATTTATAGAATTAAGGGATTAACAGAATACTGAGCAAATTCTCAAAATTCGTTTAATTCGAGTTCAGACAAAAATAACCACTCACCTAATCAACCCAATCAACCACTCACTTCTCCCCCAACCGTTAAAATTTGTTAAATATTTTCTTAATCGCTTGCAAATACGAAATCCATCGTAGATATTTGTACGAAGAAATTCGTAATAAAGAGAGACAGATGGAAATTAAACCAACAGAAAGCGAACTTGAAATTTTACAGGTAATCTGGAAAAAGGGCCAGTGCACCGTACGTGAAGTTCACGAGGAGCTTGCTAAAAACAAGGATGCCGGTTACACCACCACCTTAAAACTCATGCAGATTATGCATGATAAGGGAATGGTTGAGCGCGACACCACTTCAAAAACACATTTATACAAAGCTTTATTCACAATGGAGCAGGCGCAAAGCAACGCTCTGGATAAAATCTTGTCTACTGTATTTAAAGGCTCTACTTCCGACTTGGTGATTCAGGCGCTTGGCCAGCACCGCGCATCAAAAGACGAGATTGACGCTATTAAAAACTTTTTGAATCAATTTGATCAGGACAAAAAATAAACGTGATGGAAAATTTATTCTATAATATAAGCCAGGTGTTGGGCGTAACTATTCTGCAATCGGTATGGCAGGGTTTGTTAGTTTGGTTTGCCTTAAGGTTAGTGTTTATTTGCAGGCCGCAATTATCGGCTATTAAAAAGCACAATTGGGCCATGGGTGCCATGCTCACCATCAGCGCCTGGTTTATATACACGTTTATCCATCAGTTCAGGCTGCACGAGTGGGTTAATTATACATCCGCAAACGCGCCATCTTTATTACCACGTTTCTACCTGCCGTTGCATGAAGTAGCCGCCAGACCACAAAACAACTATTACGAATACGTTATAAAAGGTTATCTCCCTTATATATCTGCCCTTTATTTTGTTGGCTTGGTATTCAACCTGCTCAAAGTGAGCTTAAGCTGGCAAAGGATCAGCCTGATAAAACGTACCATGGTACCTGCAGACAGGCTGCAGGACTTTGCCGATGAGCTTTGCCAAAAGCTGGGTATTACTAAAAATGTGTGGGTAAACTTTAGCCGTATGGTTGATGCCCCTTGCATGATTGGCTTTTTAAGCCCCATTATTTTGTTGCCGATAACCCTTACTACATACTTATCGGCCACCGAGGTTGAAGCCATTTTATTGCACGAGCTCTCACACATTAAACGCAACGACTACCTGCTGAACCTGATGCAGCAATTTATTTCCATACTGTTATTCTTTAATCCCTTTGCCCAATTAATTAACCGCATTATTAACCAGGAGCGTGAAAACAGCTGCGATGATCTGGTTGTGCAAACAACGCAACAACCTTTAATCTACGCGCACGCCCTCCTTAAACTGGAGCAAACCAGGCAACAGCATTTACAGCTGGCCCTGGCTGCTAACGGCAAAAAATATCATTTATTAAACAGAATTGAACGCATCATGAAAACGAAGAAACCTATAGGCAATATCCGCCACCTGCTTGTGGCTATTGCTATAATGGCTGCCGGCGTTAGCAGCATTGCCTGGCTAAACCCCACTATAAAAGATGGTAAGTTAACCGTTAAAAAGGTTGCTACCCCTGCTGCCTTACATGCCATATTTGTTGATGACACCACCCATAAGGTGAAAGCAAAAAAGGCTGTAACCTATAAAAAGAAAACCCAGGCCGAAATTGTAAAAGCCAAACAACGCCATGAAGATTTTGACTACAGCGGCTTTAATGATGCCCAGCTTGAAAGGCTAAGCGCCGAAGTAAGCAAACAAGGCGAGCTGATTGGCAAATACTACAGCAGCAATACTTTTAAAAAGCAACAGGAAATGCTTGAAGCAAAAAGCAAAGCCCTGCAGGCTTATTATAACTCCGATGGCATGGAGAAAATGAAGCTCGAAATGGAAAAAATGGGCCAGGATTTTCAGAAAGAATATGGCGAAACATCCGAATCTAAAAAACTTGGCGAACAGATGGGCGAAATTGGCAACAACATCGGTAAATATTACAGCAGCGCCGAGTTTAAAAAAATGAACGAGGGCCTGGAGAAAAAATACGGCATTCCGCACAATCATGGCTATAACGGTTATAATGACGACAGAGACCCTAACTACAAAAAATATCAGGACGAGCTGCAAAGCAAAATTCCTGCTGAAGTAAAGGAACAAACAGAGCTACTGAAAACCCTGGGCCAGAAAATGCGCAACCGTTATGATTCGCCGGAGTTTATTTCCAAAAGAAACCGCATGCAGGCTATGGGCGATAGCCTGAGGTTGGCTTATGATAATCCTGATATTAAAAAATTACAGGAAGACATGAAAAATATTGGCAGGCAAATGCGTGGTTTCCAGGATAGCCCGGAGATCAGAGCTGCACAAGAACGCCTTAAAGAAGCCAGCAAAAAATTGCAGGAGTATATGAAAAGCCCGGCCTTTAAACAAAAAATGAAACTGTATCGCGATAAAATGGATAAAGACTTTGATTATAAGTTTGACAACGACAAGCTGGAGGATATAAAACCCGACACAGCTGACTAAATAAATTAGCAAAAAGCATTAAAAATATTTTTTAAAGAGCCTTAATTTGTAATTTAGTGTCCTCAATAAAATGAGGACACTTTTTTTATGCTTCAAAAGCTAACCATTAATAACTATGCGCTTATCGACAACCTGGAGATAGGTTTTGATAGCGGTCTGAACATATTAACCGGCGAAACCGGTGCCGGAAAGTCGATCATATTGGGTGCCTTGTCACTCATTTTAGGCCAGCGGGCCGAAAGCAAATATTTTTTCAACCAGCAAAAAAAATGCGTTATTGAAGGTACTTTTAAAATAAGTGGCTTTCATTTGGCTGATTTTTTTGAGGAGAATGATCTGGATTACGAGAGCGAAACCGTACTTCGCCGTGAGATCTCCGCTGATGGGAAATCCCGTGCTTTTGTGAACGATACCCCGGTTAACCTTACCGCGTTGAAACAACTGGGCGAAAAGCTGATCGATATCCATTCGCAGCACGCTACGCTGGAGATCAATGATCCGGATTTTCAGTTGTTAGTGGTTGATTCGGTTGCACGCCATTCAGATTTGCTTTTTGATTATCAAACCAAATTCAAAGCATATAAAAAGTCGTTAAGCAAACTCAACCAGCTCACAGCCGAAAATGACAAAGCCAAAGCTGACCTTGACTATTTCCAGTTTCAGTTTGATGAATTGGAAAAAGGCGCATTGGTGGCCGATGAACAGGAATTGCTTGAGCAGGAGTTAAACACACTCAACAACGCCGAAGAAATAAAACGAGCCCTGCTAAACGCCAACTACCTGTTACAGGATGGCGAAGCCGCCGCGTTGCTTCAGTTAAAAGAAGCAGGACAGGCTTTAGGCTCAATAGAAAAATACAATCCGGCACTTGCCGAACTTCACCAGCGCATCAGCAGTACCATTATCGAGCTCAAAGATGTAGCTGCCGAAATAGACGCCGTTGAACAGCATACCTTTGTTGATGAAGCCCGTGCCGAAGAGGTGAACAATCGCCTGAGCATGATCTACAATCTGCAAAAAAAGCACAGGGTAAGTACAATTACCGAGCTATTACAGATACAGGAAGAATTATCAGACAAAGTACAGCAAGCCCTTTTTGGTGATGAAGCCATTGAAAAGCTGCAAAAACAAATAGCTGCCGATAAAGCCGAACTGGAAAAATTAGCGGCGCAATTATCGGCTAATCGCCAAAAAGCTATTCCTGATATCGAAAAACAGGTATTGGCCACACTGGCCGAGATGGGCATGGGTAATTCGAGTTTGAAGATTGGGCAACACACGACGCCAACCCCTAAAGAGGGTGCTGATAGTCCTAAAGCCATACTTACGGCTACCGGGATTGATAACATTAAGTTTTTATTTTCGGCTAATAAGGGTCATGCTTTGGCGGAGATGAGCAAGGTAGCTTCGGGCGGTGAGCTTTCGCGGTTGATGCTGAGCATTAAATCTATCGTAGCGCAGTACACAGCCCTACCCACCATTATTTTTGACGAGATTGATACAGGTGTATCGGGCGAGGTGGCTAACAAGGTTGGGGTGATCATGGAGCGATTAGCCCAAAACCTGCAGGTTATTACCATCACCCACCTGCCGCAAATTGCCAGCAAAGGCCAAAGCCATTATTTTGTTTATAAGGATGATAGCGAAGCCGCCACCTTTACCCGTATTAAACAGCTAAACAATGACGAACGTGTATTAGAAATTGCTAAAATGTTAAGCGGCGATAAACCCGGCGAAAGCGCGTTGCAAAACGCGAGGGAACTGTTGAGCGTATAAATTGCTTATTATATATATAACCTAAACCAATATGAGATCATTTTTTAGCCTGTTGCTAATATTAGCGGCATCAAGGTTATTTGCGCAACAAACTAAAAAAGATTCAATCGTTAAACGTGATACCATCAATATACACGGTTATGTTTACGACGAAGCAGGTAAACCTGTAAAATACATTGAGCTACGTTCATCTCAAAAATATATAGATTTCGATCGAGTTAACATTACAACGCGGACTGATACATCAGGACACTTTACACTTGAAGGCGTAAAATTCAATGATACATTAACTGTTGAAGAAAACATACTGTATGCTTCCACGCCTATTTATAATGAGGGGAGTCGTTTCTTGATTATTCACCTACCGTTTGCAGCGCTAAAAGATGTCAACCAGAAAGGACAAATGATTATAAGTGCGAAACGCACACGGGCTAAAACCGTCCCTTCCTTTATTCGTAAAAGTAGCGATGACCCTTATTGCCCATTTATCGGCCTGCATCTGGCTCCCCGTTATAAAAGTGGCAATGAACGCTTTATACAATTGGTAAATCAACAAGTACTCTACCCTGCTAAAGCCATCGAAAACAATATTGAAGGTACCGTACAAATTGCATTTAAAGTGGAAAAGGATGGAACACTTACCGGGTTTAAAGTTTTAAAAGGCATAGGCTATGGTTGTGAAGAAGAGCTTATAAATGCTATAAAACGTTTAGGTGGATGGATTCCTGGCATTGACAATGGCAGGCCTATATTGATGACACAAACTGTTTCCGTTGAATTTAAACTAACTGATAAATAATTATAACTTTGCTTCAATTATAAAAACTTAACAAATGGCTTATAATTTATTAAAAGGTAAAAAAGGCATCATTTTCGGTGCGCTAAATGAGCAATCAATAGCCTGGAAAGTGGCACAACGCGCTGTACAGGAAGGTGCTGAAATTGTATTATCAAATGCCCCTATTGCTTTACGCATGGGCGAACTCAATAAACTGGCCGAAGAATGCAACGCGCCTGTTATTGGTGCCGATGTTACCAATAACGATGATATCAACAACCTGTTTACCAAAACACTTGAGCATTTTGGCGGCAAGGTTGATTTCATCCTGCACTCGATAGGTATGAGCGTTAACGTGCGCAAAAACATCCCATACTTTGAAAACAACTACGAATTTACCCACAAAGGTTTCGATATATCTGCATTAAGTCTTCACCGCATTTTGCAGGCTGCCATGAAACATGACGCCATTAACGAATGGGGTTCTGTACTGGCATTAAGCTACATCGCCGCTCAGCGTTATTTCCCTGGCTACAATGACATGGCCGATAACAAAGCGGTATTAGAAAGCATTGCCCGTAACTTTGGTTATGAGTATGGTATGGCTAAAAAAGTGCGTGTTAACACCATTTCTCAGTCGCCAACCCGCACTACTGCAGGTTCAGGCGTTAAAGGCTTTGACGGCTTTATCGAATTTGCCGAAAAAATGAGTCCGCTTGGTAATGCTGATGCCGATCAGTGTGCTGATTACTGCGTAACCCTGTTTAGCGATTTGACTAAAATGGTTACCATGCAAAACCTTTATCACGATGGTGGCTTCTCGTTCACCGGCGTAACCCAGGCTGTTATCGACCAGATGGCTAAGTAATCTTAAAATATATTTAAATAAAAAAGGAGCTTTTGCAAATGCAAAAGCTCCTTTTTTATTGAGTTAAGGTAACTTACGGCACCAAAACTATTTTAAGTTTCAGAGGGCCAGGAATACCAGGTCCTGTAGGCACACTTCCATCTGCATTTTGGGCGTCTATATAGAGCGTTCCCTTAGTATATACAAACCGATAGCTTATCCCGCCGTATACGTCAGGTAATTGCTCATAAGTACCATTATCTTCTATGTATACTAATACAGCACCATGATTATTATAATAATCAGTAATTTCAGGCACGGCTAAAGTAGTGGTATAACCATTAATACTATTATCGAGCACAAAATTTGGAGTGGTATCAAAAATAGTTGTAGCGCTTGGGCTCGTAGTTACATACTCCTTTTTACACGATGTAGCTGCAAGTACAATAGTGCAGCAAATTAAAGTCAAGATTTTTTTCATAAAGTATTGCGTTAGTTATTATAACTGTATGAACAAAAATTTGTTCAAAGGTTTAAACGTTTTTTTAATTATTTTATTTCAGATATTATTTCCTGTCATTTTTCGTAGCCATATTAAATAACTAAAATTTTAGTTTAACTTTAACTATGCGTAAGTCCCTCCTGATTTTATTGTTATTGATACCTGCATGCTGTTTAGCTCAGGTAAAAATTACCGGGAAAGTGATCAACATGACAGATACCAAACCGGTACCCAATGCCAGCGTATTTTTAAATAATGCCCAGGTAGGTAATAAAACAACCGAGGATGGTACATTCACGCTAAGCAATGTAAAACCCGGTAAGTATGATTTCATCATATCCATAGTAGGCTACGAAACCTATACTTACAGCCTGCAGGCGGGCAGCTCCAATATTGATCTGGGTACGATCAGCATTATTCCTAAAACTTTTCAGCTTAATGAGGTTAAAATCAGGCCCGATCCTAACCGCGAGAAATATTACAACATATTCAGGCAGCAATTTTTGGGAACATCCGATAATACAGCCCAATGCAAGATTCTAAACTCTGATGTACTCGATTTTGATTACGACGATGTTACCTATGTATTAAAAGCATCTTCACATGATTTTCTGGAGATCGAGAATAAAGCCTTAGGTTACCGGATCAGGTATAAACTAACTAACTTTAATTATAATCCGGGCAAAGCCATGCTATATTACGAGGGAATCTCCAACTTTGAAGATCTTAAAGGCAGCGAAAAACAGAAACGCAGATGGCACAAACAACGGCAAATAGCCTATCTGGGTTCAAGCATGCATTTCTACCGGGCAGCAATTAAGGATAGCCTCAGCAAAGAAAATTTTGTTGTCATGCGCCTGATCCGTAAACCTAATCCCAATTATCATGGCGGACCAAATAATAAATACCAGCAAAGTCTTGTCAACAAGCCTTTAGACAGGCCCGATTTTTTCTATACGACAGATCAGGAGGGCTTATTTGCCATAGGATTTACCGATTGCCTGTATGTAATGTATACTAAAAAAGGGCAGGATCCATCTGCCGGGACTGTCCAGGCGTTCAATATGCCTAACAACGCTACAACCATTATTTCCTTCGATGAACCACATGCTTTTTTCGACAACAACGGTATAGTAGCCAATCCCCATTCAATTGTGTACGAAGGTGATTGGGGCATCCGCCGCGTTGCCGAAATGCTGCCGGTTGATTATGAGCCAGTGGTGGAGAAGAAATAAAAAAACATGTCATTGCGAGCGAAGCGTGGCAATCGCATGCTATACAGGGCGGATATGTTTCCGTGCGGTTGCCACGCTTCGCTCGCAATGACATATTGGTTAAAAAAAAGCCCCGTTTCTTTCGAAACGAGGCTTTGATATTATTTATAGGATTACAAAATTACTTTTGTTCTTCCTGTTCTGGCTTTTTGCTTTCGCCTTTCCTGTCGGAGATTTTGATTTCCTTGGTTTCGGTATCAAAATCAACTACCATTACATCACCTTCGGCTAATTCACCTTTAAGGATCTCTTCGGCAATTGGATCTTCCAGGTATTTCTGGATGGCGCGTTTAAGCGGCCTTGCACCAAATTGCGAATCGTAACCTTTATCGGCAATGAAATCTTTGGCTGCTTCGGTAAGCTCAATTTTGAAACCTAAGCCATTTACACGGCTAAACAGGTAAGCAAGCTCGATATCGATGATCTTGAAGATCTCTTCTTTACCTAAAGAGTTAAATACGATAACATCATCAATACGGTTCAGGAACTCAGGTGCAAAAGCACGTTTCAAAGCATTCTCGATAACACCGCGTGAGTGGCTTTCGGCCTGTAAAGTTTTAGCGTTGGTGCTGAAACCTACACCCTGGCCAAAGTCTTTCAACTGGCGGGCACCAATGTTTGATGTCATGATAATGATAGTATTCCTGAAATCAACCTTACGGCCCAATGAATCGGTAAGCTGACCTTCATCCAATACCTGTAACAGGATATTGAATACATCAGGGTGAGCTTTTTCGATTTCATCCAATAAAACTACCGCATATGGTTTACGACGAACTTTCTCAGTTAACTGACCACCTTCTTCATAACCTACGTAGCCCGGAGGCGCACCTACTAAACGAGATACCGCGAATTTCTCCATGTACTCGCTCATGTCAATCTGGATCAGAGCGTCTTCAGTGTCAAACATAAAGCGGGCAAGCTCTTTGGCAAGCTCAGTTTTACCAACACCTGTAGGGCCTAAGAATATGAATGAACCAATTGGTTTTTTAGGATCTTTCAAACCTGCGCGTGTACGTTGTATAGCACGGGTCAATTTTTTGATAGCTTCATCCTGACCAATGATCTTGCTGGCAACAGTATCGCTCATGTGCAACAGTTTTTGGCTGTCGGCCTGACCAACACGTTGTACCGGAATACCTGTCATCATTGAAACCACTTCGGCAACATTATCTTCGGTTACAGTGTAACGTTTAGATTTTGTTTCGGCTTCCCAAACAGCTTTTGCCTGGTCAAGCTCAACCAAAAGGTTTTTTTCGGTATCGCGCAGTTGCGCAGCTTCTTCATATTTCTGGCTGCGAACAACTTTGTTTTTCTCAATCTTGATCTGCTCAATCTTTTGCTCAATATCCAGGATGTTTTGAGGCACGTGGATATTGGTTAAGTGAACACGTGAACCTGCTTCATCAAGCGCGTCAATAGCTTTATCTGGCAAAAACCTGTCGGTGATGTACCGGGTTGTTAAGTTAACGCAAGCGTTGATTGCTTCAGGAGTATAAGTAACACCGTGGTGTTCTTCATATTTATCCTTAATGCGGTTCAGTATCTCAATGGTTTCAGTCGGGGTAGCCGGCTCAACCATTACTTTTTGGAAACGACGGTCCAAAGCGCCATCTTTTTCAATGTACTGGCGGTATTCATCTAAAGTGGTTGCGCCAATGCATTGTATCTCTCCCCTCGCCAAAGCTGGTTTAAACATATTTGACGCATCAAGCGAACCTGAAGCACCACCAGCACCTACTATAGTATGGATCTCGTCAATAAATAAAATTACATCAGGTGATTTTTCCAGTTCGTTCATTACCGCCTTCATACGCTCTTCAAACTGGCCACGGTATTTGGTACCTGCAACCAATGAGGCTAAATCAAGTGTAACTACACGCTTATTGAACAATACACGTGATACTTTGCGCTGAACAATGCGCAATGCAAGACCTTCGGCAATGGCCGATTTACCTACACCCGGCTCACCTATTAATATAGGATTGTTCTTTTTACGGCGCGATAGAATTTGTGATACCCTTTCGATCTCTTTTTCACGACCAACAATCGGGTCAAGCTTACCATCTTCGGCGGCGCGGGTTAAATCGCGGCCAAAGTTGTCAAGTACCGGTGTTTTTGATTTAATGTCAGATACTTTTTTAGGCTGACTAAATGACTCTTCTTCTTTAAAGTCATCGTCGCCACCTGTAGGTGATCCCGGCATTTCGTCAGTAACATCGTTTTTATGTGATTCAACTTCGCCTTTAAATACTTCGTAGTTCACGTTGAACTGTACCAGTATTTGAGAGGCAATGTTGTCTTCATCGCGAAGAATAGACAGCAACAGGTGCTCTGTACCAATCACATCGCTTTTAAATATTTTGGCTTCCAGATAAGTTATCTTCAATACTTTCTCGGCCTGTTTTGTTAACGGGATGCTGCCGATATGTACGTTTGTTCCAATAGTTCCCTTTACTGCATCCTCAACGGCGCGGCGAAGTTTTGCGGTATCAACGTTCAATCCTTTCAGCAATTTAATTGCTACACCATCCCCATCGCGGATAAGCCCCAGCAAAAGATGTTCAGTACCTATATAGTCATGCCCAAGACGTAATGCCTCTTCCCTGCTATATTGAATAACATCTTTTACCCTCGGCGAAAATTTAGCTTCCATATATACCTTTCTAATTATTGAACGCCCTAATGTATAAATTATGTCTTTATAAATTACGACGCCTGTTTTACTTTCATCAACAATATTGCCAACATTTAAAGCTTTGCAGAAACAGACATTGTTATGATACGCAATGTATCAAAGATTAGTGCCAATCAACAGTTTTTACCTCAAAAGCCCACTGCTAAGTGTTTTTTTTACAATATACGAACGAAACTTACCTGTTTGATATAAATATCCTAAAAAAGTTTAAACAAATTTCAAATATTTAATAACATTTCCACCAATTACGGCATTTCGTCATAAACATGACAATTAGGCATTAGCCTTGTAATTATCGTCATATATACTATATACGGTGAATGCCCGGCGAGGGTTGTGTAACTTCGTTTAAGGTTCAATTAAATTTAAATTAACATTATAACTCAAAAATCAGCCTAAAATTACTACTCCTAAACATTAATCTGCGACTGCCGTTTCATCTATTTTATCCATATTTGAATTTCTATTTATTGATCAATTATAATGGCAGACGAAAAGATAATTTTTTCAATGGCCGGGGTTAGCAAAGTTTATCCCCCGCAAAAAACAGTATTAAAAAACATATACCTGTCGTTTTTTTACGGCGCAAAAATTGGCGTTATCGGCTTAAACGGTTCCGGTAAATCGTCACTGCTTAAAATTATTGCAGGCATTGATAAAACCAATATAGGCGAGGTTGTTTTTTCTCCGGGCTACACCGTTGGCTACCTGAGCCAGGAACCAGAGCTCGATCCCGAAAAAACTGTGCGTGAGATAGTTGAAGAAGGCGTTGCCGAAACGACCGCCTTACTGAAAGAGTACGAAGAGATCAACGAAAAATTCGGTCTTCCGGAGTATTACGAGGATGCCGACGCCATGGAAAAACTCATGAACCGCCAGGGCGAATTACAGGATAAAATTGATGCTGTAAATGCCTGGGAACTGGACAGCAAACTGGAGCGCGCAATGGATGCCCTTCGTTGCCCTGAGCCGGATACCAAAATTTCGGTATTATCAGGTGGCGAGCGCCGTCGTGTGGCTTTGTGCCGTTTGTTATTAAAAGAACCGGATGTTTTATTGCTTGATGAGCCTACCAACCACTTAGATGCTGAATCTATTGACTGGCTGGAGCAACATTTACAACAATATAAAGGAACAGTTATCGCGGTAACCCACGATAGGTATTTCCTTGACAATGTTGCAGGCTGGATCCTGGAGCTTGACCGTGGAGAAGGTATCCCATGGAAAGGAAATTATTCCTCATGGCTGGATCAGAAAGCCAAACGTTTGGCGCAGGAAGAAAAGAGCGAGAGCAAACGCCAGAAAACCCTTGAACGCGAGCTGGAATGGGTACGCATGGGCCCGAAAGGCCGTCATGCCAAATCAAAAGCCCGTTTAGGCAATTACGAAAAACTGGCTTCCGAAGAAACCAAAGAACGCGAAGAAAAACTGGAGCTGTTTATTCCGCCGGGGCCGCGCTTGGGTAACGTGGTAATTGAAGCCAATAACGTAAGCAAATCATACGGCGATAAACTATTGTTCGATAACCTGAGCTTTTCATTGCCTCCGGCCGGTATTGTTGGCATCATCGGCCCTAACGGTGCCGGTAAAACCACGCTGTTCCGTTTAATCACCGGGCAGGACCAGCCAGATGCAGGTACTTTCCGCGTAGGTGAAACTGTTGCTTTAGGCTATGTTGACCAGATGCACGACGACCTTGATCCCAACAAATCTGTTTGGGAAAACGTAACCGGCGGCCTGGAAACCATTATGGTGGGTAACCGTCCCTTAAATTCAAGGGCATATGTATCTAAGTTTAACTTTAACGGTGCCGATCAGCAGAAAAAAGTGGGTGTACTATCAGGCGGTGAGCGTAACCGCGTTCACTTATCCATCACCCTTAAAAAAGGATCAAACGTGCTGCTGCTGGATGAGCCTACCAACGACATCGACGTAAATACTTTACGCGCATTGGAAGAGGCCCTGGAAAACTTTGGCGGCTGTGCTGTAGTAATCAGTCACGACCGCTGGTTCCTTGACCGTATCTGTACGCACATCCTGGCCTTTGAAGGCAACTCACAGGTTTACTTCTTCGAGGGCAACTATTCTGATTACGAAGAAAACCGTAAAAAACGCTTAGGTGATGTTGCTCCGAAAAGGATCAAGTATAAAAAGCTGACGGCGTAAAAGCCTCTAAATCTCCTCCGAATGGGGGAGATTTTTTTTATAACGTAATGATCAGAAACTACTACGGGCCTCCGATTCCACCAATACCCTCACGAAGAGCCGGGGCGCTCGCTCTCGTTGCCCTACTTGTCGGCACGTTTTCATTAGTTGCCGAAATCGGCTTGTTTGAACTTACGTTTATACCGCTACTTGTTTCCATGGAAATATGGACAGCATTTGCTATAATCAGTTTTGTAATCTTTATTCGTTTTTATTGGAAATACAAAAAATCGTTTAGCACTATTTTAGTGTCCCTGTTTTATGGATACGCTTCGGCCGGGTTGCCATTATATATTTTTATGGCAACCAATTACTATTTTGCCAATAATAAAACCACTCCGCAAACTTTCAAAGTGATCTCAGCCGAAGTAGGGAAGTTCAAAAATCCCCCAGTGTTGTGGTTGCATACAAAGGGCTAAACAAAGAAATATTTTACGACTGGGGCACACCGGTTGATAAATACAAAACCGTTACCTTTCCAATTCAAGAGGGGCTTTGGGGCTTTGATGTCGTTTATCAGGAAGATATTAACGTCGGCTTACCCGCACAATGATCAAAAGCACTTGATAAGCAGATAACCTAAACCATGAACAAGATCAAATCATTCTTAAAGGTTCTTGATATAACTGCCGAAAATACCTTTTTTACGATAGCCTTTTTTACAGGAATTACCCTCACTTACTTAGAAATCTGCATTTACAGATTAACCTTTATTTCGTTCGCAATCCCTTTTTTATTATGGATGTTTTCAGGAGTCATTATAACACCTTTATTTTTCAAAAGATTGCCACGGTACTTAAAAAGTAATCTTCTTGTGTTTCAGTTTCTTTTTAACATATTCACATGGGGTGGCATTGTGATCTATTTATTTATGGCTCCAAATTTTTATTGGGGCACTCCAAACCGCACTTCAATTTCTTTAAAGATAACCGACAAAGGCACGTTAGCAAAAGGTAGTTCAGGATGCGGGGAGCCTTACGTTATTGTCAAATATGAAAAGTTTGACAAGCAAATTATTTTCCCTTGCGGAACATCAACAGATGGTTTTAACACTGTTGATCTAACTCTACGCAGAGGCTTATTCGGCTTCGAAACTATAGAAAGCAAAACTTTATCCAAATAAGAAATGCCACCCAAACCGGGCGGCATTTCTTATATCAATTAAGTAGATCTTACTTTATCCCGTAATGATCATTCATCAATTTCTCGAACAAACCACCAGGTAATATCGCTTTAAGCGTAGGCACAATGGTTTGACCAACCTGCCCAACCAGGTAACGGTGTTTAGGGCTTGATGATGCTACTATCGAAACCAGCTTTTTGGCTAACGACTCCGGACTTGGGGCAATGCTTTCGTCTTTTTCCATGGCGGCAACGGCAGCATTGTATTCGGTTTCCAGTTTATCGTTTTTGATTGGGAATTTAACTTTTGCGCGGTTTTGGCTAAAGTCCGATTTAAAGTCGCCTGGGTTAAGCAGGGTTACTTTAACACCGGTATTACGCAGCTCCATTCTTAAGCTTTGTGAATAACCTTCAATAGCATACTTTGAAGCGCTATACATGCCTTGGTATGGCAAACCAAATAAACCGGCCAATGAGCTGATGTTTACGATAAGGCCTTGGCCTTTTTCAATCATACCCGGCAATACAGCCGAGCTAACACGGATCACGCCGAAAAAATTAACCTCAAACTGTTGCTTGGCGCTTTCAACCGGCATTGCATAAGCCGGACCGGTTACGCCGTTACCGGCATTGTTCACCAATACATCAATTTTACCTTCTGCCTTAATAATGGTATCAATAGCTGCCTTTACCGAAGCATCGTCGGTAACATCAAGTTGAACAGGTTTAAATGATACGGATTTCATACGGTCGAGATTACGCGATGAGCCGTAAACCGTATGGCCAGCCGCCTGAAGCGCATTAGCACAAGCTAAGCCAATACCAGAAGATGCTCCTGTTACTAATATTACCTTTTTCATTGTTTGTAAGGGTGAGTTGTTTGTTTGATTGTTTATTGGTTTGTTGATGCCGTTTTCCGGCAGCGTAAAGATGTGAATTTATAATGCAGCAAAACAAGCAGATAAATTAAAATTAATGTTACCTGTATAAAAAATTTGTGAGGAGGGGTCGAGGGGTAAATTAACGTAAAACGATGTCATTTCGAGACGAGGAACGAGTGAGAAATCTTATACGCCGAGCATAACTCAGGCTGGGCGTATAAGATTTCTCTTTCGCCCCAACGCGCAATCACCCTCAGCTCTATCGAAATGACAACCTGTTAAATATTTAGCTTATGCTTTTATCCCCTCTTCGCCTGGCGCATGGATCTGCTGCAGGGATAATGGGATCAGTTTTTTAGTTTTAAGGTAAGTAATGCCAACGATAAGCATGGTCATACTGCCACCAAAAATTACCGACGGAACAGTGCCCAGTAATTGAGCCGCCGTACCCGATTCAAAAGCACCAATTTCATTTGATGACCCGATGAACATTTGGTTTACTGCCGATACCCTGCCACGCATATGGTCAGGAGTTAAAAGCTGCATCAGTGTACCTCGGATGATCACGCTGATACTATCAAAAGCACCTTCGGTAAAAATGAATACCAGCGACAAGTAAAAATTAGTTGACAGGCCGAAACATAAAATTGACAGGCCGAAACCGGTTACGGCAATAAGCAGGTTACGCCACGGCTTACCCATCGGCGAAAAACGTGTCATAACCAGCATGGTAAGTACGGCACCCAATGATGACATGGCCCTCATGACACCCAACCCCTCTGCACCTACCTTTAATATCTCGTTGGCAAAAACTGGTAACAAAGCAACCGCGCCGCCAAAAAACACTGAAAATAAATCAAGACTCATAGCGCCTATCATCATCTTATTACTAAATACAAAGTGAATCCCCTCCGAAAGGCTTTTCCAGATACTTTCTTTAGGAACATATTGTGCAGGATACTTTCTGAGCATGAAAACCAATACCAACGATACCAGCAGCAAAAACAAAATACAGCCAAAAACAGCCGTAATCCCCGTTAAACCAGGTACTATCTTATCGGCATAACCATATATCAAACCACCCGCGGCCGGGCCCAAAATAGATGCCACCTGCCAGCTGCTGCTGCTCCAGGTACTACCATTAGGGTATAATTCTTTAGGGATACTGTTAGCATAAATGGTAAATGTAGCCGGGCCATAAAAAGCGCGGGCCACACCATTGCAAAATATCATGCTATACATGATGGGCACTATCCAGGCTGCATGAATAATATTGCTCATGCTTTTTAGCGTAACGGTAAACATCACCAGGGATGTGAGCAATACGCCGCTAAAGATCAGCAAAAGCATTTTTCGCTTTTCTGATTTATCGGCAATATAGCCGCCATACAGGGCAATACCAATAGCCGGAATAGCCTCGCACAAGCCAATATAGCCAAGCGCTATTTTACTATGAGTAATGCTGTAGATGTAAAAGCCGAGGACTACGGCCTGCATAGAATATGCAAAGGTGAAACAAAAACGCATGCCTATGTAAGATCTGAAATCTTTATAACGCAATGCTGCAAAGGAGTCTACTTTCTGGGGTTTACTATCGCCTTCTTCGGTCACTTGTATAGTTTTTTATGATGTGCCGCAAAGGTAGATATTTTTTTGAACCTTGATTAGCAGGATTAAAGGATGACCTTGAGATGAAGACCGTCTGAACTTGAATTTGGGGGAATTAAGGAATGAACAGAAAACTAATCAGATTCAATAAATTCTTTAGTTCGTTTAATTCGAGTTCAGACAACATCATGGTCATCCTTTAATCCTGCTAATCATGGTTCAGGTGTTTACAACCCGTGCTGATCAATCAGGTAAATTAACGCTGCCATGCCAGCCGCACCAAGTTCGAGCTCGCGTTTATTTACGTTTTCGAAAACATCTTTGGCAGTATGGTGCAGGTCAAAATAGCGTTGTGAATCCGGGCGGAATCCGATCAGCACCACGCCTGGCAAGGTTTCCTTCATAGGCTCAATATCGGTACCGGCACCGCCGATGGTTAACTTATCAACATCGTAAGGTTCCAGAATTGATTTGAAATTATCGTTCACCTTTTTGATAAAATCTTTCGATACATCGGCAAAGCTGAAACCACGGGGAGTAAAACCACCTTCGTCGGTTTCAATAGCTGCTATATGCTGCTCCTTGTTTTGGGCAGCCAGTTCGGCGTATTTGGAGCCGCCTTTATGGCCGTTCTCTTCATTCATGAAAAGCACAGCGCGTACCGAATTTTTAGGTTTGTATCCTACGGTTTTAAAAATCCTCAATACTTCAACAGACTGCATTACACCGGTACCGTCATCATGCGCTCCTTCGGCCAAATCCCATGAATCCAGGTGACCGCCGACAGTAATAAACTTGTTAGGGTTTTCAGAACCGGTTATCTCGCCAATAACATTGTATGATTTTACATCGGGTAATAACTCACAGTTTTGTTTAAAGTAAAATTTTGCCGCAGGGAATTTTCTCAGCTTAAGCATAGCGCTCAATTTATTCGCCGCCTTGGTTGAAATAGCCGCCGCCGGAATTATTTTACTGCCCGGGGTAGCAAGTGTAGCGCCGGTATGCGGATAATCGTCAATAATCTCGGTAAGGGAGCGTACTATTACACCGGCCGCACCAAGTTTGGCAGCAACAGCAGGCCCCATAAAGCGCTGATCGCCGGCTGTGCCGTAGGCCATACCTGTTTCAATAAAACGGGGATCAAAGGCACGGTTGAAGAAAACAATTTTTCCCTTTACCACATTTTCGCCAAGGGCTTCAAGCTCCTTGATACTTTTAACTTCTATAACATTGGCAGTGATACCTGCTTTTGGTGTAGCAATGCTCATCCCCAAGGCAACAATTGGAACCGGGATGCGGGTTTTACCGTCAATAATTGCGGCCTCCTCTTTTGCTCCGCGTACCCAGTGTGGCACCATTACTTCCTGCAGGTAAACTTTGTCAAAGCCGTAGCTATCCATTAGTTTTTTACTCCAGTCAACAGCTTTCTGCGCATTGTCCGAACCACTTATACGCTGGCCAATATTTTTACACAGGTAATGCAGGTTTTCATAACACTGGCCATTAACCAGTGCCTCGTCATACATTTTACGAATAGCTAATGAATCCTGTGCTTTTACTTGTGCGCACAGTAACACGGCAGAAAATAGAAAGGAAAATTTCTTCATATAAATAGCGGGATCAGTTTCAACAAATATATTATTTGAGCGCTAAAGGACGAACCTGTAATAAAAGAAATTGACCGCCATAAAAAGTGCGCTTACCTCACTTGCAAACTACCAATCTACTCCGCGCTGTTAAAAGCCTGCATATCTATCAGCTTTTTATAAAGGCCATTGTTTTGTAACAGTTCCAGGTGCGAACCGCGTTCAACAACTCTGCCGTTTTCAAGTACGATAATGGTATCGGCGTTTTGGATTGTGCTTAAGCGGTGAGCTATGATAAGTGAAGTGCGGTTCTTCATCAGATTATTTAAAGCTTCTTGCACCAGTTTTTCTGATTCGGTATCCAGCGCTGAAGTCGCCTCATCCAGTAGCATAATAGGTGGATTGTTGAGTACAGCACGGGCTATACAGATTCGTTGACGTTGTCCGCCGGATAGTTTTGTACCACGATCACCGGTGTTAGTTTGGTAACCGTTTGGCGTTTCCATAATAAAATTATGGGCGTTGGCTATCCGCGCGGCGGCTTCAACCTCCTGTTGCGTTACACCGGTTTTACCAAAGGCTATATTATTAAAAATGGTATCGTTAAACAATATCGACTCCTGGTTAACTACCCCCATTAATGACCTTAATGAATTGGCAGTAACACTCTTGATGTCATGACCATCGATAGAAATAATACCCGATTGCGGTTCGATAAAACGTGGTAGCAAGTCCATCATGGTTGATTTACCTCCGCCCGACGGGCCAACCAGTGCTACCGTTTTTCCCTTAGGTATTTCAAGATTTAAATCATGTAACACGTATTTTTCTATCGAAGCCAGCGGCTTGTCATTTTGATCATCCTCTTTTACATCGGGCTTAATGGTATAAGCAAATGATACATTTTCAAATTTGATCTTATCTTCAAAAGCTGAAAGCTCGATGGCGTTAGGTTGATCTACAATTTGTGGTTTCTCATCAATTAAGCTTAACACGCGTTCACCTGCGGCAATGCCCGAGTGAATGTTACTAAATGAATCGGAAATAGCCTTAGCAGGGCGCATCACTTGTGAAAATAGCGCAATGTACGCCACAAATCCGGCTGCGGTAAGTGAACTTTGGTGACTGATAATCAGCGAACCACCGTATAAAACTATACAGGCCACCATCAAAACGCCCATAAATTCGGATACAGGCGAAGCCAGTTGCTGACGCCTGGCCATACTTTTGGTAATGTTTGAATATCTTATATTTTCATCATTAAAGCGATTTTTGATAAAAGCAGTTGCGTTAAACGCTTTGATAATTTTTATACCGGATAGCGCCTCGTCAAGATAGCTGATCATATTGCTGTATGATTTTTGCGAAGCTATAGCCTGTTCTTTCAATTTCTTTACAATCCTTGATATAACAAAGGCCGAAACCGGGATAACTAACATAGAAAACAGCGTGAGTTTGAATGAGATCCAAAACAACGTTACCAGGTAAGCTATAAGTTGGAGAGGTTCTTTAAACAGCACCTGCAAAGTTCCGGTAACCGAAAATTGCACCACCTGTACATCGGCAGATATTTTGGCAATGATATCGCCCTTGCGCTCATTGTTAAAATAGCCAGTATGCAGGTCCATTACATTATTAAATACGGTTTTACGCAGGTTTAGCAAGGTATGGATGCGTAAGTTTTCCATGATCCTTTGCGATAAATACCTGAAAATATTACTTAATAACACCGAAACAACAATGATAAGGCATACAAACTTTAATGCACCGGTTTGCCCGTAAGTATTGTTGGCAAGCATTGCATAATAGTCAAAGTTTCCTTTGAGATCCAACCAGCTTTCTGGCTTTACGATGGAAGCTATTGCTGTCTTGTTATCATCAAATAATGTTGTAAGTAATGGTGCCAGTAAGGCAAGGTTTAGCGTGCTGAATATTACTGTGAATATAGTACAAACGGCGTAAGGAAATGCGAATTTGCCAAGTGGGCGGGCAAACGACAAAAGCCTGAAATAAATCTTCATTAAATAATTTTAAAAGTACAAAGCTAACAGTATTTAATAAATAATGTGAACAGCCACCAGCTTGTGACATTTCAACTAAAGTGTTAGCATCCCATATCTAACGAAACAATTGCTGGGAATGCTATTCGTAACCGGCTATTTAATTTGCAATCAGGAGGAAAGTACCCGGTCAATAGCTGTCCTGATGTTTTCTTTAACCCGATCATAAGGCACATACCTGCCTTTATTAACTGCGTTTTGTTTAAATGCCTGTTTATAAGCTTTCATTGCGGGCAGCTTTTTTAAGTACTGGCGGTATGCATTAAAGTAATAAAATTTACCGCCCATCCATTTCACCGATAGCGACAGAAAGGTAATTAACGACCACAAGTACAGCCGTATGCCATTCAGGTGAAAAAAATGAAGCAACAGCCTGTTCCGGGTACTAATAGTTTTGATCTTCTTTTTTGAGCTGTGTGATTTTATAGTTGCCGAAACCGCATGGAAGCAAATAGCATTATGTTCATAATAACATTGCCAACCATTTTCCCAGGCCCTCAATGAAAGGTCAAGGTCTTCATGGTAAAACGGCGAAAATATTTCGTTAAAGCCGCCAAGCTCGTTCAGCTTTTCCAGGTTAACCAATGCGTTGGCACCGCTTAAATAAAAAGAGTACACCGGGCTATCAGTATTAACAGGTATGTTTTTGAAATGATTGATCTTAAAATAGGAAGGCAACGGATACTTGCATGATTCGGCAACATCGCCGGTACCTTCATCAATGATTTTACCCATTACGCCAAAGGTGCCGGGTTTATCAAAATATTTTAATTGCTGTTCAAAGTAATGCTCATCAAGTTTAATATCACTGTTAAGCAGCAACATGAGTTCAAGTTTTGCAGCGGCTATGCCTTTGTTAATATTGACAGAAAAACCGCTGTTTTCCCGGTTTTCGATTAGGATGACATCCGGGTAGTCGGTTCTGACAAACGAAACACTCTCATCGGTAGATGCATCGTCGCTTATTATAACCTCATAAGGGAGCCCGCTGTTTTTTAAGGCCTGGTATACAGAAGGAAGGTTTTTGCTTAATAGTTTAACACCATTATAATTAGGTATTACAACAGATATTCCTTCATTAATATTGGTATTATCCATTAATAATAAATTTATTATTATACCACGCATTAATTTTTTCGCTTACCATAGCTGTAGTTATGCCATTAAGATCAATTGTTTGGCTTTCCAGGTAGCTTGCTTTTTTACCCAACGGGGCCCAGCGTTCGGGATGGATTGGCCGCACAGACGGGAACAATCCAAGTGTATTTATACCAGATGCCGCCGCCACATGTAGTGGGCCGGTGCCGGATGCCAAAAGTCCATCGGCGGTTGCAATAAAAGCAATCAGCTCGTCAAGCGACATTTTGCCTGTCATATCTGTAACAGTTTCGGGGAGGCTTTCTATCCAGTCGGCAAGTAATTGTTTCTCTTTGTCTGAGCCGGTAATGATAATATTAAACTTATCAGCAGGCAAACCGGCGATTAGCTTGCCGTAATTCTCAAGCCCCCACTCCATCCCACTCCCGTGTGATTTTGGATGGACGATCAGGTTAAATTTATTTTGATCAAACACATTGCTAAGCGCTTGCGGTAATACAGTCCTGCTCTTAAACTCGTTATGTTCAATTACTGCAGCAAGCGGTTGCACCTCCTTCAGGCCAAAAGGCTGCAGCAAAATGAGGTTAAGCTGGGCTTCATGCAGGTTGGATTTTTTGCGGCTTAGCCTTACCAGCTTATTACAAGTATACCAATGAAAAACGCGGTTGGTTGTTCCTACGCGTAATTTAATGCCTGCCTGTCTGCATAAGGTGGCTACATGTTTATTTGGAAAAACGTGGATTATCGCATCAATGTTTTTCTCCTTTAAATAGGTAATCTGCTCATCAGACGGCAGCTTTTTAAGGTCGTCGTAATTAATAAAGTTATCAACCGCGGTACAACTGTTTATTACAGGCTTTGTATAGGTACGGCCCAAAAATGACACGGTACTGCCCGGCAAAAGCTCCTTAATATATGCCGCCATTGGCAAGGTAAGCACCACATCGCCAATAGCATCAACTCTGCTTATTAAAACATGTTTAATTGTAGTGTGGTCAATCTGCATTACGGCTTCAGTTACATTTGTGTAAAACTGCAATAATAACGATATATTAACTCATGTATTGATAATTTTATCGATTGTTTTTTAAGGCATCTATTCTGCGATATATTAAATCAGGACTGATGTAAATAGAGGCTGACCGAAAAAGCATACAAAGCATTGAATACAGGATAATGGAAATATGCATAAAAAAAGCTTCAGCCCGATATGGCTGAAGCTTTAGATGAAATAAGCTTTAATCTGTATAGTTTTGTGGATACCTATTGTATAGTATTTGTTTAGTTTAATGTAAACAAAAGATAATCCTTTGCAGATTTGTTTATATTTTATTAACCACAAACACTAACTATTCATGATCTCTTCAATATGATCTGCCTCAACGGGAATGTCACCCATTAAGTCGGTATTGCCATTGCCAGTTATCAGGATATTGTTTTCGAGGCGGATGCCTAATCCCTCTTCCGCAATATAAATCCCAGGTTCGCAAGTTAATATGTTTCCAACTTCAAAAGGTTTATATCTGCTTGCGTAATCATGTACATCAAGCCCCAAATGGTGCGATGTACCATGCATAAAATACTTCTTATATAACGGCGCGTTTTTATCCTGCTTTTCAACATCATGGCGGTCAAGTAAACCAAGGCCAATGAGTTCGCTGGTCATGATTTTACCAACCTCATCCTGGTAGTCGTTCCATACTGTACCTGCTACAATGAGCTTCGTGGCTTCACGCATTACATTTAAAACGGCATTGTAAACCTTGCGCTGGCGTGGGTTAAAACGGCCGTTAACCGGTATTGAACGGGTCATATCAGCGTTGTAATTACCGTATTCGGCACCGAAATCAAGCAGTATCACATCACCATCCTTACATACCTGATTATTATCGTTATAGTGCAATACAATGGCATTTGGCCCTGATGCAATAATAGGATTATAGGCGTGGCCAGTAGCACGCCGGCGGATAAATTCGTGAATAATTTCCGCCTCTATTTCATATTCAGTTACACCAGGTTTAGTGTATTTTAAAACACGAACAAAAGCATCACGGGTGATGTTGCAGGCCTTTTGAGTGAGCTCAATTTCAATGTCGGATTTGATAACTCTCAGATCGCGTAAAATTGGTGCCGAGCGGGTGTAGTTATGAAGCGGATATTTTAATTTAAGTGCCTCGTACATACGATAATCACGGTAAGGCACCGTGTGCGCATACCTGTCATTTTCGTTAGTATTAATGTATATATTTTCGGCATAGTTAATAATGCTATGCAGTATTGTATCATACTCCTGCAGCCAAAAAATGCTTTCAATCCCTGATGCCTCACGTGCTTCTTCTTTGGTGTACTTGTGGCCTTCCCAAATGGCAATATGTTCGTTGGTTTGTCTTAAAAAAAGTACTTCCCTGTATGCTTTATTAGGACAATCCGGATATAAAACCAGGATGCTCTGTTCCTGATCTATGCCTGTCAGGTAAAAAAAGTCAGGGTTTTGTTTGAACATAAATGCCTGATCGCCACTACGCGGAAATTCGTCATTGGCATGAAAAATAGCGATGGAGTTGGGTTTTGTTCGCGAAACGAAATTTTTTCTATTATTCGTAAATAAGCTATTCTTTATCGGCAGATATTTCATATTTATCGGTTGAATATTTTATTAAATCATTTTTTTTTAGTTATTTGTGTAACTATTACAATTTTTGGAACAATGTTTGGTCATGGATTCAAACATAATTACTAAATTTGAAAAAAATCACAATTAAAATCGTTTAATCTTAAAAACTATGAATTATTCTACATTAAAGAAAACAGTCGCATTGTCTTTTGCTTCTTTGATGGTTGCGGGTTTGGCTAACGCCCAGTCCGATTCAACCAAAACAACGGCAACTACAACGTCATCTGAAACCACAACAGCCAAGGTATTTGGTGGTTTGGGTCAGTACAGGAAATTTAGCATCGGTATAAACGGTGGCGCAACTTCACAGTCACTGGCAACCGGTGGTTCAACCGATTTCCAAAACAAAAAAATCAGCCTTGGTTACGGTATCTCATTCAAAGAGCAATTGGCACATTCATTTGCTTTACAATTAGACCTGAACGGTGGTAAAATTAAAGGTGAAAACCCAGTTTCAGCTGCTGGTACTTACCGCGATACTTATGTTAGCTACGATACCAAATTTTGGCAAGCAAGCTTAAGCGCAGTTGTTAACGTTGCAACTATCGACTTCATCCGTCGTAAAAATGCTGTTAACTTCTATTTCAAAGCAGGTGGTGGTTTAGCTATCTACGATCCAACAATCACTCGTAATGACGGTACTTCTACTTTCACTGGTCACTTTAAAAACAACGGTACCGATGGTACTCACTACGTGAAAGAATTAGTTATCCCTGTAGGTGCAGGTGTTAAATTCCGCTTAAGTGATGTTGTTGCTTTAGATTTGGGTTATACTCAAAACTATGTTGACGGTGACAACTTAGATGGTTTCAAAAGGGCTTACCCTACTAAAGACCACTACTCATACGCTTACGCTGGTTTAGACTTCACTTTAGGTTCAAAATCAAAACCAGTATTAGAGTGGGTTAACCCAGTAGCTATGATGTATGACGAACTGTATGATGCAGCTTTACGTCAGGAAGTTGAAGCGTTAAAAGGCCGTGTTGCTAACGTTGAAACTGCTGTTAATGACCTGAAAAAAGATTCTGACGGTGACGGTGTTGCTGATCAGTTTGACAAATGCCCAGGTACTGCTGCAGGTAGCGTAGTTGATGGTTCTGGTTGCGTTATCGTATTCCCTAAAGATACTGTTGCTGCTCCGATTGCTACAGCTTACTCAAACATCCAGTTTGAATTTGATAGCTCAGTATTACGTACTTCATCTTACCCAGTGTTAGATGCTACTTCAGCTGACTTACGTTCATCTGGTGCTGCTGTTGAAGTTGATGGTTTCGCTTCATCTGAAGGTACTGCTGCTCACAACTTGTCATTATCTAAAGACCGTGCTAACTCAGTAAAAACTTACTTAGTTAACTCTGGTGTTGATGCTAAGAAAGTGAAAGTAAAAGGTTACGGTGAAACTAACCCAATTGCTGACAACTCAACTGAAGAAGGTCGCGTACTTAACCGTCGTGTTCAATTCAAAAAGAAATAATATCTAATTAAAATATTATTTGCGAAGGCTCCGGATAACCCGGAGCCTTCTTTGTTTTATACCGTTTTGTACTTAATAGTTATACCTTATATAATAGGTACAGGTTTACAGCGGCAAAATTTTGCGTAAGTTTGTGTAATGTATTTCTTCAGGAAAAAAGATCCAAACCGTCCCGACAATTTCAATTTGCGGGTGATGCATTTTATAAATGCACTGGCTATTATTATGTTCCTGGCCGGGATCATCTGGAAACTGGTACAGGTATTTATACTTAAAAAATGAAAACAATCATCAATACCAACAATGCACCTGCCCCTATAGGGCCATATAGCCAGGCTACTTTAGCCGGTGGTTTTTTATTTGTTTCGGGCCAGATCCCTATCGATCCTTTGAGCGGCGAGCTTATCAGCAGCGACATCAAGGCCGAAGCAACCCAAGTAATGGAAAACATTAAAGCCATTTTAACCGAAGCAGGTTTAGGCTTCGATAACATTGTAAAAACCAGTATCTTCTTAACCGATCTGCAAAACTTTGTACAGGTTAATGAAGTATACGGCACCTATTTTACTACCGATTTCCCAGCCCGCGAAACTATCCAGGTATCTGCTTTACCTAAAGGGGTAAATGTTGAGATCTCGGTTATCGCTATTAAATAATATTTTGATTTCAGAATTCGGGGTTTCGATTTCGGATATTGCCTGAACCGGAATTAAGAGAATTTATTGAATGAGCAGCATGCTCAGCAAATTCAATAAATTCTCTTAATTCGTTTAATTCGAGTTCAGACAATATCCTGTAAATTCTGATTCGGACAAAAACTCATCAATGAATCCTTTTCAAACGCCACTTGTTTATTTAAAAGGTGTAGGCCAGTCAAGAGCCGAAGTTTTGAAAAAGGAGCTTGAGCTACATACCTTTGAAGACTTACTGCGTCATTTTCCGTTCAGGTATATTGACCGTACCCGCTTTTATAAAGTAAGGGAAATCAGGGAGGAATTACCTTATGTGCAGGTGCTGGCCCGGATAGTAAGCAAAGAAGTTATAGGCGAAAAGCAAAGCCGCCGCCTGGTGGTAAAAGCCAAAGACGATACCGGTATTATAGAACTTGTATGGTTTAAGGGCATTAACTGGATTGAGAAAACCATTATTCCCGGTAAGGTTTATATACTGTTTGGCAAGCCGGGATTTTTTAACATGATGCCCCAGATGGCGCATCCCGAAATGGAGTTATATGTGCCAGGGGCCCAGAAACAAGGCAATCTTTCTTTACAACCTGTATACAATTCAACAGAAAAGCTCAAGCAATTTTCGCTGGATACCAAAGGAATCCAGAAGCTTACAGCGGCAATGCTTGACCAGCACGCTAAGGACATCCGCGAAAACCTTCCGTTATATATTATCAACCAGTTTAAGCTGCTCAACCGGGCCGATGCTTACCGCAATATCCATTTTCCGGGTGATGCTACTTTGCTTAACGAGGCGTTGATTCGTTTGAAGTTTGAAGAGTTGTTTTTCCTTCAGCTCAAATTACTTAAGAATAAACTGCTGCATACCCAAAAGTTTAAAGGCAATGTATTTGATAAAGTAGGCCATTATTTTAATGAGTTTTACCACAACAAACTACCTTTTACGCTGACTGATCCGCAAAAGAGGGTATTGAAAGAGATACGGCAGGATACCCAGCGCGGTATACAAATGAACCGCCTTTTACAGGGTGATGTAGGCAGTGGTAAAACCGTAGTAGCGTTGATGAGCATGCTGATTGCTATTGATAATGGTTTCCAAACCTGTATCATGGCACCTACCGAGATCCTGGCCACTCAGCATTATCAAACCATTAAAAGTCTGGTGGGTGATGATTTTATTGAAGTGGCATTGCTAACCGGTTCTACCAAACAAAAAGACCGCAAAGTACTGCATCAGAAGCTTGAAGACGGCGACCTGAAAATACTGGTTGGTACACATGCGCTTATTGAGGATAAGGTTCAGTTTAAAAACCTTGGCTTTGTGGTAATTGATGAGCAGCACCGTTTTGGTGTTGAGCAACGCTCAAAGCTTTGGCGTAAAAATATAATTCCACCGCACATCCTTGTAATGACGGCCACCCCCATCCCACGTACGCTGGCAATGACTTTATATGGCGATCTGGATGTTTCGGTAATTGACCAGTTGCCGGCAGGGCGTAAGCCAATAAAAACCGTCCATTTTTTTGAAAACCAGCGACTGCGCATGTTTGGTTTTATGAAACAGGAGATAGCATTGGGCAGGCAGATCTACGTAGTATATCCGCTGATACAGGAGAGTGAAAAACTCGACCTGAAGAATCTGGAAGATGGTATCGAGGCCATGTCGCGCGAGTTCCCATTGCCCAACTACCGCTTAAGTATTGTTCACGGTAAAATGAAGCCTGCCGATAAAGATTTTGAAATGCAGCGTTTTATTAAGCACGAAACGCAGATCATGGTAGCCACTACGGTTATTGAGGTTGGTGTGAATGTACCTAATGCCTCGGTGATGATCATTGAAAATGCCGAACGTTTTGGCCTATCGCAACTACACCAGCTAAGGGGCCGTGTTGGGCGTGGTGCCGAGCAATCCTATTGTATTTTGATGAGCAGCCATAAACTGAGTAACGATGGCAAAATCAGGTTGGATACGATGGTAAAAACCAACAACGGCTTCGAGATTTCAGAGATTGACCTGCAATTGCGTGGCCCCGGCAATATTGAAGGCACCCAGCAAAGTGGCGTAGTTGATTTAAAGCTGGCCAACCTGGCCACTGATCAGGAACTACTTTTTAAAGTACGCAAATGTGTTGAAACCATATTTGAGAAAGACCCACAGCTGGCGCATCCCGAAAACCAGATATTGCACCACGCTTTTGAAGTAAAAAACGCCGGGTTAAGTTGGGATAAGATATCATAAGGCGATTAGTAGATTCACTACATTGCTTCACTCATCGCAATAACAACTCGTTTTACTAATACTCTCCTATTGATAGCATTACCAGCGTACAGGCGTAAGCTGTTTCGATGCCCTTTTCGTTGGCTTTGCGCCGCAGTTCGGTATTTTCGGTACCGGGGTTAAATATGATCCGTTTGGGATTGGTGTTCAGGATGTAGTCATAGAGCGGTGGCTGATTTTGCGGGCCAACATACAGCGTTATGGTATCAATATCATGATGTATAGTTTCAGGCCTTTCAATAGGCACACCTGCTACCTCTCCCGTTTTTATGCCGACGTTAACAATGGTATGCCCCCGTTCAACCAAACGGGTAGCCGCAAAATTGGCATACCTGCTGGTATCGGGTGTTGCCCCTAATATTAATGTTTTCTTATCAGCCATTGATCATCCTGTTTAATAAAGCAATTTGCGCAGAGTGATAAATATGATGCTGTATCAAACCCGCCACCTGATACTCGTAAGTTTCGCCCGTTTCGTCAGCTCCCGACTTACCGGCAACAGGTTCACTCCACCTCTCCTCCGGAAAATTCTGAATAAAGCCTGCCAGGTTTACATTCACCAGCTTTAAATCTTCAACAATCCATTTCCACTTTTGTTCTTCGGGCAGGCCGGGCTCAGGCCAATCACCACGCACCGGCAGCTGGGCATCCATACCGTTCATACGGTCCATTACCTCCTCGGTCCAACCGGTCATGTGTAAAATAATGGCGGCAATATTATGTACCGAGCCCACAGGTTTTTCATAAGCGGCCTCAAAACTGATGCTTTCAACAATACTATAAACAGAGGGGCCGTACCATGGGTTGCCCGACAATACATTTTCAAGCTCGGTGGCTAATTTCTGAGATGTTGTCATGATAATATTTTTAAAGCGGCATTTACACAGTTAATGCCATCAATTGCAGCAGAAATTATACCACCGGCATAACCCGCACCCTCGCCACAAGGAAAAAGCCCGGCAATCTGCGGATGCTGCAATGTTTCCCTGTCGCGCGGTATTTTTACCGGCGATGACGTACGCGATTCAACGCCTACCAAAATAGCCTCGTTGGTAAAATAACCTTTCATTTTTTTACCAAATACCGGCAGTGCTTTGCGCAAACGCTCGTTGATCCAGCCTGGTAAAACCTCTTTTAGCTCCACGCTTTTAGTCCCCGGCAGATATGAGTTAACCGGCAAATCGGTCGATAAACGGTTCTGCACAAAATCAACCATACGCTGACCGGGGGCAACCAGGTTACCGCCGCCAGCTGCAAAAGCAGCCTGCTCTACCTGTTTCTGAAAGTTGAGCATTTTAAACGGATCGTTATCGTCGCCGGCAACATCTTCCAGGTTAATTTGTACCACTGTTCCTGAATTTGCGAAAGGATTGTTTCGTTTTGAAGGACTCCATCCGTTCACCACAATTTCGCCAGCTTCGGTTGAACACGGCGCTATGATACCACCGGGGCACATGCAAAAAGAGAACACACCACGATCATCAACCTGCTCAACCAGGCTATAGTATGAAGGCGGCAGATCCGGCCCGCGGTATTCGCAATGATATTGGGCACGGTCAATTATTTCCTGCGGATGCTCAATCCTTACACCCAGGGCAAAAGGCTTGGCCTCGATCAAAATACTTTGACTGTGCAACATCTCAAACACATCCCTTGCCGAGTGGCCCGTAGCCAGGATCACGGCATCGGAAGTGATCTTTTCACCAGCCGAGGTTTTTACTCCTTTAATCTTTCCAAAATCAACCAGCAATTGAGTTACTTTGGTATCAAACATAATTTCACCACCAGCATTCAACACGGTTTCACGCATTGCGGTGATAATTTGAGGCAATTTATTGGTGCCGATATGTGGCCGCGCGTCAATCAGGATATCTTCTGCTGCGCCATGGGATACAAACATTTTTAATACATGGTTCACGTCACCTCGCTTGGTTGAGCGGGTATATAGTTTACCATCGGAATAAGTGCCTGCACCACCCTCGCCAAAACAATAGTTTGATTCGGGGTTTACAAGGCCTTGTTTATTGATATTAGCCAAATCGCGGCGGCGTTGTTTTACATCCTTGCCCCTTTCAATAACAATCGGTTTCAAACCCAATTCGATACATTGCAAAGCGGCGAATAACCCGGCAGGGCCTGCGCCTACGATGATTACCGGTCGGCCAAATTGCACGTTGGGGTAATTGATGGCAAAAACTTCGGGCTGATAAGCCTCCTGCATAAAAACCCTTACCTGCATGCGATAAACCACACGGCGGCCACGCGCATCAATAGAACGCTTTAGGATTTTTAATGCCGAAATATTTTTCAGTGGAATTTTCAGGGCTGCTGACGCTAGTTGCTTTAAAACCGCCTCATCTTCCTGCTGCCCGGGAGGACAAACTATCTCTGTTTCTTTTGTCATGACTGATGCCGGGTTTTTATCCCGGATTATGCAAAGTTAAGAAACCCCCTCTAAATCTTTCCCTAAAGGGGAGACTTTTAAAATCCTAATAAAGATAGAAAAACGTCTAAAACCGTTCGGGTTTGCACAATGACCGTACGCTATCGAACAGTTTTAAAATCCAATAAAAAATAAATATCTGAAAATCAAATAATTACAAAATGGCACTCAGATTGGCATGCACCTCATGTATTTAAATAATAAAAAAATGACTACCGCCGACGAACGCTTACACACAATATGGAATGGCTGCCTGAGTAACGACAGAAAAAGCCAGGAACAATTATACAGGTTATTAGCTCCCCGCATGCTTGCAGTTTGCATGCGTTATGCAACCGATAAAGACGAGGCACAAGATATATTACAGGAAGGTTTTATCAAAATGTTCCGCAACATGAAAAACTACCGTGGCGAAGGGAGTTTGGAAGGATGGATCCGCCGCATCATGGTACATTGCGCCATATCACGCTACCGCAAATTAAAACCAATGGTTTTGGTTGATGATTTTGCAGCAGAAGAGGCTTCGGCTGTGCCTATCAGCAGTTCATACAACGATAACGGCCTTGAGGCTAAAGACCTGATGAAACTGGTACAAAAATTACCAAAAACATATCGCTCTGTTTTTAACATGTACGCTATTGAAGGTTACTCGCACCAGGAAATCGGCTCATCATTGGGTATGAGCGAATTGCTATCACGCACTACCTTACACCGTGCCCGTACACTTTTAAAAGAAATGGTAGCCAAACTAACCATGCGCGAAGAACATTGCCTGGCAGGATAAGCCGGCCCTGCCATTAACCTTACACAAATCATTTACAAAGCTGCAGCCCCTGATGGGGCTTTCTGCTTTTATAAGCATTCAGATACTGTGCAAATTTTCTCATATCGTACGTTGCATACCTCACACCCTTTTTTAACTTACCGAAAAGCCGTATCTTGACACCTTGTCAGCATATGCCTTGTTTGTAACAACGGTACGTGATTTGCACTCTAACCCGAAACATCACATAAATACACGAAAAACAAATGAAAAGATTATTCTCTGCTATATTAGTTATAGTGACAGCCATGTCCTTAAGCTCATGCAGCTATAACAGCATGGTTAAATTAGACGAGTCTGTTAAAGCAAAATGGGGAGCCGTACAAAGCGATTACCAGCGCCGTAGCGACCTGATCCCTAATTTAGTTAATACTGTAAAAGGCGCGGCCAATTTTGAAAAAAGCACCTTAACAGCAGTTGTTGAGGCTCGTTCAAAAGCAACATCGGTACAGGTTGACCCAAACAAACTTACGCCAGAATCTATTAAAGCGTTCCAGGCCTCACAAGGCGAATTGAGTGCAGCCCTTGGTAAATTGCTTTCTATTACCGAAAACTATCCCGACCTGAAATCAAACTCAAACTTCCACGATCTGCAAATTCAGCTGGAAGGTACCGAGAACAGGATTAACGTATCCCGTAAGGATTTTAATGATGCAGTTCAGGAGTACAACAGCAAAATCCGCTCATTCCCGGCCAATATAACTGCCAAAATGTTTGGTTTTTCTGCAAAAGGTTATTTCACTGCAGAGCCAGGTGCCGACAAAGCCCCTAAAGTAGAGTTTAATTAATTATTGAATTAATGAGGTATTGAGTTATTGAATTGCAACTTGCTATTTCAATAACTCTACATTCAATAATTTACCAGATCAATAATTCAATAATTAAAAAACATGGCTGTATTTAACGAAGAAGAACAGCAGCGCATCCGTAAGGCTATTGAAGAAGCCGAGCAGCGCTCATCGGGCGAGATCAGGGTCTGCATTGAAAAAAGATGCAGCGAGAATGTGCTTGACCGTGCGGCAAAATATTTCGTGCAGCTTAATATGCACAAAACCAAGCTAAGGCATGGCGTGCTGGTATACGTTGCCACTGTCGATCGTAAGTTTGCGATTATAGGCGATGCAGGGATCAACCAGGTAGTTCCCCCCGATTTTTGGGATACCACACGCGATGATATGCTGCAGCATTTTAAATATGGCGATATTGTTGAAGGAATTGTTACAGGCTTGAAAATTGCCGGCGAACAACTTCAAAAATACTTCCCTCATCAGGATGGCGATCAAAACGAACTTCCGGATGATATTGCCTTTATGGATGGCGATTAAAAACTAAAAAACATGTTCAAAAAGTTTATACTGTTCTTCGGATTTATACTTTGCACAATTGTTGCAATTGCGCAGGATTTTCCGGAACGCTCCAATACCCTTGTTACCGACTATACCAATACCTTAAGCCCGGCTGATAAACAACAGCTGGAAACTAAACTGGTTGCCTTTAATGATTCTACCTCAACGCAAATAGCGGTGGTGATACTGAAATCTGTCGGTAACTATGATATCAATGATTATGGCGTTCAGTTGTTACGCAAATGGGGCATTGGTCAAAAAGACAAGAATAATGGCGTATTGGTACTTGTTGCAATAGGCGACCGTAAAATGAGTATCCAAACCGGTTATGGTGCAGAAGGTGCCCTACCTGATATTGTTACACAGGATATTATTCAAAACGACCTTAAACCACATTTTAAACAAGGCGATTATTACGGTGGGCTTGACGCCGGTACCAACAGCATTATTAAAGCCATGAAAGGCGAATATAAAGCCGATAGAAAATCAAGCAAAAAAGGCAATGATGGTGGCCCTGCCGGTTTTATCATTATTATAATTGTAGTAGTGATCCTGATTATAATCTTCCGCAACCGTGGTGGAGGCGGTGGCAGGCAGATCATCGGTCGCCGGGGTGGTGCAAGCCCTTTCTGGTGGTTCCTGGCAGGCAATATGCTTGGCGGCGGCGGTCGCAGCAACGGAGGCGATTGGGGAGGCTTTTCCGGCGGTGGCGGCGGAGGTGGATTTGGAGGCTTCGGCGGTGGCAGTGGCGGTGGCGGCGGCTCAAGCGGCAGCTGGTAAACGCAGAACCATGATTGGCCCGATTTAAGGATTAAAGGATATGATTATTACAACTCCCTTTCAACCCTAAGAATATCAACATTTACTATCAAATAAAATTATTAACGGACCCTTGTATATTAGAATAGGCTTACCCTCATTGTAATCCTAAATCCTAAAATCAGGGTTCAAATCTATAAACATTAATGAGTAAAGATCTCACCTGGAAACTACTTTCATCATCATACATCCATAAAGGCCCCTGGGCTACACTCCGCATTGATAAATGCGAAATGCCAAATGGCAAAATTGTTGAAGACTACTATGTACTTGAATATTCAAACTGGGTTAACGCGGTAGCAATAACAGACGATAACAAGGTATTGATGGTAAAACAGTACCGTCATGCGGCAGGCATTATTTCGCTCGAAATTCCGGGCGGTGTAATTGACGCCGGCGAAGATCCGGTACATGCTATCCGCCGTGAGTTATTGGAAGAAACAGGCTATCAGTTTGATGAATTTGAATTGATCTGTACAGTTTATGGCAACCCATCAACAGCCAACAATCAAACTTTTACTTACTTTACCAAAGGCGGCAAAAAAGTACAAGGCCAGCACCTCGACGAACTGGAAGACCTGATAGTTGAAGAATATACCATTGATGAGGTAAAACAATTGCTACTTAATAATGAGATAAAACAAGCCATGCATTGTGCCGGTTTGTTTTACGGTATGATGAAGCTGGGAGTGATGTAAGATCACTCCGGTAAATATTTCAGATTTGAAAGCATTTTAGTTAAATTTGAATATGCGGCAGATTGATTACAAGCAATTTATTGAAGTAAACCCGGAAATAAGATTTGGGAAGCCTGTAATTATAGGTACACGCATTACCGTATATGATGTTTTACAGTGGCTTGCTTCCGGTTCCACTCATGAAGAGATTCTCGAGGACTTTCCTCAGCTAAATGAAGATCACATCTTTGCCTGCCTTGCATATGCTGCGAATAAAGAGCGGACAATAAGAGTTGCATAATGGCTATAATTGCTTCTTACGAGATCCGTATCATTACTGATGAGAATATCTCGTGGCGTTTAAAAAAACTGCTCCCATCATGGGACATTTTACCTGTAAATGAAATTGCGCCTCACGAACGTTTGAGCGATATCCGTATATGGCAATTCGCAAAAGCTAATGGTTATTCTATCTTGACTTTTGATGAAGATTTTCGGGAGTTGCAAAATCTTTACTCCTTTCCTCCTAAAATAATATGGCTAAGGACTGGTAACGTGAATACCAAAGCGATCTCCGACTTATTATCGCGATCCAGAAACTCAATTGTACAGTTTATTCAAGACTATTCATTGGGGGTATTCGAGTTGTATTTGTAAATAAAGCAGGCCATGCATTGTGCCGGTTTGTTTTACGGTATGATGAAGCTGGGAGTGATGTAGAATCATTCCGGGCAATTATCTTTCCGGCGGGTATCAACTATATAAATGATTTTCCAGCCATTTGCGGTTTTCATCAGTTGAAAAACATCTACACCACAATGGCTGTATTTATCACCTAAATAAAACTTATATGGCGCCCAAACGCTGGCCAGGGCGCCATCGATCTTAATATCGGCAAAGGTTACACGCTCGTCATAAACACCCTTATGCGGGGTGCCAACCAATTTTATAAAATCGTCAGGATTTTCAATCTCCAGGGCTACCGAACCGTCTTTTTTGTTGGCTACACTATGAAATGCTATTCCTTTGGCAAAGGTTGATCTGAGCATGGTGCTATCGCCTTTGCGCATGGCATTAAACATGGTATTGATAGTTTGTTTAATAGCATCCTGCTCGGTTTGCTGAGCAAAGCATGATAAAGCCATTCCGAAACAGGCGATTAAAACCAGTAATATTTTTTCCATAATTAAAGATAGCTATACCTAACGACAAACCATAGCTATCAATTTGCCGGTACTACTTCGTTAAATCGCTGAACAATCGCTCTCCAGTCATCACCAAATTTCAGGGGCAGCATTTTACCATCCGGTGATATAATCACTTTTGAAGGATAACTTGAAATACCATACTGCTTCTCAATGTTCGCGTCGGCCATCGCAGCAGGCAAATTAAACTTACTCGCTTCAAAATAAGCCTTAACATTAGTTTCATTGTCGCGGCAGGCAATACTCATAAAAGTGATGCCGTTGTGCTTCCCATCTTTAATTTCCTGGTTAAAGGTATTTATATCGGGCATTTCACCCCGACAGGGCGCGCACCACGTTCCCCAAAAATCAAGAACCAGCCACTTGTTTTTAAAATCGGCCAAAGCGTGATCTTTGCCATCAAGCCCTTTCAGCGTGAACACAGGCGCTGTTTGCCAGGAATCAAGTACTTTAGCTTTAAAAAAATCGGCGAAGCTTTTTCCAGGTATGTGCTGCTGATAAATCTTTTGCATCTCATCAAGACTTACAGGTTCAGCATTAATGTGATCTGCAAAAATGGCAAGGGCTTGTTGCTCATCGCCGTTATTAAAAAGGCGTTCGATAAACTCGTCCCTATATCCTTCTTTGGAATGGAGAAACACCCTGTCGTAAAAACTGGCATAGGCTTTTTCTTTGCTGTTATGTGGTGAATACTGTGCCGCTTTAGAGAGATATTGAAGCGCCTTAACGGAATCGGTTAGTCTAGCCCTGGTGTATTGCAAATAGCAAGCATAAGCCAATATATTCTGATCGGCAAAGCGATTAGTATTAAGGGTATCCGCTGTATATCTTTCAAGATTTTGGATGGTTTTTACAAGTAATGCTTTAGCTGCAGCCTCCTTTTTAGCATTAATAAGCAGCTTATATATCAGCAACGCATACCTACCACCGTTTCCCTGTTTCATATAGGCATCATCCATATTCATGAATGCACTCGCTGTTTTATTTAAAACGCCTGCATCATCAGCACTTTTCGCCTTCTCCCAAAGATATAAAGCGTTGATCTTTTGCTGCATCAAGGGATCTTTATCATTATGCAACAACTCCAGTAACTGCCTGGCGTTGCTGTTTCCTGCAAGTCGCTTTTTATTTTCTTCAGCTATCATCTTCCTCGCGTCTTCATCGCTCATGTTCTTTTCCTGCATGTTTTTCCTGAAGCCATCGTCCTTCAGCATGTCATCTATATCAAAAGTCAGGAAACTTTGCGCGTATGATTGTTGAATCAGTCCGTTAAATCCTGGCAGTTTATACATATACCGCGCAACCTCGTAGGCCGATTGGGCAGAGCTGTCAAGTATGCTGTTAAATTTGTTAAATAAATGAGATTCTTCATCTTTTATAAAACGAGTAGGTGTTTTTATTAACTGATGGCTGTATTTTATATAATCGCCTGAGCCCTGCAGCAGGCGAAGCTTTATTACCGCATAATATTCATCATTGGCAAATGCATCATCATGCGCTTTTAAATAGCGTTGTACTTTTACAGAGTCCATCTCGGTACCTGATTTAAATGCCTTACCAAATGCGGTATGGGTTTTTACAACCATATTAATCCAGGCGGTATCAGGCAAATGTTTCTCCGCGCCATAACGAACAGTTTGTCTACGATAAAATACCGGCAGGAGCTGCTTTTTGCCATCAATGGCGATTTCAATTTTAGACGGGCTACTATTTTGTAATTGCTCAGTTAAACCTGTTACTTCATTGAAAACTATATTACCACTAACATCCTCGCCCTGGCTGTCCGGAACTTTAATACCAGTGGTAGTGATATAAAGCAAAGCCCCGTTGATGGCAGTAACCTTATACCTCGTATTAGGGCTCGACCATTCGCTTTTATAAGCTATACGTTGTTGCGGCAAAGGCAGGAACAAGCTTCCTATTACATCTTTAGGAAAATATTTCGAGTTATCTTTGAGCTGATTAGCTATATCATCTTTTAATACCCAGCGAGTTATAGCATCCTGTATTGCTTCATCAAAACCGGTGACGCTCAAAAACTCGCCATGCGGACCTATTGTTACCTTTAAGGGTTGATGTAACAGTGCCAGGGGCAACAGTGAAGTTGTTGTATTAAGCCTGAAACCACGAACCGTATCGGTGTTTAAAATACTGTTAGCAAAACTGTATTTGGTAAATTTTTCGGCATAAATTACTTTAACCAATTTACAATCGAATATGGTGTTGACCCCATTCCGATCTCCTGCTTTAAACCAAAAGGTATATTTATAGTCGTTTTGATTGTCGGCCGTGTTGGTCACGGTATGAGCCTCGATCTCAAACTCCTTGCCTTTTTCAAGGGTAACAGATTGGGCAAAAATATTGGAAAAGCCTGCGAACAGCAGGATAAGGAGTAGGTTTAGCTTTTTCATATAAGGTTTAGACGATGTAATCTCTTAAAGTTACAGTTTAAACCTGATAAACAACAAAGGCCGGTTAATTAACCGGCCTTTGTATATCTTAAAACAGCGCAAATATTAGCTCATTTTTAATTTCTTCTGAATATCGGCTACGTAGCCTTTAAATTTCTTATCGGTATCAATTAAGTCCTCAACAGTTTGGCAGGCGTAAATCACGGTTGAGTGGTCGCGACCGCCAAAGAAATGACCAATTGATTTAAGAGAGCTTTTGGTATGGGCTTTTGCCAGGTACATTGAAATTTGACGTGCCTGTACAATTTCACGTTTGCGTGTTTGTGATTTCACCATTTCAATAGGCACTTCAAAATACTCGCACACCAGGCTTTGAATGTACTCCATCGAAATTTCTTTAGATGAGTTCTTCACAAAGTTTTTCAACATTTGTTTAGCCAGGTTCAGGTCAATTTCCTTGCGGTTAAGGGTTGATTGTGCCAGCAATGATACCATGGCTCCTTCCAGTTCACGTACGTTATTGTCGATGTTATGGGCAACATACTCAATCACATCGTTTGACAGATCGATACCGTCCTGATAGATCTTATTTTTCAGGATAGCCATACGGGTTTCCAGATCAGGGATCTGCAAATCGGCAGACAGGCCCCATTTAAACCTCGAAAGCAGGCGTTCTTCCAAACCGGCCAAATCCTTAGGCGCTTTATCTGATGTAATGATCAGCTGCTTGCCAGACTGGTGCAGGTGGTTAAATATATGGAAGAAGAAATCCTGTGTTTTTTCTTTACCGGCAAAGTTGTGCACATCGTCCATGATCAACACGTCAATGGCCTGGTAAAAGTTCACAAAGTCGTTGATGTTGTTATGCTTTAAAGCATCAACAAACTGTTGTGTAAATTTTTCGCATGATACATACAGTACCAGTTTATCGGGCAGGGTGCGCTTGATTTCGTTACCGATGGCTTGTGCCAGGTGGGTTTTACCTAAACCCACACCGCCATAAATCATCAACGGGTTAAATGAGGTACCACCGGGTTTAGCAGCTACCGCGTAACCTGCCGAACGGGCCAAGCGGTTGCAATCACCTTCAACAAAGTTTTCGAAGGTGTAGTTACGGTTAAGCTGAGGATCTACGTTCAACTTCTTAAGCCCGGGTATAACAAAAGGATTTTTGATGTCCTTGTTAATTGAAATAGGTATCGGCATACTCTGATGTTTTGAATCAGCGCCATTTCCGTTTGAAGGCATGTTAGTTGTGTATGGTTTACTTGATGATTGCTCAACAACTATATTATACTCTAAACGTCCTTCATCGCCCAATTGTTTCTTAATGGTTTTGCGCAGCAACCCTACATAGTGCTCTTCAAGCCACTCGTAAAAGAATAAACTTGGTACTTGTATGGTTAATACGCTTCCTTCCAT